>NZ_JAJGSX010000028.1 GCF_021245725.1 Pseudonocardia sp. TRM90224 | reverse complement strand
AACCCGCCGGAACCCCTTCGCCACACCAAGATCATCCCAACCCCACCCGACCAAAACGCAACAGCCTCTGTGAGGGCAGGAAAGTGGCTTTCCTGCCCTCGCGTGCGGAACGCACGTATATCCCGACGCACACAGGCAGCCGGGTGGCTCCACCGAAGTGGAGCCACCCGGCTGTGGCGGGCCGAGCCCGGCCGGATCGGCCCGCCCGTGTGCTCAGGCGCGGGGGTCGCTCTGAGCGAACGCTCCCGTCCCGTTCTCGGCGCGCTCCTCGGCGGCCATGCGCTCGGCGGCGGCACGCTGCTCGGCGGTGCGCTGGCCCGGCGTCATGCGCTCGGCCGCAACCGCTTCACCTTGTGCCGGGATCCGGTCGGTGCGTGCGGCGGCCATCGCGGAAGGCGCTTCCTGCTCCGCCTTGGTCAGCACCCGCTCCCAGCGCTGGCGCATCGGGCCGATCAGCCCGCCGCCGACACCGACGACGAGGATGCCGCCGACCGTCGCGAGCACCGCGACCAGCACGGGCATCGTGACGGCGATCGCGATGCCGATCTGGCTCAGCGCCGCGATCACACCGAGCGCGATGATGAAGATCGACGCGATGTTGGCGACGATCTTGCCGTAGGACAGCGCACCGGTCGCACCCATGATCAGGTCCTTGACGGCGGTGGCGATGGCGGCCGCGATGACCACGATGACGATGGCCACGACGAGCCTCGGCAGGAACGCCACGATGTCGGCGAGCAGCACGCTGACCGGGTTGGTGCCGAACACGCCGAACGCGATCTGCAAGGTGATCAACAGCACCGCGTAGTAGACGAGCGACGCGATCAGGCCGCTCGCGTCGGTCGACGAGCGCGCGAGCGCCCTGCCGATGCCGCCGCGCTCGACGAGCCGGTCGAACCCGACCTTCTCCAGCACGGTGTTGACGATCTTGCGGAGCGCCTTCGCGACCAGCCAGCCGATCAACATGATCACCAGGAACAGCAACAGCATGGGCACGAACGCGGCAACGAGCCCGACCGCATCGGCCAGCGCTCTCTGGATGTTCTCCAACACTGTATCGTCCTTCCTGGACTGAACCCCTGGGACCGAAAACCGTGATGGCGATCACCGCGGCTTGGACCCGGCCTACCCGGGATCCGCTCGCGACACGCAGAAGCTCACCCTCCCGGGTGTCATCCGATCACCCGCCCGGTGCACGCTTGACACCGCCGGTCAGCGGAGTGCAACTTCCTACGAATGGCGCAGCAGGCTGCTCCCCCGCCCACCCGCAGACGCATCGCCGTCGCGAGCTTCATCGGCACGGCGATCGAGTTCTACGACTTCTACATCTACGGAACCGCCGCGGCGCTGGTCTTCAACGCGGTGTTCTTCCCGGACTTCTCCCCGCTCGCCGGGACGCTGCTCTCGCTCGGCACGTTCGCCGTCGGGTTCGTCGCGCGTCCGGTCGGCGCGGTGCTCTTCGGGCACTTCGGCGACCGCATCGGCCGCAAGCGCATGCTCGTCGTCTCACTGCTGGTGATGGGGGTCGCGACGGTCGCCGTCGGGTTCATCCCGTCCTACGCCAGCATCGGCGAGTGGGCGCCCGCGCTGCTCGTGATCGCCCGCTTCGTGCAGGGCATCGGGCTGGGCGGCGAGTGGGGCGGTGCCGTGCTGCTCGCCACCGAGTACGCCCCGCCCGGCAAGCGCGGGCTCTACTCGGCGTTCCCGCAGCTCGGGCCCGCTGTCGGGTTCGTGCTGGGCAACGGCCTGTTCCTGCTGCTCGACGCGACGATGTCCGACGAGACCTTCCGGACGGTCGGCTGGCGGATCCCCTTCATCGCATCGGCCGTGCTGCTCGTGGTCGGTTACTACATCCGGATGCGGATCGCCGAGACCCCGGTCTTCCAGGCCGCGCTGGCGTCGAAGGAGCAGGTCCGGGTGCCGTTCCTGGACCTCGTGCGGCAGCAGCCGCGGGTGCTGGTGCTCGCGACGCTCTCGTTCGTGCTCGCGCACACGCTCTTCTACACGGTCACCGTCTTCGCGCTCTCCTACGGCACGCGGCAGCTGAACGTCGACCGCACCACGCTGCTGCTCGCCGCGATGGTCGCCGTCGCGGTGATGGGCGCGGCGACGCTGCTCTTCGCGGTGCGCTCGGACGTCATCGGGCGCAAGCGGCTCTGCATGGCGTCGGGTGTGCTCGCCGCGATCTGGGCGTTCCCGATGTTCTGGCTGATCGACACGGCCAACCCGGCGCTGATCGCGCTCGGCATGACCGGCGCGCTGCTGTGCTTCGCCATGCTCTACGGCCCGATGGGCGCGTTCCTGCCCGAGCTCTTCCGCGTGCGGTTCCGCTACTCCGGCGCCTCGTTCGCCTACAGCGCCAGCGGGATCGTCGGCGGCGGGATCAGCCCGATCGTCGCGACCGACCTGCTGGCCCGCACCGGGTCGACGGCCGCGGTGTCGCTGTACCTGATCGGGATCGCCCTCGTGTGCGTGGTGTGCGTGGCTCTGCTCAAGGAGACGAAGGACGACGACTTCACCGACGGCCTGTCTTGATGCGACACATGTTGCATTAAGGCGCGGCGCTTGTTATCGTCCTCCCGTGCTCATGTTCAGCTGATCCAACCGGCGGCCACCATCCCTCCGCACCGGAAGCTGAGCATTCCCATGTCACGCACCACACCCGCCGTCGTCTGCCGCGCGCTCTCGTTCGCCTGGCCCGACGGCGCCCCCGTCATCAACGGGCTCGACGTCACCTTCGACACCGGCCGCACCGGGCTGGTCGGCGACAACGGCACCGGGAAGTCGACCTTGCTGCGGCTGGTCGCCGGCCTGCTGACGCCCACGTCCGGCACGGTCGTCACCGCGGGCGAGGTCGGCTACCTCGCGCAGACGCTGCCGTTGCGCACCGGCGCCACCGTCTCCGATCTCCTCGGGATCACCGCCAAACGGCGCGCGATCGCGGCAGTCGAGGCCGGGGACGTCTCCGCGATCGACGAGGTCGGCGACGACTGGCTGGTCGAGGAACGCGCGGCCGCCCAGCTCGAACGGCTCGGGCTGCCGGCCGAGCTCGACCGCACCGTCGGCACCCTCTCCGGGGGCGAGGCCGTGCTCACCGGGCTGGCGGCGCTGCTGCTCGACCCGCCGGCGATCACGCTGCTCGACGAGCCCACCAACAATCTCGACGCGCCGGCGCGGCAGCGCCTCCACGCCGCCGTCGACGAGTGGCCAGGCGTGCTCGTGGTCGTCAGCCACGACCGTGAGCTGCTGGAACACGTCGACCGGATCGCCGAGCTGCGCGACGGCACCGTGCGCACGTTCACCGGGACCTTCTCGGCGTACGAGGCGGCGCTGCGGGCCGAGCAGGAGGCCGCGCAGCGCATGGTGCGGGTCGCCGAGTCCGACGTGCGCCGCGAGCAGCGCCAGGTGGTCGAGGCGCAGACCAAGCTCGCGAGGAGGGAGCGGTACGCGCACACCGACTACGTCAACAAGCGCAAACCGAAGATCGTCATGAACGCGCGGGCCCGCGAGGCGCAGGTGTCCGCCGGCAAGCACCGGATCATGCAAGCGGAGAAGCTCGCGGACGCCCGCGAGACGCTGCGGTCGGCGGAGTCCCAGGTCCGCGACGACCACCGGATCCGCGTGGACCTCCCGGCGACCGCCGTGCCGGCCGGGCGGACCGTGCTGGAGCTGGGCGGGCGGATCGTGCGCGGCCCGGAGAGGATCGGGCTGGTGGGGCGCAACGGATCCGGCAAGACGACGCTGCTGCGGGCCGCTGTCGCGGCGGCCGCGGTGCCCGTCGGGTACCTGCCGCAACGGCTCGAGCTCGACGGCTCGCGGCGCGTGCTCGACATCGTGCGGGATGCGGCGCCGTCGGCGACCCCGCAGCAGGTCAGGGCGGGGCTCGCGCGGTTCCTCGTGCGCGGCGACCAGGTCGGCCGGCCGGCGGCGACGCTGTCGGGCGGCGAGCGGTTCCGGGTGTGCCTCGCGAGCCTGCTGCTCGCCGACCCCGCGCCCCAGCTGCTCCTGCTCGACGAGCCGACCAACAACCTCGACCTGGCGAGCGTCGAGCAGCTGGTGGACGCGCTCGCGGGCTACCGTGGCGCGCTGATCGTCGCGAGCCACGACGAGCGGCTGCTGCGCGACATCGGGGTCGGCCGCTACTGGGAGGCGGGGACGTGACGGCTGCGCAGGCGCGCCGACCGGGCGGGCGCTCGGCGCGGGTCAGGGAGGCGGTGCGCGCCGCCGTGCTCGGCGAGCTGGCCGAGCACGGCTTCGACGTCCTGACCGTCGATGCCGTCGCTGCCCGCTCGGGCGTGCACCGCACGACCATCTACCGCCGCTGGACCGACGTCGGCGGGTTGCTGGCCGACGCGCTCGACGCCTCCGGCGGCGACGGGTGGGAGCCGCCGGACACCGGGTCGCTCGCCGGCGACCTCGTCGAGCTCAACCGGCAGGTGCATGCCGCGCTGGTCGAGGAGCCGTCCGTCGCGGGTGCGGTGATCGCGGCATCGTTCCGGTCGGAGCAGGCCGCGGGGGCGCTGCGGGCGTTCTGGGCCGACCGGTACGCCCGCTGCGCCGTGGTCGTCGAGCGGGCCGTCGGGCGTGGTGAGCTCGCGGCGGGCACGGCGCCGATGCCGGTGCTCATCGCCGCGACGGCGCCGCTCTTCCACCACCACATGCTGCTGGGCACCCCGCTGACCGGCGACCAGGTCGACGCCTATGCGCTGGCGGCCTCGTACTCGAGCCGGCAGGCGGTCAGGTAGGCGAGCTCCTCGCCGGCGAACCGCTTCACCAGGTGCAGGCCGAGGTCGAGGCCGCTGGTCACACCCCCGCTGGTGATCACGGGACCGGTGTCGACGACCCGCGCGTCGACCGTCTCGACGCCCCGCTCGCCCAGCACGCGCAGGACGTCCCAGTGCGTGGTCGCGGGCCGGTCGCGCAGAAGGCCGGCCGCGGCGAGCACGAAGGCGCCCGTGCACACCGACGCCACGACGCTCCCCCGCCGCGCCGCCACCCCGACCAGCGCCGCCAGCTCGGCGCGCGCACCGAGGACCGGCGGCGGCGGGCAGCCGGTGCCGGGCACCACCAGCACGTCGGCCGCCGGGTCGAGATCGCCGTCGACGCCGATCTCCAGCCCGAGCAGGCCGCGCGCGGGCGCGGCACCGGGGATGCCGGCGAGCCGCACGTGCAGCGGCGCGCCGAGCGTCGCGGCGGTGCGCAGCACCTCCCACGGCCCCACGACGTCCAGCTCGTCGAAGCCGTCGAACACCGCGATGTCGATGCGGGTGCCGGTCATGACGGCGAGGTCAGCTCGACGGTGAGGTCGAGCGTTGCGCTCGGACCCAGCAGGCGGGCCGCGCCGGGACGGGCGATCAGCGCGTCGATCGTGGAGCGGGCGATCGTGCCGCTCGCCCGCAACCGCACCCCGTGCTCCGTCGCGACCGGCTCGGCCAGCGCGAGTCGCAGCGGCAGGGCGCCGCGGGCCGTCCCGAGCAGCCCGTCGACCTCCCAGCCCGACGGGAAGCAGCGCAGCGCGACCGAGCGGAACCGCAGGTACGGCCCCGCCTCGGGGTCGATCAGGCCGGCGGCGTCCAGCAGCGCGTCGCGGCGGGCGTTGCCGCTGGTCAGCGAGGCCGTCGCGACGGAGATGCGGATCGAGCTGGCCTGCGGGTCGGCGGCGACGTCGACGTGCCCGGCGACGGAGGTGAACCGGCCTTGCACGCCGACGAACCCACATGCCTTCGTCTCCAGCAGCAGCCGCGAGCCCGCGGCCCGCACGGCCCAGCGGCCGCTGGTCAGGCCCGGTGTGGACGTGGTCGGGGCAGCGGGGTTGAGAAGCATGCCGATCACACTGCCGTCGCGCGCCCGCCCCGTCGTCCGCCCGGCGTCGACACCGCCCGTACCGCAGGAGGAGTACCGGACCCCGGAAATTTCCTCAGGGTTCGAAACGTGCAACTCACCCGCCGATACGCGGGACTCGCGCGCCGAGATGGGGAACTCGCCCGCCGAAACGTGGGACTCGCGGGTTGCGGGCGAGTCCCACGTTTCGGTCGGCGAGTCCCGCGTTTGCGCGCGCGAGTTCCACGTTTCAGTGGGTGTGTGCTGCGTTTCGGTGGGCGGGTGCCGCGTTCGGTCAGTTGGCCCAGCCGGGGCGGACGAGGCCGCTCTCGTAGGCCAGCACCACGAGCTGGGCGCGGTCGCGCACGGCGAGCTTGATCATCGCGCGGCTGACGTGCGTCTTCGCCGTCGCGGGGCTGACGAACAGCTCCGTCGCGATCTCGTCGTTCGACTTGCCGGCCGCGACGTGCGTGACGACCTCACGCTCGCGGTCGGTCAGCGAGGCGATCATCGCGGCGAGCCGGCGGTCGGGCTTGACGTTGCGCGAGCGGACCGCGAACTCCTCGATCAACGTGCGGGTGACGGCGGGCGCGAGCAACGCGTCGCCGCGGTGCACCACGCGGATCGCGTGCACCAGCTCGGCCGGCTCGATGTCCTTCACCAGGAACCCGCTCGCGCCGTACCGCACGGCGTCGAAGACGTAGGAGTCCTCGGCGAACGTCGTCAGCACGATCACGCGCACGCCCGCGAGCTGCGGGTCGGCCGCGATCTCCTTGGTGGCGGCGAGCCCGTCGAGGCCCGGCATGCGGATGTCCATCAGCACGACGTCGGGCTTCGTCTCGCGGGCGAGCTTGACCGCCTCGGCGCCGTCCTCCGCCTCCGCGACGACCTGCATGTCGGTCTGCGGGCGCAGCAGCGCGCGGAAGCCCGCGCGCACCAACGCCTGGTCGTCTGCGAGCAGAACACCGATCATGAACTCGCTCCGGTCGTCGGCAGGTGGGCGTGGACGGCGAACCCGCCCTCGTCACGGGGACCGCTGGTGATCGTGCCACCGAGTGCCGTGGCGCGCGCACGCATCCCCGGCAGGCCGTTGCCGCCGCCGGGGGCCGGTGGCGCGGCGGCCGCGCCCTGCCCGTCGTCCTCAACGTGCACGGTGAGCCCGTCGTCGGCGTACTCCAGCACGACCGTGGCGGTGGCGGTGCCGGCGTGGCGACGGGCGTTGGTCAGCGACTCCTGGATGATCCGGTACGCCGCGAGGTCGACGGTCGGGGGCAGCTGCCGCGGCGTGCCGCGCACGTCCAGCTCGACCGGCAGCCCGGCACCGCTGGTGTCGGCCACCAGCCGGTCGAGCTGGTCGAGCCCCGGGACGGGGTCGTGCCGCGGCGCCTCGTCGACGCCGCGGAGCACGCCCAGCGTCGAGCGCATCTCGCGGAGCAGGTCCTTGCTCGACTGCTTGATCGCGGTGAGCGCGGTGCGGGCCTGCTCGGGGTCGTCGTCCATGAGGTAGAGCGCAACACCGGCCTGCACGTTGATCAGCGAGACGTGGTGGCCGAGCACGTCGTGCAGCTCCTGCGCGATCCGCAGCCGCTCCTCGCTCCCCCGCCTGCGCTCGGTCTCGGCGAGCGCCGCACGGGCTTGCGCCTGCCGTTCCCGCCGTGCCCTCCACAGCTCCGCGGCCGCGATGACGACCGCCGTCACCGAGAGCCAGGTCGCGAGGCCGCTGAAGACCCCGATCTCGAAGTCGAAGCGGATCAGCTGCATCAACGCGAGCCAACCGAACACCACCCCGACCGTCACGAACGGCGCCAGCCGGTACCCGGCGGCGACCGCGGAGAACAGCGCGACGAGCCCGGCGAAGAACATCGGCCCGTACGGGTAGGCGAGCACGACGTACGCGATGATCAGCACCGTGATGCCGGCGAACACCGCCGGCGGGTTGGCGCGCCGGAAGACCAGCAGCACCGGACCGGCCAGCACCAACGCGTACGCGAACCAGTCGAGCGGCCGCGCGTCGGGCTGGTGCATCCCCGCCCAGTACGTGCCGACGAAGGCGAAGAGCGCGAGCAGCAGCGGCAGGACGATGGTCTGGAAGACGCCACCCCACCAGGCGGGGCGCGCCTTCGACGAGGACGGCCGGGAGCTCACCGCGCCACCGTAGGCCAGCGCGGGGACGGCCGCGTCATCCCACAGGCGCACCCCGCGGTACCGCCCAGGACGTACGCCCGTCGGGTCCGCTGCCGCAGCCGCCGCAGGTCAGCAGCCGCCCTGCGCACGACGCGCACGAGGGCCCCGCGGCACGAACATCATCGGCATGACATCTCCGTCGGTTGCTCCCACCACCCGCCCCGCCGGCGCGCTGAGCACGACCTTGCGGGTCGTGGTCACCATCGGCGCGCTCGGCGTGCTCGCGCAGGCGCTGCTCGCAGGACAGATCCTCGCCGGCACCGCGGGCGCCGACGCGGCACACGGCCTCGGCGGCCTGATCGTGGTGCTGATCTCGCTGGTGCAGCTCGTCATCGCGATCATCGCGTGGCGGCGCGGCAGCGTGCCGGCACGGGCCGCGGCGATCAGCGCCGGGCTGTTCGTCGCGATCGTCGTCCAGCTGTTCGTCGGCGGCGGCGGGCTGATGGCCGTGCACATCCCGCTCGGTGTCGCGCTGTTCGGCGGCTACGCGTCGATGCTCGCGACGGTCTGGCAGAAGTGAGCCGGCGATCATGGCCTCCACCTCGACGCTGACCCGTCGCCAGCTGATCCGGACGACCGGGCTCGGCATCGGCGTGGCAGCCACCGGTCTCGCGCTGAGCGGCTGCAGCCTGCTCCCGGAGACGACGCCGGGGGCGGCGCTGCTCACCAGCGCGGTGCCGCTGCCCGCCCCGTTCGGGGTGCCGCTGCCGATCCTGCCGCGCGCGCAGCCGACCAGCCGGAACGCGGGGACCGACGTCTACGACATCACCGCCCGCCCGGGTGTCGCGGAGATACTGCCCGGCGTCCCGACCCCGGTGTGGGGGTACGACGGGTCGTTCCCGGGCCCGACGATCGTCGCCGAGCGCGATCGGACGGTGCTGCTGCGGCTGCACACCGAGCTGCCGGTGCCGACCGTCCTGCACCTGCACGGCGGCGCGACCCCGGCCGACTCCGACGGGTTCCCCACCGACTTCCTCGTCCCCGAGGGCTGGACCGGCCAGCACACCCATCCGGCGGGCGACGTTGCCGTCGGCACCCGCGAGTACCGCTACCCGAACCGGCAGCAGGCGGCGTCGCTCTGGTACCACGACCACCGGATGGACTTCACCGGCCCGCAGGTGTGGCGCGGGCTCTTCGGCTCCTACCTGATCCACGACCCCGCCGAGGACGCCCTCGGGCTCCCGACCGGCGAGCACGACATCCCGTTGCTGGTGTGCGATCGCGCGTTCGGCGCCGACGGCTCGCTGGCCTACCCGTCGCTCGACCGCACGCTGAGCAGCGTCGCCGGGGTCGAGGAGCCGTACGCGGGTGGGGTGCTCGGCGACGTCGTGCTGGTCAACGGGGCGCCGTGGCCCGAGCTCGACGTGACGGCGAGGCGCTACCGGTTCCGCATCCTCAACGCGTCCAACGCGCGGCAGTTCAGGTTCGAGCTGGACCCGCCGGTCGCGCCGATCGTCCAGGTTGGCAGCGACTGCGGGCTGCTGGCCGAGCCGGTGGCGCACACCGCGCTCCCGGTGTCCCCCGCCGAGCGTTACGACGTGGTGATCGACTTCGGCGGGTTGGCCGCCGGCACCACGGTCGAGCTGCGCAACGGGCTCGGCAGCGGCCCGACGGCGCAGGTCATGCGGTTCCGGGTGACCGGGGCCGCCGCCGACGACAGCCGCGTCCTCGCGCGGCTCGCCGACGTCGAGCCGCTCGACCCGGCGAAGGCCTCGACGGCCCGCCGGCTCGCGTTCGCCCGCACCAGCGGCCAGTGGACGATCAACGGGGCGCCGTTCGACCCCAGCCGGCCCGACGCCACACCGCGCCTGCGCCAGCTGGAGACGTGGACGATCACCTCCGACGGCGACCACCCCGTCCACGTGCATTCCGCACCGTTCCAGGTGGTCGACCGCACCGGCGGGCTCGCCGCCACCGACCGCGGCTGGAAGGACACCGTGGCCGTCGGCCCCGCGCAGACCGTGACGATCGTGACCCGGTTCCCCGAGTTCCGCGGCCGGTTCGTCGCGCACTGCCACAACCTGGAACACGAAGACATGATGATGATGGCAACGATCGAGGTGCTGTGACATGAACACAACCAAGGACATTTCCCCACACACCGTGCGGGTGTCGGACGACGAGCGCGAGGTCGTCGCGACCCGCATCCGCGACGCGGCCGCGGAGGGCCGGCTGACGCTGGAGGAGGCCGACGAGCGGCAGGTCGCGGCCTACGCGGCACGCACCGCCGACGACCTCGCGGCGCTGACCACCGACCTGCCGGAACCGCCGCCCCAACCACCGGCGCCGAAACAGCTGTCGTCCGCGGCACGGACCCGGCTCGCGGTGCACGCCGTGCTCGTCGGCATCCTCGTGGTCGCCATGATCACGCGGTGGGTGATGGGCCCGGTGCCGTTCTTCTGGCCGGCATTCCCGATGTTCTGGCTGGGGCTGAGCGTCCTCGTCCACCATCGGATCGCGCGCCGGCGAGCCTGAGCCACCGCGCAAGAGCCGTATAGAGGACGGGGTCGGTGCCCATCCCGGTATGGCTGCTGGTGACCTCGACCCACTCCGCTGCGGGGTCGCGGCACGCCTGCCAGGCGACCACCCCGTCCTCGCGCGAGAAGAACGCGAGCGCCGGCACGTCCAGCGGCGCGGCGAGCCCGAGCGCGGTCGCGTCGCGGCACGGTCCGTCGAGGCAGCCGCCGTCGAGCAGGCCGCGCACGCCCAACGCCGATAGCCGTAGCAGCACCTGCAGCACGGGGGCGGCGAGCCCACGGACGTCGAGCGGGTCGAGCACCGGGCTGCCGAGCATGACCAGCCCGGCGACCAGCTCCGGCCGGCGCACCGCGACCATCCGGCTGAGCAGGCCGCCGCGGCTGTGCCCGAGCAGGACGACCGGCCCGCCGGTGCGGGCCGCGTGCTCGGCCGCCGTGCGTTCGAGGCGGTCAACGAGCGCGGCGGTGCAGCCGAGGTTCAGGCCGAGCGCCGCGCCGATCGGGGCGTACCCGCGGCGGTGCAGCCAGGTACGCAGCACGAGCATGCTCGCGTCGACACCGCCGAACCCCGGCACCACGACCACACCCGTGCCGGCGCCCTGCTCGACGCGCTCGGTCCAGACCGGGTGCCGCAGCAGCGTCGGCAGGCCGGCGCCCGCCGCAGGGCCGCACTGCCGCGCGACCGTGCGCGCGATCCGCCGCAGCCGCTCCCACGGCGGTGACGCCGCAACCTCGCCGCCGCCCATGGCAACCCCCGGGAAACTCGACGCGTCACGTGCAACAACCACGTGCAACAAATGGCTTCGCCGGGTACCCCGATCACATGCTCGATGAACGCCCGCAGGGCCGCCCGCACGGTCGCCGGCTGACCGAGGCCGAACGGACCCGGCTCGACGCGCTGGAACGCCAGCTCGACGCCGAGGACCCGGCGCTCGCCACGATGCTGCAACGCGGCGTGCCACGGCTGGACCAGCAGTCCCGCGCCGTGCTCGGCGGGGTGGTGCTCGCCGCGCTGCTCCTCGTCGCGCTCGCCATGGCGATCGGCGGCGCCGGCGGTGGGCTCGCGATGGCGGCGACGCTCCTCGTGACGGCCGGAGCCTGCTGGGTCGGCCGCCGCGTGGTGCGGGAGCTCCGCTGAGGCACCATTAGGCCGCTGTTGCGACTCCGATCGCCACGCCGATCAGCGCCGTGCCCGCGATCCCGTCGACCGAGCGGCGGACGGGTCGGCGTCGCATCGCGGCCCTGCCTTGCGCGGCGAGCAGCACGACCACGCTCCACCACACGACGGATGCGGCCACCGTCGAGCCGGCGAGCACGAGGATCTGGGCGGTCACGGCGGGCCCCGGCACGACGAACTGCGGGATGAGGCCGAGGAAGAACAGCAGCGCCTTCGGGTTGAGCAGGTTGCCGGCGAAGCCGTCGACGAACGGGCGGGCCGAGCCCGGCGGGTCCTCGGTCGGCTCCCCACAGGCGGCGATCGCGGCGCGGATCGCCTGCACACCCAGCCACACGAGGTAGGCGGCGCCGGCGTAGCGGATCACCACGAGCACGTCGGGATGCGCCGTGACCAGCGCGGACAGCCCGAGCCCGGCGGCCGTCGTGTGCACGCCGAGGCCGCACACGACACCCGCGGCCGCCAGCGCGCCGCGGCGCGGGCTGCGCAGGGCGTGCCGCAGCACGACGGCGAAGTCGGGCCCGGGCGTGCACAACACCACGACGAGCACGCCGAGGAACGCGAGCCAGCGGTCGAGCGTCATGGCACCGGGGTCGGGACGGGCTCGCCGAGCGGGGCGAACGTGCGGGTGAGCCGCCGGACTGCGTTGCCGGCGCCGATCAGCGCGAGCCCGTGGATGCGCACGTCGGCGGTCGGGGTGGCGCTCATGGCGGCGGCGAAGTCGGCATAGGTGGGCGAACGCTGGGCGGTGTCGGGGAAGGCCACGACCGTGAGACCCGCCGCGGTCGCCTCGGTGTGGAGGGTGACAAGCTGGTCGGGTGTTCCGGCGAGCACGGGCACGACGACCTCGGCGGTGCCGGCCCAGCGGGCGCCGTCGGCGTCGGTGAGGTCGGGGCCGAGCGGGACGAGGCCGCGCACGCCCATCGACGCGCCGAGCACGGCGGCGGTGTTCGCGATCAGCCATCGCGGGGCGTCGGGGTCGAGAACGAGAACGCAACGCGCAACCATGCACCTAATCTCGTGGGATGTCCGGGTTCGTGCAAACCGATCCGGATATCGTCCGGCACATGGCCGAAGAAGTGCATCTCGATCCGGTTGACTGGCGGATTCTCGACCAGCTGCAGGACGACGCGTCGATCACCAACAAGGAGCTGGCGGCCCGGGTCGGTCTCGCCACCTCGTCGTGCCACGAGCGGGTGCGGCGGCTGCGCTCGCTCGGTGTGATCTCGGGGGTGCGGGCGGTGGTCGACCCGGCGCGGCTGGGCCGCGGCCTGCACGCGTTCATCGCCGTGCAGCTGCGCCCGCACCGGCGCGACCTGGTCGAGTCGTTCATCGCCGCCGCGCTCGCGCTGCCCGAGACGCTCGCCCTCTACAACGTCTCGGGGCCGGAGGACTACTTCGTGCACGTCGCGGTCCGCGACAGCGGCGAGCTGCAACGGCTGATCGTCGACCACCTCGTCAGCCGGCAAGAAGTCGGCCACGCCCAGACCTACCTGATCTTCGACCGCCCGCACCTGAGCCCGATCCGGCCGACGACCGCCGACCAACCCCCTACCCGCCGGCCGTAACCCGCCCGAAGTTCCCCACCGTTTTGCCAACCTGCAGACCCCGCAGGGCGTGCAGGTTGGCAAAACGGTGGGCAGGTTGCCCGGCGGCGAACGCTCGCACCAGAGAGGATGAGCGGGTGACCGACATCGTGCTCGTGCGGGGCGACATCACCGAGGCCGACGTCGACGCCGTCGTCAACGCGGCCAACTCGAGCCTGCTCGGCGGCGGCGGCGTGGACGGCGCCATCCACCGGCGCGGCGGGCCCACGATCCTCGCCGAGTGCCGCGAGCTGCGCGCCACCCGCTACCCCGACGGGCTCCCCACCGGGCAGGCGGTCGCCACGACCGCCGGTGACCTGCCCGCCCGCTGGGTGATCCACACCGTCGGGCCCGTCTTCACCCAGCGCGAGGACCGCTCCGCGCTGCTCGCCTCCTGCTACCGCGAGTCGCTGCGGGTCGCGGACGAGCTGGGTGCGGCGACCGTCGCGTTCCCCGCGGTCTCGGCGGGCATCTACGGCTGGCCGATGGACGATGCCGCGCGGATCGCGATCTCCACCGTTGCCGCGACGCCGACGGACGTGCGGGAAGCCCGCTTCGTGCTCTTCAACGACGAGGCCTTGGCCGCGTTCGAGCGGGTGCGCTCAGGCTGACGGGTGCGCGATCGCCACACCGCTGACCGGGTCGAACACGTGGGCGCGGCGGCCGTCGACCGCCAGCTCGACGCGCTGGCCGCGCTCGACGCTCGACGCGGCATCCATGCGGGCGGTGAGCACCGCGCCATCACCCTCGCCGGGCACGGCGACGGCCGCGCGGATGACGGCGGTGCGACCGATCCGCTCGACGCTCTGCACGACCGCCGGGATCGCGACCGCGGCGGGATCGGCGCCGCTCACGGCCTCGCTGACGTCCTCGGGGCGCAGACCCAGCAGCACCGGCTGCCCGTCGCCCACCCCCTCGGGCACGACGTCCCACAGCGGGACCGTGCGCCCGCCCACGCGGAACCCCGCGCCCGTCTCGGTGATCACCACGGTCGCCGGGAGCATGCCGATCTCCGGGCTGCCGACGAACCCGGCGACGAACGTGTCGACCGGGCGGGAGTACACCGCTCGCGGCGCCCCGACCTGCACCACGGCACCCTCGCGGAGCACGGCGAGCCGGTCGGCGACCGCCATCGCCTCCGCCTGGTCGTGCGTGACGTAGATCGCGGCCACGCCGGTGCGCTTCACGAACTCGACGATCGTGCGGCGCGTGCGGATGCGGTGCCCGGCGTCGAGGTGCGCCAGCGGCTCGTCGAAGAGGAACACCTCCGGCTTGCGCACCAGCGCCCGGCCGACCCCGGCGAGCCCCGACTCCCCAGGGGAGAGCGTGCGCGGCATCCGCGACATGAGCCGCCCGATGCCCAGCCGCCGCCCGCGCTCCACCACCCGCGACGCGACGTCGGGCGAGACCTTCGTCGCCGACGCCGTCGCCATGTTCGTCGCGACGTCGAGGAACGGGATCAGCGCCGTCTCCTGGAACACCATCGCGACGTTGCGGTGCGGCGTCGGGATCCGCGTGACGTCGCGGCCGCCGACCCGCACCGTGCCCGCCCGGACGGCCTGCAGCCCCGCGACCGCCCGCAGCGCCGTCGTCTTTCCACAGCCGGACGGGCCGACCACCGCGAGCACCTCACCCGGCCCTGCGAGCAGCGTGACGTCGCGCAGCACCGCGGGGCCGTCGCCGAAACCGACGGTGACGCCCTCGAGACCCGTGCCGCACCCGACTGGAAGCACAAGACGACGGTAACGCCCGAGACCGACATAACGAACCGGATTCTCGGGCCCCCGATGTGCTGGTGGGGAGGGCAGGAAAGCCACTTTCCTGCCCTGTGAGGGCCGGAAAGTGGCTTTGCTGCCCTCCCGCCGGAGGCGGGAGAGACGCCCGGGCGGCTAGCCCGCAGCCACCGCCAGCACCCCGTTCGACGTCGCCGTGTCGAGCACGAGCGCCGCGACGTGCTCGCGGTGCGCCGCCGCGCTCCCCAGCAGCGCGGCGTCGGTCATGGCACGCTTGAGGTAGAGGTGCGCGGGGTGTTCCCAGGTGAACCCGATGCCGCCGAGCATCTGGACGGTGTCGGTCGCGACGCGCTGGTACGCGTGCGAGCACACGGCCTGCGCGACGCTCACCGCGAGGCCCGGGTCGTCGGATCCGTCCTGCAGCGCCCACGCCGCGTGGTAGGCGACCGAGCGGGCGTGCTCGACCAGCACCAGCATGTCCGCGCACGTGTGCTTGACGGCCTGGAACGAGCCGATCGGCCGGCCGAACTGCAGCCGCGTGCCCGCGTAGGCGACGGTCGTGTCGAGCAGCCGCTGCGCGCCGCCCACCTGCTCGGCGGCCAGCAGCGCCGCGCCGGTGTGGAAGGCGCTGGTGATCGCATCGGCGGCCGCCGCACCGCTCGCCAGCAGCCGCGCCGGGGTGCCGTCGAACCGCACATGGGACTGCCGGCGGGTGCTGTCCAACGTCGAGAGCGGGGTGCGGGTGCCGGCGTCGGTGGCGTAGAGGCCGATCTCCGCACCGTCGCAGGCGGCCACCAGCAGCACGTCCGCGCTGCCGTCGACGACCTGCGCGAGCTCGCCGGTCAGCGCGCCGCCGGAGGCCGTCACCGTGACCAGCGCCGGGTCGAACCGCCCGCCGCGGTCGGGCACGGCGAACCCGGCCGTCCGCCGGCCCTCGACGAGATCCGACAGCAGCTCGTCGCCACCCTGCTCGTCGCCGCCCAGGGCCACGAGCGCAGGGATGGCGAGCCCGACGGTCCCGAACACCGGCCCCGGCAGCAGCGCCGCGCCGAACTCCTCCGCAACGACGGCCTGGTCGACGAGACCGCCACCCGCGCCGCCCATCGACTCGGGCACCGCGAGGCCGAGCACACCCAGCTCGCCACCCAGTCGCGCCCACACCGCGGGGTCGTACCCGGTGTCGGACTCCATGAGCGTCCGCACCGCCTGCTCGGACGCGTGCTCCGCGCAGAACTGGCGGATGCCGCGGCGGAGGTCCTGCTGTTCCTCGGTGAACAGGTACTCAGCCACGCGGGATCTCCTTCCACGCCTTGCCCGTGTCGGCACGCAGGTCGCCCGGCAGCCCGAGCACACGCTCGCCGAGGATGTTGCGCAGCACCTCGGACGTGCCGCCCTCGATGGTGTTGGCGCGCGAGCGCAGGAACCGCTGCTGCACGGGCCCGCGGTACTCCTCGAAGCGCTGGATGTCGCGTTGGGTGTAGTCGCCGTAGAGCGTCGCCTCCGGCCCGAGGAGCTCCATGCAGAACTCGTAGACGTCCTGGTTGAGCTCGGCGGTCACCAGCTTCGCGATCGAGCCTTCCGGGCCCGGCGATCCGGAGCCGGCCGCGCGGCGCGCCCGCTCGTCGGTGAGCCGTTGCGCCTCCGCCCGCGTCCACAGGTCGGCGAGCGCGTCGCGCAGCGCGGGGGTGTGCAGGTCGGGGCGCCTGGCCCACAGCTCGACGGCATCGGCGACGGCTCCGGCGCCGCGGACCGACGACGTCCCGCCGATCGCGGAGCGCTCGTTCATGAGCGTGGTCATCGCGACCCGCCACCCGTTGCCGACGGCGCCGAGCCGGAGCCGGTCGGGGATGCGCGCGTCGGAGAGGTACACCTCGTTGAACTCGGCCTGGCCCGTCATCTGCCGCAGCGGCCTGGTCTCGACGCCCGGCGCCTGCATGTCGAGGACGAAGTAGGTCAGCCCCTTGTGCTTGGGCTGGTCGGGGTCGGTGCGGGCGAGCAGCAGCGCGTAGCGGGCGCGGTGGGCAAGGCTCGTCCACACCTTCTGCCCGTTGACCACCCACTCGTCCCCGTCGCGGACGGCCGACGTCGCGAGCCCCGCGAGGTCGGAGCCGGCGCCGGGCTCGGAGAACAGCTGGCACCAGATGTGCTCGGTGCTCGCGAGCGGGCGCAGCAGCTCGGCGGCGAGCTCGGGCGATCCGTGCTCCAGGACGGTGGGCGCGGCCATGCCGTGGCCGATGGGGTTCAGCGCGAACGGGTTGGGCGCGCCGGCACCCTGGAGGATCGCGTCGGCACGGGCCTGCAGGCCGCGGGAGACCGCGAGCCCGCCGAGCCCGACCGGGAAGTGCACCCATGCCAACCCGGCGTCGAAGATCGCGCCGAGCAGCTCGCGGTGGGGGGTGGTGCGCGGGTCGTGTGCCTCCACCAGTTGCCTGGCGGTCTTGTCGACGAGCTCGCCGTGATCGTCCATGCGCCCTCCATCTCCATCCGGTCAGCACTGACCGTATGTCGACCGTACGAGAGGGAACGCCCAGGGGGAAGCGTCTACTTGCACACCTCGGTGACCTTCGAGCCGGCCTCGCGGAACGCCTTCAGGTCGAGGTCGACCTTCTTGCCCTGGTCGATGCCGTCGTGGAGCTGCTTGAGCGTCTTCGCCATCGTCACGATCAGCGGCGAGGCGGCGGGCGGCACGGTCGCGAGGTCGGCCTCGAGGTCGGCCTTCGCCTTGTTGATCCGCTCCAGCGTGGCGTCGCCGCCGGCGGCCAGCTTCTTCGGGTCCTGGCTGAACTCGGTGATGATCGAGATCGTCGCGACGGTGTGCGCGGGCAGCTGACCGCAGGTGGGCGGGGCCGCGGCGGGCGCACCGCTCACCGCCGCGCCGCACGCGGAGAGCGCAGTGACCGAGAGCGCTGTGACCGCGAGCCCGGCGAACGGGATCGCGAGGTTGGCAAGGCGCATGGGTTCTCCTCGGGGGCGCCCGCGCCGGCTGGGGATCGGGGCGGCGCTCCATCGTCGTGGTCGTCGTCGTGGTCGTCATCGGGCGGCTCGGAGGAACACGCCGCCGCCCGGCTCGCCGCAGCGACCGGTCCGACCCGGCGTCCCCCTCCTCGCCGCGGTGCGTTGACCGTACGAGATGCCCCGAACGGGCGAACGCGCACCCCCTGACCAGCGATCTTGACGGCCGGCGCGCGAGGTGGCTCGATTGCGGGATGAGCACCCTCCCGATCACCCCGACGCCGCCGACCGGCGCCGGCCGCGCCGTCGACCGCTTGATGACCCGCTTGCTGAAGTTACCGGCGGCGCGGACCGAGTACACCCGCGCCGACGAGCGGGTGCCTATGCGCGACGGGGTGGTGCTCGCCGCCCACCACTACGCGCCGGAGACCGCACACCCGCTCGGCACGGTCCTGATCCGCACGCCGTACGGGCTCGCCGGGCCGACCAACCTGACGTCGGGCCGGATGCTGGCGGCACGCGGCTACCACGTCGTCGTGCAGAGCTGCCGCGGCACGTTCGACTCCGGGGGCGAGTTCGATCCCATGGCCGCCGATGCCGAAGACGCCGCTGACACCGTCGGCTGGCTGCGGGAACAGCCGTGGTTCGACGGCCGGTTCGCCACGCTCGGTCCGTCGTACCTCGGTTGGACGCAGTGGGCGCTCATGGCCGACCCGCCGCCGGAGCTGCGCGCCGCGGTCGTGGTCGTCGGGCCGCACGACTTCGCCGACGTCGTCTACGGCAGCGGCGCGTTCACGCTGAACGACTTCCTCGCCTGGGCCGACCTGATCAGCCACCAGAAGGGGATGAGCACCTCGACCCGGCTGCTGCAGGCGATGGCCGGCAACAAGCGGCTCACCGCGGCGTACGCGGGGCTGCCGCTGGGCAGTGCGGCCGAGCTGGCGCTGGAGGGCAAGGCGCCCTGGTACCGCGAGTGGGTCGCGCACCCCGAGCTCGCCGACCCGTACTGGACGGCCCGGCGGGCGCCCCTGGACAAGGCCGACGTGCCGGTGCTGCTCGTCGGCGGCTGGCAGGACATCTTCATCCGGCAGACGTTGCAGCAGTACACGACCCTGCACGAGCGCGGCGTCGACGTCGCCATGACGGTCGGGCCGTGGGTGCACATCGACACGGCGACCAAGGCGGCCGGCATGCTGGCCCGCGAGACCCTCGGCTGGTTCGACGAGCACCTCGCAGGCGCGACCGGGCGCACCCGGCCGACGCCGGTGCGGATCCACGTCACCGGCGCCGGGGAGTGGCGCAACCTGCCGTCGTGGCCGCCGGAGACCCTGACGTCCAGCAGGTGGCTGCGGCCCCACCACGCGCTGGGCACGGCGGCGCCGGCTGACGCGACCGGGCCGCTGGCGCAGTTCCACTACGACCCGGCCGACCCCACCCCGACCGTCGGCGGGCCGCTGCTCGCCCGCGGAGCCGGCGTGCGCGACAACAAACCCCTGGAGGCCCGGCCCGACGTGGTGGCGTTCACGACCGAGCCGCTCGCCACCGCCGTCGAGGTGATCGGCACGCCGGTCGTCGAGCTGGAGCACAGCACCGACAACCCCTACGCCGACGTGTTCGTGCGGCTCTGCGACGTCGACGTGAGCGGCCGATCCCGCAACGTCAGCGACGCGCTGCTGCGGCTCGACCCCGCACATCCCGCGGGGGAGCGACGGACCGTCCGGATCCAGCTCGGGCCGTGCGCCCACCGGTTCCAGCCGGGCCACCGCATGCGGCTGCTCGTCGCGGGCGGCTCGCACCCGCGCTGGGCCCGCAACACCGGCACCGGCGAACCCCCCGCCGACGCCACCACCCTCCGCCCCTCCAACCAGACGATCCACGCCGGCCGCCTCGACCTCCCCACCACCCCGTAAGACGCGAGTCCCACGTTCCGACGGGCGAGTCCCACATTTCGGTAGGTGAGTCGCCACTTCTAGCACGGTGAGTCGCCACTTTGGGCACGGTGAGTCGCGCGTTCCGGCACGCCGACGCGGCCAGTTTCGGGCGACTCGCCATGCCGGAGGTGTCGACTCACCGTGTCAAAAGTGACGACTCACCGTGCCAAAAGTGTCGACTCACCGGGCCGAAAGTGTCGACTCACCGTGCCGGAGGTGTCGACTCACCGGGCCGGAGGTGTCGACTCACCGTGCTGAATGTGGCGACTCACCGCTCTGGGATGCGCGACTCGCGTGCTAGCGGAGGAAGGCGGCGGCCACCCCGGCGTCGACGGGGATGTGCAGGCCCGTGGTGTGCGCGAGGTCGCCGGCGGTCAGGGTGAACACCGCGGCCGCGACGTGCTCGGGCAGCACCTCCTTCTTGAGGAGCGTGCGCTGCGCGTAGAAGGCGCCCAGCTCCTCCTCCGGCACCCCGTAGACGGCGGCGCGCTGCGCGCCCCACCCGCCCGCGAAGATCCCGGAGCCGCGCACCACGCCGTCGGGGTTCACGCCGTTGACGCGGATCCCGTGCTCCCCCAGCTCGGCCGCGAGCAGCCGCACCTGGTGGGCCTGGTCGGCCTTCGCCGCCCCGTACGCGACGTTGTTCGGGCCGGCGAACACCCCGTTCTTGCTGGCGATGTAGACGATGTCGCCGCCGATCCCCTGCGCGATCATCGCCCGCGCCGCCGACCGCGAGACCAGGAACGACCCGCGCGCCATCACGTCGTGCTGGACGTCCCAGTCGGCCTCGGTCGTCTCCAGCAGCGGTTTGGAGATCGAGAGCCCGGCGTTGTTGACGACCAGGTCGACCCCGCCGAACGCGAGCACCGCGGCGTCGAACGCGGCCGCGATCGCGTCGGCCGAGGTCACGTCCACCGTCACCGGCACGGCGACGTCGTTGCCGCCCAGCTCAGACGCGACGGCGGCGGCCGCCGGACCGTCGCGGTCGGCGACCACCACACACGCACCTTCGGCCGCGAGCCGCCCCGCGATCGCCCGCCCGATGCCCGACCCACCGCCGGTCACCAGCGCCACCCGCCCGGCCAGCGCCTTCGGTTTCGGCAACCGCGCGAGCTTTGCCTCCTCCAACGCCCAGTACTCGATGCGGAACTTCTCCGACTCCGGGATCGGCGCGTACGTCGACACCGCCTCGGCCCCGCGCATCACGTTGATCGCGTTGACGTAGAACTCGCCCGCCACCCGCGCGGTCTGCTTGTTCGCGCCGAAGCTGAACATCCCGACCCCGGGCACCAGCACGATCGCCGGGTCGGCGCCGCGCATCGCGGGCGAGTCGGGCGTCGCGTGCCGCTCGTAGTAGGCCGCGTACGACTCGCGGTATTCCGCGTGCAGCGTGCGCAGCCGGGCGACAACCTCGTCGAGCGGGGCCGTCGGCGGCAGGTCGAGCACCATCGGCGCGACCTTCGTCCGCAGGAAGTGATCGGGGCAGGACGTGCCCAGCTCGGCGAGCGCGCCCAATTTCTCACGGGCGAGGAAGTCCAGCACCAGGGGCGTGTCGGTGAAGTGCCCGACCTGCCTCCGGTCGGTCGACGCCAGCCCGCGCACGACGGGCGCGAGCGCGGCCGCCCGTGCGTGCCGCTCCCCGTCCGGCAAGGCCGCGAAGCCCTCGCGCACCGGCCCGAACGGCTCGGCGACACCCTTCGCGTCGATGTAGCGCTGCGCGGTCTCGATGATCGTGCGTGAGTTCCGCTCGCACTCCTCGCTCGTCGCGCCCCACGCGGTGATGCCGTGCCCGCCGAGGATCACGCCGATCGCGCCCGGGTTCGCCGCCGCGACCGCCGCGATGTCGAGCCCCAGCTGGAACCCGGGCCGCCGCCACGGCACCCACGCCACGCGGCCGCCGAAGATCTCCTTGGTGAGCGCCTCCCCGTCGGCCGCCGTGGCGATCGCGATGCCGGCGTCGGGGTGCAGGTGGTCGACGTGCGGCGCCTCGACGAGCCCGTGCATCGCCGTGTCGATCGACGGTGCCGCGCCGCCGCGCCCGTGCAGGCAGTAGTCGAACGCGGCGACCATCTCGTCCTCGCGCTCGACGCCGGGGTAGACGTCCGCGAGCCCGCGCAGCCGGTCGAGCCGCAGCACCGCGAGGCCCTGCTCGGTGAGCGTGCCGAGGTCGCCACCGGAGCCCTTCACCCACATCAACTGCACGTCGGCGCCGGTGGCGGGGTCGGGCGCGGTGCCCTTCGCCGAGGTGTTGCCACCGGCGTAGTTGGTCGTCGTCGGGTCGGCACCGAGCCTGTTGCTGCGCGTGATCAGCTCGCGCACCGGGGAGTTCACCGTCACGCCCCCCAGCCTGCCTGCTCGCCGCCCACCCGGTCGGCCTCGATCTGCTTCTGGTAGCCCGACCGGTGGTAGGCCGCCACCGGGTCGGGGTCGATCCCCATGTCCGCGCGCAGGTCGCGCAGCATCGGGCGCACGTCGGTGGAGAACGCGTCCATCAGCACGGCATTGGCGCCGAGCACGTCACCGGCGCGCTGCGCGGCGGCCAGCGCGGCGGCGTCGACGATGAGCGCCTTGGCCGTCGCCTCCTGCACGTTGAGCACCGACCGGATGATCGCGGGGATCTTGGCCTCGATGTTGTGGCACTGGTCGAGCATGAACGCGATCCCGGCCGCCTCGCCCAGCGCGTCGGCGGCGACGATCTCGAACATGATCCGGAACAGCTGGAACGGGTCGGCCGCGCCGACCATGAGGTCGTCGTCGGCGTAGAAGCGGGAGTTGAAGTCGAACGCGCCCAGCTTCCCAGCGCGCAGCAGGAACGCCACGATGAACTCGATGTTGGTGCCCGGCGCGTGGTGGCCGGTGTCGATGCACACCTGCGCCTTCGGGCCGAGCTCGATGCAGTGCGCGAACGCGGTGCCCCAGTCCGGCACGTCGGTGGTGTAGAACGCCGGCTCGAACAGCTTGTACTCCAGCAGCATCCGCTGGTCGTCGCCCAGCCGCGCGTAGACCTCGGCGAGCGCCTCGGCGAGCCGGTCCTGCCTGGCCCGGATCGAGTCCTGCCCCGGGTAGTTGGTGCCGTCGGAGAACCACAGCTTGAGGTCGCGCGAGCCGGTCGCGTCCATGATGTCGACGCATTCCAGCAGGTGGTCGGTCGCCTTGCGGCGCACCCGCGGGTCCGGGTTGGTGACGCTGCCGAGCTTGTAGTCGTCGTCCTGGAAGACGTTGGAGTTGATCGCCCCGATACCCACACCCTGCTCGGCGGCGTGCGCGGCCAGCGCGGCGTAGTCGTCGACCTTGTCCCACGGGATGTGCAGCGCGACGGTCGGCGCCACCCCGGTCAGCCGGTGCACCACGCCCGCGTCGGCGATCTTCTCCTGTGGCGTGCGCGGCACGCCGGCCTGCGCGAACACCTTGAACCGCGTGCCCGAGTTGGCGTAGGCCCACGACGGGGTCTCGATCCGTTGCGCGCGCAGCGCAGCTGCAGCGTCGGTCATGCTCGCTCCGTTTCCCGGTGGTGGGCGATGATCTTCCGCAGCCGCGGGTGCGCCTCGCCGGCTTCGGGCAGGAAGCCGATGACGAGTGCCTCCGGCAGCGCGTCGACGGGGTGGTCGAGGTAGCGGCCCAGCTTGCCCGCGAGCACCGCGGCGTCGTCGGCGATGTCGAGCTCCGCGGCGGCCGCCACGATGTCGGCCCACGCCGCCCGGTCGTCCAGCAGGTCGCGGACGGTGTCGAGCCGCCTTTGCGGCGTCGCCTGCTCCGCGACGTCCCAGTGGTGCGTGCCCGGCCCGACCCGTTGCGGCTCGTCGATGCCCGGGACGTGGACCGCGGCGGAGGCGCCGAACGGCACCTCGACGTCGAGCACGAACCGCCCGGACGCCCGCCGCCACGCGACCGACGTGCGGCCGTAGGGCGTGTCGAGCCGCGCCGACGCGTGCGTCAGCCCGCCGCCCGGCAGCGGCCGCACCAGCACCTCCCGGTAGCCCGGCGCAGCCGGCGCGAGCCCGGCGACGACGCGGTGCAACCAGTCGGCGACCGCGCCGAGCGCGTAGTGGTTGAACGACGTCATCTCGCCGGGGTTGATCGTGCCGTCGGGGAGCATGCTGTCCCAGCGCTCCCAGATGGTCGTCGCGCCCATCGACACCGGGTACAGCCACGACGGGCAGCCGCGCTCCAGCAGCAGCCGGTAGGCGAGCTCCGGTTCACCGATGATCGTCAGCGCGTCGGTGATCAGCGGTGTCCCGACGAAGCCGGTCGCCACGCGGAAGCCGCCGGCTCTGACCAGGTCGGCGAGCCGGCGACCGGCACCGGTGCGCTGCCGCTCGTCGGAGAGCAGGTCCCAGACCAGCGCCATCGCGTACGCGGTCGGCGCGTCGCCGACGATCCGCCCGGCCGGGCTGACGTACTCGTCCGCGAACGCGGCCCGCGCCCGCGCGGCGAGCGCGGTGTACTCGCGCGCGTCGTCGGCCTTCCCCAGCACCTCGGCCGTCGCCGCGACGATGCCGGCGGAGCGCGCGAGGTGCGCGGTGGCGACGATGTCGGCGTCGACCTTCGCGGCGAACGGGTCGTCCGGCGGCGCTGCGGGATCGAGCCAGTCGCCGAACTGGAAACCACCCGCCCACAGCCCGTCGGGGGTGGCCAGCGCGGCCTGCCGGTCCACCCACGCGCGCATGCTCGGGTACTGCTCGGCCAGCACCTTCGCGTCGCCGTAGCGCTCGTAGAGCGTCCAGGGCACGACGGTCGCGGCGTCGCCCCACGCCGCGGCGGCCGGGCCGGCGTTGTGCAGCACGTCGGGCACCACGAACGGCACCGAGCCGTCCTCGAACTGCTCGGCGGCGAGGTCGCGCAGCCACGCGCGCAGGAAGCCCGCGGCGTCGCCGATGAACGACGCGGTCGGCGCGAACACCTGGATGTCGCCGGTCCAGCCCAGCCGCTCCTCGCGCTGCGGACAGTCGGTGGGCACGGTCAGGAAGTTCCCGCGCATGCTGCGCTCGACGTTGGCGTGCAGCGTCTCCACGTCGGGCTCGGAGCAGCCGAACTCACCGGTCCGGCGCAGGTCCGAGCTGATCACGACGGCCTCGGCGGCCGCCACGTCGATCTCGATGCCATCGACCTCGGCGTAGCGGAACCCGTGGAACGTCAGCGACGGCTCCAGCACCTCCTCGCCGGTGCCCGCCAGCACGTAGGTGTCGGTGGCCTTGGCTCCGCGCAGCGGCCGCACCCCGAGCTCGCCGTGCTCGAGCACCTCGGCGTGGCGGATCGTGACGGTCTGCCCCGATGTCCCGCGCACCCGCAGGCGCACCCACCCGACGACGTTCTCGCCGAAGTCGACCAGCTGCTTGCCCGAGGGCGAGCAGGTCACGGCGACCGCGGGCACCACCGCGACCGTGCGGACCGGTGGGTCCTCCGGCGCGACCAATCTGGACAGCACGGCCGGCTCGGCCGCGACCACCTCGACGGTGTCGCGGGGCGCGTCGTCGCGCAGGCGCAGGTCGGTGATCTGGCCGTCGTAGAGGTCGTCGGCGAGCACGCCGCTCGGCGACGCGCTCCAGTCGGGGCCCGTGCCGTACGTCGTGACGGTGCCGTCGGCGTGGGTGACCTCCAGCTGCGCCAGCGCGGCGAGCCGGTCGCCGTAGCGGGCGCGCAGGCCGGTGAACCCGAGCCTGCCGCGGAACCAGCCGTTGCCCAGCAGCACGTCGATCGTGTTCGTGCCCTCCGCGACCAGCGCTGTGACGTCGTGGGTGCGGAACGCGAGCCGGTTCGGGTAGGACGTCCAGCCCGGCGCGAGGTGCTCGTCGCCGACCCGCCGCCCGTTGATCGACGTGACGTGCAAGCCGTGCGCGGTCACGTGCAGCCGTGCCGCCACGATGCCGCCCGGCAACGTCACGGAGCCGTGCAGGACCGGTGCCGGGTCGCCGATCCCGCCGATCGCGCTCGGCGAGATGAACCGGGACGTCCACTCGGCCGGGTCGAGCAGCGTCGTCTCGAAACGGGCCGGCTCGCTCCACTCGGAGATCCACTCGCCGCCTGTGACCCGCACCCGCACGGCGCCGGCGGCCCGCGAGGCCAGCGGCGCGAACGGCCACGGGACGAGCACCTGATCCGGGCCGGCGACGGTCACCGTCTCCCCAGGCCCGTCGACCCCGTCGCGGGCCAGCTCCAGCTCATATGACGTCGCGACCGCGCCGTCCGGGGCGTCCGGGACCGTCCAGGACAGTCGTGGTTCGGCAACTCCGATGCCGAAACCATCGGCCGCGTGCTCGAAGCGGATGGGGGTTGGCCGTGGCCGGGTCACTGTGCCTCCGCCAGCTGATGAAACGTTTCAAGGACGTTCGCTGGCGACAGTAGGGCCCGGCTTTCCCGTGCGTCAATACGCATCACACCACTCTGTACGGCATGCGCACGCGCAGCGCTACCCTGTGCCGACCTGGCTCGCCGACCAGCCAGGACGCCCTGACCGGTGACGTTTCAGCGGTGATGTTCAGCGGCGATCCACCAGCGAGGGAGGGAGGCCGGTGTCCGTACCTGGAGCGCCGAGCATGAAGGACGTCGCGGCCCGCGCAGGTGTTTCGCTCGGCACCGTGTCGAACGTGCTCAACCGGCCCGAGCTGGTCAGCGAGCGCAACCGGATGCGCGTCCTGTCGGCGATCGACGCGCTGGGCTTCGTCCGCAACGAGCCGGCTCGCCAGCTGCGCGGAGGTGGCAGCCGCACGCTCGCCTATGTCGTGCTCGACACCGCCAACCCGTTCTTCACCGACGTCGCCACGGGCATCGAGGAGGCAGCGCACGCCGCCGGGCTCGCCCTGTACCTCTGCAACAGCGGCGAGGACGGCGTCCGCGAGTCGTTCTACCTCGACCTGCTGGAGCAGCAGCGGGTCGAGGGCGTGCTGATCACCCCGGTCGGCAACGACCTGGCGGTCGTCTCCCGGCTCGCCGCGCGCGGCACCCCGGTGGTGCTCGTCGACCACGGCGGCGGCCCCGAGCGCTGCTCGGTGACCGTCGACGACGTGCTCGGCGGTAGCCTCGCCGCCACCCACCTGCTGGAGACGGGGCACGAGCGGATCGCGTTCGTCGGCGGGCCGCCGTCGATCCGGCAGGTCGCCGACCGCATCGAGGGCGCGAAGCAGGCCATCGCGCGGGCCGGGACCGAGCCGCTGACCGTGCTGGAGACGGCCGCGCTCAACGTCGCGGAGGGCCGTCGCGCCGGTGAGCGGATCGCCGGGCTGCCGACGTCGCGCCGCCCGACGGCGGCGTTCTGCGCGAACGACCTGCTCGCGGTCGGGCTGCTGCAGCAGATGGTGCGGCTCGGCCTGCGGGTGCCCGACGACCTCGCGATCGTCGGGTACGACGACATCGTCTACGCCGAGGCCGCCGCCGTGCCGCTCACCTCCGTGAGCCAGCCCCGGCACCTGCTCGGCCGCACCGCGGCGGAGCTGCTGCTCGAAGAGTCGCGCGGCACGGCAGAGCACGTCCACCGCCAGGTCGTGTTCGACCCGGAGCTCGTCGTCCGCGCCTCGACGAACCTGCGCACCCGGTCCTAGGAACCTGCGCGCAACAGCGGGTAGTTGGCCGGGCGCAGCCGCATCGCGTGCACCACGGTCACCGGGTCGCCGGGCGCAACGACGACCTCGAGGAGATCGCGGTGGCGGTTCAACCCGATGTGCAGCACAAGATCGTCCTGAATGATCGACTGCAGCGGTGCGGTCAGGACGGCGCGCACATCGCCGGGATCGATGCCGTGCTTGCGGGCGTTGCGCGTCATTCGCACACGTCAACCATATCGGCGGACCTGCCGTAAGCATTCCTGTATGACAGGTTAAATCCGCGGGCATTCACCGCAAGGAACGTTGCGAACGGTCACGACCCATCGACGAGCGGTCAGGTTCTCGCTATTTTGGCTCCCACATTCCGAGCGGGGGGAGCGCGGACATGGCGTGGTGGTCGGCCGGCAACAGCCGCGACGCCCTGACCACGACGGAGGAGCTGAACGCGCTCGTCGAGCGCAATGCGATGGCGGCGGCGCACCTGGCTGCCGACCGTCCCGAGCATGCGGCGATGCTGTTCGAGGAGACGCTGATCGAGTGCCAGATGCTGCTCGGGCACGCCGATCCCGGGTCGCTCACCGTGGCCGGGAACCTCGCGGTCGCGCTGGTCGCGGCGCAGCGGTGGGAGGAAGGCATCGCGCAGCTGGAGGCGGCGGTCGCCGACCGCACCCGGCTGCTCGGCGCGACCGATCCGCGTACGCTCACCGCCGGCGACGCGCTCGCCACCGCGTGCCGCCTCGCCGGCCGCACGGAGGAGGCGCTGATCCATTCCGGGCGGATCAGCACCGAACGTCGACAGGTGCTCGGGCCGACGCATCCGGACACGTTGACGTCGCGGCTGGGAATGGCGCTCGCCCGGGCCGAGAACGGCGACGTCGAATCGGCTGCCGCGCTGCTGCAAGCCGCGTTGAACGACGCCGAGCAGGCGCACGGACCGCTGCACCTCCACGTGATCTGCCTGCGCGCAGCGGCCGCCGAATGCCATGCGCAGCTCGGCAATTGTGATCAGGCGATCACGTTGCTGGAACGCGCGGCCACCGACTCGTCACGGCTGCTGGGGCCCCACCACCCCGACACGCTCGCGCTCTACGGCGACCTCGCCGACCTGCACGAGTCGACCCGCGGCGACCCCGACCCCGTCGTCGCGTAGCCCCAACTGGCGACCTCCTGGAGACACGTGGTCGGCAGGTGGCGCCCACGTGGTCGGCACGGATGCCCGCGGGGCGCGGCGGATTCGAGGATGGCTGCCGTCAGCACGTCGTCGACGAGGGAGCGCACCACCATGGCCGACAACAACAACGCCGCAGCCGCCAACCTGCCGAAGGCGCCGCACCCGGCCCTGCGCACGCTGGACTGGATGGTGGGCAGCTGGGAGGACTCGGGCCCGCTCGCATCCGGCACCAGCACGTCCGAGTGGATGGAGGGCGGCTTCTTCCTGGTCAACCACATCGACTTCCACACGCCCGGCGACCGGCGCATCAAGGCCGTCGAGTACATCGGCTTCGACGAGGACACTCAGACCCTGCGCTCGCACCTGATGGACAACCACGGCGCCAACTTCACCTACACCTACGAGATCGACGAGGACGGCTTCACGATCTGGTTCGGTGAGAAGGACTCGGAGAACTTCTACCGGGGCACGTTCGGCGCCGACCGCACGAGCTACCGCGGGAAGTGGCAGTGGCCCGGCGGCGGCTACGACCTCGACGCCAAGAAGGTGAGCTGAAGTTCCCCACCGTTTTGTGCACTTGCGCGCTCTGCGAGCGCGCATCCACCCAAAACGGTGGGGAAGTTCGGTCAGCCGACCCGGTTGCTCCCCCGCCGCCGCAGGGCGTCGAGCAGCTCCGCCTCCAGCTCGGCGAAGCGGGCCGAGGTGATCATGTCGAGGTCGCGCGGGCGTGGCAGGTCGACGGCGATCTCCCGGTGCACCGACGTCGGGCGCGGCGCCAGCACGACGACCCGGTCGGAGAGGTAGATCGCCTCCCGGACGTCGTGGGTGATCATCAGGACCGTCCAGTCGTACCGGGCGCGCACCTCGTCGAGCCAGGTCTGCATGTCGGTGCGGGTGAGCGAGTCGAGCGCGCCGAACGGCTCGTCGAGCAGCAGGACGGGCCGGTCCTGCACCACCGTGCGCAGCAGCGCCGCCCGCTGGCGCATCCCGCCCGAGAGCTCGCGCGGGTGCGCCCGCTCGAACCCGGCCAGCCCGAACGGCTCGAACAGCTCCGCCGCCCGCTCCCGCGCCTCCCGCCGCCGCACCCCGGCGACCTCCAGCCCGAGCGCGGCGTTGTCGATCACCGTTCGCCACGGGAACAGCAGGTCCTGCTGAGGCATGTACGCAAACGGGTCGACCCGGCCGGTCGCGTCGTCACCTTCGACGAGCACCCGGCCGCCGTCGGGCGGTTCCAACCCGGCGATAACGTTGAACAGCGTCGACTTGCCGCACCCGCTCGGCCCGACCAGCGAGACGAACTCCCCCGGCGCGACCGCGAACGAGACCCCGTCGAGCACGGGGAGCTCCGGCCCGAACGCCTTCACCAGCCCGTCGACCATCAGCTTGATCTCAGCCATGCCGGCTCCAAGGGATCGTGAGCCGCTCCACCAGGTAGGTCAGGGTGAACAGCACGACCGTCAGCACGACCGTGACGAGGACGGCGGCCAGCACCAGGTCCGTCCGGAACGAGCTCTTCTGCTGGTTCATGAAGATCCCCAGCCCGGCCGTGGCGCCGACGTACTCCGCGAAGATCGCGCCCGTCACGGCGTAGGTGATGCCGGTGCGCAGCGCGGTGAAGAACCGCGGCATCGCGCCCGGCAGCCGCACGTACCGGAACACCTTCCACCGCGACGCGCCCATGCTGCGCAGCAGGTTGATCGCCTGCCGGTCGGTCGCGGCGAACCCCTCGATCAGCCCGACGGCCACCGGGAAGAACGTCACGAGCGCGATCACCAGCACCTTCGGCAGCAGCCCGAACCCGAACCAGATGATCACTAGCGGGGCGATCACGATGATCGGCAGCGCCTGCGACGCGACGAAGAGCGGCGTGAGCGCCCTGCGCAGCCACGGCGAGAAGTCGACCGCGATCGCGAGCGTCCAGCCCAGCACCAGCGACACCGCGAACCCGACGGCCGTGACCTGCAGGGTCGGCATTGTGTTCGTCCAGATCTGCGCCCGGAACGCCCACCCCTGCTCGACCACCCGCAGCGGCGAGGGCAGCACCTGCGGCCGCACCCCGCTGACCGTCACCAGCACCTGCCACAGCACCAGGCCGGCGGCGACGAGCAGCGTGGCCGGCCACAGCTTGACGACCACCGCCTTGCTCATGGGGTGATGTAGTCGTTGGTGAACCAGGTCGCGAAATCGGGCCGCCCCTTGACCGGCTCGCCGTCCGGCCCGCTCAGCACACCGGAATCGGCGAGCCACCCCGAGTAGGCCGACCAGCGCTCCAGCGTCTGCGTGCCGACCTTGCCCGCTGCGTCCCGCATGTACTTCTCGCTCAGCAGCCGCTGGCTGCGGCTCACCAGCTCCGGCTCGGTGAACGCGCCGGGATTGGCGTCCATCAGCAGCTGCCCGGCACGGGCGGGGTCGTCGGCCGCGAGCTGGTAGCCCCGCTGCAGCGCCTGGACGAACGCCTTCGCCGCTGCCGGGTTCGCCTGCAACCACGTGCTGTTGCCCGAGATGATCACGCTGTACGCATCGGGCAGGCCGTAGTCGGTGTACGCGAACGTCTTGAGCGGCACGCCGCGCAGCTGCGCCTCGATGCCCTCCCACGCCACGAACGGCTCGGTGAAGTCGACCCGACGCGCGTACAGCGCCTCGTAGGCGCCGGTGTCGAGCACGACGTTCTGGAACGTGCCCGCTCCCCCGGCATTCCTGATCACCGAGCGCATCTTCGGCTCCTCCGACGCCGAGCCGAAGCCGCCGTAGAGCTTGCCGTCGAGGTCCTTCGGGGAGGTGATGTCGGTGCGGTCGGCGAGCACCGCTATCTCCGACGCCCAGTGCTGCAGCACCGCCATCACCGACGTGATGTCCGCGCCCGCCGCCTTCGAGAACGTGAAGCCGTCCTGGAACGAGATGCCGAACTCCGCCGACCCCGCCGAGACGAGCGTGTCGGCGCTCGCCTGGCTGTAGGGCACGATCTCGACGTTGAGCCCGGCGTCGCGGAACCAGCCCTCCTGCTGCGCGACGAACAGGCCCGTGTGGTTGGTGTTGGGCGTCCAGTCGAGCGCGAACCTGATCTTCTGCGGGGCCGGGCCCCCGCCTGCCGGCTGGCCGCCGCCACAGCCGGCAAGCACGAACGCCAGCGCGGCTAGCAGGATCAGGATCTTCCGGGGTACGCCGATCACGAGGCTTCCTCCCTACGCCGGTACGAGCCGGGTCAGGTGCTAACGGTCAGCGGCCGGTCCTGCCGCCATCTCAGCCTCGGTACGTGAGGTTCCCGCGGGTCGGTTCGACAATACGCGGCGTGTTCACGGCATGCACCAGCGCTGTGGGGTACGCCTCGCCCGGCATCGTGTGCCCGCATGCGAGGGCAGGAAAGCCACTTTCCTGCCCCCACAGGGCCGGAAAGTGGCTTTCCTGCCCTCCCCAGGGCGCCTCGGGGTATCCGCCCTGCCGGCTACACCGCCACCAGCACCGGCTCGAACGCCAGCTCCGCCGCGCCCACCAGCTTCGCGTCGCGGCCCAGCGGGCTCGTCTCGATGCGCACGCCGCCGGTCGCCCGGCTGACGAGGCTGCGCTCCTGGACGAGGCCGCGCACGTGGTCGACGACCCCGGTTGGCAGCGCGGCGAACAGGTCGCCGAGCACGACGAGCTCCGGCGCCATCATGTTCACCACCGTCACCAGCCCGACGGCGAGCCACTCCGCGAACTCGTCCAGCGGCCCCGGCGCGGGCCGGGTCGCGAGCGAGCGCAGCTCCGAGACGACGACGCCGCGCTTCGCGTCCTCGGGCAGGCCCAGCGCGCGGCACAGCGCCGCCTCACCCACCTCGGTCTCCCAGCAGCCGCGCGACCCGCAGTAGCAGGGCCGGCCACCGGGCCGCACCACGAGGTGCCCCAGCTCGCCCACGTACCCGCGGGCCCCGCGCAGCGGCCGGCCCTCCGAGATCACGCCGCCGCCGACACCGCGGTCGGCGGAGACGTACACCAGGTCGGTCGAGGCCCGTGCGACGCCGCGGACGTGCTCGGCGAGCGCGCCCAGCTCCGCGTCGTTCGCGACCTGCACCGGGATCTTCAGCACGGAGCCCAGCCGGGCGCCCAGCGCGATGTCGCGCCACCCGAGGTTGGGCGCTTCGTGCACGAAGCCGTCGTCGCGCCGGACGACACCGGGCACCGACACCGCCGCGCCCTGCGCCGTGACGGCCAGCTCGTCGGCGAGCAGCTGCGCCGACTCCGCGACGTGGGTGATCACCTCACCCGGGGTGCGGGTGCGGTGGTGCAGGTTCCAGCTGTGCCGGCCCAGCACCTGCCCACCGATGCCGACCATCGCCATCGCGACCTGCTCGACCCAGACGTCCACGGCCAGCACTACCGCGGCCTCCGGCTCCGGCAGCACCATCAGCGACGGCCGCCCCGCACCTGTGCGCTGCGCGGGGACGGCCTCGGTCACCACACCGGCGTCCGCGAGACCGTCCACCACCGCCTTGATCGTGCTCCGGTTGAGCCCCAGCTCGGTGGCCAGGGTCGCCCGGGTGCACGGTCCGTCGACGTGCAGGCGACGCAGCAGCGCCGCCCGGTTGTGCCGCCTGGCCTCGTCAGGCCGGGCCCCGGCGGACTGGCCGCCGTCGACCCCCCATGCCCGACTCACCAAGGACCCCCGATCCGTTCAGCCGGCTCCGCATCCGCTCGCCCGCGTAACCGGGCCACATAGGCCGTGCTTAGAAGGTCCTGATCGCGCTCTTCGCGCCCAGATCGCCGCTGGCGGCTCGGACGCAGCACAGCCGCCACGACCGGGTACGCAGTGCATGTCTCTGCACGACGGATCGCGGCGGCGCCTTGCCAGCGACAATCTGGATCACGAAGAGCATCGACCCTGACCTCCTGAACACGGCCTATCTCGTTGCGGTGGCCGACCGGCGTCGCGACAGCACGTCGACGCCGGCGGCGAGCAGCAGCACGAGCCCGGTCACGACGAACACGACCGCCGCGGGCTGGCCGAGCAGGCCGAGCCCGTTCTCGACGGTCGCGAGCACCGCGCCGCCGATCACGGCGTTGCTCACGCGGCCGCGACCGCCGAAGAGCGACGTCCCGCCGATGACCGCGGCACCCACCGCGAACAGCAGCGTGTTGCCGCCACCGGAGCTCGGCGAGACCGAGCCGACCTTCGACGAGTACACGATCGCGCCGATCGCCGCGAGCGCCGAGGCGATCACGAACACCGTCGCCCTGATCCGCACGACGTCGATGCCGGCGCGCCGGGCCGCCTCACGGTTGCCGCCGACCGCGTAGATGTGCCGGCCGAACCGCGTGCGGTCGAGCACGTACGTGCCTGCGATCAGCAGCGCGAGCACGATCGGCACCACGTACGGCACACCGGAGATCTCCAGGGTGCCCGCCGAGCGGTTGAGTGTGAGCAGGTACGTCGCGACCGCGGCGAGCAGCACCACCGCGCCGATCTTGATCAGCACCAGCCCGGTCGGCTGCGCGACCAGGCCCAGCTTGCGCCGCGACACCTGCCGGTTGAGCAGCACCGCCGCGTACCCGCCGGCACCGACGACGAACAGGATCCAGCTGCCCAGCGTCGAGAGGCTGCCGTTGGCCACCGCGTTGATCACCGGGTCGCGCAGGCCGAGCGTCCCGCCGTCGCCGATGAGCTGCAGGATGATCCCCTGCCACGCGATGAACAGCGCCAGCGTCACGACGAACGACGGCATCCCGATCTTCGCGACCAGGAAGCCGGTGATGCAGCCGATCACCACACCGACGCAGATCGCCAGCAGCATCTCCAGCCACGGATTCGGTGGGAACCCGATCACCAGCAAGAGCAACGCGAGCGCCGCGAATGCCACACCCGTCCAGATCCGCAGGATCACCGCCAGCACGATCGCGAGCACGATCACGGCCGCGAACAGCACGAACACCGTGGTGCCCATCGAGCCGAGAAGGTTGCCGTCGCGCACGAGGTGCAGCGCCATCACCGAGGCCGTGAGGCCCGACGCCGTGCCGGCCGCCAGGTCGATCTCGCCGGTGAGCAGCACGAACACCAGGCCCATCGCGATGATGGTGCGCCCGGCGCCCTGCTGGAGCAGGTTGGCGAGGTTCAGCAGGCTCGGGAAGACGCCCGCCGAGTCGAGGAGTGTGAAGAGGATGAACAGCGCGAGCAGGCCCAGCAGCGCGGGCAGCGCGCCGAGGTCGCCGGTGCGCAGCCCGGAGAGGTAGCCGCGGATCGCCTCACCGGTGGTGCGCGCGGTGGTGTCGATGCCGAAGTCGGCCGCGCGCGAGGACGCGGGCGCGGCACGCTCGGCCGCGGTGGCCGGCTCCTTCGCGGTGGTCACCTTGCCGCCGTCCGCGGGGTCCTTGTCGGTCGGTGCTGCCATCAGATCGTCACGCTCTCGGGTCGCTGCAGGCCCAGCTCACCGGAGCGGCCCGCGGTGATCAGCTCGACCACCTGGCCGTGGCTGACGTCCTTGGTGTTCACCTCGGCCACCATCCGGCCGAGGTACAGGGTGGCGATGCGGTCGGAGACCTCGAAGACATCGGCCATGTTGTGGCTGATCAGCACGACACCGAGGCCCTGCTCGGCGAGGCGGCGCACGAGGTCGAGCACCTGCCGCGTCTGCGCGACGCCCAGCGCGGCGGTCGGCTCGTCGAGCATGACGACCTTCGAGTCCCACAGCACGGCCTTGGCGATTGCGACGGTCTGGCGCTGTCCACCGGAGAGCGCGGCAACCGGCATCCGCACCGACGTGACTGTGCGCACCGAGAGCGACGCCAGCGTCCTGCGGGCGGCCTGCTCCATGTCGGCCTCGTCGAGCAGCCACGGCTTGCCGCGCTCCCGCCCGAGGAACATGTTCTGGACGATGTCGAGGTTGTCGGCGAGCGCGAGGTCCTGGTAGACGACCTCGATGCCGAGGTGCGAGGCGTCGGTCGGCGCGGTGATCGACACCGGCTCGCCGTCGAAGAGCACCTCGCCGCTGTCGATGGGGTGGATCCCCGCGACGCACTTCACCAGCGTCGACTTGCCGGCACCGTTGTCGCCGACGAGCGCGGTGACCTCACCGGCCTTGACGGTGAAATCCACGTCGTGCAGCACCTGGACGGCGCCGAAGGTCTTGTTCACCCCGCGCAGCTGCAGGATGGGCTCGGTCATGGTGGTACCTCCGGTACCCGTGCGCAGCTGCCGTCCCGCCGGTCGCCCGGGGACGGCAGCCGCGCACATGGGGTCGGGTTCTACTTGATGCCCAGCTGGTCGCAGACGGCCTGCGTCGCGCTGACGCAGATGTCCTTCGCGGGCACGGCGCCGCGGTCGACGACCGACTTCACGTTGTCCTTGGTGATCAGCACCGGCGTGAGCAGCACGGACTTGACGTCGCGGTTGCCCTTCGGGTCCTTCTCGGTGGCCGTCGCGATCGCGTCAGCGGCCGCCTTGTCACCCTTGGCCAGCGCCGCGGCGAGCTTCGCGGTGGCCCCGGCCTCCTGGTCGATCGGCTTGTCGACCGTCATGTACTGGTCGCCGCGCAGGATCGCCTGCAGGCCGTCCGGGGTGGCGTCCTGACCGGTCACCGGCACCTGGCCGTTGAGGCCGTTCTTGGTGAGCACGGTGATGATCGCGCCGGCGAGCCCGTCGTTGGCCGCGACCACACCCTGGACCTTGCCCTGGTTGGCGGTCAGGATCTGCTCGAAGGTCGTGCCGCCGATCTGGTTGTCCCAGTCCTCGATGGCCTGCCTCTGGACGAGGGTGAGCGTGCCGGCGTCGAACAGCGGCTTGAGGATGTTGTCCTGGCCCTGTGCGAACAGAGTGGCGTTGTTGTCGGTCGGGGCACCCTCGATCTGGACGACGCCCGCGCCGGCCTTGCCCGCGAGTGCCTGCTTCATGCCCTCGCCCTGCAGCTCGCCGACCTTCACGTTGTTGAAGGAGACGTAGTAGTCGCTCGTGCCGCCGAGGTTGAGGCGGTCGTAGTCGATGACCGGGATGCCCTGTGCCTTGGCCTTCGCGGCGACGGCAGCGCCCGACTCGCTGTTGATCGAGGCGATGACCAGCACCTTCACGCCGCTGGAGATCATGCCGTCGGCGAGGGTCGTGAACTTCTGCTCGTCGCCCTGCGCGTTCTGGATGTCGGCCTGCAGGCCCTCCGCCGCCATCGCCTTGGTCAGCAGCGGCTTGTCGAAGCCTTCCCAGCGCGCCGAGGAATCGGTCTCGGGAAGGATCACGCCGACCTTCGCGCCGGTGGCGGGCGCCGACCCGGTCGGTGCGGGCGCGCTGGGCGCCGCGGCGTTCTGCCCACAGGCTGCCAGGGTGAGGGCGAGCCCCAGCCCCGCGAACGCAACCGCTGTTCTCCTCGTGCGCATGGCCGTCCTTCCACATCGTCGGGGTCCCGCGGGTGCGGGGGAAATGTTGTGGCGGACAACGTATGTCGCTCAACCCAGTGGCGCCAAGCACACTGAATCGGTAAAGACACCGACAGAGGGTCACATTTCGGTCACACGGATCGGGATTTGTTGCGACGACCCCGTTTTCCGCACGTACTCGACACCTCGATGACGCATACGTCACACGGGCTGGTCCACCTGCCGTTCACGCTGCCGCCATCTGCACCGAGCATCGTGCGCCGGTGGACCTTCCCGAGCTGCTCGCCCATCAGTCCGAGATGCACGTCGACAACTCCGACGACGACGATCCGGTGCTGCTCGGCCCCGACGGCGCACACATCGACACCTGGCGTGAGGGCTACCCGTACGGCGAGCGCCTGCCGCGCGAGGAGTACGACCGCGTGAAGCGGCTCCTGCAGATCGAGCTGCTGAAGCTGCAGAACTGGGTCAAGGACACCGGACAGCGGGTCGTGATCCTCTTCGAGGGGCGCGACGCGGCCGGCAAGGGCGGCACGATCAAGCGCTTCATGGAGCACCTCAACCCGCGCGGGGCACGGGTCGTCGCACTGGAGAAGCCGAGCGAGCGCGAGTCCACGCAGTGGTACTTCCAGCGCTACATCGCACACCTGCCCTCCGCCGGCGAGATCGTCCTGTTCGACCGCAGCTGGTACAACCGCGCCGGCGTCGAGCGGGTCATGGGGTTCACCGAGGCCCGCGACTACATGGAGTTCCTCCGCGAGACCCCCGAGCTGGAGCGCATGTTCGTGCGCAGCGGCATCCACCTCGTGAAGCTCTGGTTCTCGGTGTCGCGCAACGAGCAGCGCACGCGGTTCGTGATCCGGCAGGTCGACCCGGTGCGGCAGTGGAAGCTCAGCCCGATGGACCTCGCGTCGCTCGACAAGTGGGACGCCTACACCGAGGCGAAGGAGGCGATGTTCTTCTACACCGACACCGCCGACGCACCCTGGACGGTGATCAAGAGCAACGACAAGAAGCGGGCCCGACTCGAGGCGATGCGGCACGTGCTGCGCCTCTTCGACTACCCGGGCAAGGACCTCGGCATCGCCGTCGACCCCGACCCGCAGATCGTCGGGCCGGCCGCGTCGCTCTTCGAGCACGGTGAGCAACAAGGGACATTTCCGGCACTCGGAACGAGCTGAAACATCGCGACGACCGGTTCACCTGGACGCCACACCGTCACACCTTCGGGGATTCTTCGACTACTGTCCGTTGTAGATTTTGCGATCACTCTGCGTGACCCAAATCACGTTCAGCCCACCGGCGCGGGCGCGTCGCCGTCCTTCGAACGCAGCATCACGGCGAGGACAACGGCCGCAATTCCGACCGCTTCGGCAACCGTCGGGATCTGCGCGAGCACCGCGAGGCCGACGACGGTCGCCGTGGCGGGCAGCAACGCCAGCAGCACGGCGAAGCGGGCCTGCCCGACCCGTCGCAACACGATCTGGTCGAGCACGTACGGCACGACGCTGGACAGCAGGCCCACGCCCAGCGCGATGAGCAGTACCTGCGGATCCGCGAGCGCCGCGAGCCCGTCGACACCGCCGATGAGCAGGAGCGGCGAGAGCACGACGGCGGCCACCCCGAACCCGACAGCCATGTCGTCGAGGCCGTTCCCGGCGGTCGCGACCTTCTTGCCGAGGACGATGTACGCGGCCCACAACGCGGCCGCGACCAGCGCCCACACCACTCCCGTGTAGCTGTCTGACCAGCGGACATCCGCAATGAGCAGCACGCCGAACGCGGCGAGGGCGACCGCGGCGACGTCGCGCGGGCGGCGGGAGGCCACGGCGGCGACCGCAACCGGGCCGCAGAACTCGATCGCGACGGCCGTGCCGAGCGGCAGCCGGGCGATCGCCTCGTAGAAGGCGATGTTCATGCAGGCCGTGGCCATGCCGAAGGCCGTGGCGCGGGCCAGCCGGCACCAGTTCCACGCCGCGAGCGGCGGCCGCCGCCACGCGATCAACACCATCGCGGCGCCCACCATCCGTAACACTGCGATCGCTGTCGGCGACAGGCTGTCGAAGAGGCCGACAGCGAGGGCCGCGCCGATGTATAACGAAAGGGCACCGACCACGAACAGCAGTGGAGCCGGAACCCGGCTCCGCACGCTCGACGTCACAACTGCAGACCGTAATCGACCCTTCGAGAGAGTTAACGCAGCACACCTTGCGGTGACACACCCGGGACCGCATCATTCACACGTAGTCAACTGAATCTGCGGTAGCACAGGGTGGCGTCGCAGCGTCCAGCAGGTGGCCGGAACGGGCTGCGTGACGGGCGTCGCGGCATCACCAGGGAACACAAGCAGGGGTGCTGAACGTCTGGGAGAGTGGGCGCACCGCGCAAGCGGTCGCCACAGCAAGCGGTCGTGGGGGAACCCGCGACCGACACGGAGGGAGACCGCTATGCAGCCAGGAACCCTGACCCGGCCCGAGTTGACCCTTGCCGACCGCTGCGACCGTTGCGGAGCAGCCGCAAAGGTCCGGGCCGTCCTCCGCTCGGGAGGCGAACTGCTGTTCTGCGGTCACCACGCGCGAGCACACGCCGACAAGCTGGCCGAACTCCAGGTCGAGGTGCAGTCCGGCAGTTGACCGGGCCGGCATCCAGCCGGCTCCCTAGGACACCGCGGCGGGGCGGGGACCATCGGTCCCCGCCCCGCGGCCGTTCCCGCCCCAGGAACGTGCCACCCGCCCGCCGAAACGTGGCACTCGCCCGCTCGAACGTGGGACACGCCCGCCGAAACGTGGCACACGCCCGCTGAGGCGTGGGACTCGCCGCGAGTCCCACGTTGCCGCCGGCGAGTCCCACGTCTTGGTCGGCGAGTCCCACGTTCTCGCGGGCGAGTCCCGCGTCTCGGTCGGCGAGTCCCGCGTTTGGGTGGGTGAGTGCTGCGTTCGGGTGCGTCAGCGCCAGGAGCGGAGGGTGGCGATGCGCTCTTCGAGCTGCTCGATGGTCGCCATCGCGGTGGGTGGGCCGCCGCAGAGGGCGCGCAGCTCGTTGTGGATCTTGCCGTGCGGCTTCTTCGTACGATGGTTGTGCAACGCCACGAGCGTGTTGAGCTCTTTGCGCAGCTTCGCCAGCTGCTCGCGCACCGAGAGCTGGACGCGCTCCTGCGGCGGCGCCGGTGCCGCAGGAGCGGCGTCCGGTCCGGAGTCCGCGGCCTTGCGCTGCGACCGCGTGAGCCACTCCTTCTGCCGCTGGTTGAGCAGCGTGCGCACCTGGTCGGGCTCCAGCAGCCCCGGCAGGCCGAGGTAGTCCTCCTCGTCGGCGGAGAACGACGTGCCCTCGTAGATCAGCTGGTCGAGCTCGGCGTGCGCCTCCAGCGCCGTGAACGCCTTCTCGTCCTCGCCAGGCTCGTCCTCCTGGCGCTGGGCCTGCGCGAGCAGCTCGTCGTCCCACTGCTCGTCGGCGCGGTGCGGCTTGCCCAGCACGTGGTCGCGCTGCGCCTCCAGCTCGCTCGCCAGCCCCAGCAGCACGGGCACGCTCGGCACGAACACCGAGGCCGTCTCCCCCGGCCGCCTCGACCGGACGAACCGCCCGATGGCCTGCGCGAAGTACAGCGGCGTCGACGCGCTGGTGGCGTAGACGCCCACGGCGAGACGCGGCACGTCGACGCCTTCGGACACCATCCGGACGGCCACCATCCAGCGGTCTTCCGACGCCGAGAAGCGATCGATCCGCGCCGAAGACCCGGGCTCGTCGGAGAGCACGAGCGTCGGCGGGGTGCCGGTGACATCGGTGAGGATCGCGGCGTACGCGCGGGCCGTCGTCTGGTCGGAGGCGATCACCAGCCCGCCGGCGTCGGGCATCCCGCCCATGCGGTGCCCGGTGAGCCGCCGGTCGGCGGCCTCCAGCACCGCCGGGATCCACTCGCCGCCGGGATCGAGCGCCGTGCGCCACGCCCGTGCGGTCTGCTCGGCCGTCATCGGCTCGCCGAGCCGCGCGGTGATCTCCTCGCCCGCGCTGGTGCGCCAGCTCGACATGCCCGAGTACGCCAGGAACACCACGGGCCGGACGACGCCGTCGGCGAGCGCCTCGGCGTAGCCGTACAGGTGGTCGGCACGGCTGCGCAGCGCCCCGTCGCCGTCGGGGAGGTAGTCGACGAAGGGGATCGGGTTGTCGTCGCTGCGGAAGGGCGTCCCGGTGAGCGTCAGGCGGCGCGTGGCGTGCTCGAACGCCTCCTTGACGCCGTCGCCCCAGGTGCGCGCGTCACCGGCGTGGTGGATCTCGTCGAGGACCACCAGCATGCGCCGGTTCTCGGTACGGGCGCGGTGCAGCAGCGGGTGCGCGGCGACGCCGGCGTAGGTGATCGCGATGCCGCGGTAGTCGGCCGACGTCGCGCCCGTCGAGTTGCGGAAGTCGGGGTCGATCGCGATGCCCACGCTCGCCGCCGAGGCCGCCCACTGGTGCTTGAGGTGCTCCGTCGGCGTCACCACGGTGATGCCGTTGATCACGCCGTCGGCCAGCAGCTCCGACGCCACCCGCAGCGCGAACGCCGTCTTGCCCGCACCGGGCGTCGCGACCGCGAGGAAGTCCTGCGGCGCGGCTGCGAGGTAGCGGGCGAGCGCGCTGCGCTGCCACGCCCGCAGCGGCCGGGACGAGGGCGCGATCTGCTGGGCCTGCGACGACACACGACTCCCTGCGATCTCGACTTCAGGATCGGCCCTGCACCGGGCGCTGCGACCCCGGCGATCTCGGCGCTCGGGGCGTCGACCAGAGTAACCGGGCGCCGCCGGCAGGCGCGGCATGACCCGCCAGCACGACCCGGGAGCAGGATGACCTCGGACGCACGTCCACTCGGCAGGGTGATCTGCAGGGTGATCCGCCGAACGCTCGGCAAGGCCTGGGACGACGACGTCTTCTCGCACTCGGCGCAGGCGGCGTTCTGGCAGGCACTGTCGCTGCCGCCGCTGCTGCTGGGGCTGCTGGGCTCGGTCGGGTTCGTCGGCGGCTGGTTCGACCCCGGCCTCGTCGGGACGGTCGAGAACCTCGTCGTGGCGTTCTCGAGGGACGTGTTCACCCCGGAGGTCGTCGACCAGATCATCGCGCCGACCGCGGAGAGCATTCTCACAGAGGGCCGGGCCGACGTCGTCTCCGTCGGGTTCGTGGTGGCGCTGTGGGCGGGCTCGTCCGCGGTGGCGTCGCTCGTCGATTCGGTCACCCACGCGCATGGCCAGAAGCTCGTGCGCCACCCGGTGTGGCAGCGCGTGTTCTCGCTGCTCGTCTACGTGTTCGCGCTGGTCGTGGCGATCTTCGTGCTGCCGGCGATCGCGCTGGGGCCGGACCTGCTGCCCGCCGCCCTGCCATCGTCGTGGCGCCCCGCAGCGACGCAGGTGATCATCGCCGTCTACTACCCGGGCGTCGGCCTGCTGCTCGTGGCGGTGCTCACGACGCTCTACAAGGTCGCGCTCCCGAGGGGCCTCCCGTGGCGCCGGTTGCTGCCGGGCGCGCTGCTCGCGATGGTCGTCTTCGTCGCGTCGACGACCGGCATGCGGATCTACATCGCGGTGCTGACGAGCACCGGCTACACCTACGGCGCGCTCGCGACGCCGATCGCGTTCCTGCTGTTCGCGTTCCTCCTCGGCCTCTCGATCGTGCTCGGCGCGCACCTGAACAACGCGATCCAGGAGCAGTGGCCGTCGGGGCACGTCCCGCGGAGGCCGCAGCTGATCGCCAAACACCTCCCCGGACGGGCGACGGCGCACTTGCCCTCGCTGGTCGGCTCCGCCCACTCTGGTGGTGGCGCGGAGGAGGCACGATGAACGGGGCAGGCGGCACGCCGGGGCTGGACGCGGTGCTCGCGGGAGGGGCGCGTGGTCCGCTGCGCGCGGTGCTGCCGGGCCGGGCCGGGTTCCGGCTGCTCGCGGCGCTGGCCGCGCAGCCGGTGACCGTCGTCGGGCGGGGTGCGGGGCTGCTCTCGGATCTCCTCGCGGTGGCCGCCGGCCGCTCGCCATTCACCCCCGGCGGCCCTCGCCACACCCATCCGGCCTGGACGACGAACCCGCTGCTGCGCCGGCTCGTGCAGGCGCACGCGGCGACCGCGCGCACGGCCACCGACCTGCTCGCCGACGCCGAGCTCGACCCGGCCGACCACCAGCGCGTCGCGGCGGCGCTGCGGGCAGCGCTCGCGGCGGTCGCGCCGGGCAACGGCCCGCTGCACCCCGAGGTGCTGCAGGCGGCGATGGCGACCGGTGGTGGCAGCCTCGCCCGCGGGGCGATGCGGATGGCCGCCGACCTGTCCACGGCGCCGCGGGTGCCGTCCGCCGTCGAGGCGGACGCCTGCGAGGTCGGTGTCGACGTCGCCGCGACACCGGGTGCCGTCGTGCTGCGCACACCCACCATGGAGCTGATCCAGTACCTGCCGCAGACCGAGGTCGTGCGGGCGGTGCCGCTGCTCGTCGTCGCACCGATCGCGAACAGGTTCTACGTCGCCGACCTCGCCCCGGACCACAGCATCGTCGAGCAGCTGGTCAGGGGCGGGCAGCAGGTGTTCGCGATCTCGTGGCGCAACCCTGACCGGACCCACGCCACGTGGGACCTCGACACCTACTGCCAGGCCGTCCTCGACGCGATGGACGCGTGCGAACGCATCACACGCGCCCCGACGACGTCGCTCATGGGCTTCGGCGCCGGTGGACTGATCGCCGCGACGGTCACCGGGCACCTCTCCGCGATCGCCGCCGCCGACCGGGTCGCTTCGCTCACGCTGGTGGCGACGACGCTCGACCACGGGGACGGCCCGCTCGAGCCCGGGTTCGCCGAGGCGGCCGCTTCTGCGTCGGCAGCGGTCGGCTACCTCGACGGGCCCACGCTGGCCGAGGTGGACGCCTGGCTGCGGGCCGACGAGCTGATCTGGCCGCACTGGGTGCGCGGGCACCTGTGCGGGCGGGCCGCCGAGCCGTCGGCGGAGCTGTTCTGGCGCGCCGACGCCACGCGCGTCCCGGCCGGGCTGCACCGCGACCTCGTCGACGTCGCGGCGCGCAACCCGCTCGTCGCACCGGGCGCGATGAGCGTGCTCGGCACCGCGATCGACCTGTCGAAGGTCGACCGCGACTGCTACGTGATCACGACGGACGACCCGGTGACCGGCTGGGAGCCGGCGTACCGCTCGACGCAGCTGCTCGGCGGCCCGAGCCGGTTCGTCCTCGCCGAAGGCGAACGGTCGTACCGGGCGCTCGACGCCGGCCTCGGGGTGCCGCCGAGCCGGCTGGCGGCCGTCCGGTCGCAGCAGGGGACATGGTGGGGCGACCACGCGGCGTGGCTCGCCGACCGCAGCGGCGAGGACCGCGACGCCCCGCCCGAGCTGGGCGGGCGCGGCCTGCACGCGCTGGCGCCCGCCCCGGGGCAGTACGTGCTGGCCCGATAGGCCCGCACCTCAACCGGCGCTCGGCAAGGGCAGGAAAGCCACTTTCAGGCCCTGTGAGGGCCGGAAAGTGGCTTTCCTGCCCACCCCCGACACCGGCCACTCAGTGGCAGAGCTTCTCCGCCACGATGACCAGGTAGTTGAGCTCGCCCGAGGCGTAGCCGTTCAGGAACGGCTCCTCCACCCCGGTGCGCAGCTGCGAGGCCTCCCGAAGCTCCCAGTAGGGCACGGCCGCCGACGTGTGATCGGTGACGGAGATCGGGGAGAGCCCGTTGGCCGCGAGCGCGGCGAAGTAGGCGCTGCGGCGGTGGATGTGGCAGACGTAGTGCTCGTCGATCTGCCGCACGGCCTCGCTGTCGGTGGCCACGGCGTCGTTGGCGCACCAGGTGACCCCGACGTACCGACCACCCGGCCGCAGCAGCCGGGAGAACTCGCGGAAGCCCTCGTCCAGGTCGATGTACATCGTGGTCTCGTTGGTGACCACGGCGTCGAACGAGCCGGCCTCCAGACCGGTCTCGACCATGTTGCCGAACCGGAACGCGACGTCCTTGCTCCAGCCGCGCTCGCGCGCGATCCGCTCGGCGAATGCGATGTGGTGGCGGCAGAAGTTCATGCCGACGACGGAGCAGCCGAACCGCCGGTTGACCATGAACGACGTGCCGCCGCGCCCGGACCCGCCGTCCATGACGCGCGCGGAGGAGGGCAGCCCGCGCAGACCGCGCAGGATGAGCTCGACCTCGGCCGTCTCCATGCGGTGCATTTCGGCGAGGATCGCCGCCTCGCGCTCCGGCTCGGCCAGGTCGAGCACGGACGCGTCGTAATCACCGATCCCGAAGTGGTGGTGGTAGAGCCCGTCCTCCTGGCCGAGCAGGAGGTTGATCGGGTCGTCGGTCTTGCTGTCCCAGTCGGCCTGGGAACGGCGCTCGTACTCGGTGCGGGCGACCGGTCGTGTCGCCGCTTGAATGGTGGTCATCCGTTCGATCCTTTCCAGTCGCCACGTGGGTTCGTGGTGTCAGTGGCGGTAGACGATGTGGTCGAAGAACTCCGTCAGGTCGGTGGCCGCGGCCGGCGCCAGGCCGGCGGCGGCGACTTGCTCGGTGGCGAGGTCGAGATGGCGGCGCGCGAGGTCCTCGGCGACGGCGCGGCCGCCGGCTTCCTCGATCAGGTCGGCCATCCACCCGAGGTGCTCGTCCCCGTTCTCCTCGCTGCGCCACAGGTGGCCGAAGCGCACGGCCGCGTGGCCGCCGGCGCGCAGCGTGGCGAGCACGGGCGCGGTCAGCCCGCGGCGTCGCAGGTCACCGCGCAGCGGCTTCCCGGTCACGGCGGGGTCGCCCCAGATGTCCTCGACGTCGTTGCTGGCCTGCCACGCGATCCCCAGGTGCTTGCCCGCCCGTTCCAGCGCGCGCACGGCGGGGTCCGGCTCGCGGGCGAGCACCGCGGGCCACGCGAGGGCGCAGCCGAGCAACGCGCCGGTCTTCTCGGTCGCGATCCGCTCGTACTCCGCGACGGTGGGCTCGGGAACCGAGGGGAAGCGCAGCTCGAGGGCCTGGCCGGCGAGGACGCGGCCGATGGCGTCGGCGAACCGGACCGACTGCCGCTCACCGGCGACCATGCCCAGTGCCGCCACCTGCAGCCCGTCGCCGGCGAGTATCGCGAGCTCCGTCCCGAAGACCCGCCACGCCGCCGGTCGGCCGCGCCGCAGGTCGTCGCGGTCGATGATGTCGTCGTGCAGGAGCGTCGAGTTGTGCAGCAGCTCGACCGCGGCCCCCGGCGTCCCCAGGTCGGCGGGCGGCAGCCCGATCCCGGCCGCCACGGTCATCATCAGGTTCGCCCTGATCAGCTTGCCGCCGGGATCGTCGATGGGCTCACCGCGGGCGTCGGCGAAACCGAGGTGGTACCGGCCGACCGCACCCACCACCGGCTCCAGCGCGTCGAGCGCGCGCCGCAGCACCGGCGTGACGACAGCCCGCGCGGTTGCAGGCTCGGAGCGTGTCCCGGCGTGGATCCCGATCGCAGGCATGGCCCCAGTAGACCCACGTTCGGGTACGCCCAGCAGCCGATCGGGCTGCGCAGGTTGCTAAACGGAAGCGCGTGTTTAACGCGCGGCGAGCGCCCCGACGGCTACGCGGGGGCGGTGACGGCCAGCCGGAACGAGTTGCTTCGGTTGCGGCTCATCGTGTGCAACTCGACGAGCTCCACGCCGGCATCGGCGAACGTGCGGCGGAACTCGTCCTCGTAGGTGACGCGCCCGAACTCGATCGTCGTGACCCGCTTGGCCAACGGCTTGACCCGCTCCAGCAACGGCGACCTGCGGTGCTGGAACGTCTGCGTGGCGTAGATCCGGCCACCGGGTCGCAGCTGTGCCGCGACGTGCTTGATCGCCGCGACCGGGTCGGGCAGGAGCATCAGGCTCGCGCTGAAGTAAACGGCCTCGTACGGGCCGCCGTGGTGGTCGTACACGGAGGCGAGCAGCGGGGTGACCCGGTCGACCAGCCCGGCCTTCGCGACCTCGCGCACGCACCGCTCGAAGTAGTCGGCGTCGATGTCGAGACCGGTGACGGTCAGGTTCTTGGCCCGCACCTGCTCGGCGCAGCGGGCCAGCGCGGCGCCCGTGCCGATGCCGACGTCGAGCATGTGCGCCCCTGACGGCAGCCGGTTCAGCACCTCGCGGTACCAGTCGGTCGTCATGCCGGCCACGAACCGGTCGTAGACCCATCCCCGCAGCTCACGGCGAGGCGGCACGGCGGAGCCGGACTGTGGCGGGAGCGGTTGTTCCGGCATCAGCACCTCTGCTGCTAGGACTCGCCGCCCTTCGGCAACGACTCGAAGATCTTCTTGCAGTCGGGGCACACCGGTGAGCCCGGCTTCGGCGCGCGAGTGACCGGGAAGGTCTCGCCGCAAAGCGCTTGGACAAGGTTACCGAGCACCGCGCTCTCGGCAATCTTGTTCTTCTTGACGTAGTGGAACATCTTGGGCTCGTCGGTGCCCGAGGTGTCGGTGCCCTCTGGGCGGGTTTCGACGTCGGGCAGCACCTGGGTAGGCATGCAGACCATGATGCCCCACGTGTCCGATTCCGTCTTCCCGACATGTTCCGACGAGGTTGCAGGGGCGCTCGCCGACGGGCGCCCCGTCGTCGCGCTGGAGAGCACGATCCTGGCGCACGGCCTTCCCGCGCCGCAGAACCGCACCGCGGCCGACGAGCTCGAGGCGGCCGTCCGCGCACAGGGCGGCGTCCCGGCGACGATCGCCGTGCTCGACGGCGTGCCGAAGGTCGGGCTGAGCGCCGCCGAGCTCGACCGCGTGTGCGACGGCGAGCTGGCCAAGCTCTCCGCCCGCGACCTCGGGGTCGCCGTCGGCCTGGGCCTCGATGGCGCAACCACCGTCGCGGCGACGGCAACCCTGGCCGCAGCCGCCGGCATCGCGCTCTTCGCGACGGGCGGGCTGGGCGGGGTGCACCGCGGCGCGCGCGACACGTGGGACGTCTCCGCCGATCTCGCCGCGCTCGCCGGCACCGCGTCGCTCGTCGTCTGCTCCGGGGTGAAATCGATCCTGGACGTAGCCGCGACGCTGGAGGTGCTGGAGACCGAGTCGGTGCCCGTGCTCGGCCACGGCACCGACACTTTCCCCGGGTTCTACCGGCGAGACTCCGGCCACCCCGTGCCGTGGCGCGTCGACACTCCCGAGCAGGCCGCCGCGGTCTGGCGTGCGCACCGCGCGCTCGGCTCGCGCGCGGGGATGGTGCTCGCGCAGCCTGTGCCGGCCGCGGACGAGCTGGACGCGCAGCTGCACGACCGGCTGCTCGCGGAGGGGCTTGCGCTGCTGGAGGAGCGCGGCATCACGGGCAAGGACGTCACACCCGCGCTGCTGGAGCACTTCCACTCCGGCAGCGGCGGCGCGAGCCTGCGCACCAACCTCGCGCTGGTCAAGGCCAACGTGGAGCTGGCCGCACGGGTCGCGGTGGCGCTGACCGAACGATCGCTGGCCGGATGATCGTCGTACTGGGCGATGTGGCCGTCGACGTGCTGGTCGCGCCGCACACGCCGGCCGTGGCGGGCGCCGACGTGCCGGCGACGATCCGCATGCGCGCCGGCGGCGCTGCCGCGAACACCGCGGCCTGGATGGCACATCTCGGCGCGGCCGTGACGCTCGTGGCGCGGGTCGGCGACGACCCCGCGGGCCGCGCGGCCCATGCAGATCTCGCCGCGGCGGGTGTCGGACTGCACGTCACGGTCGACCCCGACCTGCCGACCTGCACGGTCGTCGCGCTGCTCGACGGCAACGAGCGCACGATGTTCTCCGACCGCGGCGCGGCCGCGCGCCTGTCCCCCGCCGACCTGCCGCCCTTTGGTGGCGCGTCACACCTGCACGTTTCCGGGTACGTGCTGCTCGACGCCGCGTCCCGGCCGGCCGGCCTGGCGGCGCTGGGGGCGGCCCGGACAGCCGGGCTGAGCACGTCGGTCGACCCGCCGCCCGCGTCGGCGATCACCGCCGAATTCATGACCTGGGTGCGCGGTGTCGACCTGCTCCTGCCCAACGCCGACGGGCGGCGCGCGCTCGGCGCCACCGAGCGGCTGCTCGCCGACGTCGGCGCGGTGGCGGCTACGGCAGGACCGGGAGCGGCTACGTGGACCGATCGATCAGGCGGATGGCAGGTGTCGCCACCGGAGTCGCAGGTCGTCGACCCGACCGGCGCCGGCGACGCTTTCAACGCCGGGCTGCTGGTGGCATGGCTGGGCGGCGCGGAACCCGCGGAGGCGCTGCGGGCGGGGTGCGGATCCGGGGCCGCGGCCGTCGGGCAGCTGGGCGCGCGGCCGAGACCCTAGCCCTCGATGACCCTTACCCCTCGATGACCCTTACCCCTCGATGACCCTTAACCCTCGATGACGGGGTGCTCGCGGCCCTCGACGGCGCGGCGGTCGCCGCGGTAGCGGTTGACCTCCTCGCGCTTCTTGGGCAGGCGGTCGTTCGCGATCAGCACCGCCATCCACGGCAGCGGGATCGAGAGGACGAGCAGCCCGACGGCGAGCCACGGGATCTGGTAGCAGGCCGCCGCCATGATCATGAACGGGATGCGCATCCCCATCATGATCTTGTAGCGGCGCTTGCGCGCCGCAAGATCGTCTTCGTACGAGCGCGCAGCATCGGTGATCAGGACCGGTTCCGCAGGTCGTTCGGCGTCGCTCACTTGCTCCATCGTGCCACTCGCAAGCGTGAACCGCGCGCCGACCCGGCCCCTGTTTCCGCTCAGTGCCGGGCGGTGTCGTCGGCGTGCAGCGCGATGTCGCCGACCACACCCTCGGAGACCACGTCCAGCAGCCGCCTCGTGAGGTCGCCGGTGACGCGGTAACGCACCAGCCGCCCCTCCCGGTGCGCGCTGACCATGCCGTGCGCGCGCAGCAGCCGCAGGGCGTGCGAGACGGCGCTGTCGCTCATCCCGACGGCGAACGCCAGGTCGGAGACGCAAAGGTCGCCGGCGTGATGCAGGGCCAGCAGGATCGACAGGCGGTTGACGTCGCCCAACGCGTCGAGCACCGCGGCCGACCGGCGCACCTGCTCGCCGTCGGCGAGCACGGCCGTGGCGTCGCACACCTGGTCAGGGTCGATGACGCGGACGTCGCGTCGTGCCGCGGGGACCTGGTGCACGAACCGACCCTAGCCGTTCAGCCGGCGGGAGGTCGGCAACCCAACTCCATGCCTTGACAGCTATATACTTGCTAGGGCATGTTCGAGACAGAAACCGATCACGGAGGAGACGACATGGAGCAGGCGACGTTCGTCCAGCACGACGGCCGCCCCGCGGTGCGGTTCCGGCGCACGTTCGGCCACCCGGTCGAACGGGTCTGGGCCGCGATCACCGAGACGGAGGACCTGCGGCACTGGTTCCCGTCGAGCGTGCGCATGGAGCAGGTGGTCGGCGGCCGGATCGAGTTCACCGACGACCCCAACATCCCCGCCGCCACCTCCGGCACCGTGCTCGCGTTCGACCCGCCGCGCCGCCTCGCCTACACGTGGGAGACCGACGAGCTGATCTTCGAGCTGGCCCCGACGGACGCCGGATGCGTCCTCACGTTCGTGCACGTGCTCGGCGCGGAGAACGCGGCGGCGCGCACCGCCGCCGGCTGGCAGGTGTGCCTCGCCGAGCTGGACAAGCACGTCGACGGCGAGCCCGCCGAGGGGCCGCACAGCTCGTCGGCGCTGCCGTGGCAGCCGGTGTACGACGCCTACGTCGCGGCCGGCATGCCCTCGGGTGCGCCCATCCCGTCGGCCGGCTGACGGCTGACACGCGAGGGCAGGAAAGCCACTTTCCGGCCCTACGCGTTGCCGGCCTTCGCCGCCGCCTTCGCGGCCTGCTTGAACTCGCGGACGCGGGTGAGCGACTCGGCGTCGACGACGTCCGCGACCGACTTGTGCACGCCCTCCTCGCCGTAGCCGCCGGCAGCCTCGCGCCAGCCGGGCGGGGTGACCCCGCGCTGCTTGCCCAGCAGCGCGACGAAGATCTGCGCCTTCTGCTTGCCGAAGCCCGGCAGCGAGAGGAGGCGCGCGTACAGCTCCTTGCCGTCGGGGACGTCGCTCCACAGCTGCGTGACGTCCCCGTCGTACAGCTCGACGATCGCCGCGCACAGCGCCTGCACCCGGCCCGCCATCGACTTCGGGTAGCGGTGCAGCGCGCGCGGCGTCGCGAAGATCGTGACGAGCGCTTCGGGGTCGTAGCCGGCGAGCTCGCGGGCGTCGAGGTGGTCGCGGCCGAGCCGCTCGGCAAGTCGCACCGGCGCGCCGAAGGCGTGCTCCATCGCCACCTGCTGGTCCAGCAGCATGCCGATGAGCAGCGCGAGCGGGTCGCGGTCGAGCATCGCGTCGGCCTCGGGGATCTGGGAGAGCGACAACGTGCGGGTCATGGGCCTGATCCTGGCATGTTCCGGCGGAATCGGGCCTGCGCGCGGCGCGCTTTCCGCCTACGGGGCACCGCGCTCATCCACTCGACGACGATCCGCCCGCCCACCCAGAGCGCCCCGCAGAGGAACAGCGCCGCGGCGACCACCAGCACGTACCCGATCACCCGGTGGGTACCCGGCGGGTTCGTCGTCGCGACGGTCGCGGGGTCGCGCGGGTCGAACCAGACGGTGACGGGTGTGCCGACGGCCTTGTCGCCGCCCTCGACGAACGTGTGCTCCCGCCCGTCGACGACGAACGCGAACACGTTCTCCTCGTCGATCGAGGGCGGGTTCTGCGAGTAGTCACGGGACACGCGCAGCTCGACCACGCGGCCGGGCGCCGTCGCGCCGCGCTCCTCCAGCACGCCGGCGTCGCCGACCATCCGCAGTCCCACGAGTCCGATCCCCACCGGGACCAGCACGAAGACCAGCGCGAACGCGACGTCGAGCAGGACCCCGAGCCGGGAGAACGCCCTCCACCACCGCACCACCTCATGGAAGCACGCCGGGTGCGGCGACGCTGTCGGAAAGCCGGCGCGGGATCATCGTCGGATGCACCCGCACCTCTCCCCCGCCGCCGCGGACGCGCTGCGCACCGCTCTGCAGCGGGCCCGGTTCAGCACCGACGGCGTCCGCGAGCTGCTCGGGCCCGCCGCGCACGCCGCGCTCGGCCGGGGTGAGGTCGAGCCCGCGTTCCGCGCCACGGCCGATGCCGGCGAGCTGGGCGTGCTCGTCCGGATGTTCCTGCTCGACGCCGTCGAACCCGCCGCAGCCGTCGAGGCCGCGCTCGCCCCGCTCACCCCCGCGGAGGCCGCCGCGGCCGGGCTGTTGCGGGCGGCCGACGGCGGCTGGGCGGCCACGCTCGACCTGCGCCCCTACGGCGACGAGGAGCGGGACTGGTGGGTCCTGTCGGACCTCGACCTGCGCCGGCAGGACCGCGAGCACGTCACCGGCGTCGGCGCCGCGTCGCTCACGCTGGCCGCGGCGACCGTCCGGCGGCCCGTGCAGACCCTGCTCGACCTCGGCACCGGGTGCGGCGTGCAGGCGCTGCACGCCACCCGGCACGCCGGCGCCGTCACCGGTACCGACCTCGCGCCGCGCGCGCTCGCGATGGCCCGCGCCACGTTCACGTTGAACGACCTCGACGTGGAGCTGCTCGCCGGGCCGTGGCTGGAGCCGGTGGCGGGACGCCGGTTCGACCAGATCGTGTCCAACCCGCCGTTCGTGCCCGGCCCGGCCCGGGTCGACTACGTCTACCGCGACTCGGGACAGGGCGGCGACGACGCGCTCGGCGCGCTGGTCCGGGCCCTGCCCGCACATCTGGAGCCCGGCGGGGTCGCGCAGCTGCTCGGCTCGTGGCTGCACGTGCGCGACGAGGACTGGCCCGACCGGGTCCGCTCGTGACTGCCGGAGGGCGTCGACGCGTGGGTGCTGCAGCGCGAGGTCGCCGACCCGGCGCTGCACGTCGGCACCTGGCAGCGCGACGCGGGCCTCGAGCTGGCCTCGCCGGCCGCACGGGCGCAAGCGGGCGCGTGGCTGGACTGGCTGGAGCGCGAACGCGTCGAGGCCATCGGGTTCGGCCTGATCACGCTGCGCCGCACCGACGGACCGGGCACGGTGGTGTTCGAGGACCTCACCGGCGCCGTCGACGACCCGCTCGGCCCCGAGGTGGAGGGCTGGCTCGACCGGGTCGACTGGCTGCGCTCGCACGAGAGCGACGACACGCTGCTCGGCGCCCGGCTCGCCGTCGCACCGTCGGTGGTGCTGGAACGCTTCGCGGAGCCCGGGACGGCCGACGGCGACGGCTGGGCCGAGGTCGGGGCCGCTGTCGCGCGCCTCGACGGGCCGCGGTGGCGGCACGAGGTGGACGAGCCCGCCGCCGCGCTGCTCGCCGGCTGCCGCGGCGATCTCGCGATGGGCGAGCTGGTGGAGCTGCTGGCGTTCGCGCACGACCGGCCGGCCGACGAGCTGGTCGCGGCGACCCTGCCGGCCGTGCGGGAGTTCATCCGGCACGGGTTGCTGGTGCCAGCACCGTGAGAGCCGTTGCGGCACGCGTATCGCGCGCAGCCGTCCGCGTCGCCGGGGAGGTGGTCGGCGCGATCGAGGGGCCCGGGCTGCTGGTGCTGCTCGGCGTGCATCGCGACGACACCGCCGACGCCGTGCCCACGATGGCCCGCAAGCTGCACGAGCTGCGGATACTGCCCGGCGAGCGGTCGTGTGCGGAGCTGGGCGCGCCGCTGCTGGTGGTCAGCCAGTTCACGCTCTACGGCGATATCCGCAAGGGCCGGCGCCCGTCGTGGTCGGCCGCGGCGCCGCCGGGCCAGGCCGAGCCGGTGGTCGACGCCGTCGTCGCGGCTCTGCGCGAGCGCGGCGCGACCGTCGAGACCGGGGTCTTCGGCGCGCAGATGGAGGTCGAGAGCGTGAACGACGGCCCGTTCACGCTGATCATCGAGGTCTGACCCCGACTCGCCCACTCGGACACCCCGACTCACCCACACCCACACCCCGACTCGCGCGCACGCACACCCCGACTCGCCGCGTACCCGCGAGTCGGGGCCGCGCCGTGCGCGAGTCGGGGTGTCACCGTGGGCGAGTCGGGGCCACGCCGTGGGCGAGTAGGGGCCGCGCCGTGCGGGCGGTCAGCCCTCCTTCGACGCGGGCGTCGCGTCGGCCTTGAGCACTCCTGCCGCGAGCACGGAGTGGGCGAACTCGCGCTGCGTGTCGAGCACCTGCTGCGCGATCTCGAAGTAGCGGTCGACGACGGCCGTGGCGTCGGGGAGCGCCTGCACGCCCGACAGGCTGGAGAGCACGGTGTCGGTCCACGTGCGGACGGCGGCGGTGACCGCCTCCTGCGCGCGGGTCACGGTCTCGGTGAACTGGTCGGTCGGTGCGCTCATGACGGGTCCTCCTGGAGTGGAACTTGCTACCCATACTGAGCATCTGCATTAACTATGTCAAGCAGTCCCGACGAAGCTGCGGTACACCCCGAGCAGCGCCGTGCGCTGCTCCGGCGAGAGCCGGGGGTCGGCCTTGATCGCGTCCTCGGTGCTCTGCGCCACCGGCCCCGCACCGTCGCTGCCCGCCGACGTGCTCCACCCGGCCTGCTTGAGCAGCTGGTCGGTCGAGAGCTGCAGTGCGTCGGCGATCGACTGCAGCACCTTGAGCGACGGCTGGTGCAGCCCGCGCTCCACCTGGCTGAGGTAGGCGTTCGAGACGTTCGACATCGCCGCCATCTCGCGCAGCGACATCTTGGCGAGCTGGCGCTGTGCGCGGATGAAGTCGCCGAGCACGTTCATCGAGGCCGACCAGCCGGAGTCGGCAGGCTCGGAGGGGCGGGCTGTCATCGGACCATCATGCCTCCAGAACGTAACTGCCCGGCGCGGCCTGCAGCGGCGGGTGCGCGGCGCTGCCGGTGGGCGGCGGGGTGCGCCGGGCGCCGGCCCGGGCCTCGATCCACGGTGTCCAGTCCTCCCACCAGCTCGCGCGGTGCTCGCCCGCGGCGGCGCGCCACTGCGCAGCGTCGCCCGGCAGCTGCCCGGACTCGCCGTACCAGTGCCGCGACTTCGCCGACGGCGGGTTGACGACTCCGGCGATGTGCCCGGCATTGGAAAGGACGAAGCGCACCGTCCCGCCCAGCCGGGCCGCCCCGGAGTACACCGACGCCCACGGCGCGATGTGGTCGGCCTCGGCGCTCACGACGTAGGCGTCCTGGCGCACGGCCGCGAGGTCGAGGTGCTCGCCGGCCAGCTCGAACGTGCCCTCGGCGAAGCTGTTGCGCAGGTAGAGCGCGCGCAGGTACTCCGATTGCATCGCGGCGGGCATCCGCGTGGAGTCGGCGTTCCAGGCGAGGATGTCGAACGGCGCGGGGTCCTCCCCCAGCAGCCACGTGGTGACGACGTAGTTCCAGATCAGGTCGGTCGCACGCAGCAGGTCGAACGTAGTGGCCATGCTCTGCGCCGGGAGGTAGCCGTCGCGGCGCATGGCGCGCTCAAGCCGCGCGATCGTGGCCTCGTCCGTGAAGACGCCCAGCCGGCCCGGTTCGGCGTAGTCGAGCAGCGTGTTCATCAGCGTCAACGAACCGACCCGGTCGTCGCCGCGGGCCGCGAGCCACGCCGTCGCCGCCGTCGCGAGCGTCCCGCCCAGGCACAGCGCGCCCATGTTGACGCGGTCCGCTCCGGTGATCTCCTGCACGACGTCCAGCGCCGCGAGCGGCCCCTCGCGCAGGTAGTCGCTCATCGTGACGTCCCGCAGGTCGGCGTCCGGGTTGCGGTAACTGATCATGAAGACGGTGTGGCCGTGCCGGACCGCCCACTCGACGAGGCTCTTACCCGGTGCAAGATCCATCACGTAGAACTTGTTGATCCACGGCGGCGAGAGCAGCAGCGGCGTCTCGAAGACCTCGTCGGTCTGCGGCGCGTACTGGATCAGCTCGATGAGCCGGTTGCGGAAGACGACCGTGCCGGGCGTCACCGCGAGCTCGACACCCGGCGTGAACCGCCCCTCCACGGTCTTGCGCGGCATGCCGCGGTTGGTGACGGCGTCGCGCAGCACGTTGCGCGCGCCGCGGACGAGGCTGAGCCCGCCGGTCTCGAACGCCTTCGTGAGCATCCTGGGGTTCGACCACGGCCAGTTGACCGGTGCCGCCGCCTCGACCACCTGCTGGACGAGGAAGTCGACCTTGCCGCGGGCCGGCGCGTCGAGCTCGAGCCCGGCCGCGGCCGCGCGCAGGTGCTCGGCGAACAGCGAGTGCTGCTGGCGCAGGAGGTAGTAGAAGGCGTTCGCCTCCCATGCCGGGTCGGCGTAGCGGCGGTCCTTCGCGGGCAGCTCGGCCGGTCCCGTCGCGGTCCCGCCAGCAGCCCGCACGAGCGCGGCGACCGTGGCCCGCCCGTTCCCCGCGGCGAGCTCGGCCGCGCCCCGCACGGCCGGCAGCGGGTCGCGCGCCAGCGCCGCAGCCGCCGCCGTGAGGGCACCGGTGAAGCCGACCGGGTCGAGGCGCGCGGCCACCGCTTCGAGATCGAACACCATCCGGGTCACGCACCCATCGTGACTGCCTACCTACCGGTAGACAGCATGGGAGGGCGCAGCTCACTCGGGTGCCGGTTGTGCCGGCGCTCGCCATCCCGATCCGCTTGCTCGGTATATCGAGCGGCGATTACCGTCGGGTGGTCCCGCCGGGAGGGAGACCCGCATTGGCCGATCTCGACGCCCCGCTGGTCCACCTCGCGGGCTACACCACCGAGGCGGCGGCCCGCGCGGCCACCGCGTTCGCGGAACGCTCCGGGGCGCTCCTCGCGCAAGCGCTCAGCACCCCTCCGGCCGCCGGCGCCGCTCGAGGACTGCTCTGGTGGAACACCGTCCTGGACCGCCGGCCGCCGCGCTGGCACACGCCGGCCGAGACCGTGCTCACCACCCCGTTCGCGCACCTCCGCGACGTCACCGCGCCAGGGGACGCCGACGCGGCCGTCGTCCCGACGCTCGTGCTGCCGCCGCAGGCCGGCCACTCCAGCCACGTCGTGGACTTCGCGCCGGCGCAGAGCCAGCTGCGCACGATCGCGGCCGCCGGGCTGACCAGGTTGTACGTCCTGGAGTGGCGAGCGGCGACCACCGCGACCCGGGACGTCACGATCACCGACTACGTCGAGGTCGTCGACCGGGCCGTCCGGCACATGGGCGGGCGCGCCAACCTCGTAGGCGACTGCCAGGGCGGGTGGCTCGCCGCCGTCTACGCCGCGCTGCACCCCGAGCGCGTGCACACGTTGACGCTGGCGGGCGCGCCGATCGACTTCCATGCCGGTGAGTCCGTCGTCGCCTCCTCGACCCGCGTGCTCACCGGCGCGCTCGGCCTCGCCCCCTACCGCACGCTCGTCGCGCTGAACGGCGGCACGATGCCGGGCGCCGCCGCGCTGGCCAACTTCATCGCGATCCAGCCGCAGGCGGAGGTGTCGCGCCAGCTGGACCTGCTGCTGAACATCACCGACACCGCGCACGTCGCCCGCTACCGGGCGTTCGAGGACTGGTTCAAGCACACGCAGGACATCCCCGGCGCGTTCTACCTGTGGCTCGTGGAGCACCTGTTCCACGGCAACGAGCTGGTCGCAGGCACGTTGCAGGTCGGCGACCGGCGCGTCGACATGAGCGCCATCACGTGCCCGCTGTTCCTCCTCGCCGGCGCGACCGACCACATCACCCCGGCCGCACAGCTGTTCGCCGCGGCGGCGGTCGTCGGCACCCCGCCGGGGCTCGTGACGCGGCGCACAGCGGCGGGCGGGCACCTCGGTTTGTTCATGGGCCGCGACGCGTTGCGGGACGACTGGCCTGCGCTGATGGGCGCGGTTCGGGCCTTCTCGGACACCTGAGCCGCGCGGGTCCCAGACCACGAAGGACGTACCCGGACCTGAGGAGACCCTGAGAGTTCCGGTGGCGCGGCCCACCCTCGGGAACGTTCTGCGGAAAGGGGGCGTTCAACCCATGAGAACCCCGGCGCTAGGCCTCAGCGCCCCGCCCGGGTCGCGCAGGGAGGGAACGAATACAGATGACAGCGCCGACCATCATCGCCCCGTCCAGGTCGATGACCCCTGCTGACCAGTCCTCGGCCAGCCGCCCGACCAAGGCTTCATCCAGCAAGGCGCCGGTGCCGGCCATCCCTGGCCAGCGTACCGAGTCCGACGTCTGGGACGCCACTTCCACCGCCAGCACGCCCGAGCCGTCTGCGGAGGACCTCGACGCGCAGAGCCCTGCGGCCGACCTCGTCCGCGTGTACTTGAACGGCATAGGCAAGACCGCGCTGCTCACGGCCGCGCAGGAGGTCGATCTGGCCAAGCGCATCGAGGCGGGCGTCTTCGCGCAGCACGTGATCGACACCGCGGCCACCGAGGGACGCGAGCTGGAGCGGCAGTACGCGGCCGACCTGCGGGCCGTCGTCCGCGACGGCCGGCGTTCGCGCAACCACCTGCTGGAGGCGAACCTCCGGCTGGTCGTCTCGCTCGCCAAGCGCTACACGGGCCGCGGGATGCCACTGCTGGATCTCATCCAGGAGGGCAACCTCGGTCTGATCCGCGCGGTGGAGAAGTTCGACTACTCCAAGGGATTTAAGTTCTCCACGTACGCCACGTGGTGGATCCGGCAGGCGATCACACGCGGCATGGCCGACCAGGCCCGCACGATCCGGCTCCCCGTCCACCTCGTGGAGCAGGTGAACAAGCTGGCGCGGATCAAGCGCGACCTGCACCAGAAGCTGGGCCGCGACGCGACCCACGAGGAGCTGGCGACCGAGTCGGGCATCCCCGAGGAGAAGATCGCCGACCTGCTCGACCACGCCCGCGACCCGGTGAGCCTCGACATGCCGGTCGGGTCCGAGGAGGAGGCGCCGCTGGGCGACTTCATCGAGGACGGCGAGGCGACCGACGCCGAGACCACCGTGATCTCGCGGCTGCTGCACGACGACCTGCGCAGGGTGCTGGCCACCCTCGAGGAGCGGGAGCAGCTGGTGATCCGGATGCGCTACGGCCTCGACGACGGACAGCCGTGCACGCTCGACCAGATCGGGCGCCGCTTCGGGCTCTCCCGCGAGCGGGTGCGCCAGATCGAGCGCGAGGTGATGGGCAAGCTGCGGATCGGCGAGCGGGCCGACCGGCTGCGCGCCTACGCGTCGTAAGGAAATCGACAACGCTGGCCTGACCGGCGCCGTTCGTTGGGCTCCCCGTGAGCACGGACGGCGCCGGTCGTCGCCTTGTCTACCGGTTGCCGCTAGGGCGACGGAACCCGACCGGCCGGGTTCGCGGTGTTTTCACCCCAACGTGAACGGGTCCCTCGTGCCGCCGGTCAGCTCCACCCAGACCGACTTGTTCTCCAAGTACTCGCCGATCGCGTCCATGCCGTTCTCGCGCCCGCTGCCGCTCGCGCCGACGCCGCCGAACGGCACGCTGGGCCCGACCACGCGGTAGGCGTTGATCCAGACCGTGCCGGTGCGCAGCTTCGCCGCCACCCGGTGGGCGCGGTGCACGTCCTTCGTCCAGACGGCGCCCGCAAGTCCGTACGGCGTGTCGTTGGCGATCTTCAGCGCCTCGTCCTCGCTGGTGAAGGTCAGCGCGGCGAGCACCGGCCCGAAGACCTCCTCGCGCACGACCGTCGCGTCGACGTCCACGCCGGTGAGCACGGTCGGGCGCACGAAGTAGCCGCCGAGGCCCTCGTCGGCGCCGCCGCCGGTGGCCACCTGCGCGCCCTCCTCGCGCGCGGTGGACAGGTAGCCGAGCACCTTCTCGTACTGCGGCCGGTTCGCCACCGGCCCCATCTCCGTCGCCGCGTCCTCCGGGTCGCCGAGCGTGATCCGGGCGGCCCGCTCGCTCACCAGCGCGACCAGCTCGTCGTGCACGTCGGCGTGGACGATCAGCCGGGAGCCGGCCATGCAGGTCTGCCCGGTGGCCGCAAAGACACCCGCGACGATGCCGTTGGCCGCGGCGGGCAGGTCGGCGTCGGGGAACACGATCTGCGGCGACTTGCCGCCCAGCTCGAGCGTCACCTTGTTGATGTTCTCGGCAGCCGCCTTCGCCACGGCCCGCCCCGTTGCGGTGGAGCCGGTGAACGCGACCTTGTCGACGCCGGGGTGCCCCGCGAGCGCGGCGCCCGTCTCCCTGGACAGCCCTGTGACGACGTTCACGACGCCGGCAGGAAACCCTGCCCGTTCGATCAGTTCCGCGAACGCCAGCGTCGACGCCGGGGAGTGCTCGGACGGCTTGACGACCACCGTGCAGCCCGCGGCGAGGGCCGGCGCCAGCTTCCACGTCATCAACAACAGCGGCGAGTTCCACGGCGTGATGGCCGCGACGACGCCGACCGGCTCGCGCCGCGTGTAGACGAGGTAAGCGGGGTTCGGCGTCGGGATCTGCCGGCCTTCGATCTTGTCCGCGAGGCCCGCGTAGTAGTGGTACCAGCCGCCGAGGCCGGTCAGCTGGCCGATCATCTCCCGGTAGAGCTTCCCGGAGTCGCGCACCTCCATCCGGGCGAGCCGCTCGGCGTTCTCGCCGATCAGGTCGCCGAGCCTGCGCAGGAGCGCCGCCCGCGCGAACCCGGTGAGCGCACCCCACTCCCCCTCCAGCGCGGCGCGCGCGGCCGCCACGGCGGCGTCGACATCCTCGGGGCCACCGTCGGGGACAACCGCCCACGGACGTCCTGTGTAGGGGTTCTCCGACTCGAAGGTCCGCCCGGACAGCGCGTCGACCGGCTTGCCGCCGATCAGCATCGAGAAGCGTTCGAGGTCCGCCATGGCCGTCCTCCCTGACGTCCGACGTACGCCGCACGCTACGTCCGCGCCTGTGGGCGAGCGCCATGCGCGCGGCGGCCGCCCGGAATGGTGGGGGACCGTGGTGGTGCATAGGGTCGACGCATGACGGGAAGCGCGCCTCCTGGCCCGGTGTCCCCCGCCGTCATGCGCGAGGTGCTCGGGCATTTCGTCTCGGGCATCGTGGTGATCACCGCGAGCGGCGACGGCGGCCCGCTCGGCTTCACGTGCCAGAGCTTCGCGTCGCTCTCGCTCGACCCCCCGCTGATCAGCTTCGCCCCGGCGCGCTCGTCCACGACGTGGCCGCGGATCCGCAAGGTCGGCGCGTTCTGCGTGAACGTGCTCGCGGCCGACCACGAGCACGTCAGCGTCGGCTTCGCCCGGCCGGGCCACCTCGACAAGTTCGCCGGCGTCAACTGGCGCCCCGCGCCGTCGGGGGCGCCGGTGCTGGAGGGCGTGAGCGCGTGGATCGACTGCCGGCTGTGGGGTGAGCACGACGGCGGCGACCACACGATCGCCGTCGGCGAGGTGCTCGACCTCGGCGCCGACCCGAGCCGCGCGCCGCTGCTGTACTACCGCGGCCAGTACGGCGTGACGGCCGAGAGCGACGAGCCGCACTGACCCGCACCACCCTCGGGGAGGCGGGCGTCCCGCCACGCGAGGGCAGGAAAGCCACTTTCCGGCCCTCACAGGGCAGGAAAGTGGCTTTCCTGCCCTCCCCGCCGACGGCGGCACCCGACGGCTAGCGCTCCGGGAGGGCTGCGAAGACCGCTCGTAGGGCATCCGCTGCCGCCGTGAGCGCTTCCGGCGGCACGCCCCGCAGCACCTCGGAGTGCGCGCGTGTGGTCGCGCGCACGGCCCGTTCCGCCAGCTCGACGCCCTCCGGTGTGAGCGCGACCCGGGTGCCGCGGCCGTCGTCGGGATCGGGGCGGCGTTCGGCGAGCTTGCGCGCGACGAGCCGGTTGACGACGTTGCTCGTGCCCCCCGAGGAGAGCAGGAGCGATCTGCTGAGCTCGTTCGCCTTGAGCGCGTACGGCGCCCCGCAGCGGCGCAGCGCGATGAGGACGTCGAGCTCGGCGCTCGTGAGGCCGAGGCGCGGCAGCTGGGCCGCCGTTGCGTTCCCGAACGCTCCCGAGAGCAGCAGCACCCGCTTGACCAGCTCCGATTCCGGGCCGAGCACGTCGGGCAGCTCGGCGGTCCACGCCGCGATGATGGCGTCGACGGGGTCGGTGCGGATCTTCATGGTGCGAGGATAGTCACTGTCGTGATAGCTTTCTGAAAAGCAACCTGGAAAGCGAGTCATCGTGAAGCTGCTGATCAGACACGGGTGTGTCATCAACACCGAGCCGCACCCGACCGTGCACCGCAACACCGACGTGCTGATCGAGGACGGCCGGATCGTGGCCGTCGGCCCCGACCTGGATGCGACCGGCGCCGAGGTGCTCGACGCGACCGACCGGATCGTGCTGCCGGGATTCGTCGACACGCACCGCCACGGCTGGCAGTCGATCCTGCGGGCGGTGGCGATGGACGTCGACATCATGGGCTACATGGAGCTGGTCAACGGCCGGTTCGCGAACCAGGTCGGCGCCGCCGACCTCGCCGTGGCCGCTGAGCTGACCGGGCTGGAGTGCCTCGACGCCGGCATCACGACCCTGCAGGACTACGCCCACATCATGCACTCCCCCGCCCACGCGGATGCCGTGATCGGCGGGCTCACCGCCGCGGGCGTGCGCGCCGCCGTCGCGTACGGGCGTCCCGTCTTCGCCACCGACGAACCCTGGCGCCACGACGACGCCCGGCGGGTGCGCGAGCAGCTCCTGCCCTCCGACGACGCGCTGGTCACGATGATGCTGGCGGCGATGGGCCCGTCGTACCACCCGATGCCGGCCGTGAAGGAGGACTGGGCGCTCGCCGAGGAGCTCGGCCTGCGGATCGCCGTCCACGTCGGCGCCGGCCCGGAGTCGTCCACCCCGATCGCCGCGCTGCACGCCGAAGGGCTCGCGCGGCCGGGCACCGTCTACGTGCACGGCAACTCGCTGCCCGACGACGAGCTCACGATGATCGCCGACACCGGTGGCGCCCTGTCGATCACGCCCGCGATCGAGGCGCGCATGGACGTCGGCGGTCCGACGCTCGGACGCGTCCGCCGGCTCGGGGTGCCCGCCGCGCTCGGCGTGGACGTCGTCACGTCCACCCCCGGCGACATGTTCTCCGTGATGCGGGCGGCGCTGATGTCAACCGACGCGAGCGGCGAGGGCCGTGTGCCGGCCGCCGACATCCTGCACGCCGCGACGATGGGCGGCGCCGCGGCGCTCGGGATGGCCGACCGGATCGGCTCGCTGCGCGTCGGCAAGCAGGCCGACATCGTGCTGCTGCGCACCGACACGGTCAGCACCGTCGGCGGGCACGACCCGGTCGGGATCGTCGTCAACGCGCACCCGGGTGTCGTCGACACGGTGCTGGTGGCCGGCGAGTTCGCCAAGCGCGACGGGAAGCTCGTACACAGCGGCCTGAAAGATGTGCTGGACGCGGGACGGGAAGCGGCCACCCGCTTCTCAGCGCCCTGATAGGTCGCCCAGCAGCACGAGCGTGCGGACGTTCTCCTCTGCCGAGCCGACCATCGCGACCTGCACCTCCGTCGCGCCCGCGTCGACGTAGCGGCGCAGCTCGCGCGCCACCGTCTCCTCGTCGCCGACGACCGCGGCGTCGGCGGCGGTGGCGTAGCCACTGCGGTCGAGCACCGCGCGGTAGCTCGGCAGTTCCGACGCCCGGCCGAACAGCCTGGTCAGCCGCTGCCGCGCACCCTCGGCATCGCCGGTGACGCACACGCACATCCCGGCGACCACCTGCGGCGTGGGCCGGCCGGCCGCGGCGGCGGTCAGCCGCGGCACGATGTACTCGTCGAGGGCCCGCGGACCGGCCCACGCCGTGATCGTGCCGTCGGCCAGCTCCCCCGCGATCCGCAGCATCACCGGCCCCAGCGCCGAGAGCAGCACGGGCGGCGGCGGCGCCTGCGGGGTGCTGAGCTGCGCGACCGCCGAGCCCCCCGCCCCGCGCAGCAAGGGCATGAGCACCTGCAGGCGCTCCCGGACGCGATCAGCGGGCCGCTCCCACGGGTAGCCGTAGACACCCTCCATGTCGTGCCGATGACCAGGCCCGATACCGAGGGTGAAGCGCCCCCCAGTGGCTGCGGACACCGTCAGCGCCTCCTGCGCGAGCGTGATCGGGTGCTTCGGGAAGAGCATCGCCACCGACGTCCCCAGCTGGACGCCCGGCGCCCGGCCGCCCACGGCCGCGAGCACCGTCAGCGCGTCCCACCCGAACCGCTGCGCGATCCACAACCTCGACACCCCGCTGCTCGCCACGGCGTCGACGGCGGCGAGCACCTCCGGCAAGGGCCGGTTCTCGTCGACCCACAATCCGATCTCCATGTCCCCAGCCAACGACGCCGGGCCGGCGTCAGCAATGAGCGACTACGCTGCGCAGCGATAACGAATCGTGATCGGAGCAGGCCGTGGAGCTGCGCCAGCTGCGCTACTTCGTCGCAGTCGCGGAGGAGCTGCACTTCGGCCGTGCCGCGCAGCGGCTCGACATCGTCCAGCCCGCCGTCAGCCAGCAGATCGGACGGTTGGAACGCGAGCTGGGCGTGCGGCTGCTGCACCGCACCCCGCGCCGCGTGACGCTCACCGGCGACGGCAGCCGCCTCCTCACCGAGGCGCGGCGGGTGCTCGCCGCGGCCGACCGCGTCACGGTCGTCGCCGCCGACCTGGCCGCCGGACGGGCCGCGACCCTGCGGCTCGGCACCGGTCCCGGCATGGGCGAGCGCGTGCACCGGGCGATCGGCGCGTTGCGCTCCACCACGCCGGACCTCGGGCTGGTGCTCGTCGACGGCACGACAGCACAGCACCTGACGGCCGTGCGCTCCGGTGCGCTCGACGCCGCGCTCGTCCGCGGCGCGAGCCCACGGGCCGGGCTGCGGGCCACCGAGCTGTGGCGGGAACCGCTCGTCGCCGTCGTGCCACCCGACCGGAGTGCTGCGGCGGCCGTGCCCATCGCCGAGCTCGCCGAGCTGCGCTTGCGGCTCCCGCCGCGCCGCGCCGAACCCGCTCTGCACGACACCGTGCTCACCGCGTGCCGCGATGCCGGCTTCACGCCGGAGCTGGGCCGCCCGATCACGTCGATCGAGGACGCCGTCGTCGAGATCGGCAGCGGCGCGCCGGAGTGGACCGCGGTCTACGGCAGTGTTCCTGCCGCAGTGCTCGACGTCGCGGCTGTGCGGCCGCTGCAGCCGGCGCTGAGCGTCCCGGGACAGCTCGTCGTGCTCGCCTCCGCAGGCGAGCCGGCGTGCATGGCCCAGCTCGAGGCCGCATTCGCTTGACCTGCGCCTATTGTCTGGAGCTCATTCCCGCAGGTCGAGCCCGCGCACGGTCTGCTTCGTCTCCGCGACCAGCGCGGGCGCCACGCTGAGCTCCCGCACCCCGAGCCGGACGAACCGCTGCGCCGCGCTCGGGTCCGCCGCCGCCTCACCGCAGACCGCAACGAGCGCGCGGTCGCCCGCTGCACGGCAGACGGCGTCGACGAGCCGCAGCACGCCGGCGTCGAGCGGATCGGCGAGCGCGGCGACGGCGGCGTTGCCGCGCTCGGCGGCGAGCGCGTACTGCGTCAGGTCGTTGGTGCCGATCGAGAGGAAGTCGAGGTGCGGGACGAACTGCTCGGCCTTCAGCGCGGCGGCCGGCACCTCGACCATGATCCCCACCTGCAGTTCGGGCGGGGTGCCGCGGCCCTCCGCCGCGATCGCCTCCTCCAGCGCACGGCGGGCGTCCAGCAGCTCGTCGAGCACGCTGACCATGGGGAACATGATGCTGAGCGGCGTGTCGTGCGCGACCCGGACGGCGGCGAGCAGCTGGTCGGCGAGCAGCTGCGGCCACCGGGCCGCCAGGCGGATCCCCCGCAGCCCGAGGAACGGGTTGGCCTCGGCCGGCAGCGCGAGGTACGGCAGCGGCTTGTCGCCGCCCGCGTCGAGCGTGCGCAGCGTGACCCGCCGCCCGCCCATCGCCTCGGCGACGGCGCGGTAGGCGGCCTCCTGCTCGTCGACGCCGGGGGCTTCGGGGCGGTCGAGGAAGAGGAACTCGGTGCGCAGCAGCCCTACCAGGTCGGCCCCGACGGCCGCGGTCGCGTCCGCCGCCGAGCCGACGTTCGCACCGACCAGCACGGGCACGCCGTTGCGGGTCACGGCCGTTTCCGCGGCGCGGGCGAGCGCGGCGTGGCGTCGCTCCTGCTGGTCGGTCGCGCGTTCGCGGAAGCGGGCGAGCACCTCCGGTGCCGGGTCGACGGCCAGCTCGCCGGTGGCGCCGTCGAACGCGAGCAGGATCCCGTCGTCGACATCGAGCGCGGCCAGCACGGCCGGGACGCCGCGGGCGCGCAGCAGGATCGCGGCGTGCGACGTCGGGCTGCCGGCGCCGAGCACCACCCCGGCAACGGCGGGGAGTGTGGCCGCCTGGGCGGGGGTGAGGTCGGGCGCGACGAGCACCGCACCGGCGGGCACCGCAGGAGCGGCTGCGGGCCCGGCGAGCGCCGTGAGCACCTGGGTGCCGACCGCGCGGACGTCCGCGGCCCGACCCGCGAGGTAGGGATCGTCCAGCGCGGCGAAGGCGGTCGCGGTCGTGCTGGTGGCGTCGGCCCACGCCCGCGCGGCAGCCGTCCCGCCGTCGATCGCCGCGAGCGCGGGTTCGAGCAGCTCGGGGTCGTCGAGCAGGAGCAGGTGCGCCTCGAAGATCGCCGCCTCGGCCGCCCCGACCGCTGCCGCTGCGGCCCGGATTTCGCCCCGCACGGCATCCCGCGCGGCCGCGAGCCGCGCCCGCTCGGCGGCCGGCTCCCCCAGGGGAACATCGTCGACGGGCGGCGCCGCGAGCCGGAGGTGGAACGCAGCCCCCACCGCAACCCCCGGGGCCAGCGGCACGGGGAGGGCAGGAAAGCCACTTTCAGGCCCTGTGGGGGCAGGAAAGTGGCTTTCCTGCCCTCCCCCAGGCCGACCACCGGGCTCGTCGAAGCTCCGCGCGGCGAGGGCCGCCACCGCTTCCACCGCCGCGTCGGCGCCCGGGCCCGTCGCCGCCACCTCGATCTCGTGGCCCTGCAGCACGCCGAGGGTCGCGACGGCCGAGAGGCTGCCGGCCGCGACCCACGCCGAACCGGTGGTGGCGTTGCGGAGCTGCACGTTCGGCCCGTCGATTTCACGCACGAGCGCGACCAGCCGGGCCGCCGGGCGGGCATGCAATCCGTGCGTGTTGTGGACGGTGAAGCGTGCCTGCACACCGGCGACCGACGCCTCGGCGGGAGGCGCCGCAGCGGCCGGTGCCAGCTGCGACAGCTTCCCCGCCATTGCGCCGGCGGCCTCGGCCGCAACCTCGGCGCGCTCCGCCCCACCGGCCGCGACGACAGCGGCCACCACCAGCCCTTCGACCAGCGGCGCGGGGCAGAGCACCACCCGTTCGCCCTGGTCGGGGTCGTCGAGCAGCTCGAGCGCGAGCTCGGCGGAGAGCACCGCACTACCCAGGTCCATGAGCACGACAACACCTGCGCCGCGGTCGGCAGCCCCGATGGCGGCGGCGATCGCGACGGCGTCGGTGCCGAACCCGCCGTCGACGCCCGCCGCGACCTCGATCGGCAGCTCACCGGGCGCCATCTCCCTGGCCAGCGCGACGGCGGCGTCGGCGAGGGCTCGACTGTGCGAGACGACAACCAGCCCGACGGTCATGTCGCGCCCGTTCACGTCACTGCCGCCCTGGCTCGTGCCCACGACAGCCCCGTCGGCACCGCCAGCAGCGCACCGACGGCGCCGGCGACCGCAACCGTCCGTGCCACGCCGATCACGTCGGCGACCAAGCCTGCGAGCAGCATCCCGAGGCCCTGCGCGGTGATCACCCCGGAGTTCAGGAGGCCCATCACCTGCGCCCGCGACCCCGGCGGCGACAGCAGCCCGAACGAGGCCCCGACCTGCACCTGGTAGGCCGTGAACACCCCGCTCAGCACGAGGCACAGCAACGTCGCCCAGAGCCCGGGCTCGACCACGCAGACCATGAGCGCGAGACCCGAGAGCGCCGCCATCGGGCCGACCGCCCGGTCGCGGTACGCACCCGGCACCGCCGCGCTGAACAGCCACACACCGACGACCAGCCCGGCTGCGGGCGCGCCCATGACCAACCCGACCGCCCACGCGGGTGCCGCCATCTCGGCCACCCAGGCCACCCCGAGGCCTTCCGGTGCGATGTAGACGCCTGAGAGCATGCCCAGCACGAACAGCGCAGGCAGGCCGGGGATCGCGCCGATCGCCCGAGCGCCGTCGACCGACGACGTCCAGAACGGGCGACGGCTCGCCGGGTCGCTCGGGGTGGGGCGCCCGCGCACGCCGAATCGGACGAGCGCGGCCGAGAACAGGAACGTCGCGGCGTCGACGGCGAGCGCGAGGTGCGGGCCGATCAGCACCACGAGCGCCCCGCCGCCGGCGAACCCGATCAGCTGGGCCAGCTGGATCGTGATGGTGCGCAGGGCCAGCCCGGCCGGGTACGCGTCGCCGGTGAGCACCTCGGGCAGCAGGGCGAGCCGCGCGGCCTTGAACGGGCCACCGACGAGTGCGACACCGGCCATCGCGGCACACAGCAGCCACGTCGGGGTGCCGGGCAGCGCCATCACGACCAGCAGCAGCGTCGCGATCAGGTCGCACGCGACCATCACCTCGCGGCGCGGGAACCGGTCGGCGAGGCCGGACAGCAACGCAGAGCCCAGCAGCGACGGCGTGTAGCTGAGCCCCAACGCGAGCGCGGCGAGCGTCACCGAGTTGGTGCTGGTGAACACCAGTACCGAGAGCGCGACCCTGGCGAGCTGGTCGCCGCCCTGCGACAACGCCTCCGCCGCCCACATCGCGCGGAACTCCCCGCTGCGCAGCGCGACGAGCGGGTCGGCTCTTCCGGTCACGACGCGATCATGGCGCAGGCAGGGTGGCCGCTGCGGTCTCGATGAGGAACGTGGCCGAGGTGGCCCCGGGGTCCTGGTGCCCGACGCTGCGCTCGCCGAGGTAGCTCGCCCTGCCCTTGCGGGCCTGCAGGGGTGTGGTGGCGTCCCGGCCCGTCGCGGCGGCATCGGCCGCGGCCCGAAGTGCCTCCGCCAGCTCGCCGCCGCCCAGCGCCGCGTCGTAGGCGTCGACGGCGGGCGCGAGCGCGTCGTACATCGTCTTGTCGCCCGCCTCCGCCTTGCCGCGGGCGACCACACCCGCCACGCCGGCCCGCAGCGCGGCTCCGACGCCGGCGGTGTCCAGCTCGTCCGCGTCGCCGACCGACTGGGCCATGCGGAGGAAGAACGTGCCGTAGAGCGGGCCGCTCGCGCCGCCGACCGTGCTGATCAACGTCATCCCGACCTGCTTCAGCAGCGCCGCGGGGGTCGCCGGCGGGTCGGCGTCGAGCTTCGCGACGACGGCCTTCATCCCGCGCGCCATGTTCCCGCCGTGGTCGGCGTCGCCGATCGCGGAGTCGAGGCTGGTGAGCAGCTGCTCGTTCGCCACGACTGTGTCGGCGAAAGCGCCGACCCATCGCCGCAGGTCGGCGGCGCCGACGCCCATCAGACGCCCCACCGCATGCCGGGAGTGCGCACCGGCGCGTCCCACAGCTGCAGCAGCTCGTCGTCCATGGCCAGCAGGGTCACCGAGCAGCCGGCCATCTCCAGGCTCGTGATGTACGGGCCGACCAGCGATCGGACGACCCGCACCCCCGCGGCGTCGAGCAGCTTCGCGACCTCGTTGTACATCAGGTACTGCTCCAGGAGGGGGGTGCCGCCCATGCCGTTGACGAACGCGAGCACGCCGCCGGAGCCGGTGAAGTCGTGGTCGGCGAGGATCGGCTCGACCAGCTCGCGGGCGACGTCGCGGGCCGGCATCGCCTGCACCCGCCTGCGGCCCGGCTCGCCGTGGATGCCGATGCCGATCTCGATCTCGTCGTCGGGGAGGTCGAACGTCGGGCGCCCGGCCGCCGGCACCGTGCAGGAGGTGAGCGCCATGCCCATGCTGCGACCCTGCGCGTTGACCTTCCTGGCCACGTCGGCGACGGCGGCGAGGTCGCGGCCGGCGTCGGCGGCCGCGCCGGCGATCTTCTCGACGAGCACGGTGACCCCGACCCCGCGCCGGCCCGCGGTGTAGAGGCTGTCCTGCACGGCGACGTCGTCGTCGGTGACGACCGAGACCACCTCGACGCCCGTCTCCGCCGCGGCCAGCTCGGCGGCCATCTCGAAGTTCATGACGTCGCCGGTGTAGTTCTTCACGATGTGCAGCACGCCGAGGCCGCCATCGACGCCCTGCGTGGCCGCGAGCATCTGGTCGGGCGTCGGTGACGTGAAGACCTCACCCGCGCAGGCGGCGTCGAGCATCCCGGGGCCGACGAACCCGCCGTGTAGCGGCTCGTGGCCGGAGCCGCCGCCGGAGATCAGCGCGACCTTGTTCTGCACCGGCGCGTCGGCCCGGTAGACGATCTTGTTGGTGTGATCGACCCGGAGTTCTGGGTGGGCGGCCGCGATGCCCTGCAGCGATTCGGCCACCACATCGGCGGGATCATTGATCAGCTTCTTCACGGCCGGTCCTCCGCTGCGTCGGATCCTCGTAAAGTACGCGCTTGTGACAACAGGCGAGCCCGCGATGATCCGGGTTGGAATCGGGCTCGCGGCTATCGCGCGCCCTGCATACATCACTTCGGGGCGTGCCGTCGAGATCGGCGCAGCGCGCGGGATCGACGACCTGCGCGCCCGGACCGCATCGGTGCTGGATACGGCCTACGCGGCCGGAATCCGGTACATCGACGTCGCCCGCTCGTACGGACGCGCCGAGGAGTTCCTCGCGGGCTGGCTCGCCGCGCACCCCGAGGTCGACGACGTCGAGATCGGCTCGAAATGGGGTTACCGCTACGTCGGCGAATGGCAGCTCGGCGCCGATGTGCACGAGGTCAAGGACCATTCGGCGAGCGCGTTCCACGAGCAGTTGGCCGAAACCGCTGCGCTGCTCGGACCACGGCTCGGGACCTACCACGTGCATTCTGCGACGCTCGATACCGGCGTGCTCGCCGATGCTGCGCTGCACGCCGAGCTGGCGAAGCTTCGCGACCGCGGGGTGCGGATCGGGATCTCCACTTCCGGCCCCGCGCAGGCCGACGCCGTGCGCGCGGCCCTGGACGTGAGGATCGGCGGCGAGGCGCTCTTCACGTCGATCCAGTCGACGTGGAACGTGCTGGAACCGTCGGTCGGCCCGGCGCTCGCCGACGCGGCCGCAGCGGGTGCGCGGGTGATCGTCAAGGAGGCCGTCGCGAACGGGCGGCTCGCCCCCGGCGGCGACGCCGGCCCGTCCGCCGTCGCGTCGCGGCTCGGGGCGCCGCTCGACCAGGTGGCGATCGCGGCCGCCCTCGCGCAGCCGTGGGTGTGGCGGGTGCTCTCCGGCGCCGCCGACGCCGAGCAGGTGCGGAGCAACGTCGCCGCGCAGGACGTCACGCTGCCGCCCGAGACGCTCGACGAGCTGCTCGCGATGGCCGAGGACCCCACCGACTACTGGACGGCCCGGTCGCAACGCCCCTGGACCTGACCGAACTTCCCCACCGTTTTGCCTACTTACACACCATCGGAGGCGTGCAGGTTGGCAAAACGGTGGGGAAGTTGGGCCAGTATTCATCAACTGTTGAGTTCTTGGCCGTTCGGCGTTACCGTGTGTCATGACCACGACACAGGCCACCGTCATCGGGCTCGACGCCCCCGATGCCCGCCGGCTCGGGCTCGTGGGTGGCAAGGCGGCGAACCTCGCCGAGCTGATCAGCGCCGGGTTCACCGTGCCCGGCGGGTTCTGCGTGGCGACGGCGGCCTACGCGCAAGCGGCCACGGCCGCGGGGTTGGACGCCGTCCTCGCCGACCCGGACGACCTCGCCGCCCGGGCCAGGGCGGCGCTGCTGGCCGTCGAGGTCCCCGCCGGTGTCGCGGCCGCTGTCACCGCGGCGTACGCCGGGCTGGGCACCGATGTCCCGGTCGCGGTCCGGTCCTCGGCGACGGCGGAGGACCTGCCGACCGCCAGCTTCGCCGGCCAGCAGGACACCTATCTCAACGTCGTCGGCACCGACGCCGTGCTCGACGCCGTCCGCCGCTGCTGGGCATCGCTCTGGACCGACCGCGCCGTCAGCTACCGCGAGACGGCGGGCATCGACCACCAGGGCGTGCAGCTCGCCGTGGTCGTACAGCGCATGGTCGACGTGGACGTGGCGGGTGTGCTCTTCACCGCCGACCCGGTGAGCGGTCGCCGCACCCGCACCGTGATCGACGCGAGCCCCGGTCTCGGCGAGGCCGTCGTCTCGGGGGCCGTGAACCCCGACCACATCGTCGTCGACGGCGCCGGCGACATCGTCGAGCACCGGGTCGGCGACAAGGCGGTCGCGATCCGGGCGCTGCCCGGCGGCGGCACCGAGCACGTCGCGCGGACCGGCGCCGCCGAGCCCGCGCTCACCGACGCGCAGATCGTGCGGCTGGTCGCGCTGGGCCGGAAGGTCGAGGCGCACTACGGCGCGCCGCAGGACATCGAGTGGGCGCTCGCCGCCGACGGCACGCTGTGGCTCACGCAGTCCCGGGCGATCACCACACTGCACCCGATCCCCGCATCGACCAGGCCGGGGATGCGCGCGTTCCTCTGCGTCAGCCTCGCGCAAGGCCTCACCCGCCCGATGACGCCGATGGGCATCGCGGCGTTCCGAGTGATCGCCTCGACGGGCTCGCGGCTGGCGTTCGGCGTGCCCGTCCCCGACCCGCACGTCGGCCCGCCTGCGCTCGCCGAAGCGGGCGGCAGACTGTTCATCGACGCGACGGCGGCGCTGCGGAACCCGGTCGGCAGCCGGATCGTCCCGCAGATCTTCGACGTGATGGAGTCGCGCTCCGCGGTCGTCATGCGCGAGCTGATGCGGGATCCGGCGTTCGCGGTGCAGGGCCGCTCGCCGCTGCCGTTCCTGCGCCGCCTGGTGCGGATGCTCGTCCGCTTCCGCATCCCCGCCCTGATCGCGCTCGCGCTGGCCAGGCCGGCCACGGCCCGCGACCGGGTCGACCGGATCGGCGAGCGGATGCGGGCGCACACCGCTCCCCCGCCCGGCAACGCCACCGCCCGCGAGCGGCTCGACCACGCCGAGCGGGTCCTCTCGACGACCTTCCCGGTGCTGCCGCGCGTCGTGCCGGTGGCCGGTGCCGGATTCCTCATGCTGGGGCTGGCGCAGAAGCTCGCCGGCAAGGCGCTCGACGCCGGCAGCATGCACGAGGTGCTGCGCTCGCTGCCGCACAACAGCACCACCGAGATGGACCTCGAGCTGTGGGCGGCCGCCACTCGGATCGGCGCCGACGCGGAGTCGGCCGCGGCGCTGCGCGACACGCCCGCCGCCGAGCTCGCCGCGGCGCCCGAGCTGCCGGCGGTGCTCGCCCGCGAGCTGGCGGCGTTCCTGCGCGAGCACGGCCACCGCGCCGTCGCGGAGATCGACCTCGGCATGCCCCGCTGGGCTGACGACCCCACGCAGGTGCTCGGAGTGCTGGCCAACTACCTGCGTCTGGACGACCCGGAGCGGCACCCCGACGTGCAGTTCGCCCGCGGCGCGCAGGCCGCGCAACGGGCGGTCGCGGACGTCGTCGCCCGGGTGCCCGGACGGCTCCGGGCAGCCGCCGTCCGGGCCGTGCTGGGGCGCATGCGCGAGCTGGCGGGCATGCGCGAGACGCACAAGGACTACCTCGTCTACATGATCGCGCAGGCCCGCGCCCAGCTGGCGATCGTCGGCGCGGAGCTCGCCGCGGGCGGCCTGCTCGCCCGCCCCGACGACGTGTTCTTCCTCGAACTGCCTGAGGTCCGCGACGCGCTCGACGGCGCCGACCACCGCGTCGCCGTCGCCGAGCGTCGTGCCGACTACGCCCGCGAGCTGCGCAGACGCCACATCCCGCGGGTGCTGCTCTCCGACGGCACCGAGCCGGAGACGCTCGTGACACCGGAGGCCGTCGAGGGCGCCATGGTCGGCACACCGGCATCGGCCGGCACCGCCACCGCGCCGGCCCGGGTTGTGCTCGACCCCGTCGGCGCGCACCTCGAGCCGGGCGAGATCCTCGTCTGCCCTTCGACCGACCCCGGCTGGACGCCGCTCTTCCTCACCGCCGGCGGGCTGGTGATGGAGATGGGCGGGCCGAACTCGCACGGCGCGGTGGTCGCCCGCGAGTACGGCATCCCCGCGGTCGTCGGGGTGCCCGACGCGACGCTGTTGATCTCCACCGGCGAGCAGGTCACCGTCGACGGCGCCGCAGGCCTCGTACGGAAAGAGCTAGCGTGACCGGGTGGCAGCGGCACGGGTGATCACGACCGCCGAGCGCAGGGCCCGGCTCGGCACGGCGCACCGGCTGGCGGTGCCGGCCTCCGGCGCGCTCGACGCCGCCGACGCCATGGTGGCGCTGCACGCGACCGATCCAGCCACGATCGTGCTGTCCGTGCTGGCCAGAGCCCCGTCGGCGGACGTCGCCGACGTCGAGAAGGCGCTCTACGTCGACCGCTCGGTGGTGCGGATGCTGTCGATGCGCCGCACGGTCTGGGTCACGCCGCGCGAGCGCGCCCCGGTGCTGCAGGCGGCCTGCTCGCGCGACGTCGCAGCTCGCCAGCGCCGGCTGCTCGTGCAGCACCTGACCCGCAGCGACGTCCACCCCGACCCCGGGGCCTGGCTGGAGGCGCTGGAGGAGCGGACGGTCGCGGCGCTCAACGCGCGCGGCGAGGCCACGGCGGCCGAGCTGGTGGCGGAGGTCCCGGAGCTGCGCACGCCGATCTCCCTGCCGCCCGACGTCGTCCAGCACGCGACGAGCCGCGTGCTGAACCTGCTCAGCGCCGACGGGCACATCCTGCGGGGGCGCCCGCTGGGGTCGTGGACGTCGACGCAGTACCGCTGGTCCCCCACCGGATCGGTGTGGCCGGGCGGCATGCCCGAGCTCGACCCCGCCGCCGCATACGCACAGCTGGCCCGCGACTGGCTGCGCACCTTCGGCCCCGCGCCGGCCTCCGACCTGCAGTGGTGGGCCGGGTGGCCGATCACCCGCACGCGGGCGGCGCTCGCCGCGGCCGGCGCGGTGGCCGTCGACCTCGACGGCGAGCCCGGGTTCGACCTGCCCGACGCGGAGACCGCCGGCCAGCCGCGGCCCTGGGTCGCGCTGCTGCCCGCGCTCGACCCGACGCCGATGGGCTGGCAGCGCCGCGACTGGTACCTCGGCGAGCACAAGGCGCCGCTCTTCGACCGCACCGGCAACATCGGCCCGACCGTCTGGAGCGACGGGCGGATCGTCGGCGGCTGGGCGCAGACGCCCACCGGCACGCTGGCCGTGCGGCTGCTGGAGGACATCGGCGCGGAAGCCACCGCGGCCGTGCACGCCGAGGCGGAGCGGCTGGCGGCGAAGATCGGGCCGGTGCGGGTGGTCCCCCGCTTCCGCACGCCGCTGGAGCGCGAGCTCGCCCGGTGAGTCCTGGGATGCGCGTGAGCGCCACCCCGGTGCGTGGGGGGAGGGCAGGAAAGCCACTTTCAGGCCCTGTGAGGGCAGGAAAGTGGCTTTCCTGCCCTCGCGTGCGCAACGCACACACCCCGGCCGGCCACCACAGCCCCGGCCCTGACCGCGGGGTTGGTCGTGCACAGGTTCACCTCCCCGTGCACAGATTCGAACCTGTGCACGGCGGCACCAACCTGTGCACGAGCGCCCGCCGCGCCCGGTTCGTGCACCCACCCCGGTCTGCGGTCGCGCACCCGAGCCGCACCCGGCACGGACTCTCATCCCTCGTGGCGGCCCGAGGGCCATGACGGACTTTCCTGACATCCCGTGCCGGCCCGTCGCACGCGAGATGGGTGCGTGACGCACACGTTGCCTGGAAAGCCACGTTCCCGGCCGGCCGCGCCGGGAAAGTGGCTTTCCAGGCACCCCTCGCCCGCCTGGCCGCGGCCGTTCCGCGAGCCGCGCCCCCACGGATTCTCATCCCTCGTGGCGGCCCAGAGGGCCATGGCGGACTTTCCTGACGTCCTGGGACGAGGGGCGGCTGATCAGCACTAGCGCCGCCCGAATGCCCAACCCACCATGAGCGGGAACTCGGCCTGCCAGAACGGGCCGCCGTGGTCCCCGACCCGCTCCGCAAGCACGACGTCCGCGCCGGCGCCGCGCAACGCGTCCGCCCAACGGGTGGCGTTCTCGAGGAACCACGGCTCCTGCGTCCCGGCGACGAGGTAGGTGCGCGGTAGCGGGCTCGGCAGCACAGCGGGCGGCCGCAGGCCTCCACCCGGCGAGGCGCAGAAGACCGCACCGAAGACGTCCGGATGTCGCAGCCCCATGGCGAGCGCGAGCTCGCCGCTCGCGGAGACGCCGCACACGGCGGTGCGTCCGGCCGCGAGTTCGAGCCCGAAACGCGTGCGCACCCAGCCGCGGACGTCCTCGACGAAGAACTTCTCGTGAGCCGCGAACCGTTCCGGGTCGAACGACGGTGAGTACTCACCGATGCGCGCCATCTCGTCCGGATCGTCCGTCCGGTGGGCGCCGACGATCATCGTCGGCGGGACGTCGGCCGCCTCGAGGTTCCCGCCCCACCCCGAGATCAGCTGGCCGTCGCCGGCGAACACCACCGCCTCCGGCGGATCCGGCGGAACGTAGACCGTGACCTGCCGACCGCCGTCGTACTCGAAGGTCGTGGTGACGAGCTCACCCTCCACCCGGCCACCCTAAAGCCCTCGGAGCCACGGGGCAGTGCCAGGAAAGTGGCTTTCCTGGCACCACAGGACAGGAAAGCCACTTTCCTGGCACGTCCCCACGCGGGCGCGCGCTGGCCCTACGCCGGGAGGCGGTCGGCCAGCTGCGCGGCGCCGGGCCCGTCGAGGTGGGGCAGCGCGAGCCGCCGCCCCGTCGCCAGCAGCAGCAACGCGGCGACCGGGCCGCGCACCTCGACCCCGGCGCCCACCGCCCACTCGACGTCGGTCGCCACCAGCCGCAGCCCGCGCAGCCGCCGCTGCGCCCCGAACGGGAAACCCATCGACCACGCGCGCTGCGCCGCGACGGTCGCGGGGCCCGGCGGCATCTCCCGGGTGCGACCGAGCGCGCCGGCCAGGTCCTGGCCGTGGACCAGCACGTCGAGCATCGGCTCGACCACCGACGTGCCGGGGGCGCGCTTGCGCGATCCGGCCGCTGCCCGCAGCTCGGCGACCAGCTCGTCGGGGGTGTGCGCGGCGGCGTGCGAACGAGCCTCGTTGCCGATCATGAGCTGCACGTCGCCGCGAGCCCGGACCAGCCCGGTGACGACGGCGGCGAGGCCGGCCCGCGGGGCCGCGGACAGGTGCGCGGCAAGGTCGCGGACGGTCCAGCCGGCACACGGTGTCGGCGCGGCCCACTCCGCCGAGGACAGCCCGGCGAGCAGGTCGGCGAGCTCGGTCCGCTCGGTTTTCACGACCTCGTGCACGGCGTCGGCATCCATGACGACCACCCGTCGGATAAGGTACGAATGCCTGACTAAATTAGTCAGAGAAGCTGACGATGTCAAGGAGTGTGCATGGCCGCGGACGAGCCGTCGACCGGCCTGCTGCTGTTCCTGCCCTACCGCGCGCTGGAGAACCGCGTCCTCGCCGCGCTCACCGCGGCCGGCTTCGACGACGTCACCCCGGCCCAGGCCCGCCTGTTCCAGCGCATCGGCCCGGAGGGCACCCGCCTGACCGCGCTCGCCGAGCAGGCGCAGGTCACCAAGCAGACCGCGGGCGCGCTCGTAGACCACCTCGAGCGCGCGGGCTACGTCCGGCGGGTGCCCGACCCGTCCGACGCGAGGGCCCGGCTGGTCCGCATCGCGGAGCGCGGCCTCGAAGCGCTGCCGATCGCCGCGGCGGTCGTCGCGGAGGTGGAGGCCGAATGGCTCGTCCACCTGGGCAAACGGCGCATGGCACAGCTGCGCGGCGCGTTGCACGCGCTGCGCGAGATCACCGACCCGTACGCCTGAGCCGGCCCGTACGAACCAGCCGGTGGTCAGCCGGGGAACTGGGGCACGCGCTTCTCGCGGTGCGCGGCCAGCCCTTCCTTCACGTCCGGCAGCCCGAAGCCGTAGAACTCCAGCGCGAGCGACGCGTCGAACGACGGCCCCATCGCCCGGTACCAGTTGTTCAGCGCCAGCTTCGTGAGCTGCACGGCCGACGGCGAGCCCGCGACGAGCTTGCTCGCCACCCCCAGCGCGAGCTCGTGCACGATCTCGTCGTCGACGCACAGCGAGACCAGCCCGATCCGCTCCGCCTCCTCGCCGGTCAGCGCCTCGCACGTGAGCAGGTAGTACTTGGCCTTCGCCATCCCGCACAGCAGCGGCCAGCTCAGCACGGCGTGGTCGCCAGCGGCGACACCCAGCCGCGTGTGCCCGTCGACGATCTTCGCCGACCGCGCGGCGATCGAGATGTCGGCCAGCAACGCGACGGCGAGCCCCGCGCCGACGCACGGCCCGTGGATCGCCGAGATGATCGGCTTGGAGCAGTTGATGACGTTGTAGACGAGGTCGCGCGCCTCGCGCAGCACGCGGCTGCGCACGCTCGGGTCCGCGACCATCTCGTCGATCATGTCGAAGGACCCGCCGGCCGAGAACCCGCGCCCGGCGCCCTGCACGACGACGGCCCGCACGGTCGGGTCGCGGTCGATCACCGTCCAGATGTCGGCGAGCTGCTGGTGCGCCGCTGCGCCGACGGCGTTGATGTTCGGCCCGTCGAGGACGATGCGCAGGATCGCCTCCTCCGGACGGTCGATGCGGAGTTCCGTGAAGCGGCCGTAGCTGTCGGACATGGGCAAAGCGTGTCATGTCCGTCTCATAGGCTGTCCTCATGGTCGAACCCGCGGTGTGGCAGGAAGTGGACGACTACTGGAACGGGTTCCTCCTCGACGACGACCCGGCCCTGGATGCGGCGCTTGCGGCGAACGTCGCAGCGGGGCTTCCGCCGATCGGCGTCTCCGCGGCGCAGGGCAAGCTGCTGCACCTGCTCGCCCGCTCGATCGGCGCCTCGCGCATCCTCGAGGTCGGCACGCTCGGCGGCTACTCGACGATCTGGCTGGCCCGCGCGCTGCGCCCCGACGGGCAGCTGATCAGCTGCGAGATCGACCCGCACCACGCCGAGGTCGCGGCGGCCAACGTCGCCCGCGCCGGGCTGGCGAGCGCGGTCGACATCAGGGTCGGACCCGCGATCGACACCCTCGCGAGCCTGGAGGGCCCGTTCGACCTGGCGTTCATCGACGCCGACAAGGCCTCCAACACCGAGTACTTCCAGCACGCCCTGCGCATGTCACGGCCCGGCGGGATGATCATCGTCGACAACGTGGTGCGCGGCGGCGCCGTCGTCGACGCCGCGGTCACCGACGCGAACGTGATGGGCGTCCGCAGGCTCGCGGCCGCGCTCGCAGAGGAGAAGCGGGTGGAGGCGACGGTCGTGCAGACCGTCGGCGCGAAGGACTACGACGGGTTCGTGCTCGCGGTGGTCCGGTAGAACCGGTGAGCGAGTCGCGCGAGGGGCCGCTCGCCGGGATCACCGTCGTCACGATCGAGCAGGCCGTCTCCGCGCCGCTCGCGACGCGCACCCTCGCCGACCTCGGCGCTCGGGTGATCAAGGTGGAGAACCCGCGCGGCGGCGACTTCGCACGCCACTACGACGACGTCTTGAACGGGATGGCAGCGCACTTCGTGTGGGTCAACCGCGGCAAGGAGTCGCTCACCCTCGATCTCAAGGACCCGCGCGGCATCGAGGTGCTGCACCGCCTGCTCGACGCCGCCGACGTGCTCGTCTCCAACCTCGCGCCGGGCGCGACGGAACGGCTCGGGATCGGCCCCGAGCAGCTCGCGCAGCGCCACCCGCACGTCGTCGGCGTCGAGATCTCCGGCTACGGGCCGGGCGGGCCGCTCTCCCACAAGCGGGCCTACGACCTGCTCGTGCAGGCCGAGTCCGGGGTCTGCTCGATCACCGGCTGGGAGGGCGCTCCGGCGAAGCCCGGCCCGGCGTTCGCCGACACCTCCACCGGCCTCTACACGGCCATCGCGGTGCTGTCGGCGCTCTTCCAGCGCGCGACGACGGGCAGCGGCTCGCGGGTGCACGTCGCGATGTTCGACGTGATGGCCGAGCTGATGGGCTACGCGCTCACGTTCACCCGGCACACCGGCGTCGAGCAGCAGCCGGTCGGGATGGGCTCGCCGGCCGTCGTCCCCTACGGCGCCTACCGCAGCGCCGACGGCCACACCGTCGTGCTCGGCACGACCAACGACAGCGAGTGGCGCCGCCTCGCGCGCGACGTCATCGGGCGGCCCGACCTCGCCGACGACCCCCGCTACGCCGGTGCGGCCGAGCGGGTGGCGCACCGGGAGGAGCTGGACGCCGCGGTGGCCGAGTGGTGCGCCCGCACCGACCTCGCGAGCATCCAGGCGGCCGCCGACGCCGCCGGCATCGGCAACTCGCGCTACAACACGCCGGCCGAGGTCGTCGCGCACCCGCACCTCACAGCCCGTGAGCGCTGGCGATCGATCGACACCCCGAACGGTCCAGTGCAAGCGCTGCTTCCACCGGTGGATGCTGGGGAATGGGACCCCCGGATGGACCCGGTGCCGGGCCTTGGTGAGCATACTGATCGAATACTCACGGATGCGGGCCTGAGCAGGCAAGACATTGCCGTCTTGCGGGCCGACGGGGTGGTGTGACGAAGGGGTCCTACCAAATCGGGGATGCTGAGAATTCCTCAGTTTGGGCGACCGCCATAGTGCATCACGACGGGGCGCAACCGTCGTTGGACGATCGAGTGGGCCATTCGGGGCATGGCCCATCCGGTGAGGGGGATCATGCTCGAGCTCGAGAACGTGTCGAAGGTGTACAAAGCCGGGCCCATCGAGGTCCGGGCGCTCGACACGATCAACCTCTCGGTCGATGAGGGCGACTTCGTCGCCATCATGGGCCACTCCGGCTCGGGCAAGAGCACGATGATGAACATCCTGGGCTGCCTCGACATCCCCACCTCCGGCACCTACCGGCTCGACGGCATCGACGTCGGCAAGCTCTCCGAACGCCGCCTCGCCGACATCCGCAACACCCGCATCGGGTTCGTCTTCCAGTCCTTCAACCTGATCGCGCGCACGAGCGCGCTGCGCAACGTCGAGCTCCCGCTGATCTATTCGGGTGGTCGCAACCGCAGGGAGCGCGCGAAGATGTCGCTGGAGAAGGTCGGGCTCGGCGAGCGCGGCCACCACATGCCCAACGAGCTCTCCGGTGGCCAACAGCAGCGTGTCGCGATCGCCCGCGCGCTGGTCAGCGACCCGAAGATGATCCTGGCCGACGAGCCGACGGGAAACCTCGACTCCACGTCGACCACCGAGATCATGGAGCTGCTCGTCGAGCTGAACGGCGAGCAGGGCCGCACCATCGTGCTGATCACGCACGAGGACGACGTCGCCGAGTACGCCCAGCGTGTGATCCGCCTGCACGACGGCAAGATCGTCAGCGACGTGCGGAACCGCGACAAGGCCGGCGCCGACGAGACCCGCCCGATCAGCATCGTCAAGGCGATCACGTGAACATCTTCGAGTCCGCCCGCATCGCGATGCGCGGGCTGCGTGCCAACAAGCTCCGATCCGGGCTGACCACGCTCGGCATCGTGATCGGCGTCTCCTCGGTGATCATCCTGACCTCGCTCGGCAACGGCGTGCAGTCGAACTTCAACGAGCAGTTCGGGTCGCTGGCCAACGTCATCACCGTCTCCCAGCTGCAGGGTGCGGTCCCCGGCGGCGGGACGGCCAAGCCGATCACCGACGCCGACGTCGAGGCCCTGAAGAACCGCTCACGGGCTCCCGACGTGCTGTCGGTCACCCCGGCGGTCAACGGCAACGTGCTCGTGCAGGTGCCGGGCAACGACCCGTACTCCACCAGCGTCAACGGGACGACGGAGGACTACCTCGACGTCAACAACCGGGAGCTGCTCGCCGGGAGCATGTTCGACGAGTCGCAGGTCCGGTTGAAGGCCAAGGTCGTGGTGCTCGGGCCCACCGTGATCGCCCGGGTGTTCAACGGCGACGCGGCCGGCGCGATCGGCAAGGAGGTGCGCATCGGGCGCACCACCTTCCGCGTGCTCGGAGTGCTGAAGGGCAACGGCCAGGAAGACGACACGGTGGTGATGCCGCTCGGCGCGGCGCGCAGCTACCTGCTCGGCGGCGGCGACGACGTCAACGTGCTCACCATCAGGGCGACCTCGGTCGCGACGGTCGACGCGGCGGTCGAGCAGATCAACAACGTGCTGTCCGCCCGGCACAACATCCGCGACCCCGACAAGCGCGACTTCCGGGCGCAGGCGTTCGGGAGCCTGCTCGACCAGGCGAACTCGTTCCTCTCCGTGCTGACCCTCTTCACCGTGGCGGTCGCCGGGATCTCGCTGGTGGTCGGCAGCATCGGCGTCGCGAACATCATGCTGGTGACCGTCACGGAACGGACGCGCGAGATCGGCATCCGCAAGGCGATCGGGGCCAGGCGCAAATCGATCCTGCAGCAGTTCCTGCTGGAGTCGATGTTCCTCTCCGGCGTCGGTGGCCTGATCGGGATCGCGTTCGGGGTCGGGGTCACGCTGCTCGGGCGGTGGCTGCTGCCGCAGGTCGCCCCCGACTTCCCGGTGCCGGCCGTCGACTTCGGCGCGGTCATCGTCTCCTTCACCATCAGCCTGCTGATCGGCCTCATCGCCGGCGGCTACCCCGCCAACCGCGCATCGAAGCTGCGCCCGATCGAGGCGCTGCGGTACCAGTGATCACGACTTTCGCTCACGAAACGGAAAGCAGGGGGGCATCCATGGCTCGGACGACGGGGCGGCGCTATCGGGGGGTGCGCTGGATCGCACTGGCAACGGTGCTGGCCGGCGTGACCGCCTGCGGCGGCGGCACCCCGCCGCCGCCGACCCTGCGCGTCGACCGCGGCCCGGTCTCCACCAGCGTGTCCGCGTCGGGCACGCTCACCGCGATCTCCGAGCAGAACCTGGGCTTCCCGGCCACCGGCAAGCTCGTCGAGGTGAAGGTGAAGGTCGGCGACACCGTCGAGGCCGGCCAGGAGCTCGCGAAGCTCGACGACTTCGACCTGCGCGGCCAGCTCGACCAGGCCAACGCGAAGCTGGCGAACCAGCAGGCGCTGCTCGACAAGGCGCGCCGCAACAACAAGGTCGATGCGACCGGGCGCACCCTCGACCAGTACCACGAGATCCTCAGCGCCACCGAGGACCAGGTCAACGCGACCAACGAGGCGAACAGCGCCGCGACCGACCGCGCGCACACGCAGCTGGAGTTCGACCGCAAGGTGTTGGAGCGGGCGAAGGAGCAACTGCACGAGGCCGAGAACTGCGACCCGGGCGGCAGCTCCCAGACCGAGGACGACGGCACGACGGACAACGGGGTGAGCGCCAAGACGACCAACCCGCCGTCTGACTGCCCGTCGCTCGCGACGGCGCAGCAGGCGGTCGAGACGGCGAAGCGCAACGTGATCGCCTCGGAGACCGCACTGTCGGCCGCCGAGCAGAAGGAGAACGTCGACTCCGCCGCCGGCCGGGTCACGGTCGAGAACGCCCGCCAGTCGGTGATCGGCGCCGAGAACGAGAACGAGGCGGCCGGCATCGACAAGCCCGTCGACACCGCGGCGCAGGACGCGCTGGTCAGGGACGCGCAGGCGGCGCGTGACATCGCGCAACGCAAGCTCGACGACACCGTGCTGAAGGCCCCCACGAAGGGCGTCGTCTCGGCGATCAACGGCGTGGCCGGCGAGTTCGTCGGCGCGGCCTCCGGGACGACGGCCACGGCGCCCGGTTCGACGGCGAAGCTGCCGGTGAACTCCGCCGCCACCGGCACCGGCTCGGGCTCGGCCACCGGGAGCAGCGGCCCGCTGATCGTGCTGAACAACGTGGAGACGTTCCAGCTGGTCATCCCGATCGAGGAGGCCGACGCCGCGCTGATCGCGCCCAACCAGGCCGTCGACGTGACCGTCGACGCGATCCCGGGGCTGGTGAAGAAGGGCAGCGTGCTCTCGGTCAGCCCGTCGGGCACGCCGGTGGCCGGCATCGTGACCTTCTACGCGACGGTCGTGCTGACCGACACCGACCCGCGCCTGCGCAACGGCCAGACCGCCGAGGGCGACGTCCTGACCAAGGCCGTGCTGAGCACGCTGCGGGTGCCGACGGCGGCCGTGCGGATGCAGGGCGGCAGCTCCGTCGTCGACGTCCCCGGCCCCGACGGGAACCCGGTGACCACGCCGTTCAGCGCCGGCCTCGCCGGTGTCGAGTACACCGAGGTGCTCGGTGGCCTCGCGGACGGCCAGGAGATCCTGCTGCCCCGCGTCACCGTCCCCGCCGCCGGCGGCGGCGGCCCGGGCGGCGGCTGATCACCTGCTTCGGCGCTGCTCCCGGCGCTGCTCCCTCCTCCGGCGCCCATGGCTTAGCGTGGGCGGCGGAGCCGGGAACCCGACGTTGGGAGCGTGCTGTGGAGCAGTCCGACCTTGCCGATGTCCTCGCCGCGGTGCGGACGTTCATCCGCAACGAGGTGGTGCCGATCGAGGAGCGGATCGACGCCGAGGACGCCATCCCGGAGCAGGTCGTCGCCGCGTGCAAGGACATGGGGCTCTACGGCTTCGCGATCCCCGAGGAGTACGGCGGGCTCGGGCTGAGCATGGTCGAGGAGGCGCAGCTCGCGTTCGAGCTGGGCTGGACCACCCCCGCGCTGCGCTCGCTGTTCGGCACCAACAACGGCATCGCCGGCCAGGTGCTGATCAAGGGCGGCACCGACGAGCAGCGCAAGAGCTGGCTCCCGCGGCTGGCGTCCGGTGAGGTCACGGCGTCGTTCGGGCTCACCGAGGCCGACGCCGGCTCCGATCCCTCGGGGCTCGCCACGACCGCCCGTCGCGACGGCTCCGACTGGGTGATCAACGGCTCTAAGCGCTACATCACCAACGCCCCGGTCGCCGACGTGATCATGGTGTTCGCCCGCACCAACCCCGAGGCGGTCGGCAACCGCGGCATCTCGACGTTCCTCGTGCCGGCCGGCACGCCGGGGCTCTCGATCGGGCCGCGCGACCACAAGATGGGCCAGTTCGGGGCCTGGACGGCCGACGTCTACCTCGACGACGTGCGCGTCCCGGCCGAGGCGCTGGTCGGCGGCGACGCCGGGGTGGACCAGGGGTTCATCACCGCGGCCAAGTGCCTCGCGCACGGCCGCGCGCACATCGCCGCGCTCTGCGTCGGGATGGCGGGACGGCTCGTGCACGAGTCGGTGGAGTTCGCGAAGACCCGCGAGCAGGGCGGCAAGCCGATCGCATCGTTCCAGCTGGTGCAGGGCCTGATCGCCGACTCGGTGACCGACCACTACGCCGGCCGCGCCCTCGTGCTCGACGTCGCACGCGGCTACGACGACGGCACCGACACCGTCCAGGGCCCGTCGGCGGCGAAGTACTTCGCCTCGGAGATGGTCGGTCGGGTCGCCGACCGGGCCGTCCAGGTGCACGGCGGCGCCGGCTACATCCGCGGCGTGGCCGTCGAGCGCTTCTACCGCGACGCCCGCCTGTTCCGGATCTACGAGGGCACGTCGCAGATCCAGCAGGTCATCATCGCCCGCGGCGCCCTCGGCAAGGCCGCCCGCGCGTAGAAGTTCCCCACCGTTTTGTCAACTTGCACACCCGAAATGGTGTGCAGGTTGGCAAAACGGTGGGGAAGTTCGGCTACGTGGCGCTGGTGAGCTCGGCGCGGCGGCCGGTGAGGCGCAGCACCACGAGCACGACGATCCCGATGGCCAGCCAGCAGAGCCCGCCGATCTTGGCGTTGATGTCGGCGTTGAGCAGCACGTACCCGATGATCACGAAGCCGAGCAGCGGGACCACGAGGTGCAGCCCGTAGGTCCGCTCGCGCTTGCGGATCACGTACCAGGTCACCACGGACACGTGCAGCATCAGGAACGAGAACAGCGCACCGAAGTTGACCAGCGACGACAGGAACCCGATCTGGCCGACGAGGAACAGCCCCAGCACGAGGCTGATCGCCGAGACCAGCAGCACCGCCCGCTCCGGCACCCTCCGCGTCTCGTGCACGTGCGCGAGGAAGCGGGGCAGCTGCCGGTCGCGCGCCATCGAGAACAGCAGCCGCGACGTCGCCGCCTGCGCGACGAGCGCGTTCGCGACGCCCGACCCGAGCGCGACGGCGAGCGCGACGACGACCTTGAACCAGTCGCCGCCCACCAGGCCTGCGACGGTGTAGAACGCCTCGTTGGTCGCCGTCTCGCTGTCGAACCCGGTCCGGCCCGGCAGCAGCAGCGCCGCGAGGTAGGTCTGCACGACGAACAGCGCCGCGACGATGCCCAGCGCGATCACCGTGGCTCGCCCGACCACCCGCACCCCGCCCTTGGTCTCCTCCGCCATCGTGCTGATCGCGTCGAACCCGAGGAACGACAGCACGGCGACCGACAGCGCCGCGAAGATCAGCCCCGGCTCGAAGACGGCCGGGTTGAACATCGGCGTGAACGTCCAGCTCGCGCCGTTCACGCCTCGCGAGATCGCCACGACCGCCAGCACGACGAACAGCGCCAGCACGAGCAGCTGACCGTAGAGGAAGATCTTGTTCGAGCGCGCGGTCGTTTCCACACCACGCAGGTTGATCACCGTGTTGACCAGTACGAACAGGATCACCCACACCGCCTGCGGCACCGCGGGCAGCACCGAGCCGAGCGCGGCTGCGCTGATCACGTACAGCAGCGTCGGCACGAGCAGGTAGTCGAGCAGGATCGCCCACCCCGCCAGGAACCCGACGGCCGGATGCACACCACGCCCCGCGTAGGCGTAGACCGAGCCGGCGATCGGGAACGCGCGCGACATCTCGCGGTAGCTCAGCGCCGTGAAGATCATCGCCACGAAGCCGATGACGTACGTCAGCGGCGCCATGCCCATCGACGCGTTGAACACGGTCCCGAAGATCGCGAACGGCGCGATCGGCACCATGAACACGAGCCCGTAGACGAGCAGGTCGCGCAGCGTCAGGCTGCGCCGCAGCTCCTGCCGGTAGCCGAAGTCGCTCAGCTCACTCATCACGTTCCTCCACCTCGGCGCCATCCACACCAGCAAGGAATTCGGCCAACACGGCCATGAACGCCTCCCGTTCCTCGACGTGCGGCATGTGGCTCGACTCGGCGAAGACGTGCTGGCGGACGTCCGGGATGCGCTCGACGAACGGCCGCACGCACTCGGGCGTCGCCTCGTCGTGCGCGCCGGAGACGACGAGCGTCGGCACCGCGACCCGGTCGAGCCGCTCGACGATCGACCACTCCCGCAGTGTCCCGATGACGTGGAACTCGGTCGGCCCGTTCATCGTCCGGTAGACGGTCGGGTCGGCCTCCATCGCCGCGAACGTCGCCGCCACCTCGGGCGGGTTGGGCACCACCCGGCACACGTGCCGGTCGTAGAACACCTGCACCGCGGCGAGGTACTCGGGGTGCTCGTACGTCGCGGCGGCCTCGTGCGCGTCGAGGGTGGCCTGCACGTCGAGCGGCAGCTGCGCGCGCAGCTCGGCCGCACCGGCCAGCCACAGCGCCATCGATGCCGGCGAGTCGGCGATCGTCAGGCTGCGCAGCCCTGCGGGCCCGCGCACGGCGTGCTCGGCGCCGAGCATCCCGCCCCACGACTGTCCGAGCAGGTGGTAACCCTGCGCAACGTCGAGCTCCGCGAGCAGGTTGTCCAGCTCGTCGAGGAACAGCTGCGGCATCCAGAAGTCCGCACCTCGGTCCGGGAGGTGGGTCGAGCGACCGTTGCCGAGCTGGTCGTAGTGGATCACGGCGCGCCCGGTGCCGGCCGCGATGTCGGCGATGGTCAGCACGTAGTCGCTGGTGCAGCCCGGTCCGCCGTGCACGACGACCAGCGGCGCGGGGCCGGCGCCCAGCTCACCGGTGACCCGGAACCAGGTCTCGTGCTCGCCGAACGGGACAGTGCCTTCACGGTCGGCCGGCGCCAGTGATCGGGTCACGCTGCGTATCGTGAACCCGAAAAGGTCTGCATACAAGTACCTTTGGTCACGGCGGCAGGTCGTGGTCCGCCAGGAGCGGCGCAACCGCCGAGCGCATCACCTCGGTCGGGTCGGCGAGGCCGGTCCACCTGGTCCACGCCGCGGCCGCCTGCGCGATGAGCATGCGGTCGCCGTTCGCGGCGCGCATACCCCGGGCGCGGGCGCGCCGGACCAGCTCGGTCTCGGCGGGGACGTAGACGACGTCGAACACCACCGCGGTCGGCGCGAGCAGGTCCACGTCCACCACGGGTCCCGGCGAAAGCATCCCGACAGAGGTCGCGTTCACGAAGACGTCGGCACGAGCGAGGCGCTCCTCGACGAGCGGATCCGCGAACGCCAACGGTTCGACGGACGCGAAGTCCGCGAACTCCTCGGCCAGCCGTCGCGGCATCGCCGCGTCGACGTCCAGGACGGTGAGGGCGCCGGCACCCGCGGTGGCGAGCCCGTACGCCGCGGCGTGGCCGACCCCGCCGGATCCGGCGACGACGACCGAACGCCCGGCGAGGTCGTCCGGATGGCACGAACGCAGCCCGGCCAGGAACCCGAGCACGTCGGTGTTGAACCCGACGAGCGATCCGTCGGCAGCGGCGGCGACGCTGTTGACGGCGCCGATCCGTTGCGCGTCCCGTTCGACGGCATCGAGCAGGCCCATCACGAACCTCTTGTGCGGCGCGGTGATCTGGAAGCCCATCCAGCCGTCCCGCCTGGCCTCGTCGACGTGCGCCACGAGCTCCGTCTCGTCGACCTCCCGCAGCTCGTAGGTCGCGTCGATGCCGGCCGCGGCGAACGCGGCGTTGTGCATGACGGCCGAGTGCTGCCGTCGCAGTGGTTTGCCGAACAGGGCGATGGTCCGCATGGCGTTCGTCCGATCTCGTTCAATGTCCGGTGAAGTGGGGCGGACGCTTCCCGAGGAAGGCCTGCGCGCCTTCGAGGGCGTCGGCGGTCGCGAAGACCTCCTCCGACCCGTCCAGCTCGAGCGCGAAGCCTTCCTCCAGGGTCGTCTCGGTGGCGGTGTCGAGCAGCTTCTTCGCGATCCGCATGGCCACCGGCCCGCGTTCGGCGAGCGTGGTGGCCATCGCGCGCGCCGCCTCGGCCGCGTTGCCGGGCTCGACGACGCGGGTGACGAGACCGATCGACAGCGCCGTATCCGCGTCCATCGGCTTCCCGAGCAAAATGATCTCCTTGGCGCGGGCCGGCCCGACGATGCGGGGAAGCCGCTGGGTACCGCCGCTGCCGGGGGTCACCCCGAGGGTGAGCTCCGGCATGCCCAGCCTGGACCGGGTGGTGGCGATCCTGAAGTCGCAGCAGAGCGCCAGCTCGAGCCCGCCGCCGAGCGCGTGCCCCTCGATCGCGGCGATGGTGGGGACGGGGAGCAGCGCGAGCTGACGGTAGACCAGCTTCTCCAGCAGCAGCTTGCCCTCCGCGACACGCCCGTGCAGCGACTCGAACTCCGCGATGTCCGACCCGGCGCAGAACGCCCGCTCGCCGGCGCCACGCACGATCACGGCGCGGACGTCGGCGTCCGCGGCCACCTCCCGCAGCGCCTGCCGCAGCTGGGCGGTCAGCCGGGTCGTCACGACGTTCATCGGCGGGTTGTCCAGGACGATCTCCGTGCAGACCCCGCGGACCAGGTGCACCTGCTCGGTCACGGGGCCGTCCTCCGGTCGCCGAAGCCGTCTGCGAGACCCATGGGCTCCGCCGCGAACAGCCGGGCGTCCATCGTCGCGAGCGATGCGCTGACGGAAGGCTTGAGATCCATGTGCGCGAGGACGTCGCGGTCGACGTCGATGCCGGGCGCCACCTCGATCAGCTCCAGCCCGTCGGGCGTCAGCTCGAACACGGCGCGCTCGGTCACGTAGCGGACCGACTGGCCCTTCCGCACGGCCCGTTCGCCGCTGAAGCTGATCTCCGCCACCGCGTCGACGAACTTGCGGCTGCGGCCCTCGCACACGATGGACAGCGATCCGTCGACGATGGCGACCTGCAGACCGCCCGCCGTGAAGGTGCCCACGAAGCAGAGCCGTGCCGTGCGGGTGCTGATGTTGATGAAGCCACCGGGGCCGCGCGGGCGCTCGTCGAACGCGTGCACGTTGACGTTGCCGAACCGGTCCACCTGCGCGAAGGACAGGCTCGCGACGTCCAGTCCACCGCCGTCGTAGAAGTCGAACATCGACGGCTGTTCGAGCCGGGCCTGGTAGTCGTACCCGGCGCCGCCGTCGCCGCCGAAGGCGGGCACCCCACCGAAGATGCCTTGCTCCACGGTCAGGGTCAGCGATCCGGCGATGTCCTCCTCCGCGGCGACGGACCCGATCTGCTGGGAGATGCCGAACCCCAGGTTGCAGATGTCACCGGGTCGGAACTCCATCAACGACCGCCGCGCGATGACCTTGCGGACGTCGAGGGGGGTCCGCGCGATCCCCGTCGACGGCGCGCGCAGCTCGCCGGAGTAGTAGGGCGAGTACGACGTCAGGTAGGTCTGGCGCTGGCCGGGGACGAGGTAGACCAGGTCGACCAACGCACCAGGGATGCGGATCTCGCTGGGCCGGAGCGACCCGCGGCGGGTGAGGCGCTCGACCTGGACGATCACCACGCCGCCGTTGTTGTGCGCAGCCATGGCGAGCGCGAGCGAGTCACCGAGTATCGGCTCGTGCTCGAACGTCAGGTTGCCGTCCTCATCGGCCGTGGTCGCCCTGATGACGGCGACGTCGATCGGCAGCGCGTGGTAGAACAGCCACTCCTGTCCGGCCAGCTCGACGACCTCGACGATGTCGTCGGTCGTGCGGGCGTTCTGCCGGCCGCCGGTCTGCCGCGGGTCGACGTAGGTGCCCAGCCCCACGTGCGTCACGTGGCCGGGACGCCCTGCAGCCATGTCCCGGCAGAGGCCGGAGAGGACCCCTTGCGGGAGCGAGTACGCCTCGAGAGCGCCATCACGGACCAGCGCGCCCAGCCGGGGTTCGTTGCCGATGTTGCTGCCGATGGTGCGACGGGCGAGCCCGGGCAGCGCAAGCTGCGAGAACCCGACGTCGCCGAAGTCGCCGATGCCGACGACGCGCGCTGTCGTGAGGTCGCGAGGACTGCCGGTCTCGCGGAAGCTCGTCGCCAGCGCGTCGATGAAGGCCTGGGGAACGCCGTGCCCCGCTCCGGAGCCGCCCACCCAGACGGCGGCGCCGTCACGCACGAGCGCGATGGCGTCCTCGACCGTGCCGATGGTCGGGGTCATGGCATCAACCCGCCGCTGTTGGGGTTGAGCGTTTGCCCGATGAGGAGCGACGAGGCATCGGAGAGCAGGAACACGACGCATGCAGCGACCTCCTCGGGTTCGCCGAACCGGCCCAGGGGGAGCTCAGCCATCCGCTTGCGACCGACCTCACCTCCCATCACCGTGCGTCCCATGTCGGTGTTGGTGACCCCCGGGGCGACGCAGTTGGCGCGGATGCCGCGTTGACCGAACTCCCGCGAGATCGACTTGGCGAGTGCGATGAGGCCTGCCTTCGTGCTCGCATAGTGGGCCACCCCGGCCCAGCCGACGAGCCCGAGCCGTGACGCGATGTTGACGATCGTGCCGCCGCCCCGCTCCAGCATCCCCGGCAGCACGGCCTGGCTCGTGTGGAAGGCGCCGGTCAGGTTCGTCGCGACGACCAGGTCCCATTCCGCGGTCGACACCTCCAGGAACGGCGACGACGGCATGATGCCGGCGTTGTTGACCAGGCCGTCGATGCGACCGAACCGCTGCTCGGCCTGCCGGACGAAGGAGCACACCTGCTCGCGGTCGGCGACGTCGCACGCGTACACCTCGGCCTCTCGCCCGTAGCCGCGCACGAGTTCGGCGACGGTCTTCGCACCCGCCTCGCTGTGGTGGTAGGCCACGGCCACGTTCGCCCCCTGTTCTGCGGCGGCCAGCGCGACGGCCCGTCCGATACCCCTCCCCCCGCCGGTCACGGCGACCACGCGGCCGTCCAGTGTCCCGATGCTGCTTCGCTCCATGACGCTCCTTAGAAAGCGCTTTCAATTTTCCGTATGCTTGCACACCATGACCGACACCTCAAGGACGGCTTCGGCATCTCCCGCACCGCACGTCGTCGACATCCACGCCCACGCCGTGCCGGCCGACCTCCTCACCGCATTGCGGCGTCGAGCCCGGGCCCGACAACCCGCGGTCGAGCGCGATGGCTGCTTCCGGTTCGGCGGGCGCCGCACGTCCCCGATGCCCGCCGCACTGACCGACGTGCACGCCCGGCTGGCCGAAATGGACCGCACGGGCGTCGACGTCCAGGTGGTCTCGCCGTGGATCGAACTGTGCCCCGACGAACTGGAACCGGCAGCGCGCGCGGCGTTCCTGCGACTGCTCAACGACGGCATGGCCGAGCTCGTGGCGAGCAACCCCGACCGGTTGCGCGTGCTCGTGCTGCTCGACCGCGGCGACCCCGCGGCGGCAACGGCCGAGCTCCTGCGCACCGTCGACCACCCCGGGGTCGTCGGCGCCGAGCTCCCCGCCGGCGGTCCCGGCATCGCGCTTCACGATCCGGCGTGGGAACCGCTCTGGGCTGCAGCTTCAGCGTCCGGAGCGATCGTCCAGCTGCACCCCTGGCGAGCCGGATCCGCAGCGGGACTCTCGGGCATGCGGCTCGCGGACCTGGTGGACGGCCCGGCGCAGACGACCGCGGTGGTCGTCGCCATGGTGCTCGCCGGGGTGTTCGACCGGTTCCCGCAGCTGCGTCTGTGCGTCGTGCACGGCGGCGGGTTCCTGCCCTACCAGTCCGGCCGGTTCGACGCGATCGCCCCGTTGGCGCCCGGGCGGACCGGTGGTGCAGCGCCCGGTTCCGTGCTGCGAGGGCTTTACTACGACTCCCTGACGCACTCACCCGAGGCGCTGGGCTGGCTCGTCGAGTTCGCCGGGAGCGGGCAGGTCCTGCTCGGCAGCGACTACCCGTTCCCCACGGGCGACCGCAGCGCGGTCCGCACGGTCCTCGCCGCCCGATCGCTGACCGCCGCGGATCGCGCGGCGGTACTGGGCGGCAACGCGTGCAGGCTCATCGGCTGCTGACCTCCTTGACACCTCGCAGGCCGCGCAAGTAGAAAGCGCTTACAGAAAATTGGAGGTCTGGAATGGATCAGGTTCGAATCGGCATCATCATGAACGGCGTCACCGGACGGATGGGGACGCGACAGCACCTGGACCGCTCGATCGTCGCGATCCGCGACCACGGCGGGCTCACGCTGGGCGACGGGCAGCAGCTGGTACTCGATCCGATCCTCGTCGGGCGCAACCCGGCGAAGCTCGCGGAGCTGGCCGAGCGCTACCGCATCGAGAGGTGGACCACCAGCCTCGACGAGGCGCTCGACAACGCCGACGACAGCATCTACTTCGACGCGCAGACCACCAAGGAACGCGCCGGCTCGATCCGCAAGGCCATCGCCGCGGGCAAGCACATCTTCTGCGAGAAGCCGACCGCGACCTCCCTGGACGAGGCGCTCGAACTCGCCCGGCTCGCCGCGGCCGCCGGGGTGAAGAACGGCGTCGTGCAGGACAAGCTCTTCCTCCCCGGCATGCGCAAGCTCAAGCGCCTCATCGACGCCGACTTCTTCGGCACCCTGCTGAGCTTCCGGCTGAACTTCGGCTACTGGGTGTTCGAAGGCGACTGGCAGCACCTGAACCGGCCGTCGTGGAACTACCGCAGCGAGGACGGCGGCGGGCTGATCCTCGACATGTACCCGCACTGGCGCTACCTCATCGACAACATCGTCTCGCCGATCTCGTCGGTGCTCTGCCACGCGGAGATCCACATCCCGAGGCGGTGGGACGAGAGCGGCAACGAGTACGCCTCGACGGCCGAGGACGCGGCCTACGGCATGTTCAAGCTCCAGAACGGCGTCCTCGCCCAGTTCACGACGTCGTGGGCGACGCGGCCCTACCGCGACGAGATCGGCGAGTGGCAGCTGGACGGCGTCCGCGGCAGCGCCATCGCCGGGCTGCGCGAGTGCCGCACCCAGGAGCGGGCCAACACCCCGATGCCGGTGTGGAACCCGGACATCCCGAATCCGCTCGACTTCCGCGCGGGCTGGAGCGAGGTGCCCGACAACGAGGAGTTCGGCAACGCGTTCCGCATCCAGTGGGAGATGTTCCTCCGGCACGTGGTCGAGGACGCGCCGTTCACCTGGGACCTGCTGGAGGGCGCCAAGGGCGTGCAGCTCGCCGAGCTGGCGCTGCAGTCCTCGCGGGAGCGGCGCTGGATCGACGTCCCCGAGCTGACGCTCGAGCCGGCGTGACGTCGATCAGACTGCCGGCCGGGCGCGGGCTGGAGAGCTACACCCCGAGCGGCAGCAGGATCCCGCTCCGCACCCGGCGGCACCCGCCGCGCTCCCGCAGGGCCTTCGCCGCCGTCCACGTCGTCGCCGACCCGCGCGCGACGGACGATCCCGTGCTGGCCCCCGCGGTCGACTGGGACGCCACGCTCGCGTTCCGACACCACATCTGGGACCTCGGGTTGGGGGTCGCCGAGGCGATGGACACCGCACAGCGCGGGACGGGCCTGCCGGCCGCCCTCGTCCGGGAGCTGGTCGAGCGCTCCTGCAGGGATGCCGCCGCGCGGGGAGCAGCGATCGCGTGCGGGGTCGGCACGGACGACCTGCCTGCGACCGCACCCGGCAGCCCACCCGTCCCGATCACCGAGATCGTGCAGTCCTACCTGCGGCAATGCGCGATGGTCGAAGGCGAGCGCGGGCAGGTGGTGCTGATGGCCAGCCGAGCGCTCTGCCGGACCGCACGATCCGCCGAGGACTACCTGGCCGTCTACTCCACCGTGCTCGGAGCCACCTCGGGTGGCGTGATCCTGCACTGGCTGGGTGCGGCGTTCGACCCGCAGCTCACCGGCTACTGGGGATCGAACGACCTCGACGAGGCCGCGGAGACGGTCCTGCAGATCGTGACGCAGCACGCCGACAAGGTCGACGGGATCAAGATCTCGCTGCTCGACGCCGACCGGGAACGCGCGCTGCGAGCCCGGCTGCCGGCGGGGGTTCGCATGTTCACCGGCGACGACTTCGACTACCCCGAGCTCATCAAGGGCGACGGCAGCTCGTCGAGCGACGCGCTGCTGGGCATCTTCGACGCCATCGCACCCGTAGCGGCAACCGGACTGCACCTGCTCGACGAGGGCGACCTCGACGCCTACGACGAGGTGATGGGCGCGACGGTCCCGCTGTCGCGCACGATCTTCGAGGCACCGACCTACCACTACAAGACGGGCATCGTCTTCCTCGCCTACCTGCGGGGCCTGCAGAGCCATTTCACGATGCTGGGCGGGCACCAGGGCGCCCGCTCGATCGGCCACCTCGCGCGGATCTTCCGCCTGGCCGATGCCGCCGGGCTGATCCAGGACGTGGACCTGGCGATCCGACGCATGTTGCCCGTGCTGGCCTCATCGGGTATTGACGGAAGGGCTTCCTCATGACCACCGAGCGGTTGAGCATCAACCAGATCACCGTGAAGAACTGGAGCTTCGAGGAGGCGGTCCGGGGACTGGCGCGCCACGACATCCGGTGGATCGGCGCCTGGCTGGGGCCGGTGCAGGAGTACGGCGTCGCTCGCGCGGCCGCCCTGCTGCGCGAGCACCGGATGCAGGTCTCCAGCGTCTGCAGGGCCGGCTTCTTCACCGGCCGGAACCCCGACGGCGGCGGGCTCGACCAGGCGGCGAACGAACGCGCCGTGGAGGTGACCGCGGCGCTGGGCTGCGACGTGCTGTACCTCGTCGCGGGCGGTGTGGGCGACGACCGGGACATCGAGGCATCGCGCCGGGCGGTCGTCCGCGGCGTCGCCGAGCTGGTGCCGCACGCGGCGGCCGCGGGGGTGCGTCTCGCCGTCGAGCCGTTGCACCCGATGATGTGCGCCGAGCGGTCCGTGGTCGTCACGCTGGAGCAGGCGCTCGACGTGGTGGAGGAGTTCGACCCTGCGCACGTCGGGCTGGCAGTCGACACGTACAACGTCTGGTGGGACCCGGCCATCGACGCCGCACTCGACCGGGCGCGCGGTCGGATCATCGGTTACCAGGTCTGCGACTGGCTGGTGCCGCAACCCCACCCGCTGTTCGGTCGCGGCATCCCCGGGGAGGGCGCGATCGACATCCCCTCGATCACGAAGGCCGTCGACGCCACCGGCTACGTGGGCCCGATCGAAGTGGAGATCTTCAACGAGGCCGTGTGGGCGAGCGACCCGGACAGCGTCCTGACCACGATCACTGACCGCTTCGAGCGATCGACGCTCCCCGGATTCTGATCATCGCGGGCCGGCGGTGCTGCCGCGCATCACGACGCTCCCCTCGACCTCCACGACGTGGCGGGGCGACGCGGGCTTGAGCGCGAGCTCCATCGCGCTCTCGCCGATCCGCTCGAGCTGCAGGTCGACGGTCGTGAGCGGGGGAACCGCATCGATCCCGGCCGGAATGCCCCCGAAGCCGGCGACGGACACGTCGCCCGGAACGGCGATGTCCTGCTCGCGCAGCCACGACAGCGCGCCGAAGGCGACGACGTCGGCGACGGTCAGGAGGCACCGGGGCGGGTCGGCCCGGCGCATCAGGCTCTGCGCGCCGGCCATCCCGCCCTCCCGCGACACGTCCACGTGCACGACGTCGTCGCGGCCGAGAGCCATGCCGTGGTCCTTCAACCCCTGCTTGATGCCCTGCAGGCGGTCGCGCACGGCGAGGAGCTTCTGCGGGCCGGCGACCACCCCGAACGAGGTGTGCCCCAGCTCGACCATGCTGTGCACCAGCTTGCGCATGCCGCCCGCGTTGTCGATGTCCACCACGTGACCGACCGTGCGACCGCGCGTCACGGACACGACCGACCCGCCGGAGCGCTGGTAGGAGCCGAGCTCGGCGTCCATCGCGGCGTTGTGGGCACCGTCGCGGACCGAGCTGCCGGCAAGGATGATGGCGCGCACGCGCTGGCTGGCCAACCGCCGGACGTACTCCAGCTCGCGGCCGGGGTTGCGGTAGGTGCACACGATGCTGACCAGCAGGTCGTCGTGCTCCGCCACGGAGATCACGCCGCCGCTGAGCGTGGCGAAGTACGCGTCGCGCACGTCGTGGATGACGAGTCCGACGTTCATCGAGGTGGCCGTGGCGAGAGCGCGGGCGTACGGGTTGGGTCGGTACCCGAGCTCGGTCGCGGAAGCCATCACCCGTTCCCTCAGGCCGGCGCGGCCGCCGTAGTTGGGGTCGCTCAGCATGCGCGAGGCGGTGGCGAGCGAGACCCCGGCGTGATCCGCGACGTCCTGCAGCCGCACGAGGGACTGTTCCACCATCAAGACTCTCCCATCGGGCGGCTCGTACCGCCTCGGCGGATACATGATTGCCGAAGCTGGAAGCGCTTTCAAGCTGGTCCCTTGACGGCGTGTTGCAGCGCTCGTACATTGGCGGCACCGGCGAACTGAAAGCGCTTACCGTGAGGGGACGGGCGGCCTTTGCAGGTTCTGACCCATTGCGCAGCGCGGTAGCGCTCGACGGGACACCGAGGAGTAGCGATGCAGACCTGGAACCGCCCGAAACGGCTTGCGGCCTTAGCACTACTGGCGGCGCTACCAGTTGCACTGGCCGCAACAGCCTGCGGCGGCGGCACCACGACCAGCGCGGACGGGACCGTTTCGTTCACCGTCGCGGTCATCGAACCCGACATCACGGCAGTGCCGGTGCTGGCAGCCGTGGACGCCGTCCGCGCGGCCGGCCACCGCGTCGAGGTCGTCGAGCTCGCCGAACCCGAACTGGCCATCGAAGGGCTCGCGAAGGGGACCTATGCGATCTCGGCGGAGGCCACCAGCCCGGCGCTGATCGCCATCCAGCAGGGCGCCCCGATCAAGATCATTGCCGATGTCATCGGCAACCAGTGGGCCGTCTACGGCAAAGCGGGGATCTCGTCCTGCGACGATCTCGGCGGACGCCCGTTCGGGATCTTCAGCGAGGGGGCGGTGGCCACGGCCATCGTCAAGGACTGGGTCGACACGACGTGCACGGGGGGCAAGCGGCCGGAGTACCTGACCATCGGCGGGTCCGAGGTGCGCGCTCAGGCCCTCATCTCGGGCGAGATCGACGCGACGCCGCTGGAGATGTCCGACGTGGTCGCGCTGGAGTCGTCGGGGATCTCGGCGTTCACGCAGGTCGTCGACTTCACCCGGAGCCTGCCGGACCTGCACCCGCAGACCGTCTACGCGAACGCCGAGTTCCTCGCCGAGCACCGCGACGTGGCCCAGGCGTTCGTCACGGCGCTCGTGCAGGAGCACTCCAAGATCAACACCGACCCGCGGCACCTGGTGGCACTGGTCGCGAAGCACCTTCCGGACCAGGACGCGGCCGAGGTCGAGCGGATCGCCCGGCGGTACGTCGACGCGAAGCTCTTCGACGCGGGAGCGCTCACCGAGCAGAACGTGCGAGGGACCATCGACTTCTTCGTCCGAGCCGGGGTGATCGAGCCAGGCATGACGGCGAAGGACGTGGCCGACCTCTCCTTCATCGAGGCCGCACCGTGACGCTCGCGGCGGCGGATCGCGCCGCTCGCCGAGCGCCACGGGGCCGGTCCGGACCGCGAACCGGGAAGCAGCCGGGCGCGCTGGGCAGGCTGCTCGGCAGCAGCCTGCCCTACCAGCTGGTGACGTTCGTCGCCTTCGCCGCGGCGTGGGAGGTCTACGCCACCGTGTGGGGTGGCCTGCTCATCCCGAGCTTCACCGAGACCGTCCACGCGACGATCGGGTTGCTGGTGAGCGCGGAGCTGTGGGCCGCCATGTACGTCAGCAACCAGGCGCTGGCGCTCGGGTTCGCGATCGCGGTCCTGATCGGCGTGCCGGCCGGCATCGTGCTGGGTCGGTTCCGGTGGCTGGAGCGGTTCGCGGACGTCTACCTCAACATCCTGCTGGTCACCCCGATGGCGGCGATCATCCCGCTGCTGGTGATGTCGCTCGGGTTCGGACTGGCATCTCGGGTCGTCCTCGTGGCGATCTTCTCGATCGTCATGGTCGTCGTGAACAGCAGGGCCGGTGTCCGGCAGGTCGATCCCTCGCTGATCGAGATGGCGCGCTCGTTCGGCGCCACCGAGCGGCAGATCTGGACGAGGGTCCTGCTGCCGGGGGCAATGCCCGCGATCATGACCGGCATCCGGCTCGGAGTGGGACGCGCGGTCACCGGCATGGTCATCGTCGAGCTGCTCATGGTCTCCGCAGCTCTCGGCGGCTTGATCCTCGAGTATCGCGGCTTGTTCAAGGCGGCTTCGCTCTACGGGACCATCGTGATCATCCTGGCTGAAGCGCTGCTGTTGATCTCCGCTGCGCGATGGGCGGAGCGGAGGCTCACGGGCTGGGCTCAAACGGATTCGGCGAGGAGCGCTCGGTGATCGAGATTCGCGGGTTGGGCAAGAGCTTCGTCGGCCAGGACGGCGGGACCGTCGAAGCGCTGCACGATGTCGACCTCGACGTCGTGGAGAACGAGTTCCTGACGGTCCTCGGGCCGAGCGGCTGCGGGAAGACCACGTTGTTGAAGTGCATCGCCGGCCTGATCCCCTGGAACGAAGGGGACATCGTCATCGACGGAACCCCCGTGCGCGGTCCGGGCCCGGACCGCAGCATGGTCTTCCAGAACTTCGCGCTGCTGCCGTGGGCCACGGTCCTGGACAACGTCGGGTTCGGGCTCCGGCTCCGCGGGGTCGGCCGGGCCGAACGGGAGGAACGCGCCCGCTCGCTGATCGACGTCGTGGGGCTGTCGGGGTTCGAGACCAAGCGACCGCACGAACTGTCCGGCGGCATGCAGCAGCGCGTCGGGATCGCCCGCGCGCTCGCCGTCCAGCCGTCGGTGCTGCTGATGGACGAGCCGTTCGGGGCCGTCGACGAGCAGACCCGCCGCCTGCTGCAGGAGGAGCTGCTGTCGATCTGGGAGCAGCACCGGCTGACCGTCGTCTTCATCACCCACAGCATGGAAGAAGCAGTGCTGCTCGGTGACCGCGTCGTGCTGATGAGCGCCCGGCCCGGGCGGATCGCCGAGATCGTGCCGGTGCCCCTGCAGCGGCCCCGCTCGAACGACGTCGGGGCGCTCGAACGGTCCGGCGCCTACGTCGAGATCACGGCGTACCTCTGGGACCGGCTGCGCGAGATGCACGAGGAGCACCGCCCCTCGGAGGTAGCCGGATGATCGCGCTCACCGAGCGTTCCGGCACCGGGACGGTGCCGCGGCGCAGGCGTCCGGACTGGCGACGCATGCCCGTCGCGCCGCTCAGCCTCCTGGCCGGAGCCGCGGTCTGGGAGGTGGTCGGCCTGCTGGCCGGCGTGCCGTTCTTCCCGCCGCTGAGCACGGTGCTGACGCGGCTGTCGAAGATGGTGTCCGACGGGCTGATCCTGCCCAGCCTCGGCGACAGCCTGGTGAACCTCGCGCTCGGCATCGCCGTCTCGCTCGGGGTCGGGCTGGTCACCGGCGTCGCGATGGGGCGCTACCGTCGCGTCGAAGCCGCGCTCGGCGTGTACGTCTACGCCTTGCTCACCGCTCCGTCGCTGGTGTTCGCGCCGATCTTCTTCTCCCTGCTCGGCGCGGGTCGCGGCTCGATCGTCGCGGTGGTGGTCATGTACGCGATGTTCGTGATCATCATCAACACCGCGTCCGCGATCCAGGCGGTGCCCGCGCAGCTGGTGGAGATGGCGCGCTCGTACGGCGCGAGCGAGAGGCAGCTGCTGGTGAGCGTCATGCTTCCGGCGGCCGCGCCGATGATCATGGCCGGCGTCCGGCTCGGTGTCGGGCGCGCCGTGGCCGGAATGATCAACGGTGAGATGTTCATCGCCGTCGTCGGCCTGGGCCACGTCGTCACCGAGGCGAGCGGGCGCTTCGACGGCGCGAGCGTGCTCGCCGTGCTCCTGATCATCATCGCGGTCGCGCTCAGCGCCGTGGCACTGGTCCAGCTCGTGGATCGGAAGATCACCGGCTGGGTTCCGAGCACTTCGAGAGGAAACCCGTGAAGATCGACGCCTACAGCCACATCCTGCCCGCACCGTACTTCGAGCGGATGCGCGAGATGGACCTGGACCAGCGGGCGCTCAAGCGCTGGTTCGAGCTGCCCGCGCTGCACGACGTCGAAGCCCGCCTCGCGATCATGGACGAGTTCGGTGACGACTACCAGCAGGTCCTCACCCTGTCCTCGCCCCCGATCGAGCTGATCGCGGGACCGGCCGAGGCACCGGCGCTGGCCCGGCTGGCGAACGAGTCGATGCGCGAACTGTGCGACAAGCACCCCGACAGGTTCCCCGCGTTCGTCGCCGCCCTGCCCATGAACGACCCGGATGCCGCGATGCGCGAGCTGACGTCCGCCATCGACGACCTGGGGGCCCGCGGCGTCCAGGTCTTCACGAACGTCAACGGCGTACCTCTGGACCACCCGTCCTTCCGGCCGATCTTCGACGAGATGGTCGGGCGGGACCTGCCGATCTGGATGCACCCGACCAGGAGCGCCGCGTTCGCGGACTACACCACCGAGGACACGTCGAAGTTCGAGATCTGGTGGGCGCTGGGCTGGCCGTACGAGACCAGCGTCGCGATGGCGCGGCTGGTGTTCTCCGGGCTGCTCGAGCAGCATCCGAGCATCAAGATCATCACGCACCACCTCGGTGCCATGATCCCGTACCTGGAAGGCCGGATCGGGCTCGGATGGAGCGACCAGCTCGGCTCACGCACCGCCGGCGACGACTACCAGCGCCTGCAACGCGACCTGCTGCCGAAGCCGCTGCTCGAGTACTTCCGGCAGTTCTACGCCGACACATCGCTCTCCGGGTCCGACATCGGGACGAGGTGCGGCCTCGACTTCTTCGGCGCGGGTCACGTCGTCTTCGGCACGGACTGCCCTTTTGATCCCGAGGGCGGGCCGCTGTACATCCGGGAGACGATCCGGGTGATCGACGCGCTGGAGATCTCCGACACCGAGCGTTCGGACATCTACTCCGACAACATCCTGCGTCTCATGCGGTTGTCCACCGACGACGAGACGTGAACCGCGGATGCTCCCGCATGGGACACTCCGGACATGTCAGGTCACGAACCGGCCGACTGGTTGGGGCCGGTCCGGGTCGGGCGCAGCGTCGACGCCGTCACCGACCGCCTGGTCACCGCGATCGCGGTCGGCGACTTCTCCCCCGGCGAGCGGCTGCCGCCCGAGCGGGAGCTGGCGACGCTGCTCGGCGTCGGCCGCGAGACCCTCCGTGCGGCGCTCGGGCGGCTGCGCGCCGCCGGCTACGTCGTCACGCGCCGTGGCCGCAACGGCGGCGCGATCGTCCAGGACGGCTGGGGCGCGTTGTCGGACGACGCCGTGCGCCGCACGCTCGCCCCGAGCCGCGACGAGCTGGTCGAGCTGTCCGACACCCGTTGCCTCGTCGAGTCACTCATAGCGCGCACGGCCGCCGAGCGGCGGCAACCGGAGGACGTCACCGCCATGACGGCCGCGCTGGAGGCCTACGAGCAGGCCGCCGACGCCGTCGCGGCGCGACGCGCCGACCACGACCTGCACCACGCCGTCGTCCGCGCAGCCCGCAACCAGCACCTCGCGCGGCTCTCCCGGGAACTGCTCGCGCGGGTCAACGTCGGGCTGCCGATCGAGCCGTTCGAGGAGTCGACGTTCCGCGCCGTCGCACCGCAGCACCGAGCGCTCATCGAGGCGGTCGTCGCCGGCGACGGCGACACCGCAGCTGCCGTCGCGCGCGAGCACTTCACCATCACGACCGCCGCGGTGCACCGGGCGATCGACCGTGCGGGGTGACCAGCCCATATGGTGTTCGCCGCACGAGCCACCGCACGGAAAGCCGAGACGCCATGTCAACGAGCGAGACCAGCACCCCCACGCTCAGCCGCGAGCGGACCGACCTGCTCGAGACGCTGCGCAAGCACCGGCGCTTCCTGCGCCACACCGTCCGCGACCTCACCGATGATCAAGGCCTGCAGGCACCCAGCGTCAGCGCGTTGACGCTCACCGGCCTGATCAAGCACGTCGCCGACACCGAGGAGCAGTGGGCCGCGTTCATGCTCGACGGGCCGCAGACGTTCGGTGGCTTCACGGAGTGGGAGGACGCCGACGCCGACGCAGCCGCCGACTGGACGCCCGACCCGGAAGCGGAGTTCGTCGACCCGCGGTTCGTCGTGCAGCCGCACGAGACGCTCGCGTTCCTGCTCGCCCGCTACGACGACGTGGCGCGGCGCACCGACGAGATCGTCGCCGTGGTCGACCTCGACTCCGAGCACCCGCTGCCGACGGCGCCGTGGTTCGAGCCGGGCGCGCGGTGGTCGGCGCGCCGCACGATCCTGCACATCGTCGCCGAGACGTCCCAGCACGCCGGCCACGCCGACATCATCCGCGAGACCATCGACGGCGCGAAGAGCATGGGCTGACACCGTCGACAACGACGTTTTGGCTGTTGTTAGCGCTAACAAACAGCCAGAAGGTCGTTGTCGACGGTTACGCCGCTTCCTCCTGGCGGCGGATCGCCGGCGCCGTCAGCAGCGTCACGACGAAGCCGAGCACCAGCGCGAGCAGCACCCCGACGTTCGCGTACGCCCACGGGCCCTCGCGCCCGCCGAGGCCCACAGAGTCGAGCAGGTAGCCCTGCCACGACAGCCACTCCACGCCGTTGGTGACGAGCCCCCAGCCCAGCACGGTCGCGACGAGGATCACCACGATCGGCAGCGCCTGCACGTCGCCGTAGCGGCCGTTCCGGTCGTACAGGTCGTCCTCGTCGTAGTCGCGCCTGCGCAGCGCGACGTCGGCGAGCATCACCCCGCACCACGCCGCGACCGGCACGCCCAGCGTGATCAGGAAGCCCTGGAACTGCGGCAGGAAGTCCTGCGCGACGAACACGACGTAGACGGTGCCGATCACCATGAGCACGCCGTCGACGAGGGCCGCGGTCCAGCGCGGGATCCGCAGGCCGAGCGACAGCAGCGCCAGCCCGGACGAGTAGATGTCCAGCACCGCTCCCCCGACCAGCCCAAGCACCGCGACCAGCACGAACGGCACCAGGAACCAGACGGGCAGCGCCGCGGCGAGCGCGCCGATCGGGTCGGCGGAGATCGCGCTGCTCAGCTCGGGCGACGAGCCGGCGAGCAGCAGGCCGACGGTGAACAGCAGCAGCGGCGCGATCGCGGAGCCGAACGTCGTCCAGCCCACGACGCCCGCACCGGACGAGCTGCGCGGCAGGTAGCGCGAGTAGTCGGCGGCCGCGTTGACCCAGCCCAGGCCGAAGCCGGTGAGCATCATCACCAGTGCCCCGATCACCTGCTGCGTCGTGCCCGGCGGCAACGCCGACACCGTCGCCCAGTCGGCCTGGCCCGCGGCGAGCACGATGTAGACGACCGTCAGCACCCCGGTGATCACCGTGATCACGGTCTGCAGCTTCATGATCATCTCGAAGCCAAGCACGCCGGCCCCGACGACGAGCGCGGCGACCACCAGCAGCGCGACGACCTTCGTCGCGGTGCCGCCGCCCCAGCCCAACCGCTCGAAGACGGTGGCCGTGGCGAGCGTCGCGAGGATCGTCAGCACGGTCTCCCAGCCGACCGTCAGCACCCACGAGATCAGCGCCGGGACCTTGTTGCCACGCACCCCGAACGCCGCGCGCGAGAGCACCATCGTCGGCGCCGACCCGCGCTTGCCGGCAAGTGCCACGAACCCGCACAGCAGGAACGAGACGACGATGCCGACGATGCCGGCGACGAGCGCCTGCCAGAACGAGATGCCGAACCCCAGCGCGAACGCGCCGTAGCTCAGCCCGAACACCGAGACGTTCGCGCCGAACCACGGCCAGAACAGCTGCCGCGGGCGCCCCTTGCGCTCGGCGTCGGAGATGACGTTGATGCCGTTGCTCTCGATCGAGAGAGCACCGGACCGCGTCTCACCCACCGCTGGTTTCTCGACCTCGGCCATGGCCGCCTCCGCGTTCTCGATCAGACGTGCGCTGATCGAACCAGCGGTGATCGGGCCGCGCTAGAGGCCGGGCGGCGGGAGTTAGTTCAGGATCAGTGGTCGGCCGGGCGGATGTGGTACTCGAAGACGAGCCCGCCGACGGCGAGCAGCAGCGCGACCCCTGCGATGACCATCAGCCACACGAACCAGAACGCGAGCGAGATCGCCATCAGCGCGGCCGTCCCGGCCACGGTGATCGGCCAGTAGCTACCGGGCGAGAAGAACCCGACGTCGCCGGCGCCGTCGGACACCTCGGCGTGCGGGTTGTCCTCGGGACGCTCCTCCAGCCGGCGTGAGACGAACCGGAAGTACGTGCCGATGATCAGCGCGAGCCCGCCGGTCAGGAACAGGCCCGCCGTGCCGACCGCCTCACCGGTGAGGATCACGTAGACGATGGCGCACAGGAAGAAGAACGCCATCACGATCTCGAAGATGCGGGATTCGACCTTCATCGCGTGCCTCTCAGTTCCCCGTCGAAACCGGCTGGGTGGCCGAGCGCTTCACGCGGTCGGTCGAGAACGGGTACGTGGTCGTCGCGTCGGGCGCGCACAGCTTCGGGTCGCAGCCCTGCGCCTGCAGGGCCTGCAGCGCCTGCCCGGCGGTGTAGGGCTCGTTCGTCGTGGGGTTGTTCTCGGCGCGCAGCGCGGCCCACTTCTCGAACAGCGGCAGCGGCAGCGCCCTGACCTCGAAGTTCATCATCGAGTGGTAGCTGCCACACAGCTCGGCGCAGCGCCCGACGAACGCGCCCTCGCGGTCGATCGAGTCGATCTGCCAGACGTTGTCCTGGTCGTTGACCTCGGGCATCGGGAACACGTCGCGCTTGAAGAGGAACTCCGGCACGAAGAAGCTGTGGATCACGTCGACGGAGCGCTGGGTGAACTCGATGCGCTGCTCGGTGGGCAGCACCAGCAGCGGGATCGTGTCGGAATCGCCGATCGTGGTGACCGGCTTGCCGCCGGCGCCGGGCTTGCCCGGGTAGTCGAACTTCCAGTTCCACTGCGACGCGGTGATGTTCACGCGCAGGTCGGGGTTCGGCTCGTCCTTGTCGACGTAGTTCTGCACCGCGACCGTGTATCCGAACAGCACCGCCACGATGATCGTCGGGACGACCGTGAACACGATCTCGACCGGCAGGTTGTACTGGAACTGGCGCGGCGGCGTGTCGTCGCTGCCCTTGCGCTTGCGGTGGAAGACGACCGCCCAGAACATCGCGCCCCAGGTGATCGCACCGACGACGAGCGCGGCGATGGCCGACCACGTCCACAGCGTGCGCATCGACTCGGCCTGCGGGGTGATCCCGCTCGGCCACCCGAAGCGGATGACGTCCTCGATCCCGCACGCGGTGGTGAGCGGGAGCACAAGCACGGCAAGGCCGGCCAGCTTCGCAATACGCCCACGACCGCGGCGGTGATCGTCCCCGCGCTGTGCTCGGACCACTGCCCGCCGCCTTCCTACCCGTCGCCAGCTGCACTGAGAGGATTACGAGGGCGCGTTCGAGCCCCCGACTTCGACCTCGCGTAGAGACTAGCCGAGCAGGTGGCCCCCGCACCTGCCGGGTGCGCCACCCGGCGAGCCGCGCGCGGCCGGCATACTTCGGTGTTGTGTGCGGACTCCTGGGACTGTTGACGACAGAGGCCGACGCGCCCGCGCGAGCGAGCACGATCCAGGCGGCGACGCGGTGCATGCGCCACCGCGGCCCCGACGAGGAAGGCGACACCTGGAACGACCAGGACGTCGTGCTGGGCTTCAACCGGCTCGCCTTCATCGACATCGAGCACTCGCACCAGCCCATGCGCTACGCCGACGACCGCTACGCGATGGTCTTCAACGGCGAGATCTACAACTACCTCGAGCTGCGGGCCGAGCTCGCCGAGCTGGGCGCGACCTTCGCCACCGAGGGCGACGGCGAGGCGATCCTCGCCGCCTACCACCAGTGGGGCCCCGACGCCGTCAAGCGGCTGCGCGGCATGTTCGCGTTCCTCATCTGGGACGCCCAGGAGCGGGTGCTGTTCGGCGCGCGCGACCCGTTCGGCATCAAGCCGCTGTTCATGATGAACGGCCCGGGCGGGGTCGCGTTCTCCAGCGAGAAGAAGTGCCTGCTGGAGATCGCGCCGTCGGTCGGGCTGCCGCACCTGTCCGCCGACCTCGACCCGGTCGCGCTGCAGCACTACCTGACCCTGCAGTACGTGCCGGAGCCCGCGACGATGCACCACTCGATCCGCAGGGTCGAGTCGGGCACGTACGTCACCGTGCGGCCCGGCGGCGAGGTCGACCAGGAGCGCTACTTCACCCCGGTGCTGCGCTCGAGCGGCCCCACCGGGCCCGAGGTGCACCGCCAGATCGCGGACGTGATGCGCGACTCGGTCGCCAAGCACATGCGCGCCGACGTCACCGTCGGGGCGTTCCTCTCGGGCGGCATCGACTCCACCGCGATCGCGGCGATCGCCAAGGAGCACAACCCGAACCTGATCACGTTCACCTCCAGCTTCGAGCGCGAGGGCTACTCGGAGGTCGACGTCGCGGCCGAGTCGGCCGCCGCGATCGGCGTGCGGCACGTCGTGCGCACCGTCAAACCCGACGAGATGATGGAGGCGCTGCCGCTCATCGTCTGGTACCTGGACGACCCGGTCGCCGACCCGGCGCTGGTGCCGCTGTGGTTCATCGCGCGCGAGGCCCGCCAGCACGTCAAGGTCGTGCTCTCCGGCGAGGGCGCCGACGAGCTGTTCGGCGGCTACACGATCTACCGCGAGCCGCTCTCGCTCGCGCCGTTCGAGAAGGTGCCCGGCGTGCTGCGCGCGCTGCTGGGCAAGGCGTCGACGCGGCTGCCGGAGGGCATGCGCGGCAAGGACCTGCTGCGCAGGGGTGCACTGCCGCTGGAGCAGCGCTACTACGGCAACGCGCGGATCTTCCGCGACGACCAGCTCGCCGGCGTGCTGCGCCAGTACGACCCGCGACGCTCGCACACCGACGTCACCGCGGGGCACTACCGCGAGTCGGTCGGCTGGGACCCGGTCTCCCGGATGCAGCACGTCGACCTCTTCACATGGTTGCGCGGCGACATCCTGGTCAAGGCCGACAAGGTGACGATGGCGAACTCGCTGGAGCTGCGGGTGCCGTTCCTCGACTCCGAGGTGTTCGCGGTGGCGTCCCGGCTGCCGCTCTCGGAGAAGATCGGCAAGGACACAGCCGGCACCCCGACCACGAAGTACGCGCTGCGCCGAGCGCTCGACGGGATCGTCCCGCCGCACGTGCTGAACCGGCGCAAGCTCGGCTTCCCGGTACCGATCCGGCACTGGCTGCGCGACGAGATGTACGCGTGGGCGCGCGATGTGATCCGCGACTCACAGGCCGACCACCTCGTCGACCTCGCCGCCGTGCAGCGGATGCTCGACGCCCACCGCGCGGGCCCGATCGACCACAGCCGACGCATCTGGACGCTGCTGATCTTCCTGCTCTGGCACGGCATCTTCGTCGAAGAGCGGATCCGGCCCGACGTCCCGGAGCCGGCCTACCCCGTCCGGCTGTAGGAAGGGAAAATCCCTCGCCCGGCCTGGGTGTTCTGTGCCGGAATGGGCGGATGACGTCGCTCACGCTCGAGACGGTCGACCCCACCGACGAGGCCGCGCTGCGCGAATGGTTCACGCTGCGCGCCGCCGCGCAGGTGCACGACGTGCCCGACGACGTCCCGCCGTGCTGGACCGACGTGCGCGCCCGGCTGCTCGTCCCGGTGCGCGGCACGGCGGAGACGGTCTGGCTCGCGCGGAGCGGCGGCCGGACGGTCGGCGCCGCGCAGATCATGCTGCCCACGCTGGACAACCCGGACAACGCGATGGTCGACCTGCTCGTCGCCCCCGAGCAGCGGCGTCGCGGGTTCGGGCGGCAGCTGCTGGAGCACCTGATGGACGCCGGACGCACCGCTGGGTGCAAGCGCCTGTTCGTCGAGGCGCGCGAGCCGCTCGACGGCGGCGGCCCCGCCCCGCGGTTCCTCACCGCGATGGGTGGGCGGAAAGCGCTCGCCGACACCCGGCGCCGCCTGCGCCTCGACGCGCTCGACACCGCCGAGCTGGCGCGGCTGCGCGGCGAGGCCGAGCGGGCCGCGGCCGGCTACACCCTGGAGCAGTGGTTCGGCGCGCCCCCCGAGCACCGGCTCGACGGCATGGCCGGGCTCGTCGCCCGCATGTCCACCGACGTCCCGCTGGACGACCTGCACCTCGCGCCAGAGGCCTGGGACGCAGAGCGGCTGCGCGGGATGGAGGCGTCGCGCGACGCGCGCGGCCTGTGGCGCGCGACCACCGCCGCCGTCGCGCCCGACGGGGCGCTCGCCGGGTTCTCGCAGGTCACGGGGTACGCGACGATCGGCTGGTTCGCCCACCAGTCCGACACGATCGTCCTGGGCGAGCACCGCGGGCACCGGCTCGGGATGCTGCTGAAGCTCGCCAACCTCGACCTGGTGCGCGAGCGCCGGCCGGACGTCCGGGTGATCGACACCTACAACGCCGACACCAACCGGCACATGATCGCGATCAACGATGCGCTCGGCTGCTACCCCTTCGACCGCCTCGGGGAGTGGGAGATCGACCTCTAGCCGGCCCACCACGAAGTTCCCCACCGTTTTGCCTACTTGCACACGCAGAACAGCGCGCAGGTTGGCAAAACGGTGGGGACGTTGCCGTCAACTTCCCCATCGTTTTGGGTGGATGCGCGCCGAAACGGCGCGCATGTGCCCAAAACGGTGGGGAAGTCGGGGGTCAGGCGGGCAGGACCGCGGCGATCTCGGTCGCGGCGTCGGGCCCGTAGGCCTCGCGGAGCCGCTCGATGCCGTGCTCGCGGTTCCAGGTCCACTCCTGGCCGCCCTCGGTCTCCAGCACCTGCACGGCGATCAGCGCGCCGAGCTGCGCACCGCGCTCCAGCGAGAGCCCGTCCGCGACGGCCGCGAGGAAGCCCGCGCGGAACGCGTCGCCGACGCCGGTGGGGTCGACCTTGCCGGTCTCGGGGACCACGCCGACCTTGAGCACGCCGGTGTCCTTGCCGACGATCTGCACGCCGTGCTCGCCGAGCGTGGTGACGCGGATGTCGACGACCTCGGCGACGGCGGCGTCGGTCCAGCCGGTCTTCTTGAGCAGGAGTTCCCACTCGTAGTCGTTCGTCATGAGGTAGCGGGCGCCCTCGACGAGCTTCTTGATCTCGGGGCCCTCCATGCGGGCCAGCTGCTGGGAGACGTCCGCGGCGAACGGGACGCCCAGCTCGCGGCACTCGGCGGTCTGCTGCAGCATCCACTCGGGGTCGCTGGCGCCGATCACGACGAGGTCGACACCGCCCTGGTCAACACCGCGCCCCACGATCGGGGCCAGCGAGATCTCCCGCGAACGCGCCATGGCGCCGGTGTAGAAGGAACCGATCTGGCGCATGTCGTCGTCGGTGGTGCAGACGAAACGCGCGGTGTGCACGTCGTCCTTGACGAGGATCGCCGAGCAGTCGACGCCGTGCGCCTCCAGCCACTCCCGGTACTCACCGAAGTCACCGCCGACCGCGCCGACGAGCAGCGGCGACTGGCCGAGCACGCCGAGCCCGAACGCCATGTTCGCGGCGGAGCCACCCTTGAGGATGACGAGGTCGTCGACCAGGAAGCTCAGCGACATCCGGTCGAGCTGGTCGGCGACCAGCTGGTCGGCGAACCGACCCGGAAAGTGCATGAGGTGGTCGGTGGCAATGGAACCGGTGACGGCGATGGGCACGGTGAGCCACCCTACCGTGTTCGACCCGCCCCGGAACGCGGAAGACCCCGGCCATGACGGCCGGGGTCTTCCGCTCAGCTCAGCTTCGTCGAGCGATCAGTTGAACGAGTCGCCGCAGGCGCACGAGCCGCCCGCGTTCGGGTTGTCGATCGTGAAGCCCTGCTTCTCGATGGTGTCGACGAAGTCGATGACCGCACCCTGCAGGTACGGCGCGCTCATCCGGTCGACGCCCACCTTGAGGCCGTGGAAGTCGCGGAAGAGGTCGCCGTCGAGCGAGCGGTCGTCGAAGAACAGCTGGTAGCGCAGGCCGGCGCAGCCGCCGGGCTGCACCGCGATGCGCAGGTGCATGTCGTCGCGGCCCTCCTGCTCGAGCAGGGCACGCGCCTTGATCGCCGCGGCGTCGCTGAGCTCGACGCCGTGGGTCTCGGTCTCGGCCGGAGCGGTCGTGACGGTGTTCTCGACGGTCATAGCTCTCCCAACAAACAGCGGGGCAGTTCGTGTTCCCGATCCCCATAGTAAGCCGGGATACCCGCGGGAGGTGCATCGTGACCCGCACCACTCGTTTCTCAGCGACTCCAGTTGCGCGCGACCCGTTCGGCGAGCGCCGCCAACGTCCCGGCCGGGTCGGCCATCGACGCCTCGACACCACCGGCGTTCTCCGCGACGGAGTAAGCGGCCTCGACACCGGCGGCCGCAGCCTCCCTGCGCCCCACGCTGACCTGCCCGGCGAGCACGACGCACGGCACTCCGCGCTCGGCGGCCGCGCCGGCCACGGCGGTGATGAGCTTGCCGCGCAGCGACTGCCAGTCGAAGCTGCCCTCGCCGGTGATGGCCAGGCCCGCGGAGTCGAGCTCGGCGTCGAGCCCGACCAGCTCGCGGACGAGCCCCGCGCCGGAGACCCGCCGCGCCCCGAAGGCCAGCAGCGCCGCACCGAGGCCGCCCGCGGCACCGGCGCCGGGCTCGTCGCGGACGTCCCGGCCGGCCGCTGCGGCCAGCGCGTCGGCGAAGCGCGCGAGCGCGGCGTCCAGCTCGGCGACGGCGTCGGCGTCGGCCCCCTTCTGCGGCCCGAACGTGGCCGCGGCGCCGTGCTCCCCGAGCAGGGGGTTGTCGACGTCGGCCGCGGCGACCAGCTGCACACCGTGCAGCGCAAGCACGCCGTCGAGGCGCGCGACGGCGGCCAGCGGCGAGCCGCCGTCGGGCAGCGTGGCACCGGAGTCGTCGACGGGCACAGCGCCGAGAGCCGCGAGCATGCCGGCACCGCCGTCGGTGGTCGCCGAACCGCCGAGCCCGATCACGACCTCGCTCACGCCGCTCGCCGCGGCGTCGGCGACCAGCTCGCCCACCCCGCGCGAGGTCACGCTGCGCGCGGTGGCGGGGACGCGCCGCTCGCGAGGCACGAAGTGCAGCCCGCACGCGGCGGCCGACTCCAGGTATGCGGTGTCGCCGATGCGCAGCCACCGCGCCGCCACCGGGTCGCCGAACGGGCCGGTGACCTTCAGCTCGTGCCATTCACCGCCGAGCGCGGCATGAAGGACCTCGACGAACCCGGTGCCACCGTCCGCGAGCGGCAGCAACCGCAGCTCGTCGTCGGGAACGGCACGGCGCCAGCCCTCCGCGATCGCGCCGGCTGCCGCCGTCGCGCTGAGGGTGCCACCGAAGGAGTCAGGAGCCACGACCACGCGCACGCCGGGGAACCTACATCGCACAAGCGCTTTCGTGTCCGGATTGCACTGCCCTGATACCCAGGATCACACCGGGCACACATAAGCTGGACCGGTGAGGTTCCTGCGCCGCTCCACGTCGAGCACCGTCGACGCCGAGAGTTCCGAGACATCAGAACCCGACGCGACCGCGCAGGGGCCGGGCGAGCCGGGCCGCACCGCCGGCAAGGGTCGCCCCACGCCGAAGCGGCGCGACGCGGAGGCCAAGCGCCGGGGCCCGGCCCCGCCGCCGCCCCGCACGCAGCGCGAGGCGGCGCGGCTGGCGAAGGCGAACCGCCCCGACAAGGAGGAGCGCCGCAAGGCCGCCGTCGAGCGGCGCGAGCGGATGGCGGCCGGCGACGACCGCTACCTGATGCCCCGCGACCGCGGGCCGGTCAAGGCCTACATCCGCGACGTCGTCGACTCCCGCCCGCACCTCATGGGCCTGTTCATGCCGCTCGCCGTGATCGTGCTGCTCTCGGTGCTGCTGCCGATCCCCGCGGCGCAGCAGTACCTGAGCCTGTTCAGCCTCATCGCCCTCTCCACGATGATCATCGAGGGGATCCTGCTGGGGGTCTCGACCACCCGCAAGGCGCGCGCGAAGTTCCCCGACGAGAACATCAACGCGCTCGGCACCGGCTGGTACGCCTTCACCCGCGCGAGCCAGCTGCGCCGGCTGCGCATCCCGAAGCCGAGGGTGCAGCGGGGCGCGAACATCTAGCGCCCGCCCCGCACTTGTGCCTGGAAAGCCACTTTCCCGGCGTGTAGTGCCTGGAAAGTGGCTTTCCAGGCAACGTATGCGGGACGCACGGATGCGCCGTTGGGCACTTCACGTGGCGTATGGCGGCGGCTGGGGTGGGCGAGGGCCGCGGTAGCTGCCGCTGGGGCGCATGCGCAGGGGCCGCTCGGCGTACTCCTCGATCGCGTGCGCCAGCCAGCCGGCGATGCGGGCGACGGCGAAGAGCAGCTCGCCGGCCTGCACCGGCATCCCGTACGAGACGGTGAGCACGGCGAGCGCGAGGTCGACGTTCGCGGGTAGCGCGCGGTGCCGGGCGGTGGTCGCCGCGACCTCCCGCGCGACCGACAGCGCCGCCTCCGCCCGTGGGATCGCCTGCAGGCGCGCGAACAGCTCCTCCGCCCGCGGGTCGACCGCCTGGTACACGGCATGCCCCAGCCCCGGGACGCGACGCCCGGCCCGCAGGTGGTCGGCGACGACCACCGCGGCGCCGCTCTCCAGCGCCTCCAGCAGCATTCGGTGCGCCAACCCGCTCGCCGCGCCGTGCAGCGGACCGTCCATCGCGCCGAGGCCGGCCGCCACGACGGCGTAGGGGTGCGCCCGCGCCGACGCCGCCACCCGCGCGGCGAACGTCGAGGCCGCCAGGTCGTGGTCGATGAGCAGCACCATCGCCGCCTCGACGGCGGCGAGCCCGGCCGGGTCGGGCTCCTCCGCCGTCAGCGCCGGCCAGAGCCGGCGCACCAGGGGTGCGCTCCGGGCGGGCCGCTCCCCCGCCGGCGGCAGCGCGTCGACGAGCGTCGCGATGAGCGAGCGGCCCGCGGCGCAGACGTTCTCGGTGGCGAGGTCGAAGCGCAGCGGGTCGGACGCGCCCGCGGCGACCGCGGCGACCCGCAGCCGGTCGACCACCCCGCTCGACGGCGGCAACGCCGCGACCGCGGCCCGGGCCGTCGCCGTCGCGGCCCTCGGCGCGCGCCACCGGGCGTCCGGCTGCCAACGCTGCGTCCACAGCCACTCGGCGACCGCCTCGTACGGGTGCCCGCTGAGCTCCCCGATCTCGACTCCGCGCAGGTAGCAGCGGTCGTTCTCGATCAACGTGATCGCCGTGGCCACGGCGGGCACCCCGCCAGGCTCCGCGGGGCGGCGGCCGTGTTCCGCCAGTGCGGCAACCTCCGCGGGGTCGAACGTCGACCCACGCCCGCTCTCGGCGGGAACGCTGGTCAGCAGGCCGCGGCTGACGTAGGCGTACACCGTCTCCGGCTTGACGCCGAGGTGGGCCGCGACCTCGCGGGTCGTCATGCGCTCCATACATTGATTCAATCAATATTGACAACGACGGGTCAATGCATGGACAACTGATACATGCTTATCGATGCACCCCGCGGGTTGAAGGGTGTGGTGGTCACCGACACCGCGCTCGGCGACGTCCGCGGCACGGAGGGCTTCTACCACTACCGCCAGTACTCCGCCGTCGAGCTCGCGACGACCCGCAGCTTCGAGGACGTGTGGCACCTGATGATCGTCGGGGAGCTGCCCGACGAACGGCAGCTCGCGGCGTTCACCGCGCGGACGGCCGCGCTGCGCGAGCTGCCGGCCGAGGTGGCCGACGCGTTGGAGGTGATCGCACGCGGCTCGCGCACCGGACCGCTCGACGGGCTGCGCACCGCGCTGTCGCTGCTGGGCTCGAGCCTCGGGTTCAGACCGGTCTACGACCTCGACGCCGAGCAGCGCCGCGAGGACACCCTGCGCGCTGCCGCGGCCGTCCCGACGCTGCTGACCGCGCTGCACCGGATCGGGCAGGGGCTGGCGCCCGTCGCGCCGCGCGCCGACCTGCCCTACGCCGCGAACTACCTGTACATGCTGACCGGCGAGGTGCCGCAGCCCCGCACAGCGCGGGCGATCGAGAGCTACCTGATCTCGACGATCGACCACGGGTTCAACGCCTCGACGTTCACGGCCCGGGTGATCGCCTCGACCGGCGCCGACGTCGCCGCGTGCCTCGCCGGGGCGGTCGGCGCGCTCTCGGGACCGCTGCACGGCGGCGCACCCAGTCGCGCGCTCGACACGCTGGACGCGATCGGCACGCCCGACCGCATCGACGGCTGGATCCGCGACGCCGTGCTCGCCGGCGACCGGATCATGGGCTTCGGGCATGCCGTCTACCGCACGGAGGACCCGCGCTCGCGGATGCTGCGCGGGATCGCGCAAGAGATCGGCCCAGCGCTCGGCGGCGCAGCGCTCGGCGGCACAGCGCTCGGCGGCACAGCGCTCGGCGCCACGGCGGGCGCCGATCGGGTGGCTTTCGCCGTCGAGGTCGAGCAGCAGGTCGAGACGATCCTCGCCGAGCTGAAACCGGGCCGCGAGCTGCACACGAACGTCGAGTTCTACGCGGGCGTCGTGATGGAGCTGTGCGGGGTGCCGCGGGAGATGTTCACGCCGACGTTCGCGGCCGCGCGGGTCGTCGGCTGGAGCGCGAACATCCTGGAACAGGCGGCCGAACGCACGATCATCCGGCCCTCGGCGCGGTACGTCGGACCCGCGCCGGGCTAACGTTCGCGGGTGATCACGCTGGTGCTGGGTGGGACGCGGTCGGGCAAGTCGGCGCACGCCGAGGGACTGCTCCCGCAGGACGCGCCCGTCCGGTACCTGGCGACCGCCCGCCGGGATCCGGGCGACGCGGAGTGGGTCGCGCGGCTCGACGTGCACCGCACCCGCCGTCCGGAGGCGTGGACGACGGTCGAGGAGCCGGCCGTCGCCGAGCTCGTCCGCACCGGCGGCGGCCCGATGCTCGTCGACGACATGGCGACGTGGCTCACCGGCGTGCTGGACGACGCCGGGGCGTGGGAGAGCGCGCAGGTGCCGGCGTCCGTCGGCGAGCGGGTGGACGAGCTGGTCGCCGCCGTGCGCGAGAGCACCGCGCGGGTGGTGCTCGTCTCGGCGGAGGTCGGGCTCGGCGTCGTCCCGTCGACGCGTGCGGGGCGGCTCTTCCGCGACGAGCTGGGCGCGTTGAACACGGCGCTGGCGGCCGTTGCGGACGAGGTGCTGCTGCTGGTCGCCGGGCTGGCACTGCGGCTGAAGTAGCCCTCGGGGCGACGGTGTAGGAAGTGCTGGTGGATCTCCCTCCCGTTCCGACCCCGGACGATGCCGCGAAGCGGGCGGCCGTCGCCCGCTACGCCGCGCTCGACGTACCCGCCGGCGGCCTCGGCCGGCTCGCCGAGCTGGGCGTCTGGCTCGCCGCGGCGCAGGGCGAGAGCCCGCCGAAGCCGCTGCAGCGCCCGCGTGTTGTCGTCGTGGCCGGGGATCACGGGATCGCCGAGGCCGGTGTTTCCGCGCACGCGTCGGGCGACTCGGTGCGGCAGGCGGCCGCGCTGCGCGAGCAGGTCGGGGCGGCCGCCGTCGTAGCCCATGTAGCGGGCGCGACGGTGCGTGTGGTGGACGTCGCGCTCGACACCGAGCCCGAGGCGGGCACGGCGGAGCGCTACCGGGTGCGGCGCAGCAGCGGCCGGATCGACCGGGTCGACGCGCTCACCGCTGCCGAGGCGACCAACGCCGTCGAGATCGGGCGGGCGATCGCCGACGAGGAGGTCGACGCCGGCGCCGACCTGCTGGTGCCGGGTTCCATCGGGGTCGGCGCGACCACGCCGGCGTCCGTGCTGGTGGCGGCGATCACCGGGACCGAGCCCGTCGCCGTGATCGGGCGCGGCAGCGGCATCGACGACAACGGGTGGATGCGCAAGGCGGCCGCGGTGCGTGACGCGCTGCGCCGCACGCGGGAGGTCGGGCGCGACCCGCTGGCCCTGCTGCGCGTCGCGGGCGGGGCCGATCTCGCGGCGCTCACCGGCTTCTGCCTGCAGGCGGCCTTGCGACGCACGCCGGTGCTGCTCGACGGGGTCGTCGTCGCGGCGGCGGCGCTGCTCGCCGACCGGCTCGCCCCCGGCGCCCGGACGTGGTGGCGGCAGGCGCAGACGTCGCCGGAGCCGGTGCCGACCCTGGTTGCGACGCACCTCGGGCTCACCCCGATCCTCGACCTCGGCGTCCGGCTCGGGGACGGCAGCGGCGCGGCCACGGTGATCCCACTCCTGCAGGTGGCCGCACGGCTCATGACCGACCTCGCGGCGGTACCCGAGCCCGAGCCCGTCGTCCTGTCGAAGTCGGAGCCGGACGCGGAGTCGGAGTGAAAGGCCTCGCGCTGGCGGTGAGCTGGCTGACCGTCCTGCCCGTGCGCACCGGCGCGCCCGATCGCCGTGCCGCGGCCGCGGCGATCAGGTGGGCGCCGATCGTCGGCGCGCTCTTGGGATTGGTCGCGGCCGGAGCCGGGCTGGGGTTGACCGCGCTCGGGGTCGCGCCGCTGGCGGCGGGGTTGCTCGCCGTTGCCGTGCTGGCGCTGGCCACGCGCGGCATGCACCTGGACGGGCTCGCCGACACCGCCGACGGCCTCGGCTGCTACGGCCCGCCCGAGCGGGCGCTCGCCGTGATGCGCGACGGCGGCGCCGGACCGTTCGCCGTCGTGACGCTCGTGGTGGTCATCGGGCTGCAGGCGGTCGCGTTCGCCCAGCTCAGCGGCTACCGGCCGGGGTACGTGCTGGGTGCGGTCGTGCTGGCCGTCGCGACGGGCCGGGCGGCGTTCGGCTGGATGTGCCGGCGCGGGGTCGCGGCGGCCCGGCCCGACGGGCTCGGCGCGACCGTCGCCGGCTCCCAGCCGTGGTGGGTCCCGGTGCTGTGGTGGATCGCGCTCGGGGCCCTCGCCTACCCGGTGCTCGGCTGGCGCGGACCGGTCGCGGTCGGGCTCGCCGCCGTCATCACCGTGCTGCTGTCGTGGCACACGGCCCGCCGGTTCGGCGGCGTCACCGGCGACCCCCTGGGCGCGGCGGCAGAACTCTCCACCGCCGCCGTCCTGCTCATCACCGCCGCCGCCTGACAGGTGAGTCGACACTTCCAGCACGGTGAGTCGACACTTCCAGCACGGTGAGTCGACACTTCCAGCACGGTGAGTCGACACATCCGGCACGGTGAGTCGACACATCCGGCACGGCGAGTCGATGGTCCCCGCGCACCGGGAGTGCACGAAGTGACGACTCACCGTGCCAAGAGTGACGACTCACCGTGCCAAAAGTGGCGACTCACCGTGCCAAAAGTGACGACTCACCGTGCCGAGGGTGGCGACTCACCTGCGGGTGGGTGTCAGGGGGCTTCGACGAGGGTGCGCATCCAGCTGTGGGTGTCGGGGGCGGCGCCGCGCTGGATGCTGGTCAGCAGCTCGCGGAGCTTCCTGGTGACCTCACCGGGCTGGCCGCCGCCGATCACGACCTCGCCGTCGTTGTGCTTCACCCCGCCGATGGGGGTGATCACGGCGGCGGTGCCGCAGCCGAACACCTCGGTGATGGAGCCGTCGGCCGCGCCCTCCAGCCACTCCTGAGCGGCGAACTTGCGTTCGGTGACCTGGCAGCCGATCTCCTTGGCCAGGACGAGCAGCGAGTCGCGGGTGATCCCGGCGAGGATGCTGCCGGAGAGGGTGGGTGTGACCACCTCGACCTGGTCGCCGGAGCCGTAGACGAAGAACAGGTTGTTGGAACCCATCTCCTCGATCCACTTGCGTTCCTCGGCGTCGACGTAGGCGACCTGCGCGCACCCGTGCGCGGCGCCCTGGGCCTGCGGCAGCAGCGAGGCCGCGTAGTTGCCGCCGCACTTCGCGGTGCCCGTGCCGCCGAGCGCGGCACGCGTGTAGTCGGTCGCGAGCCACACGTCGACCGGCTTGAGCCCGCCGGTGAAGTACGGCCCCGCGGGCGAGGCGATCAGCACGTAGAGGTACTCCGCCGACGGCCGGACGCCCAGCCCGACCTCGGTCGCCAGCATGAACGGGCGCAGGTAGAGCGCGTCCTCCCCGCCGGCCGGCGGCACCCACTCGCTGTCGACGGCGAGCAGCTCCGCCAGCGACGCGAGGAACAGCTCCTCGGGCAGCTCCGCCATCGCCAGGCGCGCGGCGGAACCGCGGAACCGCGCGGCGTTGGCCTCGGGCCGGAACGACGCGATCGACCCGTCGAGCCGCCGGTACGCCTTGAGCCCCTCGAAGATCTCCTGCCCGTAGTGCAGCACCATCGAGGCGGGGTCGAACTGGAGCGGCCCGTACGGGGCCACGGTGGCGTCGTGCCACCCTTCGCTCTCGTTCCACCGGATCGTCACCATGTGGTCGGTGAAGTACCGGCCGAAGCCGGGATCGGCGACGATCTCCGCGCGCCGGTCCGCAGGCACGGGCGCGGGGTGGGGGATCCGGGTGAATGGAGCGGTCATGGCCTAGACGGTACTCGGTCGAGCAATGGTCGGACGTCCGAGTATCGCCATGTGGACTTGATTCAGCGCACGTGAGAGGGCACGAACGGCGGCTTGACGACGGTGCACTCGAGCTGCCGCCCGCGGACGTCGACCGTTACGGTGTCGTCGAGCGCCACCCCGGCGGCCGAGTCGATCAGCGCGAGCGCGATCCCGATCTTGAGCGTCGGCGAGAACGTCCCCGACGTCGTGACGCCCACCTGCTCGCCGCCGCGCAGCACGGCCATCCCCGGCCGCGGCACACCGCGTCCGGTCGCCCGCAACCCGCGCAGCCGCCGCGCCGGCCCCGCGGCCTTCTCCGCGAGGAGCGCGTCGCGGCCCCAGAACGCCGGCTTCGCCCAGCCGACGGCCCAGCCGCTGCCCGCCTGCACCGGCGAGATCTCCGTCGAGAGGTCCTGCCCGTGCAGCGGGTAGCCCATCTCCGTCCGCAGGGTGTCGCGCGCGCCGAGGCCCGCCGGGGTCGCACCGGAAGCCACCAGCGCGTCCCACACCTTGCCGGCGTCGGCGGCCGGGACGAGCAGCTCGTAGCCCTGCTCGCCGGTGTAGCCGGTGCGGCACACCCGCACACCCTCGAAGTCGTGGAACGCCATGTAGTCGAGGTGCCCGAGGTCGGCACCGTCGAAGAGGGTCGAGACGACCTCCGGCGAGGCCGGCCCTTGCACGGCGAGCACGGCGAGCTCGCGGTGCCGGTCGGTGACCGTGATCCCGTCCGGCGCGGCCGCTCGCAGCAGCTCGGCGACCCGCGCCGCGTTGGCGGCGTTCGGCACTGCCAGCACCTCGTCCGACCCGACCAGGTAGACGATGATGTCGTCGACGACCCCGCCCTGCTCCGTGCAGCACAGCGTGTACTGCGCGTGCCCGGGCCCGATCTTGCCGAGGTCGGCGGTGAAGCACCTGTTGACGAACTCCGCGGCGCCCGCCCCCGTGATCGCGAGCTTGCCGAGGTGGCTCACGTCGAAGAGCCCGACCGAATCGCGCACCGCGGCGTGCTCCGCGACGGTGCCGTCCGGGTAGGACAGCGGCATCGACCAGCCGCCGAAGGCGCCGAGCGTGGCGCCGAGCGCGAGGTGGCGGTCGTGCAGCGGGCTGGTGAGGAGATCGTCCACGCCCGCGAACCTACTGCTCGCTGCACCGCCGCAGGCCTTCGGCCTCCATGCGGATGTAGCGGTTCGTCAGTCCGCGGTACAGCGTGCCGATCACCCAGCCGAGCGGTCCGGCCTGGACCACCCGCAGGTCGAGGCGGGTACCGGCGCCGTCCGGCCGGATCAGGTGCTCGCCGGTGGTGCGGACGCCCGGTGCGGTCGCCTCCCAGGTGAAACCCCGCGCGGGATCCAGCTCCGTGACGGTCCACACCGCGGCCGGCAGCTTCGGCTGCCGCACCCGCGCTCGGCTGCCGACCGCGAGCGGCCCCTCGCGGTCCAGCAGCTCGACCGAGTCGATCGACGCCGTCCAGCGCGGCCAGTCCTCGACGTCGACGAGCGCCGCGAAGACGCGCGCCGGCTCCGCGGCGATGGTCACCGAGCAGGTGAACTCCATGATCCCCTCCTGACGTACCACGTGGTACAGAACGTACCATCCGGTACATGTCCGCGAGGGACGACCTGCTCGACGCAGCGCTGGAACACGTCACCGAGCACGGCCTGGGCGAGGTCTCGCTGCGCGCGCTCGCGGCGGCGCTCGGCACCAGCCACCGCATGCTCATCTACCACTTCGGCTCCCGCGAGGGCCTGCTCGTAGCGCTCGTGCAGGCCGTGGAGCAGCGCCAACGCGACCTGCTGACCAGCATGCTCGCCGATCCCCACGCCTCGCTCGCCGAGCAGTCCCGGCGGTTCTGGGCGCAGCTGACCGACCCGCGGATGTGGCCGTCGGCGCGCCTGTTCTTCGAGCTGTACGGCCAGGCGCTGCAGGGCCGCCCGCACGTCACGGCGCTGCTCGACGGCGTGGTCGACGACTGGCTCGACCCGCTGACGGAGCTCGGCATGCGCGACGGCACCCCGCGCGAGCTCGCCCGCGCCCGCGCGCGGCTGCGCCTCGCCGTCGCGCGCGGCCTGCTGCTCGACCTGCTCGCCACCGGCGACGTCGAGGGCGTCCAGGCGGCCGCGGAGCTGCACCTCCAGACCCTATGAACAAAAAACTGATACATTCATAGCCATGGCCGTGCCGTTCACGACGGCCGAGCGCGAGCGGATCACCGAGCTGCTCCTGCGCTCGGGCGAGCGACTCTTCACGACGCAAGGGCTGCGCAAGACGTCCCTCGCGGAGCTCGTCGCCCCCGCCGGCATCGCGACCAGCAGCTTCTACGCCTTCTTCCCCGCAAAGGAAGCGCTCTACCTGGAGCTGATGGTGCGCCACGCGCCCGCGATCGCCGAGCGGATGACCGCGGCCCTGCGGCAGCGGCCGACCAGGGCCGCGCTCGTCGCCGTCATGCGCACCATCGCACAGCTGCTGGAGGACGACCCGCTCTACCGCAGGCTCGTGACGCACCCCGACGAGCTCGCCGCCGTCGCGCGCCGGGTCGGGCCCGACGAGCTGAGTCGGGTCGAGCCGCACGTGCTGCACCCGCTCGTCGCGTTCGTCGAGGAGGCGCAGCGCGCCGGCGAGGTAGTCGCGGCGCCGCCGGCCGTCGTGGTCGGCGTGCTGCGGACCGTCGGCCACGTCGTCGCGCACCGCGACGAGTACGGCGACACCTACCGGGAAGTGCTGGATCTGACCATCGAGAGCCTCGCGACGGGGCTCGGAAGAGGCTGACATGGGCGCCACGCAAACGATCACGAGCGCGTTCGGCATGACCGACGAGGTGTGGCGCCGCCACTCCCACCCCTGGAGCGTCTACACCCGCTTCGCGGCGATCCCGCCGCTGATCGCCGCGATCTGGAGCCGGGCGTGGATCGGGTGGTGGGCGCTGGCGGCCGTCGCGGTCGTGATGGTGTGGCTGTGGCTGAACCCGCGGGTCTTCCCGCCGGTCACGACCCCGGTCGCGTGGGCGTCCAAGGGCGTCGCGGGCGAGCGGATCTGGGCGAACGAACGCGACCGCGTCCCCGCGCACCACCGCAAGGCGTTCCGGCTGATCGCCGTGCCCGGGACCGTGGGGATCGCGATGCTGGCGTGGGGGCTCGTCCGGCTCGAGGTGTGGCCGACCTGCACCGGCGCCGCGCTGATGGTGCTGGCGCAGCTGTGGCGGATCGACCGGCTCTCCCTGATGTACGACGAGCTGCGAGAGCCGGCCGAGCAGGGCTGACCACCGACGCGGCGGGTGGGCGCCGGGGATGCGTGCGTTCCGCACGCGAGGGCAGGAAAGCCACTTTCCTGCCCTGTGAGGGCCGGAAAGTGGCTTTCCTGCCCTCCCC
>NZ_JAJGSX010000027.1 GCF_021245725.1 Pseudonocardia sp. TRM90224 | reverse complement strand
ACTCACCGTGCCGGAGGTGTCGACTCACCGTGCCGGAGGTGTCGACTCACCGTGCCGGAGGTGTCGACTCACCGTGCCGGAGGTGTCGACGCACCGTGCTCGAAGTGTCGACTCACCTGTCGGCGCGCCTACCCGATCGGGTGATCATCGGGCAGTAGCGTCGACGCAGTGCTCGGGGTCAGCCATGCGATGTCCGGTGCGGCTCTCGGGCTCGCGGTGGCGGGGTACGCCCCGCATCTGGCGGGGATCACCCCCTCGGCGGGGGCGATCCTGACGTTCGCGGGGGTGTGCGCCGGGGCGGCGCTGCTACCGGATCTGGATCATCCCTCCTCGGTGGCGACGCGGCGGTTCTCCGCGGCGTCGTGGATGGCCGCGCACGCCATCAGGCCGCTGTCGGCGTTCGTCTACGACCTCACGCGGGGCCGGCGCGACACCGGCCGCGGCACCCACCGCGGGCTCACGCACACCGTGGTCGGGGCCGTGCTGCTCGGCCTGGCGATCAACTTCGCCACCGGGCGGTGGGGTGTCCCGGTGATCGTGGGGACGCTGTTCGTCTGCCTCGCGCTGGCCATCAAGGGCCTGGACGACATCGTGCCGGGGCCGCCGTCGCTGGTCATCGCGGCGGGGCTGACGTTCGCCGTCGAGGAGTACGTGCCCGGCGGCACGGCCGGGACGGCCGGCTGGCTGGGCACCGCCGTGACCCTCGGGATGATCATGCATTCGGTCGGCGACGCCATCACGGAGTCGGGTGCGCCGCTGCTCTGGCCACTGCGGATCCGCCGGCGCAGCTGGTACCCGGTCGGCAGCCCGCGCCCGATGCGGTTCAAGACCGGCGGCAAGGTCGAGTCGATGTTCGTCGCCCCGGCCCTCACCGTCGCGGTGTTCGTGCTGATAGCGCTGGTCGTGCCGGGAGTCGCGCCGCTGCTGTTCGACCTGCGCGACCAGGTGGCGAGCCTGTTCTCACCCCAGGCGGCGCTCGCTCACTGATCGCGCAACGGACGCGCGCGAGCTCAGCTCGGGGTGTGGGCTGGGGAGGGCAGGAAAGCCACTTTCCTGCCCTGTGAGGGCCGGAAAGTGGCTTTCCTGCCCTCGCGCGGAACCAGCTCTACCCGCGCAACCCCCAGAGGTTCCTCGGGTCCGTGGGGTCGGCGTCGGCGAGCTTGCGGTACACCTCGGCCGCGGCGCGGGAGAACCCGGTGGGCATCTCGATCCCTTCGAACGCCTCGGCGGCCTCTTCCATCTCCGCGGCCCAGCGCCGCGCCTTCCCGCCCGAACGGCCCTGGATGCCGCCGAGCTTCGTGTCGAGGTCGATGCCGAAGCGGGCCAGCTCGCCGCGCACCTCGTCCTCGATGTGGAAGTCGCGGGCCGCCGCGGCGATCGCGAGCCAGATCGCGGGCATCGCCTTGCTCTGCAGCGCGAAGCACGCCTTCAAGGCGCTGGCGATGCCCGCCGGGGTCGCGAGCACCCGCGCCTCGAACGGTGATCCTTCGAAGAGGTGCTCGACGATGGGCGCGGAGGGGCCGGAGAGCCACAGCACCGTCTCGCCGGGCTCCCACGCGGGCGGGCCGATCACCGCGCCGTCGATGACCCGCTTCACGCCGAGCCGCTCCGTGATGCGGATCATCGTGAGGGTCGAGACCGCGTTCGCGTCGATGTAGTACGGATCCGCCCACCGCGCCTCGTCGAGCACCTCGCCGACCGCTTCGGCGACGTCTTGTGCGGCGTCGGGCGGGCAGATCGAGATGATCACGTCGGAGCGGAGCACAACCTCTTTGAGGGTGGGGACGGCGATCAGGTCGGCCAGCTCCGCGCGCTTCGACGTCGTGATGCTGCGCCCCTTCGCCGCCCAGATCACCGTGCCGGCCTTGGGCTTGAGCGCGGCCCCGAGCGCCGAACCCATCGCGCCCGGATGCAGGATCCCGATCACCGGTCGCGGAGCGAGCCGATCGAAGTCACGAATCACACCCGGCATCATCGCAGGGGTGACGGCGGGCGGACACGGGGCCGCCGCCGCGCCGGAGGGGTTGGCGCGACGGCGGCGGATCCGGTGAGCCAGGTGAGTTCGGTGGGCTACTCGCCGCCGTACGAGGAGCTGTCCCCGTCGTCGAAGCTCCAGCCGCGGTTCTTGGACGACTCCCACTCGCCGCCGGTGGCCGGGGCGTCGTCGGACGTCGCGGTCGGGGCTGTGGAGGCCGCGGAGGCCGTCGCTGCGAACCCGACGACGGACGCAGCCACCACGGCGGCGACGACGGCGGTGGTGACGAACGGCTTGCGGTGCATGCGCCAAGCTTGACGCCGTCCGCGTCCCCCAGTCGCGTGGATCATCCACAATCCACTCGAAGGTGTGGTCTCGGTCTCACCTGATCGGACCTGTGGTGACGGTCGGTCAGCCGGACGGCCCGAATCGCTCCACTTTGATCCGTCCAGTCGGGACGCCGGCGGCCACGAGCGCGACCGTCGCCGCCTCGGCGAACCCCGGTGAGCCGCACACGAAGACGTCCTCGCCGCCGCGGACGAGCGGCGCGGCATCGGCCGCGGTGATCCGGCCGGCCGGTCGACCCCCGTCCGGTGCGCGCCGGGTGAACAGGAGCGTCGTCTGCGGCCCCGGCAGCTCCGCCGCGTAGTAGAGCTCATCGGGGGAGCGGGCAGAGACGAGCACCCGCAGGAGGTCGGCCCGCCCGACGGCCCGCGCGAGCCGCAGCATCGCCATCAGCGGCACCACGCCGGAGCCGCCGCCGACGAGCAGCGCGGGCGTCTCGCCGGGCCAGGCGAAGAACCCGCCGATCGGTCCACGCACCTCCAGCTCGTCGCCGGGCACAACGACCTCGTGCAGGAACTCCGAGACCTCACCGCCGTCGAGCAGCTCGACGGTCAGCTCGATCTCGCCCGAGTCGTCGGGCGCGGACGCCACCGAGTACGAGCGCTGCGCGCTGTACCCGTCGGGCGCGGTCAGGCGCAGGACGTAGTGCTGCCCGGCGAGGTGGCGGCGCGGCTCGGGCAGCGCGAGCCGGAACGTCTTCGCGCGCGGTGTCTCCTCGCGAACGGAGATCACGCGCGCGGCCTGCCAGCGCAGCGTGCGGCGGTGGGTGGTGCCTCCTGAGGTCAGCACGGCGGCCTCAGTCGCCCTGGAACCGCTGCTCGGCCCACGGGTCGCCGCGGTCGTGGTAGCCGTTGCGCTCCCAGAACCCCTGCTCGTCGTGGTCGAGCAGGCGCAGGCCGGAGACCCACTTCGCGCTCTTCCAGAAGTACAGGTGCGGCACCAGCAGTCGGGCCGGCCCGCCGTGCTCGGTGGTGAGCGGCTTGCCGTCGGCGTCCCACACGACCCACGCCTTACCGCCGGTGACGTCGGCGATCGGCAGGTTCGTCGTGTAGCCGGTGTGCGAGACCCCGATGACGTGCGTCGCCGACGGCAGCGGGCCCGCGGCATCGAGCAGCGTGTCGACAGAGACGCCGTCGAACGTCATCCCGAGCTTCGACCACGTCGTGACGCAGTGGATGTCGCCCGCGTACCGGGAGCGCGGCAGCGCGTGGATCTCGTCCCAGTTCCACGTGACCTCGCGCTCGACGAGGCCCTCCACGGTGAACGTCCAGCGGTCCGTCCCGATCCGCGGCGTCGCCTCCGCGTGCAGGACGGGCCACTGGTCACGGGCGTCGTACTGCCCAGGAGGTAGCCGGTCGTCCCGCTCGCGACGGCGACCGACGAAACCGCGCGTGATACCCGCCATGCACACCCCAGTCCGACGTGCCGGCGGTTCATTCCCCTCGTGCCGGGGACCCCTCCAGCGCGGACAGCAACCGGTCGATGAACTCGGACTGGCTGGTCACCAGCTTGCGCCGGGCGGTGGTCTCGTCGAACCACTCGGCGCGGTCGAGCTCGGGGAAGGACTGTATCCGGCCGGAGCGCGGGGGCCATTCGATCGTGAACTCGTTGCTCACGATGTGCGTGGCGTCGAAGTCGGCGTGCACCGCGAACGCCGTGACGACCTTGCCGCCGCGCTGGCGGACCGAGCCCAGCTCCAGCATCGGCCCGTCGGGCGCGGCCGACCCCATCTCCTCGGCGAACTCGCGGATCGCGGCGTCGCGAGGGTCCTCGTCGGGGCCGTGCTCACCCTTCGGGATGGACCAGGCCGCATCGTCCTTCTTCGCCCAGAACGGGCCCCCCATGTGTCCGAGCAGTACCTCGACGCCGCCGGGACCGTGCCGGAACAGCAGAAGGCCAGCGCTCACCGTGCCTCGCGCCACGAGATCCATTCCTTGAGCAGTGCCATGTCGTAGTCGGGGCCACCGACCGCGACGGTGAACAGCGTCGCGCCCGCCGCGACCAGCGCGTCGCCGACGACGGACGGCGGGGAGTGCACCTCGACCGAGCGCTCGATCTCCGCGGGGTCACGGCCGACGTCGGCGCAGTGCGCGTCGAGGACGGCGCTCTTGCGCGCGAGGGTCGCGGCGTCGCCGAAGCTGTGCCAGATGTGCGCGTGCTCGGCCACGATGCGCAGCGTCTTGCGCTCGCCACCGCCGCCGACGAGCACCGGGATGTCGCGGGTCGGGGCGGGGTTGAGCTTCGCCCACCGGTCGCGGATGCGGGGCATCGCCTGCTTGAGGTCGGCGAGCCGGGTGCCCGGCGTGCCGAACTCGTAGCCGTACTCGGCGTAGTCGCGCCCGAACCATCCGGCACCGATCCCCAAGATCAGGCGCCCGTCGGAGATGTGGTCGACGGTGCGCGCCATGTCCGCGAGCAGCTCGGGGTTGCGGTAGCTGTTGCACGTGACCAGCGCGCCGATCTCGACGCGTGAGGTGGTCTCGGCCCATGCGGCGAGCATCGTCCAGCATTCGAAGTGCTTGCCGTCGGCATCGCCGTGCAACGGGAAGAAGTGGTCCCAGTTGAAGACGATGTCGACGCCGGCGTCCTCGGCCTCCGCAACGGCGTCGCGGATCTGTCTGTACTCGGCGTGCTCGGGTTGGATCTGGACACCGATGCGGATGGGATGTGACACGCCGAGGATCTTGGCACGTCGTGTCGGTGCCGGCCGGGTGTGCCCTACCGTTTCGCCGGTGACGATGTTCGGGCCGTACGACCTGCAGGGTCTCGTGGGTCGTGGCGGGATGGGCGAGGTGCACCGGGCGTTCGACACCGAGCACCGCCGCACCGTCGCGCTCAAGGTGCTGCCCGACGCGCTGGCCGCCGATCCGCGCTACGTCGAGCGGTTCCGGCGCGAGTCGCACGCGACCGCGCGCCTGCGCGATCCGCACATCATCCCGATCCACCGCTACGGCGAGATCGATGGCCGGCTCTTCATCGACATGCGGCTCGTCGACGGCGCCGACCTCGGCGCCGCGCTGGCCGCGGGGCCGCTGCCGCCCGAACGTGCCGTGCGGGTCGTCGAGCAGACGGCGCAGGCGCTCGACGCCGCGCACGCAGACGGGCTCGTGCACCGCGACGTGAAGCCGTCGAACATCCTGCTGACCGGGCAGGACTTCGTGTACCTCGTCGACTTCGGGATCGCCTACGACGGTGTCGCGCAGGACGGGTTGACAGCGACCGGCACGGCCGTGGGCACCGTCGACTACATGGCGCCCGAACGCTTCGGTGGGGCCGCGGCGGAGCCGGCCGCCGACATCTACTCGCTGGCCTGCGTGCTCCACGAGGCGCTGACCGGCCGCCGCCCGTTCATCGGCGACGGCATGATCGCGGTGATGTACGGGCACGCGAGCCTGCCGCCGCCGCGCCCGTCGGCGCAGCGCCCGGAGCTGCCGGCGGCGTTCGACGAGGTCGTCGCGCGTGGGATGGCGAAGGATCCCGGGCAGCGGTTCGGGTCGGCGGGGGAGCTGGCGGCAGCCGCCCGTGCCGCGCTCGATGTCACGAACGGTGCCGGGCATGCGGCAGCCCCGATCAGCAGCGTGACGCGCGCTGCCGCCCTCCCGACGGCCGTAGCCCCGGCTCCCGCGCCGGCGCCCCGCCGGCGTGGGCCTGCGCTGCTGGTCGGAGTGGTTGCTGCGCTGGTCGTCGCCGCCGCGGTGGTGCTCGCCGTGGTCCTTCCGGGCCTGGTCCCGGGGACGGCGCCCTCATCCACGCCGCCGGTGGTGTCGGGGTTCCCCGCGACCTATGCGGGAACGTGGTCGGGTTCCGTCGAGCAGAACGTCGGGGAGACGACCCGCTTCGCCGTCGAGATCGTGATCACCGAGGGCCGGGAGACCGGCACCATCCGGTACCTGGAGCTGCGGTGCTCCGGCACGCTGCAACTGATCACGGCTGCACCGGAGGGTGTGACCGCGGTGGAGCGGATCGACTCGGGCGATTGCACGCCGGAGGCGCAGGTGCGGCTGCGCCTGCTGGCCTCGGGACAGCTGGGCTACGAGTTCTGGGCCGGGACGTCGTTCGGGTCGGGCACACTGACGAAGACGTAGGCGGCGGCGTTCAGAGGGTTTCCGGGCGCGGTTCCTTCAGCATCGCCTGGATCCGGTCGGCGCTGACGGCGGGCGCGAAGAACCAGCCCTGCCCGATGTCGCAGCCCTGCGCCCGCAGGTGCCGCAGCTGCGCGGCGGTCTCGACGGACTCGGCGGTCACGGAGAGCCCGAGGATGTGCGCGAGGCGGATGAGCAGCGCCGACACCTCGACGTCGACGGCGTCGACGCCGATCTCGCGCGGGCCGGTGACGAACCGGCCGGCGAGCTTCAGCGCGTGGACGGGCAGCCGCCGCAGGTAGGCGAGGTTCGAGTAGCCGGTGCCGAAGTCGTCGATGGCGATGCGGATGCCGGTGTCGGCGAGCGCCTGCAGGGTGTCGAGCGACTCGGGGCCGGTGTCCATGAAGTCGCTCTCGGTGAGCTCGAGCTGCAGCATGTCGGGCGGCCAGCCGGTCTCGTCGAGGATCGTGCGCACGTCCTCGACGACGCCGAGCTCGCGCAGCTGCCGCGCGGCGATGTTGACGCTGAGGAACAGGTCGGCCGACGGTTCCGCGCGCCGCCACTCGACGGCCTGCCGGCAGGCCTCGGTGAGCACCCAGCGCCCGAGCGGGACGATCAGCCCGGTCTCCTCCGCGATCGGGATGAACACGTCGGGGGCGAGCCGCTCCCCGCCGGGCGGCTGCCATCGAACGAGCGCCTCGACGCCGACGAGTCGCTGGTCGGTGAGGTGCACGAGCGGCTGGTACTCGATCAGGAACTCGCCGTTGGCGAGCGCGTCCGGCATCCGGGCCGAGAGCTCGAAGCGGTTGACGTCGGTGCGGTGGCGCACGGGGTCGAACAGCGCGACGCGGTTGCGGCCGTCGTTCTTCGCCCAGTACAGGGTGGTGTCGGCGGCTTTCATCAGCTCGGCGGCGCGCCCGTCGAGGTCGACGGAGCGCACGTCGGAGCGTGCGACGACGCCGACGCTCGCGGAGACGGCGATGCGGTGGCTGCCCAACCGGATGGTGCGGCGGACCGTCTCCAACGCCGTGGTGGCGACGGCGAGCAAGGTGTCCTGCATCGCCGTCCTCGGGGGCGATCCGCGCTGCTGGACGAGCACGACGAACTCGTCGCCGCCCATGCGGGCGACGAGGTGCCCGTCGAGCTCGGCGGACAGGCGGCTCGCGACGATCTGGAGCAGCTCGTCGCCGACGTCGTGGCCGAGCGTGTCGTTGACGGCCTTGAAGCCGTCGATGTCGAGGTAGCAGACACCCATCTGCACGGCGGGGTCGGCGAGCGCGGTCTCGAGCCGTTCGAAGAAGAGGGTGCGGTTGGGCAGGCCGGTGAGCGGGTCGTGCTCGGCCTGGTGGCGCAGGCGTTGCTGGAGGTGGTGGCGTTCGGTGATGTCCTCGGCCATCGCGACGAGGTAGCGGGGTGAGCCGTCGGGGTTGCGGACGAGGGAGAGCACCAGGTCGACCCAGATGGAGGCGCCGTCCTTGCGGAAGTAGGCCTTCTCTATGCGCATGTGGTCGATCGACCCGGCGGTCATCTCCTTGACCTGCACCCAGTGGCCCGGCTCGTCCTCGGGGTGGATGAAGGTGAAGACGGACCGGCTGCGGAACTCGTCGGGGGAGTAGCCGAGCATCGTGCACAGGGTGCGGTTGACGTCGAGGATGACGCCGTCGGTGTCGGCGATGCAGATGCCGATGAGCGCGTCGGCGAAGACGGCCTGGAAGCGGGCCTGGGTGGCCCACCGGGCTTCCTCCGCGGTGGCGTGTGCGGCGAACGCGGCGATGCTGATGCGTTCCTGCTCGGCGAGAGTGCGTTCGCGCAGCGCGTCGGCGAACCCCGCGGCGATCGCCGCCGTCACGGCCGCGATCCGGGTGGCGCCGGCCGAACCGCCCCCGAGCTGGGCGTGCAGCACGGTCAGGGTGGCTTCGAGCGAGCGGACCTCGGTGAAGTGCGCGTCGACGAGTGCCGTCCCGACCTGGTGCGCCCCCGCCGCGTCGAAGAGCGGCGACGCCACGGCTTCGAGGAGTCTGCCGGCGAGCCCGCCGAGGAAGTCGTGGAGCTCGGTGCGGCGCAGCGCGACGTAGCTGGTGCCGTGCACGGCCGATGTCCAGGCCTCCGCCAGGCGGGAGACGGGTGGGAGTTCGGCCAGCGGTACGGGCGCGCCGGCAAGCTCCTCGAAACCGTGGGCGCTCAAACGCGGCCCAGGTCGCTCATCGGCGCACGCCCAGATGTGCCCGCCATGGTCAATCCTCCAGCCGGATCCCCCCGGTCGTGCTGTCGCACGTGCCCGCCCGATGGAGGACAGTACCGGGTCACCGGGTGCTCTGACGATGTTGACAAGAGCGCTCTCAAGTGCCTGACCAGCACTTTCTGCTGCTTCTTGTCAGACGTCTTGTTCGTTTGAAGGCATGCTGGACTGCTTCCGGCGTCCGCCGCGCTGCATGTTGCCGGTGGTGGTGCGCCGCCCGGGGTCGATGAGGCGCTTCCATTTCGCCTGCGCCGCCTGGCGGCTACCTAGCTGCGCCTGGACGGCTTCGGCGACCTTGGCCCACGTGAGCCCGTCGGAGCGGAGGCGCCGGATGAGGTCGCGCTCGTAGTAGTCGGCCTGCCTGCGCATTTCCTGCACGATCGCGTACCAGGCCGCGGCGCCGTCGTAGGTCAGCACACCTTCCTTGCCGCGCTCCTTGAGCAGGTCGAGCATCTGCGTGATCGAGAAGTCGGGACGGCTGACGGACGGATCGACGCGTTCGAGCCAGCGGACGGCTTCGTCGTACTTCATTCGTCAATCATACATTGACACCTACGTTTCGTCCACCTTTGCGCGACAGACGTCGGCCGCCGGGAAGGGTGCCCGGCGGCCGACGGAGGAGTGCGAAAGATCAGCTGCCGCCACCGCCGCCGGGAAGGCGGCAGCCGCCGAACATGTAGATGCACTTGGAGCTGCCGCCGTGCTCGCCGTAGCAGACCTGCCGCACGTACTGGGAGTCGCAGCATCCGTCGAGGTAGCAGGTCTCGGCTGCGGCGTGGGCTCGGGGAACGGCGAGCTCGAGGATGCGGTCCGCGAGCTGGGAAACGATCTTCATGGGTACGGACCCTAGCAACTGGTCAGCGAACCGATCAGTTCGGCCCCCGGACTGGGCCGCCTTACTCGGTCGATGTAACTTTTACTCATGCGAGTAAACGAAGGGGCTCGGACGTTCACGACCGAGGCCCGGCGGCGGCAGATCGTGGATGCCGCGATCACGACGATCGCGGAGCTTGGCCTGGCCAAGGCGTCGTTCGCGCGGATCGCGGAGCGCGGGGGCCTGTCCAGTACGCGGATGATCTCCTACCACTTCGCCGACCGGGACGACCTGCTCGAGGCCGTGGTCGCGCGGGTGTTCGAGCTCGCCGGCGACTACATGGCGCCCTACGTGCTCTCGCAGGAGCGCCCGCCCGACCAGCTGCGGGCGTTCATCGAGTCGAGCACGGCGTGGTTCGCGGCCTACCGGGAGCACGTCATCGCCGTGCGGGAGGTCTGGTTCGGCCTGCGTGACGCGGACGGGAACCTGCGTTACGGCATGGCCCATCACGAGCGGGGGATCGTCGTGCTGACGGAGATCTTCCGGAACGGGCAGCGCAGCGGCGAGTTCAGGGACTTCGACCCGCGGGTCATGTCCGTGACGCTGCGCCACGCGCTGGACGGGCTCTCCGGGCAGGTCGCCGAGGACCCAGACCTGGACGTCGCGGTCTACACCAGCGAGCTGGTCGCCCTCTTCACTGCGGCGACGGAGGCCCGTTCATGACCGAGGTGCAGCGGCTGCTGGCCGACGACCCGGTCTGGCTGATCGTGCTGAAGCTGCTGGTGCTCTTCGTCTTCGCGCTGCTGGCGACGTTCTTCATGATCGTGTGGGAGCGCAAGGTCGTCGGGCGCATGCAGCAGCGGCCCGGCCCGAACCGGACGGGGCCGGGCGGGTGGCTGCAGAGCATCGCCGACGCGTTGAAGCTGGCGTTCAAAGAAGACATCATGCCGACGCACGCCGATCGGAAGGTGTTCTTCATCGCGCCGATCATCTCGACGACCACGGCGCTCGTGGCGCTCTCGGTGATCCCCTTCGGCGGCAAGTTGACGATCTTCGGCGAGGAGACGGTGCTGCAGCTCGTCGACCTCCCGGTCGGCGTGCTCGTGGTGCTCGCCTGCTCCTCGCTCGGCGTCTACGGGATCGTGCTCGGCGGCTGGGCGTCCGGCTCGCCGTACCCGCTGCTCGCCGCGCTGCGCTCGGCGGCGCAGGTGATCTCCTACGAGATCGCGCTGGGCCTCTCGATCGTCGGGGTGATCCTCTACGCAGGCTCGCTGTCCACGGCCGACATCGTGGGCGCGCAGTCGAGCGGCTGGTACGCGCTGCTGCTGGCGCCGAGCTTCGTGGTGTTCGTGGTGGCCATGGTGGGGGAGACGAACCGGGCACCGTTCGACCTGCCGGAGGCGGAGTCGGAGCTGGTCGGCGGCTTCCACACCGAGTACTCGTCGCTGAAGTTCGCGATGTTCTTCCTCGCCGAGTACGTCAACATGCTGACCGTCTCGGCGATGGCCACCACGCTGTTCCTCGGCGGCGGGGCGTGGCCGTGGCCGCTCTCGTTCCTCAACGACCACGGCTGGCTGCAGAGCGTCGCGTTCCTGCTCAAGATGGCGCTGTTCCTGTTCGTGTTCATCTGGCTGCGTGGGACGCTGCCGCGGTTCCGGTACGACCAGTTCATGCGCTTGGGCTGGAAGGTGCTGGTGCCCGGCAGCCTGCTGTGGATCCTGATGATCTTCGCGATCCGCACCTACCGCAACAGCGGCGAGAACGTCACCGCGCTGCTCGTGGCCATCGGGATCGCGCTGGCCGTGGTGCTGGTGATCGCGTTCCTCGTGCCGGACCGGACGACATCGGGTCCGCGGCCGGTCGAACCGGCGTCGGACTACCCGGTGCCGCCGCTCGACCTCACCGTGCCGGCGCCGGCACGGCACAAGCTGCGGGTGCTGAACCGGGGCGGGTAGCGCGGGCGGAGCGCTGCCGCGAAGGGCGTCAGGAAAGCCACTTCCCTGTCCTGTAGTGCCAGGGAAGTGGCTTTCCTGGCAACCAGTGCGTTGCGCACGCATCCCGCTCGGCGAGCGCCGCGATGCGCGCGAACGGCACTTTCGAGCCAACCTATCGTTCGAAAGTGCCGTTCGCGCAGCTCACCCGGCGACCGCAGCAGGGCAGGAAAGCCACTTTCCTGCCCCCACAGGGCCGGAAAGTGGCTTTCCTGCCCTACCCCGGCACCCCTGTTAGCGGAGACCCTCGGCGCTACATCCCGCCGAGCGGCTCCACCGCCGTCACCCACACCACGGCGGTGCCTTCCTCGTCCGACGCCGTCAGGTCGACCTCGGCGTTGATCGCCCAGTCGCGGTCGCCCGCGGGGTCGTCGAGCACCTGCCGGACGAGCCAGCGCTCCGGCTCCTCCGTGATCGTGATCATGGAAGGGCCGCGGGCGTCGGGGCCCGTGCCGATGTCGGCGTGCTCGGCGAAGTACGGCTCCAGGGCGGCGCGCCACGCCTCGCCGTTCCAGCCCGACTCCGCGTCGAGCTCGCCGAGCAGGTCCCAGCGCCGCAGCGCGGCCAGCTCGACCCTGCGGAAGAGCGCGTTGCGCACCAGCACCCGGAACGCGCGCACGTTGCGGGTGACGCCGGCCGGGCCCTGGTCGAGCTGCGGCGGCGCGACGTCCTCGCCGGTCCCGGCGCCCGCGGCGAGCGCCTCCCACTCGTCGAGGAGGCTGGAGTCGACCTGGCGCACCAGCTCGCCGAGCCACTCCTCGACGTCGGCGAGCTCCTCGGTCTTCGCCTCGTCCGGGACGGTCTGTCGCAACGCCCGGTAGGTGTCGGCGAGGTAGCGCAGCACCAGCCCCTCCGAGCGCGCGAGCTGGTAGTGCGAGACGTACTCGACGAACGTCATGGAGCGCTCGAACATGTCCCGCGCGACCGACTTCGGCGAGAGCCGCGCGTCCTCCACCCACGGCGAGCCGCGACGGTAGGTCTCCAGGGCGGCGTGCAGCAGCTCGTCGAGCGGCTTCGGGTAGGTGACGTCCTCGAGCAGCGTCATCCGCTCCTCGTACTCGATGCCGTCGGCCTTCATCGCCGCGACGGCCTCGCCGCGGGCCTTGCTCTGCTGCGCGTACAGGACGGGACGGGGGTCGTCGAGCGTCGACTCGACCACCGAGAGCACGTCCATGGCGTACGACGGCGACGTGCGGTCCAGCAGCTCGATCGCGGCCAGCGCGAACGGTGAGAGCGGCTGGTTGAGCGCGAAGTCGAGCTGCAGGTCGCCGACGACCCGCACCCGCCTGCCCTCCGCGTCGGGCTCCGCCAGCTGCTCCACGACACCGGCGGCGCGCAGCGCCCGGTAGATCGCGATGGCGCGCAGGATGTGCCTGCGCTGGCGCGGCCGCGGCTCGTGGTTGTCCTCCAGGAGGTGGCGCATGGCGACGAACGCGTCGCCCGGCCGGGAGATCACGTTCAGCAGCATCGCGTGCGTGACGGCGAAGTGGCTGGTCAACGCCTCGGGCTGGGCCACCTGCAGCTTCTCGAAGCTCGTTTGCGACCAGCCGACGAACCCCTCCGGCGGCTGCTTGCGCACGATCCGCTTGCGCTTCTTGAGGTCGTCGCCCGCGCGCGCGATCAGGCGCGCGTTCTCGACCTCGTGGTCGGGCGCCTCGGCGACGACCGTGCCGACGGTGTCGTACCCGGCCCGGCCGGCCCGCCCGGCGATCTGGTGGAACTCGCGCGCCTTCAGCGGCCGCGTGCGCTGCCCGTCGTACTTGGCCAGGGCGGTGAACAGGACCGTGCGGATCGGCACGTTGATCCCGACGCCGAGCGTGTCGGTGCCGCAGATGACCCGCAGCAGCCCGGCCTGCGCGAGCGTCTCGACGAGCCGCCGGTAGCGCGGCAGCATGCCGGCGTGGTGCACGCCGATGCCGTGGCGCACCAGCCGCGAGAGCGTCTTCCCGAACCCCGCGGTGAACCGGAAGCGGCCGATCAGGTCGGCGATGGCCTGCTTGTCGTCCTTGCTGGTGACGTTGACGCTCATCAGCGCCTGCGCCCGCTCGACGGCGGATGCCTGCGTGAAGTGCACGACGTAGACCGGTGCTTCGTGGGTCTGCAGCAGCTCGCCGATGGTTTCGTGCAGCGGCGTGAAGACGTACCGGTAGTGCAGCGGGACCGGCCGCTGCACCGAGGTGATCACCGCGGTCTCCCGGCCGGTGCGCCGCGTCAGGTCCTCCTGGAAGAAGGTGACGTCCCCGAGGGTGGCGCTCATCAGCAGGAACTGCGCCTGCGGCAGCTCGATGAGCGGCACCTGCCACGCCCACCCGCGGTCGGGGTCGGAGTAGAAGTGGAACTCGTCCATCACGACCGAGCCGACGTCCGCGCCGGTGCCGTTGCGCAATGCGATGTTGGCGAGGATCTCCGCGGTGCAGCAGATGATCGGCGCTGTGTCGTTGACGGCGGCGTCGCCGGTGAGCATCCCGACCTTGTCGGCGCCGAACACGTCGATGAGCGCGAAGAACTTCTCGCTGACCAGCGCCTTGATCGGGGCCGTGTAGTACGTGCGCTGCCCGCGGGCCAGCGCGGCGGCATGCGCTGCGACCGCGACCAGCGACTTCCCGGAGCCGGTCGGCGTGGAGAGGATGACGTTGCTGCCCGTCACCAGCTCCAGCAGCGCCTCTTCCTGCGCGGGGTACAGCGAGAGGCCCTGTTCCTCGAACGCCCAGTCGCTGAACGCCTCGACGAGGAGGTCGGGATCGGGGTCGGCGCCGGGCGCGGTGGGCGGCATGCGGTCGGTCAGCGTCATGATGGGACCGATCGTCCCTGGTCGGCTGCCGCGGCGACGTCGGGGGGCCGCTGGGGGCAGTCACGCACGGCGAGCGCGCCGATACCGGCAGGCTCGGGTGGTCCTAACGGAGGGCACTAGAGTCACCTCTGTGACGGGTCGGCAGACCTCGGGGGGCGTTCCCGAGCTCGTGTCGCCCATGCATGCCTCAGCGGGCTCCGGGATGCCGCCGACGGGCCCCGACTGGGTGGTCGAGCTGGCCTGGACCGGCCACCGCTGCATCGCCTACGTCGAGCCCGGCCGGCGCGTGCGGCTGCTCTCGGCGAACGCCGTCTCGATGACCTCCGCCTATCCCGAGCTGGGCCCGCCGCTGGAGCGACGCTCACCGCCGCGCGGGATGGTGCTCGACGGGACGCTCGTCGCGCGCGGCGAGGAGCACGCCCCGCGCGCCCGGCTGCTGCAGCGCCGCAGCGGCCGGATGCGGCCGACCGACGCGACGATCCGCAACGTCCCCGTCGACTTCCAGGTGGCCGACCTGCTGTGGCTAGACGGGCACAGCACCCTCGACCTGCCCTACCGCGACCGCAGGGCGCTGCTGGAGGGCCTCGGTTTCGACGCAGCGCCGGTGTGGGCGACCTCCCCGCTGCCGGTCAGCGAGCTCGACACGATGCTGCGGATCGCCGACGCGAAAGGTGTCGACGCGCTGCACGCCCGCCACCTCGGCTCGCGCTACCGGCCCGGTGGCCGCTCGCCGCTGTGGGTGAAGGTGCCGGTCCCGCGGGTCCGGCAGGTCGTCGTGGGCGGCTGGACGCCGACCGACATCGCGCGGCCCGACACCATCGCGAGCCTGCTGCTCGGCGTCCCCGACGGGGAGCGGCTCGCCTACGTGGGCCGGGTCGGCGTCGCGGGCGATGAGCGGCGACAGGTGTCAGCGCTCACACAACTGCGCGCCGAGGGCGCCCCGTTCGCGGGCGACGTGCCGGTCGAGGCGGCGCGGCACGCGATCTGGGTGGCCCCGCGGCTGGTCGGGCTGGTGGAGTTCACCGGGTTCGTCGCCGGCGGGCGGCTGCGGCTGCCCCGCTGGCGGGGGCTCGTGACCGACGGGGCCGACGGCGACGAATCCCCGGCGCGGTGGGCGCGCCCACCCGAACCGCCGCCGCAGCGGACCGAGCCCGCCGTGCAGGTGCCCGACCCGGTGACCGAGGAGGTCCCCGTCGAAGCCGCGCCGATGACGGAGCCGGCCCCGGTCGAGGTGCCGGAGGCGGCCGAGGCGGCCGAGGTGGCCGAGCCGCCGGCCTCCCCGGAGTCGCGGCGGCTGGAGCAGCACTTCGTCTACAACGCGCTCAACACCATCGCTGCGCTGATCCGGACCGACCCCGGCCGGGCCCGCGAGCTGCTCTTCGGGTTCGCCGACCTGTCACGCGCCGCCGACCAGGCCGCCACGATCCAGCTCGGCGACGCAGTGAGCACGCTCGGTAGCGAGCTCGACGCCGTGCGCGCGTACCTCCAGCTCGAACAGGCCCGTTTCGGCAAGCGGCTGCGCGTGGAGCTCGACGTCGACGCTGCCGTGCACGGCGTGCGGGTGGAGCCGATGCGTGTGCTCTCGGCCGTGCGGGCGGCCGTCCAGCGCGACATCGAGCCCCGCGCGCAAGGCGGGGTACTCACCGTCTCCGCACGTCAGGTGGGTCCCGGGTGCGAGGTGCGGGTCATCGGCGGCGCCGGGGAGCCGGTGGTGATCGCACTGACTCAAGGCAGAAGCGGGGAACTGTAGCCGCGCGGGTCGTCTCCACGATTCGGCGGTCGCCACAGACTGTGATCGCCACACTGGGTACCGTTCGCGACATGCTCGGCCTTCCCGACGGCACCCGTGCGTGCCTCTTCGATCTCGACGGTGTCCTCACCGATACCGCGAGCGTCCACGCGGCTGCGTGGAAGCAGATGTTCGACGACTACCTGCGCGAACGAGCCGAGCGCGACGGCACGGCGTTCCAGCCCTTCGACGTGAAGGCCGACTACGGGCCCTACGTCGACGGCAAGCCGCGGCTGGAGGGCACCGACTCGTTCCTGCGCTCCCGCGGCATCGTGCTGCCCGCGGGCGAGCCGGGCGACGCGCCCGACGCCGAAACGGTGCTGGCGCTGGCGACGCGGAAGAACGACCTCGTGCAGGAGAAGATCCGCACGGTCGGCGTGGACGTCTACCCGGGTTCGGTGCGCTACCTGCGCGCGGTCAAGGAGGCGGGGCTCGCGACGGCCGTCGTGTCGTCGTCGGCGAACGCCGAGCAGGTGCTCGAGGTCGCGAGGCTCACGGAGTACATCGACCACCGCGTCGACGGCGTCACCGCCAAGGAGCGCGGCCTGCCCGGCAAGCCCGCGCCCGACACGTTCCTCGCAGCGGCCGCCGACCTCGGTGTCGAGCGCGGCGAGGCCGTCGTGTTCGAGGACGCGCTCGCCGGTGTCGCGTCCGGCAAGGCGGGCGGCTTCGGGTTCGTCGTCGGTGTCGACCGGCTCGGGCACGCCGACGCGCTGCGCGAGCACGGCGCCGACGTCGTCGTCGCCGACCTGGCAGATCTTCTCGAAGGAGCAGGGGAATGAGCCCGGATCCCGGTCGCGGGTTCACCGTCGAGCCGTGGGTGGTGCGTGAGCCGAAGCTGGATCTGGCCACGATCGGCCAGTCGGAGTCGGTGTTCGCCCTGTCCAACGGGCACATCGGGCTGCGCGGCAACCTGGACGAGGGTGAGCCGCACGCCACCCCTGGCACGTATCTGAACTCGTTCTACGAGCGGCGTCCGTTGCCGTACGCGGAGGGTGGCTACGGCTACCCGGAGTCCGGTCAGACGATCATCAACGTGACCAACGGCAAGCTGATCCGGCTGCTGGTGGAGGACGAGCCGTTCGATCTGCGCTACGGCGAGCTGCGGTCCCACGAGCGGGTGCTGGACCTGCAGGCGGGCACGCTGACCCGTGAGGTCGAGTGGGCCTCGCCGGCGGGTCGGGTGGTGAAGGTCCGCAGCACGCGGATGGTGTCGTTGACCCAGCGTGCGATCGCTGCGATCAGCTACGAGGTCGAGGTGCTCGACGCGCCTGCGCTGCTGGTCGTGCAGTCGGAGCTGGTGGCGAACGAGCAGCTGCCCGCTCGCGGTGACGACGACCCGCGCGTCGAGGCGGCGCTGACCGACCCGCTGGTGTCGGAGCTGCACCGCAGCGACGACGCCGGCGCGACGTTGATCCACCAGACCCGCAAGTCGGGGCTGCGGGTGGCGGCGGCGATGGACCACGAGGTGCACGGGCCGGAGGGGTTCAAGGTCACCTCGGAGGCGACCGACGACATCGGGCGCACCACGATCATCTCCCGGCTCAAGCCGGGGGAGAAGCTCACGATCACCAAGTACCTGGCGTACGGGTGGTCGTCGCGGCGGTCGCAGCCCGCGCTGCACGACCAGGTGCGGGCCGCGCTCGCGGCGGCCCGCTACACCGGGTGGGACGGGCTGCTCACCGAGCAGCGCGAGTACCTCGACGACTTCTGGGCCGCGGCCGACGTCGAGATCGACGGCGACGCCGAACTGCAGCAGGCCGTGCGGGTCGCGGTGTTCCACGTCCTGCAGGCCGGTGCGCGGGCGGAGCGGCGCGCGATCGGCGCGAAGGGGCTCACCGGCGAGGGCTACGACGGGCACACGTTCTGGGACACCGAGACGTTCTGCCTGCCCGTGTTGTCGTTCCTCGCGCCGGAGGCGGCCGCGGACGCGTTGCGGTGGCGGCAGTCGATCCTGCCGCTGGCGTATGAGCGGGCCGAGCAGCTGGGGTTGTCGGGTGCGGCGTTCCCGTGGCGGACGATCCGCGGGCAGGAGTGTTCGGGGTACTGGCCGGCGGGCACGGCGGCGTTCCACATCAACGCCGACATCGCCGACGCCGTGCGCCGCCACATCGCCGCGACCGGTGACGCCGACTTCGAGAAGGAGGTCGGGCTGGAGCTGCTGGTCGCCACCGCCCGGCTGTGGCGTTCGCTGGGGCACCACGACGCGACCGGGCAGTTCCGCATCGACGGCGTGACCGGCCCGGATGAGTACACCGCGATCGTCGACAACAACGTCTACACGAACCTGATGGCGCAGCTGAACCTGCGCGTGGCCGCCGACACCGCGGCCCGGCACTCCCGCAAGGCGGCGAAGCTGGGCGTCAACGCCGAGGAGATGGCGTCCTGGCGGGACGCGGCGAAGTCGATGCGGATCCCGTTCGACGAGGTGCTGGGCGTGCACCCGCAGTCGGAGGGGTTCACCGACCACCAGGTGTGGGACTTCGAGGGGACACCGCCGGAGAAGTACCCGCTGCTGCTGCACGTGCCCTACTTCGACCTGTACCGCAAGCAGGTGTCGAAGCAGGCGGACCTGGTGCTGGCGATGCAGCTGCGGCCTGATGCGTTCACGCCGGAGCAGATGCGCCGCAACTTCGCCTACTACGAGGGCATCACCGTGCGCGACTCGTCGCTCTCGGCGTGCACGCAGGCCGTTGTCGCGGCGTGGACGGGGCACCTCGACCTGGCGTACGACTACCTGGCCGAATCGGCGCTGGTCGACCTGAACAACCTCGCCGGCAACACCGACCACGGTGTGCACATCGCGTCGATGGCCGGGACGTGGACGGCCGTCGTGGCCGGGTTCGGCGGGATGCAGTGCGACGCTACCGGGCTGGGCTTCGCGCCCAGGCTGCCTCCGGCGCTCTCGCGGATCTCGTTCGGGCTGCTCTGGCAGGGTCGGCAGCTGCGCGTCGAGATCACGGCGGAGGAAGCGGAGTACCGGCTGGTCAGCGGCCCACCGATGCGCCTGCGCCACCACGGCGAGCCGGCCGCGCTTTCCGAGAAGCCGCTGCGGCTGCCGATCCCGGCCCCGGAGCCGGTGGAGCCGGTCGAGCAGCCGTTCGGGCGCACCCCGAAGGCGCGCCATCCCGGCTGACCCCGGGAACAGGCACGAACTTCCCCACCGTTTTGGGCACATGCGCGCCATTTCGGCGCGCATCCACCCAAAACGGTGGGGAAGTTCGTTGTGGACGGGGGTGCGGTTCGTCGGGCGGGGCGACGGGTACGCCGGTGTGGTCACCGATCTCGACGTGATCACGGAGGAACCCGACATGGACGCCGAGCACGCCCGCGAGCTGCTCACCACGCAGCTGGCCGAGCTGGACGAACGCGCGCGCACCGCGGAGCAGGAGCGCGCCGACACCGCGCCCGGCGCCGAGCGGGAAGGCGCGCTCGGCCAGCACACGGGCGACTACGGCAGCGACGTCACGACGGCGATGGAGTCGAACCTGCTCTCCGACACCGTCGCCGAGCAGCGCAGGCTCGTCAGCGACGCGCTGACCCGCATCGACGACGGCACGTACGGCAAGTGCGCGGTCTGCAACCAGCCGATCGACGACGAGCGGCTCGACGCGCGCCCCGAAGCGATCACCTGCCGGGAACACGCCGACACACCCGTCGTCGTCTGAGCCGTCGTCCGAGACCGAAGGAGATCACCCATGGCCGGCAAGCTCGACGGCAAGCGCATCGCGATCCTCGCCACGAACGGCGTGGAGCAGGTGGAGCTCACCGAACCGCGGGACGCCGTCACCGCCGAAGGGGCTCGCACGGAGATCGTCTCGCTGGAAGCGGGCACGTTCCGGGCGATGAACCACGACACCGAACCCGCCGACACGTTCACCGCAGACACGACCGCAGCGGACGCCACGGCGAGCGACTACGACGCGCTGATCATGCCTGGCGGCACGGTGAACGCCGACAAGCTGCGGATCGACCCCGACGTGCAGCGGTTCGTCCGCGAGGTCGTCGAGGCCGGCACCCCGGTCGGGGTGATCTGTCACGGCCCGTGGACGCTCATCGATGCAGGTGTGGCGAAAGGCCGCACGCTGACCTCCTACCCGAGCGTGTGGACCGACCTGCGCAACGCCGGCGCCGACGTCGTCGACGAGGAGGTCGTGACCGACAACGGGATCGTCTCCAGCCGCAACCCCGACGACCTGCCGGCGTTCTGCGCGAAGATCGTCGAGGAGTTCGCGGAAGGGCGGCATTCCGGACGAACGTGACTGTCGATCTCTCCGGACGGGTATTTTCACCCCATGGAGGGATCCTCGGCCGCGGTTGCGTCGGAGACAGGACCATCGTCCGGAGACGGACGCGGTGAGGGCCCGCTGCAGCGCGCCGACCGCAACATGTCGGAGCTGCTGCAGGAGCTGCGGGTCGCGCAGACCGGCGTGCAGATCCTCTTCGCGTTCTTGCTCTCGATGTCGTTCACCGAGCGGTTCCGCGACGTCGACGACACGCAGCGCTGGATGTACGTGGTGACGCTCTTGATGTCCGTGGTGACGGCGGGCTTGCTCGTGGCACCAGCCGCGGCGCACCGGATCACGTTCGGGCGCGGCATGAAGATCGAGACGGTGCAGCTGGGGCACCGCCTGTTCAGCAGCGGCCTCGCGACGATGGCGCTCACCCTCACCGGCGCCGTCCTCCTCGTCCTCGACGTCGCGGTGGGTCGCACCTTCGCGATCATCGCGGCGTCGGTGAGCGGGGTGGTGCTGATGGGGCTCTGGTTCGTGCTCCCGCTACCGCTCCTGGTCGCCTCCCGTTCCCGCCCCGCCGAAGCTGACGGGAGCGGGGGGCGTTCCGAAGAGTGATACGTGCGCCGTCGGCATCGTGCTGCGGCCAGCGAGCTTCGCGATAGCGGCGCGGTGACGGGCGTCACCTCGGCGGGATAAGCTCCTGCCGGTGAGCGTTGTCGAGGGAGGTCAGGCGGCTGCGGTGCTGCAGCCGCGGCAGCTGATCGTCTCGCTGTACGGGCTGTACGCGCGCCAGCACGACGACTGGGTGTCCGTCGCCGCCGTCGTGCGGTTGATGGCCGAGATGGGCGTCGACGAGCAGGCCGTACGCTCCTCGATCTCGCGCCTGCGTCGCCGCGGGTTGCTCGACGCGCAGCGCGTCGACGGGGCCGCCGGCTACCGGTTGACCCCGCTCGCGCTCGAGATCCTCGCCGAGGGCGACGCGCGGATCTTCGGCCGCCGCCGCGCGACCAGCGCAGACGGATGGCTGCTGGTGATCTTCTCCGTGCCGGAGTCGGAGCGCGACAAGCGCCACCAGCTGCGATCGTTGCTGATCAGGATGGGGTTCGGCACCGTCGCGCCAGGGGTGTGGGTGGCCCCGGGCCACCTGGAGGTGGAGACCGGCGACGCGCTGCGCCGCATCGGGCTCGACGGGTACGCCGAGGTGTTCCACGGCCAGCACGTGCTGTTCGGCGATCCGCACGAGAACGTCGGGCGCTGGTGGGACCTCGGTGCCTTCCACGAGCTGTACGCCGCGTTCATCGAGCGGTACGGCCCGCTGCGGGAGCGGCTCGCGCGAGCCGTCCCGATCGAGCAGGGCGCCGCGTTCGCCGCGTACGTCGAGATGGTCACGTCGTGGCGGCAGCTGCCCTACGCCGACCCCGGGCTCCCGCTCGAGCTGCTGCCGCCCGACTGGAACGGCGCTGCGGCGGAGCAGCTCTTCACCGACCTGCGCGGCCTGATCGCCGGGCCGGCCGGCGAGCACGTGGCCGGTGAGCTCGGTACACGTGGGGTGGCGCGTGGTGGAGGGGACACCACGCGCCGTGGATGAACTCACTTTGTGTGGCGCTGTCGTTACCCGCCCCCTATGCCTTCTTTGCCGAGGTTGACCGTCGACAACGACGTAATGGCTGTTGTTAGCGCTCACAAACCGCCAGAAGGTCGTTGTCGACGACGACTCAGATTTGGGCGCGGTTGGCAGCGAGGGTGCGGGCGACGTCGGTGAGCTTGATGTTCAGGTTCTGCGACGCCGCGCGGAGCACCTCGAACGCCTCGTCGGCGCTGATCCCGCGCCGTTCCATGAGGATGCCTTTGGCCTGGCCGATGACGTCGCGGCTGTCCAGGGCCGTGCGCAGCTGCGCCGACTCCAGCTCGCTCGCGGTGAACGCGGTTGTCGTGGCCAGCGCTGTCGACGCGTGCGCGGCCAGGATCAGCGCGATGTCGCGGTCGGCGCCGTCGAGCCCGTTCGGCACCGGCGAGTAGAAGTTCAACGCGCCCATCCGGGGCGGCTCCCCACCTGGGAACAGGCCCACGGCGAGCACGCTGCGCACGCCGAGCTCGGCAGCGACGGGCCCCCAACGGGGGAACTCGACGGAATGCCGCAGATCGGCCGACGCCGTGAGCCCGAGCCCGGGCGTGCGGGTCGCCTCGACGCACGGCCCCTCGTCGAGGTCGTACTGCAGGACGTCGAGCCGCTCGGCGAACAGCGCGGTGGCGACCGGGGTGTGGAAGCGCCCGTCCGGTGCCCGCACGGTGACGCTGACCTCGCCCGCGTCCGCCACGACCGCCCGCGCCGCGTACATCACCTTCGTCAGGACCTCGTTGACCGTCGGCGCCGTCAGCAGCACGTCGGCGAGCTCCACGAACTGGGCCGCCAACGAACCGGCGGGCGTCGGCAGCTCATCGCCCAGCTCGTGGGACTCGTCGACGGACACCGGTGGAGAGTAACCCCGAGCCGTCCGCCGGAAGGTGGATGGTCGCCGAGGTCGCTTGCCGTCGACAATTGATCTCGGAAAGAATGCGACCAGCGAGTTGAGCCAACAGCTCCGCCGATTCGTGCTGCATCGACGGAGGACATATGACCCGACCCCACGACCTGGAAGAGCCGCACGCAGGCAGGGCGGCAGTGGAATCGCTGCCCATAGAAGAACGGGTCGTGAACGGCGCGGTGATCGTACTGCGACCGGTCGGGGAGATCGACATGGTGACCGTCGACACGCTGCGTGACCGGCTCACCGCCGAGCTCGGCCGCCGTCAGCACGTTGTGCTCGACTGCTCCGACGTGCAGTTCCTCAGCTCGGGCGGGATCCAGGCGCTCGTGGAGGCGCACCGGCAGGCGCAGGCCGCCGGTGCCGCGCTGCACATCGCCGGTGCTGCCAGCCGGGTGGTCGCACGCCCGCTGGAGATCACCGGCGTCGACACCGTGCTCACCATCTCGGCCGACCCTCCCGACGAGCTCGGGGACCGCCTGGCCGCCCACTGAGAAGACCCCGGTCAGGTGGTCCTACCCCTTCGTGCGCTCGGCCCGTCATGCAGGATGGACGGGCCGGCGCACGAGGGAGCTGGCCGAACGGACGGGGGAGAAACAGCATGGACGGCCCGAAGGGCGAGGAGCCACAGCCGGTCGAGACGGATGCCGCTGAGCAGGCGGGCTCCGGAACGGCGCGGCCCGGGCTCGTGATCGCGTTGCTGGTCGGCTCCGCGTTCGTCATGATCCTGAACGAGACGATCATGAGCGTGGCGTTGCCGCGCCTGATGACCGACCTGAACGTCACACCGAGCGCCGCGCAGTGGCTGACCAGCGGTTTCCTGCTCACGATGGCCGTGGTGATCCCCGCGACCGGGTGGGTGCTGGAGCGCTTCGCGCCGCGATCGATCTACCTGACGTCGATGGGTCTGTTCACCACCGGTGTGCTCATCGCGGCGCTCGCGCCGGGGTTCGAGGTGCTGCTGGTGGGCCGGGTCGTGCAGGCCAGCGGGACGGCGATGATGGTGCCGCTGCTGATGACGACGCTGCTGCGGCTCGTGCCGGCCGAGCGCAGGGGCCGCACCATGGGCACGATCACGATCGTCATCGCGGTCGCGCCCGCGATCGGCCCGACGATCTCCGGGCTGATCCTGCAGGTGCTCGACTGGCGGTGGATGTTCTGGCTGGTGCTGCCGATCGCGGTGATCGCGCTCGCGCTCGGCGCCACCTACCTGCGGGTGACGGCGGAGACCCGCCCGGTGCCGCTCGACGTGCTCTCCGTGCTCCTCTCCGGGGTCGCGTTCGCCGGCCTCATCTACGGGATGAGCAGCATCGGTGAGTCGCTGCGGCACGACATGGCGGTCTCGCCGTGGATCCCGACGGCCGTCGGGGCGGTCGCGCTGGCGACGTTCGTGCTGCGGCAACTGCGGCTGCAGCGCGACCACAAGGCGCTGCTCGACCTGCGCCCGCTCGCGCACCGGACCTACCTCGTCGCGCTCGTGCTGGTCATCCTCGCAATGATGGCGCTGTTCGGGGCGCTCATCCTGCTGCCGCTCTACCTGCAGAGCGTGCTGCACGCCTCGACAACGGCAACCGGGCTGGTGCTGCTGCCGGGCGGGCTGGTCATGGGCCTGCTCGGACCGGTGGTGGGGCGGCTCTTCGACAAGTACGGCGCGCGCCCGCTCGTCGTGCCCGGCGCGCTCGTCGTCTGCGGTGCGCTTTGGCTGTTCACCATGCTGGGCGCCGAGTCGCCGCTGCTCATGGCGGTGGCGGTGCACGTCACGCTGTGCATCGGGCTGTCGATCATGTTCACGCCGCTGATGACGGACGCGCTCGGCTCGTTGCCCGCGGAGCTGTACTCCCACGGCAGCGCCATCCTGACGACGTTGCAGCAGGTTGCGGGCGCGGCCGGGACGGCGCTCTTCATCACCGTGATGACGGTCAACTCGCTCGATCCGCAGGGCGACGTCGACGCCGCCGGCACGCACGCGGCGTTCCTCGTCGCAGCGATCATCTCGATCGGCGTGGTTGCGCTGTCGTTCCTGGTCGGCCGTGGTTCCTCGGCACGGAAGGACGAGAGCACCGCGGTCGCCGCATGACCGGTGGAGGTGACCGGCGGCCACTACGGTGATCGGGTGACCACCGAGCTGAGCATCGACCTCGGCGGGCGCACAGCGCTCGTCACCGGATCGACCCAGGGGATAGGTCAGGCGATCGCCGTGCGGCTGGCTCAGGCCGGCGCGGACGTCGTCGTCAACGGGCGCACCGAGGAACGCGTCGCGGCTGCCGTCGCCGCTGTGCAGGATGCAGTGCAGGGCGCGACCGTGCGCGGGGCAGCGGCCGACGTCGCCGCTGACGACGGTGCGGCGCACCTGCTCGCCGAGCTGCCCTCGGTGGACGTGCTGGTCAACAACCTCGGCATCTTCGCGCCCACGCCGGTGCTGGAGATCGACGACGCGCAGTGGCGGCGCTACTTCGAGGTGAACGTGCTCGCCGGGGTCCGGCTCACCCGCTCCTACCTGCCGGGGATGATGGAACGCGGGTTCGGGCGGGTGTTGTCGATCTCCAGCGACTCGTCGGTCGTGACACCGCTGGAGATGGTGCACTACGGCGTCACGAAGACCGCGCAGCTGGCCGTCACCCGCGGGTTCGCCAAGGCGGCCGCCGGCACCGGCGTCACCGTCAACTCCGTGCTCGCCGGCCCCACCCACACCGGTGGCGTCGAGGACTTCGTCAAGGAGCTGGTCGGGGACGACCTGCCGTGGGACGAGGCGCAGCGCCGGTTCATGCTGGAGCACCGGCCGCAGTCGCTGCTGCAGCGGCTCATCGAACCGACCGAGATCGCGAACATGGTCGCGTACCTGAGCAGCGACCTCGCCTCGGCGACCACGGGCGCCGCTGTGCGCGTCGACGGCGGGTACGTCGACTCGATCCTGCCCTGACCCGGGGCGCGTGCGTCCAGGACCGGCGATATGGGTATACGGCCACATGCCGGGCAGGAGGGAACCGCCGAGCGCCGCCGAGCTCGCGGCGCTGGACGAGCTCGGCCGGCAGGGGACGTGGCACCTGCAGGGCCGTGACCTGGCGCTGACCAACCTCCACAAGGTGCTCTTCCCGTCGCGCGCGGGTGCCGCAGCGGTGACCAAGCGCGATCTGATCCGCCATCACGCGGTCAGCGGCCCGTTCATGCTGCCGTACCTGGCCGGGCGGCCGGTGAACATGCACCGCTTCCCCGACGGCGTCGAGCAGGGCGGGTTCTGGCACAAGGAGGTGCCCGACCACGCGCCCGAATGGCTCACCCGCTGGTACAACGCGGAGGCCGACCCCGGCGAGACCGAGTGCTACATCGTGCCGGACGACGTCGCCGCGCTGGTCTGGCTGGCCAACTTCGGTGCGCTCGAGCTGCACCCGTGGACGTCGAAGCTGCCCGATGTGCACCAGCCGACGTGGGCGTTGATCGACATCGACCCGGGTACGACGAGCTCGTTCGCCGACGTCCTGGTGCTGGCCAGGATGTACCGGACCGCGCTGGACCACCTCGACGTCGAGGGCATGCCCAAGGTCACCGGCCGGCGCGGCATCCAGATCTGGGTGCCGGTCGCCGACGGGTACACCTTCGCCGATACGCGGGCGTGGGTGGAGAAGGTGTCGCGCGCGGTCGGGCGCGCCGTGCCCGACCTGATCAGCTGGGAATGGCAGCGCGCCAAGCGGGGCGGCCTCGCGCGGCTCGACTACACGCAGAACGCGATCAACAAGACGCTCGTCGCCCCGTTCAGCGCGCGGCCCGCCGCGGGGGCGCCCGTCTCGGTGCCGATCGGGTGGGACGAGCTTGAGGACCCGGCCCTGCGCCCGGACCGGTGGACGATCTCGGACCTGCCCGCCAGGCTGGCCGAAGCGGGGGATCCGCTCGTCCCGCTGGTAGGTCGCCAGCAGCGTCTGCCCGATGTGTGAGCCGGTGTGATCCTGATGGGTGATCTCTGTGCCCACCATCAGGCGTTCTTGTGCATGAACTGGGCCGGACGGGGGAATCTACGACTTGTGACTTCCGCTGTGGCGAGCGATACCGACCCGCCCGACGAACCCGTTGCGGGCCGGTACGCGCTCGGCCCGGTGATCGGGACCGGTTCGTCGGCCGTCGTCCGCCGGGGTCGTGACCTGCGCGACGGGTCCGTCGTCGCGATCAAGCTCTTCCGTTCCGGGGCCACCGACCACGACCTGCGCCAGCAGCACAGGGAGATGAACGCGCTGCTCCGGCTGGATCACCCCGGGCTGGTCGCACTGCGGGGCGGCGGCATCGCCGGCGGCAACGGCGAGAGCGGGGACGAGGGCCGGCCGTACATCGTCACCGATCTCGTCGACGGCCCGGCGCTCGCCGCGGTGCTGCGCAACGGCCCGCTGGACCCCGACAGCGTGCGACGCATCGGCGTCGAGCTCGCGGACGTGCTGGCGCACGTGCACGCCAACGGCATCGTGCACCGCGATGTGAAACCGGCGAACGTCCTGCTCGAAGGCTGGGGCACGGCCGACGGCGCGCGGGTGCGGCTCACCGACTTCGGCATCGCGAGGACCGTCGACGGCGCCGTTGCCACCGCCGCCGGGCTGGTCGTCGGGACCGCCGCCTACCTCGCCCCCGAACAGGCCCGCGGGGAGATCGTCGGGCCGCCGTCGGACGTCTACGCGCTCGGCCTGGTGCTGCTGGAAGCGCTGACGGGCCGCCGGGAGTACCCCGGCCAGCCGATCGAGTCGGCGTCGGCGCGGTTGCACCGCAGGCCGGCCGTCCCGGCGGGGCTGCCCTACGGCTTGACCCCGCTGCTGCAGGCCATGACCGCGGACGCACCTTGCGACCGGCCCAGCGCCGAGCACGTCGCGGCGCTGCTGCGCTACGAGCCCGTGAGCCGGCTCGACATCGGGGCCGACACCGACATCGGCACTGGCTCCGGCCGCCACGCAGCCCACTCGGCCGGGCCCGGCCCGCGCCACGCCGCTGCCGATGACGAGCCGGCACCCACGCTCGTCGCCGCCGCGGTCCGCGGCCCTGCGCGCCACCGCAAGCGGGTGCCGCGCAGGCTCCGGTCACCCCTCACCGCGGCCATGATCGTGCTGGCCGGGCTGGGCGGGATCGCGATGAGCCTCGGCTCGGACGAGCCGCCGCCGGCCGTCCCGTCCTCCGCCCCCTGACGCCGCAGCTCACCTGGTGCTCCGGGGAGGGCAGGAAAGCCACTTTCCGGCCCTCACAGGGCAGGAAAGTGGCTTTCCTGCCCTCGCGTGCGGGCGACGCACGCGGTGCCGTGCGCGGAGCGGCGGGTGCGGGTGCGGGTGCGGGTGCGGGTGGGAGTTTCGGGCGCCGGCCTGCGTCAGGCTTCGATCCGTTCGCGGCAGCCGATGCAGCCCGTGCGGCAGCCCCGGCAGCGGCGCTGGACCCGCGCGCCGCACACGTCGAGGTCGAGGCTCCACAGGTACGCGGCGAGCACGAAGGCGAGTGTCGTGGGTGCGGCCAGGACCGGCGCTGCCCAGAAGGACCAGATCGTGAGTACGGCCGTCAGACCTGTCAGTGGACCGCTGTGACGGGCGTAGGGAGCGAAAATATGCACGCTCTGATTGCACTCGATTTCACACCGTCATCGACGCCGGGTCCGATGTGCCGCCGAACGCACGGCACGCGCCGCCCATCTTGCGTTCAGTGTGTGCTCGGTCACTATGAGTGCTGGCGGCTCAAGGTGCGGCGGGTGCTACGGAGAGCCCGTCGGCGTCATAGCGGCAGCTCGCGTTCCAGAGCAGGAACGAGTCCATGCCATTGCTCTCGGCGGCCTCGATCTGCGCCCGCACCTCCGCCGGCCCGTAGGTGTGGCGGAGGCTGAACGCCTGCAGCCAGGGGATCACGGCGTTGTGCCGCCCGCCGGTGATGGACCGGAAGTCGGCGAGCGAGCGGGCCGTGATGTCGTACGGCTCGGCCTCTGGGTTCGCGACGCCGTACTCGCCGTTGCCCCAGTGCGACGGGTAGACCATCGGCGCGACGTAGTCCGCGCGGTCGGCGATCTTCGAGATGTCCTGCGCGATCTCCGTCGGGCGGGTGGCCGCGATCCCGTAGACCGACGCGCCGAGCAGCGCACCGTGCTTGCGGATCGCCGAGCGGGTGTCGCCGACGAAGTCGGCGATCGACTGCTCCGGCGTCGTGTTCAGCCCGGTGATCCGCATCGACGACACCTTGCCGTCGGGACGGCGGACGTAGTCGTAGAGGATCTCGTCGAACCCGAGCTCCGATGCCTCCTCGGCGAGCGCGATGTTGTAGCCGCGCACCTCGGGGTTGGCGAAGTTCGTGAACGCGTACTTGCCGTACTTGCCCGACCACGGCGAGCCGTCCGACTGCTGCAGCACGCGGTCCTTGTGCCCGCCCGTCCAGGACGCCTCGGCCAGGATCGGGTCGCGGAAGGCGACGACGCGCCCCACCACCCGCAGGCCGGCGTCGTGCAGCTGGTCGAGCGCGGCCCGCGCGTCGTAGTACCCCTTGCTCGCGCCGATCTCCAGCGCGAGCGGCACCTGCGACGCGTAGCCGATCTCGCCGCTCTCGTCCTTGATGTCGAGCTGCACCGTGTTGATGCGGCCCTCCTTCGCCATCTGCAGGATCGGCTCGCGCAGGGAGTCGGAGCTCCAGGCGAGCGCCGACATGTGCACCGCGCGCATCCCCGGGTGCTTCACGTGCACCGGTACCTGGCGGGCGGCGGTGTTGCCTGCGGCGTCGACGGCCGAGAGGTCGACCGACGCCGTGCCGGGCTGCACCGGCACGCTGAACGACCCGTCCTCGGCGACGTCGACGGTCTCCCCGAGCGCGCTGACCGTCTCCGCGCCCAGCGCGCGTCCCGTGATCACCGACGGCTGGCCCAGCTCGACGGGCTCCGGCACGTCCAGCGCGACGGCCGGCGGAGTGGCGTCGACGTCGAAGGTCAGCTCCTTCGAGGCGCCCCAACCCGGGATCGCCTCCCCGGGTGAGGTGACGACAAGCGTGTGGCGTCCCTCTGCCGGGACGGGCACCTCGAGGCTCGCCTTGTCGCCGCCATCGCCATCGCTATTGCGGCGCAGCGGCACAGGCACGCCGTCGAGCTGGGCCTGCGTCGCCGGGCCGGCCTGGATCTGCAGGTCCTCGAACGCGGCAGGTGTGACAGCGCCGCCGTCGGCGACGCCGATCACGTGCAATGAGGGCTGCAACGCCGCGGCGACGAGCAGGAGCGTCCCGACCGTCACGAGCGCGATCGCGACAGGAAGGAGCGGACTGCGGTGCTCCGACTCCGGCCCAGACTCCGACTCCGGCTCGGACTCCGACTGGAACATGGCCTCTCCTTGCGGGACTTCTCGCTTGGGGCTTCTCACTGTGCCAGTGAATTTCCCGTTCACCGTTGCGGACAACCCGGTCGAGTGATCAACATTTACTGCCGGGGAGTGCTGGGTACCTTTCCTTTTATGTCCTGGTCACGTGCTGTTGCAGCGGCTGCCGCTGCGTCTGTTGCTGTTGTTCTGGCGGGTTGTGCGACGGCGACGCCGAGCAGCACCACCGTCGAGATCGCGCCGCCGCCCAACCCCGCGGAAGTACGGGCGAATGAGCTCGGTCTGATTCCGGTGCTGATGTACCACCGGCTCGTCGAGAAACCTGTTTCCGTCTATGACCGCACCCCCGCGGATTTCCGGGCCGAGCTGCAGCGGCTGGCCGGTGAGGGCTACGTGCCGATCACCGTCGCCGACCTCTCGATCGGCCGCATCGACATCCCGGCCGGCAAGCACCCCGTCGCCCTCACCTTCGACGACGGCGACCCGACCACGATCACGCTCGGCCCCGACGGCACGCCGGCGCCGGGGACCGCCGTGCGGATCCTGATGGACGTCGCCGCGGCCAACCCCGGATTCCCCGCCGTGGCCAGCATGTACGTCAACGCCGCCCCGTTCGGCGGCGGCGAGGGCGGGACGCGCGCGTTGCGCTGGCTGCACGACAACGGCTTCGAGGTCGGCAACCACACCTTCGGCCATATCAACCTGCGCACCGCGCCGGCCGAGCGCGCCCGGCAGGACATCGTGCGCGGTGACGGCCTGATCCGCGAGGCGCTGCCCGGCTACGCGCCCAGCACGCTCGCGCTGCCGTTCGGGGCGCGACCGCGCGACACCCAGCTGGCGGCGCGCGGCGAGGGCTACAACTACACCGGGGTCCTGCTGGTCGGCTCGAACCCGACCGACTCGCCGTACTCGGCCGACTTCGAACCGAGCGGCATCCCGCGCATCCGCTCGCAGGGCGCCGACGGCACCGACGCCGCCTTCGGCTCCACCACCTGGCTGGACAAGCTCGCCGCGCAGCCGCAGAGCCGCTACACCTCGGACGGGAACCCGGCGACGGTGTCGTACCCGGCGCGGACGGGCACGCCGTCGCCGCAGCTCGACACCCCTGTCGTGGCCTACGAACCGCTGCCTTGACCGACCCGGACGGGCGACCGGACCACGCGAGCGGTGTTCCAGGCGCTCCGGCACACCGAGTCACCGCGGGGTCGATTCGACGGCACGGAAGCGGGACGGCCGTCTACAGAGCGTGGTTTTGCCGGCGCATGCCCCGAGGTGGCGTTCACGAAACGTGCAGGAAGTGGGACACACGATCGAGGCAGAAGTGTGGTGAACCGCGACGGCGGCAGTTAACTTCCATGATCGGGATGACCGCATCCCGTCCGTGAAATTCCATTCTGAATCGGGGAGCCGGCTGTGTTGAAAAGGGCTGCAATTGTCGTGGCGATCGTCGTCTTCGGAGTGCTGACAGGAGGGACCATCGCCTCGGCGCAGGAACCACCGCCGCCGGCTCCGAAGGCCGACACGCAGGACGGGCTGATCAACGTGAACCTGCTGAACAACCTGGCGGTGTGCCCGGACATCGGGGTGGTCGCCTCGCTGGGCAACGTGCTCGGCATCCTCGGCGTCGGCTCCTCCGACCCCGAGGTCGCCGGCGACAGCATCACCTGCGTCGTCGACGACAGCGTCAAGCTCGGTGGTTGATGGGGCCACCGTCGGTGCGAGGAGGTTCAGGAAAGCCACTTTCATGCAACGTGGTTGCATGAAAGTGGCTTTCCTGACCCCCGGTAGGGGCGCGTGAGGGGCCCCGTCACGCGGCCGGTCGCGCGAGCGGCCCGGTCAGGTGCTCCGGGCGCAGGCCGATGCCGACCATGCGCCCCATCAGGTGGGGGAGCGCCGGCAGGTGCCGCAACGTGCGCAGCGGCTGCGGGATGCGCAGCGCCGGTGGCTGCGTGTCCCTCGGCTCGACCGGGGTGGCGACGAACCGGCGTTCCGCGGCCCGCTGCAGCCCCTGGGTGAGCACGGTGGGCAGCATCCGCCTGCGCTGCACCGCGGCGAGCGCGCGATCGGGGACGAAGCCGCGCCGCAGCCCTGGCACCACGCTGCGGGCCGTCGCGACGGCGTCCTGGACGGCCAGGTTGATGCCGACCCCGGCGATCGGGGACATCGCGTGTGCCGCGTCGCCGATGCACAGCGCCCCCGGTGTCCACCACCGTCGCAGGCGGTCGATCCGGATCTCCAGCTGTGCGACGTCCGCTGCTGTCAGCGACGAGATCCGCGCCGCGAACCGCGGCTCGAGCGCGCTGATGCCGCTGCGCAGGAAAGCGGCGTCGTCACGCAGCGCCCGCCGGCCTTCGCCCTTGCCGATCAGCAGCGCGATCTGCCAGTAGTCGGTCCGGTTGATCATGACGAGACCGCCGATCGACGAGAAGCGCAGCAGCGTGCGGTCGGGGTCGTCCGGCGTGCGCGGCACGCGGGTGAACAGGGCGTCGAAGGGTGAGCCGAAGCTGATCCGCGGCAGTCCGAGCGCCTCGCGCACGCGCGAGTTGCGCCCGTCGCAGCCCACGACGAGGTCGGCGCGCAGGTCGTGCTCCCTGCCTGTCGTGCGGTTGCGGTAGATCACGCCGCTGACCCGGCCGCCGGTCCGGATCAGGTCGACGACCTCGGCGTTCATCACGACCTGCAGGTGTGGCGACTGCGTCCCGACCTCGACGAGCATCGAGAGGAAGTCCCACTGCGGCACCAGCGCGATGTGCTGGTGACGGCCCGGCAGGCGGGTGAGGTCCTGGGTCACCGTGCCGTCGTCGAAGATCATGTCGATGTGCTGCTCGGTGCGGTGCGGCAAGGCCGCGAAGCGCTCGCCCATACCGAGCTCGTCGAGCAGCGTGAGGGTCGAGGCGTGCACGGTGTCGCCACGGAAGTCCCTGAGGAAGTCGGCGTGCTTCTCCAGCACGACGACGTCGATACCGGCCCTGGCGAGCAGCAGGCCCAGCGCCATCCCGGCAGGCCCGCCGCCGGCTACTACGCACTGCGTCGAAGTGTTCACTGCAGGCTCTCCTAACTGGGGAGAAAGTCCCCGGATAGGCGTTACGGTACCATAAGTGGGGAGATCTTGTTCAGTTCGGAGGACGATGTGGGTGAGCAGCTGCGGGCCGATGCCCGCCGCAACAGGGAGCAGATCATCGAGGCCGCGCGTGAGGTGTTCATGGCGCTCGGGCACTCCGCGCCGCTCGACCAGATCGCCGAGCGCGCCGGCGTCGGGAACGCGACCCTCTACCGCCGCTTCCCGAGCCGGGACGCCCTGGTGCGCCGGGTTGCGATCGACAACATGGAGCTGGCCTGCTCGCACGCGACCGCGGCGCTCGCCGAGGAGCCCGACGCGTGGGCGGCGCTGGAACGGTTCGTGCGCACGATCGTCGAGCGGGAGATCGTGGCGCTGCTGCCGATCCTCGGCCCGCACGTCGAGCCGGGCAGCGACTTCGACGAGGCGCTGCGGGCCGTGCGCACCACGCTGGGGCAGCTCCTGGACGCCGCGCGTGCCGAGGGCACGCTGCGGCCAGACGTCGAGGCCGGCGACCTCGTGCTGATCCTCGCGACCGTCACCCGCCCGCTGCCGGAGCTGCCCGCCGAGCTGACCGCGGCCGTCCGCCGCCGGCACGTCGCGCTGCTGCTCGACGGCCTGCGGGCGCCGGGCACCCCGCTGCCCGGCGCCGCGCTGACCGTCGAGTCGGTCGGCGATCAGCTCGGCGTCGCCTACCGGGCCGCCGTCACGCCTCCTGCAGCGCCGTGACCGGCGCGACCCGCCCGGCCCGCACGGCCGGGACGACCGCCGCGACGGCCGCCACCAGCACCACCGCGGCGGCGAGCACCGCGACCGTCGGCACCGCGGCCGGCACGAACCCGACGCCCACCTGCAGCACCTGCGCGCCCAGCACGCCGTAGACGCCGCCGATGACCGCGCCGAGCAGCGCGGCGCCCGTCCCGCCGAGCACCGCTTCCCACGCCACCATCGCGTGGACGCCGCCGCGGGTCAGCCCGACCGCGCGCAGCAGCCCGGTCTCGCGGGTGCGTTCGGTGACCGAGAGCATCAGCGTCACGGCCACTCCGACAACCGCCACCAGCAGCGTCATCCCGACCAGCCCGAGCCCGATGAGGCGCAGGTTGTTCGTGATCGTCTCGACCTCGGCGCGCGCGTCGCTCGCGTACTGGACGACCACCCCCGGGGTGCCGGCCACCGCGGTGTCGACGGCCGCCCGCGCTTGCGCCTCGGGCACGCCGGCGGCCGGGTCGACGTAGACCGAGCTCTCGTCGGCACCGACCACGGCGAGCGTGGGGTCGGCGGCGAGCCGACCGCGCAGCGCCTGCGGGTCGGACGTGCTGATCGCGATGTCGGCGGGGAACAATTTCTCCACCTTCAGCTCCGCGGCGGCCTGCGTCGACGCGAGCGCGACCAGCAACGCCGAGGTCAGCCCGACCCCGAGGGCCAGCACCGAGATCGTTGCGGCCGTGCGGCGGGGCACCTGCGCCGCGTTGGCCGTCGCGAGCCGGCCCGGCCCGCGCCCGACCAGCGCGATCACCCGCCCGACCGTCGCACCGAGCGCCCGCACGAGGAGGGGCCCGATCGCGACGACGGCGGCGAAGGCGACCATGCCCGACGCCGCGAGCGCGAACAGCCCGACCGCCGGGTCGACGTCCGGCGCGCCGAGCACGAGCGCCGCCGACCCGGTCGCGATCACCGCGAACGCGCCGGCCAGCACGAGCCGGCGGCCGGTGCGCGGCGCGCCGGCCTCGCCCGAGCCCGCCGTGCCGAGCGCGGCCACCGGTGGGATGCGCGCGGCCGCGAGCGCGGGTGCCAGCGCCGCGACCACCGTGACCAGCACCGATACCAGCAGGCAGCCGGCGAGGCCGGCCCACGGCACGCCCAGCGACGGCACGTCGTCCCCGCCGCTCGCCCGCAGCACCGCGATGATCGTGTAGCCACCGAGCAGCGCGAGCGCGATCCCGGCCAGCCCGGCGACGAGCCCGGTCAGCACCGCCTCCGCGAGCACCGCACCGATCAGCTGCCCCTTGCGCGCCCCTACGCAGCGCAGCAGCGCGAGCTGGGTGCGGCGCTGCGTGAGCACGATCCGGAACGTCGACGCGACGATCACCGCGGCCGCCACCAGCGCAACCCCGGCGAACACCCCGACGCCCAGCAGCACGGCCGTCACCGAGGACGAGGCGGACTCGACCTCGTAAAGGCGCTGGTCGGCGCCGGTGCGGACGGTCGCGGACGTGCCCAGTGCGTCGTGGATCTCCGCGGCGAGCGCGGAGCTGTCGCCTCCAGCACCGGGCACGTCGACCTGGTCGAGCGTCCCGCCGAGCGCCGCCACCGTCGCGGGCATCGCGACGAGCGCGTTCACGCCGTCCAGCGGGATCGGCACGACACCCGTGACGGTGACCTCGCGGGTTGCACCGTCTGCGCCGGTCAGCGTGAGGTGGGCGCCGGGGGTGAGACCGGTCCGTTCCGCGGTGCTCGCCCCGATCACGACCTCGTCGAGCGACGTCGCGATCCGGCCAGCCACCATCGGGTCGGTGATGCGGCTCAGCTCGCCGCCCATCGGGTCGGACGTGACCTCCCACGACGTCGTCGCGCCCGCGCCGCTCACCGGGAGCACCGCCGACCACACCCCGACCGCGCCGGTGGCGCCTGGCACGCGGGCGAGCCGGTCGAGGATCTCGGCCGGCTTCGCCGACTTCGCCGGCAGGATCGCGACCGCGGTCGCCGAAGGCGTCTGCTGCGTGCGGCCCGCGATGTAGCCGCGGAGGGTCTCGCTGAAGAGCAGCGTGCCCGCGGCGAAGACGGTCGCGATGAGGATCGCGAGCCCGGTGAGCACCAGCCGTCCCGGTTTGCGGCGGGTCTCGGCGAGCAGCGCGCCTGCGGCCGGTCCGATCATCGAGCGATCCCGGTGACGGCGGAGAGCGCGGCCAGCACGGTGTCGGGGCGCGGGTCGGGCAGCGAGCCGACCAGCCGGCCGTCGCGCATGAGGACGACCTCGTCGGCGAAGGATGCGGCCACCGGGTCGTGCGTGACCATCACGACGGTCTGGCCCAGCTCGCGCACCGATGTGCGGAGCAGCTCGAGGACCTCGTGGCCGCTCGTGGTGTCGAGGTTGCCGGTGGGTTCGTCGGCGAAGACGACGTCGGGCCGGCCGAGCAGCGCGCGGGCCATCGCGACGCGCTGCTGCTGGCCGCCGGAGAGCTGGGTGGGGCGGTGGTGCAGCCGCTCGCGCAGCCCGAGCAGATCGACCAGGCGGGCCCGCCATGCGGGGTCGGGAGTGCGGCCGGCCAGGCGGGCCGGCAGCTCGATGTTCTGCTCGGCCGTGAGCTGGGGGAGCAGGTTGAACGACTGGAACACGAACCCGATCCGGTCGCGCCGGATCCGCGTGAGGTCGGCGTCGGTGCAGCTGCCCAGCTCGGTACCGCCGAGCAGCACGGATCCGGCGGTGGGCGTGTCGAGGCCCGCGAGCACGTGCATGAGCGTCGACTTGCCGGAGCCGGACGGGCCCATGATCGCGACGAACCGGGCGGCCGGGATGTCGAGGCTCACCTCGTCGAGCGCGCGCACGGCGGCGGCGCCGCTGCCGTAGACCTTCACCAGCCGGGTCGCGCGTGCCGCGGGCGCGCGGACGTCCGTGATCATCACTTCTCCATCGTCCGGGGAGTGCGGCCGTCGGGTTGCGGCGCTGACGAACGATCTCCCGAGGGCGATGGCGTGCACCTCGGCCGGAGAGAGGACCTTGCGGCGCGGGCTCGTACTTCCGGACGAGCCGGCCTTCGGCCGGAGGGCAGGAAAGCCACTTTCCTGCCCTCACAGGGCCTGAAAGTGGCTTTCCTGCCCTTCCCGCCGGAGGCGGCGGCGGGCTCAGCCCCTGCGGTAGCGCCGGACGACGAGGAAGGCGACCAGGGCACCGGCGACGGCGGCCGCCATCCGCGGGTCCACCGCCTGCAGCTTCGCGCGCACGGCGGGTGCCTTTTCCTCGACGACGGCGCGGGCCTGGCCGACCTTCTCGCGCACGACCGGCGCGGCCTTCTCCTCGACGACCGCGCGGGCCTGCTCGACCTTCGCCTGCGCCTGCCCGACCAGCTCGTCGCGCTTGGCCCGCGCCCGCGCGGGCACGTCGACCCGGTGGGCCAGCTCCTCGACGGTCGCGCCCAGCTCGGTTCGCAGCTCGTCGAGGTGCTCACGCTGCTCGGTGTGGGTGGAGTCGGTGTGCGTCATCGGTGGACCGCCTCTCGTACGGTGGCGACGTCGTCGCGGACCCCGTCCACGGCCTGTTCCGGGACGGGTGGTGCGGCGGCCTTCAGGCGGCCGCGGCCGGTGAGTGCGAGCACCCCGGCGACGAGCAGGAGCACGACGCCGACGATCAGCGCCGACAGCCAGAACGGCAGCACCAGAGCCAGCGCGCCCACACCGGCCGCGACGAGCGTGCCGGCCGCCAGCAGCGCGACCACGCCCGCGGCCCCGGCGAGCCCGGCACCGACCCCGGCGCGCTTGCCCTTCTCGGCCAGCTCGGTGCGGGCAAGCTCCAGCTCGCCGCGCACGAGCTCGGACATCTGCGTCGAGAGCCGGGAGATCAGTTCGGACGTGGTGGCGGACGCGAGCTCCGTGCGGCCGGGGTCGTGACCGGCCTCGTGGGTCGCCTCGTGCATCGGAGTAGCGGTCATGAACAGGGCATACCCGTACCTGGCCGGTTCGATTCACGGGCATGATCGGGTCACCGGACGGTGAAGGGGGAGGCATGGCGCGGTTCGACGGCGTGACGGCCGTGGTGACGGGTGCGGCGAGCGGGATCGGCGCGGCGACGGCGGTGCGGCTGGCGGCGGAGGGGGCGTCGGTCGTGCTCTTCGACCTCGACCCGGCGGTGCGCGACGTCGCTGCGTCGATCGGTGCTGCGTCGATCGGGGGCTCGGCGATGGGGCTGGTCGGCGACGTGAGCGACGAGGCGGCGTGGGCCGAGGCCGCCGAGGCGGGGCCGGGGCCGGTGGGGCTGCTCGTCAGCAACGCGTGCTTCGTCCAGCACGCGCCGGCGCACGAGATGGAGCCGGAGTCGTGGCGTCGCCAGATCGAGGTCAACCTGACCGCCACCTACCTCGGCATGCGCGCGCTGGTGCCGCAGCTGCGAGCGGTCGAGGGCGCCGTGGTGGTGGTCTCGTCGGTGCACGCCCTCTCCGGTATCCGCAGGTACCCGGCCTACGCGGCGTCGAAGGGCGGGCAGACGGCGCTGACCAGACAGCTGGCCGTCGAGTACGGGCCGCAGGTGCGGGTGAACGCCGTGCTGCCCGGCCCGATCCGCACCCCGGTGTGGGACGGGGTGTCGGAGGAGGAGATCAGGCGCAGCGCCGCGGCCACGGCGGCCGGCCGGCTCGGCACAGCCGACGAGGTCGCCGCGGCGATCGCGTTCCTCGGCTCGCCCGAGGCGTCCTACATCACCGGCGCGAGCCTCGTCGTCGACGGCGGCTGGAGCGTGTCACAGGAGTCCGCGTAACCGTCGACAACGACGTTCTGGCTGTTTGTGAGCGCTAACATTGACCAAAACGTCGTTGTCGACGGTCAACTCACGGCAGCGGTGGTGACTGCGCGGACGACCGCTGCCGCGCCGTCCTCCTCGGCCAGCCTCGCGGCGACCGACTGGGCCGCGGCTCGGTGCCGCGGGTTGCGCACCGCGGCCGTGAGCGCCTCGGCGAGCGCCTGCGAGGTGAGTTTCTGGAACGGCAGGACGGTCGGCGCGCAGCCGAGCGCAACGAGCCGGCGGGCCCAGAGCGGCTGGTCGGCGAACACCGGTACCGGCACGCTCGGCACGGCGGCCCGGAGAGCAGCTGCCGTCGTCCCGGCGCCGGCATGGTGGACGACCGCTGCGACCTGCGGGAACAGCCACTGGTGCGGCACGTCGCCGATCGAGAGCACGTCGGCGTCGCGACCGGCGTCGAGCCCGGCCCAGCCGGCCTGCACGATCCCGCGCAGCCCCGCCGTCCGCAGCGCCTCCGCGACCAGCGGCCCCAGGCGCGCGCCGTGCCCGCCCGCCATGCTGCCGAAGCCGATCACCACCGGCGGTGCGCCGGCGGCGAGGAAGTCCACCAGCTCGCCCGGCGGCTCCCAGGCCGGATCCTGGTGCGGCCACCAGTACCCGACCACGTCGAGGCCGGGGCGCCAGTCGGCCGGCCGGGGCAGCACCGCTTCGCTGAACCCGTGCAGGACGGGCCAGCGCGCGGCGTCCTGCACCGCGATCGTCGCGCTTGCGGAGCGGCGCGGCAGCCCCAGCTGGGCCCGCAGCTCCGCGGCCACCCGGTTGAACGGGACGAGCGTCCGCATGGCGAGCTGGCCGAGCAGCCGGTTGCCGACCCGGCCGAGCGAACGCGCGGAATGCAGGACGATCGGCGGGAAGTCGCCGGTCGGCGTCATCGGCTGCGAGTAGATGCCGGCGCTGGGCAGCCCGAACCCTTCGGCGATGTCGTAGGCGAACGGCGCCGAGCTGTTGAGCAGGATCATGTCGGCGTCCGCCGCAGCGGCGAGGGTGGCCTGGCCGGCTTGCCGCAGCAGCTCCGTCATCGCGGCGATCCGACCGGCCAGGAACCTCGGCGACGAGCTGGGCGGCAGGTCGAGCAGCACGCCGAGGTCGCCGGGCAGGGCGTGGAACCGCAGGTCGGCGGCCGTCACCAGAGGCAGGAACGACGGGTGCGCCGCGACGGTCACCACGTGCCCCGCCTCGCGCAGCCGCGCGCCGAGACCGGTGAACGGCGCGACGTCGCCGCGCGAGCCGAAAGCGACGACCAGGATGCGCATCAGGCCAGCAGCGCGGCCATGCGCGCGCGCAGCTCGGTCGCCGCGGAGTAGGGCCGGACGAGGACGGTCAGCTCGGTCAGCGGCTCGCCGTCGCTCCCACCCCGGAGGATGTCGACGCCCTGCAGGTCGCGCTCGCCGACGCGGCACGCGAACTCGAGCACGTGGCCCTCGGGGCCGCCGTACTCGGCGCGGTAGGCGAAGTCGGTGAAGACCTGCGTGACCCCGGTGAGGATCATCCGCAGCGCGTCGCGCCCGACGTACTGCTTGTGCACGATCGGCGAGTTGAACACCACGTCGTCGCTGAAGAGTGCGACGGCCGCGTCGATGTCCTTGCGCTCGATGGCGGCCCGGAACGCCGCTGCAGGTGTGACCACGAACCCATCTCACCAGGCCGTCGACATCTGACACGATCGGGTGATGTTCGCCGACCTGTCGACGCTCCGTCGCCGCCGCAGCCGGAAATGGACCCAGCACCCGTCGGACGTCCTGCCGGCGTTCATCGCGGAGATGGACGTCGAGCTGGCGCCGCCGATCACCGAGGCCCTGCTCCAGGCCGTCCACCTCGGCGACGCCGGGTACTCGGACGAGGGCGGGCTGTTCGAGGCGTTCGCGGCGTTCGCGCAGCGGCGGCTCGGCTGGACGCCCGACACCGAGCGGATGGTGCTCGCGCCGGACGTGATGACCGCGGTGGTCGAGGTGCTGCGGATCCTCACCGAGCCCGGTGCCGGCGTGGTGATCACGCCGCCGATCTACCCGCCGTTCTTCGGCGGGGTCGCCGAGGCCGGCCGGACCGTCGTGGAGGTGCCGTTGGTGGACGGCGGGCTCGACCTCGACGGCCTGGAGCGCGCCTTCGTCGGTGGCGCCGCGGCGTTCCTGCTGTGCAACCCGCACAACCCGACCGGCGCCGTGCCGTCCCACGACGTGCTGGCCGCGGTCGCGGAGCTCGCCGAGCGGTACGGCGTGCTGGTGCTGTCCGACGAGATCCACGCGCCGCTCACCCTGCCGGGGCGCCAGCACACGCCGTTCGCGCGGCTCGGCGACACCCGCTCGGTCGTGTTCGCCTCGGCGTCGAAGGCGTTCAACATCCCGGGCCTGAAGTGCGCCATCGCCGTCGCGGGCAGCGCCGAGCAGGCGGCCCTGCTCGAACAGCTGCCCGTCGAGCTGCGCTACCGGACGGGACTGCTCGGCGTGATCGCGTCGCAGGCGGCCTTCGAGCACGGCGACGCGTGGCTCGACGAGCTGGTGGCGGCGCTCGACACGAACGGCGCCACGCTGTCGGCGCTGCTCGCCGAGCACCTCCCGGGCGTGCGGTTCGACCGGCCCGACGCCGGCTACCTGGCCTGGCTGGACTGCCGCGAGCTGGGCCTCGGCGACGACCCGGCCGAGGTGTTCCTCGAACGCGGTCGGGTTGCGCTCGTGGCCGGGCCCGCGTTCGGGACGCCGGGGCGGGGGCACGCGCGCCTGAACATCGGCACCTCGGAGGAACTGATCACCGAGGCCGTCGTGCGGATGGCCAAAGCGGTCGGCTGAGCAGGCTCTTCCTGGGTCAGCGCTCCGCGACGTGCGGGGGAGTGGCGGCGCCCTCGGGGAGCTCCGGGCAGGGCAGCGGCGCGCCGAACGTCGTGTGCACGGGCAGTACCCCGGCCCAGCGGCCACCTGCGGCGAGGTCCTCGTCGTCGTCGCTGGGCGGGCCGGTGCGGACCTTGACGCTCGCCTCGGCCAGGTCGAGCGCGAACACGGCGGTGGCGGCCATCTCCTTGGGATCGGGCTCGCGGGCGTGCTCCCACGAGCCGGGGGAGAGCTGCTCGACGATCGCGTGCAGCGCGTCCCAGCGCTCGTCGGCGTCGGTGACCCGGCGTGCGGTGCCGTGCACGACGGCGCTGCGGTAGTTCATCGAGTGGTGGAAGACCGAGCGCGCGTAGACGATCCCGTCGAGGTGCGTGACGGTCAGGCAGACCGGTGCGCCATCGGCGAGCCGCAGGTAGCCGGCGCCGGTCGAGCCGTGCACGTAGACGGTGTCGTCGATGCGCCCGTACCCGGTCGGCAGCACGACCGGCGCACCGTCGCGGACGAGGCCGAGGTGGCAGACGAGCCCGGCGTCGAGCACGGCGTACAGGTCGGCGCGGTCGGAGCTGGCCCGCTCGCGCAGGCGGGTGACCGTGCTGCGGGCCGTGCTGGAGAGGGCCGTGGTGGACCGAGCCGTGCTGGAGAGTGTCACCCGTCCAGGATCAGTGGGGAAGTGGCTACCCGGAAGGGCCAATCAACGCGCATTGGCAGAGGCCATTCAATCTAGACATTGACAAGTTCGCACATATGAGGCATCTTGGCCGTGTCAACTTGTCACTGTAAAGATTTGGAAGGTTGGTGCTCCCATGGCGCCTCTCGTTGCACTCGTGGTCGTGACGGCGGTGCTGCTCGGGCTGGGCGCACTCGGCGTCCGTCCGCTCCGGAGCTGGTCGACCGCGCTGCGCGGCGGTCTCGCCGCGATGTTCCTGCTCACCGGCGGCGCGCACTTCATCGGCATGCGCGCCGAGCTGATCGCGATGGTCCCGCCGGTGCTGCCCGCGCCCGAGCTGCTCGTCACGGTGACGGGCGTGCTCGAGCTGGCCGGCGCCGTCGGGCTGCTGGTGCCGCGGACGGCTCGCGCGGCGGCGGCTTGCCTCACCGCGCTGCTCGTGGTGATGTTCCCCGCGAACGTCTACGCGCTGCTCAACGGCATCGGCGTGGCGTCCGACCCGTTCGACGCGCTGGTGCCGCGCACGATCCTGCAGGTCGTGTTCGTCGCGGCGACGGTCGCGGTGGTCTGGGCCCTGCGCCCCGCCACCCGCACGGCGGCCCTGCAGCCGGCCTGACCCGAAGTTCCCCACCGTTTTGCCTACTTGCACGCCCCTGCGGGTCTGCAGGTTGGCAAAACGGTGGGGAAGTTCGTCAGCGTGGGGGTGCGGCGAGCACGCCGCCGTACTCGTAGCTGGTGCGGTCGATGTTCGAGGCGCCCTCGTAGTGCGCGATCTCCGCGGGGACGGGCGGCAGCGGCGGCTGGTCGGGCAGCGGGCGCCAGTCGACGACGTTGACCAGCCCCGGCTCGACGGGGGCGAAGTCGGAGAGCATCTCGTCGACCTCCGCGGGGGTGCGGGTCTGCCACGGGATCCCGGCGGCCCGGATGCTGTCGGTCAGCTGCACCCCGCGCGCCGGGTCCTCGCAGACGATCTGGCTGAACGCGAGGTAGCTGCCGGGGCCCGCCCGGTCGACGACGGCGCGCATGACCTTGCGCGGCTCGTCGGAGTTCATCAGGTGGTGCCCGACGGCGAGGAAGAGCACGGCCACCGGCTCGTCGAAGTCGATCAACCGCCCGACGTCCTCGTGCGCGATGACCGAGGCCTGGTCGCGGATGTCCGCGGTGATGACGGCCGTGCGCGGGCTGTTGGTCAGCATCGCGCGGCCGTGCGCGAGCACGATCGGGTCGATGTCGACGTAGACGACGCTCACGTCGTCGGCGAACCGCTCCGCCACCTGGTGCACGTTGTTGTCCGTCGGCAGCCCGCAGCCCATGTCGATGAACTGGCGGATGCCGACCTCATGGGTCAGGTAGCGCACCGCCCGGTACAGGAACAGCCGGTTCTGCCGGATGGAGTCGAGCGCGCCCGGGAAGCGCTTCAGTTGGGTCTGCATGAAGCGGCGGTCGACCTCGTAGTTGTCCTTGCCGCCGAGCATCCAGCCGTACGCCCTCGCCGACGTCGGTCGGTCGATCGAGATCGCACCGATGCCCTTGTCCTGACGACCGGCGACCACTCTGCCTCCACATGCTGACGTCGTTGTTGCCGGCTTAGGAGCGCCCTGAACGACTGGGGCCTACTGTGCGGCGTCCAGGCGGCGCCCTCGCGGCGTTGCGCGGACACGTCGATACAACAGCGGTATCGCCGTATCCGCGCGCCTTGCGAGGACACCACCTGGACGCCGCTCGCTACGGCCCCAGTCGTTCAGGATCCTCCTTGAGACCCAGCGCTGGGTGTCCCGTTCAGTGGATCGGAAGGGTAGCGGTCCCCGGCGTCCACGGCGAGCCTGCGCGGCGGTGCGGTTCGTGCGCCGGATGGTGAACGTCCCTCGTCGAGCGCCTAAAGCGGATCCGGTGAGAGGTCACCTCGCTACGTCGGGCGGTCTTCCCGTTCAGCCCTGTGAGTGACAAAGTGTCAGCGCCATGAATAACAGTGCTGCAACGAGTGACAGCTCCCCTCTGCCCCGTTCCGGCCGTGACACCCACGGTGCGTGCGAACGATGACCCATCCGCAGTTCGGCGAGCCGATGCCTTCCGTCGACGAGGTGCAGCGGCCGTCCCCGGCGACGATCTCTGCCGTCCGCGATTCGTGCATGGCGGTCGCCGCGAGACCGGCGGTCCTCGCGGAGGTGTTCTACGCGCACCTGTTCGAGATGGCGCCGCAGCTGCGCGCGATGTTCCCCGAGGACATGTCGGGGCAGATGCAGAAGATGGCCGACACCCTCCTCGCCGGCATCGCCGCGCTGCAGGAGCCGGACACCGCGCGGTTGGAGGCGACGCTGCGCAGGCTCGGCGCGAGCCACCGTCGGCACTACCGGGTGGAGCCCGAGCACTACGGTTACGTCGGGCACGCGCTGACCAGGGCCGTCCGTGACGTCGCGGGCTCGAGGTACTCCGGGTCGCTCAGCTCTGCGTGGATCGCGGTGGTGCAGTGGATCGCCGCGCACATGATGGCCGGCGCCGCCGCCGTCGAGGCCGGCCTCACCCCCACCGGCCGCCCGATCGGCCTCCCCCACCAGCGCGAGGGCGTGAACACACCGCCGCACGGGGGGATCGCGAACCACGACGGCAGCACCGTTCCCCAGCAGCGCGAGAACGGCGGCACCGTCGCCAAGCGGCGCATCGGCGGCCACAGCCGCCACTGACCACGAACTTCCCCACCGTTTTGGGTGGATGCGCGCCGAAAACGCGCGCAAGTGCCCAAAACGGTGGGGAACTTCGGTCAGATCCGGGTGCGCAGCGACTCGGCGATCTCGTGCGCCTTGACCCCGGCCGCCCGGACGGCGCCGGGCGCGCCCGGCTCCTCGGCCAGCACTGCGCAGCTCTGCGCGAGCAGCGCGACCCGCTCGTGCAGCAGCGTCCACGCCGTCCGGCGCGCGGGCACGGCGTTGGTCATCACGTAGAACATCTCGAACGCGAACCCGGCCGTGCTGCCCGGGTGCGACGGGCCGACCGGCAGGGTCGTGAGCGCGACGCCGAGCGGCCGCAGCACCGCGACCATGAGCTCGATCGCGCCGTTGACCAGCGTCGCTAGCTGGTCCTCGTCCTCGTCGGTGTGGGTGAAGTAGCGCAGCAGCAGGTGCAGCACGACCTCGTACGACAACGCCGTGACCTCGGCCGTCCGCTCGGTCATCGGATCGGTGATGACGGTCTGCGGCACGTCGACGTCGAACGGCTGGTGGGTGAACGCAGGGACGACGGGCCGCGCGGGCTCGAACGTGGGGTCCTGCCGGCGCAGCTCGTGGAACTCCTCCCACATCGCCAGGAAGCGCCCGTAGTGCGCGTCGTGCCAGTCGCCGCGCGCGCCCTCACCCTGTTCGATGATCTGCTCGACGGCAGCGAGCCCCGACTTGAGGTCGGTGACGGCGATCATCTCCGGCCAGTGGAACCGCTCCGGAGTGGCCTGCGCCTCCGGGAGCCCGATGAACACGCCGTCCTCACCGAGCACGGCGACGAGGTCACGCAGCCCGTTCGCGATGCCGCGGTAGAGCCGTCCGACCGTCCCGTACTCCTGGCCGCGGGGCATGATCTCGTCGGCCGCCACCGGCTCGCGCGGGGGAGCGGTCGGTTCGAAGCCCTCCGCGTGCATGTGCTCCATGCCTTCGGGTCGTTCGAGGTAGAGGAAGTGGCGCAGGGCGCGCTCGCCGAACGGCGCGAGGTCGAGCTGCAGCCGGGCCGGGAAGTAGCCGGAGAGCTGCGGGAAGTTGGGCCGGTTGAAGGTCGGGGCGCCGCCGATCGCGCCCAGGAGGTTCGAGACGAGCGCGAGGTGCAGCATCTCCTCGACGGCGATGCCGCGGATCGTCGCCCGCCAGCGGTCGACCGCATCTGCCTGCTCGGGGGTGAGGCTCTCGTCGGTGCTCTCCTTCATCGAGAACTCGGCGAACAGGTACTGGCACATGATCATGTGCTCCAGCTCCGCCGCTTCCAGCAACATCCACCACAGGTGCTCGCGGTGCGGGACCACGATCGTGGGTTCGACCATGCCGCCCATTCTGTCGGTGCGGGCGGGTGCGCGGACCGTTCGTGCACCGTCGTGGACGAACGGGCATGCTCCTCGGCTCAGCTGCGGCGTTGGCGGCGGTAAGCGGTGGGGGACGTGCCGACGTGCCGGGTGAACGTTGCCGTGAAGTGCGCGGGCGTCGCGAAGCCGCACAGGTAGGCGATGTCGCTGATCGGGGTCTGCGAACGGTCGAGGTGGCGGCGCGCCGCGGCGATGCGCAGCTCGGTGAGGTGGCGCAGCGGGGTGTGTCCGGTCGCCGCCTTGAACACGCGCAGGAAGTGGAAGGGGCTCAACCCGGCCTCCGCCGCGATCTGGCCCAGCGTCAGCGGCAGGTGCAGGTTGTCGCGCATGAACTGCAGCGCCCGCGCGGCCCGCTCGTCCGAACCGGCCGGCAGCGCGGGTGCCGGGGTGTTGCCGTGGCGCAGCAGCACGTGGGCGGCGAGGTACTCGGCGGCCGTCTCGGCGTACAGGTCGGGGGCGCCGGCGCGGGCGGCGTCGAGCAGCCCCAGCAGCGTCTGCTCCAGCAGCGCGTCGGTGATCGACAGGGCGTCGGCCTGCGGGTACGCGCCGTGCCACAGCTCGTCGGCGATGCGGCGCAGCGTCTCGTGCGGGATGTAGGCGTGCAGCGTCGAGATCGGCTCGTCGGATGTGGCGCGCCAGCGCACGAGCGTCGGGCGGCCCGGCGCGGTCATGCCGAGGTCGCCGCGGACGTACGTCGCGTGCCGCCAGCGGCCGTCGATGCCCGACTCGATGGTCGAGGGCCCGCCGAGCATGAGCACGAGGTGCTGATCGCCCGAGGGTGGCAGCTCGACGTGCTCCACGACGGGGTCGTCGTCGTAGACCTGCACCAGCATGGAGCGCCACCCGGCGTCGGCCCAGCTGCAGAACGTGCGGCGGCTGTACGCGCTGGAGTCGAAAGCGAGGGCGGCGAACTCGGGCACGTCACCCACGGTAGGCCCATGACCTGTAACGATGCCGTCAGCGGACCGTTCGCCGCACAGGATCACCTGACCAAGATCGGTAATCCCCTTACCGGACGTACTTGTCTGTTCACAGAGCGAAATGCGCCACTCGGCTCACGGCTCTGTTACCGAGGGGAACAGTCGGCACAGTAAGTGATCGACCGAGCACGTTCCGATCTTCCCGAAGGACCGACGTGGCGACCCGCACTCCATCCAGTGACGCCGTGGTCACGGCCCGCTACGAGAATGCTCTGCGCAACGCTGCGTTGCGCAGGCGTCTCGGCACGCGAGGCCGGCACAGCAGGCCGACATCGTGGTCCGGAGCGGGCCAGTCGCCCGGTCCGCGCCGGCTCGCATCGCTGGACGGGCTGCGCGGCGTTGCGGCCAGCGTGGTGCTGCTGCACCACATCCTGCTCTCGCAGCCGGTGTTCGCCGGGCCGTACGGCGACCCGAGCGCGGCCGAGGTCGGTTCCGCGCTGTGGTGGCTCACCTACACCCCGGTCCACCTGATCTGGGCCGGCACCGAGGCCGTCTTCGTGTTCTTCGTGCTCAGCGGGATGGTGCTGACGCTGGCCGCCGCACCCGGCCGGTTCAGCGTCTGGTCCTACTACCCGTCGCGGATCATCAGGCTGTACGTGCCGGTGTGGGTCGCGGTCGCCTTCGCGGCGGCGCTCGCGACCGTCGTCCCGCCGGTGTGGGCGGAGGGTTCGAGCTGGTGGATGGCGGCGAACACGCACGAGCCAAGCACCGGCGGCATCCTGCACGACGCCGTGCTGCTGTTCGCGCCGGGAACGACCAACCACGTGCTCTGGTCGCTGCAGTGGGAGGTCGTCTTCTCGCTGACCTTGCCGCTGTTCCTGCTGGTCGCGCGGGCGCCGGGGATCCGGTTGTGGGCGAAGGCGACGGTTGCGGTGCTAGCCATCACCATCGCGAACGAGATCGGCAGCGTCGCGCTCTCGGCGCTCTCGCTCTTCCTGCTGGGCACGCTGATGGCCAGCGGCCACCAGCAGCTTGCGCGCATCGCGCAGCGGATCAACGCCAGCCGCAACCGGGGCTGGTTCTGGGCCGCGGTGATCACCGCGACGGCCGTGCTCACCAGCGCGTACTGGGTCGTGCACGCCACCGGCGCGCAGCTGGCGGCCACCGACGACATCGTGTCGATCTCCCGCGGGCTGCAGGCGCTCGGCGCCTGCATGGTGGTCTTCGTGGCGTGGCACTGGGAGCCGGCCCGGACGGTGCTGGAGTCACGGCCGATGCAGTGGCTCGGCGTCCGCTCGTTCAGCCTGTACCTGGTGCACCTGCCGGTGGTGACGACGGTGGCGCTGGTGCTGGGCGGCCGCCCGCCGCTCGAGCTGGTGATCGTGCTGTCCGTGCCGCTGTCGCTGCTGGTGACGGTGGTGTTCTACCGGCTCGTGGAGCGGCCGAGCCACCGCCTCGCACGGGCCTGCGCGACCCGCTTCGCCCGCGCGGCCGGGGCGGAGCCGGAGCCGCCCGTCGTGGTGGACATCCCCGCGCAGCACGGCATCCACCGCCACCCGCAGATCGACCTGCGGCCCCTTGCGGCAGCGGGTCGGGTCGAGTAGCGCTGCCTACCGGACCGGCGCCCCCGGGCCGAGCGGGATGCCCAGCGCCCACCACGCGTAGAAGAACAGCGTCCAGACCACCAGCATCGTCAACGCCAGCGGGACGGTGAGCGCGGCGAGCGTGCCGATCCCGGCGGTCTTGCGGTAGCGCTGGACGAACGTCAGCGTCATCGCGAAGTACGGGCTCATCGGCGTGATGGCGTTGGTGCACGAGTCGGCGATCCGGTAGAGCGCCTGCGTCGTCTCCGGCGGGATGTCGAGCAACATGAACATCGGCACGAAGATCGGCGCGACGAGCGTCCACTGCGCGCTGCCGCTGGTGATGAGCAGGTTGATGAGCGTGACGAGCACGAGCAGGCCGGCGAACAGCACCGGGCCGCTCACCCCGAGGTCGCGCAGCAGCCCCGCGCCGCGGATCGCGATGATCGGCCCGATCTGCGTCCACTTGAAGTACGCGAGGAACTGCGACACCGCGAAGAACAGCACCAGCACGGGCACGAGGTCGCGGATGCCGGCGTTCATGAAGTCGGGGACGTCGCGGGTGCGGGTGACCGTGCCGGCCGCGATGCCGTAGACGACGCCCACCACGGCGAAGTAGAGGGCGATGACCACAGCGATGTTGAGCAGCAGCGGCGAGTTCAGGATCGCGCCGTTCTCGCCGCGCAACGGCGAGGCGGTCGGCATCGCCGCGACGACCACCGCCGCGAAGAACACGAGCGTCGCGATGCCCGCGTTGCGCATCCCGCGCCGCTCCTCCGGGCGCAGGTGCACGTCGGAGAGATCGGCCTCGTTGGAGGCGTCGAAGTCGTCCTCGGGGTCGAGCGGCTCGGACTCGACCTGCTTGGCCACCACCGTCTCGGCGACGATCGTGATCACCACGGCGAGGATCACCGAGGAGCCGAGGGAGAAGTAGTAGTTGCCCAGCGGCGTGACGAGGTAGGTGGGGTCGATGAACCGCGCGGCGACCGTCGTCAGCCCGGAGAGGATGGCGTCGAGCGGCGTGACCAGCGGGCTCGCGTCGAAACCCGCGGAGACCGACACGAACGCCACGACGATGCCCATGATCGGGTTGCGCCCGATCGCCCGGTAGATCAGCGCGCCCAGCGGGATCAGCACGACGTACGCCGCGTCGGTGATGACGTGCGAGACCATGCCTGCGAACGCCAGCGCGAATGTCACCCACCGCGCCGGCACCTTCGACAGCCCGCCGCGCAGCGCCGCCGTGATCAGCCCGGCCTTGTCGGCGATCGCGACACCGAGCAGTACCACGCCGATGGTGCCGAGTGGCGGGAACGTGACGTAGTTCGTGATCGCGTCGGTGAGCATCGACTTGACGCCCTCGATCGACACGAGGCTGCGCACCGCGATGACCTTGTTGTCCGTCGGCGACACGGCAGTGACTTGCAACGCCGCCAGCAGCCAGCTCAGCAGCACCAGCACGGCCGCGAGGATCCAGAACAGCCAGAACGGGTGCGGCAGCTTGTTGCCGACCCGCTCGATGGCGGTCAGCACCCGCAGCAGGCCCGACAGCGGCCTGGAAAGCTCGGCGGTTGCGCTTCCGGACGGTTGCTTCTCGGCCTGCTGGCTCATGGACGCCCCCCGATCGGTGATCGGATACGTCTACCCCGCGCCCCCGCCGCCCGCAAATCCACTTCGGGGGCTCGGCTCCGCCGGGAGGGATGCGCGCGCGTCCCGCATGCACAGGCAGCTGCCCTCCCCGCGCACCTCAGGGGGTGGTCCGGTGGTGCCAGGAAACGGGGCTCACCCCCCGGGGGGTTGGGGAGGGCAGGAAAGCCACTTTCCTGCCCTGTGAGGGCCGGAAAGTGGCTTTCCTGCCCTCGCGTGCGCAACGCACACAGGGCGGCGGCCACCACGGCCCAGGCGGGCCGCGGGGTGCTCGTCGCGCGCGCGGGTGGTCGGGTGTTGCCAGGAAAGTGGCTTTCCTGGCACGACAGGACAGGAAAGTGGCTTTCCTGGCAACGCGTGCGGTTCGCACGCATCCTCCCTGTCGGGGCAGCGCCGTGGCCCGCCTAGAACCCCAGGTCGCTCAACCCCGGGTGGTCGTCGGGGCGTCGGCCGCTGGGCCAGTGGTAGGCGCGCTCGGCCTCGGTGATCGGCACGTCGTTGATCGACGCGTGCCGCACGGCCATGAGCCCGTTCTCGTCGAACTCCCAGTTCTCGTTGCCGAAGCTGCGGTACCAGTTGCCCTCGGCGTCGTGGCACTCGTAGGCGAACCGCACCGCGATGCGGTTGTCCTCCCACGCCCACACCTCCTTGATCAACCGGTAGTCCAGCTCGCGCTCCCACTTGCGCGTCAGGAACGCGACGATCTCCTCGCGGCCGTTCACGAACTCGGAGCGGTTGCGCCAGCGGGAGTCGGGTGTGTAGGCCAGCGAGACCTTCTCCGGGTCGCGCGTGTTCCACGCGTCCTCGGCCATCCGGACCTTCTGGACGGCGGTCTCCCGGGTGAACGGCGGCAGCGGTGGGCGCACGGCAGGCTCCTCTGGAACGGTGAGAACGAGCGTTCTCGGCTACCGTAGAGAACGCTGGTTCTCATGCCAAGAGGAGTGATCGTGCCGGATGCCCGCACACAGGTGCTCGACGCCGCCGAGGACCTGTTCTACGGCCGCGGCATCCAGAGCGTGGGTGTCGACGAGGTCCGGGCCGCGGCCGGGGTCTCGCTGAAACGGCTCTACCAGCTGTTCCCCGGCAAGGACGCGCTGGTGCGGGAGTTCCTGCACCGTCGCGACGAGCGGTGGCGCCGCCGCCTCGCCGAGTTCGTCGCGCAGCGGGACTCATCGGAAGAGCAGGTGCTGGCCGTCTTCGACTGGCTGCACACGTGGTTCAGCGAGCCCGGGTACCGCGGGTGCGCGTTCATCAACTCCTTCGGCGAGCTCGGCGCGGTCTCGCCGAGCGTCGTGTCGGAGGTGCGCGCGCACAAGGTCGCGCTGCGCGACTACCTCGGCGGGCTCGTCGCGGCCGCCGGTCGCGGGCCGGAGCTGGCCGACCACCTGCTGCTGCTCGTGGAGGGCGCGATCGTCACCTCCGCCGTGCTGGGCGACCCGGCTGCTGCGACGCAGGCACGCACGGTGGCGGCTGCCCTGCTCGTTCGTCCTGAATAGGATCGTCCACGGGTGCGACGGTCGCGCCGGAAGGTGGTGCGGGTGTGGGCGCAGCAGGCGGGTTGGTGATCCGTGGTCGCCGGCCGGAGCGCGACAGGGCGCTGGTCATGGCGATCGTGAACCGCACCCCCGACTCGTTCTACGACCGCGGCTCGACGTTCGCCGACGAGCCGGCCAGGGCCGCGATCCACAAGGCCGTGGCCGAGGGTGCCGACATGATCGACATCGGTGGGGTCGCCGCGAGCCCCGGTGCGGACGTCGACGCCGAGGAGGAGATCCGGCGGGTCGTCCCGACCGTCGAGTGGATCCGCGACCAGTACCCGGACATCATCATCAGCATCGACACCTGGCGGCACGAGGTGGGCGCCGCGGCCTGCCGGGCCGGTGCCGACCTGCTCAACGACGCCTGGGCGGCGGCCGACCCGAAGCTGATCGACGTCGCCGCGGAGTTCGGCGCCGGGTACGTCTGCACCCACACCGGCGGGCGGGAACCGCGGGCTGAGCCCTTCCGGCCCGACTACCCCGACGTCGTCCGCGCGGTGTTCGACCACGTCTTGGCCCTCGCCGAGCTTGCCGAGCGGCGCGGGGTGCCGCGCGAGGGCATCATGATCGACGCGACCGGGTTCGGGAAGAACACCGCCGACCACCTGACGCTGCTGGCGCACGTCAAGGACTTCGTCGACACCGGGTGGCCGGTGCTGATGGCCATGTCGAACAAGACGTTCGTCGGGGAGACCCTCGACGTCGGGCTGGAGGGCCGCCTGGCCGGCACGCTCGCCGCCACGACGATCGCGGCGCAGGCCGGCGCGCAGGTGTTCCGCGCGCACGAGGTGGAGCCGACCCGGCACGCGCTGGAGATCGTCGCCAGCGTCTTCCACGGCCGGCCGCCGCTGCGCGCGTCGGAGTGGGTCGCCTGATGCGGCAGATCTGGCCGCCGCACGAGGCCCAAGAGCTCGACGACGACGCGCTGGAGCGCCTCTACACCTACCCCGACCGCCGGTGGGTCACGGTCAACTTCGTCTCCAGCGCCGACGGTGCCCTGGAGCTCGGCGGCCGCGCCGTGGCCCTCTCCAACGAGCCCGACCAACGCGTACTGCGGCTGGGCAGCGATCTCGCCGACGTGCTGATAGTCGGCGCGACCACCGCGATGGTCGAGGAGTTCGTCGGCGCGCACCCCGACGAGGCGACGGCGCAGCGGCGGCGGCGCCACGGGCTCGCGCCGGTGCCGCCGACGGCGGTGGTGACGACCGGTTCGCTGCCGCTCGACGCACCGGTGATCACGCAGGCCGAGGTGCCGACCATCGTGCTGACGACGGAATCGGCGCCCGTGCACGCGCGGGACGGCTGGCGCGACGCCGGAGCGACGGTGCTGGTCGTCGGCGAGCGCACGGTCGACCTCGTGGCCGCCGTCGACGCGTTGGCCGAGCGGGGCCTGCGCCGCGTCGACTCGGAGGGCGGCGCGCACCTGTTCGGTGCGATGCTCGCGGCCGGCGTCGTCGACGAGCTGCGTCTCACCGTCTCCCCGATGCTCGTCTCCGGGGTGGCCGGGCGGATCGCGGCGGGCGTCCCGATCGAGCCGGCCCGGCTGGAGCTGGCGTCCCTCGTCGCGGCGCAGGACACCCTGCTGGCGCGCTACCTCGTGCGGCGTTGACGGAGATCCCGGTGCTGCGACGGATTCTAGTGGTGGTCGGTGCGCTCGTCGTGCTGGTCCCGGCGGCGGGTTGGGGTGTGCTGCGCCTGGCGAGCTCCCCGACGTTCCAGTTCTTCGGCGAGCTCACGCCCCGCGTCGAGACCGACGCCCGCGTCGTCGCGCTCACGTTCGACGACGGGCCGGACCCGGCGGGGACGCAGCCGATGCTCGATACGCTGGCGGCGAAGGGCGTGCTCGGCACGTTCTACCTGATCGGCGAGGCGATGCAGCAGCACCCAGAGCTGGCCCGCGCGATCGTCGCCGCCGGGCACGAGGTCGGCAACCACACGTTCACGCACACGCGGATGATGTTCGTGTCGCCGGCGTTCGTCGCGCAGGAGGTCGAGCGGACCGACGAGCAGATCAGGGCCGCCGGGTACGCAGGGGAGATCACCTTCCGCCCGCCGAACGGCAAGAAGCTGCTCGCGCTGCCGAACTACCTGCAACAGCACGGACGGCGGACGGTCACGTGGGACGTCGAGCCGCTCGACGGGCTCGCCGCCGACGCATCCGCCGCCGACATCACCCGTCATGTGGTCGACCGGGTGCGGCCGGGCTCGATCGTCCTGCTGCACGGCATGTACCGGGGACGGGAGCAGGCCCGGGCGGCGATCGGGCCGATCGTCGACGAGCTGCGGGCCTGCGGCTACACCTTCGTCACAGTGTCGCAGCTACTCGCTACTGCCCCGGCCGCATCGCCAGGCTGAGCGTCGAGGATGTTTTGCGCCGCCTGCCGGTGGCGCAGGGCCGATGCGGCGTCGCCGCAGGCCGCGACGGCCTCGCCGAGCGCGCGCAGCGCCCGCGCCTCACCGAGCCGGTGGCGGATCTCGCGGTGCAGCGCTAGCGCCTGCCCGGCGCGTTCGATGGCGCGGTCGAACCGCCCGGCCGCGATGTGCACCTCGGCGATCGCGACGAGCGCGTGGCCCTCCCACTGCCGGAAGCCCCTGGCCTGCGCGCCGTCGAGGGCCGTCGTGCCGGCCGCGATCGCCTCGTCGGGACGGCCCGCGCCGGCCAGCGCGGCGGCCAGCCCGATCAGGGCCTCGATCTCCGCGCGGCGGAACGAGATCCGCGCCGCGAGGTTCTTCGCCTCCCGGTGGTGACCGACGGCATCGGCGGGACGCCCGGTGAGCTGCGCGATCGAGCCGAGCGCGTTCAGGATGTCCGCCTCGGCCCGCCGATCGCCCGCGCTGCGCGCGAGCTGCAGCGACCGATCGGCATCCGCGAGCGCCAGTTCGTAGTCCCCGGCGTCGCGGTGCACGACGGCCGAGCTGAACAGGACCGCCGACTCGTAGTGTCCTTCGTCGAGGTGCCGGTAGCGCTGGTACACCTCGGCGTGCAGATCGAGCGCCTCGCCGTAGCGGCCCAGGTTGCCGTAGACCATCGCGGTGCAATGCAGCGCGAGTGCCTCCCCGAACGGGCTCTCGATCTTCTTGGAGACGTCGAGCGCGGCCGCGCAGTGCTGCAGCGCCTCGTCCCACGCGGCGACGTCGTCGTAGAGGATGCCGAGCCCGAGGTGCGCGTTGGCCTGGCCGAGGTCGTTCCCGCGCCGCCGGTGCAGCTCGAGGGCGTTGACCAGCGAGTCGATGGCCTCCTCCGGGCGGCCGAGGAGCCAGCAGGCCAGCCCGTAGACGGTGGCGATCTCCGCTTCGCAGCGATGCCCGCCGTCCTGGGCCACGAGCGCGAGCGCGTTCCACTCGGCATCGAGCGCGGCGGCGTGGTCGCCCGCGCGGAAGCGCAGGTTGGCGTGGTGGTGGAGCCGGTCGATGCGGGAGGCGACGTCGTTCCGCTCGCTGGGCACGTACGCCGCGCCCTTCGACCCGGTGGTGACGTTCATGCCCAGGTAGAGGTAGGAGCGCAGGGCTCGACCGAGCCGCCACACCACCGGCCGCAACCCGTGCTTGCCCGCGTGCCACACCATCGCCGAGATGCCCGCGCGCTCGGCGTCGAGCCAGCCGAGCGCCGACCCGAGATCAGGGAACCGCGGAACGGGGACCGCGGGGTCGGACGTCGTCGTCGCGGGCTCATCGGAGATGGCCGGTTGCAGGACCCGCATGGCGTTCCCGGTGGCCTGGATGAAGAAGGCCTGCAGCCGGTGCAGTGCCGCCGCACGGTCGGGCGAGTCGTACTCCTGCCCCGCGCGCTCGGCCGCGTAGAGCCGGAGCAGGTCGTGGCAGCCGTACCGGCCGTGGCGCCGGCTCTCGACGAGGTGTGCCGCGGCCAGCCGCTCCAGCAGCTCGGCCGCCTCCGCCACCGGGACGGCGCAGAGCGCGGCGGCGGTCTCGGCCGTGACGTCCGGGGTCGGCGAGAGGCCGATGCCCCGGAAGAGCCGCGCCTGCGCGGCGTCGAGGGCGCGGTAGGAGAGGTCGAACGCGGCGCGGACGGAGGCCTGCTGGTCGTCGTGCACCCTGAGGTTGGCGAGCAGGTCGCCGCGCACGAGCTGGTCGACGAAGTCGGCGAGCCGGTGTCGCGGGTTGCTGACGAGGTGCGCGGCCGCGATCCGCAGCGCGAGCGGGAGGCGTGCGCAGAGCCGGGCGAGCGCGGTGACGTCGGCGGCCGACTCCCTGGCGCGCTGCTCCCCGATCGTGCGTCGCAGCAGCTCGTCGGCCTCGTTGGCGGGCAGGACGTCCAGCCGGACCCGCCTCGCGCCGTCGAGCGCGGTCAGCCCGCGCAGGTCGAAGCGGCTGGTGACGATCACGGCGCAGGTCGACGTGCCCGGCAGCAGCGGCCGGACCTGGTCGGAGGCGGCGGCGTTGTCCAGCACGACGAGCATCCGCCGCCCCGCCATCAGCGACCGGTACATCGCAGCCTGTTCGTCGGTCTCCTGCGGCACCTGCTTCTGCGGCACCCCGAGCGCGCGCAGGAGCCTGCCGAGCGCGTCGGCCGGGCCCATCGGGTCGCTCTGCGAGTGCCCGCGCAGGTTGATGTAGAGCTGGCCGTCGGGCATGTCGCCGGCGACCTGGTGCGCCCAGTGCAGCGCGAGCGCGGTCTTGCCGACCCCGGCCCCACCTTCGATCGACGCGATCACGGGCGCGCCGTCCGACATGCAGCCGGCGCTGCTGGGGCTACCACCGCTGGTCGCGTTTGCCGTGCCGTCGAGCAGCGCGTCGAGCATGGCGAGCTCCCCGGCGCGCCCGGTGAAGTGCGTGACGTCCGACGGCAGCTGGCGCGGCACGTGCGTGCTCACCACCGCGGCGATGGGGCTGCGCAACGCCGGGTCGGCGGCGAGGATGCGCTGGTGGAGCTCCTGCAGCGCCGGGCCGGGGGTGATGCCGAGCTCGTCGATGAGCTGTCGGTAGATGCGCTGGTAGACGGCCAGGGCTTCGGCCTGCCGGCCGCTGCGGTAGAGCACGAGCATCAGCTGCTCGCGCAGGCGCTCGCGTAGCGGGTGCGCGGCGATCAGGGAGTTCAGCTCGGGGACGAGCTCCGCGGTCGCGCCCATGGCGAGCCGCAGCTCGATGAGCTCCTCGACAGCGGCGAGGTAGGCCTCGTCGAGCGCCGCGGTGTCCGTGCCGGAGCTGAGCGCGGGGCCGCGCCACAGGCCGGTCGCGTGGACGAAGCGCTCGATGGCCTCGTCGAGACGGCCGGCGGCGACTGCGGAGCGGCCCTTCTCGACCGACGCATGGAAGAGCTCGAGGTCGATCTCGCCGGCCTGGGCGCTGAGCAGGTAGCCGTTCTTGCGCGTCAGGATCCGCTCGGCACCCTCCGCGTCGACGGCGCCGAGCGCGCGGCGCAGGCGGAACACGTAGGTGTGCAGAGCGGCCGTCGCCGTGTCGGGCGGGTTGTCGCCCCAAACGGCCGAGATCAGGTGCTCGTGGGAGACGGTCCGGTTGGCCTGGAGGACGAGTGCGGCAAGCAGCGCGCCCGCCTTGCCGCCACCGAGCTGCGCCTGCCCGTTCTTCCCATAGACCTCGACCGGACCCAGGATCCGGAACTCCATCGTCGCCCCCGCTCAGCGATGTCGAGTCGGAACGCCTGACCTTACTGTCCTTCTCTTCCTGCGGCCAGCGTGGTGGGTGTCAGGGGGCGTATAGGACAAATCCAGGGGACGCGCGCATGCTGGGTCCGGGAACGAACGCGGCGCCGCTCGGGATCGGGCGGCGCAAATGCAATCAATGATCAGTTCGCTGATCGTCACCGGTGGACCAGGGAATGGAAGGGTGATGTCCGGCTGCGCACGAGACCCGACGGACCGGTGCCGGGGTTCTGGCGAATTCAGATAGCTGTGCGCCGGGCGACGGTTCCGTTCGGTCGGGCGCGCCGTGTCGGGTCGCCGAACGGATCGATGCCCCTCCGATGCCGATCTGATCAGGACCCCCCTGTTCGGGAGGACCGGACCGCCGCCGCCCGATTCGGGCGGCCGACCGGCTCCGCATCCCGGGGTGAATCGAACATCGCCGACGGATATGCGTCGCGGCCGCCGCCGGCCGGCGGGATCTGCATTACCGAGACGTCGATCCCGCGGTTTGGCGATGGTGGGGTGAATCACCGATCCGGTATTCCGCCGCGGTCCGTCGGACGCGGTCCGGCCGGCGGTCCGGCCGGGTCGGCGCGCCCTCTGCCGGCCCGAGGCGGTCGAGAGGGTGCGCTGCTCACGGACGTCTTCGTGGTTGCCTATGAGAATGCCGGTCAGCACGCCGACGGCAGGTCGTGGGTCGCCTGCGGCCGCGCGCCCGAACCACCGGGAATCGGTGGGACCGTGCCGGAAAGGTGCACCCCTTGGGCGGAACTGGCCACCGTGTGCGCAAGTGCCCTTCGGTGCCGGTGGGTCTTCCGGATGCACCCCGTCCGGCCACCTCGAAGGCCATTCGGTAATTCTGCAGACCTTATGCATGAAGTCGTCACGGAACGTGCTCACAACCTGCAACCGATTGCAGAAGGCGAGCCGGCGAGTGCTTTGGGAAGAGCGCATGCGCGTCTTTTTCGGTGCACTTCGCAACGGTGTCCCGCGATGCTTCCGCAGAGCCGTATTGTGTCGCCCGTGAATCGATCGGGGGATGCGGCCGGCGATGTGCGGCCGGTCGGGACGAGTACCGGGATCGGGATGGCAGCGGGTGATCGGGCCGGCGCGCCGGCGCGGATCCGGTCGGGCTCGCCGCCGGGCCGGGCGTCGACCGCCATGACCTTCAGGGCGCTCGGGACGTTCGGGCAAGAATCCAGGATTTGCGGCCATGGACAGCCGCACAACGGCCGTCGAGGGTGGCCGCAGCGCATTGCGGGGGAGGCCGGATGACAACGGCGCTGGAGCCCTGGACGCCGCGTGATTCCCTCGGCGAAGCGCTCCACCAGCTGCGGATGAACGGCGCTTTCTATTGCCATTCCGACCTCACCGCCCCGTGGGGGTTCACGGTGCCGGCGATGGTGGGTCACCTCTGGTTCCACCTGGTGACCTCCGGGGTGGCGTGGCTCGAGGTGCCCGGCAACGAGGCGCGCTACCTGCAACGCGGCGACCTGGTGCTGGTCAACCACGGTTCGGGCCACTCGTTGCGCAGCGCGCTCGGCGTGCCGGCGCCGTCGGTCGCCGACCTGCCCAAGGAGATCATCACCCCGCGCTACGACGTGCTGCGCTACGGCGGGGGCGGGGCGCCGACCACGTTCGTCTGCGGGGCGGTCCGGTTCGACGCGCCGGCGGCTCGCCACCTCGTCGCGTCGTTGCCCGATGTGATCCACGTGCAGCCGGAAGGTCCGTACGACACCGGGTGGGTGCCGGCGACGCTCAGCCTGATGGCCGCCGAGGCGAAGGAGCTGCGGCCCGGTGGGGAAGCGGTGATCACCCGGCTCGCCGACATCCTCGTCATCCAGGCGATCCGAACGTGGATCCGGGCCGATGCCGGGGCGAACCGCGGCTGGCTCGGCGCGCTGCGCGACGAGTACATCGGACGCGCGATCTCGTTGGTGCATCGCGACCCGGCCCGGCCGTGGACGCTGGCCGCGCTCGCGCAGGAGGTCGCGATGTCGCGTTCGGCGTTCGCGGCGCGGTTCAGCGCGCTGGTCGGCGAACCGCCGATGCACTACGTCACGCGGTGGCGCATGTACCTGGCGCTCGACGTGCTGGAGGGATCGGGTGCCACCGTGAACGAGCTCGCGGGGCGCCTCGGCTACCGATCGGAGGCGGCGTTCGCGCGCGCGTTCAAGCGGGTCATCGGGGTGTCGCCGGGTGCGGTGAAGCGGTCGGCCGGCCCGTGACCGAGGTTCGGCCTTCCGGTGCGTCCGTCGGCTCATCGTGCTGGGATCGTGCAAGATCTGCGCGACGGCGCTCGCGGTGGCCGGCTCGAGGTTCGACTCGAGGCTCGGCATGAGGTCCGACGGAGGTCTGATGGCGGCGCAGCGGCAGGAAAGGGCGGTCGCCGCGGCGGTCGCGTTCGCGCCGTTGGTGGTCTTCGCGGCGTTCCCGATGCCGATCCCCGCGCTGCCGGCGATCAGCGCCGACCTGCGGGTCGGCATGGCCGATCTGCAGCTGCTGGTCAGCGGGTTCGCGTTGGGCCTCGGCGCGTTGCTGATCGTCGGTGGGGTGCTGGCCGACCGGTTCGGCCCCGCCCGCGTGTGGGTCTGGGCGAACGTCGTCTTCGCCGTGTTCTCCGGTGCCTGCGCGCTCGCGCCGGGCCCCGAGCTGCTCGTCGCGGGCCGGATCGGGCAGGGGCTCGCCGGGGCGGGGCTGATGGCGAGCTCGCTGACGCTGATCGCGACAGCGCTGCCGGCGCCGCGCCGCGCGGGCGCGTCGGCGATCTGGGGTGCCGCCCTCGGGGCCGGTCTGTCGGTCGGGCCGCTGGTCGGCGGGATCTCGCTGGAGTTCGGGTACTGGCGGCCGGCGTTCTGGGCGCTGCTGGTGGTGTGCCTCGTCGCGGCCGTGTCGGGATCGGTCGGGCTGCCGCGCGCGACGGGCAGCGGGGCGGCCCGCGTCGACGTCGTCGGCACGGTCACGCTGGCCGGCGGCATCGCCGCGCTGATCCTCGCCGTCAACTGGGCCGGGGCCGGCGACTGGGGCGCTCCGCGGGTGCTGATCGGCCTGGCCGTCGCCGCGGTGCTGCTCGCCGGGTTCGCCGTGAGCCAGCGCCGCAGCGCGCGACCGATGGTGGACGTCGCGGTGCTCGGCAACAGGACGTTCACGGGTGGCATGGTCGCCGGGCTGACGCTCGCACTGACCGCGCTGTCGATGATGGTGGTGATCGGGCCGTACTTCCAGGTCGTGATCGGGGCGTCGGCGCTGGTGCTGGGCCTGTGGTTCCTCCCGTTCACCGGTCTGGCGCTGGCCGTGGCGCTGCTCGGGGCCCGCATCGGCACCCGGTTCTCGTTGCGCGCCCGGCTCGTCGGGGGCCTGGTGTTCTGCGCTCTCGGCATGGCCGCGCTGCTGCCGATCACCGCCGCGACGCCGTGGCCCCTGCTGATGCCGGGGATGGCGCTGGTCGGCATCGGGACGGGCCTGGCCAACCCGGCCCTCGCGCTCGCCGCCGTCGGCGCGGTGCCGCCGGAGCGCAGCGGGATGGCCGCCGGGGTCGCGAACACCGCGCGGCAGCTGGGCAACGCGCTGGGCATCGTGGTGCTCGGCGCCGCGATCCAGGCCGCCGCCCTGGCATCGGCCCTGGCATCGACACCGCCTTCGGGGCTCGGCGCCGGCGCCGCCGATCCGCTGCTGCGCAGGGTCGCCGGTGGGGATCTGGTCGGCGCGCAGGCGATCAGCGCCGACCCGGCCGGCGTCGTCGACCTCTACAACTCCGCGCAGACCGCAGGCCTGCGCGCCGGGCTGCTGCTCGCCATCGCGCTCGCCGTCATCGGGACGGTCGCAACCGCGTGGCTGATGCGCGGCCGCCGCTGACACCCCCGCTCCACCCACAGAACCGCACGAACGGGAGAGATCCTCGATGGATACGTTGCGCACGCTGGCCTTGCTGCTGGCCACGGTCACGACGGGAATGGTCGCGGGCGTGTTCGCCCTCTACGCGCACACGATCATGCCGGGTTTGGAGCGCACCGACGACCGCACCTTCGTCAGCGCGTTCCAGAACATCGACCGCGCGATCATCAACCCCTGGTTCATCGGCGGCGGCTTCTTCGCGGCGCTGATCCTCACCATCTGCGCCCTGCTGACGCAGCTGGGCCGGCCCGCGCTGCCGTGGGTGATCGCGGCGCTGGTGCTCTACGCGATCACCGTCGGCATCACGATCGCGGTCAACGTGCCGCTCAACGACGCGATCAAGGCCGCCGGCCTCCCGGACAACCCGACCGAGCTGGCCGCGATCCGCGAGGCGTTCGGCGAGGCGCGCTGGCGCGCCTTCAACCTCGTGCGCGTCGTGCTGAACACGGCCGCGTTCGTCCTGCTCGCCTGGTCGCTGGTGCTGGAGGGGCGCACAACTCCAACGCCGTGACGCCCTGAAACGGCGCCTGGAAAGCCACTTTCCCGGCGCCTCGTGCTGGGAAAGTGGCTTTCCAGGCACACCCCGGGCGTGGTGGCCCGGGGTGTCTGCGCTGGTCGTTACTTCTTGTCGAAGGCGTTCTTCGCGGCGTCCTTGATCTTCTCCCCGGCCTGCTTGACGTTGGCCGCGGTCTGGTCGCCCTTGCCCTCCGCCTCGAGGCCGGGGTCGTCGGTCGCCTTGCCGGCGCCCTCCTTGACCTTGCCCTTCAGCTCCTCGGACTTGTTGTCGATCTTGTCGTCGAGACCCATGATCTTGCTCCTTCCGTGTCGCTCCGGGTACCCCGGAACGTCGTTCCTCACCCGCGGCGCGGGCGGTCGCCGATCAGCCGCTGGTAGCCACGCATCCCGGCGCGGTCGATGGCGGTCTTGACCAGCCCGAAGATCGCGCCCTGCAGCGCGGCGGCGAGCAGCACCTCACGCGTGCTGTAGTCCTCGTCGGTCGCGTTCGGGGCCGTCTCCTCGTTCGAGATCCGCCGCCACACCTGCCCGAACACCAGGTTCGCCGCGAGCCCGCCGAGCACGCTCACGCCGAACCCCAACGGGGTGTACGCGGCCTTCGCCAGCCCGTTCACGACGTCGGACGGTCGCCCGACTGCGGGGCGGCATCGACGTCGCCCCGCCAGCCGGCCTCCTGGTGACCGCGCTTCTCGATGAACTGCTTGAAGTTGGCGAGATCGCCCTTGATCCGGCTCTGCACGATGCCGAGCGCGTCGCCCGCCTTCTCGACGAACCCCTCGGGGTCGTGCGAGAGCTGCAGCGTCACCCGCGTGGTGGCGTCGTCGATGCGGTGGAAGGTCACCACACCCGACTGGTGCGTCCCGCGGTCGGTGTGCCACGCGACCCGCTCGTCGGGGTGCTGCTCGCTGATCTCCGCGTCGAACTCGCGCTCGACGCCGGCGATCTTCGTGACCCAGTGCGTGCGGGTCGGTGTGACCTGCTCGACCCGTTCGACGCCTTCCATGAACCGGGGGAACGACTCGAACTGCGTCCACTGGTCGTAGGCGGTGCGCACGGGCACGGTCACGTCGATGCTCTGGACAACGTCGGTGGTCATGCATCCGGCTACCCGAACCTGCGAGCCCTATTCATGGACCACCCGTGCTCACCGACCGGTGAGCAGGTTCGCGAAGCGCGTGATGCGGCTCGGCCGGCGCAGGCCCGCCGCCTCGCGCCGGTCGGCCGCCCGGTAGAGCAGGTACATCGCCTGGACGCCGAGCCACCGGGCGGGTTCGGGCTCCCAGCGGCGGACCGTCCGGTTCGTCCACGGCAGTGCGACCAGCTCGGTGTCGCGGCGGAGCACCAGGTCGGCGAGGGTGCGGCCGGCGAGGTTGGTGGTGGTCAGGCCGCTGCCGACGTACCCGCCGGCCCAGCCGAGGCCGGTCGCGGTGTCGAGGGAGACGCTGGCGCACCAGTCGCGCGGCACGCCCAGCACGCCGCACCACGCATGGCTGAGCCCGACCTGCATCGTCGCCGGGAACTGGCTGTGCAGGATCGCCGCGAGCGAGTCGACGGTCCAGCGCTGCGTCACACCGTCGACGTCGGTGCGCGACCCGAACCGGTACGGGATGCCGCGCCCGCCGATCGCGATCCGGCCGTCCGCGGTGCGTTGCGCGTAGCTGTAGGCGTTGGCGAGGTCGCCGAGCAGCTCGGCGCCGGTCCACCCGATCTCGTCGTGCACGTGGTGGGGGAGCGGTTCGGTGACGATCATCGACGAGTTCATCGGCAGCCACTCCCGGCGGGAGCCCGGCAGCCCTGCGGTGTAGCCCTCCAGGCAGCGCAGCACCTGGTCGGCGCGGACGGTGCCGTGCCTCGTCACGGCCCGGCCGGGCGCGATCGCCGTCACCTCGGTGCCCTCGTGGATGATCACCCCGAGCCTGCGCACGGCGTCGGCGACGCCCCGCACCAGCTTCGCGGGCTGCACGCGCGCGCAGTGCGGGTTGAAGATCCCGCCCATCGCGCCCTCGACGCGCACCCGCTCGTGCACCTCGGCCCGGGTGAGCCGGCGCTCGTCGCCGATGCCCCACGCGGCGTTCGCGGCGAGCGCCGATTCCATCCGCGCGAGCTGCGGCTCGGAGCGGGCGACGTGCAGCACACCGTCCTTCACGATGTCCGCGTCGATCCCTTCGGCGGCGCAGACGTCGATCACGTCGTCGACGGCCCGTTCCATCGCCCGCAGCAGCATCCGGACGCCGTCGCGCCCGCCGCTCGCGGCGTAGCGGTCGAGGTTGCCGGCGATCTCCGCGGACAGCCAGCCGCCGTTGCGCCCGGAGGCGCCGAAGCCGGCGAACTCCTTCTCCAGCACCACGATCCGCAGGTCGGGTTGCTCGCGGGCGAGATAGTAGGCGGTCCACAGCCCGGTGAGCCCGGCACCGACGATGCACACGTCGGCGGTGCGGTCGCCGGGCAGCGCCGGGGCCCGCTCCGGCCGGCCGATCTGCTCGTACCAGAACGACACGCCGCCGTTGCTGAGGCCGCCCTCGTCCGTCCTGCGGTAGCTGCGCTGCACCCGTCACCCCTTCGGTAAGTACGCCTACCAATGGTCTGGTCAGTTACCAGAAACTCTGGAACCATGACGCCCGGTAGCGGGACCGCTACCGGCTCCGGAGAAGCGGGGGAACATGACCAAGAAGGCCATTCTGCAGGCAGGCGTGCTGGCAACGCTGCTGACGGCGGGCATCGTCGTCGGCGGCGGGGTGGCAGCGGCCGACGACAGCGTCCGCATCACCGGCACCCCCGACAGCCAGATCCAGGGCGGCGGCGAGGGTACGGACAACTGCATCTACAGCGAGCACACCCTGGGCTGCTGAGCCCTGCCCGCTGATCCCTCCGCGGGCCGGGGGCGTCAGGAAAGCCACTTTCATGCAACCACGTTGCATGAAGGTGGCTGTCAGGTGAATCGCCGCTAGCCCTGGGTCGATGTTGCACACCGTCGACACACGTTGCTCATGGCCGGCCATGTGCAACGCACACCCACGGTATGCAACGTCGACCCCACCCGGTCCCACGACGAGCGGTCGGTCACCTGCCCCGGGGGTGCAGGTGGAGGGCAGGAAAGCCACTTTCCTGCCCTCACAGGGCCTGAAAGTGGCTTTCCTGCCCTCGCGTGCGCAACGCACACATCCCAACCCCAGCACGGCCCCGCGGGTGCGTGCGCAAGGCACTCCCGACCGCCCGGCGGGCCGGGCCGCGCCCAGCACGGATTCACATCCCTCGTAGCGGCCCGGAGGGTCATGGCGGACTTTCCTGAACCTCCGCCGCGCCGGCCAGAACCCCGGTCAGATCCCGCCGGCCAGATCGGCGACGCGGGCCTCTACCGGCACGTGCCGGTAGCCGCGGTGCGTCGTCGCGTCGAACGACAGGCTCCAGGGCGTGACCTGGCGCGACTTGACCAGGAACGTCTTGGTGCCGTCGAGGGCGCTCGGGATGCGGTGGAAGTCGCTCGCGAGCAGCGCGCCCGCATCCCCGGCGACGCACATCGCGCGGCGCTCCAGGTGCGAGTCGGTGATGAGCGCCGTCGCCGGATCGAGCGTCACGCGGTGCCGTTCGTGCAGGTAGCCGCCGCGCAGCAACGTCGTGCAGAAGTGGTAGCGGTGGTTGTGCACCGAGTCGGCGTACCCGGGACGCCACTCGTGGGTCGGCTTGTACTCGTGCAGCCAGAACGTGAACCGCTCCTCGGAGCGGTCGCGGAGGCACCAGGCGAAGTGTGTGGTCGTCTCCTTCGAGCGGCTCGCGACGGCTGATGTGGACAGCCTCTGCAGGTCGGTGCGGAGGCTTTCGTGCAGGTCGGGCCGGGCCACCCAGCGGCGGAACGCGACCTCGATGTCGGGCCAGCTGTCCCGAGGATCACTCGGGACGGCGTTGAGCTGCGCGGCGAGATCACCCAGCGCAGTGACGTCGGTCGGCACGTGCATCAGCTCCTGAGATCGGCGAGGGTCGAGAACTCCTGACGGAAGTGGTGGAATCGCTCAGCCAGCTCGGTGAACTGTTTCGTGCCCAGCCGCGCGCCGGTGACGTGTTCGAACTGCGTGGCGAACTCGCGCCGTCCCAGATCGGGCGTGATGAGCATGTGCCGGGCGGAGCGGGCCGAGCTCAGTCGGGCGAACTCGGCGCGCTCCATGTTGTAGATGAACGAGCCTTCGGAGAACCGCAGCGTGCGGGGGTAGAGCGAGCCGACGGCGTCGGCGTCGCTGTAGAGCGTGATCCACGTGCTGTCGTCGAACATCTCGACGCGGTCCAACGGCGGGTCGGCGATGAGGGTGACGTGCATGCTCGTGCAGTAGCTGCGGGCCAGGAAGAGCCCGACGAGCCCGACGTGGATCTCCTCCTGCAGCTGGCGCTGCAGCGCCTCGATGCCGTTGTCGGCGCCGGTGTTCGTGGTGGTGGTCCGGGCGCCGTGGTCGCGACGGCGGTGCTGCAGCAGGTAGCGGGCGCGTCCGGTGATCGCCGAGCGCTCGGTCGGATCGGCCATCACCGCCCGCAGCTCGCGGTCGCCCTGCGAGACGAGCAGTCGGGCGGCCGCGTGCCGCCCGGCGAACCCGCGGAAGAAGTACTGCCGGGTGCCGCGCAGGTCGGTCATCAGCAGCTGGTTGAACGCGGGGTCGGGCTCGTCGGACGCGTCGAACACGTGGGTGGGGAAGAACTCGCTGTTGAGCGAGCGGTACTCCGCCGAGAGCTCCTGCAGTGCTCTCCGGTTCTCCTCGATGAGCGGCGTGACCATCGCGCGCTGGGTCGCGCTCGCCGTGATGAGCGTCTGGCCGAACCCGACGACCGCCGTGATCATCGTGCCGGTGCCGAGCGCGACCACAAGATCCTTGGCGAGCCCGGCGGGAAGCATCGTCGATACTGTCAGTGACGATCCCGCAACCACAATCAAGATCAGCAGCAGCAGTCCCGTCCGGGTCCAGAAGATCTCCTTGATGGAGGTGTCTCCTCGTGTTGCTTCGCCCCCCACCGGGACACCTCCTGTGTAGCCGTGAACCGGTTGCATGTGCACTGAGTATTCGCAAGAGTGCGTCGGGTAACGCTACTCGGCAGTGTGACCTGGGGAAAGTAGATGAACGGGTGAGGGCTGGCTACGCTGTGTGCGCTCGAACGTGCTTGCGAATGGGCCAGTTGATGATGTTCCGGCGGCGGCGCGGAGATCGCGGTGACGGCGCGTCGACAGCGGCCTCGATGAGCTCGGGAGGCCTCCCGAGCTCAGGAGCGATATCACGCAGAGTGACGTCGTCGAGCTGATACCGTGGCGCGCGAATTCGAGACGAGGACGACATGGCATCGGTGCTTGTGCTCAACGGGCCCAACCTGAACCTGCTCGGCACGCGCAAGCCGGAGGTGTACGGCTCGACCACGCTCGCCGACGTCGAGCGGCTGTGCCGGGAGACAGCGGCGGAGCTGGGGCTCGACGTCGATTTCCGGCAGTCCAACCACGAGGGTGAGCTGATCGACCTCGTGCACGCGGAGGGCCGCCGGGTGGCTGCGGGGGAGTCGATCGGGGCCGTCTTCAACCCGGGCGCGTACACGCACACGTCGATCGCGCTGCACGACGCGATCGAGGCGGTCTCGCTGCCGGTGGTGGAGGTGCACATCTCGAACATCCACCGCCGCGAGCAGTTCCGGCACCACTCCTACATCTCGCCGGTGGCGGTCGGGACGATCGTCGGGCTCGGTGTGCTCGGCTACCGGCTCGGGATCACGGCGCTGAGCGCCCGCTGACCAGCGCGGAATTACACCCTGGCCCGGTCACGTTCCAGCGGCGCCCTTCGTCAATGCTGTGACGGGCACGGCGGAGAGGAACGCGTGATGAACGAGCAGGACTGGCTGGCCGACCGCTTCGAGACGCACCGGCCGCACCTGCGTTCGGTCGCGTACCGGATGCTCGGCTCGCTCAGCGAGGCCGAGGACGCGGTGCAGGAGTCGTGGCTGCGGCTGAGCCGCTCCGACACGAGCGGCGTGGAGAACCTCGCAGGCTGGCTGACGACGGTCGTCGGGCGGGTCTGCCTGGACATGCTGCGCTCCCGCACGTCGCGGCGCGAGGACCCGGTCGGTGCGCACATGCCCGACCCGATCTTCGGCGAGGTCGACGCCGACGGGCCCGAGCAGCAGGTGATGCTCGCCAACTCGGTCGGGCTCGCGATGCTCGTCGTGCTCGACACGCTCGAGCCGGCCGAGCGGCTCGCGTTCGTCCTGCACGACATGTTCGCGATGCCGTTCGCGGACATCGGGGCCGCCATCGGACGTTCGCCGGAGGCGGCCCGGCAGCTCGCGAGCCGGGCGCGGCGGCGGGTGCAGGGGGTGCCGGCCGCGCCCGACGCCGACCTGCCGCGCCAGCGTGAGGTCGTCGACGCGTTCTTCGCCGCCGCGCACCGGGGCGACTTCGAGGCGCTCGTCGCCGTGCTCGCCCCCGACGTCGAGCTGCGCACCGACGCGCGCGCGATGCCCGCCGGCACGGCCAGGCACGTCGTCGGCGCCGCGGCCGTCGCCGGGCAGGCGCTGACGTTCTCGCGGTTCGGCATGAACCTCGGCGAGGTCCGCCAGATCGTCGTCAACGGCGGGCCGGCGATGGTCGCCGTCCAGAACGGCCGCCCGCAGATCGTCATGGCCTTCACCGTGGCCGAGGGGCGGATCTCCGCGATCGCCATCTACGCCGACGCGGCCCGCCTCGCCACCCTCGACCTGGGCCTGGACAGGTGAGTCGCCACTTCCAACACGGTGAGTTGTCACTTCTGGCACGGTGAGTTGTCACTTCTGGCACGGTGAGTTGTCACTTCTGGCACGGTGACTCGTCGGTTCAGGCGCGGGCGTCCAGGAGCTCGCCTATCGCGCGCGTGACGTCGCTGGGACGGGCCTCCGGCAGGAAGTGCCCGCCGGGCAGGACGGCCGTGCGCAGGTCGGGTGCCCAGCTGCGCCAGACGGCCTCGGGATCGAAGGGGAGCTGCATGTCGCCGGGGTCCTGCCAGATCGCGAGCGCCGGCACGTCGATCGTCCGGCCGGCTTTGCGGTCGTCGGTGTCGTGCTGCGGGTCGACGAACGCGCCGGCGCGGTAGTCCTGGCAGATCGCGTGGATCGCGGCCGGGGCGCGTGCGGCATCGAGGTAGGCGGCCCGGACGTCGGGTGGGATGGTCGTCGGCTCGGGCGCCCAGCCGTCGATGAAGTGGCCGAAGAACAGGTCGGGGTCGGCGCCGATCATGCGTTCGGGCAGGTCGGACGGCTGCGCGAGGAGGTAGAGGTGGAATGCGAACGCGCCGGCGACACCGGTGAGCGACGCCCACATGTCCTGGGCGGGGATCACGTCGATCATCCCGACGTGCGTGACGACGTCGGGATGATCGAGCGCTGCGCGGTAGGCGACGAGCGCGCCGCGGTCGTGCCCGACGAGCGCGAACCGCTCGTGGCCGAGCTGCCGCATCAGCTCGACCATGATCGTCGCGGTGTTCCGCTTCGAGTGCGCCTCGACGCTGTCGCCGGGTGCTCCGCTGGCGCCGTACCCGGGTAGGTCGGGGCAGATCACGCGGTGGCGCTCGGCGAGCGCCGGGGCCACGTGACGCCAAGCGAGGTGGGTCTCGGGGAAGCCGTGGAGGAGCAGGATCGGGCTTCCGCTGCCGGCCGCCGCAACGTTCAGCGGCACGCCGGCGGCGGTGACCGCCTCCTCCGTGAAGCCGGGGATCGACATGACCGGGATTCTGGTACGGGTGGTTTCCGGTCGCAAACGCTGTCAGTAGTCGCGCACGGGGGTGCGGCGCAGCAGCTGCGCGTTGAGGGCGACGATCACCGTCGACAGGCTCATGGCGACCGCGCCGGCGGCCGGTGGGAGCACGAATCCGACCCCGGCGAGCACACCGGCCGCGAGCGGGACGGAGAGCACGTTGTAGGCGGTTGCCCAGGCGAGGTTCTGCCACATCTTGCGGTAGCTCGCCGCCGAGAGCCGCCGGATCGCGAGCACCCCGCGCGGGTCGTCGGACGCGAGCACGACGCCGGCCGACTGGATGGCGACGTCCGTACCTGCGCCGATGGCGATCCCGACGTCGGCGCGGGCCAGCGCCGGGGCGTCGTTCACGCCGTCGCCGACCATCGCGACCCGCTGGCCCCTGGCCTGCAGCTGCGCAACCGCGGAGTCCTTGTCGGCCGGCAGCACCTCGGCGAACACCTCGTCGACGCCCAGCTCGGCCGCCACCGCGTCGGCGACGTTGCGCGCGTCGCCGGTGATCATGACGGCCCGCACACCGGCCGCGTGCAGCTCCTTGATCGTCTCCGCGGACTCGGGACGGACCTCGTCGGCGAGCGCGAGCGCGCCGATCACCGCCCCGTCGCGCACGACGTGCAGCACGGCCGCGCCGCGCCCGGCCCACTCCTCGACCTGCGACGACAGCGCCTCGGGCGGCTGCAGGTCCAGCTCACGCAGCAATGCCGGACCGCCGACCGCAACCCGGTGCCCGTCGACCAGCGCCTCGACACCCCTGCCGGCGTGGGCACGGAAGTCGTGCGCCGCCGGCAGCTCGCCCCGCTCGCGCGCGGCGGTGACGATGGCCCGGGCGAGCGGGTGCTCCGAGTCGCTCTCGGTCGCGCCGGCGAGCGCGAAGAGTTCTACCTCGTCGACACCGTCGACGGTGGCGGCCGCGGTGACGGCGGGCGTGCCACGGGTGAGCGTGCCGGTCTTGTCGAACAGCACGGTGTCGACGGTGCGCATCCGCTCCAGCGCGATCCGGTCGGTGACGAGGATGCCCGCCCGTGCCGACATCGCCGTGGAGATCGCGATGACCAGCGGGATCGCGAGGCCGAGCGCGTGCGGGCAGGCGATCACCAGCACGGTGACGGTGCGCTCGACCGCAGCGCTGACGTCACCGAGCGCCGTCCAGACGACGAACGTGATCACGCCGGCGATCGCGGCGAAGTAGAAGAGGAACGCGGCGGCCCGGTCGGCGAGCGCCTGCGCGCGCGACCGTGACGTCTGCGCCTCCTCGACGAGCCGGTGGATGCCCGCCAGTGCGGTGTCGGCGCCGACGGCCTCGACGGTCACCCGGAGCGCCGACCCGGCCACCACCGTCCCGGCGACCACCCGATCGCCCGGCGAGCGCGGCACGGGCCGCGACTCGCCGGTGACCATCGACTCGTCGACGTCGGCGCTGCCCTCGAGGACGGTCCCGTCGGCCGGCACCCGCCCGCCGGGCCGCACCAGCACGACGTCGTCGACCCGCAGGTCGGCGAGCGGCACGCTCGACGTCGCCCCGTGCTCGTCGATGCGTTCGGCCGTGTCGGGCAGCAGCTCGGCGAGCGCCTCCAGCGCGCCGGACGCCTGCCCGAGCGCCCGCATCTCGAGCCAGTGCCCGAGCAGCATGATCACGACGAGCAGCGCGAGCTCCCACCAGAAGTCCAGCATGAGCCCGCTCAGGCCGAGCGACGTCAGCGCGCTGGCGACGAACGCGACCGTGATGGCCAGCGCGACGAGCGTCATCATCCCGGGACGCCGGCTGCGCAGCTCGCCGACCGCGCCGGTGAGGAACGGCCAGCCGCCGTAGACGTAGACGACGGTGCCGAGCACCGGCGCCACCCACAGCGCCCAGCCCGGGATCGTGTAGCCGAGCCATTCGGCGACCATCTGGCTGCCGGCCACGACCGGCAGGCTGAGCGCGAGGCTCAACCAGAACCGGTCGCGGAAGACCGCGGCGTGGTCCCCGTGACCTGAGCCGTGGTGCGCGTGCTGGGCGTCGTCGTGGTGCGGTTGTGCCGGCCCTGAATGGGCAGGCGCCGTGTGGTCGTGCTGCGTCCGGTGCATCCGGCCTCCTCCGTCGACGACCGGAACTCTACCCCTAGGGGGTATATTCCGAGATGAAGATCACCGAGAAGTAGTGCCCGTCGAGGTCGGTGAACGCACGCATGTACATCGGGCCGTCGTCGACGGTGCCGAGCGCGCCGCCGCCCGCGGCGATCGCGCGGTCGACGATCTCGTCGACGCGCTCCCGTGACGGCGCCGAGAAACCGACGCTGACCTCACGATGTGTTGCGGGATCCGCCGCGGCCGCGCCGGTGTACTCCTCGAAGAAGGCGACACCGTTGAGCATCAGCCAGGTCTGGTCGCTGATGACGATCGCGGCCGTCCGCTCGTCGGTGGCGTACGGGTTCGTCGTGAACCCGAGCGCGGTGAAGAACTCGGTGGCCCGCGCAAGGTCGCTGACGGGCAGTCCGACGTACGTGGTGGTCATGGTGTCCTCCGTGGGTAGGTGCCTTTCACGGAGGACGTCGCACCTGGCGCGTCGTTCTCGACACGAGTTTCCGCCGAGTTGTTTGGGGCAATCCGACGGCATGAGCCAGGGGGAGCGTTCGCTCGGCACCGTCGAGACCGACGTGCCGGCACGGTTGGACAGGTTGCCGTGGGCGAGGTGGCACTGGACGGTCCTGCTCGGGCTCGGCACAGTCTGGATCCTCGACGGGCTCGAGGTGACGATCGTCGGTGCGCTCGCCGAACGGCTCACCGAGCCGGGCAGCGGGCTGGAGCTGAGCGATACCCAGGTCGGTCTGGCCGCCTCGATGTACGTCGCGGGCGCGGTGCTCGGGGCGCTGCTGTTCGGCTACCTGACCGACCGGCTCGGCCGCAAGAAGCTCTTCCTGATCACGCTCGGGCTGTACCTCGCGGCGACAACTGCAACCGCCTTCTCCTTCGACGCCTGGTTCTTCATCGCGATGCGGTTCCTCACCGGTGCCGGCATCGGCGGTGAGTACGCGGCGATCAACTCGGCGATCGACGAGCTGGTGCCGGCGCGGATGCGTGCGACCGTCTCGCTCGCCGTCAACGGGTCGTACTGGGGCGGCGCCGCGGTCGGTGCGGGCCTGACGTTGCTGCTGCTCGACCCGGCGATCTTCACGGCCGATCTCGGCTGGCGGATCGCGTTCGGCCTCGGCGCGGTGCTCGGGCTGGCGATCCTCGTGGTGCGGCGGAGCCTTCCGGAGAGCCCACGATGGCTCTACACCCACGGGCGCAACGACGAGGCCGAAGAGCTGGTCGCACGCATCGAGCACGACATCGAGGAGCAGACGGGGGAGCGGCTCGGCCCGGTGGACGACACGCTGCGGGTGCAGCAACGCCGCAGCACCGGCTTCGGTGAGATCGCGCGCACGGTGCTGCGCACGTACCCGCGTCGCACAGTGCTCGGGCTCGCCCTGTTCGTCGGGCAGGCCTTCCTCTACAACGCCGTCTACTTCACCTTCGCCCTGGTGCTCTCGACGTTCTTCCAGGTGCCGAGCGCGCTGGCCGGTCTCTACCTCATCCCGCTCGCGCTGGGCAGCCTGATCGGGCCGCTCGTGCTCGGCAGGCTGTTCGACACGGTCGGCCGCCGCACGATGATCAGCGTCAGCTACCTCGGGTCGGGATTTCTGCTGGTCGGCACGGCCTGGCTGTTCGCGGCCGGTGTGCTTGGCGCGTGGACGCTTGCCGCGGCCTGGGCCGCGATCTTCTTCTTCGCGTCGTCCGGAGCGAGCGCGGCGTACCTGACGGTCTCCGAGATCTTCCCGATGGAGATCCGAGCGATGTGCATCGCGCTGTTCTACGCCGTCGGCACCGGCCTCGGCGGGATCGCCGGGCCGGTGCTCTTCGCGGCGCTCGTCGAGAGCGGCAGCGCCTCGGCGGTCGCCGTCGGCTACTACATCGGTGCGGGGATGATGATCCTGGCCGGGATCGCCGAGCTCGTGTTGGGCGTCGAGGCGGCGCAGCGGTCGCTCGAGGACGTCGCGGCGCCGCTCTCGGCGCAAGACGGTGGCGGCGGCGCTGGCCCGGACGGCGCGAGCGTCTCCAGCCGGGCGGCGACCCGCTCCGGGTTCGCCCCGCTGCCGAGCCTCGCGCAGCACACGTCATCCCGCCCGGCCGACGACGCCGAGCTCGACCGCGAGCTGGGCGCGATCCTGCAAGCGCTGGAGGACGGCCCGCTCGCCCGCTCCGAGCTGCGCCTGCGCGTGCACGGGCAGGCGTGGGGGCCCGGTCGCTTCTCCGGGGCCGTGCGGCACGGCCTCGCCGCCGGCGTGCTGCGGGAGGAGTCCCGCAACACGCTGCGTCGCGCGTATTGAGCGGCCGCGACACCGGGGCCGAACCCGGCGCCTGGGGAGGGCAGGAAAGCCACTTTCCAGCCCTCACAGGGCAGGAAAGTGGCTTTCCTGCCCACGCGAGCGGAACGCGCGCATCCGACGCAACGCCCGTGGTGATCAGGCGATGGCGTGATCAGGCGATCGCGTCCGCGACGACCGCGGCCAGCCCGTCGCCCCTCGCGTGGACGGCGCGCTGGCGCGCCGCTCCGGTCCCGCGGCCCACCACGTCGGTGATCAGCTCCCGCACGACGGGGAGGTCGCCGCTCGCCTCCAGGGCCGCGGCGGCGTGCTCGACCAGCCGGCGCAGCACGTCGGCGGCGGGCGCGGGGCGCCAGGTCAGCGGGTCGACCAGCAGGTCGTCGAGCCCGGAGCGCGACGCGCGCCACGACGCGAGCCGCAGCACCGACGTCGGCACCGGGTCGGGCTGGGTGCCGGCCTTCCAGTCGTGCACGGCGGTCTCGACGAGCGCGCGGGTGAGGCCGGCGACGAGCACGGCGTCGGCCGGGTCGCGGCACACGTCCGCGACCCTGATCTCGACGGTCGGGTGCTGGCGCGACAGCCGGGCCTCGAAGTAGACCATCGCCTCGTCGAGGACGGTCCCGGTGTGCAGCATGCCTTGGACGGTGGCGCGGTAGGTCTCGACCGAGCCGAACACGTCGGTGGGGCCCGCCGACGGCCAGCGGCCCCAGACCTGGCCGCGGAAGCTCGCGTACCCCGTGTCCTCCCCGTTCCAGAACGGCGAGTTCGCCGAGATCGCGAGCAGCGGCGCGAGCCACGGCCGGATCCGGTCGAGCACCGCAACGCCCTCCTCGTCGGAGTCGACGGCGACGTGCACGTGGCATCCGCAGGTCAGCTGCTCGGCGCCGGTCAATCCGAACGTCTCGACCATCCGCCGGTAGCGCGGCGCGGGCGAGACCGTCGGGTCGACGGGGAGCGGTGACGTCGCCAGCGCCGCGAGCTCCACGCCGATCCGGCGGGCGGCATCCCGGGCCTGCCGGCGCGTCTCCAGCAGGTCCTGGTGTAGCTCGGCGAGGGTGTGGCGCGGCTTGGTGTTCGTCTCGACCTGCTCGCGCTGCAGCTCACCGGTCAGCTCGCCTCCGTCGGCCGCGCGCAGCACCGCGGTGGCGACCGCGCGCGGTTTCCCGCTTTCCGGGTCGACGAGCAGGAACTCCTCCTCCACACCGACGCTGCGGGTCGTGTTTTCCGCGGTCGCGCGGCCTGCCGGTGCGGGCGCGATCATCGCCGCCGGCCTGGGAGTGCTTCCTGCAGCTTCGTCTTCGTGCCTTGCACGATCATGTGCCACGCGGCCGGGTCGCCTTTCAGCACCGACTGCAGCACCGACGTCGCCTGCTCGATCGTTGCGTGCGGCGGTATCGGCGGTACCTCGGGGTCGCAGCGCACGTCGAGAACGGCCGGCCGGCCCGCGGTGAGCGCAGCGTCCCACGCGGCGCCGAGTTCGTCGGGGCCGGTGACGGTGAACGCCTCGAGGCCGATGCTGCGGGCGAAGTCGGCGTAGGAGACGTCGGGCAGTACCTGCGACGGCTCGAACTTCGGTGCACCGCCCATCGCCCGCAGCTCCCAGGTGACCTGGTTGAGGTCGTTGTTGTGGAAGACGCACACGATGCAGCGCGGGTCGGTCCACCGGTCGGCGTAGTGCGCGATCGTGATCAGCTCGGCCATCCCGTTCATCTGCATCGCGCCGTCGCCGGTGAGCGCGACGACCGGCCGGTCGGGATGCGCGAACTTCGCGCCGATCGCGTACGGCACCGCGCATCCCATCGACGCGAGCGTCCCGGACAGCGACCCGCGGATGTTCCCGCGTATGCGCAGGTGCCGCGCGTACCAGTTGGCGGCGGAGCCGGAGTCGACCGTGACGATCGTGTCGAGCGGGATCCGTTCCGAGAGCTCATGCACGATGCGCATCGGGTTGACCGGGTCGGCGTCGAGCATCGCCTGGCGTGCGATCGTCGAGCGCCACCGCTCGACGTTCTCCTCGATCTTCTCCCGCCACGCGCGGTCGGTCGGCCCGGAGAGCAGTGGCAGCAGCGCCTGCAGCGTGACGCGGGCGTCGCCGAGCAGGTTGACCTCGGTCGGGTAGCGCATCCCGATCATGGCGCCGTCGACGTCGATCTGCACGGCGCGGGCCTCGCCGAACTCCGGGAGGAACTGGCTGTAGGGGAAGCTGGACCCGACGATCAGCAGGGTGTCGCAGTCGCGCATCAGCTCGTAGCTGGGGCGGGTGCCGAGCAGGCCGATCGTGCCGGTGACGAACGGGAGGTCGTCGGAGAGCACGTCCTTGCCCAGAAGCGCCTTGGCGACCCCGGCCCCGAGCACGTCGGCGACCTGCACCACCTCGTCGACGGCGCCGCCGGCGCCTTGCCCGACCAGGATCGCGACCTTCGTCCCGGCGTTGAGGACCTCGGCGGCGCGGGCGAGCTCACCCTCGTCGGGCACCACGGTGGGGGCGACCAGCCCCGGTGGGCTGGACGGGACCTCCTTGAACGCGTGCGACGGCGGCGTGAAGTCCTCGGTCTGGACGTCGCTCGGGATGATCAGCGCCGTCGGGGCGCGGCGGGCGAGCGCGGTGCGGAACGCCCTGTCGATCGCGTTGGGCAGCTGCTCCGGGACGTTGACCTCGACGAGGTACTCGCTCGCAACGTCCTTGAGCAGCGCCTGCAGGTCGACCTCCTGCTGGTAGGAGCCGCCCATGGCGCTGCGCTCGGTCTGGCCGACGATCGCGACGACGGGCACGTGGTCGAGCTTGGCGTCGTACAGGCCGTTGAGCAGGTGGATCGCGCCCGGCCCCGACGTGGCGGCGCACACGCCGACGTTCCCGGAGAACTTCGCGTAGCCCACGGCGGCGAACGCCGACATCTCCTCGTGGCGAGCTTGGATGAACCGCGGCTCGTCGCCGACTTTGCCGAACGCCGCGACGAGACCGTTGATCCCGTCGCCCGGGTAGCCGAAGACCTGCTCGACTCCCCAGTCCCGCAGCCGCCGGAGCAGGAAGTCGGACACGGTCTCGCCCATCGCGCACCTCCGGAGCGGCGCCACTTGCGCCGTCGGCTCCGGCTACCCGTGCGCACGGGCGATCACACGTCGGGCGGGTCCTCCTCGAGCACCCTGCGGACGGCGTGCGGCCCGGCGTTCGGGTAATCCGCGGGGTCGTAGGCGGTGGTGGGCTGGCACGCCTCGGGGATCGCGCCGACCTCGCGGCACGGCACCGGTGGGTGCTGGGCGTCCTCGGTCTGCGGGAGGTAGCCCTCGTCCTCGTGGGTCCACCGGATGCCGTGGGCGCACCAGACGTCGGCGGCGCGGGACCGGTGGGCCGGTGGGGTACCGGTCGGCGCGCTGTTGACTGCGTCCGGTGGCAACTGGGTCACGCAGCGCATTGTTGCACTCGACGTGACGCCGATCACTGGCGCGGTGGTGGGGGCGCGACGTTCGCCGAGGTCGCCGGCTCGGCGGGGATGTCCCCGCCGAGCGCGCCGGCCAGCGCGAACACGCCGACGACGGCGGCGACGCCGGCGAGTGCCGCTGCCGTTGTGGTCGCGGCGCCGCCCCAGCGGCGACGTCGGCGTGGCTCGATCCACGGGTCGGGCTCGGGGAGGGCGTGGCGTGGACCGGTGGAGGAGGAACGTTCCGCGGGGCGCCACCGGGTCGGGGGAGCGGTGCGCTGGGCGGGGATGGGGATCGGGCCGGTGGGGAGGGGGTTCGGGGATGGTTCGAACGAGCGAGCGGGGAGCACGACTCGACGTCGTTCGTGGACGCTCTACCGTTACTGTTCCGAGATCAAGCGGGGTGCGCGGCCGTGAATGTCGGCGTGAATGTCGCTGCTGCGCCCTGGGTATCGGATGGCGTGGACGACGACCGGATGCCTGACGGGCTGGTGCGCAGCGATCCCGCGTCGGGAGGTCTGACGCGGCGCCGGTGCGGGCGCGGCTTCACCTACCTCGACGGCGACGGCACCAAGGTCGCCGACGGCGTCGCGGCTCGGGTGAAGGCGCTCGTCATCCCGCCGGCTTGGCAGGACGTCTGGATCTGCCGCGATCCGAACGGGCACATACAGGCGATCGGCACCGACGATGCCGGCCGGCGGCAGTATCTGTACCACGAGGACTGGCGCACCCATCGTGACGAGGGCAAACACGATCGCGTGCTCGGGCTCGGGCGGAAGATGGCACGGGTTCGTACCGAGCTGAGGGCGCGGATGAGCGAGCCCGGTCTCGGGCCGGAACGGGTGCTCGCCGGCGCCGTCCGGCTGCTCGACACCGGCGTGTTCCGCTCCGGCGGCGAGGAGTACGCGCCGGGCGAGGACGACGACGAGGGCACGTTCGGGCTCGCCACCCTGCGCCGCGAGCACGTCCGGCTGCACCGCGGCGCCATCGTCTTCAGCTACGCGGCGAAGGGGGCGGTCGACCGGTCGCTGTCGCTGCGCGATCCCGACCTGCACCGGCTCGTCGGCAGCCTGCTGCGCCGGCGCGGCGGGGGCGAGGACCTGCTGGCCTACCGGGTCGGCCGCGGCTGGCACGACGTGCGCGCCGAGGACCTCAACACCGCCGTCAAGGAGCTCATCGGGAAGCGCTACACCAGCAAGGACCTGCGGACCTGGAACGCCACGGTGCTCGCCGCGATCCGGCTGGCCGTCGCAGCCGAGGAGGGGGCACCCGGCAATTCGGACTCGGCGCGGCGGCGGGTCGTCGCGGCGGCCGTGCGGGAGGTCTCGGAGCACCTGGGCAACACCCCGGCGGTGGCGCGCAGCTCCTACATCGACCCGCGCGTCATCGAACGCTTCGAGGAGGGCCACACCGTGTTGCCGACCCTGCGCCGCACCGGCTACCCCGGCCCCTTCGACGACGACCGCCGCGCCGCGTTCGAACGGGCGGTCGTGCGGCTGGTGCGCGGGTGACCGTCGACAACGACGTTATGGCTGTTTGTGAGCGCTAACATTGACCAAAACGTCGTTGTCGACGGTGCGGAGGCGCGCGGCGAGACGGTTGCGCACGGAGCTGACCGTCTTCGTGGGTGTTGTGACGACGTCGTCGCGGGTGAAGCGCATCGTCAGCCAGTCGAGCCGGTCGAGGGCGAGATCGCGGGCGCGATCGGTGAGCGAGTAGTGCTCGTCGAAGTGGTGCTGGCCGTCGTACTCGATGGCCAGCTTCGCGGCGGGGTAGGCGAGGTCGACGCGTGCGACCAGATCGCCGTCGGGGGTGAACACGGGATATTGCGCCACCGGCGCCGGCAGTCCGGCCAGCACGAGGAGAAGGCGAAGTCGGGTCTCCATCGGCGATTCCGCCAACGGGTTCGCCAGTGCGACCGCCTCGGCGAGCCTCCGGCATCCCCGAGCGCCCACCGGTCCGAGCAGCAGCAGCGCCGGATCGAACGCACCGAGTCGGGCGAGTGCGTCCACCGCTACTACGGCTTCGGCGAGCCGCAGTCGTCGTCCCAGATCCCATGCCGTGCGGATCGGGCTCGTGACCCGGTAGCCGTCGACGGGCACGACCTCGGTCGGATCGAGCGCGTGCTGGCGGACGATCAGGCCGCGCCGTGCTCGCACCTGGCCCCGTGACGCGATCACTTCGGCGGCCACGTTCTCCGGCCCGATCTTCGCCCCGAGCAGTGCGGCGGCCGAGTATCCGCAGAGCGCGCCGTGCTCCGGCAGGAGCAGGTGCGCGGCCTTCGACCGCACCAGCAGATCCGGCTCGACGTCGGCGGCGACGTAGATGCCCTGGTACACGGACTTGTAGTCGGATCCCCGCAGCTGTGCGCGAGTGACCAACCCCGCGGCGATGGCCACCGACCCGATGAACGGCTCCCCCGAAGTCATGCCGACAGCATGCGCCGAAGCCCCCGCTCCGCGTGGGCGTTTCGTTGACTACGACGTTATGGCTGTTTGTGAGCGCTAACATTGACCAAAACGTCGTTGTCGACGGTGTCGACGCGCTCCCGCTGCGGCACCACGACGTGCGCAGGGTCGCGGGACGAGGCCATGCCGGCCGCGAAGATCCCGTAGCGGAGCGCGGCGGAGCCGGCGTTGAGGAGGAGCCCGCCGCCCGCCGTGAGCCACCTGTTGCGCAGCAATCCGCCGGCGGCGACGCCGAGCGCTCCCGCCGCGGTCGCTGCGCGGGCCGCGCGCAGCACCCGGCCCGCCCGGCCCTCCCGGTACACGGACCCGACGAACCCGGCCCGCCGTTCCAGCACGGCCATCCCGCCGAGCTCGAGCGCGGCACCGGCCAGTGCCACCCGTCGCGCCGGAGCGGCGTCGTCGACGCGCCCGGCGAGCACCCCGAGCCCTCCGCCGCTGGCCATCGCGCTCCCGGCGAACACGTACGGCAGCTCGCGGTGCACCTCGTGCCATGCGGGCACGGCGGTGTCGGTCAGCAGCACCGCGGTGTACGTCGTCAGAGCCGGCCCGAGCAGTCCGGCGCCCGCCCCGGCGAGCCGCCCCAGCCGCGGCGCGACACCGGTCAGCTCCGAGGCCGCCGCGGCGCCGGCCAGCGTCCCGAACGGCGCGAGGATCCACGACCCCACCGAGAGCGGCGAGGTCGGCTTGAACACCCGCAGCATGTTGAGGAACCGGGCCGGCCGGCCGAGGTCGTGCACCAACGCAACGACGCTGACCGACGCCCCGCCCGCCGCCGCGACCCGCCCGAGCCTCCGCAGCCCGGGGCGACCCGTGGCGTCCGCGAGCGCCGCGAGCGCCGCCGACACCCCCGCCATCCCGCCCAGGTAGAGGTAGGCGGGGACGTCCGGCACCTTCCACGTCGGCGACTTGAGGATCTGCCTCCCGTAGTAGGAGCGGAACTCCGCCTCCGGCACCATCACCCGCTCGCGCTTCACCGCCGCACCCGCCCGCCCAGGAACGAGCCCGCCACGGTCGCGGCCACCGTGAGCGCGGCGAGCGCGGCGTGCTTCCACATCGCAGGCAGGTCGCGGGTGGTCACCACCGGATCCGGCGGCAGCCCGTAGACCTCCGGCTCGTCCAGCAGCAAGAAGAACGCGCCGGCGCCGCCGACACCGTCGTCGGGGTCGGCGCCGTAGAGCCGCGCCTCAGGCACCCCGCGCCCGTGCAGCGCCGCGAGCCGTTCGGTCGCACGTGCCCGCAGCTCGTCGAGCGGGCCGAACTGGATCGACTCGGTCGGGCACGCGGTCGCGCACGCCGGCTGCAGCCCGGCGCCGAGCCGGTCGTGGCACATCGTGCACTTGAACGCCCTGCCGTCGCCCGGGCGCTGGTCGATGACCCCGTACGGGCAGGCCGGGATGCAGTAGCCGCAGCCGTTGCAGATGTCGTCCTGCACGAGGACGGTGCCGTGCTCGGTGCGGATGAGCGCGCCGGTCGGGCAGACGTCGAGGCAGGCCGCGTGCGTGCAGTGCTTGCACACGTCCGACGACATCAGCCAGCGCACGTCCCCGTCGGGCGCCGGCTGCTCGACGAACGCCACGTGCCGGTAGGTCGACGCGCCCAGCGCTCCGGTGTTGTCGTAGCTGGTGCCGGTCATGGCCAGCACATCGGGGTGGTCGCGGTCGGCGCCGTCCGCCGGCAGCTCGTTCCACTCCTTGCACGCCACCTCGCACGCCTTGCAGCCGATGCAGACGCTGGTGTCGGTGAAGAACCCCACGCGCGGCGGAGGCTCGGGGTACCCGGCGTCGACGGCCGGGTCGTCGAGCCGCCCGAACAGCGAGCCGGTCGGGAAGAACGCCATCAGTCCTCCAAGCCGGCGCGCCGGCGGTAGTCGGCGAGGAACGCCACCAGCGCGGGCCCGTGCGGACGTCGTCCCGGGCGGATGTCGCAGGTCGCCGCCTTGGTCTCCATGATGTGGACGTTCGGGTCGAGCGCGACGGAGAGCAGCTCGTTCGCCGCGTCTCCGGTCGACAACCCGTCGGGACCCCAGTGCCACGGCACCCCGATCTGGTGGACCGCCTGCCCGCCGACACGCAGCGTCCGGGCCCGCCGGGTGACCAGCACCTTCCCCTCGACGGCCGACCGCGCAGTGACGACGTGCGCCCACTGCCCGTTGGTCAGCCCGCGCAGCTCCGCGAGCTCGGGGGAGACCTCGAGGAACATCTCCGGCTGCAGCTCGTTGAGCCGCGGCGTCCAGCGGCTCATGCCGCCCGCGGTGTGGTGCTCGGTCACCCGGAACGTCGTGAAGACGAACGGGAATACGTCCGCGCCCGGCGTTCCGGGCTGCGGGTGGTAGCGGTTCCCGGGCTCGTCGAACAGCTCGCGCGCCGGGTTCGCGCCCTGTTTCGGGTAGAGCGCGTTCGGGACGGGCGATTCCTGCGGCTCGTAGTGCGCCGGCAGCGGCCCGTCGGCGAGTCCGGTCGGCGCGTAGAGCCACGCGCGCCCGTCGCCTTGCATGATGAACGGTTCGGCGCCGCCGATCGCGTCGGCCGCCGTGGCGTCGTCTGGTGGCACGTGGTCGGGTGCGAGCGTGGGCGGGAAGTCGGGCACGTCCGGCCCGGTCCAGCGCTCGCCGTCCCACCAGAGCAGCTTCTTGCGCTCGCTCCACGGCCGCCCTTCGGGATCGGCCGACGCGCGGTTGTAGAGCACCCTGCGGTTGGCGGGCCACGCCCAGCCCCAGTCCGCGGCGATGCTGTCCTGCTCGGCGCCGGGGCGCCGCCGCATCGACCGGTTGACCTCACCCGCGTAGACGCCGCAGTAGATCCAGCAGCCGCAGCGGGTCGAGCCGTCGGCACGCAGCTGCGTGTAAGTGTCGAGGGCGCCGCCGTCCTCGCCGCTGCCGTTGATCTCGCGCAGCACGGCGTCGGCGCTGGGCTCGCCATCGGCCTCGACGGGGTAGTCCCAGGTCAGGTCCTGCAGCGGCCGGTCCTTGGGATCGGTCGAGGCCGCGAGCCGCTGCTTGATCCGGCGGCCGAGCTCGTAGAAGAACCACAGGTCGCTCCGGCAGTCGCCGGGCGGGTCGACGGCCTTGTGGTGCCACTGCAGCAGCCGCTGGGTGTTGGTGAACGTGCCGCCCTTCTCGCTGTGCGCCGCCGCCGGCAGGAAGAACACCTCGGTGCCGATGTCGGCGGTGCGCAGCTCACCGGTCGCGATCTCCGGGCCGTCCTTCCAGAACGTCGCCGTCTCGATCATGTTGAGGTCGCGGACGACCAGCCAGTCGAGCTTCGCGAGGCCCATCCGCTGCTGGCGCGAGTTGGCGGTGCCGACGGCGGGGTTCTCGCCGATCACGAAGTAGCCGGGCACCTCGCCGCGGGCTTGCGCCATGACGGTCGGGAAGCTGGAGTGGTCGCCGGTGAGCCGCGGCAGGTGGTCGAAGCAGAAGTCGTTCTCGGCGGTCGCGGCATCGCCGAACCACGCCTTGAGCAGGCTCACGACGTAGGTGTTCATGTTGCCCCAGAAGCCCTTGTCGCCGGTGTTGGCGGCGATGAAGGTGTCGAGGTCCTGCTCGCGGTGCGCGTGCGGCATCGGGATGTAGCCGGGGAGCATGTCGAACAGCGTCGGGATGTCCGTCGAACCCTGGATGCTCGCGTGGCCGCGCAGCGCGAGGATGCCGCCGCCGGGACGGCCCATGTTGCCCAGCAGCGCCTGCAGGATCGACGCCGCACGGATGTACTGGGCGCCGACGGTGTGGTGGGTCCACCCGACCGCGTAGCAGAACGCGCTGGTGCGCTCTCGTCCCGAGTTGCGTGTGAGCGCGTCCGCGACCTGCGCGAACGTCTCCGGCTCGATCCCGCAGACCTCCTGCACCATTTCGGGGGTGTAGCGGGCGAAGTGCCGCTTGAGGACCTGGAACACGCAGCGCGGGTGCTGCAGGGTGTCGTCGCGGTTCGGGTCGCCCTCCATCGGGGTGCCGCCCTCGCCGGCGATCTGGCCGCGCTCGTGCTTCGGCGGCACGGCCCGGTCGTCCCGCGGCCCGACGGCGGCCTCGACCTCGACGTCCTTGTAGTGCCACGACCGCACGTCGTAGGTGCGCGAATCGGGTTCGAAGCCGGAGAAGAGGCCGTCGAGGTCCTCGGTGTCGCGGAAGTCGTCGCTGACGATCATCGGCGCGTTCGTGTAGGCGCGGACGTACTCCTCGAAGTACGTCCCGGTCTCCAGCACGTGCCGGATCAGGCCGCCGAGGAACGCGATGTCGGAGCCGGCGCGGATCGGGACGTGCAGGTCGGCCACCGCGGACGTCCTGGTGAACCGGGGATCGACGTGGATCACCGTCGCGCCCCGCTCCTTCGCCTCCATCACCCACTGGAACCCGACGGGGTGCGCCTCGGCCATGTTCGAGCCCTGGATGACGATGCAGTCGGAGTTCGCCAGGTCCTGCTGGTAGTTCGTCGCGCCGCCCCGACCGAAGGAGGTTCCCAGACCGGGAACCGTGGAGCTGTGTCAAATACGGGCCTGGTTCTCGATCTGGATCGCGCCGAGCGCCGTGTAGAGCTTCTTCATGAGGTAGTTCTCCTCGTTGTCGAGGGTCGCTCCTCCGAGGCTCGCGATGCCCAGCGTGCGGTGCAGGTGCCGGCCGTCGCCGTCGACGTCCTCCCAGGTGCGCTCGCGGGTCGCGAGCACCCTGTCGACGATCATGTCGACGGCCGTCTCCAGGTCGAGGTCCTCCCACTCGGTGCCGTGCGGGCGCCGGTAGCGCACCTTCGTCATCCGGGTCGGCGACGTGACCAGCGACAACGTCGACGAGCCCTTCGGACACAGCCGGCCGCGGCTGATCGGCGAATCCGGGTCGCCCTCGACGTGCGTGACCCGCCCGTCCTTCGCGAAGATCCGCTGGCCGCACCCGACCGCGCAGAACGGGCACACCGACGGCGTGACGGTCTCGGCGTCGAGCGTGCGGGCCCGTTTGGCGTCGGTGCCGCCGGACCGCGCGGCGGTGCCCCGGCCGAGCGGGTCGGCACCCCGCGCCTGCCGGACGAGGGGCCAGCTCCCGATGATCGAACGCACACCCATGTGCGTGCACTTCCCCCGTGGCGGGCGCGCTAACCGTCGATGGTCACCCGATCGCGATCAGGACGGTCGCGGCGAGCGCCCCACCTAGCCCGCAGAGCTGGCGCCAGGTGAGCCGCTCCGCGAGCAGGACGACCCCCAGCACCACCGGGATCACCGGGTACAGCGACGAGAGCACCACGGCGACCGTCACCAGCTCGGTGCGGGTGGCGAGCTGGTAGCAGACCAGCGCGAGCCCGGCGAGCACGCCGGCGCCGGCTGCGGCGAGGTCGTGGTGCTGCCGCTCGCGCTGCGCCGTGGGTCGAAGGACGGCGAAGAGCGCGACGACCGCAACGACCGCGGTGACCCGGCCCGCGACCACGGGCCAGACCCCGGAGTCGCCGCCGGCCTGCGCGAGCGTGAGGTACTGGACGGCGATGCCGACGCCGGCGAGCGGCGCGTCGAGCACGCCGCCCCGGCCGGCACCGTTGGCGCTGTCGCCGCGCGAGACCCACCACAGGGCGGGCACCGCGAGCACGATCCCGACCCACGCCACCGCCGTGGGGCGCTCGCCGAGCAGCGCGACGCCCACCAGCACCGGCAGCGCCACCCCGCCGACCGCGCTGACCGGCACCACCACGCTCATCGCGCCCCTGGCGATGCCGCGGAACAGGAACGTCATCGCAGCACCGGTGCCGACGCCGGAGAGCGCGCCCCACGCCACGCCTTCGAGCGTCGGGGGAGCGGGCGTGAGGAGCAGCGCGGCTGCCGCCATCGTCAGGAAGCCGGCCAGCTGCCCGACGAGCGCCACCCGGATGAACGACGCCTTGCGCGCCGCGACGCCCCCGATGACGTCGGAGATCCCGTAGCTCACCGCGGAGGCCACCGCCAGCAGCGCGCCCATCAGCTACCGCGCAGGCTGTCGCGTTGGGCCTGCCCCACCGGGCAGACTGCGCCGTCGACGCAGCATGCCCGGTCGCACATCCGGCAGAGCAGCTCGGCGCTGCCGACCTCGCCGTGCAGCTCGGTGAGCAGCGTGCCGAGCGCCGCGGCGAGCGCCTGTTGCGCGTCGGGGTCGAGCGCCGCGACGAGCCTGCGCAGCGCGCTTTCACGCGCGGCGAGCAATGCTGCCGCGGTCCGCTCGCCGTCGGGGGTCGGGTGCACGCTGACCTCGCGGCCTGCGCCCGGCGCGCGCCGGACCAGCCCCGTCGACTCCATCGACGCGACCATCCGGGCCGCGGCCGGCTGACTGAGCCCGATCCGGCGGCCCAGATCGCTGACGCTCGGGCCGGGCGCCGTCGACAGGATCACCAGCGCGGCCGCGGCGCTCGTGCTCAGCCCGACCGCGCGGGCCGAACCGGTGATCGCCAGGTCCGTGACGGCGAGTGCGGTTGCGCCCAGCAGGTTCGCGGTCCTCGTTGTGTCGGGGCCATCATGCATGACTCATGCATAACAGGCCCTGATCAGCCCTGCAGCGCGGCGACCGCCACCGTGTCCCACCGGTAGAACCAGTGCGGGTCGAGCAACCGCTCCTGCCGGATCAGGCTGACCTGCGTGATCTCGACCTCGACCGGCCCCGGGTCGACGGCGGCGAGCGCCTCGACGTACGGCGCGGACTCACCCTCGCCGCCGCTGTAGGCGATCGACACGTGCGGGTGGAACGGGCGGGTGCGCTCGGGCAGCGGGCCGAGCACGGTCTCGACGCCTGCCCGGACGGCGTCGAGCACGTCGGCCACCGGCGCGGCCGGCTCGACCTTCAACGTCGCGGCCTCGCGGTGGACGACGGGACGGCCGAAGTGCACGGTGAACGCCGGCAGCGCGGAGAGCTGCTTGCGCACCGCATCGATCAGCTCCTCGGCCGTCCCCTCCTCGACCTCGTCGGCAAACCCGACCGCCTGGAGCGTGACGTGCAGCCACCTCGGCGGGACGGGGCGCAGCAGCGGCAACTCCGCGAGCGCCGACTGGTACGCCTCGGCCGCCCTGTGCAGCTGTAGCGCGTTCTCGAAGGTCAGGTGCCAGGTGAGCACGTGCCGACCGGGCGGCCTGCCCGGTCGCTGCCACCAGTGGTCGACCAGCCGGTCGTCGTGCACCGTCAGTTAGCTCCTTCTGCCTCGTCGGCCGGACACCACTGCGGAGTGTCCGGGTCGGTCAGCGGACCGCACACGATCGTCTCGCGCGCGTCCGGTCCGCCGTCGCGGAACGTGACGATCGTGACGGGCTTGTCGACGGGCACCCTCCGGTCGACGGTGCCGCCGAAGTCGATCCGCCCCGTCACCCCGCGGTAGCTCTGCCGCGCATCGGCGGCGTCGGTCACCGACATCAGCGCTCGCCACACCGTGCCGCCGTTGATCTGGACGTGGTTGTCGCGCAGGTAGCGCACGGCGACGACCACCGTGTACGCGGCGTCGTAGTTGAGCGCGGCGTGCCCGTCCAGCGTCCGGCTCCTGATGACGGACTCCTCGGGGAACAGGTCGTTGAGCGCCGCGTAGAAGTCGGTCGACTCCACCGGTGGCTCGCTCTGCACCTCGGGGCCGGTTGCGAGGCTGAGGAACTGGTAGGGCACCGATCGGTTGGCGCCGCTCACCGGGCGGTTCGCGACGTACCGGGTGACGTCGTCGCCGCCCAGGATGTACGGCGGGTCGTCCCGGCAGCGTTCGGACACACCGTTGAGGAAGCCTTGGAAGTCCACCGGCCCGCGCGCGGCGTAGAGGACCACGCCCCCGGCGGCGTCGCAGGCCTCTCGGCCGGCGGCGCCCGCGTCCTTGCCGGTCGACCTGGGTCGGGCGGGGGCGAAGGGGACGGTCCGCACCTGGAAGCCCTTCTTCGCGAAGGCGGCTTCGAAGTCGGCCGCGAGGTTCTGGCTGTAGACGTCCTCGACGTCGGCGGACCTGTAGACGACGGCACGGCGCTCGATCGGCCGCCCGAACGGCTGCGTGCCGGTTTCCAGCAGGTTCTCGACGTGCTCGGCGGCGACCGCGGCCTCGCGCATGTTCTGCGGGCTGATCTGGAAGTACAGCTCGCTGACCGATTCCATCGGGTCGGCGGTCAGGTTGGCGACCACCGTGGGCAGCCCCACCGCGGCCAGCTCCCTGATCATGGTGGCGGTCGAGGCCCGGCTCTCGACGAGGCCGGTGACGGCGACGATGCTGGGATCCGCCTTCGCCATCGCGCCGAGCTGCTTCGCCACCTCCGGACCGTGCTGGAGGCCGGGTCCGGTGTTGGCGATGAGGACCCGGATGAGGGGCTCGTTGTCCTGCGGCTTGGCGAGCTGGACGGCCTGCGCCACGGCCACCCCCGCAAGCTGCTCGCTCTCCGCCGACAATGCCTCTTCGCCCGGCGCGGCCGCTGTGTCGACCGCCGCGAGGAACACCAGCGTCATGATCGGCCGGTCCGGCTGCTGTTCGTGGACCCGCAGCGCACGCTCGTTCTGCGCGAGGACCGTCGCGCGGACCACGTCGAACCCGTTCCCCTGCAACAGCATCGGGTTGCTGCCGTCGGTCACGCCGACGCAGGTGTCACCGACCCGGTGGATGGTCGAGGTGGTCGGCTCCACACCCAGCCACGTGAAGCCGTCGCCGCAGTGCTCGTGGCTGTGCAGGAGGCCGAAGCCCGTGTAGCTGCCGCCCGCGGCGAGCAGGAGCGCCGCGGCGATCAGCCCGCCGGCCCGGCGGGTCCGGAGCCATGGTCGGGGCGGGCGCTGGAGGGGTTCGAGCGCCGCGGTGACCGCGGCGAGATCGTCCGTCGCCGCCTCCGGGATGGTGATGGTGGCGACCCAGGCGACGATGTCGCGCCGACGGCTCTGCTCGGGCATCCGGACGATCCAGCGGCGCAACGCCCGCCCCGGATCGGCGCTGTCCGGGTCGGGCACCGGTGGTTCGGCCAGCGGCGGGACCCGGCGGCTGGTGGTGATCAGCAGGAGCGGGTCGAACTTGCGGGTGTCGTTGCGGATCGCGGCGATCATGCGCAGCAGCGTGTAGCCGCCGTTGCGGCGGGTGATCCCGTCGAGCAGGACGATCGGGAACGTCGTCCGGTAGCGCCGGATCCAGCCCCGGCCGAGGAAGGGCACCGTGAGGTCTTCGAGGAACGCGTTGACGAGCAGCCGGGCCACCTGGTCCGGCTCCTCGTGGGACCACTCCTTCTTGCTCAGGCGCAGGGCGAGCTCGAAGAAGCTGTCGTTGCCCGGCGCCATGTAGGGCTGCTTGCGCCGGAACCATCGGTAGATGCCGCCGAGGAGCGGCACCCGGCCGCTCTGCCGCACGCGGAAGAACACCGGCGTCAGGAACATGCCGAGCGCACGTACCCAACCAGGCAGGCCGTCCGAGGCGGTGTCGGCGGCCGCGACGGCGGACGTCGCCGGTCGCACGGCGCGCTCGTACAGCGCGCGGCGCAGCTCGCCCATGCGGACCGGATGCGGGCCTGCGGCGACTTCGTGCTCCATCAGCCAGCAGGCGAGCCAGAAGCGCGGGAACCGGTAGGCCCCGCGGTTCGCGCGCGCGAGCCGATCCGCGATGGTGAACAGGACGGTGGCGAGCGCGCCGACGTCGTCGTGCGTGAGCCGGGTGAGATCCGGGTCGGCCGTCGCCGAGGTGGCGCCGCCCGGTTCGAGCTCCACGCGCGCATGGGGCACGTGCAGCCGCGGGTTGCTCGACGTCAGACGTGCCGAGATCGACTCCAGCAGGCCGCCGTCCTCACGCAGGCGCGGCTGCACGCAGCCCAGGATCGGTGGCGTGTCCCGCCACGTGCAGCGGCGGCGCCGGCGGCGGTAGAGCGCCCGCACGGTCTCGATGAGCTTGGGGAACTCCGCGAAGTTCTCGAACGTGGGCACTCGTCCCTGCCCTCTTTCACGATCCGGCGACTGTCTGTGCGCCGGATCACAGCACCGGTAGTCCTCCCGGCGCGCCTGCGCGGCGACGATCGCGCGGGAGGGTGCGGCGAGCGGTTGCGGAGCGTGAAAGGACATGTCCCGGGCGTCACCGGTTTTGCCGTTCGGCGCAACGGGTTGCGCCGACCTGCAGAGGTGCCGTACGTCGTGGACGACCAATTGGTGATCAGGTGAATGAGAAGGCGTTCGAGCGGGTATCCCGCCGCACCTGAGAACCGGAGGGCAACATGATCATCCTCGGTCTGATACTGCTCGTGCTCGGCTGGCTGCTGGGCATCTCGCTGCTGTACTACATCGGCGGGATCCTGCTGGTGGTCGGTGTCGTCCTGCTGGTACTGGGCGGCACGGGCAGGGCCGTCGGTGGTCGTCGGCATTATTTCTAGCCGCACCATCGAATGACGCGCGTCGGGCGTGCGGGGTGACGATCACCCCGCACGCCCGACGTGTGTCCGGCGCCCGACACGGACGGCGAAGGTTCAGCGCACTCCCGGCGGTGTGAGCCGGTAGACGGCACCCGCGGTGTCGTCGGTGACGTACACGGCGTTGTCGGGCCCGACGGTTGCGGCCACCGGACGCCCCATCGGCCGCCGTCGGCGTTCTGGAACCCGCCGACGAGCGTTTGCTGCGTGCCCAGCTGCCCGTTCTTCCAGGGAAAGAACGACACCTCGGGGGCGCGCGGCGGGTTGGCGTTCCGCGAGCCGTGCGGCCCGACCAGCGCGTCCTCGCCGGCGGCGCGGCGTCCGGCGTGGGGTGGTCGCCGGTCGCGTGGGGGCACTGGGTGGGGCTCCGCCGCACGCCGCGGTGAGCGCAGCGATCGCGGACACGGCGACTACCGAAGCGGTAATGCGACTGCTCGTGGGCGCATACCCAGCCTGCCTCACCCGTCCGAGCGTCCCGGACCCCCACCCGCTTCACAAAGGGTCCACCCGAGTGGGCCAAACAACGTGTCTGAAAGCCGAACGAACGCATGGACGGTGCGGGCGCCTTGCGCCGTTCGATCGTCCTGCGGCGCTACGGTTCCGGTCGTGACTGACCTGAATGCGGGCGGCGATAGGGACAGCGGTCCGACGATGGTGGCGATCACCCATGTGGACAACGCTGGCATCACCCGCGTGAAAGGCGTCCCGACGGGCCGGCTCGACCAGGTCGCCCGCTACGGCGTCGGGATGTCGCCCTGCTTCGAGACCTTCACGTTCGACGACCGGATGATAATCGGGCGCCACCTCGGCGGTCCCGACGGCGACCTGCGGCTCGTCCCCGACCTCGGCCGGCTCACCGCGCTGGCCGGCTCGCCGGGCTGGGCGTGGGCTCCCGCCATGAAGTTCGGGCAGGACGGCGAGCCGTTCGGGCCGTGCCAGCGGCTGTTCGCCGCCCGCCAGGTCGAAGCGGCGCAACGGGCCGGGCTGCAGCTGCGGATGGCGTTCGAGACCGAATGGTCGCTCGGTGCCGACACCGACGAGTTCGTGCCGGTGGTGCGCGGGCCGGGGTACGGGATCGTCCGGCTCGGCGACGTCGAGGGATACGCCCTGGACCTCGTCGACGCGGTGCAGCGGCAGGGCATCGGGGTCGAGCAGTTCCACCCGGAGTACGCGTTGTCGCAGGTGGAGCTCTCGGTCGCGCCGAACGACCCCGTCGGGGCGGCCGACGACGCCGTCCTCGTCCGGCACACGATCCGGCAGCTCAGCAGGGCGCACGGGTGGCGGGCGTCGTTCGCCCCGAGCGTCGACCCCGACGGGTCGGGCTCCGGCGCGCACCTGCACTTCTCGGTCCGCGAGGGCGACTCGTCGCTGTTCGCGGGCGGCCCCGGGCCCCACGGGCTGCAGCCGGCGGGCGAGGCCTTCCTCGCGGGGGTGCTCTCCGAGCTGCCGGCGCTCGTCGCCATCGGTGCCGGCAACCCGGCGAGCTTCCTGCGGCTGCAGCCGTCGCGCTGGGCGGGGGTGTGGCAGGCCTGGGGGCGAGAGGTCCGCGAGGCCGGGCTTCGGTTCGTCACCGGGATGCGCGGCACGGAATCCTGGGCGGCGAACGCCGAGATCAAGTGCTTCGACGCGACCGGCAACCCGTACCTCGTGGTGGGCGCGGTGATCGCGGCCGGGCTGGCGGGGGTGGCGGCGGACCTGCGGCTGCCTCCGGAGATCGCGGGCGATCCTGCGGGGCTCACGACCGGTGCCCCGCCGCGGCTGCCCACCACGTCCGCGGAGGCGGCCGACCGGTTGGTGGCGTCGGACGTGCTGGCCGCGGCGATGGGGCCGGAGCTGCACGACGCGATCGTGACGGTGCGCCGCGCGGAGGCCGAGAGCTATGCGGACGCGACACCGCAGGAGATCGTGGACGCTGTGCGATGGCGGTTCTGACCGCCGCGCTCCTACGGTGAACCGATGGGGGACTTCCGCTTCAGCGTCAACGTCACGTCGATCTCGACCCGCGACACGTTCGTCGAGACCTGCCGGGCTGCGGAGGCGGCCGGCTACGACGTGATCATGGTCGCCGATCACCTCGGCATGCCCGACCCGTTCGCGATGCTCGCGACGGCCGCCGAGGTCACGACGACGCCGCGGCTCGGCACGTTCGTGCTCAACGTCGCGTTCTGGAACCCGGCGGTGCTGGCCCGGTCGGTCGCCACGCTCGACGTGCTCTCCGGCGGGCGTCTCGAGGTCGGGCTCGGCGCCGGGTACGCGCGGGCCGAGTTCGACCAGGCCGGGGTGCCGTTCGGGACCCCGGGCGAGCGGGTGGACCGGCTGGAGAGCGTGATCGTGGAGTTGCGCGCCGCGCTCTCGGCCGAGGCGCACCGGCCCGCCGCCGTGCAGCGCCCGCACCCGCCGCTGCTCATCGGCGGCAACGGCAACCGCGTGCTCGGCCTCGCCGCCGAGCACGCCGCGATCGCGGGCTTCTCCGGCGCGGCGACCGACCCGACGGCGCCGTCGGGCCTGCGCATCGTCCCCGGCGACGAGCTGGACGAGCGGGTGGCCTACTTCAAGGCGCGCGCGGGCGAACGGGCGGCGCAGGTCGAGCTGAACCTGCTCGTGCAGCAGGTCGTCGTCACCGACGACGCTGCCGCTGCCGCCCAGCCGCTGCTGGCGCACATGCCGGACGCGACGGTGGAGCAGGTGCTGGCCCTGCCGACGTTCCTCATGGGCACGGTCGAGGAGGTCGTGGCGAAGGTCCGCGGGCTGCGCGAGCGCTACGGGTTCACCTCGATCACGGTGCTCGACCCGTACCTGGCGGAGTTCGCGCCGATCATCCAGGAACTCAACGGCCTAGGAGCGCCCTGAACAGCTGGGACCTACTGCGCGGCGCCAGCTGTTCAGGACCCTCCCAGCCCGTGTGACCACAGCCCGGTGCGGGTACGCAATTCGATGGGCAACACAGCTGCGACCAGCGCCAGATCGGCGCGGGAGACCGAACGGAAGTACGAGGGCACCGGCGACCAGCCGGACCCCGCGACCCTGCTGGACCTCGACCCCTCCGGCGGGGTCGACGAGCACCTCGACGCGACCTACTTCGACACCGACGACCTCCGGCTGCTGCGCGCGGGCATCACGCTGCGCCGCCGGGAAGGCGGGTCGGATCCGGGCTGGCACCTGAAGCTGCCGGCCGGGAAGGACACGCGCGAGGAGATCCGGCTGCCGCTGACCGACGACCGGGTGACGCCACCTGCGGAGCTCGCCGCGCTGGTCCGCGTGCACACCAGGGGCGCCGCCCTGCGACCGGTGGCAACGCTGGCGACGCACCGGCGCCAGTGGGTGCTCACCGACAGCGCGGGAACGGCGGAGATCGCCGAGGACTCCGTCGACGCGCACACCATGGGCGCCGAGACCAGCGCCATGTCGTGGCGCGAGGTCGAGGTCGAGGTGCTCGCGGGCGGCACCAGGAAGGGTGAGCAGAAGCTCCTCGACAAGCTGGAGCGCCGGCTGCTCTCCGGCGGGGTGCGGCCGGCGACGTCCGGGGCGAAGCTCGCGCGCGTGCTGGGTGACCGGCTCCCGCCCGCGACGACGCGACCTGCGAAGAAGGGCTCCGCCGGCGCGGTCGTGCTCGACTACGTGCAGGAGCAGGCGTCGGAGCTGCGGCGGTACGACCCGCTCGTGCGACGCGACGCCCCCGACGCCGTCCACCAGATGCGGGTCGCCGCACGGCGGCTGCGCAGCGCCTTGCAGGCCTACCGGCGGGTGCTCGACCGGGCCGCCACCGAGCCGCTCGTCGAGGAGCTGCGGTGGATCGGGCAGGAGCTGGCCGGGGCGCGCGACGGCGAGGTCACCGAGGAGCGGTTGGGCGCCGCGATCACGGCGCTGCCGGACGAGCTCGTGCTCGGGCCGGTCGCCGCGCACATGACCAGGACGCTGGAACGTCGCAAGGCCGAAGGTCGGGTTGCCGCCATCGCGGCGCTCGACAGCGACCGATACCTCGCGCTGCAGGAGCTGATCGACCGGCTGCTCGCCGACCCGCCGTTCACCGCGAAGGCCACCCGGAAGGCCCGCAAGGAGCTGCCCCGCGGTGTGGCGAGGTCGTGGCGGCGCACCCGCAGCCGAAAGGCGACCGCCGACGCTGCACCGTCGGCCGCCGAGCGTGACCTCGGCCTGCACGAGACCCGCAAGGCCGCAAAACGGATGCGCTACGCCGTCGAGGTCGCCCGGCCCGCGCTGGGCAAGCCGGCCAAGCGGCTGCACCGCCGACTCAAGGCCGTGCACTCGCTGCTCGGCGACCACCAGGACGCCGTGACGGCGCAGCCGGTGATCCGCGAGCTGGCCGTCCAGGCCCACCTCGACGGGACGAACGGCTTCACCCACGGCCTGCTGCACGCCAACGAGCACACCGAAGCCGAACACGCCCGGCTGGCACTCCCGAAACCGTGGAAGCGCCTGGACAAAGCCGCCACGAAGCACCTGTAAGCCGTTGACAACGACGTTCTGGCTGTTTGTTAGCGCTCACAACAGCCAGAACGTCGTTGTCGACGCCTCACCTCACGTCGGCCACGCGCACCGTCGAGCCGGCGGCGGCCGACTCGTATACGGCGCGCACGGTGGCCAGCGCCAGCGTCGCCTCCGGAACGCCGACCAGCGGTGCGCGGCCCTCCGCGATCGCGGCGAGCACGTCGGCGTACTGCCGCGACTGGGCGGAGGCCAGATCCAGGCCACCGTCGGGGACGCCGGCCAGCTCCTCGGCCGCCTGGTTGCCGGAGCCGGCGCTGCCGTAGTCGTCGACGTCGTCGCCGGTGGCGGCGTGGAAGTACACGAGCTCGTCGTTGTCGATCACCGCGGAGCCCCGGGTGCCGTGCACCTGCAGCCGTGCGGAGACACCGGGGAAGGCCGCGGTGGTGGCGTGCAGGGTGGCTAGCGCACCGCTTTCGAACCGGATGGTGGCCGCGACGGTGTCCTCGACCTCGACGCGCTCGTGCGCCAGCAACGCCGTGGTGGCGTGCACGTCTACGGGGGTGCCGAGGAACCACAGCAGCAGGTCGAGCGTGTGCACCCCCTGGTTCATGAGCGCGCCGCCGCCGTCGAGCGCCCACGTGCCGCGCCAGTCACCGGAGTCGTAGTAGCCCTGGCCGCGCCACCACGAGAGCGAGGCGACGGCCGAGGTGAGCTGCCCGAACCGGCCGGCGTCGATCGCGCGGCGCACGACCTGGCTGGCGGGGTCGAAGCGGTGCTGGCTGATGACCGCGGTGACCACCCCCGCCGCATCCGCCGCCGACGCGATCCGGCCGGCGGCGGCCAGCCCGACGTCGATCGGCTTCTCGATCACCGTGTGCTTGCCCGCCTCCAGTGCGACGACGGCGATCTCCGCGTGCAGGCCGCTGGGCACGCACACGGCGACGGCGTCGACGTCGGGCCGTGCGAGCACCTCGGCGAGCGATGTGCTCACCGCCGGCCGGCTCGCACCGAACTCCGCGGCGACCCGGTCGGCCAGCTTCGTCGCCCGCTCCTCCTCGACGTCGACGAGCGCCGCGAGCCGCATCCCGGCGCCACCGGTGATCACCTGCGCGTGGTGCCCGCCGATCATGCCGCAGCCGACGACGGCGAACCCCAACTCAGCCGTCACCGGTAGCCCACTCCCGCCCGGTCGAGCAGCGCGGTGAACGCGCGTGTTGCGACGCCGAACGCCGACGGGCCGGAGAACCCGCCCATCGAGTGCGCGTCGGCGAGGTGCGGCTCCATCGAGGCATACCCGGCGTAGCCGTCGTCGCGCAGCGCCGCGATCGTCTCGGTGACCTGCCCGTCGCCGTCACCGGCGGGCACGACCGTCCCGTCGGCCGAGCGCGCATCCTTGACCTGCAGGTACTCCAGGTGGGGCCGCAGCATCGCGTAGCCGTCGGTGAACGGGCGCCCGACACCGACCTGCACGAAGTTCGCGGCGTCCCACGCCGCCCGCAGCGCGGGCGATCCGACGCTCTCCAGCAGGTCGAGGCAGCGCTCGGGGGTGTCGCCGTATATGTCCTTCTCGTTCTCGTGGAGCAGCACGACCCCCTCCTGCTCCGCGAGCGCCGCGAGCGCGGACAGCCTGCGCAGCACGTCGTCGCGCGCATCCTCCGGCTTCGTCCCTTCCGGCGGGTAGAAGGAGAAGATCCGGACGTACGTCGCCTCGAGCGCGTGCGCGGCCGCGATGATCCGCCGCAACCGCGCGACCTCCGAGTCGACGTCGACGGTCGAGGGCACCTTCCCGATCGGCGAGCCGATCGCCGAGGTGCCGATCCCGTTCGAGCGCAGCAACCCGGCCAGCTCGGCCACCCGCTCCGGCTCCAGCTCGACGATGTTGGTGCCCCACGCGCTGCGCACCTCGATGTGCCGGATGCCGAGCGCCTCCAGCACGGCGATCTGGACGTTCGGGTCGGGCGCGATCTCGTCGGCGAAACCCGAGAGCGTCCAGCTCACGGCTGTGCCGTTGACCGGGGTGCCGTTCACTGCGGTCACTTCACTCCTCCTGCGGTCAGGCCACCGACGAGGTAGCGCTGGAAGATCATGTAGAGCACGACGACGGGAAGCGCGCAGACCAGCGCCGAGGACATCAGCTGACCGTAGAGCGGGATCGCCCCACCCTCCTGCGACAGCCCGAACACCTGCAGCGCCACCGCGACCGTCTCGGTCTCCGGCCTGGTCATCACCGAGGCGAACAGCACGTCGTTCCAGCCGAGCAGGAACGCGAACACGGCTGCGACGACGATGCCGGGCCAGCTCAGCGGGACCACCACGCGGCGCAGCACACCGATGGGGGAGCATCCGTCGAGCATCGCGGCCTCCTCCAGCTCGCGGGGCAACCCGCGCAGGTAGGTGACCATCACCCAGGTCGAGAACGGCAGTGCGAACGTCAGGTAGGTGACGATCAGGCCGAACCTGGTGCCGATGATCGTGATGTCGAGGTAGGTCCGCGCCGAGGAGAACAGCACGAAGATCGGCAGCAGCAGGAGCGTCCCGGGCAGGCTCTGCAGCGCGACCAGGCCGCGCAGGATCGTCAGCCGCCCGCGGAACGCGAACCGCACCAGGCAGTACGCGGTGATGGTGGCGATCATCGCGGAGATGATCGCGACGATGCCGGAGACGACCAGGCTGTTGGCCAGCCCGCCGGCGAGGTCGACCGTGCTCCACATGCGCACGTAGTTCTGCGTCGTGATCTCGTCGGGGACGATCTGGCCGTTCGCGACGTCGACGTCGGGCATGAACGACGCGACGAGGATGTACCCGACCGGAATTGTCACCGCCGCCACCAGCAGCGTCAGCACGACGACCCGCAGCCAACCCGGCAGCACCGCGGTCACGGCGTCGTGGCGGCTCTGCCGTGGCCTGCCCACGGGTGCGTTCGCGACGGCCTCGCCCGATGGTGCGTCCTGCTTGGTCGACGCCGTCATCGCTCGCCCGCCCGGTTGCCGGTGTCGAGCCGCACGGCCCGCAGGTAGATGAACAGCGGTATCGCGATGAGCACCACCGACAGGATCGCCATCGCCGAGCCCAAGCCGAACCGGACGGTCTGGAACGAGGTCGTGTAGGTCAGCATCGGCAGCACCTCCACCGGCCGCGGGGCCGGGCTGCCGAACAGCACGTACGGCAGCGTGAAGTTGTTGATGTGGCTCAGCGTCGCGATGATCACCGCGAGCGCGAGCGGACCCCGCAGGTAGGGCAGCACGACGTACCGCAGCTTCTGGCTCCAGCTCGCGCCGTCGAGCGCGGCGGCCTCGTGCGCCTCGCGGTCGATCACCTGCAGCCCGGCGAGCGCGAGCAGGTAGATGAACGGCCAGGCCGCCCAGGTGTCGACCAGCACCAGCGTCCAGAAGCTGCGGTCCCCGATCAGCCACAGCCCGCCGTCGATCCCGAACCAGCTCAGCGACTCGTTGACCGCGCCGCTGGGCTGCAGCAGCGTCCGCCAGATCGTCGCGGTGACGAACGACGGCAGCACGTAGGGGATGAGGAACACAGAGCGCACGAGCGCACGGCCGCGGAACGCGTTGTGCGCTGCGAGCGCGGCCGCGACCCCGATCGGCAGCGTGAGCAGCGTCGTCAGCACACCGAACGCCACGCTCACCCACACCGAGTGCAGCAACCTGCTGCCGACGAACGCCTCGACGTAGTTGCCGAGCCCGACGAACGGCGCCGACAGCCAGGTCCGGAGGCTGTACTGGTCGAGCTGCAGCAAGGACATCCACAGCGCCAGCACCGCCGGGACCAGGATGACCAGCGCGATCAGGAGCCCGCCCGGCGCCATCAGCCACAGCGGGCGTCCCGTCGTCCCGGCCTTGCGCGCCTGCCGGACCGCGCCGGCCGGCACGCTACTGGCCCGCCCGGTCGAGAGCCTGCTGGGCGGCCTGCTGGGCCTCGGCCAGCCGGCCGGCGATCGCTCCCTGCGGCACCGCACCGGCCGCGAGCTCCGGCCGCGACTGCACGGCGACGTTGGTCAGCGCCAGCTGCACCTCCGACCACGCGCCGGTGAACGGCGTCGCGACGGCGCCCTTGCCGGCCTCGATGATCGGGGCGAGCTTCGCGTTCGAATTGATGATCGTCGTGGCCGCGGCGGCGTTGGCCGGCAGGTCGCCGAACACCGACGTGTAGTGCGCCTGCTCCGCCTCGCTCGTCACCAGCTCCACGAACTTGAACGCGAGGTCCTTGTTGCGCGAGTAGTCGGCGACCGCGATGTTGTCGCCGGAGACGATCGTCGTCGCGGGCCGGCCACCGGCCGGGAGCGCGGCCTCGCCGGGCGGCACGGCCGGCATCGGGGCGTAGACGTACTGGTCGGCGATCGGAGATGCGTCGAGCGTCGGGATCGACGTCGGCGTGGTCATGAGCATCATCGCCGACTTGCCGGCGGCGAACGACGCCAGCGCCTGCGGGTTGCTCCAGCCGACGGCCTCCGGGTTGACGATCTTGTCCTCGGTCAGCAGCCCGAAGTACTCCTGGTAGGCCCGCACGACCGTCGGGTCGTCGAGGCGGACCTGCTTGCCGTCGATCAGCGGGTTGCCGTACTGGTTCGCGTACATCCAGACGAACTTCCAGGGGTCGTAGTTGTCGGCGTAGCCGACCGCGACGCCGTGCACGCCGTCCTTCGTCAGCTTCTTGCCGTACTCGACCAGCTGGTCCCACGTGGTGGGCGGGCCGCTGAGGCCGGCCTGCTGGAACAGGGCCTTGTTGTAGGCCATGACGAACGGGCGCGACAGGAACGGCACGCCGACCTGGTCGGTGTCATTGGGACCGGACATCGCGAGCGTCGCAGGGGTGAACCGGTCCTTGCCGCCGACGGCCGTCCATTCCGCGGGGCCCAACTTCGTGAACGCGCCCGTCGAGTAGGCGACGGGAGTGAAGGTCGTGCCGAGCGAGTAGACGTCGGGACCTTCACCGGAGACGACGGCCGTCTGGATCCTGGTCTGCTCGTCGGCGGCGGAGGCGAACGTCTCGAAGTTGACGTCGGCGCCGGTGCGCTGCTTGAAGACGTCCTTGATGTGGGTGAACCATTCCTTCTGCTGCTCGGGGTACTGCGCACTGGCCCCCACCAGCACGTTGATCGGGCCGGTCGACCCGCCGCCGTTGCCCGCGCCACTGCCACTCCCGCCACTGCCACCCCCGCCACCGCAGCCTGCGAGTGCGAGCGCCGCCGCGGCCGCGATGGCGGCCCACGTGGTTGCTCTCCGGGTTGCGGCCATGGGGCGACCTCCTTGTCAGACACCTGGTCGAACTTGGCGGGGACGGTAGGCCCTTCACGTTGGGGTGGCAACCCTTTGCCAAAAGTTGCCACTACTGCCATCCTGTCGGCCGACCACAGGCGGCCGACAGGCGAGGAGGGTGGTATGCGCGACGGCGGCAGCCCCCACAAGACCCGCAAGGCCCGCCGCGCCGGCCCGACGATCAGCGACGTCGCCGCCCGGTGCGGGGTCGCGGTCTCCACCGTGTCGCGCGCGCTGACGATGCCGGGGCGGGTCAGCGAGGCCACCCGTCAGCGGGTCGTCGCGGCCGCCGACGAGCTCGGCTACCAGCCCAACCCGCGGGCCCGCTCGCTGCTCTCCGGGCGCACCGACACCATCGGGCTCCTCATGCCCGACATCACCAACCCGTTCTTCTTCGACGTCATCCGCGGCACGCAGGCGCAGGCCGCGGCGGCGGGGTACTCGCTGATGCTCGTCGACACCGAGGAGTCGGCCGAGGTGGAGGCGCGGCACCTGGCGCGCATGCCGAAGGCCGTCGACGGGCTGATCCTCGCGGCCTCGCGGCTCTCGGACGCCGACCTGGAGCAGGTCGCGTCGAGCGTCCCGCTGGTGGCGCTGAACCGGGGCACGCGGGGGGTGCCCACGGTCGTGATCGACAGTGCGGACGGCGCCGTGCAGGCCGTGGAACACCTGGCGTCGCTGGGGCACCGCAAGCTCGCCTACGCCGCGGGACCCGCCGGCTCGTGGTCGAACGGACGGCGCTGGCGGGCGGTCTACACCGCCGCGCGCCGCCTCGGGCTGCACGCAGTGCGGCTCGGGCCGTTCCCGCCGACGGTCCGCGCCGGCGCCGCGGCGGCCGACGCGGTGATCAACACCGGGGCGAGCGCCGTGCTCGCGTTCAACGACCTGCTCGCGATCGGGATGCTGGGGCGGCTCGCCGAGCGCGGCGTCGACGTGCCGGGCGAGATGAGCGTGGTGGGCTGCGACGACATCTTCGGCGCCGACTTCTGCCACCCCGCGCTGACGACGCTCACCGCGCCCATCGAGCGCGCCGGCCGCGTCGCCACCGACATGCTGCTCGACCTCCTGGGGCGGGGGACGGGCCGCTCCGCCCACCGCGAGCAGGAGCTGCTGGCGACGACGCTCACCGTCCGGGAGTCGACGGGGCCGGCGCCGGCGCCGACGCCGGCGCCGGCGCCGTGATGCGGCCGCGGGGCGCGGGCCGGCCTCCGGCCGGGGTGGCGGCGGCGGGGCGGCACGTCCCCGCGCCTAGCCGCCCCGGCGGACCTCGGAGTGGTCACGGCAGTGCCAGGAAAGTGGCTTTCCTGGCGCCGCAGGACAGGAAAGTGGCTTTCCTGGCACCCCGCGTTCGCGGCGCCCTACGCCGCGACGGGCGCGCCCCGGTAGTTCTGAACCGTCGCGACGACGCCCGCGACCGTCGCCAGCACGACGCCGGCCAGCCGCACCCAGGTCCCGCCGAAGATCGTCACCGGGTCGAGGTCGACGAGCGCTCGGAACGAGCCGCTGAGGACGAACCCCGCGATCTCCGAGAGCGCGATCACCACGCCGAGCACGGGGGCCCAGCGCATGCGGGTCGATCCGACCAGCAGCGCCGCGGCCAGTAGCAGCACCATGCCGGGCGGGATGATCGGCATCGCGACACCGGCGACGTAGAGGATCGCGATCCCCACGGCGCCGGTGACGAGGCCGATGACGGTGGCGCTCCTGGCGTTCATGGCGTGCCCGCTTCCCTCGGTGACCGGACGGTCCGGCCGGCTGGGGAATGGTTGCCGCGAGCAATCCGTCACGTCGTCCGCCGCGCGTCGTAGCTGTGCCTACGTCCGCCGCGGTAGGGCCGTCAGACGGCGACGAGCTTCTCGAAGAAGAACTCGTGCTTCAGGAACGACGTGTCGTACTCGTGCCCGGGGTGGGGCGGCAGCAGCTGCGCCGCCTGGAACAGCCGCCAGCCGTCCTTGAGCGCGTCGAGTCCCGTCGTGTACGGCGGGACGTCGCTGTCGCCCGTGGTGGGGGTGGTGGCGCCGGTGCCGTCGTAGGTGGACCAGCCGACGACCTTCGCGTCGAGCGCCGACGAGGCCAGGTAGAGCACGAGCACCTGCTGGCGGAGGTCCTGCTGGACGGCTTGGGGTTGGGTCGCCGCGGTCATGCCATCTCCTTGCGGGCTGCGTGCGGGTTGAGGCTGCGCTGCGCGACGACGCGGCGGGGCCGGTTGGACACGCGGGTCACCCAGTAGTCCGGGTCGGCGGTGTCGTCGCCGGTGAGCGCCTGCCACAGCTTGGCCCGGTTGTAGATCTCCAGGCGTCCGGTGGCGGTCTCGTACCAGGGGAAACGGGTGTTCAGCTCGGCGGCGACGCCCTCGTCGTAGAGGTCGTCGGTGTCCCACAGCCGGACCTGGCGCACCGTCGGATTGAAGCGGATCTTGAACATGTAGCGGTCGACGTCGCTGTCGTTGCGCCGCCCGCCGTGCCAGATGCCGTGGTGCAGGAAGACGACGGTGCCGGCGGGGCAGGTCAGGCGGCTCTGGCCGAGCAGGTTCTGGTAACGGCCGGTGTCGGACTCGTTGGTGCGGCGCAGGTGGCTGCCCGGGACGCTGAGGGTGCCGCCCATCTCGAGCGTCACCTCCTGCGGGTAGTACATGAGCTGCACGTCGAACGCGTCCTCGCGGACGTCGATGATCGCGTCGGCGTGCAGGTTCTGCGCCTCGCCCTCGTGCGCCTTGCGGATGTGGACGGCGTGGTGGTCGACGACCGGGTCCGGCCCGACCAGGCTGCGGATCGCGCCGGCGACCTCGGGCAGCTGCACGAGACGCTCGGGCAGCGAGCCGGGCTCGAACGTGTCGGCGAGCGGGGTGCCGTACGGGACGGCCGGGATCCCGGCGTCGAGGACGGCGATCGCCTGCTCGTTCATCTCGGCGGGCACGACGGCGTCCATCCGGAGCGATCCGTGCGCCACGAAGTGGGCCATCTGCACAGAGGTGAGGAGGTGCTTCTGGTGCGTCGAAGTGGTCATCTCTCTCCGATTCGAGTGGTCGGCACTCGCCAAGGCTAGACAGAGACCGCCTGCTCATGCGTGGGTTTCGATCACCACTACTGGTAATTTCTCACCATGACGGTCCCCCTGTACCTCGAGCGCGCCCCGGCGGTCGCGAACGTCGGGGTCGGGGTGCACGGCGTCAGGTCGTTGCGCGACGTGTTCCAGCTGCGCGGCCTGTGGCAGTTCCACGTCTACGGCTACAGCGCCGAGCTGACGCTGCTCGGTGCGACGCACCCCGTCCGTCCGGGTTCGGTGAGCTTCGTGCCGCCGGGGGAGCAGGTGCGCTTCGACTACCGGGGGCGATCCGAGCACCTCTTCGCGCACTTCAGCACCGAGCACGTCGGCGAGCCCTGCCTGGTGCCCGTCGTCCGCGACGCCGGACCGGCCGCGGCCCAGATCTCCGACATGCTGCGGCGCGCCGTCGACGCGTTCCCCGGCGGGTCGCCGCAGGTGACGGCCGAGGTGTGGGCGGCGCTGTGGCGGGCCGCGACCGTGCCGGAGCAGCCGAGGCCGGCGACCGCCGCGCACGACGGGTTGACCCGCGCGCTCGCGCACATCGAGGCGAACCTGGCGCAGCCGCTCACCGTGCCTGCCGTGGCCGCCGTCGCGGATGTCTCGCACAACCACCTGACCAGGCTGTTCCGCGCCCACACCGGCATGACCGTGGTCGCCTACATCCGCCACCGCAGGCTGGCCAGGGCCCGGTACCTGCTGACGTCGTCGACGATGTCGATCCCCGCGGTGGCCGCCACCGTCGGCATCCCGGACCTGCAGGCGTTCAACAAGACGTGCCGGCGCGAGCTGGGGGCCTCGCCACGGGCATTGCGCGCGGCCGGCTGAGGTAGGTGCGGCGGCTCAGCCGCGCAACGCGCCCGCCATGGCGTCGCGGACGAACCCGCGGGCGAACAGCGTGAACACCAGCGCCAGCGGCAGCACGGCGAGCAGGGTGCCGGCCATGATCATGCTGTAGTCGGTGTCGTGCGCGGTCTTGAGCTGCGAGAGCGCCACCTGCAACGTGAGGTTGTTGGGGTCGACCAGCACGATCAGGGGCCACGTGTAGTCGTTCCAGGTCGAGATGAACGTCGTGATCCCGAGGAACGCGAGCCCCGGACGGATCACCGGCAGCACGATCGACGCGTACTGCCGGAAGAAGCCGCAGCCGTCGATCCGGGCCGCGGCGAGCAGGTCGTCCGGCACGGCGCCCGCGATGTACTGCCGCATCCAGAAGATCCCGAACGCGTTGGCCGCCGCCGGCACGATCAGCGCGTTGAGCGTGCCCACCCAGCCCAGCTCCACCATGATCACGAACTGCGGGATGAGAGCGAGCTGGCTCGGCAGCATGAACGCGAGCATGAGCAACGCGAAGAGCGTGTTGCGACCGGGGAACTCGAACTTCGCGAACGCGAAGGCGGCGATCGAGTCGAAGAACAGCACCAGCGCCGTCACCGACGTCGCGACGATCACGGTGTTGAGCATCGAGCCGAAGAAGTCGATGCTCGAGAGCAGCCGCCCGATGTTCTCGAACAGCTCCGGGCCGGGCACGAGCTTCGGCGGCACCCGGAAGATGTCCTGCGTCGTGTTGGTCGCCATGACGGCGGTCCAGTAGAACGGGAACAGCGAGATCGCGACCCCGACGAGCAGCGTGACGTGCAGGCCGACCCGGCCCCCTCGGCCGGGCCTCATCGCGCACCGGCCCGGTCGCGGCGCGAGACGAGCCGCCAGTTGATCACCGTGAACACGAGGATCACCAGGAACACCGCCCAGGCGATCGCGGCGCCGTAGCCGTAGTCGCTGTTGGTGAACGCCTGGTTGTAGAAGTAGAGGACGGCGGTCAGCCCGGCGTTGCCGGGGCCGCCGCTGTTGGCGGCGTTGGCGACGTTGCTGGAGAAGATCACCTGCGGCTCGGTGAACGTCTGCATCCCCGTGATCGTCGAGATGACCACCGTGAACAGGATGATCGGGCGCAGCTGGGGGATCGTGATGCGGAAGAACGTCTGCACGGGCCCCGCGCCGTCGATGCGAGCCGCCTCGTACAGCTCGGCGGGGATCGCCTGCAGCCCCGCGAGGTAGATCAGGGCGTTGTAGCCCACCCACTGCCAGCAGATCACCGTGGCGATGACGAACTTGATCGTCCACTCGTCGACGAGCCACGGCACCGGCGCCGCGCCGAGTGCGCCGAGGATCGCGTTGGCGAGCCCGGCCTGCGTGCTGAACACCGAGCCGAAGAAGATCGCGATAGCGACGATCGAAGTCACGCTGGGCACGAAGTAGGCGATGCGGTAGAAGCTCGAGAACCGGACGGCCGAGTGCAGCAGGTTCGCCACGACCAGCGCCAGGAACAGCGTCGGCACCGTGGAGAAGATCCAGATCAGCACGGTGTTGCGGAGCGCGAGCCAGAACTTCCCGTCCTCGACGAGGTAGGCGTAGTTGCGCAGCCCGACGAACTCCATGTCGCCGAGGCCGTCCCACTTCTGGAACGAGAGGTAGAGCGAGAAGAGGATCGGGCCGAGCAGGAAGACGGCGAAGAGCAGGAAGAACGGCGTGATCGCGACGTACTGCGGCCAGAACCGGCGCAGCGCGCCCTCCTTGCGCGGAGCGGGCGCGGCCGGCGCCGCGGTCCTGGCCTTCGGCGGTGCCGTCGCCACCTCAGCTCACGCCCTGCCGCTCGGCGATCTGCCTCGCGGCGGCAACGGCGTCGGTCCATGCGGCATCGCGATCTTTGCCCTTCGACCAGACGAGCGTGATCTCGTCGGCGAACGGCTGGTAGACCGCGGCGTCGGCGGGTGCTTCGTACGCCGCGGGCACGTTCTCCGCGGCGGGCCCGAACACCTCGATGGTGGACTGCCCGCCGAAGAACGGGTCGCCGGCGGTCAAGGCGGGGAGCTTGTACGCGGCTGGCGCGGTCGGGAAGAGCGCGGCGTCGGTGAACCCGCGTGCCTGGTTGTCCGGGCCGAGCAGCCACGTGATGATCTCGAACGCGAGCTGCGGGTTGCGGCACTCGCGGGTGAGGGCGAGGAAGGAGCCGCCGTCGTTGGACGGGCCCTCCGGCATCGGCGCGACCCGCCACTTCCCGGCCGTGTCGGGGGCCTCGTTCTTGATGTCCAGCGCCGACCACGCCGCGCCGGGCGAGCAGGCGAACGTGCCGTTCCCGCGGGCGGCGGTCTTGTCCTGGTTCTCCAGCTGCGGCGCCGCGACGCCCATGTCGATCGCCTTGACCGCGCGGTCCCACGCGGTGCGCACGTGCGGCCGGTCGCCGATGAAGTGGTTGTCCGCGTCGATGAAGCGCTTGCCGCTCTGCCCGACCCCGATCTTGAACAGACCCACCACCGAGTCGACCACGAACGACCCCGGGACGGCCTGCACGAGCCGCCGTCCGGCCTGGAAGAACCCGTCCCACGTCGAGATGGCAGCGGTCACCTGTGCAGGCTCCGACGGCAGGCCGGCCTGCGCGAAGAGGTCGGAGCGGTAGAACAGCGCGGTCGGGCCGACGTCGATCGGGAAGCCGATCAGCTTTCCGTCGCGCGAGGTGCCCTCCTTCCACTTCCACCCGACGTACTGCGCGGCGAGCCGGTCGGCGCCGAGCGTGTTCAGGTCGATGAACCGGTCGGCCTCGGCGAGCATCGACGCGATGTTCTCGCCTTTGATGCCGGTGATGTCCGGGACGAACTTCCGGCCGTTCATCGTGGTCACGAGCTTCTGCTTGAAGTCGCCGCCGATCACCGACGGCACGAGCGCCGTCGGTTTGAACTTCGCGACGGCATCCGCGACGACGGCGTCGCTGAGCCCGCCGCCCCAGTACCAGAGGGTCAGCTCGTTCGACGCGGTGTCGCGCCCCCCGCACGCTGCCGCCGCGCCACCGACCCCGGCGGCCGCGATCGCGAGCAACGTCCCGCGCAGTACGGCCCTGCGGGAATGAACGGCAGTGCGGGAATGAACGGCAGTGCGGGAAAGGTCCATGGCCACCCTCCTGTGCCAGCGGCCGCGGGAGCGCGCTCCGGGCGGGTGCTCCGCGGCGAGTGTCGAGGATGCTGCCCGTCGGTGCGCGACTTTGCAAGAGTTCGTTCGACTGTGCTTGAGCGCGTTGTAGGAGTGCGCAACTTTGCACGGTACCGTCGGCCCATGCTTCGGGAGCGCCGCCACGAGTTGATCGTGGGCATCGTGGCGTCGGAAGGGCCCGCGACCGTCGAGGCGCTGGCCGAGCGGCTCGTCACGAGCGCTGCCACGATCCGCCGCGACCTCGTCCAGCTCGCCGAGCAGGGCCTGCTGCGCAGGGTGTACGGCGGCGCGATGCCGCTCGACGAGCAGCGCGACGACCCGTTCCCCGACGTCGCCGCGACCCGCGCCGAGGAGAAGGACGCGATCGCCGTGCGCTGCGCCGAGCTGGTGCAGGACGGCGAGACGATCCTGCTCGACATCGGCACCACCGCCCATCGGGTGGCCCGCAGGCTGCGGGGCCGCAGCCTCACCGTCGTCACCAGCAGCCTCGCCGTGCTCGACGAGCTGATCGACTGCGAGGAGATCCAGCTCGTGCTGCTGGGCGGCATGGTGCGGCGGGACTACCGCTCCCTCGTCGGCTTCCTCACCGAGGACACGCTGCGCCAGATCAAGGCCGACCGGCTGTTCCTCGGCACGAGCGGCGTGCGCCGCGGTGGGCACGTCATGGACACCACGGTGGTGGAGGTGCCGGTCAAACGCGCGATGATCGCTGCGAGCGACCAGGTGGTGCTCGTCGCCGACCGCGGCAAGTTCCCCGGGGTCGGCATGGCGAGGGTGTGCGGCCCCGAGGCGCTCGACGTTGTCGTCACGAACGTGCAGGCGGACCCGGATACAGTGGCCGACCTGCGAGAAGGAGGGTCCGAGGTGATCACGGTATGAGGTTGACGATCCTCGGCGGCGGGGGGTTCCGCGTGCCGCTGGTGTATCGGGCGCTGCTCGAGGATCACGGCAAGGGCCGGGTCACGCACGTCACGCTGCACGATCTCGACCCGCAGCGGATGGCGGCGATCGCCAGGGTGCTCGCCGCGCTGGCCGAGGGTGTGCCCGACGCGCCGGCGGTGCGGGTCACGACCGACTTCGAAGAGGCCGTGACCGGCGCCGACTTCATCTTCTCCGCGATCCGCGTCGGCGGGCTCGACGGGCGTGCGATCGACGAGCGCGTCGCGCTGGCCGAGGGTGTCGTGGGGCAGGAGACGGTCGGCGCGGGCGGCATCGCGTACGGATTGCGCACGGTGCCGGTCGCCCGCCAGCTCGCGCAGAAGATCGCCTGGCTCGCCCCGGACGCATGGGTGATCAACTTCACCAACCCGGCCGGGATGGTGACCGAGGCGATGAGCCCGTTCCTCGGCGATCGCGTGATCGGCATCTGTGACTCGCCGGTGGGGCTGGGCCGCCGGGTCGCCGGGGCGCTCGGCGTCGACCCGGCCTCGGTGTGGCTCGACTACGCAGGCCTCAACCACCTCGGCTGGCTGCGCGGTGTCTGGGCCGGTGGGCGCGACCTGCTGCCGGAGCTGATGCGCGACGAGGACGCGCTCACGTCGTTCGAGGAGGGCAAGCTCTTCGGCGCCGACTGGCTGCGCACGATCGGGCACGTCCCCAACGAGTACCTGCACTACTACTACTTCGCGCGGGAGGCCGTCGACGCCGCCCGCGCCGCCGCCGACACCCGCGGCGCGGTGCTGATCAAGCAGCAGGACCGCTTCTACGGCCACACCGACACCCACCCGTTCCGGTCGTGGGAGAACACCCGGCTCGAACGCGAGACGACCTACATGGCCGACGCGCGGGACGCCGCGGGCGCGGGCGACCGGGCGTCGACCGACCTGCAGTCGGGCGGCTACGAGCGGGTCGCGCTCGCGCTCATGCGCGCGATCGCACTGGACGAGCGCACCACGTTGATCCTCAACGTGCGGGGCAGGGGAGTGCTGGGCACTCTCGACCCCGACGCGGTCGTCGAGGTGCCGTGCTTCGTCGACGCGAACGGCGCGCGCCCCGTCACGGTCGAGCCGCTCACCGGCCACGCGGCCGGGCTGGTCGCGGCGGTGAAGTCGGTCGAGCACGACGTCATCGAGGCCGCGACCACCGGGTCGCGTTCGGTGGCGCTGCGCGCCTTCGCGACGCACCCGCTCGTCGACTCGGCGCGGGTGGCGGCGCGGCTGCTGGAGCGGTACGAGGCGGAGCTGCCGCAGCTGGCGTACCTCTCCGGCCGCTCGTGACCCCGGCGGCGGGTCGCTCGTGCACAGGTTCGCCTCCTCGTGCACAGGGTGGAACTTGTGCACGGAGGCACCAACCTGTGCACGAGCGCCTACGCGCGCTGCTCGCGCACCAACCTCGTCCTCGGCGGTGCTCCCGAGCCGTCCCCAGCACGGATTCTCTGTCCCCGTGGCGGCCCGAGGGCCGTGGCGGACCTTCCTGGCACGCCGCTCACCTCCGTCCCCAGGTCGTAGTTGACGCCCTTGACGACCAGGGCGGTGCTCAACGGGGCTCGCGCCACATCAGCGGCACCCGCGGCCCGTCGGGGAGCCGGACTTCGCCGGTCACGACGAACCCGAAGCGCTCGTAGAAGCCGACGTTCTTCTCGTCGCTGGATTCGAGGTAGGCGGGCAGCCCGGTCGCGTCGCAGTAGGCGAGCGTGGGGCGCATCAGCGCCGAACCCACACCGGTGCCCTGCTGGTCGGGATCGGTGCCGAGGTAGCCCAGGTACCAGTGCGGCCGGTGCGGGTGCACCGCGCCGAACCGGGACAGGATCGTCCGGACCCGGCGGAACCCGTCGCGTCCGGTGCTCGACAGGACGCCGGGCAGCGCGCGCAGCATCGCCGGCAGGCGCATGGGGTGGCCCGGCGGCTCCCAGATCGCCGCCCCGGCCGGCGCCGCGGGGTCGCCGGCGGACAGCACGCCCGCGTTCGTGGCGTGGAAGTGGCGCAGCTGGACGTCGAAGAGCCCGCGCAGCCGCCGCTCGCGGGTGGCGGGATCGGGCAGGATCCACGAGATCACGGGGTCGTCGGCGAAGGCGCGGGTGAGCACCTGAGCCACGGCGCCGATGTATTGCGGGTCGGGGTGTCCGACGCGACCGGTGAACATCTCTCGATCCTGGCCTGCCGGGTCAGATCGTGCGGAGTGTGGGGGCGAGGGGGCGGCCGAGTGCCTTGCCCAGCACCTCGACCTCCGCGTCGAGCGCGTCCCTGTTCGGTGCCCGTTCCTCCCCGAACAGCTCGATCGCGAGCGTCTCGCCATCGGCGGTCCAGGTGCCGGCGACGCGCCCGTCCACCACGACGACCGGGGAGATCCAGCCGGCCGCCTTGCTGATCAGCGGCCGGCGCGCAGGTTCGATGATCTGCTTGTCGCTGGTGCCGGGGCCGAGCACGTACTGGTCGAACGCGGGTAGCAGTCGGACGCGGCCGGCCGGCCGGGTCGACGCCAGCTCGTCGAGGTCGGCGGTGCGGGCGTGCAGCCGCTCGCCCTCGACGTCGACCTCGGTGAGCGTCCCGGCCTCGACGAGATCGCCGAACCAGCGGCGCAGCACCGGCTTCTTCGTCACCCCGCGGAGCAGCCACTGGTCGAACGACGCCATCCCCGCAGGCCCGTACGCGCCGAGGTAGGCGGGCACGACGTGCGCCGCGGCGACGTCCGGCTCGGGGAGACCTTTCCAGCCGGGCAGCCAGGTCGCGGGGCTGGTGAACGTGACGCGGTTGCCGTCGCTCAGCGCGTTGCACAGCAGCCCCTGCCACGCGAACGGCTTGAGCAGGGCGCCCCACCCCGAGGCGAGGTGCTTGCCGAGCTCCACCTCCCCGCTGTGCTCGATGATCGCGGCGGCGAGCTCCTCACGGGTCAGCACGGCGTCGCGCAAGGCGTGGTCGACGGCCTCGCCGAGCTTCGCGATCTGCTCGGTGGTGGCGAACGACCGCTGCCACGACGGCTTCTCCCAGAACCGCGCCGCGGCGAGCAGGCTCAGGTACGCGCCGGCCTCGTCGGCGGGCAGCAGGTGCAGGGTGCCGCGCTGCGCCCACGTCTTCACCAGCGAGCGGTCGGCGAGCCGCTCGGGGACCTCGGCCCGGCCCGACGCCGTCCGCACCGCGACCGCCTGCGCCGCGCTGGAGGCGACCTGCGCCTGCACCCCGCCGAGGCGCCGCACGACATCGACCGTGTCGAGCCCGCCGGGCCGGTCGAGCAGCTGGCGCTCCATGCGCCAGGAGAGCACGTTCGGCCAGGTCAGCGCCGTCGGACTCATCCGGTATCCCTCTCGTTGGCGCGGGAGCGGCGGACCTTCGCGAGGTTGCCGCAGCGGCGCATCGAGCACCACCGGCGGTTGCCGGGGCGCGAGGTGTCGACGAGCAGGAGCCCGCAGTCGTCGGCCGCGCAGACCCGGATGCGGCCGCGCAGCGGGCCGCCGAACAGGTCGACGGCGTCACACGCGAGCGTCGCGATGGCCTGCGGGGTCGTCGGCGCGACCAGCCGCGTGCCGCCGCCGGCGGCGAAGGCCCTGACGAGCGGCGGCTCCGCGGCCGCAAGGTTGATCGTCTCGACGTCGGCGGCGGCGGGTTCGGCGCCGGCCGCCAGTGCGAGCGCGCTGCGTGTCGACGCAGTGCGCAGCACCCGCAGCGCGTCGAGATCGGCCGCCGTCGCCGTGAGCCGCAGGTCGGGCTCGTGCAGCACGTGCGGGAGCACTGCCGCGAGGTCGGCGGGCGTGCGGACGATCTCGAAGCGCTCGTGCTCGGGAATGCCGCCACCGGTGTGCACGAGGTCGATGCAGGCGCGCCCGGAGCGGTAGCGGCGCCAGTCCATGTAACTACTATAACTGGTTACACGAGGACCGACAGCTCCCGCTTCCGCTCCTCGCTCAACGGTGTCGGGGCGTGGAACCCGCGCAGCGAGCGGTCGTGCACCCAGTCGATCTCGACGTGCATGCCGTCGGGGTCGACGAACCAGAAGCTGATCTTCGGACCGAGGTCGGTGACCGCACCGTCGGACGATCCGTGCGCGACGAGCTTGCGGCGCAGCTCCTCGAACGCCTCCCACGACGGGACGTCGAGCGCGAAGTGGTCGAGATGGCCCCGGTCCATGATCGTGGGCGAACCCAGGCCGTGGCCGGTCTCCGTCTCGTTGTCCGCTGGCGCCTGCACGGGGTGCAGGACGGTGTGGTCGCCGACGGCGAGGATGGCGTGCCGGAAGCCCGGCACCGACTCCTCGAAGACCGGCGTCAGGCCGATGACCCCGGTGTAGAACGCGGTGAAGCGGTCGAGGTCGGCGGTGACGATCGCGACGTGGTTGATGCCCGAGAGCAGCTGCATCGGAGGTCCTCCGTGGTGGGCGGCACCTGAGCGGTTCCGCGGTGCTCCCGACGATCGCGCCGCCCGGCTGTGATCGGGCTGCGGTCCATATGCTCGCCGGATGCTCTCCGTGCTCGGGCCACTCCACCTCGAAGGGGCTGCCGGCCCGATCGGGATCGTGGGCCGCAAGTCGCGTGAGGTGCTCACGCTGCTCGCGCTCGCGGCGCCGCGGCCGATGTCGGTCGGCGCGCTGGCGTCGCGGCTGTGGGACGAGCCGCCGCCGTCGGCGGTGAAGACGGTGCAGGGGCACGTGTCGCGGGTGCGGACCGCGCTCACCGCCGCCGGGATCGGCACGGTCGCGGGCGGGCAGGCGGGCTACCACCTCGCCGTCGCGGACGGGCAGCTCGACGTCGCGGAGGTCGAGCGGCTGCGGCGCGGTGCGCGTCTCGCCTCGCTCGCCGGTGACGACCCGGGTGCAGCCGGGATGCTGGCGGAGGCCCGCGCCCTGTGGCGGGGCGAGCCGGAGCTGCCGGCGGGCTTCGTGGGTGACGCCGAGCGGGCGCGGCTCGTCGAGGAGCACCTGGGGCTGGTCGAGGACCACCTCGCAGCGGTGGTCGCTGCCGGTGGCGCGGCGTCGGTGATCGGCGAGCTGGAGGCGCTCACGGCGGAGCACTCTCTGCGGGAACGGCTGTGGGAGCTGCGGATGACCGCGCTCTACCACTGCGGGCGGCAGGCCGACGCCCTGCGCGCCTACCGGGACGTGCGGCGGCTGCTCGGCGAGCAGCTCGGGGTCGATCCTGGTCCCGGGCTGCGCGGGCTGGAGCGGGCGGTGCTCGGCCACACCGTCGTGCTGCCCGGCGCGGGCGCTCCGGCGGCGGTCACAGCCACCGTCGTGGTCGACGGCCCCCGCTATGCGAACGCGGCGGGCGTGCACGTCGCGTACAGCATCTTCGGCGACGGGGATCTCGACGTGTTGCTGTTGAACGCGACGTTCGTCCCGCTCGACTCCTACCTGGAGGAACCGCACCTGGCCGGCGCGATCGCCAGGCTCGCCACCGGTCGGCGGGTGGTTGCGTTCGACCGGCGGGGGATCGGGCAGTCCGACCCGGTCTCCCCGCATATGCCACCGTCGATCGAGGGGTGGCGCGACGATGTGGTCGCGGTGCTCGACGCCGTCGGCGCGGGCTCCGTGCACGTGTTCGCCAACGCCGACACCTCGATGATCGCGCTGCTGCTGGCCGCGACCAACCCGGAGCGGGTCCGCTCGGTCACGATGGTCAACGGGTTCGCCCGCTTCACGGTGACCGCCGACTACCTGCACGGGGAGCAGCCGCGCTCGGTGGACAACACGTTCAAGGAGATCCGCAGCCCGATCGAGGCGTCCGATATCGACGTGCTCGCGTTGACGGCCCCGACGGTCGCTGCCGACCCGCGGTTCCGCGCCTGGTGGGACGCGGCGGGCCGGCGCGGCGCCAGCCCGCGCACCGCCGAGCTGCTGCACGAGGTGTGGCTCGCCGCCGACGTGCGGACCGTGCTGCCCGACGTGACGCCGCCGGTGCTGCTGATCTCGCGGGCGGGCAGTCCGCTGTACGACACGGGCCACGCGCGCTACCTCGCTGAGCGGCTGCCGGACGCGCGGCTCGTCGAGTACGCCGACAGCGACGGGCCGTGGTTCCTCGGCGACGTCGAACGTGTGGTGTCCGAGTTCGAGAGATTCAGTCAAGCTTCTTGACTTGTAGTTGAGCGACGACCACGATTCGTCAAGCACCTTGACGAATGGAGCTCACCCGTGGCTGTCCTCACCGGCCCCACCTCACCCACGCACGACATCGGCGGCGCCCGGTTCACGTCGCTCGCCACCCCGACCCGCGGCAGCACCGACACGAGCGTCTGGATCGTGGAGATCGACCCCGGAACTCCCGCGAACCCGCACGAGCTGACCAGGGAGGAGGTGTTCGTCGTGCTCTCGGGGCGGGCGAACGTCCGCCTCGGATCGCAGGAGCTCGAAGCAGCGCCCGGCGACGCCATCGTCGTCCCGCCGAACACGCCGTTCGCGCTGGCGGCCGACGGCGACGAGCCGCTGCGCGCGATGTGCTGCATGCCGGTCGGCGGGCAGGCCCGCATGCACGACGGCGAGCCGTTCACGCCACCCTGGGCGGCATGAGCCATACCCCGCTCGCCCGGCTGCTGACGCTGTCCTTCCGGCTGCTCATCGACGGGCTCCACGAGCGCCTGCCGGAACGCGGCTTCCCCGGCGTCCGGCCGGCGTTCGGCTTCGTGCTGCTGGCGCTGGCCGGCGGTCCGGTGACGATGAAGGACCTGGTCGCGACGCTCGGGATCACGAAGCAGGCGGTGTCGCAGCTGGTGGTCGACATGGTCGCGGCCGGGTACGCCGTGCGCGACGTGCACCCGGCCGACGCCCGCTCCCGCACCGTCGCGCTGAGCGACCGCGGGCGGGAGCTGCTCGTGGCCGTGGAGGAGATCTACGCCGAGCTGGAGGCTGGGTGGGCGGCCCAGATCGGTGCGGACCGCGTCGCCGCGATCCGCACCGACCTCGAAGGTGTCCTGCGCGCGGCGCACGGGGGAGTGCTGCCGGCGCTGCGGCCGTAGGGCGGCGCGCGGAGCCCCCGGGTCCTGACGCCTGCAGGCGAGGTTGCGGGAGCCGTGCGTGCACACCGTGTGGGTAGCCGACGGCGACGGGACCCGGCGGGGGTGCCAGGAAAGTGGCGCGCGCCGGGAAGCGCGCGAACGGCACTTTCGGGCCAACCTATCGTTCGAAAGTGCCGTTCGCGCAGATCGCGCGAGGGCTGCGGGAGGGCAGGAAAGCCACTTTCCTGCCCTGTGAGGACCGGAACGTGGCTTTCCTGCCCTCACGTGCGCACCCCGGCCGGCCACCACGGCCCGTGCCCGGCCCACGGGTGGATCGCCGCAGCCCCGTGTGTCGACGTTGCACACCGTCGACACACGTTGCACATGGCTGGCCATGTGCAAGGCACACCCACCGTGTGCAACGTCGACTCCAAGCGGTTGCCGCCGCGCCGGGCCTGACGTCCCGTGCCGGCCCTCGCCCGCCCGGGAGGTGAACGAACGGCACTTTCGTCCAATAGGTGTGGACGAGAGTGCCGTTCGTTCACCGCGGCCGTACCTCCGAGCCGCGCCCAGCACGGATTTTCATCCCTCGCGGCGGCCGAGGCCTGGCGGACTTTCCTGGCAACGCTGGCGCCCCCCGCGGCGCCGCCGCCTACGCCCGGCCGATGAGCGCCTCCGCCGCCGCGACCGCCCGGTCCACCGGGATCGCGAAGCCGATCCCGATGTTCCCGCCTGCGCCGCTGCCCAGCGTCGCGATGGAGGTGTTGACCCCGACCACCCGGCCAGCGGAGTCGACGAGCGGGCCGCCGGAGTTGCCGGGGTTGATCGACGCGTCGGTCTGGACGGCCGACTGGCGCTGCCCGTCGGAGCCGAGCCGGATCTGCCGGTCGACTGCGCTGACGATGCCGGCGGTGACGGTGCCGGACAGGCCCAGCGGCGAGCCCACGGCGAGCACCTGGTCGCCGACCCGCAGGGTGCCGCCTTCGGCCAGCGGCAGCGGCGCCGGCCCGGCCCCGCCCTGGACGCGCAGCACGGCCACGTCCGTGCCGGGGTCGGTGCCGACGACCGTCGCGGCGGCCCGCCTGCCGTCGGCGAACCCGACCTGGACGGTGCCGCCGCGGCCGACGACGTGGGCATTGGTGAGGACGTGCCCGTCCTCGTCGAGCACGAAGCCCGAGCCGCCCGCCGTCCCGCCCGGCCCGCGGACCTCGATCGACACGACGCCCGGGAGCACCACCGCGGCAACGTCCGCGATCCCTGCCGCGCCGGGCTGCCCCGCGAGCGCCGGCGCTGCGCCCGCAGCTCGCGGCAGGCTGACCGGGGACCGCGTCGGCGGATCGGCCAGCTGGGTGCCGGCGAAACCGGCGACCCCGCCGACGACGACCGCCGCCGCGACGGAGAGCGCCAGCACCCGCCGGGCCTGCGGCCGGCCGCCGGGAACGGGCGGCGGACCGGCAGGCGGTGGCAGTGCCGGCAGCCCTCTCGGAGGTGTGGCCGGGCCGGGCGGCGGCGGGAGGAAGGCCGGCCCGGGATGTACCGGCGGCTCGGGTACCGGCATGCGATCGGTCGGCTCGTCGTCCACGGTGTGCTCCTTTCGGTAGCCGGCTCAGGGGAGCCGGGAGAACCAGGCCAGCGACGCGACCCCGGCGGCGAGCGCGAAGAGCAGCGACGCACCCAGCACCCAGCCGGTGATCTCCTGCTGCTCGGTGCGATAGCCGATGGAGGAACCGATGTCGCGGTAGACCTCCTGCAGCTCCGCACCGGTCGCGGCGGTGTAGCTCTGCCCGCCGCTGCCCTGCGCGAGCCCTGCGAGCGCCGCGGAGTCGACGGGGACGCGCTGCGTCTGTCCACCCGACGTCACCGTGCCCTCGGGGGTGCCGTAGGCGATCGTCGACACCGGCACGCCCGCTTGCGCCGCGGCCGACGCCGCGGCGTCGAGTCCGCTGCCAGCGGTGTTCGCGCCGTCGGAGAGCAGGACGATCCGGGCCGGCGGCGGCTCGGTGCCGGCGAGCTCGTCGAGCCCGCGAACGGCGCCGAGGGAGGCCAGCACGGCGTCGCCGATCGCGGTGCCTGCCCCGAGGTCGGGGCGTTCCAACGCGTCGAGGATGCCGGTCCGGTCGGTGCTCGGTGGCACGGCGACGGCCGCGTTGCCGGAGAACGTCACCAGCCCGACGTTGAACGTCTCGGGCAGGTCCGAGACGAACGTGCGCGCGGCCGCGGTCGCGGCGTCGATCCGGGTCGGCTCGACGTCCTGCGCCTGCATGGACACCGAGAAGTCCACCGCGACGATCACCGTCGCCCGCTCGCGCGGCACCTCGACGGGCATCGTCGGCCGGGCCAGCGCCAGCACCAGACCGGCCATGGTCAGCGCGAACGCCACGGCTGGCAGGTGCTTGCGCCAACCGGGACGGTGCGGCGCGACCTTCTCCAGCAACGGCATCGCGGCGAACCGGACCGCGTAGGCGCTGCGCCGCCGCTGCGCGAGCACGTAGGCCGCGACCAGCGCGGCGACCACGACCATGAGGCCGAGCCACCAGGGGGAGAGGAAGCTCATCGGGCCCTCCTGCGCCTCGCGCGGGCCGACGCGACGACGAACCGTGCGACGTCGCCCACCCAGTCGCGGTCTGTGCGCAGCACGAGGTGCGCCGCGCCGGTGCGGCGCACCGCCGCCGTCGTTGCCGTGCGGTGCGCCGCGGCCTCCGAGGCGAAGCGCGCCCGCAGCCGCGCGCTGCCGGTGTGCACCTCGCGCCGCCGCCCGGTCTCCGGGTCGACGAGCGTGAGCAGCCCGACATCGGGCAGCCGCTCCTCGCGCGGGTCGACCACCTCGACGGCGATCACGTCGTGCCGCGCGGCGAGCCGGCGCAGCGCCGGCTCCCACCCCGGTGGTGGGTCGATGAAGTCCGAGACCACCACCCGAAGGCCGGGGCGACGCCGCTCGCGGCGCATCCGCTCGATCCCCGCGCCGAGATCGGCGACGGCCGCCGGCCCCGGCTCGGGCCGCCCGGCGGCGATGAGCGAGCGCAGCAGGGCCCGCGTCGCCACCCGACCGGTGCGGGCCCGATGCGCCCGCAGCCCGTCGCCGGTGAGCACGCACGCCCCCAGCCGGTTGCCCGGCCGGTCGGTGAGCGCGCCGATCGCGGCGACCATCGCGACGGCGACGTCGCGCTTCTCCATCAGCGCCGTGCCGAAGTCCATGCTCGCGGAGCCGTCGACGAGCACCCACGTCTCCAGCTCGTGCTCGGCGACGGTGACCCGTACGTGCGGCTCGCCGGTGCGGGCGGTCACCGTCCAGTCCATCCGGCGCACGTCGTCCTCGCCCGGCCGGTACGGCCGCACGGCGTGCACCTCGCCGCCGGTGCCGATGCGCCGTCCCGGCCGGTCGCCGTGGGTGAGGCCGTCGACGCGCCGGCGGAGCACGACGTCCATGCGTCGCAACGCGTGCTCCGCCGCATGCAGCGCGATCATGCGGCCCTGCCGTCCGGTGCGGCGTCGATTGCCGGCACGTCCTGCGCAGGCGCGATGCGCGGCTGCCGCACCCGCTCCACCACCCGGCCCACCAGCCAACGCGGATCCACGCCGTCGGCGAGCGCGTCGAACGTCAGAACGAGCCGGTGCGCCATGACATCAGCCGCGACGTCGGCGATGTCGCCCGGCAGGACGTAGCCGCGCCCGCGCAGCAGCGCGAGCGCACGAGCCGCCGCGACCAGCCCGAGCGTCGCGCGCGGGCTGACCCCGAACTGCAGCGCGGAAGCCAGCTCCGGCATCCCGTGCGCCGCCGGATCGCGGGTCGCGAGCACCAGCCGCACCGCGTACTCGGCGTTGGCGTGGTGCACGAACACCTGCTCGGCGCTGCGTTGCAGCCCCCGCACCTGGTCCGGGTCGAGCACCCGCCGCGGCGAAGGCGGGTCGACGCTCATCCTCGCCAGGATCGTCATCTCCTCGGTGCCCGACGGGTACCCGAGATCGATCTTGAGCAGGAACCGGTCGCGCTGCGCCTCCGGCAGCTCGTACACCCCGTCGGACTCGATCGGGTTCTGCGTCGCGAGCACCAGGAACGGGTCGGGCAGCGGGTAGCTGGCCCCGCCGAGCGACACCTGCCGCTCGGCCATCGCCTCCAGCAGCGCCGACTGCACCTTCGCCGGCGCCCGGTTGATCTCGTCGGCTAGCACGGTGGTCGCGAAGACCGGCCCGAACTCGACGTCGAAGCTCTCCGACGACGGCCGCCAGACCCGCGTGCCGACGATGTCGCCGGGCACCAGGTCGGGTGTGAACTGCAGCCGCGAGAACGTGCCACCCGTGACGGTCGCCAGCGTCCGCACCGCCAGCGTCTTCGCGATGCCCGGGACACCTTCGAGGAGGCAGTGCCCGCGGGCGAGCAGGCCGACGAACATCCGCTCGACGGTGTGGTCCTGCCCGACCACGATGCGCTTCACCTCGAACAACGCCTCTTCCAGCAGCGCGTGCGCTGCCTCCTTGCCGAGGGACCCGACGCTCACAGGCTCGTCACCGGGGCAGCGCCGTCAGCAGGGTCGTTCTGAGCAGCGCCACTTTCGGCGGCCGGCCCCTTCGGGCAGTCCCGGTCACCCGGCGTCTGCTGAGTGTTCGCCAGCCCGGCTCGCGGGGAGTCGTCGACGGTGACGTACGCGGGCCTCGGCGCGGGGGCCGTCTCCTCGCCGGCGAACGCGATGCCGCCGGCGACGACCCCGCCGAGCACGAGCAGCCCGCCGGTGACGGCGGCGATGGTGGGAACGCGGTTCATGGTGATCTCCTTGGGTGAGGGGCCCGGCCGCCACTCGGGGGGACGGTTGGTGGCGACCGGGCCGGGGAGGGTGGGGCACCCCTGATCGGGAGGGGCGCCCTCGACCCGTTAACAGATCACCACCCGGGTGCGAAAACTGCGGGAAGCCCGACCGAAAGTCCGCCGAAAGCGCCCCGACCTGCGGCGCGGATTCCGGCTACCGTCAGGGACGTGCGGCTACTGGTCGTCGAGGACGAATCGGATCTCGCTGTTGCGCTGGTGGCCGGGCTCGGCCGAGCCGGCTACGCCGTCGACACGGCGGCCACCGGCGCGGAAGCGCTGGAGAAGCTTGGCGGCACCGACTACGACCTCATGGTGCTCGACATCAACCTGCCCGACATCGACGGGTTCACGCTGTGCCGGCGCATCCGGGCCGACACCGATGCCGCCGACCTGCGGATACTCATGCTGACGGCGCGGGGAGGGCTGCCCGACCGGATCCGCGGCCTCGACGAGGGCGCCGACGACTACCTGGTGAAGCCGTTCGCGCTCGCGGAGCTGCTCGCCAGGATCAGGGCGCTGCTGCGCAGGGATACGGGCGGCGGCAGCGCCGTGCTGGAGGTCGGCGACATCGTGCTCGACGACGGGCGCAGCTGGGCGCGCCGCGGCGAGCGGGAGCTGTCGCTGACCCGCAAGGAGTTCGCCGTGCTGCGCTACCTCATGACCCGCGCCGGGCACGTGATCTCCGCGGAGGAGCTGCTCGACCACGTCTGGGACGAGAACACCGACCCGTTCACGCAGACGGTGCGGGTGACCGTCGGGACGCTGCGGCGCAAGCTCGTCGTCGGCGACGAACCGCCCGTGCTGGAGACGGTGATCGGGCGCGGCTACCGGATCAGGGAACCGGCGTGAAGGCGCCCGCGTGGGCGCAGACGATCCGGTTCCGGCTGGCCGCGACCTACTCCGCGGTGCTCTTCGTGGTGACCGCCGTGGTGCTGGTCGCGGTCTACCTGACCGTCTCCGCGACGGTCGACGCCGCGCCGCTGAACCCGATCACCGTGCAGAAGGGCTCCTGGGTCGGCGGGAAGTTCGTGCCGAAGGGCGGCGGGGAGTTCCAGGCGGCGGACATCGCGAGCGTCCAGCAGGCCGTCAACTTCCAGGCGCTGGAGATCATCCGGGGCGCCTCGGTGATGGTGCTGGGCGGCCTGCTGGTGCTGAGCTTCGTCATCGGGTGGTGGCTGGCCGGGCGGGTGCTGCGCCCGGTCCGCCGGGTGACGGCCGCCGCGCAGGAGATCAGCGCGACCGATCTGTCACGCCGGATCGCGCTCGACGGGCCGCACGACGAGCTGCGGGCGCTCGCCGACACCGTCGACGACATGCTGGGCCGGCTCGACGGCGCGTTCACGGCGCAGCGCCAGCTGATCGACGACGCCTCGCACGAGCTGCGCAACCCGCTTGCGATCATCCAGACCAACGTCGACGCCGTGCTCTCCCGCGACGACGTCGACAGCGCCGAGCGCCGGCGCGCGAGTGTGGTCACCACCCGCGCGACCGCCCGGATGGCCGGCCTGATCGAAGACCTGCTGGCCGCCGCGCGCCGGGCCGCGCCCGCGTTCACCGAGTCCGACCTCGACCTCGCGGCGGTCGCGGCCGACGCCACCGACGAGTACGAGCTGCTCGCGGCGGACGCCGGGCAACGGCTGGAACGGCGCATGGAGCGCGGGGTGACGGTGATCGGCGACGCCGAGGCGCTGCACCGCGCCGTCGGGAACGTCGTCTCGAACGCGCTGCGGTTCGCGCCGCGCGGCAGCGTGATCACCATCGGGACCGGGCGCCGCGGCGGCTGGGGCTGGGTGGCGGTGCGCGACCGAGGGCCGGGCATCGCGACCGACCAGCAGTCGCGGGTGTTCGACCGGTTCTGGCGCGGCGGCGACCGACGTGGCCGCAACGGGCTCGGGCTCGCGATCGTGCGACAGGTCGTCGAGAGCCACGGCGGGGTCGTCGCCCTGCACAGCACGCCGGGCTCGGGCGCGACGTTCGTGCTCTGGATCCCCCTCGCGCTCGGATCGGGCGAGCCCGGCTCGGAGCTCGGCGGGGTGCGCGCGCCGACACCGCCGGAAGCCGACCCGCTGCCGGTCACGGCTGCGGAGAACGCACTGGGCGGTCAGCCATGACGGCGTCGTCGACGGTGCGCAGCTCGGCGAGCAGGACGGCGGCGGCCGCGGGCAGGTAGCCGCCGCGGCGGGTGACGGCCGCGACCGGGATGCCGAGGTCGAGCCCGGCGACGTCGACCACCACCAGTGAACCGGCGGCGACCTCCTCGCCGATGCCGCTCGTCTGCATGATCGCGAGCCCGAAACCGGCCTCGACCAGGCGTTTCTGCGCCGTGAGGCTGTCGATCAGGATCACCTGCTCCGCGGTGACCCCCGCGACCTCGAGCGTGTCGGCGAGCCAGCCGGCCGAACGCTCGGCACGACCCGGCGGCGCGGGGAACGCGAGCCAGCGGTGCCCGGCGAGCGCGGCCAGCCCGTCGTGGTGCCCGGCCGCCGCGGGATGGTCCGGCGCGGCGACCACCACCATCCGCTCGGTGAAGAGCACCTCGCTGCGCAGGTCGGGCGCGTTGTCGGCGGTGTAGCGCAACCCGAGCGTGACGTCGGCGCTGCGGACCAGCTCGCTCACCTCGCGGCTGGTCGCGGTGCGCAGCCGCACGTCGACGTGGGGGCGGAGGCGGGTGAAGCGGCGCAGCACCTGTGTGAGCCCGGTGCCGGCGAGCGTGCCGACCAGTGCCAGCGACACCGATCCGCGGTCGGGCGCGCCGACGTCCTGGACGGCAGCGTGCGCGTCGCGGACGGTGGCCAGCACCCGTTCGGCGTACGGGAGCAGCGCGCGCCCGGCCTCGCTCACGACGGCGCCCGCGGGTACGCGCTCGAACAGCGGGGCGCCCAGCTCGCGTTCCAGCAGGCCGAGCCGGCGGCTCACGGCCGGCTGCGAGAGGTGCAGCGCGGCCGCCGCCGCGGTGACGGAGCCGGTGCGGTGGATCGCCTCGAACGTCCGCAGTCCCTCGACGTCCATGGGTACCTCCATGCGCAGAGCTGATCGGCTGGCGCCACAAGTATGCATTGGGCAGATGGCCTCGTGCGTTCTACCGTTGCGGCATGTCCTTCCTCGACCTGCACACCGCCGGGAACGCCTTCGTGATGCCGAACGCCTGGGACGCCGGCAGTGCCGTGCTGCTCGCCGCCGCCGGTTTCCCGGCCATCGCGACCACCAGCGCCGGCATCGCGTTCGCGCTCGGCAAGGCCGACCACGCCGAGGGCCGCGACCGGGTCACGCGCGACGAGATGTTCGAGGCCGTGCGCCGGATCGCCGCGGCGGTCGACCTGCCCGTCAACGGCGACCTCGAGGACGGCTACGGCTCGACCCCCGACGAGGTCGCCGAGACGATCCGGATGTCGATCGAGATCGGGCTGGCCGGCGGCAACATCGAGGACTACGTCGACGGCACGCTCGTCGACGAGGAGGAGGTCGCCGACCGCATCGCCGCGGCCCGCGAGGTCATCGACGCGAGCGGGGTGCCGTTCGTGCTCACCGGCCGCACCGACGGCATGCTCGTCACCCCGCAACGTCCGCTCGCCGAGCTGATCCGGCGCGCCAACCGCTACCGCAAGGCCGGCGCCGACTGCCTCTTCGTGCCCGCCCCACCCGACATCAACATGATCAGGACGCTCGCCGCCGAGATCGACGGCCCGCTGAACATCAACATGTCGTGGGGGAGCGACGGCCCGAGCGTCGCCGAGATGCACGCGGCCGGCGTCGCACGCGTGAGCCTCGGCGGCACGTTCGCCCGCTCGGTGTACGGCTTCCTGCGGCAGAGCGCGCGCGAGCTGTACGAGCACGGCACGACGTCCTTCGCCGACGTCCAGATCCCGCACCCCGAGCTGGTCGAGCTCTTCACATCGCGGCGGCGCGGCTGAGGTCGGGCGGCCGGTCGGCGGATGGGACACGGGCGAGGGCAGGAAAGCCACTTTCAGGCCCCCACAGGGCAGGAAAGTGGCTTTCCTGCCCTCCCCGACCCCGCCGGTGGGGTCACGGTCGGTCCAACCGCACCCACCACGATCGTGCTCGACCAGCCGGAGGCGGCCGGGTGCGGCGCACGCGGGGGAAGGTCAGGAAAGTCGGCCATGGCCCTCCGGGCCGCCACGAGGGATGGGAATCGGTGCGGTGCGGGGCTCGGGTGTGCGGCCGTGGTGGGGCCGGTGAAACGAACGGCACTTTCGTCCACTAGGTATGGACGAAAGTGCCGTTCGTTCACTCCCGGCCCGGCGGGGACTGGGAACCCGTGCCGGGTGCGTCGCCGTGGACGAGGTGGGGCACGGACAGCGAGCGCAGGGCGCTCGTGCACAGGTTGATGCCTCCGTGCACAGGTTCGAACCTGTGCACGGGGAGGCGAACCTGTGCACGAGCAACCCGCAGCCGGACCCGGGCCGGTGACGTCCCCAGGAGTGGTGTAACTCCACTTCGCGGAGGCTCTGCGGTTCAGATCATGCCGTGATCAGCGCGGGT
>NZ_JAJGSX010000026.1 GCF_021245725.1 Pseudonocardia sp. TRM90224 | reverse complement strand
GAGGCGGGCATGCCGAGCGCTTCGGTCACCTGCTGCGCGTCGGCTCCATTGATTGCCGGCGCCGCCATCGCGAGTACAAGCCATGCACCCAGTGGCGACGCGACGTGGTGCTGGTCGCCGACCGCGGCGTGGAACCGGCGCGCGTAGGCGGCGACGACCCCCGGCAGACGGGCAGTGCTCGATGTTTCCGGTGTCGTTTCTGTCATGGCGCCTCCGATGCCGATGCGATGCCGATGCCGATGCCGATGCCGATGCCGGGCAGCCGGGCGTCCCCCGAGGCTTCCGCTTTCGTGTTGCAGCTCGCTTGCAGCGCAGTCTCACGCGCTGTCGCGCGGCTTGGCGGGACTAGGAGCTGTTTAGGAAGTGGTGTGGGCCAGTCGGCGTAGCCAGATGTCGATCGCGGCGATGTGCACGCTGGCTTCGTAGCGGACCTGGAGTTTGTCGTAGCGGGTGGCGATCGCGCGGTAGTGCTTGAGCAGGTTGATTCCGCATTCCACGGCGTGGCGGTCGCGGTAGATCGTGGGGTCGAACTTCGGTGGGCGTCCGCCGTGGGAGCCGAGTTTCCGCCGGTTCGCGGCTTGGTCGTCCTTGATCGGGATGGTCGTGGCGATCCCGCGCCGGCGCAGGTAGGCGCGGTTGGCGCGTGAGGTGTAGGCCTTGTCGGCCAGCACGCGCAGCGGTGTGGTGCGTCGTCGGCCCGCACCGAGGCGGGGTACCCGGATCTGCTCGATCACCGGAATGAACTGGGGCTGTCACCACGGTGTCCTGCGGTGATCACCACCGCGAGGGGTTTGCGGCCCTGTTCGCAGGCCAGGTGCAGTTTCGTGGTCAGTCCGCCGCGGGAGCGCCCCAGTCCGTGATCGGCCGGCTCGCCACCAGGGTGGAGGGTGGGTGGTTCGACGTGGGCGTCGGGGCGGTGTCGCGCCCCGGCGGCGTGGTGGTGGGCGCGGTTGATGGTGGAGTCGACCGATACCTGCCAGGGCTTGTCAAGATTTCTGTGTAAGTCGATCTGTGGTTGGTTAGGTCAGGTAGGGGTCGGTCTACCGGGCCGTGTCATCGTGGGTGGGAGCACGTCGGGAAGCAATTGGGGAGCAGGGCGTCGTTCTCAACGGCCGTGTACTGACCTGAACGGTTCTGAACGGACACGCACCGACCTGCGGAAGTCATGTTTCCGCAGGTCAGCGCACTCTGCTTGGCATAGTTCACACCGAAGAGGTCACTGGTTCGATCCCAGTATCGCCCACAGCGTGTTTTGCCTGGTCAGGCGGCCTGTCGACGATCTTGTCGGCAGGCCGCTTTGTCCGTTTGGGGAGCACGTGGGGAGCACGGTCCGCTGACCCCATCTGCATACCGAAGAGGTCACGCCACATCGGCCGAATGACCTGGGGCTGTGTCCAACTCCTGCGCCACACCCTGCTCCCCGCTCTGCACCCACCGTTCCTGCAGGCCGGCAAGCATCCGGTCGCGCGCTGGGCGGCGCGTCAACGATGGTGGGCGCTGAGGCCACGAGGCTCGAGCATCGGCCGTGGCGTGTGCGCGCGGTGCGACTGCCCTGCGACAGGAACCGCCCGCTCGAAGTCGGCGCGCCCAGCTGCCAGGCCCCACACCGTCCTCCTTGCGGGGCTTCCGCCGCTGGCCGGCCTGGTGACGGTGCTCGATGCACGTGTGGACGGACCGGTATGGCTGCTCGTATGCCTGGTGGTCGGGCAGTCACTGGCGCTGGTTTGGTGCCGCCGGTTCCCGTTGACGGTGCTGGTCGTCGTTGCCGTGCTCGAGGCGGCACTGGTGATGGTCGACATGGAGCTGCTGGTCGGCTTCCTTGGCGCCGCATGCGGGCTTGGCGCCTGGGCGAACCGCCGTCAACAGCAGGCCGGTCTGGCCTTCGGGTTCGGCCTGATGGCACTCGTACTGTTCATGACCCTCGCCGGCGGCAACCAGCCGGGATATGCGGTGCCCGGGACAGCCGCCCTGACCGCGATGTTCGTCGGGTTCTGGATGCTGGGCCGGCTCAGCGCCCGCCATCTCGGCAGGATTGGCGAGCTGATGCGCTACTCGCGTCGGCTCGAGCAGGAACGCGCGTCTGCCGAGCGGCGTGCAGCCGAGCGCGAACGCGTCCTGCTCGCTCGGGAACTGCATGACATCCTGAACCACGCCGTCACCGTGATGGTGCTCGACGCTGATGTGACCTCGGAGACCGGCGACGAGGCCGAACTGCGTGCCGCGCTGCGACGGCTGGCGGAGACCGGCCGCACCTCGCTGGCCGAACTGCGGCGACTGCTCGGAGTGCTGCGCGCGGTTCCGGATTCCGCGGACTACGACCCCCTGGCGATCCTGCCGGGCCTGGACGACGTCGAAAGCCTGCTGACGTTCTTGCGGGACAGCGGACCGCGGGTCCGGCTCGAACGCTACGGCACCCCCGAGCGGATCGACGCCAGCGTCAGCCGGGCGGCCTACCGGGTCGTGCAGGAGTCGCTCACCAACGTGGGCAAGCATGCCGGAGCGGTCGACGTGACGGTCGCCTTAGTGCATACGCCCGAGGCGCTGACCGTACGGGTGTCCAACACACCTCCGATCCGCACGTGCGCATCAGGCGGCGGCGGCATGGGGCTGATCGGCATGCGCGAACGCGTGGAGCTGGTAGGCGGGACGCTGGCGACCGGACATCGCGCCGACGGCGGCTTCGAGGTCAACGCGAGCTTCCCAATGCGGGGCCGCACATGAGCGGCGATCCCCGGATCCGCGTCCTGATCTCCGATGACGAACGCCTGCTCCGGGAGGCGTTGACCAGGCTGGTCACGGTGGCATCGGACCTCGAGGTCGTGGGGACGGCGGCCAATGGTGCCGACGCCGTTGCGGCGAGCATCCGGCTCGGCCCGGACGTGGTCCTGATGGACATCCGCATGCCCGTGATGGATGGCATCGAGGCGACGCGCCGGATCGTCGCCGGTCCGCACAAGGCCTCCGGCAATCGGCCACGCGTCTTGATCCTCACGACGTACGACCTGGACAGCTACGTCTACGCCGCGCTGTCCAGCGGCGCGAGCGGATTCCTCCTCAAGGACGCACCGAGCGAACGCCTGCGCGACGGCATCCGGGTGGTCGCATCGGGCCACGCCGTACTGGCGCCCGAGGCGACAGCGAGGATGGTCGACGCCTTCGGCCCGGGCCGACCGACCGCACAGGACCGCCGCGTTCACGCGGCCGCGCGCCACCTCTCCCAGCGCGAGCGCGAGGTCTGCGACCTGGTGGGGGAGGGCCTGTCCAATGACGAGATCGCCCACCGCCTGCAAATCAGCAGGTACACGGTCAAGGCCCACGTGTCGAGTATCCTGGCGAAGCTGGGCGTGCCGGATCGCATACAGGTGGTCCTGGCCTGGTCCCGGCGGATCAGCCCGCCACGCGTTGAGCAATAGGCGCGTCGCTCCACGGTTCCGCGGCCAACACCGTCTCGATCCCGGCCCGCCACGCGGCGTAGCGGGTGCGGTGTTCGCGCGCGAGCGCCGGGTTGCCGACGGCAGCGCCCAGAATGCCGTCCACACCCGCCATTCCCGTCTCCGCTCGTCGTCGAGCGGGAGCGACTCGGCCAGAACCGCGCGCAGGTCGCCGGGCCCATGCGCGATGCGGCGGGCGATCCGGTCCCCGACGGCGGTGCTGGCCGCATCCAGCGCCGCGACCAGCAACTGGTCCTTGTCCGCGAAGTAGTGGCTCACCATCCCCGTCGTGCAGCCCGCCTCTGCCGCCACGTCGCGCATCGTCGCGCGCCGGCCAGCCCGAGCGGGCGATGACGGCGCAGGAGGCGAGCGCTAGCGTCCGCCGCCGCTCCTCGTGATCCACAACTCGCGGCATTGGCAGGAGTCTACCGGGCCGGCAGGTTGCAAAACAGTTGTTACGTAACCGCTATGCCTTGGGGGAAGCGCGTGACCTTGCGGGCATTTCAGAGCAACTCAACGCCACCCGGATCCTCCGATTCAAATCGCCGGATGGGGTGCGGCAGGAGCTCTGGGTAAAACCTGGCTGCGCACTACGCGATAATGCAGATTATCGCGGACGCCGCCCAGTCTGCCGAACTGGATCCCGACCGCATTTCCCATAAAGACACCGCACCCACCATCCGATCCGAAATCTGGATACCGGACTCTTTCCCCTCTCCGATCATGATGATCACTACCGGTGTCTCCTCCAGGGGGTCGCAGGCGAGGTCAATCCGCCCCGGCGCAACCGCTCCTATCTCCGGGTGATCAATCGGAAGATGGGCAACTTCCCCGTCAAGAGGCCCCACCATCGACAGCGTCACCGCTATAGCCGGCCACCGCACACCGCGATAACGATCACCCCCAACCATCCGGGACTGGCCGCATCCCACGACCAGCAAGATCAGCCTAAGTGACTGGCATTGCGGCTAACCCCAGGTTCGAAAAGGCTCAGTGGGCGCGACAGTGCCGACGCCCGGTGGTATGGCAGGGGCACTGCCAGGGTGGTCGAGTGGAGGATTCGTGAGTGACTGGACTTTGACTGTGGAGTGAGTGAAGCATTGTAACTTCCCTTGCGTAGCAGCTACCGGGCTGCCGCCGCTGTTCGACGATCCCCGCTGGTACGGCTCGTCGTACGGGCTGATCTTCCCCAACCTGTTCGTGCTCACCGGCGGCACCTACTGGGCGTCTGCAGAGATTCTCCCGACCGGCCCGGAGACGACGACGTTCGAGCTGCGCATGCGGGTGACCCCCGGCCACAGCGCAACGTTCCAGCTCGCGACGGTGCGCGGGCTGCTCGGGCAGTCGATCGCACGGGTCAAGGACGCCGCGATCGATGTTGCCGCGAGCGTTCGCGCAGGTGACCGCGACACCGCATCCCTGCTGGCTGCGGTGCGAAAGGGCAAGAAGCTCAGCGTCGCGGCGGAGGACGTCTTCTGCGCGGGGTCGGTGCAGCGTGGCCTGCACTCGCCGACGTTCTCGGTCGGTCCCATTGCCCACCGCTACGAGCGCGGCATACAGGACTTCCAGCGCAACGTGATGGCGTACGTCCCGCTCCACGGGCCGGCGGCATGATCCGGGTAGGTGTGCCAGGCGGCGAGGTCGCCGCCGTCGTGAGCGGAGACGGCTCCGCCACCCCAGCGGTGCTGCTGCACGGGCTCAACAGCGGGGCGAGCGTGTGGTCGCGGTTCGTCCCGCACCTGACCGGCCGACCGGTCGCGGCGCTCGACATGCGTGGCCACGGGGCGTCGACGCGGAGGGGCCCGCTCGGGTCTGCCCGCCAGGCCGCCGACGTGGTCGCAGTGCTCGACGCACTCGGCTGGGCGCATGCGCACGTCGTCGGCTCGTCGTTCGGTGGGGCAGTCGGGATCACACTCGCGGCGGCGTACCCCGCGAGGGTCGAGACGCTCAGCCTGGTCGGCAGTGCGCTCGCACCGGCTCCCGAACTGCGCGACCAGGCGCTCGGATTGCTCCGCGAGGTCGGCGTGCGCGCGTTCTTCGACGCCATCGGCCCGGAGTGGACGTTCGCGCCCGGTGCGGACCCCGCTTGGATCGCCGAGGCCGAGCGGCTTGCCGCAGACAACGACGTGGACGTGGTCGCCGAGCTGCTGACGGTCGGATTCACGGAGGACTTCCGGGCGGCCGCGGCGCGGGTGCTCTGCCCTGTGCTGGTCGCGCGCGGGCAGCACGACCGCACCTGCACGGCGGAAGTGGCCGGCGCGGTCGCCGCAGCGCTGCACGTCCGGCCGAGCAGGGCCACGAGCAGCTCCACCCCGTGCACGCCCATCGTGACGAGGGTGCCGCCACCTTCGGCCGGCGTGTCCTGCCAGCGGTTGTACCCGGTGGCCCGCATGCCGTCGTCGTGGCGGACCGTCGCGCGCACAGCCAGCACCTCGGTCGGCTCAACCGTCGCGCCGGCGAAGGACGGCGCGAAGCGCAGCACCGACGTGGAGGGCACGCGGTCGCCGATCGGGAGCCGGTCCAGCGCGTCGAGCTGCGCCCGCGTGGCCGCGGCGGGCTTGTTGACGAAGCACGGCGCGTCGGTCGCCAGCACGCGTTCCAGCGCGGCGGGCACCTGCGGGGTGGGCACCGTCAGCAACACCCCGTCGGGCCGGGTGGCCAGCAGGTCGTCGAGGCTCGCGTGGACCACCGCCGTCGGGTGCTCGTGGCGGAACCGGTCCAGGCGTTCCCGGTCCGGCTCCCACACCGCGAACTCGGCGTGCCGCGCCAGCGTCGTGGCGTCCGTGAAGGGATGGGTGGTGGCCAGCCCGGCCATCGCGATCCGCACGACGTCACAGTAGGACCGGCTATCGCGCCCACCGCAGAACCAGTGGATCGCGGCGGACGGCCAGTTCGACCAGGCTGGCCCTGGTCTGCGGCGACACCGGGGCCAGCGGCGCGCGCGTGCGCTCCGACCCGATGATCCCGCCCTCCGCCAGCAGGATCTTCTGCGCCCGCAGACCGCATTGCCGGTTCTCGAAGTGGATCAGCGGCAGCAGCGCCTCCCAAGCCGAGACCGCCGCCTCCCGGTCGCCGCCGCGGTAGCTGCGCACGATCCGCCCGAGCTCGGTCGGCACCAGCGCGCTGCACATCGTGCCCACCGCGCCGGCGTCGAGATCGGGGATCAGCGTCACGGACTCCTCGCCGTCGAACGGGGCCGCGAACCGGTCCCGCAGCGCCCGCAACTTCTCGGCCGCGAACGGCACCTCGATCTTCGCCGCCTGCACCTGCGGGACCCGCTCGACGAGCTCGACGAGCAGGTCCACCGGGAGCGGGGTCGTCGAGAGCGGCGCGTCCTGCACCATGATCGGGATGTCGATGGCGGCCGCCACCACGGCGAAGAACTCCAGCACCGAGGCCCGCGGGACGGCCATGGTGGCGCCGAGGAACGGCGGCATCACCATGACCATGGCGGCACCCGCATCCTGGGCGGCACGGCTGCGAGCCGCGCAGACCCGCGCACTGAAGTGGCTCGTCGTCATGATCACCGGGATCCGGCCGGCGACCTGCTCCAGCACGGTCGCGGCAACGGCGTCCCGCTCTGCGTCGGTGAGCGAGAACTGCTCGGAGAAGTTGGCGAGGGCGCACACCGCATCGACCTCGCTGTCGACGAGGTACTCGACCACCCGGCGCAGACCGGGCAGGTCGAGGCCCTCGTTGTTGTGGAAGATCGTCGGGACGACGGGGGCGACGCCCGTCAGGAGGTCCATGGGTCGGTCACACTACTGATCCAACCGGGACCAGCACGTGGCCTGCGGTCAGTAGCGGATGTCGCGGTGCGGCGGCAGCGACTCCTCGCGTACCACTGGCCGCGCCTGGCGCGCCATCGCCAGGCTCGCGATGAGCCCGATCACGCCGACCACGGTGAGGATCCACCCGATCAGGTTCAGGTCGATCCCACCCAGGTTCACGTTCACCGCCAGCGCCAATATCAGGCCCAAGGCGATCAGTCCGATGCTCGACCCGATTCTCATGCGTGTGGGTTACCCGTCCGGTCCCGCATTACTCGGACTCGTCGGGCCGCCCCGAACACTGGGCCGGACGGCCGTCTGCGCGGTCGGATGCCCGATCAGACGATCCGCCGACCGGCCGCCAGCACGGCCAGCGGACGCCGCAGGGCCGCCAGGTCGGCGAGCGGGTCGCCGTCGACGGCGAGCAGGTCGGCGTCGAACCCGGGTGCGACGCGGCCCTAGCGGTCGCCGAACCCGCACACCTGCGCGGCGGTGCTCGTGCCGGTGCGCAGCGCCGCAGCGGGAGTCATGCCCAGCCGCACGAGGTCCGCCAGGCCGTGCGGCAGCACACCGTGCGGCTTGACCGGCCCGATCCCGGCGTCGGTGCCGACCACGTACAGCGCTCCGCGCGCGACCAGCCGAGCGTGCGCGGAGATCATCGCGGGCAGGTGGCGCAGCATCGACGGCGGCGGGCCGGGCATGTCCGGACACGGCACCACGCCGAGGGTCCCGCTGACTGCGATCCGCCTGGCCACGATCGTCGCCACCAGCTCGTCCGTGGCGCGCACACCGTCGGCCGTCATGAACGAGCAGTGCTCGAGCCCGTCCACCCTGGCCGCGACGGCGGCCTCGATCGACGGCAGCCCGTGGGCGTGCGCCGTGACGGGCAGCCCGTGCCGATGCGCCTCGGCGACGAGCGCGGCGAGCTTGTCCGGTCCGAGCTGCTCGGTGAGCGCATCTGAGCCCGGGGTGAGGTTGCCACCGCTGGCCATCACCTTGATCACGTCGACGCCGCGGGCGGCGTGCTCGCGCACGGCGACCCGCACACCGTCGACTCCCTGCACGGTCGCCCCGCCGAGGAAGTGGCAGTGGCCGCCCGCCGACGTGATCGGTGGTCCGGCCGCCGCGATGGTCGGCAACGGGCCAGGCCGCTCCCGTAGTCGCAGCGCCAGGTAGTCGCGGTCACCCAGGTCGCGGACGGTCGTCACACCGGCGGCGAGCTGGATCGCGGCCGCGGCAGCCATAGCGTCGAGGACGGCGTCGTCGTCGCGGGCGGCGAGCGCACCGACCGCATCCGGGCCGGCGTCGAAGGCGAGGTGGACGTGGGCGTCGACGAGCCCGGGCATCAGGGTGGCACCGGGCAGGTCGACGGTCTCGGCGTCGGGTGGCGCCGCCGCGCGCGGCCCGAACTCGACCGACACGATGCGCCCGTCCGCCACCACGACCAGCGGATCGGGGACGGTCGTGTCGCCGAGCCCGTCGAACAGGCGGGCGGCCCGGATGGCGACGCGCCGGCGCTGCCGGTCGCGGCTCGTGGCGGGCGTGGTGCTCGTGGTTGCGGTCACGGGGAGAGTGCACGGCAGGACCGGCCGACCGTCATCGTGGGAACCACGGTGATGCAGTACTGAACTCGCAGTACTGAAACCTGCACCGCGGTCACAGCATCAGCAGCTCGTCCTCCTCCGAGCGGAGGTCCTGCGGCCGGGCGTTGACCAGCAACCACACTGCCAGCGCGGCGGCCAGGATGATCCCGATGGTCCAGCCCGCGGCCGTCGCGTTGCCGTGGATGGTCGCGCTCGCCACCGGGGCGCCGGGCGCGGCCGCCAGGTAGGCCGCTGCAGCCGAGGTGGAGACCGCGTTGGCGAAGGCGGTGCCCAGCGCCGCCCCCACCTGCTGGGTGGCGCCCACCGAGGCGGACACCGCGCCCGCGTCCTTCTCGGCGATCTTGCTGGTCGCGGTGTTGGTGGCGGGCGAGAGGGTGAGCCCGATGCCCAGCCCCAGCAACATCTCCGCGGGCAGGAGGCCCGCGACGAAGCTGGTGTCCGGGGTCATCCGGGTGAAGATGAACAGCGCACCCGCGGTGAGCAGCATGCCGGGCACGATCAGCACCCGTGCCGGCCGCCGGGGCAGCACTCTCGGCGCCAGGTAGACCGAGCCGACCAGCACCGACGCGACCAGCGGGAGGATGGCCAGCCCCGTGGTCAGCGGGGAGAACTGCATGATCGTCTGCATCTGATAGGTGGCGTACAAGCCGATGCTCAGTTGCGCGACGGTGATGAAGGTGACCGCGATGAGGGCGCCCGCCCGGTTCCGGTCGGCGAGCACCCGCAGCGGGATCAGCGGGTACGGGACCGTGGTCTGGAGCACCAGGAACGCGCCCAACAGCACCAGTCCGACCAGCACCATGACCACCGCGGTCGTGGTCCAGCCGTGCTCACCGCCCCATGAGAAGCCGTAGACGAAGGCGACCATGCCGAGGCAGCTGGTCAGCGCGCCCGCGATGTCCAGCCGGCCCTCCTTGTGGCCGGCCAGTACGGGCAGCACCAGCACGACGCCGATACCGGCGATAACGGCGATCGGCACGTTGACGTACATGCACCACCGCCAGCTCAGCGTCTCGGTCAGCACCCCGCCGAGCAACAGCCCCAACGCGACCCCGCCACCGGCCACCCCGGAGAACACGCCGAAGGCCTTGGCGCGCTCCTTCGGATCGCCCGTGAAGGTGGTCGTGATGATCGACAACCCGGCTGGGGAGAGCAGCGCCGCGAATACGCCCTGCGCGGCGCGCGCGGCGATCAACACCGGACCGCTGGAGGTCGCACCGCCGACCGCGGAGGCGATCGCGAACCCGATCAGCCCGATCAGCAGTGCGTTGCGGCGTCCCATGCGGTCGGCGATCCGGCCGCCGATGAGCAGCAAGCTGCCGAAGGCCAGCGCGTAGGCGGTGATCAGCCACTGCCGGTCGGCGTCGGAGAGCCCGACGTCTGCCTGCATCGATGGCATCGCGACCAGCACGATCGTCCCGTCGATCATCACCATCAGCACGGCGAGCGCCACGAAGCCCAGGATCCACCAGCGCTTCGGGTTGTTCGCGAGCTCGGACGTCATCTCCCCTGCTGCCCTTCCCGATCCGCGGGCGCGTCCTTCAGGACCGCACGCAACAGCTCGCCGAAGGTGGCCAGATCCTGCGCGGAGAGCGGGGCGAACAGCTCGCCGCCCAGCTCGATGTTGGCCTGGTGGATCCGCTCGACCAGCTCCGTTCCCCGGTCGGTGAGCGAGATCAGCATGGCGCGCCGGTCGTCGGGATCAGGGGTGCGACGCACCAGTTCGCGCCGCTCCAGCCCGTCCACGACCGACGTGATCGATCGCGGGACCACCCCCATCGATTCGGCGAGGGTCTTCATGTGCACCGCAGTGCGCTCGTCGCCGAGCTGCAGCAGGGTCCGCGCCTGGGCGTACGGCACCTGGTGGGCCGCGAAGATCTCGCCGGTCTGGCGCATGAACCTGTCGACGACCTGCGCCAACAGCCCGTACAACTCCGCGACGTCCGGAACGCTGCTCATCCCGCCCCCTCGATATATGGAATAGTTCTCATAGTGAGTACTACTCACAATATACCGGAGCCGGGCCGTTCTAGCTGTACTGCCCAGGGACGTTGGTTAAACGGGTGATCGGTGGCCGGCGTCCGATGGCGGTGTGGGGTCGGTGATGGTTGTACTGGTGCAGCCAGGCCGGTAGTGCGTCGCGGCGGTCGGACTCACTGAGGTAGTGCCGTGCGAAGGCCCAGCGGTCGGCCAGGGTGCGGTGGAAGCGTTCGATCTTTCCGTTGGTCTGTGGCCGGTAGGGCCGGGTCCGTTTCGGGGTGATGCCCAGCTCGGTGCAGGTGTCGCGGCAGGCGTGGGAGCGGTAGGCCGACCCGTTGTCTGACAGCACTCGCTCTGTGGTGACGCCGCGGTCGGCGAACCAGCTGGTGGCGCGGCGCAAGACCGCGATGGCGGTGGTGGCCTTCTCGTCGTCGTGGATCTCGGCGGTCGTGGATCTCGGCGTAGGCCACCCGGGAGTGGTCATCGAGCACGGTGTGGACGTAGGCCGTGCCCATCTGTTTGTTGTCACCGTGGCGGCTGCGGGGCTTGTCGGGGGTGCTGGCGTGGTGGCGTTTGCCTTGCTGGCGCCCGACGTAGCGCCAGCCGCCGCCGTCGGGGATGTTGCCCAGCTTCTTCACATCCACGTGCAGCATGTCGCCGGGGTGGGGGTGTTCGTAGCGGCGGATCGGTTCGCCGGTGACCCGGTCAACATGGGAGAGCCGGTGCAGCCCGCAGCGGGTCAGGACCCCGGTGCACCGTGGAGGCGGGCATGCCACGGCGGGCACCGATCTCGATCGGGCCCAGGTGCAGCCGCATCCGGTCCCGCGCGATCAGCCGGACCGGCTTGGGCGGTGTCACGTTCGGGCTGTGGTGGGGCCGGCTGGATTGATCAGCCATGCCGGCCTCACCGAACTCGAGGTAGCGCTGGGCCCAGCGCTTCGCCGTCGGCCAGGCGACCTGAAACCGCTGCGCGGCCTGCGCGATCGGCAGACCGTCCTCGACAATCAGCCTGGCCATGCGGAGTCGGTGCTTCTCATTGAGTGGGGCGTTAGCGTGGACCACGAAGACCTCCTGCGGTCTCGGTGCGGATGCCGTCAGACAGCTCCACACCAACCACAGGAGGTCCTCGCCATTCAAGATCAATCAGATCGTGTCGTCACACGACCTCAACCAACGTCTCTGGTCAGTTACCGCGAGCGGCGAGCTTGTTGCGGAAACCCCAGGTCTCGTGGACCACGCCGCGATAGCGGATCTGGTCGTGGATCTCGCGCAGCTGTGTCATGACGTCGGGCGGCAGCACGAGGTCGTCCCATGTGAAGCGAGGTTCGCTGCGCTTGGCCACGGTGTCGAGCCTGCGGTGGGACTGCAGCCGGCACGCGGCGAACAGGTCCTCGCCGCTCGGCTCGGGCGCTGCCGGGTCGCGGGCCGCGGCAAGGCTGCGAGCGGTGGCGGTCGCGTCGCGGATCTGACCGCCGGTGAGCCGGAAAGCATTCGCTAGGGCTGCCAGGTCGCTCGGCGTGTCGGCACCCAGCGCGGAGCGCCACAGGCGCACCCGGTCGTCGAGTCCCGGCGCCGGCACATCGACGGGGATGACCGTGATTGCGGCCGGCGGGTTCGCCGGCTGCCACGCGATCTCGCCGGCGACGAACGCGGGGGCGGGATGCGCTGCGAGTACATCCAGCAGCATCCGCAGCTCGGCCTGACGGTCCTCGCCCAGCAGCGCGTCGAACCCGTTCCAGTAGAGCGCCGCGCCCTGCAGGCGCACCTCACGCTCAGCCAGTCCCAGCAGGGTCGCGTACTCCAGCGGTACCCGCCCGGCCACCGCCGCGCCGTCCACCACGAGCAGCGACCCGCCCCACGACCCAGCGCACGCCGCCGCGATCGATTGCTTCCCTGACCCGTATCCGCTGCGCAGGTGCAGCACGAGATCGGCTTCGGCGTGCTCGGTCATCCGGGTGATCCGCTCGGCCAGGTCCATCGGAAGGACCAGCTCTTGCAGAGAGTGAGGGCCAACTGGTCGCGGCTTGGTCCTGAAGGACCGGCTGTGGTGCGTTCCGTGGAGTGATGTGGTCGCCCCCATCGTGTTCTTAGCGTCGCCACATGCTGATCACACGAACGCCGGCGGGACGCGTGGCCGTGGTGGCAGGGGCACTTGCCGGGCTCCTGCTGGGGATCTATCTGGTCGGCGCGCCGGGTACGCCGGGGTTCGGCTACCGCCTTGATCTCGACGTGTACCGGCTCGGCGCGCAGGCGTTCGCCGCCGGGGCACCGCTCTACGATCATGGGTTTCGCACCGACTTCGGTGAGGTGCTGCCGTTCGTCTACCCGCCGATCGCGGCCATCATGTTCTTCCCGCTTGCCGTGCTGCCGATGGTTGTCGCGTCGATACTGGTGCTGGCCGCATCCGTATGGGCGGCGGTATGGGTGCTCGTGCGGATCAACCGGGTTCTCGGCAGCGATCTGCGCGGCCACAGCTTGCTGTTGGCGCTTCCGGTGCTTCTGTTGCTGGACCCCATCCGGATGACCCTGTTCCTAGGGCAGATCAATCTTCTACTGCTTGCACTCGTCGTGACCGACGTGGTCGTGCTGTCTTCGAACCACAAGTACCGGCGCTGGCGCGGTGTCCTCGTGGGAGTCGCAGCAGCGATCAAGCTCACGCCGTTCGTATTCGTCCTGTGGTTCCTCATCGACGGTGACCGCCGGGCTGCCGCGCGGGCGGTCGTTGCCGCCGCCGGAGTGACGTTGATCGGTTTTCTGCTGGCGCCTGCGGAGTCGCTGGAGTACTGGACCCGGCAGATCTTCCGCCTCGATCCTCAGCTTCCGACGTGGGCGAGCGGTAACCAGAACCTGCGCCCGATCGCGAACTGGTTCGGGCTCGACCCACGCGCGACGATGGTGCTGTGGCTGGCGCTTGCTCTGCTTGCGCTCGGGCTGGCGGTGCTCGCTGCGGTGCGGTGCGCGCGTCGTGGGGAACCGCTGCTGGGATTCATCGCGATATCGGCCGGTGGGCTGTTGGCATCGCCGATCTCGTGGTCGCACCACTGGGTATGGCTGCTGCCGGTGTTGCCTGTGCTGGCCGCTTCAGGAATGCGGGTACTAGCCGGCGCCGGCCTGACGATCTTCGCCGTCGGGCCGCAGATAGTGCTGGTGGGGCTGCTCGGCGATGAGCGGGGCTGGACACCGTGGCTGCACGTCGTCGCCGCAGCGCCGGTGCTCTGGACGGTCGTCCTCCTGGCCGTACTCGCGCGGCGGCCTCGCCATGACCGATCTGCCGCTTCACGACGTCCGGAATTCGACGCAGGTCTGATTCGATCGCGCACGTGAGGCGGCCACGTCCAGGCCTGCGAGGATCGCCTTCATGACCATCGCCGGATCGAACACGCTGCGTGCGGTATTCGACGCACGCCTGCCGGAGTCGGCCATCCGCCCTGGGCGGCCCATCGCACCACGCTGGTTCTTCCTCCTCGCCGCAGCCGCCACCTTCCTGCTTTCGTTGGGCGCCCTCGGTGCTTTGCAGATCGCCAGCTTCGTCTACGCCGCCGTGGTTACGGCGCCGGTGCTGCTGGCATGGCGCCGGCCCGGTCTCGCCGCGGTGCTGGCGGTGCTCGTGGTGGCGGCCTCGACGATCGCCGCACTCGCAGGCTCTCCGACTGCCGCCCCACCGCCCTGGTTCCTGAACATCGCTGTCGCACACCTGGTGATCGGCTACGTCGCAGGCCTGTCATTTCCCGTCCGCACGATCGGTTGGGTGTTCTCAACACTGCCGGTTTGGGGACTCGGCCATGCAGTGCTCCTGTTCGGATTCCGGCCGTCGAGCCTTTCGGTCACTCTCATCTGGGCCGCCGAGGTCACCATCGCCGTGCTGCTGGGGATGCGCCATCGGGATCGGCACGAGCGTCTTCGTGGCGCCGTCGCGGATGCCGGTCGGCGCCGGATCCGCGAGGAACACGACCGGGTAGCCCGAGAATTGCACGACTCCGTCGCCCATCACCTCTCGGAGTTGGCTGTCCGCGCTGCCAGCGCTCCACAGCGGATCCCGGACGTGTCGGTGCCGGCGGCTGCGGAGTTCACCGCGTTGGGCGAACTCGCCAGATCGGCGCTGACCGAGATGCGCGGACTGCTCGGCATTCTGCGCGGCGATGTCGCCCCCGACAGGGGCCCGCAGCCAGGCCTTGCCGATATCGGCGATCTCGCGGCTGCTGCTCGGCGGTCCGGGACCCCCACCGAGCTCGCCATCACCGAACCACTTGCGCTGCCACCCGGTATCGGGGTGTCGACTTACCGCATCGTCCAGGAATCGCTCAGCAACGTGGTCCGCCACGCTACCGGAGCGTCGACCAGCGTCACGGTCGCTCCGGCCGGCGATGAGCTGCACATCAGCATCATCAATGCGGCAGCGCCGCAATCGCCGGCACCTGCGCCGGGCGCCGGGCTCGGACTTGTCGGGATGCGGGAACGGGTCCGTCTACTCCGCGGCCGCATCCACACCGGACCGACGACCGACGGCGGGTTCCTCGTCGACGTCCGCCTACCGTTGGAGCCCCTACCGTGATCACTCTCGTGCTGGCCGACGATCAGGCCATGGTGCGTGCAGGCTTCGCCGCTCTGCTCGACGCCGAACCCGACATCACAGTGCTGGCCCAGGCGGCCGATGGCGACCAGGCCGTCGCAGCTGTCCGCGAACACCGCCCCGATGTCGTCCTCATGGACGTGCGCATGCCCCGCGTGGACGGTCTCGCTGCCGCGGCGACCCTGCTCGCTCCCGGCGAGGCGTACCGGCCTCGGATCGTCATGCTGACCACGTTCGACCTCGACGACTACGTCTACGAGGCGCTGCGGATCGGCGTCAGCGGCTTCATGCTGAAGGACGCTTCCCCACAGGCCCTCGCTGATGCGGTGCGGGTAGCCGCCGCCGGGGACGCACTGCTCGCCCCCTCGGTCACGGCACGAATGATCGCCCGGTTCGCTCAGCAGCAACCGCCTCGCTCTCGTGACGCGGCCAGGCTGGCTGGCCTCACCACGCGCGAACGTGATGTGCTGCGGCTGATATCCGCTGGTCACAGCAACGCCGAGATCGCCCGTGACCTCGTCATCGCAGAGCACACGGTCAAGTCCCACGTCGGACGGCTGCTCACCAAATTGGACTTGCGCGACCGGACGCAGGCGGCGATCTTCGCGTACGAGAGCGGACTCGTGCGACCCGGCTCCTGAGCCGGAACCGCGGCATGGAACTCCTAGCCGTTCCATCCAGCGAGGCATCCAGGACGTACCGTCGGCGCCGATCGTGATGCTCACCCGAGGTAGGCGACCTCTCGCCCCGACAGGCGGGCGAACTAACGCCTTCGCTCAGACAATGAATCTGTGTAGGGGGTTCTAACCAACTGACAGCAGATCGGCACCTGCCCCGACGCCGCACCCGTCCCATAATTCGGCAGCCGAGGTGCATTCGTCGTCCGCGCGGCGCAATCTGGAGTGTTCCCGATTTTGTGGACATTGGTTAGGCTGCCAGGTCGGTGAGATTTCTGAATCCTGGCTCGTACTCGATTGGTGTCAAGTAGTCGAGTGTGGAGTGTCGTCGGCGACGGTTGTAGCGGCTTTCGATCCGCTGGAATGTGTGTTGTCGAAGGTGCGCGCCAGGCGGTCACACGTAGGTGATGTCGCCGCGCGATTGAACGCCGCGCCCAGGGCCGGCTCGTCGAAGCCGCCATGGTCCAGTTCCTGGGCGGCGATCACGGCGAGCGTGGGCGAGCATCGCGAGCAGGGGACAGGGTTGCGAGGAGGTGCAGCAGCTGCCGGCCCCGATGAGGCGAACCCAGGATGCTTCGTGTCCCTGGATCCGTCGCTGTCGTGACTCGTCCTGGCCCGCGGCCTTTATTGCACGGCGCGACAGCTGTCGGCACATCCGAGCGAGCGTGAACCGCGTCGAGCGGTGGCGTTGGTCCCCGCCTGAGGTGCATCCGATGGCCGTGTGGATTCGTCGGGCGCGGAAGTGGGCCCGTGGAACATCGGGAACGTTTCACACGCGACTAAGGTGCTCTTGAGGTGAATCGTTCTAGCCTTGGCCCATCTCACCAAGGCTGAGAATAGTCGCAAGGATCGGCCGTAGACCCGACGATTGTCCGTTCCGTCCAGCTCCCCGCTACCTCGCCGTCGAGTTGCTCCGACACGCCCGTTGCAATCGGTGTCGAGTATGCGATCGAAGGGTGAAATTCTGCCGATTCGCGGCGTATGTCGGCATTTCGGTTCGGTCTCGGCGGGGATCCGCACCGATGTTCGGCACCGAGTTGCCGATGTTGAGCAGTCGCAGTTCCACGTGCACCAGCCGAACGAACGTCGCCGTTGCCGGCGGCCCGCTCGGCGAGCCGGAGGAGACCGAACATGCGCCCCATTGACGTCGCGCCCGAGCTGGACGAGCGACGCGATATGACCGTCGAGGACATCGCGCGGCTCGCGAACCGGTGCCGGCAGGTCCTGCTGGAGATGATCTACCGGGCGGGATCCGGTCACGTCGGTTCGTCGCTGTCGTGCATCGACCTGCTCAGCGCGCTGAGGTTCGACCAGATGCGGTGGGCTGCGGGCCGGTCGCGCACCGGGTCGGATGTGTTCGTCCTCTCGAAGGGGCACGCGGTGCCCGCCTGGTACGCGGCGTTGATCGTCGCCGGTGACCTCTCCCCGGAGTGGATCGGTCGCCTCCGCCGGATCGACAGCCCGCTGCAGGGCCATCCCGACCGCACCCGCTGCGAGCTGGTCGACGTGAGCACGGGCGCGCTCGGGCAGGGCCTGTCCGTCGCGATCGGGCGGGCGGTCGCCAAACGGCTGAAGGGCGAGGACTCCCACGTCTACTGCCTCGTCGGCGACGGGGAATGCCAGGAAGGTCAGGTCTGGGAGGCCCTGATGCACGCCGGGGCACGGGGCCTGCCCGGCGTCACGCTGCTCGTCGACCACAACGGGAGCCAGAACGACGGCCCCGTCGAGCACGTGCTGCCGTCGGGGTCGCTGCCGGCGAAGCTGCAGGCGTTCGGGTGGCAGGTGCAGGAGATTGACGGCCACGAGCACCACGCGATCCGCGCCGCCCTCGGCGCGGCCCGACGGTCGCCGCGGCCGACCGCGCTGATCGCCCACACGCGCAAGGGTCACCTCGGCGGCGACCGCGTCGTGCTCGGCGGGAGCCACAGCGGTGTGCTGACCCGCGAGGAGTTCCACGCGGCGACCGACTACCTCGACGCCGTCGCCGTGGAGGCGGCGTCGTGACGGTGCGGTCCACCCGGGACTGGTTCGGTGACGCGCTGGTGGAGCTGGCCGACGACCACGACGACGTGATGGTCGTCAACTGCGATCTCGCGTCCGCGACGCGCACGTCGCGCTTCGCGGAGCGCCACCCGGACCGTTTCGTCGAGTGCGGTATCGCCGAGGCCAACGCGATCGGGATCGCGGCAGGCCTCGCGCAGGAGGGCTACCGGCCCTTCGTCGCGAGCTTCGCCCACTTCATCACGGGCAAGTACCTGGAGATCTTCCAGTCGATCGGGCTCAACGGGGCCGGCGTGGTGGTGGTCGGCACGCACGCCGGCCTCGCCATCGGTCAGGACGGGCCCACCCAGATGGGGCTGCGCGACCTCGCGCTGATGCGGACGTTGCCCAACGTCGAGATCCTGCAGCCCGCGGACGGGCACGAGACCCGGCAGATGCTGGAGCACCTCGTGAGCCACCACCGCCCCAGTTACCTGCGGCTGTGCCGGCAGCCGCTGCGCGAGGTCCACGCAGGTGACGACCGGTTCGTTCCCGGCCGGCCCGCGGTGCTGCACCGCGGCACGGACGTCGCCGTGTTCACCATGGGCGGCATGCTCCCCGTCGTCCTCGACGCCGTGGACGAGCTGGCGCGCGTCGGCATCCACCCGTCGGTGGTCAACGCGTCGTCGCTGCCCGTCGCGCGCGCGGCGGTCGAGGAGATCGCCCGCGCGCACGGGTCCGTGTTCGTGGTGGAGGACCACGCCGACGTCGGCGGGCTCGGCGACGAGATCGCGCGGATCGTCGCCGGCATGCCGGACGACGTGCGGTTCGAGGCGTGGGGCGTCGCGGACTACGCCCAGGCCGGCACCCCGGGCGAGCTCTACGCCCGCTACCAGCTGGACACCGCGGGCGTGACCCGCCGGTTGACGACGTTCCTGCGCGACAGAGGAGGCCGTTCATGACCCCGACCGCCCCCGTCCTCACCGACTACGGCAGCAAGCGGGACCTCGCCGGCCCCGTGGCCGTGCCCCGCTACGTCTTCGTCGAGCACACCCTCGCCCCCGGGCACGCGGTGCCCTTCCGCAGCGACCCGCTCCACCACCGCACCTTCGTGGTCGTCGACGGCGAGGTCGCGCTGGAGCTGCGCGACGGTTCGACGGCCGGCCGGTACCGCAGGCTGGAGGGCTGGCACGCACCGGCCGGGTCGGAGTACCGGTTCACCAACCGCGGCCCGGGCACCGCGGTCCTGCTCGAAGCGGGCTCGGTGGGGGAGCGGGCCGCGACCGCCGCGTCCGGCGAGTTCCCCGCCATCTCCACGTACACGGTCACCAAACCCTGGGGCCACGAGATCTGGTACACGCAGAACCTCCCGGACCCGGGCTACGCGGTGAAGCAGATCCACATGACCGCCGGCCACCAGTCGTCGTTGCAGTCTCACCGCTGGAAGGCCGAGACCAACCATGTCGTCGACGGCGCCGCCACCGTGCTCGCCGGGCTCACCGCCCCGGCCGACCCCGACGAGCGCGTCGACGTGTCGCGCCTGGTGACCTCCGTGCACCCGGTGGGATCGGGCTGGACGTCACCGCCCGGCGAGCTGCACCGCGTGATCGCGCGGACCGACTACACCGCGATCGAGGTGTCGACCCCGGAGCTGGACGACGTGATCCGCTGGCAGGACGACACCGGGCGCGCCCACGGCCGGATCGCCGCCGAGCACGCGGGGGGCCGTCCATGACCCTCGCCGAGGAGATCCGGCTCTACCTGGACGAGAAGCGCCGCATCCTGGAGGACTTCCCGGTCGCGGTCGTGGAGCGCGCCGCCACGATGCTGTTCGCGACCTACGACGAGGGCGGCACCGTCTACGCGATGGCCAACGGCGGCAACGCCGGCACCCTCGACCACTGCTACTGCGACTTCACCCATCACCCGTTCGTCACCGCGGACAAGGCGACCCCGCTCCCGCCGTCGGTCCCGCGGCTGCGCTTCGTGAACCTCTCCGGGTCGCCGGCCGAGCTGACCGCGCTGGTCAACGACATCGGCCCGGCCGAGATGTACGCGGCAGCGCTCGCGCCGGTGGTGACGGGCCGGGACATGGTGATGGCCTACTCCGGGAGCGGCACCTCGGCCAACGTCGTGCGGGCCCTCGACGTGGCCGCCGCGGCGGGTGCCCGGACCTTCGCCATGACGAAGGGCGACGGCGGCCGGTGCCGCGAGCTGGCCGACGCCTGCCTCGTCGTGCCGGGCACGTCGCGGTTCCCCGGGCAGACCGGACCGAACGACAACAACTTCCACTTCGAGGACGCCATGCTGGCCGTCAACCACATGCTCGTCGGGCTGCTGAAGGAACGAGTGGCGGACCGGGAGCGCGACGCGTGAGGATCCAGCCGGTCGCGGACGAGTTCGCCCACCTCGACGAGTTCGAGGAGCTGATCGGCCCGGCCCGGACCCGGCGGATGCACGAGTGCGCCCGGCTGCTCCGCGAGCGGCTCGACGGAGGCGTCCTCTGGCACGTCAACTCCACGGCGGCCGGCGGGGGTGTCGCGGAGATGCTGCACACGCTCGTCCCGCTCTACCGCAGTCTCGGCGTCCGGGCCGGCTGGATGGTCGTCGGCGGTGACGAGGAGTTCTTCACCGTCACGAAGCGGCTGGGCGCCGGCCTCTACGGCAGCCCGGGCGACGGCGGACCGCTCGGCGCCCGCGAGCGCGCCGCCTACCTGCGCGCACTGGCGGGCAACGCCGAGCCGGCCAGGGCGCTGGTCGGCCCGCGGGACGTCCTGGTCCTGCACGACCACCAGACCGCGGGCCTCGCCGAGCTCCTGCACGACGCCGTCTCGGCGACGTACTGGCGCTGCCACGTCGGCGTCGACGAGCCGAACGCGGCCGCGGACCGGGCGTGGGGCTTCCTCTCGCCGCTGCTCGACAGAGCGCGGGGGCTGGTGTACTCGGTGCGCCGGCACGCGCCGGACGACCCGCGTGTCGCGGTCATCCCGCCGTTCCTCTCGCCGTTCTCGGAAAAGAACCGCGCGCTGACCCCGGAGGAGGCGCGCGCGTGCCTGGCCCACTGCGGCCTCGGCGAGGCCAGGGGTACGGACAGCGGCCCGGCCGGCGGCGGGTCTGCGTTCGAGCATCCGGCCCGCGTGGTGGCCGACGGGCTCCCGCAGCCCGGCGAGCCGCTGCTGGTGCAGGTGTCGCGGTGGGACCTGCTGAAGGACATGCACGGCGTGCTCGCCGCGTTCGCCGAGCACACCGACAGCGGCCACCTCGCGCTGGTCGGCCCGGACCCGGGTGGCATCCCCGACGACGTCGAGCAGAAGGTGTGGTTCGACCGCTGCCTCGCCGTCCGGGAAGCACTACCGGCGGCGCAGCGGTGCCGTGCCACCCTCGTCTGCCTGTCCATGGCGGACCTCGCAGAGAACGCCGTGCTGGTCAACGGGATCCAGCGCTCCGCGGACGTCGTGCTGCAGAAGAGCCTCGCCGAAGGATTCGGGCTGACCGTGACCGAGGCGATGTGGAAGTCCAAGCCGGTGGTGGCGAGCGCCGTCGGCGGCATCCGCGAGCAGATCACCCACGGGCACGACGGCCTGCTGATCCCGGACGCGACCGACCTGGCGGGCTTCGGCGCCCTGATGGGCGCGGCCGTCGCCGCCGGCCCGCAGCTCGCCCCGTTGGGGGCGCGGGCGCACGAGCGCGTGCTGAACGACTACCTGCCGGATGTGGACGTCGTCAGAACCGCCGCGCTGCTCGGCGCGGGGTGAGCACGGTCCTCTACGACCGCGAACGTGACGGGGGGAGCGGACGGATGAGCACTTCTGGACGGTTTTCTTTTGGACGGGTGGCGGCGACCGACGAGAGTCGTTACGGAACGGATGCCCGCGGAGGCCCGACGGTTCCCGACCTCCTCGCCCGCCGAGCCGCGACGGATCCCGGTCGGCTCGCCCTCGTCGTGGACGGCGGCGGATCGTTGACGTACGGCGAGTGGCACCGGCGCGCGGAGCAGGTCGCGCGCGGGCTGGTCGAGCGTGGCGTGCGCCCGACCGACCGAGTAGGGCTGGTGTTCGGCGGGACCGCGTGGACGGACTTCGCCGTCGCCTACTGCGGTGTGCTCCTGGCGGGAGCCACGGCCGTGCCGCTGTCGGCCGCCATGCCGGCCGCCCAGCTCACCGCCTGCCTGGAGCACTGCGAAGCCGCTGCCGTCATCCACTCGGCAGGGGCGTCGGTCCCCGCGGGAACCGGGTGGGCGGCCTCGATCGACGACGTCACGGCCGGCGCCACCGCCGAGGAATCCGCACCGTGCTGCTCGCCGCACACGACCGCCCAGATCCTCTACACGTCGGGCACCACGGGACGGCCCAAGGCGGTCGCGGCCAGCCACGCCAACCTCGTGTTCGAGCACGTCCAGCGGCCGTACCCGCCTCCGCTCGCCCACTCCGAGCACGCGCTGCACGCGTTCCCGCTGGGCACCAACGCGGGCCAGGCCATGCTGGTCAAGGCCCTCTACATGCATCCCACGACGGTCGTCATGCCGCGGTTCGACCCGGAGCGGTTCTGCTCGCTCGTGCAGTCCTACCAGGTCGGCTCGGTGTTCTGCGTGCCCGCCATGTGGATCGCCTTGGTGAACTGGGACGGCCACCGGCGCTTCGACCTGTCCTCGGTGCTCCTGCTGGGCTCCAGCGCGGCCGCGCTGCCGCCGGCCGTGGCGGCGCGGCTCACCGACGTGTTCGCCGGGGCCCTGCTGGTCAACCAGTACACCTCGACCGAGGCATCACCCGCGCACACGCTCATGGTCTACGACCCGGACCGGCCGGGCAGCCTGGGGCGCCCGGACGACGGCGCGGCGGTCAGCGTGACCGACGCGGACGGGGAGCCGGTGCCCCGCGGCGAGCTGGGTGAGATCTGGCTCGAACTGCCGGCCGGCCTGGCGCGCCGCTACTACCGCGACGACGCGCGCAGCGCCGACGTGTTCCGCGACGGCCGGGTGCGCACCGGCGATATCGGCTACCTCGACGGGGACGGCTACCTCTACCTGGTCGACCGCGAGAGCGACATCGTCAACAGCGGGGGGAGGAAGATCGCCGGCCTCGACGTCGAGAACGCGCTCTACGCCCATCCAGACGTCGCCGAGGCGGCGGCCTTCGGCGTGCCGCACCCCGTGCTGGGCGAGATGCTCACCGCGGCGGTCGTGCTCCGGTCCCCGGTGAGCACCGAGCGCCTGCGCGCGTTCCTCCGCGACACGCTCGCCGAGTCGCAGGTGCCGCAGCGCATCGTCACCGTCGACGCGCTGCCCCGCAACGCGAACGGCAAGGTGGTCAAGCGCGAGTTGCGCGAGCGGCTCGGACGGGCGTCGCGACCGGACGCCGGGGACCGGCCACCGGCCGGAACCACCGAGGCGCTCCTGACCACGCTCTGGCAGGACGCGCTGCGCCGCCCGCGGATCGGCGCTGACGAGTGCCCACTCGACCTCGGCGCCGACTCGATCATGGCCGGTCAGGTGGCCGCGGCTGCCGGTGATGCGCTCGGCATCGAGGTGCCGATCGCGCTGCTGTTCGACCACCCGACGGTGGCCGGGCAGGCGGCCGCCCTCGACCTGCTGCTCTCGCCGGACCGATCGGCCGCCGCGCCCGTCCGTCGCGCCGGGCCGCGCACCTCGGCGCCGGCGGGTGTCCTGCAGGAGAAGTTCTGGCGATGGGTCAGCGCCGATCCGGGCCGGCGGCAGGTCCCCAACGTCGTCGCCGCGATCCGGATCAGGGGCTCGCTGGACGTGGGCGCCCTGAGCTGCGCGGTCGCGGAGATCGTGCGCCGCCACGAAGCCTTGCGCACCGCGTTCCGGCACGACGGCGACCGGCTCGTGCAGGCGATCGACCCGGCCGCCGGCATCGAACTCGATGTCGTGGACCTCTCCTCGGCGCTGCTCGGAATCCCGCTCACCGGCCGCTCCGCCGTCGCGCGGGAGCGGCTCGACCACGACGCCACGGCACCGTTCGACCTCAGCACGGCCCCGCTCGTGCGGGCGCTGCTCTACCGGCTCGGCCCGGTCGATCACGTCTTCGCCGTGGCAGCGTCGCACCTGGTCGTCGACGGTCTCTCGCTGGGGGTGATCCTCAGCGAGCTGGAGGTGCTCTACGCCGCCTACGGGGCTGGGTACAGCGCAGGGCGGGGCAGCGCGCTGCTCGAACCGCCGCTCCAGTACGCCGACTTCGTCGCGTGGGAACAGAACCTCCTCCCTACCGGGCGGGCATTCTGGAAGCAGGAGCTGGGCAGCGTTCCCCCGCACCCGTCATCCGAGCCGGGCGACACCGCCGTGCACGCGCTGTCAGCGGTGCGTTTCGCCGTCCCCGCCGCGGTCACGAGCGCGGTGCGCCGGCTCGGCCGCAGCGGCGTCACCCCGTTCATGACCATGGCCACGCTGTACGCCCACACCGCCGCCGAGACGCTCGGTGCCGACAGCGTGCTGCTCACGACCCCGCTGTCCGGACGCAGCCGGCCGGAGCTCGGCGCCGTAGTCGGCTGTTTGTGCCGCGCCGTTTACCTCCGCCACGACCTGTCCGACCGGCCGGATTGGCCGACGGCACTGGACCGGATGCGCGAGACGGCGCTGGCCGCGTTCGCGCACCAGCACTTCCCGCACCACGAGTTCTCCACCGGGTACGACCCGCTGGCCTGCAGCTTCCGCTACCTGGACACCAGCCACCCGACGCGGCTGCGCGGCCTGCACGTCGAGCGGTTCGCCACTGACCTGCAGCCGGCGCAGGACCTGCCGGCGGGGACCACACCCGAGTCCCGCTTCCCGGAGCTGCTCATCGAGGACTTCTACGGGGAGCTGACCGGAACCCTCGTCTACAACCCCGCAGACACGGACGCCGCGGCCGTCGAGGGCATCGCCGAATCGTTCCTGCGGCGCGCGGAGCGGGTGTCGGGAACGTGACCGAACGGAGTGACCGAATGAGCGCCCCAGTTCCGGCTTCGCCTGCGCAGCACGGCATCTGGTTCACCGAGCGGATGGGCGGCGCTGGTTCCGCCTACCACATGCCGATGGCCATCTCCTTCGACGGCGAGCTCGACGGTGCGGCCCTCCGCGACGCCTGCAGGGCGCTCGTCGCGCGGCATCCGATCCTGGCCATGGTGATCGAGGACAAGGACGACGTCCCGTACCTGGTGGCGGGCCCCGGGACGGTCGGCGTCGACGAGGTCGATCTCACCGGCGCGCCGGAGGAGGAGTGCCAGGACTTCCTCCGCCACGAGATCCGCCGGCCCTTCGACCTGGGCGAGGGCCCGCTCATCCGGTTCACGTTGTGCGCCCTCGCGCCGGGCCGGTCCGTGCTGCTGATCGTCGCCCACCACCTCGTCTTCGACGGCGAGTCGAAGGACATCCTGGTCCAGGACCTGGCCACCGCGTACAACGCGGGCACCCTCGGGAGCCCCCGGCTCCCGGCAACGCCACCGGTGCCGGCGTCGGCTTCAGCAGCCGCCAGTGAGTACTGGAAGACGCGGTGGCGGGAGCCGGGAGAGGTCGTCGTGCCCGGCCTGACGCAGGCGGGTCGGGTCGCGGCGGACGGCGCGACCCACGTGCTGGACGTGGATCAGGACCTGCGCCGCGCGGTCGTCGACACAGCGCTGCTGCTGGAGCTGACCCGCTTCGAGCTCCTCCTCGCCACGCTGCAGGCGCTGCTGCACGGGTACGGGAACGCGGAGCCGGTCGTCACGATCGGTCTGTCCACCCGCGAGCCGGATACGCGGCGGAGCATCGGGCTCTTCGTCAACGAGCTCCCGGTGGTGTCGCGGCCCTCGCCGACCACGACGTTCCGCGAGTTCGCGCGGAACCTCCGCGCCGAGCTGCGCGACCTCTACCGGTTCCGCGACGTCCCGCTCGCCCGCGCGGTCGACGGCATCAAGCCGGGCACGGCGCTCGCTCCCGTGTCGATGAGCTACCGCAAGCGCGCGGCGTGCCCCGAGTTCGCCGGGCTCGGCGTGTCGGTGGACTGGACGATGTTCGGCCTCACCGCCAGGAACGCCCTCAACGTCCAGGTCGTGGACGGCCCGGACGAGCTGGCGCTCACCCTCCAGTTCGCCCCGTCCAGCCTCGACCGGGAGAGCGCCGCGCGCATCGGAGAGCACTTCCGCACCCTGCTGCGGCGGATCGCGGCGGATCCGGACGCGCGGCTGTCGGAGCTCTCGATGGTGGGCGTGGGGGAGCGGGCTGCCGTGCTGGCTCTGGGTACGGGTGCGGAGGTGCCCGTCGGGGCGGGTTGTGTCCACGAGCTGGTCGCCGAGCGGGCCGGGTTGGCGCCGGACGCGGTGGCGGTCGTCGGGGCAGCGTCGGTGTTGACGTTCGGTGAGTTGGATCGGGTGGCGAACCGGTTGGCGCATCGGTTGCGGGAGCTCGGGGTCGGTGTGGAGACGCCGGTGGCGGTGGTGATGCACCGCTGTCCGGAGCTGGTGGTGGCGCTGCTGGGCGTGTTGAAGGCCGGTGGCGCGTACGTCCCGATCGATCCGGGCTATCCCGCGGAGCGGGTGGCGTACATGCTCGGTCAGACGGCGGCCCCGGTCGTGATCACGCAGGGGGAGCTGGCCGGTGGCCTGCCGGCGGACGGTTCGCGGGTGGTGCTGGAGCTGGATCCGGGCACCGTGCTCGACACGCCCGACACCCCGCCGCAGGTGGCGGTCCGGCCCGGAAACCTCGCTCATGTCATCTACACGTCAGGATCCACCGGCGCCCCGAAGGGCGCGATGATCCACCACCGCGGACTGGCCAACCTGTGCACCTGGTACCGGCGCTGCTACCAGCTCGACGCCGGGGAACGGGTGGCGTTGCTGGCCAACGTCGCCTTCGACGCGCTCACCCTGGAGATCTGGCCGCACCTGATCGCGGGCGCCGCCCTGCACGTGGTCGACGACCGGATCCGCACCGACCCGGCCGCATTCACCGCCTTCGTCGTCCGCAACCGCATCACGCGCTGCTTCCTGCCGACGGCGCTGGCCCAGCTGATGGCCGAGGAGGAGTGGCCGTCCGACTGCGACCTGCGGGTGGTCCTCACCGGCGGGGATCGGCTGCACTGGCCGACGCGGCCGCAGCCGTGGTCGCTGTTCAACCACTACGGACCGACGGAGGCGACGGTCCTCGCGGCCGCCGGCCCCGTCGAGCGGGGCACGAGCGACCGGGAGTTCCCGCCGCTCGGCTCGCCGATCGACAACACTCGGCTCCACGTCCTGGATCCGGCGATGGACGTGCGGCCCATCGGGGTCGCCGGCGAACTGTTCATCGGCGGCGCGGGTGTCGGTCGCGGTTATGTCGGCCGACCCCGGTTGACGGCGGAGCGGTTCGTCCCCGATCCCTTCGGCTCGCCGGGAGCGGTCCTCTACCGCACGGGTGATGTCGCACGGCTGCTGCCCGACGGCAACGTCGAGTTCCTGGGTCGGGTGGACGACCAGGTCAAGGTTCGTGGGTTCCGGGTCGAGCCCGGCGAGATCGAAGGGGCGCTGCGGTCGCATCCGCAGGTCCGCGACGCGCTGGTGACCACGAGGGACGACGTCGGCGGCCGCCAGGTGATCGCGTACGTCGTGGGCGCGGACGGCGAACCGGACGTCACCGCGGTTCGCGCGCACCTGGCCCGGCGCCTGCCGGACTACATGGTCCCGGCTCAGTTCGTAGCGCTCGACGCCTTTCCCCTCACCCCCAGCGGCAAGGTCGACCGGCGGGCGCTGCCGGTGCCCGCTGCGAACCCGGCGCGATCACGGATCGGGGCGAGGCCCACCGAGCACGCGGTTGCGGCGGTGTGGGAGACGGTGCTGGGGACGAGCCGGTTCGACGTCCGCGACAACTTCTTCGAGGTGGGTGGGAACTCGCTGCTGGTGCCCGCGCTGGCCAAGCGGATGCGCGCCGAGTTCAACGCGCCCGTGAACCTCGTGGACATCTTCGCCCACCCGACCATCGCGGACCAGGCGGCGATGGTCGAGGAGAGGACGGGCGCTTCCAGGCGGAGATCCGACGACGACGTCGCGCCGGCGGGGCCGGGCCGATCGCGCCGCCGCCGGCCGGGACCGGACTGGGAGCTGTGAGCCGATGAGCGAGCGCGACATCCCCGACATCCCCGACATCCCCGACACCCCCGACACCCCCGACATCCCGGACCCGTCCGGCGCGATTGCCGTGATCGGGATGACCGGCCGGTTCCCGGGGGCGAGAACCGTCGACGAGTACTGGCACAACCTGATCGCCGGCGTGGAGACGATCGGCCGCTTCACCCATGACGAGCTGGCGGCCGGCGGCGTTCCGGAGCGGCTCTACACCGACGACCGGTACGTCCCGGCCAGGGGGGTGCTGGGCGGGGCCGATCTCTTCGACGCGGAGTACTTCTCCATGTCACCCAGGGAAGCCGAACTGACCGACCCGCAGCAGCGGCTGTTCCTCGAATGCGTGGAATCGGCCCTGCAGGACGCCGGATACGACTCCGAGCGGCTCGCGGAGCGGGTCGGGGTGTTCGCGGGCTGCAGCGCCTCGTCGTACCTGCGGACGATCCACCGGTCGATCGATGCCGAGGACCTCGACGAGACGCAGGTCAAGATCGGGAACGATGTCGACTTCCTGACCACGAGGGTCGCGTACAAGCTGAACCTCTCCGGGCCGTGCGTCACGGTGCAGACGGCCTGCTCCACCGGTCTCGTGGCGGTCCACCTCGCGTGTCAGAGCCTGCTGGACGGCGAGTGCACGATGGCGGTCGCCGGCGCCGCGAGCATCGTCTACCCGGAGGAGACCGGACACTTGTACGAGGAAGCGTCGATCGGCTCGCCGGACGGGCATTGCCGAGCGTTCGACGCGGCGGCGCGGGGGACCGTCGGGGGCAACGGCTGCGGTGCCGTGGTGCTCAAGCCGCTCGCCGCGGCGATCCGCGATCGTGACCACATCCGGTGCGTCATCCTCGGCTCCGCGATCAACAACGACGGCTCGTCGAAGGTCGGGTTCACCGCACCGAGCGTCAAGGGGCAGCGCAACGCCATCCGGCGGGCGCACGCGGTCGCCGGCGTGGCCGCCGCCAGCATCTCCTACGTCGAGGCGCACGGCACCGGCACACCGCTGGGCGATCCCATCGAGGTAGCGGCGCTCACGCAGGCCTTCGGCCCGGATCCCGCGTCCGAGCCCTGCCTGATCGGTTCCGTCAAACCCAACATCGGCCATCTCGACGCGGCGGCGGGGCTGGCCGGGTTCATCAAGGCGGCGCTGGTCGTCGAGCGGGGACGGATTCCGCCGACCCTGCACTTCACCGAGCCCAATCCCGAGGCGGGCCTGGAGGACGGCCGGTTCCGCGTGGTGGCGGAGCCGACCCCCTGGCCAGCGGGTTCGTCGCCGCGACGGGCGGGCGTCAGCTCGTTCGGCATCGGTGGCACCAACGCGCACGCGGTGGTCCAGGAGTTCCCGCCGCAGCCACGTCACGACACCGGGGGGTCGTGGCAGGTGCTGCCCCTCTCCGCCCGGAACGACACCATCCTCGGCCGAGCCGCCGGCGAGCTGGTCCGGCACCTGCGCACCGATCCGGGGGTGGCGCTCGGCGATGTGGCGTTCACGTTGCAGACGGGACGGCGGGAGCTCGACCACCGGTTGGCGGTGGTCGCACAGTCGGTACAGGAGGCCGAGGAGGCGCTGTCGACCGGAGACCGGACCGCCGTCGTCAGAGGGCGTCGGGCAAGCTCGGCCGAGCCCCGGGTCGCGTTCGTCTTCCCCGGCCAGGGAGCGGAGTTCCCCGGGATGGCACGGGAACTGGCCGCAGCGGAGCCGGCGTTCGCGTCGTTCCTGCACGACGGGTTGGCGGCCGTGGCCCGGTACACGAGCGACGACGTCGAGAAGTACCTGACCGCCGAGGACGCGACGGCCGGCTCCGTCGAGGCCGGGACCGCGCTCGCGCAGCCGGCGCTCTTCGTGTTCGAGCACGCGCTGGCGCGGCTGTGGATCTCCTGGGGGGTCCGTCCCTCGTGCCTGCTGGGCCATTCGCTGGGCGAGATCACCGCCGCGACCGTGGCGGGTGTCTTCTCCCTCGACGACGCCGCGCGGGCAGTGGCGCTGCGCGGCAGGCTCATGCAGGACACCCTCCGCGGCGCCATGCACGTGGTCTTCGCGCCGGCCGGGGACGTGACCGCGCTGCTCCCGCCGGACGTCTCGATCGCGGTCGTCAACTCACCGACCGCGTGCGTGGTGTCCGGGCCTCCCGGCGGGGTCGAGGACCTCGTCGGCGAGCTGAACGACCGCGGGATCCGGACGCGGCCGCTGCCCACCGAGCGGGCGTTCCACTCGGCGATGATGAGCGACGCCGCCGAGTCGTTCGGCGCGGAGGTGGCCCGGCGCCCGCTGGCCGAGCCGACGATCCCGCTCGCCTCCACCGTGACGGGCGACTGGATCGGCGACGCCGAGGCGACGGACCCCCGCTACTGGGCGGCGCAGCTCCGGCAGCCGGTGCGGTTCGCCGAGGGGTGCCGGCGGGTCCTCGGCGGCAGCGCCGATGTCGGCGCCGATGTCGGCGCCGATGTCGTGCTCGAAGTGGGTCCCGGGGCAGGCCTGCCGGCACTCGTCATGCAGAACGCCGGCGATCACGAACCGCTGGCAGTCGCGAGCCTGACCAGGGGAGACGGAACGGACCCTGGTGCGCTGCGGCGTGCCGCGGCCCGCCTCTGGGTCGGCGGGGTGCGGCTCGACTGGACGGCGATGCACGCCGGTCAGGATCGGCGGCGGGTGCGGATGCCCACCTACCCCTTCGACCGGGCCCGCTACACGGTTGCCCCCTCCGCGTCGCCGGAGCCCGTCCGGCCCGCCGATGCGCCGCGGGCCGGCGCAGATGCGCGGCCCACCCATGCGCGGCCCACCCATGCGCGGCCCACCCATGCGCAGCCCACCCATGCGCGGCCAAGTCTCGCCACGCCGTTCCGCGCTCCGGAACCGGGTATCCAGACCTCCCTCATCACGATCTTCGAGGAGCTCATCGGGGCCCGCGACCTCGGCGTCGACGACAGCTTCTTCGAACTCGGCGGCGACTCGTTCACGGCGATCCGGGTGCTCTCCCGGATCCGTGAGCTCTACACCGTGGACCTGCCGTCGGAGCGCTTCTTCGAGAACCCCACCGTCGCCGGGCTGGAAGTGGTTCTCGACGACCTGCTGGAGGACGCGGTGAGCCGGATGGACCCGGCCGAGGTGGCCACGATGCTGCGGGAGCTGGACGGCGGTGGGGACCATGACTGAGGCTTCCGGGAAGCAGGATCGGGCGCGCTTGCTCGATGCGCTGCGGCGGGGCCGGGGCCGGCAGTCGCGACCGGACCTGCCGCGCGCGGACCGAACCGGCCCGTTGCCGGTGTCGTCGGGGCAGCGCCGGCTGTGGTTGCTGCACCAGATCGCACCGGACGGCTCTGCGTACTCGATCTACATGTGCTTCCGGCTGCGCGGCGCGGTCGACGCGGCCGCGCTGGAACGGTCGTTGGACGTGCTGATCCGACGCCACGAGGTGTTGCGCACCGCGTTCACGACGGTGGACGGGAAGCCGGTGCAGGTGGTCTCGCCGGAGGTGCCCGCATCCGGCACCTGGGACGTCATGGAGACCGTGTCCGGGGTCGCGCCGAGCGACGTCGAGAGCATGTGCAACGCGTGGGCGCGGCGGCCCTTCGACCTGACCGAGGGGCCCTTGCTGCGTGGGCTGCTGATCAACCTCGGCGACGAGTGGGTCTTCGGGGTGGCCGTGCACCACATCGCCGTCGACGGCTGGTCGTTCGGCATCCTGCTGCGGGAGCTGTCGCAGTGCTACGACGCGTTCTCCGCCGGCGGCGAGCCCGGGCTGCCGCCGGTGGCGGTCGGGTACGCCGACTACGCCGTCTGGCAGCAGGACTGGTCGACCGGCCAGGATATGCAGGAGCAGCTCGGTTTCTGGCTGGACCGGATGCGGAACGCGCCCGAGACCCTGGAACTGCCTTTCGACCGGCCGCGGCCGGCCGTCCAGTCGTTCCGCGGGGCCAGCTTCGCGTTCCCGGTGGGCGCGGCGATCGCCGCCCAGCTGAAGGAGCTCGGCCGGTCCCGGCAGGCGACGCCCTTCATGGTCCTGCTGGCCGTGTTCACGGTGCTGCTGGCTCGGTGCAGCGGCCAGACCGATCTTGTTGTCGGGGTGCCGGTCGCGGGGCGCGGCCGGGTGGACCTGGAGTCGATGGTCGGGTTCTTCGCCAACACGCTGGCGTTGCGCACCGACGTGGGCGGCGACCCCGCTTTCGGCGAGCTGCTGGAGCGGGTGCGCGACACCGCGCTGGGTGGCTACGCGCACCAGGACGTCCCGTTCGAGGTGCTGGTGGAGCGGGTCGCGCCGCGCCGCGAGGCCAGCCACAACCCGCTGTTCCAGGTGATGTTCGCGTTCCAGAACACCCCGCCGGAGCAGCTGCGGTTCACCGGACTGGACGTGCGGCCCATCGTCGAGATCAACAACGAGACCTCGAAGTTCGACCTGTGGTTGAGCATGGAAGAGGCGCCCGACGGCGGCCTCTCGGCGGTCTTCGAGTACGACACCGCGCTGTTCGACCGGGACACCGTCGAACGGCTGGCGAAGCACTACCGCCGGCTGCTGGCCGCGGTCGTCGCGGATCCGGGCCTCCCGATTAGCCGGCTCCCCCTGATGGAAGAGGGGGAGCGGGCTGCCGTGCTGGCTCTGGGTACGGGTGCGGAGGTGCCCGTCGGGGCGGGTTGTGTCCACGAGCTGGTCGCCGAGCGGGCCGGGTTGGCGCCGGACGCGGTGGCGGTCGTCGGGGCAGCGTCGGTGTTGACGTTCGGTGAGTTGGATCGGGTGGCGAACCGGTTGGCGCATCGGTTGCGGGAGCTCGGGGTCGGTGTGGAGACGCCGGTGGCGGTGGTGATGCACCGCTGTCCGGAGCTGGTGGTGGCGCTGCTGGGCGTGTTGAAGGCCGGTGGCGCGTACGTCCCGATCGATCCGGGCTATCCCGCGGAGCGGGTGGCGTACATGCTCGGTCAGACGGCGGCCCCGGTCGTGATCACGCAGGGGGAGCTGGCCGGTGGCCTGCCGGCGGACGGTTCGCGGGTGGTGCTGGAGCTGGATCCGGGCACCGTGTTCGACACGCCCGACACCCCGCCGCAGGTCGCGGTGCGGCCCGGCAACCTCGCGTACGTCATCTACACCTCGGGGTCCACCGGCGACCCGAAGGGCGCCATGATCCACCACGACGCCTTGACGAACCGGCTGCAGTGGATGCGGCGCGAGTACGACGTGACTGCCCGCGACAGGATCCTGCAGAAGACGCCGTACAGCTTCGACGTCTCGGTGTGGGAGTTCTTCCTCCCGCTGGTCAGCGGCGCGACCGTGGTCGTCGCGCCGCCCGGCGCGCATGAGGACCCGCGCCGGCTCGCGACCCTGATGGCCGACGAGCGCGTCACCATCGCGCACTTCGTCCCCGCCATGCTGGGTGTCTTCCTCGACCAGCCCGACCTGCCCCGCCTTCCGGAGCTGCGCCTGCTGATCTGCAGCGGCGAGGCGCTGCCCAAGCACCTGCCGGAGCTGGTCGGGGACCGGTTGGGGATCCCGTGCCACAACCTCTACGGCCCCACCGAGGCCGCCATCGACGTGACCGCGTACGCCCCGGGATCGTCCGTGCACGAGGACGGCTGCGCGGTCACCCCGATCGGCACGCCGATCGACAACCTGCGGGTCCACGTCGGCGATCCGGCGATGGACGTGCAACCGGTGGGGGTGCCGGGCGAGCTGCTCATCGGCGGGGCCGGCGTCGGCCGCGGCTACCTGCGGCGGCCAGGGCTGACCGCGGAGCGCTTCGTCCCGGATCCCTTCGGGCCGCCGGGGGCGGTCCTCTACCGCACCGGCGACCTCGTCCGGCTGCTGCCCGACGGAAACCTCGACTTCCTCGGCCGCCTGGACCACCAGGTCAAGATCCACGGGTTCCGCATCGAACTCGGCGAGGTGGAGGCCGCGCTGCGCGCGCACCCGGACGTCCGCGAGGCCGTCGCCGGGACGACCGGGACGACCGATCCGGCGCTCGTGGCGTACGTCGTCCCCGCGGCGCCGGCGACTCCCACCGAGTCCCAGCCCACCCACATCGTCGACGGGTGGGCGGAGGTGTTCGACGACGTCTACCAGGCCGACGAGGACGTCCCAGGCCACCCCGACTACTCCGGCTGGCGCAGCAGCTACACCGGGGAGCCGTACTCCGACGACGACATGGCCGAATGGGTGGACGGCGCCGTCGACGGGATCTCGGAACTGCAGCCGAATCGCATCCTCGAGATCGGCTGCGGCTCCGGGCTGCTGCTCGCGAGGCTGCTCCCGACCGCGAGCCGCTACGTCGCCACCGACGTCTCACCGGTCGTCGTCGAGCGGCTCGCGAAGCGCTACGGCGCCGACACGGCGGTGGAGCTGCGGGTCGGGCCGGCCGACGAGGTGCGGGACGTGGACGAGTTCGACGTCGTCGTCCTCAACTCGGTGGTCCAGTACTTCCCCGACGCCGGGTACCTGGAGCGGGTGCTCGCCCAGGCGGTGCGGGCCTGCCGTCCCGACGGTTCGGTGTTCGTCGGGGACGTGCGGAGCCTGCCGCTGCTGGAGGCGTTCCACCTCTCCGTGCTGGCGCACAAGACCGGTGCGGCGGCCACCAGCCCGCAGCTGCGGGCCCGGCTGGCAGCGGGCATCGCCCGCGAATCCGAGCTGGTGATCGACCCGGAGTTCTTCATCCGCTTTGCACGCGACCACGGACTGGTCGCCGACATCCGCCTCAAGCCCGGTGTGCGACCGACCGAGATGAACGACTTCCGGTACGACGTCCGGCTGCGCCCGGGAACGGGTCTGATCTCACCGGACTCGATCGAGTGCCTGCCGTGGGACGCGGCGGACCCGGACGGGCTGCTCGACGAGGCAGCTGCCAGCAACGCGCCGGTCCGGATCGCCGACATCCCGCACCCGCGGCAGTTCGCCCTGGTCGAGGGGCTGCGGTCCGGTGATCCGGACGGGGGCCGGGTTCTCGAAGGAGCGGTCGGTGTCGCACCGGCGGACGTGCGCCGGCTGGCCGCGCAGCGCGGTCTGACGTGCCTCTGCGCTCCCTCGCTCGGTCGGCCGGGTCGTTTCGACGCCGTCGTGGCTCCGGGTCCGGTGCCCGGCCTGGCGTTCGAGGCCGTGCGCGACTCCGACCGGGCGCTGACCAACGATCCGACCCTGCAGGCCCGCAACCGGGCGCTGCCGGCCGCACTGCGTGAGCACCTGCGGGAACGCCTGCCCGCGTTCATGGTCCCGGGCACGATCGTCGTCCTCCCCGAGCTGCCGTTGACGCCGAACGGCAAGGTCGACCGGAAGGCGCTGCCGACGTTCACCCCGGTCTCCGAGAGAGACTTCGAGGCGCCGTCCGGGGCGGTGGAGCAGCAGCTGGCGGCGCTCATGGCCGGCCTGCTCGGCCTGCCGCGCATCGGTCGGCACGACAACTTCTTCAGCCTCGGTGGCGACTCGATCGTCGCTCTGCAGCTGGTCAACGAGGCGGGGCGGGCCGGGTTCGACCTCTCGCCGAGAACCGTCTTCCAGAACCCGACCGTCGCGAGCTTGGCGGAGGCGAGCGCGCTCGCGGCGCCCGAGGATGCGGCGCCGGCCGGGGGCACCGCGCCACCGGACGTGAGGGCGCGCGACCCGAGACCATGGAATGCGGGATCGACGTTCGTCGATGCCTACCCGCTGTCGCCGATGCAGCACGAGATGCTCAGCGCGGCGATCGAGAGGCCGGAACCGGGACTCCACGTGGCCAGCGTCGAGCTGCACATGAAAGGCACGGAGTTCGACGAGAACGCCTTCGTCTCAGCCTGGCAGTATTTCATGGAGCGGCACGCGCCCTTCCGCACGTCCTTCACATGGCATGGCCTCCCACAGCCGTTGCAAACGGCGTGGCGGATCACCGAACCGCCGATCACGCGTGTGGATCTGACGGCCTCGCCGGCGGCCGAGCAGGACGAATGCGTGCGGGACAAGCTCTGGCAGGAACGGCGGCACGTCTTCGTTCTCGACAGCGCGCCGCACTGGCACATCACCCTTTTCCGGCTGGGCCAGGACGACTACCGGGCCGTCGTGCGGCTCAGCTACATGTTCCAGGACGGCTGGTCGTGGGAGAACATCCAGCGCGAGATCTTCGCGGCGTACGACGCGTTCCGGCACGGCCGTTCACCGGACCTGCCGGCGGTGCCCGAGTTCCGCGACTACATCGACTGGCTCACGCAGCGCGATCAGAGCGGGGACGCGGAGTACTGGACGGCGGCGATGAAGCGGTTCGCCGGCCGCACGCCGGTGGTGGAATCGCTGGGCACGGCCCGGCGGCCCAGCGCGGACGAGCTCCCCTACGCCCATGAGCTGCTGCATTTCAGCCCGGAGGTCGACGCCGGCCTGCGGCGTGCTGCCCAGCGGCGTGGCATCACCCTCTTCACCCTGCTGCAGGGCGGGTGGGCGCTGCTGCTCGCGGCGTGCACCGGCCGGGACGACGTGACGTTCGGCTCGATATCCGCGGGCCGGCCAGAGCACATGGACCGCATGACGGACATGATCGGTCCGTTCAACAACATGCTCCCGGTCATGGTGAACACCGCCGACGACGACCTCGCCCTCGACTGGCTGCACCGCCTGCAGGCCGAGCAGTCCGAGATGCGGCAGCACCAGTACGCATCCCTCGCGCAGATCCGGGAATGGGCCGGCCTGCCGTGGCGGGAGGCGCTGTACGACAGCTACATCGTGTACGAGAACTTCCCCATGGACCCGGGGAACAGCCGCCGGTTGCGGGAATGGGAACCGACGTTGGCCTCGACGCAGACCGAACATCCCATGCGCGTCCTCATTTGGCCGGCGGGGACTCTTTTCATCATGGTCAGCTTCTACGTCCGGCACTTCGAGGCGTCGACCGTCCGCCGGCTACTGGCGGCCTACGAGGGCCTGCTGGTGGCCCTCGCCGACGATCCGAATTCGTCATTGGGCGACCTGAAACGGATCGCCACCGACACGTTCACCCGCCGCCCGGCGGCCGACGATACGAGGAAGAAGCCGTGACCGACGAGGAATCGTTCGACCATGCCGTCGTCGTCAACGACGAGGAGCGGCACTCGATCTGGCCGGCCGACCGCGAGCCCCCGGCCGGCTGGCGCCGCGAGGGCTTCACCGGTCCCAAGGCGGCATGTCTGGCACACATCGAACGGGTGTGGACCGACATGCGCCCAAAGAGCCTTCGCGACGGCTGAGCCGGCGCGATGACAGCCACCGATGTCGCCTGGCTCCGCGAGATGCCCGGTTCGGAGGGCCGGGTCCAGCTCGTGTGCTTCCCGCATGCCGGCGCCGGGACCTCCGCCTACGAGGGCTGGGCGGCGGGTCTCGCGCCGCACGTGCGGGTGTCGGCCGTGCGACTGCCGGGGCGGGAGGAGTGGATCCGCGAGCCACGGTACCGACGCATCGAGCCGCTCCTCGACGCCCTGCTGCCGGCTCTGGAGAGCGCGGTGCGCAGCCCGTTCGCGTTCTTCGGTCACAGCATGGGCGCGCTCATCGCGTACGAGGCCGCGCGTCGCCTGCACACCGGGCCGGAACACCTGTTCGTCTCGGGGCTCGGCGCCCCGCAGACGCCCGACCGCAGGGTCCACATCGCCCGGCTTCCCGACGACGACTTCGTCGCCGCGGTGCGCCGGCTGAACGGGTTCCCGCCGACCGTCGCGCAGGACCCCGACCTGATGCGGCTCTTCGCGCCGACCCTCCGCGACGACATCGGGCTGTGCGAGAACTACGTCCACGCCCCGGGGCCGCCGCTGGCGTGCCCGATCTCCGTCTTCGGCGGGACCCAGGACGACGTCTGGCAGGGCGATCTCCGGCAGTGGCAGGCGCGGACGAGCGCGGGCTTCCGGATGCGGATGCTGTCGGGGGACCACCTCTTCGTCATCGCTCAGCGGGAACGGGTGATGCAGGCGATCCTCGAGGATCTGGGCTGATGGAACCGTCATCACCGGCGCCGGCCGAGGCCGCCGAGCGCCGCGCCCCCCGGCTGCTGGCACCGCTGCGTGAACGCCCCTTCTTCCTGTATTTCGTGGGGCAGCTGCTCTCGCAGATCGGCAACGGGGTCTTCCTCGTGGCGTTGCCGTTCCTGGTGCTGGACCAGGGGGGCGGCAGCGCGCAGCTCGGTGTCGTGCTGGCCTGCTACGGCACGGTCCGGCTGGTGGCGTTCCCGCTCGGCGGCACGCTCGCCGACCGGTGGGGCGCCCGCCGGATGATGCTCGTGTCGGACGCGATGCGGGTCGTCGTGGTGCTGGGGTTCGCCCTGCTGTCGACGTTCGATCCCGTCCCGCTCTGGGCGCTGCTGGCGGTGGCGATGCCGTTGGGTGCGCTCGACGGCGTGTTCCTGCCCGCCTCGTTCGCGGTGCTGCCGACGATCCTCTCGAAGGCGAACCTCGGCGCCGGCAACTCCGTGAACTCCGTCATGGTGAGCTCCGCGCAGATCGCGGGGCCTGCGCTCGGCGGCGCGCTGGTGGGCTCGTTGAAGAGCGACATCGCGTTCGTGATCAACTCCGCCACCTTCCTCGCGTCGAGCCTGACGCTGCTCGCCATCCGCCCCAGCCGCCCTGAGGCCGATCGGGAAGCGGCGCAAGGGGAGACGGTTGGCGACGGCCCGCTCACCTGGGGTGCGGTGCTGCGGTACGTGCTCGGGTCGGCCTTGCTGAGGATGTCGCTCCTGGTCACCCTCGTGGTCAACCTGGCGTACTTCGGGATGATGGAGGTGGCCCTGCCGAGCTTCGCCCGGAATCAGCTCGGCCACGGCGCCCAGGGTTTCGGGATCATCCTGACGGGTTTCGGCGTCGGCTCCGTGATCGGCGCCCTCTGCGGCAGCACGCTCCTCCGGCTGCGCCGACGCGGCCTGATCGCGCTCGTCCTCGGCGTTGCGGAGGGTCTCGCCGTGCTGCTGGTGCCGCTGGGGTCATCGATCGTGGTGGCGACCGCGGCGATGCTGGTCGCAGCGGCCATCCAGGCGGTGCTGAACGTGTTCTACGTGACCATGATCCAACGGGAGGTGCCGGAGGGCTCCCTGGGACGGGTCATGAGCCTGATCGTGACGTGCGCGGGCGCCGCATTCCCCCTGTCCACGCTGCTTGCCGGAGCGGCCACGGACACCACCGGCCCCACCGGAGTGATCATCGTCGCCGGACTCGGCATCTCGGCCGCGTTCGTGCTCGGCTTCTTCAGCAAGCCGTACCGCAACCTCTGACGCCCCCGGTGACCGTCGAACTCCTGCTGCGCCATTACATCGAGCACCCGCTCGATCGGGCCGAGCTCGGCTCGCCCGCCGTGATGAGCAGGCTGACCAGCGCGAACTTCCCGTAGCCGAAGAAGCCGGCCATTCCGGGCACGGTGTTGCCGTCGTGGCTGACGTCGTAGGTCGCTCCCGCGCGACGCTGTACCGCGAGCTCGGCGCGCGGGCCGGGGAGTAGCTGCGGGTGCATGTTGAACGCGAGCTGCTGCGGTTCCAGGCCGGTGATGTCCCCAGCGCGGTGTTGCTCCCGCGGCCGCGGATCCATGGGAAGGTCAAGGAGCTCCGCGCCGACGCCCCCGAGCGCTGCCACGACGATCGAGTTCTATCCGCGCTCGCCGCGGCCGGACGCCGGGCCGCTACTGCTCGACCGGGGGCGTGCCGTGGGTGTGGAACGACGCGATGGTCTTCAGCCCCCACGCCTGGCCCTTGGCGCGTTCGGCCTCGGTCCAGGTGATCGGCTCCCAGTCCGGCGCGAAGATCAGCCGTCCCGTCGGGTTGCACAGCTCGATGCGGTTGCCGCCCGGCTCGTAGACGTAGAGGAAGAACGTCTGTTGGATCGCGTGCTTGTGCGGGCCGGTCTCGATGAAGACGCCGTTGTCGAGCGCGATGTCCGCGGCCCGGAGGATGTCCTCACGGGTGTCGGTGGCGAAGGCGATGTGGTGCAGCCGGCCACGGGAGCCGGTGTTGTCCTTGGCGTACACCAGGTCGTATGACTTCTGGGCGAAGTTCGTCCACTGCCCCGAGATGACCCCGCTGTCGAGTTGGATCTGCTCGGTCACCCGGGCGCCGAGGGCGTCGCAGACGAAGCCACCGCCGTTGGCTGCCGGGTCCTGCGCCAGGTAGTTGACGTGGTCGAGGCGGCGCACGCAGACCCCGCGGGCCGGGTAGGCCTGGGCCTGGTTCTTGAGTGCGGGGCGGAGGTGCTCGGGCGGTTGGTAGCGCTCGGTCTCCCAGTAGAGCTCGATCTCGTGCCCGTCCGGGTCGTGGCAGAGGTAGGTCGGCCCGATGCCGAGGTCGCCGTCGACCCAGCCGATGCCGAGCCCACGCTCCTCGACCGCCTTGACCCGTCGGTCGAGGGCCTCCGCGCTGGAGACGCGCAACGCGGTGCGACCGATCCCCGACGTCGCCGACGCGGTGAGCTTGAGGCTGTGGTGCTCGTAGTCGTCCCACGTGCGCAGGTAGACCGAGTCGCCGCGCGCGCCGTTCTCGGTCAGCCCGAGCACGCGCACGAAGAAGTCGAGGCTCTTCTCGGGCTCCGGGGTGAACAGCTCGACGTGGCCGAGGTGGGCGATCTCGTGTCGGGGCGAGGCGTCTGGCATCAATGGCTCCCATCGGGACGGGGGAAGACGGTGCCGTCGAACAGCTTGCGGGCCGTGCGGATCACCGCCGACCGCACGACATGCGGTCGACCGTCGACGCTGTTGATCTCGACGTCGATCGCGAGCTCCCCGGTCGGATGCTCGACCACGAGCGGACCGGAGCCAGGTCGGACGAGCAGGTCGTGGCCCACTGCGCCCGGGAGCAGCAGCGCGGTCACCACGCTGACCCCACCCAGCACGCCGATCGACGGGTGCGGTGCGAGCGGGATGAACGTCCGGGTGCTGATCGCACCTCCGGCTCTGGGTGGCGCGACCAGCGTGGTCTTCGGGATCGACGTGTCGCGGACGTCGCCGAGGCCCATCAACGTGCCGGCCCGGCAGCGCAGTTCCTGGATCCGCGCGGTCAGCGCGGTGTCGCCGGCCAGCTCGTCGACGGTCTCGTAGCCGGTGACGCCCAGGTCGGTGGCGAGCGCGACGACGACGGGCATGCCGTTGTCGATGCAGGTGACGGCGATGTTCCCGATCTCGTCGCGGAGGTTGCCGGTCGGCAGGAGCTGCCCGCAGACCGAGCCCTCGGTGCCGGCGAAGGCGAGCGCGACCGGCGCGGCGGTGCCGGGAACCCCGGAGATCGCGGTGTCGCCGCGGTAGTCCACCTGCCTGCCCGGTGTGGGGAAGGTGGCGACCGCGATGCTGCCGGTGTTGACCATCCTGATGCGGACCGACGTGCGCTCCGCGCCGGCCGCGACGAGGCCGCGCTCCACCGCGAACTGGCCGACCCCGGCGAGCAGGTTGCCGCAGTTCTGGCGGTCCGAGACGATCGGCTCACCCACGCCGACCTGCAGGAACAGGTAGTCGACATCGCGGTCGGGCGCGTCGACCGGGGTCACGACGGCGACCTTGCTGGTGACGACCTGCGCCCCGCCGATGCCGTCGATCTGGCGCGGGTCCGGTGTCCCCATGATCCGCAACAGCACGGCGTTGCGGGCAGCCGGGTCGTCGGGGAGGTCGGTGGCCAGGAAGTACGCGCCCTTCGACGTGCCGCCGCGAAGGAGCATGCACCGGATGCCGTCCATCAGATTTGCCCACCCTCCAAGACCCGCAACGCTAGGTTCGGCGTCTTCCCGGGGGACCGCGCGGATGACGGGATCGCCGACCCGTGCGCGTCGCGCGCGGGATACGTCAAATGACGTGCCGGTGCCGTGCCACGGTGGCAGGTGCGGGCCCGCCTTTCTGCCGTGTCGGCCCACACGCCGGCGTCCGTAGCGTTGCGACCGACGCTGTCGACGATGATCTGCGAGGGTGGCGCATGAGCGCGAAGAACCTGCAGGACGTGCTGGACCAGGCAGGGAACACGGTGGAGCTGCTGCGCAATTCGCAGCTCGGCGCGTATGTCTACCCGGTGGTGCCGGCCGAGTTCACCAACTTTCGGCGTGAGCAGATCGCGTGGCAGGAGTCGGTGGTCCTCTACGACCAGTCGCACCACATGGTCAACCTGTTCATCTCGGGCTCCGACGCGCTGCGGCTGATCAGCGAGACCGGAATCAACAGCACCGCCAACTTCCCGGTCGACAAGGCCAAGCAGTTCGTGCCGGTGTCCCCCGAAGGCGGGGTGATCGGCGACGGCATCCTCTTCCACCTCGCCGACGAGGAGTTCGTGTTCGTCGGGCGGGCCCCCGTCGCCAACTACCTGACCTTCCGGGCCCAGCAGGGCTACCGGGTCGACGTGCGCCGGGACGACCGCTCGCCCATGCGGCCGTACGGGAAGCCGGTCACGCGCGAGCTGTGGCGCTTCCAGATCCAGGGCCCGAACGCCTGGCAGGTCATCGAGAAGGTGAACGGCGGCCCCGTCGAGAACGTGCCGTTCTTCACGATGCGCACGATGAACATCGCCGGCGAGCTGGTGCGCACGCTCCGGCACGGCATGGCCGGCGCCCCGGGTCTCGAGATCTTCGGTCCCTACGAGAGCTACGACCGCGTGCGCGAGACCATCCTCGAGGCGGGCCGCGAGTTCGGGATCGAACCGGTCGGATCCCGCGCCTACTCCTCGAACACCCTCGAGTCGGGGTGGATCCCCTCGCCGCTCCCGGCGATCTACACCAGCGAGGGCCTGCGCCCGTACCGCGAGTGGCTGGGCGCCGACAGCTACGAGGCCACGAACGCCCTGGCCGGCAGCTACGTCTCGGACAAGATCGAGGACTACTACCTGAACCCGTGGGAGCTCGGGTACGGCCCGCACGTCAAGTTCGACCACGACTTCATCGGCAAGGACGCGCTCGCCGCCATCGATCCCTCGACGCAGCGGCGCAAGGTCACCCTCGCGTGGAACGCCGAGGACGTCGCGAAGCTGCTGGCCGCGCCGGTCGACCTGAAGGGGCCCGGCTACCAGTTCTTCGACCTGCCCAACGCCAACTACGGCTCGTCCAACTTCGACTCGGTGCTCAGCGCCGACGACGAGCTCATCGGACTCTCCCTGTTCACGGGCTACAGCTCCAACGAGCGCACCGCGCTGTCGCTCGCAGCGGTGCGCCCCGACGTGCCGCTCGGCGCCGAGGTGCGGGTGGTGTGGGGCGAGCCCGACGGTGGCAGCAGCAAGCCGACCGTGCAGCCCCACGAGCAGCTCGCGGTTCGGGCCATCGTGAGCCCCGCCCCGTACACGGCGATGGCGCGCGAGACCTACCACGAGGGGTGGCGGACGGCGGCAGCAGCCAGAGCTTGATCCGCGGGGGCCTGATCTGCGGGACACGGCCTACTCGCGCTCGGCGTCCTGTGCGGTCACGTACCTGACGCCGAGCTCCGCCAGCGTGGCGCGCAGGCCGTAGCGGTCGAGGCCGAGCTCGCCCGCCCGGAATGCCTCGCGGGTGGCCTGTTCCTTCTCCGTGCGCGCCTGCGCCGCGGCCAGGGCCGTGGGCACCTCCGTGCGGGCCACGCACAGCACGCCGTCCTCGTCGGCGAGGATCGCGTCGCCGGGGGTGATGGTGCGCCGGCCCACGACGATCGGCACGTTGACCGACCCGGCGGTGGCCTTGACCGTGCCCTGCGCGCTCACCGCGACCGACCAGGCCGGAAAGCCCATCTCGCGCAGCTCGGCGACGTCGCGGACCCCCGCGTCGATCACCGCGCCGCGCACTCCTCGGCTCTGCAGCGCGGTGGCGAACAGTTCGCCGAACAAGCCGTCGGTGGACGGCGAGGTGGTGGTGACCACCAGCACGTCACCGGGTCCGCACTGCTCGATCGCCGCGTGGATCATCAGGTTGTCACCCGGCCAGCACAGCACCGTCACGGCGGTGCCGCCGATGCGCGCGCCGGGGTAGACCGGCCGCAGCTGCGGTCCGAGGAGCCCCGTGCGGCCCAGCGCCTCGTGCACTGTCGCGACACCGTGCAGGGCGAGCGCATCGACCTGCGCGAGCTCGGCTCGCGGTGGATCGGTGACGATCACACCTCTCATGCCAGCACGTCCGTGACCTGCGGGTACAGGCGCATGTAGGCCTCGCCCATCGTGGAGTGGGCGAGCCCGAGGTTGGGCCCGGCGTTGCGCTTGACCTGCACGCCGCGTCGCGTGGCGAGGTCGGTGTAGTAGTCCCACATGTGCTGCTGCGCCGGCAGGCACTCCATCGCTTTGCGCTTCACGTCGAACACCGCCGTGATGTCGAGCAGCACGTCGGGCTTGAAGTCGCACTGCTCGGGCTGGTGGGGCTCGAAGAAGAACACCGGCGGCGCGCCGAGCGGCTCGCCGGGCGCGTCGTAGCCGATCGCCTGCGCGAGCACGCGCGCCCGCAGGGCCATCCGGGCGGCGGTCGGGTGGTCGTCGTTGTACGGGTCGGCGAGCGGGTGGGTCAGCACCACGGTCGGCTCGACCTCGCGGAACAGCCGCACCATCCGGTCCAGCAGCTCTGGGGTCTCGCGCAGCGGGTAGTCGCCCGCGTCGCAGAACTCGATCTCGGCCCCCAACGTCGCCGCAGCCCGCGAGGCCTCCTCGTGGCGCATCGCCTTGATCTCCTCGAGCGTCTTGCCGGCCCGCCACGCGCCGGCCGACTCACCCCGCTCGCCGTAGGTCAGGCACAGCACCACCGCGCGTTCCCCGCGCGACGTCGCCAGCGCGATCGCGCCCGCCGCCCGCCAGACGAAGTCGCCGGCGTGCGCGCTGATCACCAGAAGGCTCATGTCGCTCCGATCACGAGGTGGGGGCGGCCGTCGTGGATCTCGGTGGCCGCTCGTGGGTCTGCCGCGCGATCTCGAGCAGCACCGCCGCGAGGTCCTCCGGTGCGGTGACCATGGCCTCGTGGCCCGTGTGCACCTCCCGCACCGGCCAGCCGGCGGCGGCCGCGCGCTCGGCGTGCGGGCGGAACACCCGCATCCAGTCGGTGCACTCGACGAACACGGCCGGCACTTCCTGGTGGGCACCGGTGAGCGCGAGCGGGTCGGTGTAGGTCCGCCACGGTTGCGGGGTGAGGCGGGGGGTGAGCCAGTCGAGGTCCGCGGCGTCCGTGACGCCCAGCACCTGCAGGGACCGGACGGGGATGAGCCAGCCGTCGCCCGGTCCCGCGACCGATTCTCGGTAGTGCCCGGCAACGGTGGGCGGGAGGAGATCGATGGCGGCCTCGCCGTCGCACCCGACGAAGGCGTCGAGGTGGACCCGCGCGCGCAGCCGCTCCGGGCGGCGGTCGGCGACAGCCGTGACGACCTGGCCGGCATAGCTGTGCCCGACCAGCACGACGTCGGTGAGGTCCAGCGCGTCCAGCAGCGTGACGACGTCGTCGGCGTGGGTGTCGAGCCCGACCGCGCGGTGCAGTTCGTGGGCGCGGTCGCTCACGCCGGTGAGGGTGGGGGCGTGCACCGGGTGCCCGGCAGCGGCCAGCAGGGGCGCGACGCGCTCCCACACCCACCCGCCGTGCCACGCGCCGTGGAGCAGGACGAACGTCGGTGCCTCCATCGCGCCGCTCACTGTTCCTGCGGGTGGGTCGCGACCGCCTCGACGGTGATGTCCATCCAGGGGAACATCGGCAGTGACGCCAGCGCGTCGTGCAGCTCGGTGGCGTCGGCGGTCTCGTAGAGCCCGATGGTCGCGTTGCGGCCGGGCACCCGCCAGAGCCGCTTCAGCGCGCCGACGGCGCGCAGCTCATCGGCGCGGGAGCGTTCGGCCTTCTTCAGCCGGGCCCGTTCCTCGTCGGGGGTGTCGACGGGCAGCCGGTTCTCCGCGCGTACCAGGAACTCCATGACCGGTCACCCGCACCGGAGCTGCGCGTCGATCATCGGGTGGATGCGGTCGGTCATCTCCGGCCTCCTGGGACGGTGCGGGCGGTCACGGCGTCACCACTGGTGCAAGCTCGCGTCGAGCTGGCGCAGCGCGCTGACCACGCTGAGCAGGTGGGCGTGCATGGTCTGCTCGGCGAGATCCGCATCTCCCGCGCAGACCGTCTCGATCACGTCGAGGTGCTCGCGGAGCCCGACGCTCGGGCGGCCGGGCAACAGCGCGACGGTGTAGTGGTAGCGCACGCTCTGGGTGCGGAGCCGGTCGAGCAGGGTGCCGGCCGTCGTGTGCGCTGCGATGTCGCGTACCGCGTGGTGCACGAGCTGGTTGACCTTGCTGTAGGTCATGATGTCGCCGCTCTCGACGGCCACGGTCAGCTCTGCGCCGAGCTCGCGGAGCCGGTCGCGGTCGCCGCTCGTGGCCCGGACGGCCGCCTTGGCCGCGCACAGCCCTTCGAGCACGGCGCGGGCCTCGGTGATCTCGACGGCCTCGTCGAGCGAGATCGGGCGCACCCGCGCGCCGCGGTTGTGCTCGCGCTCGACGATGCCCTCGTTCTCGAGCTGGGCGAGCGCGGTGCGCACGGCACCCCGTGATGCCCGGTGCAGGCTCACGAGATCGACCTCGGGGAGCCGCTGACCCGGCGCGTAGCGACCCTGCATGATGCCGTCGCGCACCGCGATCACCACCTCGGCGACCGTCGTGGACGCGGAGTCGGTCGGCGTGCCCGACGGCGCCGTCTCACCGCCAGCGGTCATGGACGTCCCCTCGATTCGTGCCGTGCAGCCATCCGCCTCGGCCCCGGATCGGCAGCATATCTGCTCACAGGATTGTTAACAATCTGGTTGCCACTTCTGGTGACTTCTGTCTATGGTCCAGGTCATGCGCCGCGCCACCGGGAGGCACCATGGCTGAGATCGTCGCGGCAGCTGCTGCCGTGCACGCCCCCCAGCTGCTTTCGCGCCCCCCGCACGAGGATCCCGCCAAGCTCGACGGCAGCACCGAGGCGCTGCGCCGGTTCGGTGCGGTGCTCGACGAGACACGTCCCGATGCGCTGCTCGTGATCGGGATCGACCACCTCGAGACGTTCTGGCTGGAGGCGGTGCCCACCTTCACGCTGGTGCTGTCGCCGGACGTGGAGGCGCACTACATGCACCGGGCGCGGCGTGTGCCGGTGCACACCGGACTCGCCACGGCACTGCTGCACGGTGTCGTCGCCCGCGACGTCGACCTCACCTACTCGCAGGACGCGAAGCTGGGCCACGCGTTCCTCACGCCGTTCGAGCACGTGCTGGCCGAGCGGGCCGTCCCGGTGATCCCGCTGCTGGTCAACGCCTATTTGCCGCCGTTGCCGAGCCCACGCCGCTGCTTCACCCTCGGCAGGGCCATCGCCGCATCCCTCGCCGACCGTCCCGAGCGGCTCGCCGTGCTGGCCAGCGGCGGGATGTCGCACTTCCCGGGCACGGCCCGGTACACCGCGCCGAACTTCGCCTTCGACGAGTGGGTGCTGCAGGAGGTGTCGGCCGGCCGCTACGACGAGCTGCTCGACCTCACGCCGGTGCAGCTCGACGAGGTGGGGGAGAGCGAGCTGCTGACGTGGTTCGTGATGCTCGGAATGCTCGCGGGCACCACCGGCCCCGTCGCCGGCTCGCTGCTGTCCTACCAGCACCTGTCCCATCACGGGCACGGCGTCGTGCAGTTCGTTCCGCCCGTCGCCGCCGGCACGGTGCCCAGCGTCGACGAGCCGCTCGCGAACCCGGTGCCGCGGTTCGGCGGGCACACCTTCACCCAGACAGACTTCGTCTACTACCGATTCCCCGATCCGGCGAGCTTCGCGCTCAACCGCCTGCTGCACCAGGTGATCACCGACGAGGTGCTGCGGCAGGAGTTCGTGCTCGACCCGGTCGCGGTCGCCGACGCGGCCGAGCTGACCGCCGTACAGCGCGATGCATTGCTGGCCGACGGGTTCGACCGCCTGACGTCGGTCGGCGCGCACCCACTGCTCGCGCTGTCCGCCCGGCAGGTGACCGAGCTGGAGCGCCAGCGCCTCCAACCCACCTGACGCCGTCTCCACCACCACACTCGAGAGAGGCCGACGATGCTCTCCACGCAGGACAACGAGCTCCTGACCCGGGTGGGCCCAGGAACTCCGATGGGCGAGTTGCTGCGCCGCTACTGGACGCCGGCGCTGCTGGTCAGCGAGGCGCCCACCCCCGACAGCGACCCGGTGCGGGTGCGGCTGCTGGGAGAGAACCTCGTCGCGTTCCGCGACACCACCGGCCGGCTGGGGCTGGTGGGGGAGAACTGCCCGCACCGCGGCGCCTCGCTCTTCTTCGGGCGCAACGAGGAGTGCGGGCTGCGCTGCCCGTACCACGGCTGGAAGTTCGACGCCGACGGCGCGTGCGTCGACATGCCCAGCGAACCGCCCACCAGCGTGTTCAAGGACAAGGTCCGGATCAAGGCGTACCCGACGCACGAGTCGGGCGGGATCGTGTGGACCTACATGGGCCCGGCCGACAAGCAGCCGCCGTTCCGCGACTTCGGGACCGAGAAGCTGGCGCCGGACCAGGTCGCGGCCACGAAGCTGCACACGACGTGCAACTGGGTGCAGGCGATGGAGGGCAACCTCGACACCTCGCACATCTCGTGGCTGCACCAGTGGAACGGTGTCGACGACATCCCCGACGACGGCAGCGACAAGCCCGGCTACCCGACCAACGCGATGTCGTGGAAGTTCTGGAAGCACGATCGCGCGCCCCGGCTGGAGATCGAGGACACCTGGTACGGGTTCAAGTACGTGGGCATCCGGGACACCCCCAACGGCTACACCCACGTGCGGATGAGCGCGTTCTGCTACCCGTACAACACGGTGATCGCGTCGGTGCCGTTCAACACGCAGCACGGCCTGTTCGTGCCGGCCGACGACGAGAACACCTGGCGCTACAGCTTCGCCACCCGCGACCAGGGCAGCATCGCGGAGGTCGGCGGGGAGAACCTGTTCTCGGTGTCGCCGTTCGAGTTCGGGCCGGCCGAGGTGGGGCGCAACGGGATCATCCCGCGCCGCTACACGGCCGCGAACGACTACGGGATCGACCGCGCCGAGCAGCGGACCAGCACGTACTCCGGGGTCCGGGAGTTCATCAGCCAGGACTTCATGGTCACCGAGTCGATGGGCCCGATCTACGACCGCACGCAGGAACGGCTCGGCACCTCGGACAAGGCGATCATCCGGATGCGCCGGCTGCTGCTGGCCGCCGCCAAGCGCGTGGCCGCAGGCGGTGATGCGCCGGCCGTCGACGGTGACCTCGACTACCGCAGCATCCGGTCCGCCGAGAAGATCCTCGAGGACGGGGAGGACTGGCGCCACCTCGGCACGGACGACGACCCGATGGTGCAGCTCTACGAGCGCGGCGCGGCCGCCACCCCGGTCGCCGGTTCCTGATCGGACCCGATCGCCACCACGACACAACGAGGTGTCTGCGAGATGACCTACGTCATCGCCGAATCCTGCGTCGACCTGATGGACCGCAGCTGTGTCGACGTCTGCCCGGTCGACTGCATCTACACGGGCGACCGCAAGCTCTATATCAACCCGGCCGAGTGCATCGAGTGCGGCGCGTGCGAGCCGGAGTGCCCCGTCGACTCGATCGTGCTGGAGCAGACGGCGACGCCGGCGGAGTCCGCGCACATCGCCGACAACGCGGCGTTCTTCTACGACCTGCTGCCCGGCCGCGACGGTGTGCTCGGTGATCCGGGCGGGGCGGTCGGGCTGGGTGTGGTCGGCGCCGACACGCCGCTGGTGGCAGCGCTGCCCCGGCGGGACAGCTGAGGCACCCGATGACCGCGACCGTAGCGACCGCGACCACCGACCCGCCCGCTCCGCGGGCACCGCTGGGCGCGCGCCGGCGGCAGCTCCTGCGCCGCATCCGCAAGCGCCTGCTCCACCTGGTGCTCGTCCTGCTCGCCGTGACGTTCCTGGCGTTCGTCGTGGTGGACCTGCTGCCCGGCGACGCCGCCGTCGTCGTCGCGGGCGACAACGCCACCCCCGAGCAGGTGCAGCAGGTCCGCGAGACGCTGCAGCTCGACCGGCCGCTGCTCGTGCGCTACGTCGACTGGCTCGGCGGTGTGGCCACCGGTGATCTCGGCAGCTCCTTCCGCACCGGGCAGCCGGTGGCGGCGGCGCTCGCCGAGCGGATCCCGGTCTCGTTCGAGATCGCGATCATCGCGCAGATACTCGCGCTGCTGGTGGCCGTGCCGCTCGCGGTCTACTCCGCCTACCGGCCCGGCCGGCTGGTGGACCGGGCGTCGATGACGATCGGGTTCGGCGCCGCGGCCATGCCGCAGTTCGTGTTCGGCATGGTGCTGATCGTCCTGTTCGCCGGCGGCGTGACGAGCATCCTGCCTGCCACCGGCTTCACGCCGTTCGTCGAGGACCCGCTGCGCAACCTGCGGTCGATCATCCTGCCGTGCCTCACGTTGATGATCGCCGAGGCCGCGGTGTACCGGCAGCTGCTGCGCTCGGACATGATCTCGACGCTGCAGGAGGACTTCATCCTCATGGCCCGCTCGAAGGGGCTGGGGCCCAGGACGATCCTGCTGCGGCACGCGCTGCGGCCGTCGTCGTTCTCGCTGATCACGCTGTCGGGCGTGAACATCGGCCGGCTGCTGGGCGGCACGGTGATCGTCGAGACCCTGTTCGCCATCCCGGGGCTCGGGCAGCTGATCGTGCAGGCGGTGTTCAACCGCGACTACATGATCCTGCAGGGCGCGCTGCTGTTCGTCGCCGTCGCCTACGTCGTGATCAACATGCTGATCGACCTGCTGTACCTGGCTCTGGACCCGAGGGTGCGCCGCGATGCCTGAGACCCTTGCTGCCACCGCAGCCGCTCCGCGGATCCGGCTCACCCGCACGCCGTGGGGCTGGTGGGTGGCGTGGACCTGGTTGGGCGCGGTCGTGCTCGCCGCGGTGTTCGCGCCGCTGCTGCCGCTGTGGGACCCGACGATCCCGGACTACCGCGCCGTCTTCAGCGGGATCACGCCCAGCCACTGGCTGGGTGGCGACACGCTGGGTCGCGACACCTTCTCCCGCGTCGTGTACGGCGCGCGGGCGTCGCTGCTGGTCGGGATCTGTGCAGTTGGCATCGGCGCGATCGTCGGGGGCGTGCTCGGCATGATCGCCGGCTACTTCGGCGGTCGCACGGAGCGCGTGCTCGCGTGGGTCACCGACGTCGTGCTCGCGTTCCCCGGCCTGGTGCTGATCATCGCGATCGTCGCCATCCTCGGCGCGAGCCTGCCGCACCTGATCGGCGGCCTCGCGATCCTGTCCGTCCCCACGTTCATCCGGCTCACCAGGGCGACCACGCTCGTGGTGGCGCAACGGGAGTACGTGCAGGCGGCCCGGGCGTACGGCTGCCGGCCGCTGCGGATCATCGCCAAGGAGATCACGCCCAACGTCGTGCTCCCGGTGGCGGCGTACGCCTTCATCATGATCGGCACGTTCATCGTGGTGGAGGGCTCGCTGAGCTTCCTCGGCCTCGGCATCCCGCCGCCGACGCCCAGCTGGGGCGGCATGATCGCCGGCGGCCGCGCCGAGCTGCTGCGCTACCCGCACATCTCGCTCTTCCCTGCGGCGGTCATGTTCCTCACCGTGCTCTCGATCAACTACATCGGCGAGCGGACCCGCAAGCAGTTCGAGGTCAAGGAGAGCAACCTGTGAGCGGCGAGCTCCTGACGGCGGACGACGTCCACGTGCGGTTCCGCACCCGGGGCGGCGTGGTGCACGCCGTCGAGGGGGTGTCGCTGGCGGTCAAGGCGGGTGAGGTGCTCGCCGTCGTCGGGGAGAGCGGCTCGGGCAAGACGGTGCTGACCCGGCGGCTCATGGGTCTCGTCGCCGGCGGGCGCGACACGGAGGTGAGCGGCACCGTCACCTACGACGGCACTCGGCTGACCGACCTCTCGGGAAAGGCGCTCTCCGCGTTCTGGGGCGCGGAGATCGCGCTGATCCTGCAGGACCCGATGACGTCGCTGAACCCGGTGAAGCGCATCGGGGTGCAGCTCACCGAGTCGCTCCTGCTGCACAAGATGGTCGCTACGAAGCAGGAGGCGCGCGACCGCGCGGTGGCGCTGCTGCGCGACGTGGGCCTGTCCGAACCGGACCGCCGGGTGCGCCAGTACCCGCACGAGCTCTCGGGAGGCATGCGGCAGCGGGTCACGATCGCGATCGCGCTCTCGTGCAGCCCGCGGCTGCTGCTCGCCGACGAGCCCACCACCGCGCTCGACGTCACCGTGCAGGCCCAGATCCTGGACCTGCTGGCCGACCTGCATCGAAGCAGCGACATGGCGATGCTGCTGGTCACCCATGACCTGCGGGTGGTGCGCAGCCGGTCGGACCGGATCGCGGTGATGTACGCCGGCAAGATCGTGGAGACCGCGCCCACCGCGGCGCTGTTCGCCGAGCCGCGGATGCCCTACACCGAGGCGCTCATGAACGCGGTCCCGCCCGTGTCGGGCCCCAACCACGTCCGGCTCCAGGTGATCCCGGGCCGCCCGCCGGACCTGCTCAACCCACCGACGGGCTGCAAGTTCAGCCCGCGCTGTCCCTACGCGCAGGACCGCTGCCTCACCGAGGACCCGCCGCTGCGCGACGCCGGGTCCCCCGTCCACCAGTACCGCTGCTGGTACCCGCTCGGTACCCCGGCCTGGGCCGAGGCCAAGGCACGCAACGTCGAACGCGGGGCGAGTGCGGCAGGCACCCCGGTGACCGAGGAGATGGTGTTGACATGAGGGCGATCCGAGCCTCCCGACGGATGGTCACAGCGCTCGCGACGCTGCTCACCGCCGGACTCCTGGCCGCGTGCGGCGCGGCACCAGGGATCAACGGTGCCGGCCCCGGCGGGCCCGACATCAGGACGATCCATCCCTACGGCGGCGACCTCGCGGCGGAGGGGACGCCCAAGTCCGGCGGGACGCTGACGATGGGCACCGACCGCGAGGCGGTCAGCTTCGACCCCACCGTCCAGAACACCAACCAGGCCGCGTCGGCCGTCTACGACTCCCTGCTGAAGTTCGACGACCAGGGTGTGCCGAAGCCCTACCTCGCGTCGTCGATGGACACGTCCGACGGCGGCCGGACGTGGCGGATGGGCCTGCGGCCGGGCGTCGTGTTCTCCGACGGCACCCCGCTCGACGCCGCCGCCGTGATCACGAACGTGCAGCGGCACATCGACAAGAAGTCCTCGCCCGGCAACCGGTACGCCGCGCAGATCGCGTCGATGCGCGCGGTCGACCCGCAGACCGTCGAGTTCATGCTGAAGCAGCCGTTCGGCTCGTTCCCGTCGGCGTTCGCGCTGAGCTTCAACATCGGCAACCTCGGCACGATCATCTCGCCGGCCGCGCTGGCGCGCTTCGGTGACCAGATCGGCGCCAACCCGGTCGGCGCCGGGCCGTTCGTCCTGAAGAGCTGGGCGCGGGACTCGCGGATGGAGCTGACCCGCAACCCGACGTACTGGCAGCAGGGCATGCCGTACCTCGACGGGCTGGAGTTCCGCCCGCTGCCCGACACCGAGACCCGCTATGCGTCGATCGAGAACGGCGACGTCGACCTGATCTTCGGCGGCTACCAGACCGAGCTGCTGCGCGGCCTGCAGAACCCGAACCTCACCGTCTACTACGGGTCGGGCCACGGCGCCGAGTACGTCTACTTCAACCAGCAGAAGGCGCCGTTCGACGACCACCGGATGCGGGAGGCCGTGGTGCGCGGCATCGATCTCGACGCGCTGGCGGCCACCCAGTTCCGCGGCCAGATGGAGCGCGCGGGCGGCTACTTCGGCGACGACAGCAAGTACCAGACGCCCGAGGCCGCGGCCGCGTGGCCGGCGTTCGACGTGGCGAAGGCGAAGGCCCTCGTCGCGGAGTACGTGGCCGCGGGCGGCAGCGCGACCATCGCCTACAAGACCACCAACGCGCCCAACCGCGTCGCGTTCGCCGAGTTCCTGCAGGCGCAGATGGCAGCCATCGGGATCACGCTGCAACCCCAGTTCTTCGACCTGGCCCAGTACTCGTCGAGCGTGGTGCAGAGCCGCGACTTCCAGATGGCCGGCTGGGTCGGCGGGCCCGTCGACACGCCGTACCCGGCAGCGCAGAACCTGCTGCGCACCGGCGGGAACACCAACTTCGGCGGCTATTCCAACCCGGAGGTCGACGCGCTGCTCGACCAGGCGGCCGCCATCACCGACGAGGCCGAGCGCACGAAGCTCTACCAGCAGGTGCAGCTGCTCACCAACCAGGACATCGCGGTCGGCTACTACAGCCGGGGGTACCTGTCGACGGTGGCGAAGCCGCAGGTCAAGGGGGTGGTCCGGTACCTCACCCGGGACACGTTCTTCGCGACGACCTGGCTCGACCGGTGACGGCACCGCAGGTGGCCGCCGCGATGGCCGCGCCGGAGGCGGAGGCCGAGTGCGAGGTGGTGCTTCGGCTCGACGACCTGGTCGTCGAGTTCCCGGCCGGCGGTGGCCGCACCGTGCACGCCGTCTCGGGGATCAGCCTCGAGGTGCGCCGCGGGGAGACGCTCGGGCTGGTGGGCGAGTCGGGGTGCGGGAAGTCGACGACCGGCCGGGCCATCATGCAACTGCCGCGGCCGACGAGCGGCTCGGTGACGTTCGAGGGGCGCGACCTCACGACGCTCTCGGCCGCCGAGTTGCGGGCTCTCCGGCCGAAGCTGCAAATGATCTTCCAGGACCCGATCTCGTCGCTGAACCCCCGGCGGCGGATCCCCGACATCGTCGGCGACCCGCTGCTCGTGTGGGGCCGGGGGAGCGAGCGCGCGAAGCTCGTGCCGGAGGTGCTCACCGCCGTCGGCCTGGACCCCGAGCAGGTGGCAGACCGGCGGCCGCACCAGTTCTCCGGGGGCCAGTGCCAGCGGGTGTCCATCGCCAGGGCGCTGGTGCTCGACCCCGAGGTGCTGATCTGCGACGAGCCGGTGTCGGCGCTCGACGTCTCGGTGCAGGCGCAGATCCTGAACCTGCTGGAGGACATGAAGCGCCGCTACGGGCTCACGCTGGTCTTCATCGCCCACGACCTCGGGGTGGTGCGCAACATCAGCGATCGCGTCGCTGTCATGTACCTGGGCAAGATCTGCGAGCTCGGCCCCACCGAGGCGCTGTTCGACCACCCCGTGCATCCCTACACGCGGCTGCTGGTCTCGTCGATCCCGTCGATGGAGACGGTCACCGGGGCCGACATCGCCCGGGCCGATCGCGGCCGGGGCGAGATGCCCTCGCCGGTGAACCCGCCGAGCGGGTGCCGGTTCCGCACCCGCTGCCCGCTGGCCACCGAGCGCTGCGCGGCGGAGGAGCCGCTGATGCGCGAGGTGGCGCCGGGGCGGATCGCCGCCTGCCACCACCCAGTTCTCGCGACCGCTGCGGAGGGCGTCTGAGATGCCGATCGACCGTGCTGCCGTGGGTGCGGAGGGCGAGCCCCGCACCCGTTCCTGGACCTCGAAGGACGCGCTCCTCTACGCCGTCGGCGTTGGGGCCGGCCTCGGCGCACCCACCGAGGAGCTGTCGTTCACCACGGAGAACTCCGCCGGTGTCGCGCAGCAGGTGCTGCCGACGTTCGCCGTGCTGCTCTCGCAGGCCCCACCGCCACCCTTCGGTGAGTTCGACCCGGCCCGGCTGGTGCACGCCGAGCAGGAGATCGTGCTGCACCGCCAGGTCCCGGTCGAGGGCACGGTCACGGCGCGCGCCCACGTCTCCGGCGTGTACGACAAGGGAAAGGGCGCGCTGGTGGAGATCACCTCGGCCGCCGTGCTCGCGGACGGCTCGCTGCTGGCGACGAACCGCAGCGCCGTCTACATCCGCGGCGAGGGCGGATTCGGCGGAGAGCGCGGGCCCGTCGACGACTGGGTGGTGCCCGACCGGGCACCCGATCACGTCACCACGTACGCGACGCGTCCGGAGCAGGCGTTGCTCTACCGCCTCTCCGGCGACCGCAACCCGCTGCACTCCGATCCGAAGTTCGCCGCGCGCGGCGGATTCCCCACCCCGATCCTGCACGGGCTGTGCACCTACGGCGTGGCCGGCCGGGCGCTGCTGCACGCGATCGCCGGTGGCGACCCCGCCCGGCTCACGTCGATGTACGGGCGGTTCAGCGCGACGGTGCTGCCGGGGCAGGCGCTCACCGTCGAGATCTGGCAGGACGGTGCGGACGCCCGGTTCCGGGCCAGCACCGAGGGAGGAACGGTCGTGATCGACCGTGGTCGGGCCGTCGTGGCGGAAGGACAGCACAGTGCTTGACGGGAAAGTGGTCGTGGTGACCGGCTCCGGCCGTGGGCTGGGCCGGGCCTACGCCCGCGCCGTGGCCGACGCAGGTGCGGCGGTGGTCGTCAACGACGTGGACGCCGACGCCGCTGCCGCGGTGGTGGCGGAGATCGAGGCAGCCGGTGGCCGGGCCGCCCCGGTCATCGCGCCGGTGGGCCCGACCGACACGGCCGAGGCGCTGGTCGCGACGGCCGTCGAGCGGTTCGGGCGGCTGGACGCGATGGTGACCAACGCCGGGCTGCTGCGCGACCGCACGGTGGGGAAGATGTCCGACGAGGACTTCGACGTCGTCGTGGAGACGCACCTGCGGGGCACGTTCACGTGCGCGCGGGCGGCGATCGGGCGGTTCCGCGAGCAGGGCGGCGGCGGCCGGCTGGTGCTCGTCGGTTCGCCGGCGGGGCAGCGCGCGAGCTTCGGGCAGACCAACTACTCGGCGGTGAAGGCGGGCATCGTCGGCATGGCCCGCACGCTGGCCGCCGAGACGACCCGGTACGGGACCACGGTGAACGCGCTGGTACCGGTCGCGCTGACGAGGATGGTCGCCACCATGCCGGCGTTCGCCGCCGCCGTCGCCGCCGTGGAGCGGGGCGAGCCGGTGCCGGAGGCCCTGCGGGAGAACGGCGTCGGCACGGCGGAGGACGTGGCGCCGCTGCTGGTCTACCTGCTCTCCGACGCCGCCGCGGGCGTCACCGGGCAGGCGCTCGGGGTGGGCGGTGACCGGATCAGCGTCTGGTCGCACCCGACCGTCGCGGCGCAGGCGTCGCGGACCGGTGGGTGGACGGCGGCCGCGATCGCCGACGAGTTCCCGGCGCTGCTCGCGCCCCACCTGCAGCCGTTCGGAGCCGACGTGCCGACGGCAGCCCGATGAGCTCCCCGATGAACGTGGCCGACCTCGTCGCGATCGACATGCACACCCACGTGCACTTCTCCACCACCGCCGCGCAATCCGAGGCCGGCGCGGCCCGGATGGCGGAGATGAAGGAGCACTTCCGCTCCGACGTGCTCGGCATGGACCTGCACCAGCTCGCCGCGTTCTACCGGGAGCGGCGGATGGCGGCCGTGGCGTTCACGATCGACTCGCTCGGCGAGGTGGCCGAGCACGCACCGAGCAACGAGGAGATCGGCGAGGTCGCGGCGGAGCACCCGGACGTGATCATCCCGTTCGGGAGCGTGCACCCGTTGCGCGGCAAGGGCGGAGCGGCGATCACCCGGCGGCTCATCGCCGACCACGGGATGCGGGGGTTCAAGTTCCACCCGAGCGTCCAGGAGTTCTACCCGAACGACCGCACCGCGTACCCGATCTACGAAGTGCTCGCCGAGCACGGCCTGCCTGCGCTGTTCCACACCGGGCAGAACGGGGTGGGGTCGGGTCAGAAGGGTGGCGGCGGGATCCGGCTGAAGTACTCGAACCCGATGTTCCTAGACGACGTCGCGGTCGACTTCCCGGAGATGCCGATCGTCATGGCGCACCCGTCGTTCCCCTGGCAGGACGAGGCGCTGGCCATCGCGGTGCACAAGGGGCAGGTGCACATCGACCTGTCGGGGTGGTCGCCGAAGTACTGGCCGGCGCAGCTGGTGCAGTACGCCAACACGTTGCTGCGCAAGAAGGTGCTGTTCGGCACCGACTTCCCGCTGTTCACCCCGGAGCGCTGGCTGGCGGACCTGGAGAAGACCGAGATCCGCGACGCGGTGAAGCCCGACATCATGCTGCACAACGCGGCCCGCCTGCTGGGGATCACCTGAGATGTCCCTGCCCGACAACTTCGCGTCCCAGTTCGAGCTGATCGCCGATCTCGCGCCCACGCGCCCGGCCGTCGCGGCGGGCGATCGGGCGCTGACCTGGGGGCAGTTCGACGAACTGGCCGACCGCCTCGCCGCTCACCTCACCGCGCTCGGGATCGGCGCCGACCACCGCGTGGGACTCGCGGCCCGGAACTCACCCGAGTACCTCGTGGCGTTGCACGCGCTGTTCAAGCTGCGCGCCACCCCGATCAACGTCAACTACCGCTACCGGGCGGCCGAGGTCCGGCACCTGCTCGAGAGCGCGGGCGCGCGGGGGGTGATCGCGGACGCCGAGCTGTCCGACGTCGTCGGCGAGGCGGCGGCCAGGCTGCCGGCCGCCGACGTGCTGGTCGAGATCGCAGCAGATGGAGGCTTCGGTCCGGCCGTCGCGGCCGCGCCCCGGCACCCGCGCCGTCCGCGGGGTGATGCCGAGTGGCTCCTGTTCACCGGCGGTACGACCGGGTACCCGAAGGCCGTGATCGGCAGCCACACCGAGCGGCTGCGAGCCGTGCGGTCCGGTGGGTTCACCACGCTGGGAATCGACCCCGCGGCCGGCGTGGAGGCGCTGCACCAGGCGCTCGACATCGATCCGCACGGCCCGTCCGGGCTGGTGCACCTGCCGGCGTCGCCACTCATGCACGGCACCGGCCTCTACTCGGCGCTGGGCACCCTCGCCGTCGGCGCGCCCGTGGCGCTGCTGCCCGGCCGCAGCACGACCGGCGCCGACCTGGTCGCGGCGATCGAGCGCCACCGCGTCACCGACCTGACGATCGTCGGCGACGCGTTCGCGGTGCGCCTGCTCGACGCGCTCGACGCGGGCGGGGCCGCCGCGATCGGCAGCCTGCGGCGCATCCGCAGCGTCGGAGCGGTGTGGAGCCCGCCGGTGAAGCGGCGGCTGCTCGCGTACGCCGACGTGACGCTGCTCGACACGATCGCCGCGTCGGAGGGCGGCGTGTACGCGGTCGCGACGATCACCCGGGCCACGGCGGACGACCAGGCCGGCACGTTCACGCTGGCGCCGGGGGCGCGGCTGCTCGATCCCGACGGGCACGACGTCGAACCCGGCTCCGACACGGTCGGACTGCTGGCGGCGCCGGTCGTCGCGGACGCGTCCTACGAGGGCGACGCGGAGAAGACCGCCAATGCCTTCCAGGACATCGACGGCGTCCGCTACTCCATCCCCGGTGACATGGCCCTGCTCGGTGCCGACGGCCGGCTGCACCTGCTCGGCCGCGGCAGTTCGGTGATCAACACCGGCGGGGAGAAGGTGTACGCCGACGAGGTGGAGCTCGTGCTGCGCGACCATCCCGCCGTGCGCGATGTCGTGGTGCTCGGCGTGCCCGACCCGAAGTGGGGCAGCGCCGTCGGAGCCGTGGTCGCCCTGGAGGCCGGCGTCGAGGCGACGGCAGCCGACCTCGCCGCGTTCGTCGCCGCCCGCCTCGCCGGCTACAAGAAGCCGCGCCGCATCGCACTCGTGCCCGAGGTGGAGCGGCTCAACACCGGCAAGGCGGACCTGCGGTGGGCGGGCGCGCAGTTCCCGGCAGCGGTCACGCAGTGACTCACGACCGCAGGATGTCCCGGGTCAGCTCGAGGTGGCCGCGATGCTGCGCGAGCTCCTCGTAGACGTGCTGCAGCGCCGCACCCTGCGTCCGGCCGATGGGCGTGTCGCGGTACGGCGGGGACGGCAGGGCGCGCAGCGGTGCCTGCAGCTCGGCCACGGACACGTCGGCCCGCAGCTGCTCCCTGGCCTGCTCGATCCGTTCGACGAGATCGCGCACCGGGCCCGTCGCGCGAAACTCCGCGTCGCGGTCGCGCTCGACCTCCCGGCCCGCGACGAGCCGCCCGGCCCAGTCGTTCATCACCCCGAGGCAGTGCGTCACGATCCCGTACGGCGAGTTCGCGCCGGGCAGCTCGGGCCGGCGGTTCGCGAGGTCGTCGCCGAGCTCTTGGAGGACCTCGGACATGCCGTCGAGCGCGCGGTCGGTGAAGTAGAGGTAGTCGTCGACGGTGATCATGCTTCGGGACCCTACGGCCAGGCGCCGTCGTCGTGAGGCGCGGCGAGCGGTCGCAGGCCAACCTCGACCTCAACCTGCTGGCGATCCTGCGCGAGCTGCTGCGCGAGCGGAACGTGACGCGGGCGGCGGAGCGGGTCGGGATCACCCAGCCCGCGGCGAGCGCGGCACTGGGCCGCCTGCGCCGCCAGTTCGGCGACGAGCTCCTCGTGCGGACCCGCGGCGGTTTCGTGCTCTCCCCGCTCGCCGAGCAGCTGGCGCGGCAGATCGAGCCGGTCTACGCGAGCCTCGAACGGTTCTTCGCCACGGACCCGGGGTTCCGGCCGGCCGACTCCGAGCGGGAGTTCACCGTCCTCGCGCCCGACTACGTGGTCGCGACGATCGGCGAGCAGCTCTCCCGCCGCATGTACGCGGCCGCGCCGCGCGTCCGCATGAACGTCAAGGTGGTCAAGGAACGGCTCCCGGACGACCTGGTCGAGACGCTGCGCACGCTGGACGGCATCGTCTCCGCACCCACGGCGCAGCTCCGGTCGGCGGGGATCCACGGCATGGAGCTGTTCCGGGACCGGTGGGTGTGCGTCGTGGCCGCGGACGGTCCCGTCGGTGACCGGCTCGCGCTCGCCGACCTCGAGGACCTGCCGTGGGTGGTCCCGCACCACCCCGACGGCGACTACCCGCCCGGCTCGCCGCTCGCGCCGCTGCTCGCGTCGTTGTCGAAGCGCCCGCGGATGGCCGTCCGCGTCGAGAGCTACCAGGCCACGCCGTACTTCGTCGCGGGCACCGACCGGGTGGCCGTGATGCAGCGGCGCCTGGCCCAGCGCTTCGCCGAACGTTCTGACCTGCGCGTGCTGGAGTGCCCCGGCGATCCGCCGCCAATCGTCGAGACGCTGTGGTGGCACGAGCGCAACGACCACGACGTCGGCCACCGCTGGTTCCGCGCCGTCGTCGCGGCGGCCGCGCGGGCGGACGGCGGCCCGGACGACACGCCGTAGAGCGACGCGATTCCGGTCGCGGTCGTAGCCGTCGAATCATCGTCGAGAGTCGGGTGGGTCGATGAGTTCTGAGCAGGAAACCGCTACCTCAGGGATGGAGGTGGCGATTACGGTGTGGTTGCTGCCGGAGATGGACCCCCGGACGCGAAGGAGCGAACGGTGCCAGGTGCTGCACTGCGAGGGGTGACTCTGGACTGTGCCGACCCGCAGACGCTGGCCACCTTCTACGGTGCACTGACCGGGATGCGCGAACTCTTCAGTTCGGACGAGTTCGTCGCTCTGACGGCGGGCTCCGGCTGTGATCTGGGATTTCAGAGGGTTGACGGATACCGGGCTCCGCAGTGGCCGGGGCAGGACGTGCCACAACAGCTCCACCTGGATCTCCGCGCTGACGACCTCGATGCGGCGGAAGGGCTGGCCCTGGAACTCGGCGCGGCCAAACCGGACCATCAGCCGGGCGACGGACGCTGGCGGGTGCTCCTGGATCCGGCCGGCCACCCCTTCTGCCTGACGTCTTCCTGACCTCGACAGGTATCCACCGTCGGACTCAGTCGCCGGCTGCGGGCTGGCGGATGGCCGCCTCGGCTTCCTGCACGGCCGGGTCGGCGTCGGTGCCGAGCACGCGCCAGTCCTGGCCGTCCTCGAGGATCTTGTCTGCCCCGCGGATGGAGCGGAAGTCACCGGCGAGCGCGGGGGGAGGCGTGTCGTCGGCGGCGAGCTTCTTGGCGGACCGGACGAGCTGGTTCCGCATCCGGATGATCGCCTTGTCGATCGTGCCCAGGTGCTCTTGCGACCGGTCGTAGATCGGGCCCATCGACTCGGTGACCATGAGGTCCTGGCTGACGAAGTCGGCCACCCCGCTGAACGTCGTGGTGCGTTGCACCTCGCGGTCGATGTGGTAATCGGCCTCTGCCAGGTAGTTGCGCGGCGTGATGCCCCCGACCCGGCGCGTGAACGGGGTCTCGAAGGGCCCGTAGTCGAACAGCGGGGCGCCACCGTGGCCCTGCGGGTTGGCCGGGATCGTCGTGTCGAAGGTGTAGCGCCAGCAGTTGTCGTCGTCGATCGGGACGACCATGAGGTGGCGCGTGTTGTACGGGATCGCCGCGATGATCGTGCTGTACGGGGCGACGTACTCGGTGATCCGGACGTTGGTGTGACCGTTGGGCGTGGTGCGCAGGCCCGCGTAGCGGAAGCCGTACCAGGTGTCCTCGACCTCGAGCCGCGGCGCGCGGTCGTGCAGCCAGAACTTCCACGTCATCCGGTTGGACGGGTAGCCGGGTTTGTCGCTGCCGTCGTCCGGGATGTCCGCGGCGCCGTTCCACGAGTGCAGCCACGAGATGTGGGCCGTGTCGACGTTGCCCTCCATCGTCTGCACCCAGTTGCAGTAGCACTGCAGCTTCGCGGCGAGGTGGTGCTCCTGCGGGAGGGAGTCGGTGCCGAAGTCGCGGAACGGCGTCATCGTGTCGGCGGGACCCATGTACGTCCACGCGATCCCGCCCGATTCGTGCACGGGATAGGCCCGCGCCTTGACGCGCTCCTTGAAGCTGCTCGTCGCGGGCTCGCTCGGCATGTCGACGCAGTTGCCGGCGGTATCGAACTGCCACCCGTGGTAGGCGCAGCGCAGGCCGCAGTCCTCGTTGCGCCCGAAGTAGAGCGAGGCGCCGCGGTGCGGGCAGTTCTCCTGGATCAGGCCGACGGTCCCGGTGCCGTCGCGGAACGCCACGAGGTTCTCCCCGAGCAGCCGCACCCGCACCGGGTCGCAGCCGGGTGCCGGTAGCTCGCTCGAGAGCAGGGCCGGCGTCCAGTAGCGACGCAGCAGGGCACCCATCGGGGTGCCGGGACCGACGCGGGTGAGGATCTCGTTGTCCTGCTGGGACAGCATCGTCCGACCTCCGGATCGCCGGATATGGATGAATCTGCAGGCTAATCAGCAGTGGCGAGGCGGCGGAAACAACGATTGTTGCTGCCGAGGCATCAGCAATGGTGATGATCCACTGGCGAGCGCCGGTCCGAGGGCTTTCGATGGCGGGGTGAAGTCCGCGACCGCGCGCCTGACCGGCCTCGACCTGAACCTGCTGATCGTGCTGCGCGAGTTGTTGCGGGAGCGCAACGTCACGCGGGCGGCCGAGCGCATCGGGGTCTCGCAGCCGGCGGCGAGCGCGGCGCTGGGCAGGCTGCGCCGGTACTTCGGCGACGACCTGCTGGTCCGGCGCGGCACCAGGTACGAGCTGTCCGCGCTCGCCGTCCAGCTCGTCGAGCAGGTCGAAGCGGTCTGCGACGGCGTCGAGCGGCTCCTCGCGACGGCGGGCGGGTTCGACCCCGGCAGCTCGCGGCGCGAGTTCACGATCGTCATGTCCGACTACGCGATCGCTGTCGTCGGGCAGCGGCTCGCCGGGGCGGTGAACGCGGAAGCCGGGCAGGTACGACTCAACATCGTCCTGGTCAGGGAAGCGCTGGCCGCCACCATCGCGTCGACGATCCAGGCCGTCGACTGCGTCGTCTCGCAGTCGACGAGCCGCTTCCGCATCCCCGAGATGCGCTCGGCGCCCTTGTTCACCGACCGCTGGGTGTGCGTGGTCGCGGGGGACAACCGGCAGCTCGGTGACGACGTCGCCGACCGCGACGGGCTGGTCGCCGCGACATGGGTCGTGCCCTACCACGACGACGCCGACTTCCCGTCGGTCGTGCCGGTGAGCCGCCAGCTCGCCCGGCTCGGCGTGCGACCCGACGTCGCCGTGCGGGTCGACAGCTTCCACGCCGTGCCCTACCTGGTCGCCTCCACCGGGCATGTTGCCCTCATGCAGGAGCGGCTCGCCAGGGCCTGCGCGCGGCACCTGCCGCTGCGGGTCCTGGAGAGCCCGGTGCCGCTGGAGCCGCTCGACGTCCGACTGTGGTGGCACGAGCGGCACGACGACGACGCGGGACACCGGTGGTTCCGCAGGCTCGTCGCGCTCGCCGGCCGCGACATTCCGCACACCTGGGACGGGCCGGACGACGCGGCCGGGTGACGTCATCGGCCTGGTTCATCGGGCGGCCGCGGGTCGTAGTTTCTAGGCCACCGACGAAGGGGTTGGTGCTCGGATGAGGACCTCGATCATCGCCCGACGCCGTTCCCGGCTGTTCGCCGCGGCCGTGGCAGGGCTCGTCGCCCTGCTGGTGGCGGCGTGCGGTGCCGCCCCCGGCGTCGGCGGGGCGGGCGCCGAGGGCCGGATCCGGACCGTCAACCCGTACGGCGGCGATCCCGCGACCGAAGGGCAGCCGAAGTCCGGGGGAGTGCTCGTGATGGGCACCGACCGGGAGGTCGTCGGGTTCGACCCGACCGTGCAGAACACCAACCAGGCCGCGCTCGCCGTCTACGACTCCCTGCTCAAGCTCAAGCCGGACGGCACGGCCGAGCCGTACATGGCCAGGTCGATGGACAGCACCGACGGCGGGACGACCTGGCGGATGGGTCTGCGCGCGGGCGTCACGTTCTCCGACGGCACCCCGCTGGACAGCCAGGCCGTGATCGTCAACGTGCAGCGGCACATCGACAAGGCGTCCTCGCCGGGGCACCGCTTCACCCTCCCCATCGCGGCCATGACCGCGGTGGACCCGCTGACCGTCGAGTTCCGGCTCAAGTCGCCGTTCGGGCTGTTCCCGTCCGTGTTCGCGGGCAGCTTCACGACCGGCAGCCTCGGCCAGCTCGTCTCGCCCGCGGCGCTGAAGCAGTGGGGCGACCAGATCGCCGCCCACCCCGTCGGGGCCGGCCCGTTCGTGCTGAGCAGCTGGAAGCGCGACTCCAAGATGGAGCTGACCCGCAACCCGACGTACTGGCAGCAGGGCCTGCCCCGCCTCGACGGGCTGGAGTTCCGGCCGCTGCCCGACACCGAGAGCCGCTACGCGTCGCTGGAGAACGGCGACGTCGACCTGATCTTCGGCGGCTACCACACCGAGCTGCTGCGCGGTGCGGAGAACCCGAACCTGACCGTCTACTACGGCTCGGGCCACGGCGCGGAGTGGATCTACTTCAACCACGCGAAGGCGCCGTTCGACGACCACCGCATGCGCGAGGCCGTGGTGCGCGGGATCGATCTCGACGCGCTCGCGGCCACGCAGTTCCGCGGCCAGATGGAGCGGGCGCACGGGTACTTCGGCGACGGCAGCGTCTACCAGACACCCGAGGCGGCCGCGGCCTGGCCCACCTTCGACCAGGCACGCGCGAAGCAGCTCGTCGCGGAGTACGTCTCCACCGGAGGGAGCGCGACGGTGGTCTACAAGACGACCAACGCGCCCAACCGCGTCGCGTTCGCCGAGTTCCTGCAGGCGCAGATGGCGGCCATCGGGATCACGCTGCAGCCGCAGTTCTTCGATCTCGCGCAGTACTCGTCGAGCGTCGTGCAGAGCAAGGACTTCCAGCTGGCCGGCACGGTCGGCGGGCCCGTCGACGCGCCCTACCCGTCGGCGCAGAACGTGCTGCGCACCGGAGGCAATCAGAACTACGGCAGCTACTCCAACCCGGAGGTGGACGCCCTGCTCGACAAGGCGGCCGCTGCCACCGACGACGCCGAGCGCACCCGGCTCTACCAGCAGGTCCAGCTGCTGACCAACCAGGACGTCTCGATGGCGTACTACAGCCGCGGCTACCTCTCCACCATCGCGAAGCCACAGGTGAAGGGGGTCGTGCGCTACCTGACGCGGGACATGTTCTTCGCGACGACCTGGCTCGACCGGTGAGGGCGACCATTCACGACGTTGATGGTGCGCATGTCGATTCCGTGTTTCCCGTGAACGAATCGCGACCTTAGGTTCGAGCCGTGCGGATCGTGGTTGCGCGACTCGACGAGTTCCTGCCGGGCGAACGACGGATCGTGCAGGCCGGTCGCCGGTCGATCGGGGTCTTCCGGGTGGGCGACCGCTTCTACGCGATCAACAACCACTGCCCGCACCAGGGTGGCCCGCTGTGCCTCGGCGCGACGAAGCCGTGGGTGACCTCTGCCGGACCGGGGGAGTACGCGATGGCCGCCGAGGACTCGCTCCTGGCCTGCCCGTGGCACGGCTGGGAGTACGACCTCGCCACCGGGCAGTCCTTCCTCGGTCCCGGCACGCCGGGCGTGCGTACCTACGAGGTGTCGGTCGAGCCCGGCGAGCGGGTGCCGGGCCCCTACGTCGCCGAGACCTTCCCCGTGCACATCGAGGACGCGCTCGTCGTCGTCGACACCACGTCCCGCGCCGGAGGTGCCCCATGACCGAAACCCTGTCGTCCGCGGCCCGGTCGACGCCCTCCCGAGCGGCGCACACGCTCGTCGACTCCGACATCCACCCGCACGCGCCGGCCACGGACATCCTGCCGCGGCTGGCCGCGCAGCACCGGCGGCGGTGGGAGATGTTCGGCAGCCGGGTCCCGGGCCCGCCGGAGATCTACCCGCGCGTCCGCAACTCCGGCTTCCGGGTCGACTCCTGGCCGGAGGGCGGCTTCCCCGGCAGCGACCTGCAGCTGGTCCGCGACCAGCTGCTCGACGAGTTCGGCGTCGACCACGGGATCCTCATCCCGCTGCAGGGCCACAGCTGGGGGGCGGAGGAGCCGCGGTACGCGGCGGCGCTGTGCGGCGCGCTCAACGACTGGGTGGACGAGGAATGGCTCGCCGCCGAACCGCGGCTGCGCAGCTCCATCGCGATCCCGATCGAGGCGCCGGACCTCGCGGCCGACGAGATCCGCCGCCACGCCGGCGACCCCCGGTTCGTGCAGGTCCTGCTCTCGACCGGCGGAGAGTCGGGGTACGGGGTGCGCCGGTACTGGCCGATCTACCGTGCTGCGGCGGAGGCCGGCCTGCCGATCGGCGCGCACACCGGCGGGTTGGAGCAGCACCGCGGCGCCGGGTGGCCGTCGTTCTACCTCGAGGAACACGTGTGGAACGCCAACACGATGGCCTCGCTGATCATGAGCATGCTCTGCGAGGGCGTGTTCGAGGAGTTCCCGACGCTGCAGGTGGTGTGCATCGAGGGCGGCATCGCCTGGGCCGGGCCGCTGATGTGGGCGCTCGACGAGGCGTGGGCCCGGCTGCGCGCCGACGTGCCGCACCTGCGCAGGCCACCGTCGGAGTACATCCGTGAGCACATCTGGTTCACGACGCAGCCCGTGGAGGAGCCGGCCGACCCGCAGCACCTGGCCGTGGCGCTGGACCACATCGGGATGAACGACCGGATCATGTTCGCCTCCGACTACCCGCATTGGGACTTCGACTCGCCGCGGCTCGCCCCCCGCCTGTTCCCGGTCGCGGCGCGCCAGCAGATCATGGGCGCCAACGCCTGCCGGCTCTACGGGCTGCCCGAACGCGTAGGGGAGGCGGCCCGATGACGACCGTCGACACCGACGTGCACGTCGGACCGGCCGCGTTGACCGACCTCTTCCCCTACCTCGACGAGTACTGGCGCAGCTACATCGCCGAGGGCGGGGTCTTCCTGTCGCCTTCGCAGGGCGGCGCGTACCCGCCGAACGCGCCCACCAGCGCCACTCCGGCCGCGGCGACGATCGGGCAGTTGCGGACCGAGGTGCTCGACCAGCAGGAGCTGGAGCGCGTCGTCCTGAACTGCACCACGTCGTTCCACTGCAACCGCAACCCGTACTACGAGGCCGCGCTCACCCGCGCGGTCAACGACTGGCTGGTCGAGGAATGGCTGAGCCAGGACGACCGGCTGCGCGCGAGCATGGTCGTGCCGAACCTGGACACCGCGGCGGCGGTCGCCGAGATCGAGCGCATCGGTGGCCACGAGCAGATCGTGCAGGTCCTGCTGCCGGTGCGCACCGACGCGCCGTGGGGCAACCCGCGACACCGCCCCGTCCTGCGGGCCGCGGCCGACCACGACCTGGTGGTCGGGCTGCACGCGTGGGGCCGGATCGGCAACGCCCCCACGTCCAGCGGGATGACGCACACCTACCTGGAGGACTACCTGGCGAACTCGCAGATAATCGTGCAGGTCCAGGTCACGAGCTTGATCACGGAAGGGGTATTCGCCCAGCTGCCCGGCCTGCGGGTGTCGCTGCTCGAATGCGGGTTCTCCTGGCTGCCGACACTGCTGTGGCGCTTCGACAAGGACTGGAAGGGCGTGTGGCGCGAGGTGCCGTGGCTCGCCGAACCACCGTCGGAGGTGGCGCGCCGGCACCTGCGGCTCACCACGGCCCCCGCGCAGCTGCCGCGCGACCCCGAGCACGTCCGGCAGGCGCTGGACCTGCTGGACGCCGGTTCGATGCTGCTGTACGCGAGCGACCACCCGCACGACCACGGCGACGGTGGCGACCGGTTGCTGGCCGCGCTGACCGACGTCGAACGGGAGCAGGTGCTGAGCGGGAACGCCACCGCCTGGTACGGGCTGGACAGGTGATCCGCGAGCCCGCATTCCAGGTCGTGGAAGAGCCGTCGCGTCGCCGGCGCGACGGCTCGTAGCGTCCTCACCGTGACCGACGTGGACGCCCTCGAGCGGATGCGGGCGATGCTTGCCGCGGACGACTACCGGATGGACATCACCCACGGTGGCGACACCGTGCGGGTGCGGATCACCGCCGGGCCGCAGGCCTGCGACGACTGTCTGGTCCCCAAGGCGATGATGCGGTCGATGCTGGCGCCGGCGCTGGGCGTCGAACCCGGGTCGATCGAGCTCCGCTACCCGACGGAGGAGACCCCGTGAGCATGGAGATCTCCCTCGCGGGCAAGGTCGCGCTGGTCACGGGTGCCGGCCCGAACATCGGCAGCGGGGTGGCGCTGGCGCTCGCCCGCTACGGCGCCGTCGTCGCCTGCAACGACCTCGACCCGGCGGCCGCCGAGGCGTCCGTCGACCGGATCGAGCGCAACGGCGGCACGGCTGTGGCGGTGCCCGGCGACGTCACCGACGAGGAGCAGGTCACCGGGTACGTGCAGGAGGTGGTCGAGCGGTTCGGCCACATCGACATCCTGGTCAACAACGCGGCGGTGCTGGGCGGGCGCGGCCTGCTCGACGAGAGCGCCGCGTTCTTCCGGCGCGCGATCGAGGTGGCGGGGCTCGGGTCGTTCCTCAACACCAAGCACGTGGGCCGGCACATGGCCGAGCGCGGCATCCGCGGATCCATCGTGATGATCTCGTCGTCGAACGGGTGGTCCGGCTCGCCCGGCGTGATCGCCTACGCCTTCCACAAGGGCGGGGTGAACAACTTCGTCCGGGCCGCGGCGATGGACCTCGCCCCCTACGGCATCCGCGTCAACGGGTTCACCCCGACCGCGCCCAACCCCGACAACCCGGCCCTGATCGCGCAGCAGGGGCCCGGCGGGGTGCTCAGCAACCCGCGCGCCTCCGGCATCGGGGGCGAGGGCGGCGACGAGCCGTGGCGGCGGCCGGCCAGGTGGCGCGGCGAGCGCAACCCGCTGGTCCCGATGGGCACCACCGGCACCCCCACCGACATCGGGCACTGCGTCGCCTGGATGTGCTCGGACTACGCGCGCCTGATCACCGGCACCGACTTCGTCGTCGACGGCGGGGCCAGGGCCAAGAACTTCGCGTACGTGCCGGCGGCGCCGTCCGATCTGGCGGGTCCGCTGCCGGTGATCCCGCTGGACCTGACGAACGGTGTGGGATAGCTCAGGCGGACAGGGTGAGCTGCCGGGTGATCGAGCGCGACACCTGGAGCAGCGGTTCCACCAGCTGTGCCGGCCGGGCCGACTCGGCGTCCACGACGACGGAGATCGCCGCGGTCACCCGACCCGCCACATCGTGGACGGGTACGGCGACGGCCACGTTCAGCAGCGTGATCTGTCCGTGCGCGACGGCGATCCCGGTCAGGCGGATGCGCGCGAGCGCGCGGCGCAGCTCGGCCGGGTCGACGACGGTCCGCTCGGTGAACCGCTCCATCGGTGCCGACAACACCTCCTCCTGCAGGTCCGGCTCGGCGTACGCGAGCAGCACCAGACCGATCCCGCTGGCGTGCATGGGCCAGCGGTCGCCGACCCGGCTGCTGATCGGGTGCCGGGTGCGGACCCGCATCGTCTCGACGTAGACGACCTCGACGCCGTCGCGCACCCCGAGGTGGACGTTGCCGCCGGTGGCGTTGTACAGGTCGCGCAGGTAGGGGAACGCGGCTTCGCGAAGCTGCAGCCCGCGCGGGGCCAGCGCGGACAGCTCCAGCAGCCGCAGCCCGACGCCGTACCGCCCGTCGGGGCCGCGTTCGAGCGCGCCGAAGTCGACGAGCTCGTGGACGAGCCGGTGCGCTGTCGGCAGTGTGAGCGAGGCCCGGCGCGCGATCTCGCTGAGCGACAGCAGGCGGTGCCGGGGCCCGAACGCGCCCAGCACCGCCAGCATCCGGCCGGCGGCAGTGGGTCGGGCGGGGTTGGGTCGGGCGGGGTTCTCGGCTGCAGCGGTGGTCGCTGTAGTGATCATCGGGCACCTCCCGGGACGGCGTCGTCCATGGCCAGTCTCTCCCGCGGAGACCTGCGTCACACGGCTCCAATTGCCTGCCCGCCCCGCGACGAATGACGTAGGCGGAACGGGTCCGGACGCCCGTGCCGGCACGGGCCCCGACTGCTTGGGTCGGGACGCGCGGCCTCGCCCGCGCGTACTGCCGGACGCGTCCAGAGGAGTGCGCAGCCATGGCCGAGACTCAGAAGTCGCCGACCCCGTCCAGGACGCCGCCCTCCACGCCGACGCTGCTCGGCGCGAGCCTCGTCGGCACGTCGATCGAGTGGTACGACTACTACATCTTCGGGACGGCGACGGCGCTCGTCTTCGGCCCGCTGTTCTACCAGCCGCTCTCCGACGTCGGGGCCACGTTCGCGGCGTTCGCGACGTTCGCGGTGGGCTTCTTCGCCCGCCCGGTGGGCGCAGCCGTCATCGGCCACTACGGCGACCGCATCGGCCGCCGCTCGATGCTCGTGCTCACACTGCTGACGACCGGGCTCGCCACAACGCTCATCGGGGTACTGCCCACCTATGCCGCGATCGGGATCGGTGCGCCGATCTTGCTGGTCGCGCTGCGGGTCCTGCAGGGGTTCGGGCTGGGCGGCGAGTGGGGCGGCGCCGTCCTGATCGCCACCGAGCACGCCGAGCCCCGCCGGCGGGCGCTGTTCGGCAGCTTCGCCCAGTTCGGGGTGCCCGTCGGGGTGCTGACGTCGAACCTGGCGTTCCTGGCGCTGGCCGGGCTGTCCATGGAGGAGCTGCTGGCGTGGGGCTGGCGGCTGCCGTTCCTGTTCAGCATCGTGCTGGTCGTCGTCGGGCTGCTCGTGCGGGCCCGGCTGGCGGACTCGCCGGAGTTCGAGAAGCTCCGCGAGGAACGGGAGGTGGCCGCCGTCCCGTTCACCGAGCTGCTGCGCACCCAGCCGCGGGAGCTGCTGCTGGCGAGCGTCGCCTCGATCGCGGTGCCCGCGGTCGGTTACACGGTGATCGTCTACATCCTCAACTACGGCACCAAGACCGTCGGCTACGACCGGAACACGCTGCTGCTGCTGATCCTCGCCTCGACCGCGGTGTGGATCGCGGCCATCGCCGGGGCGGCGGTGGCCGCGGACCGCTTCGGTGGGCGGCGCGTGTACGTGCTCGGCGCCCTCACCGCTGTGCTCTGGCCGATCCCGATGTTCCTGCTCGTCGACTCCGGCAACCCTGGCCTCGCGTTCGTCGCGTTCGCCGGCGCCGCGATCGTGCAGGGCCTGATGGCCGGATCACAGGGCGGCTGGTTCACCGAGATCTTCGACCTGCGGGTGCGCTACAGCGGCATTTCGGTGGCCTACCAGATCGGCGGCATGGTCGGCGGCGCGGTCACCCCGCTGGTGGCGACGTCGCTGCAACTGGCCGGCGGCTCGCTCGCGGTCGCGCTCTACCTGGCCGGGCTCTCGCTGCTGAGCCTCGTCGCCGCGATCATGCTGCGCCCCCGCCCGGCGGGGTAGCGCACGGGCTTCCGTGGCGTGGAAGCGGTCTCGTCCAGCCGATCCCGCGCGCTGCAACCTGGATCACATGGGGATGAGGACGCGCGCCGCGGTCTGTCGCGAACCCGGGCGGCCGTGGGAGATCACCGAGCTCGACCTGGACGATCCGCAGGCCAACGAGGTGCGCATCCGGTTCGAGGCCGCCGGCCTGTGCCACTCCGACGACCACATCCAGAAGGGCGATGCCCGGATGCGGTTCCCGGTGGTGGGTGGGCACGAGGGCGCCGGGGTCGTGGAGGAGGTCGGGCCCGGGGTGACGCGGGTGGCGGTCGGCGATCACGTCGTCTGCTCGTTCATCCCCGCCTGCGGCTCGTGCCGCTACTGCTCGACGGCGCGGCAGAACCTCTGCGACTCGGGGAAGAACGCCGCCACCGGGGAGTTCCCCGACGGCACGTTCCGCTTCCACCAGGACGGAGCGGACTTCGGCGGGCTCTGCGTGCTCGGCACGTTCTCCCAGCACACGGTGGTGTCGGAGTTCTCCTGCATCCCGATCCCCGCCGACATCCCATTCGACGTCGCCTCGCTCGTCGGCTGCGGAGTGCCCACGGGGTGGGGCTCGGCCGTGCACGCGGCCGGGGTGCGGGCCGGGCAGACGGTCGTGATCTACGGCGCCGGTGGGGTGGGCAGCAATGCGGTGCAGGGGGCCCGCTACGCCGGGGCCAAACACGTCGTGGTGGTGGACCCGGTGGAGTTCAAGCGGGACATGGCGAAGGTGTTCGGTGCCACGCACACGTTCGCCGACGCGCGCAGCGCGCACGAGTTCGTCGTCGAGACGACGTGGGGTGAGCTGGCCGACCACGCCATCATCACCGTCGGCGTGCTGCACGACCAGGTCATCGCGGACGCGCTCGCCGTCGTCGGCAAGGCCGGGCAGGTGACCATCACTGCCGTCGGGAACGGCTCGATCCGCACCGGGGCGAGCGCGCTGATCGGTTACCAGCGCCGCGTCCAGGGCGCGATCTTCGGCGGCTGCAACCCGCTGCACGACGTGCCCCGGCTGCTCGGGCTCTACCGCTCCGGCGATCTCAAGCTCGACGAGCTGATCACCCGCCGGTACCGGCTCGACCAGGTCAACGAGGGCTACCAGGACATGCTCGACGGCAAGAACGTCCGCGGCGTGATCATCCACGAGCACTGAGGAACGGGTCATGACCACCACGCTTCCTGCGGACAACACCCACCTCGTCGGCGCCGACTGGTTGCCCGCCGCGACCGGCGCGACGATCGACGTCCTCGACCCGTCCACCGGTGAGGTGCTCGCCGCGGTGCCGCGTGGGGGCGCCGCCGACGTGGATGCCGCCGTGGCGGCCGCCGCGGCGGCATTCCCCTCGTGGCGCGACACCAGCGCGACCGAACGCGGCGCGCTGGTGGCCCGCTGGGCGACGCTGGTCGACGAGCGCGCCGCCGAACTGGACCAGTTGGAGTCGCGCGAGGTCGGCCGCCCGCACTGGGGTCCGCCGCCGATGGGCCGGCTGCTCACCTTCGTCGCTGGGCAGGCGGACAAGGTGCAGGGCTTGTCGCTGCCCACGCACACCCCCGACGTGCTGGGCCTGACGCTGCGCGAGCCCTACGGCGTCGTCGGCAGCATCATCCCCTGGAACGCGCCCGGCCCGATGTTCGTCACCGACGCCGGGGCCGCGATCGCCGCCGGCAACACGATCGTCGTCAAGCCGGCCGAGGACGCCCCGCTCACCCCGCTCGCGCTGGCCGCGCTGGCGCAGGAGGCGGGCATCCCACCGGGCGTCGTCAACGTCGTCACCGGGTACGGCGGGGAGGCCGGGGCGGCGCTGGCCGGGCACCGCGGCATCCGCCGGATGAGCTTCACCGGCTCGCCCGAGACCGGGGCGCAGGTGATGGCGGCGTGCGCGCGGAACCTGGTGCCACTGCACCTGGAGCTGGGCGGCAAATCACCGCAGGTGGTGTTCGCCGACGCCGACCTCGACAAAGCCGTCCCGGCGATGGTCGCGGGCATCACCCTCAACACGGGCCAGATCTGCGCGGCCGGGTCACGGGTGGTGGTGCAGCGCTCGGTGCACGCCGAGCTCGTCGAGCGGCTCGCCGCGCACATGGGCCGGGTCACCGTCGGGCCGTGGACCGAGCGGGTGCAGATGGGGCCCCTGATCAGCGCGAAGCAGCACGACCGGGTACTCGGCTACGTGCAGGCCGGCCGGGACGAGGGCGCCGACCTGGTCGTCGGCGGTGGGCGCCCGGCCGGCTTCGACCGCGGGTACTTCGTGGAGGCGACGCTGTTCGACAACGTCTCCCCGGACATGCGCATCGCCCGCGAGGAGATCTTCGGGCCGGTGCTCTCGGTCATCCCCGTCGACGACGAGGAACAGGCACTCGAGGTGGCCAACGGCACCGACTACGGGCTCGTCGCGTCGGTCTGGACGCGCGACGTGGGCCGCGCAGTGCGGATGAGCCGCCGCCTGGACGCCGGGCAGGTCGCGGTGAACGCGGCCCTGGGCGCGGGCGTCATCGGCGGGCCGTTCGGCGGGTACAAGCGCAGCGGCTTCGGCCGCACCATGGGCGCCGACGCCGTCCTCGACTACACGCAGGTGAAGACGGTGTCGATCCGTGGCTAGCGTCGTACGGCTCAGGGTGCTCATGGAACCCCGTCACGGGGCCCGCTACCTCGACATCCGCGCGCTGGCCCTGCTCACCGAGGATGCGGGCTTCGACGCGTTCTTCCGCTCCGACCACCTCATGGGCGTCGATCCGCAGGATGCGACCTTCCGTCCCACCGACTGCTGGACGACGCTGGCCGGCCTCGCCCGCGACACCACGCGGGTGCGGCTGGGCGCGCTGGTGGGCGCGGCGACGTTCCGCCAGCCCGGCCTGCTCGCGACGATCGTCGCCTCGGTCGACGAGATGAGCGGCGGCCGGGTCGAGCTGGGCCTGGGCACCGGCTGGTACGAGCGCGAGCACCGAGCGTTCGGCATCCCGTTCCCGCCGGTCAAGGAGCGGTTCGACCGGCTGGAGGAGCAGCTCGCGGTCATCACCGGGCTGTGGACGGCCATGCCGGGGGAGCCGTTCTCGCACGACGGGCACTACCGCGTCGAGGCGAACATCAGCCCGCCGCGGCCCGCACAGCAGCCGCACCCGCCCGTCATCGTCGGCGGTTCCGGCCCGCGCCGCACGCCGGCGATCGCGGCCCGCTTCGCCGCGGAGTTCAACGGCGCCCTCACCCCGGGGGACCGCGGCGGGGCGCTGCGCGAGCGGTTCGCCGGGTTCGACCGGGCCTGCGCCGCGATCGGGCGCGACCCGGCCACGGCGCGCCGCTCGGCGGTGCTGCCGATCGCCTGCGGCGCCACGGCGGCCGAGGTGGAGCGGCGCGGCGCCGTCATCGGCTCGGAGCTGATGCGCGCGACCGCCGCGATCGGCTCGCCGCAGCTGGTCGTCGACCGGCTCGCGGAGCTGGCCGAGGCCGGCGCCGACACCGTCTACCTGCACGTCTACGACATCCACGATCTCGACCACGTCGCGCTGATCGGCGCCGAAGTACTGCCGCACATCCAGCAGCCGACGGGAGTCTCCGCATGAGTGTCACCACCCGCGCCGCCATCGCCCGGGGCCCGCACACGGGGTGGGAGCTGGTCGACCTGCAGCTCGACGAGCCGAAGGCGCACGAGGTGCGCGTCCGGTTCCACGCCGCCGGGCTGTGCCACTCCGACGACCACATCACCCAGGGCGACGCGCCCGTCCGCTTCCCGATCGTGGGCGGCCACGAGGGCGCCGGGGTGGTGGAGGCCGTCGGGCCGGACGTGCGCCGTGTCGCCGTCGGCGACCGGATCGTCTGCTCCTACATCCCGGCGTGCGGGGCGTGCCGCCCGTGCTCGACGGGCTACCAGAACATGTGCGTGAAGGGGCTCAACGCGGGCACCGGCATGTTCCTCGACGGCACCTTCCGGTTCCACCTGGGCGAGGACGACCTCGGCGGGTTCTGCTCGCTGGGCACGTTCGCCCGGCAGGCCGTGGTGTCGGAGTGGGCGTGCCTGCCGCTGCCCGACGACATCCCGTTCGAGATCGGTGCGCTGGTCGGCTGCGGGGTGCCGACGGGCTGGGGCTCCGCGGTCTACGCGGCCGGGGTTCGGGCGGGCGAGACCGTCGTGATCTACGGCGCGGGTGGGGTGGGCAGCAATGCGGTGCAGGGGGCCCGCTACGCCGGTGCCAAGCACGTCGTGGTGGTGGACCCGGTGGAGTTCAAGCGGGACATGGCGAAGGTGTTCGGTGCCACGCACACGTTCGCCGACGCGCAGAGCGCGCACGACTTCGTCGTCGAGGCGACGTGGGGCCAGCTCGCCGACCACGCCATCTGCACCCCCGGCGTGCTCACCCCCGAGGTGGTCGACGCGGCCGTGCAGGTGATCGGCAAGGCCGGCAAGGTCACCATCACCGCCGTCGGTCGGCTCGGCGAGAACACCGTGCACGTCCACGCCGGCAACATGATCCTCTACCAGCGCCAGATCCGGGGCGCCCTGTTCGGTGCCTGCAACCCGCTCTACGACGTTCCCCGGCTGCTCGGGCTGTACCGCTCCGGCGACCTCAAGCTCGACGAGCTCGTGACCAGGAGGTACGCGCTCGACGAGATCAACGACGGCTACCGCGACATGGCCGACGGCAAGAACATCCGCGGCGTCGTCGTGCACGAGGTCTGACATGGGTTTCGTCGCCGCCGAGCACGTCGACGCGGTCACCGAGTTGCTGCGCGCGCAGCTGGAGCGGCTGCCGGCCCGGTCGCCGCTCTACGCCGACCTGTTCGCCGGGCACGGCATCACGCCCGCCGCGTTCGCCGGGCTGGACGACCTGCGGAAGCTGCCGTTCACCGACAAGCAGATGCTGCGCGACTCGCAGGCCGCCGCGCCACCGCTGGGGCGGCACGCCGGCATCGGCATGTCCGAGGTGATCCGGGTGCACGCCTCCACCGGCACCACCGGGCGGCCCAGCTGGGTCGGCGTGACCCGCCGCGACGCCGCCGCCTGGACCGACATGGTGGCGCGGTCGTTCCGCACCATGGGCGCCACCCGCGAGGACGTGATCCTGCACGCCACCGGCATGACGCTGTTCGTCGGCGGGCTGCCCATCCGCGACGCGTTCGAGCGGATCGGGTCGACGGTGGTGCCGATCGGCACCGGGGCGTCGGAGAAGGCCCTGCTGGCGCTGGAGACGCTCGGTGTGACCGCGCTGCACTCCACCCCCTCCTACGCCCGCTACCTGGCCGAGTACCTGCGCGGTCGCGGGCGCGACCCGCGGGGGTTCGGGCTCGCGAAGATCCTCGTCGGCGGCGAGCCGGGCGGCGGCGAGCCCGCCTTCCGCCGGGCCGTCGAGGACGAGTGGGGTGCGCCCGTCACCGAGGGGTTGGGCAACGCTGACATGGCCCCGGTGCTGTTCGGGGAGGCCCCGGGCAGCGGCGGGATGCGGTTCACCGGCGGCCGGCACGTCGTCGTCGAGCTGGTCGACCCGGACAGCGGCGACCCGGTGTCCGCCGAGACCGGCGCCACCGGCGAGCTCGTCTACACCGCGGTCGATCGCGAGTGCTGCCCACTGGTGCGGTTCCGCACCCGCGACCGGGTGCGGGTCACCGGCCGCGCCGACGACGGCGCCCCGCTGATCCGCTGCGTCGGGCGCACCGACGACATGCTGATCGTGCTCGGCGTGAACGTGTTCCCGGCCGCCGTCCGCGACGTCGTGCAGACCTTCCACCCGCGAACCACCGGCGCCGTGCAGATCGTGCTGGCCGGGCCCGGGCCGCGGGTCGAGCCGCCACTGCGCGTCGAGGCCGAGCACGGCGGACCCGGCGACCACACCGCGCTGACCGGGGAGATCGAGTCGATGATCCGGTCCCGGCTGTCGGTCCGCGCGGCCGTGACGCTCGTGCCGCCCGGATCCATCGAACGCTCCGAGATGAAGTCGCGGCTCGTCCGCGTCGACGCCTGAGGAGGAGTCCTGTGCCCAACGTGATCCTCGATCCAACTGGAGGCGCCCGCGCGGTGGCTGCCGCCGGCCAGCGCGCCCCGCGCCGAGCTGATCTCGCCGGCGCCCGGATCGGGCTGCTGGAGAACACCAAGCACAACGCCGACCTCCTGCTCGCCGAGGTGGGCCGGCTGCTCGTCGCCGAGCACGGTGCGGCCGAGGTGGTGCTCGTGAAGACGAAGACGGCGTTCGCCCTGCCCGCCGCCGACGAGCTGATCGCCGAGTTCGCGCAGGCCTGCGACGTCGTCGTGACGGGCGTGGGGGACTGCGGCTCGTGCAGCGCCTCCGCCGTCGCCGACGGGGTGCTGCTGGAGGCCGCCGGTCTGCCGGCCGCGGTGATCTGCAGCGATGCGTTCGTCGCCACCGCCGACGCGATGGCGCAGCTGCGCGGTGCCCCCGGCTACCGCTACCTGACCACGGCGCATCCCGTCGCGATCCTCGACGCCGACGGGGTGCGCGCACGGGCGAAGAACCTCGCGCCCGCTGTTGCGGCACTGCTGACGTCATGAGCGAGCTGGACCCGGACAACGCCCAGGCCGCCATCGAGCACTGCTACGACCAGGGCTGGTCCGACGGGTTGCCGCTGGTACCGGTGTCGCAGCCGCTCCTGGACCGCTTCCTCGCCACGACCGCCCGCGATCCCGGCGAGGTGATCGGGCGGCTGGCCGCGCTGGACCGCCACGTCACCATCGAGCTGGCCGCCATCAACGCGGCGCTGGCCGGCTGCAAGCCCGAGTACTTCCCGGTGGTGCTCGCCGCGTGGGAGGCGCTCATGGCCGAGCGTGCGGCGGGCGGGGGCGGCTGGCAGTCGACGAGCGGGCCGGCGCCGCTGATCGTCGTCAACGGTCCGGTGCGCGACGAGCTGGGCTTCAACAAGGCCGGCGGGGTGTTCGGGCCCGGGTTCCGCGCCAACGCCACGGTCGCCCGCGCGCTCGGGCTGATCGTGCGCAACGCGTTCGGGGTGCACCCGCACGTGTTCGAGCAGGCCACCCAAGGCCTGCCCGGGCGCTGGCAGATGTGCATCGCGGAGAACGAGGAGGAGAGCCCGTGGCCGCCGCTCGCGGCCGAGGCCGGGATCGCGCCGGGCACGTCGGCGGTGTCGGCGACGCTGCTGCGCACCAGCGAGTTCGTCGACAACCGGCACACCAGTAGCGCGGAGCAGCTGCTCGCCGACTTCGCCGACACCCTGGGCCGCAGCGGAGCGTGGATCTTCCGCCACGGCGCGGCCGGGATCGTGTTCTGCCCCGAGCACGCCCAGATGCTCGCCGCCGCCGGTTTCACCCGCGACTGCGTGCGCGCGTGGCTCGCCGAGCACAGTGGCCGCACCGTCGCCGAGCTCGCCCGCGTCGGCAAGGACGGGCTCGGCGACCGAGGGGCGCGGCACGCGAGCGGCGAGCGCGCCGCCGGCTTCGACCGGGTCCTCGCCCCGGACGACCCCCATCACCTGCTGATCGCCGTCGCCGGTGCGCGCAACGCCGGCATCTCCATGGTCGTGCGGATCTTCGGTGCCTGGTCGGGCACCGCGGTCGCCGTCGCGCCCGCCCCTCTCCCGGCAGGAGCCGTGCATGGCTGACACCGTCCGCGCCGCCGTCCAGGTGGCCCCCCGGAAGATCGAGATCCAGGAGTTCGCGCGGCCCGTGATCGGCCCCGACGACGGGCTGCTGCGGGTGGAGGCCAACGGCATCTGCGGCAGCGACGTCGAGTGGTACCGCGGGCATCTCAACCCGGACCGTCCGCCGACCATCCCCGGGCACGAGCCGATGGGGATCGTCGAGGAGATCGGCGACGCGGCCGCAGAGCGGTGGGGGGTGCAGGTCGGAGACCGGGTGGCACTGGAGGTGATCGTGCCCTGCCGCTCGTGCCTGGACTGCCTCACCGGCCGCTACCAGGCCTGCCGCAACCGGCGCTACGGCCACGGCGTGACCCCGGTATCGGTGGCCCCGGCGCTGTGGGGCGGGCTCGCCGAGCACCTCTACCTCACCCCCGGCGCCGTCCTGCACAAGATCGACAAGTCGCTGCCGGCGGAGCTGGCGGTGATGTTCAACCCGCTCGGCGCCGGTGTGCGCTGGGCCGTCCACCTGGGCGGGGTGGGGTTCGGCGACACCCTGCTCGTGCTCGGCGCCGGGCAGCGCGGGCTCGCGTCGGTGATCGCCGCGCGGGCCGCGGGCGCCGGCACGATCATCGTCACCGGCCTGGAAGCCGACGAGCACAAGCTCGCGCTCGCCCGCGAGTTCGGCGCCGACCACACCCTGGTCGTGGACGGCGAGAACGCCGTCGACGTCGTGGAGCGGGTCCGCGAGATCACCGACGGCGCGCTGGCCGATGTCGTCCTGGAGCTGACCCCGATGGCGCACGCCCCCGTCGGGCAGGCCCTGGCGGCCGCGAGGCACGGCGGCACCGTGGTGCTCGCCGGGCTCAAGGGCAACGCGGAGGTGCCGCTGCGCACCGACGTGATCATCAACCGGGCGCTCACCGTGCGCGGCGCGTTCGGCGTCGACGCCCGCGGCTACGCCGAGGCGATCGCGATCATCGAGAGCCGGCGGTTCCCGCTCGAGAAGCTGCACACCCACACGTTCGGGCTCGACGACACCGCGCTGGCCATGGAGGTCCTCGGCGGCGAGGTGCCCGGCGAGCAGGGCGTGCACGTCTCCGTGCACCCGAACGGGCAGTAGCCGTGCTCGTCGACGCCCACGCCCACGTCCTGCCCCGCGAGTGGCCGGCCGACGCGCCGGACTGCCTGCCGCGGATGGAAGCCATCGACGGCGACACCGCACGCCTGCTCGTGTTCGGCGCCATGCGCTTCCGGGCCCGCGACGCGTTCTTCGCCGCCGAGCAGCGCCTGGCGGAGCAGGACGCGTCCGGCGTCGACGTCGAGGTCGTCAGCCCGATGCCGCCGCTGCTGCGCTACGACCTCGCCACCGCCGACGGGCTCACGCTGGCCCGGCACGTCAACGCCTTCACCGCAGAGCTGTGCGCCACGGCCCCGGACCGGCTGATCGGGCTGGGGATCGTGCCTCTGCAGGACCCCGACGCGGCGGCGGCCGAGCTGAAGTCGATCCGCGACCAGGGCCTGGCCGGGGTGGAGATCGCGTCGTCGATCGCGGGCGCGTCGATCGGGGAGGAGCGGTTCCTGCCGTTCTTCACCGAGGCGCAACGGCTGGACCTGGCGGTGTTCGTGCACGCGATGCCCAGCCCCACCGATCGCCTCCCGGCCTCGACCATGGGCACCTACGTCGTCGGGGTGGAGGGCGCGTTCGCCGCCGCGTCGTTCGTCGCCGGCGGCACCGCGGCTGCCTGCCCGGACCTGCGGGTCTCGTTCAGCCACGCCGCCGGCGGCTACCCGTTGATGCTGCCCAGGGCCCAGTACTTCTGGGGCGGCACCTGGAACGAGGAACCGGCCCGCCCCGACCGCGCGATCGCCCACTCCGACGGGCTCTCGCCGATCGATCAGGCGCGCCGGTTCTGGTACGACTCGATGGTCTTCGACCGCCGCGCGCTGCGCTACCTCGTCGACCTGCTCGGCCACGACCGCCTGCTCGTCGGCTCCGACTTCCCGGCCATGCCACGGGAGGAACCGGCCGGCGCCACCCTGCGCAGCATGGGCCTCGACGCGGCGTCGCTGGAGGACGTCACCTGGCACAACGCCTTCCGCTGGCTCGGCCGGCCACCGCCCGGTACCGCTCGTTGATCGACAGCTGACGCCCGCCCGACCGTCAGGGGACCCCGTCGAGGAGAACCGGGACCGGGACGCTCACCCGGACCCGGCACCCGTCGCCGTGGTCGGCCACCGTCGCGGTGCCGCCCCACCGCTCGGCCCGCTCGCGCATCGACACCAGACCCAACGCGCCGGAACGGGGGACCCCGTCACCCAGTCCCACCCCGTCGTCGCACACGTCGACGAGGACGTGCGCACGGCCGAGGCCGTGCTCCGTGCGAACCTGCACCGTCACTCGGCTCGCTTCCGCGTGCTTGACGACGTTGTGCAGCGCCTCCTGCACGATGCGGAACAGGTCCTCCTGCATCTCGGTCGGCAACGGCGGCGCCTCCTCCGCGGCGACGTCGACAGCGAGGCCGGACGTCGCCGCCACCGACTCCGCATGCCCGCGCACCGCGGCGACCAACCCGTGCCCCACCAGTTCGACGGGATGCAGCTGCAGCACCAGGCCGCGCAGGTCGGCCAGCGCGTGCTGGGCGAGCCCGGCCAGCTCGTCGGCCACCGCACGCACCCGCTCCGGGCTGCTCTCCACCGCCGTCCCGATCTGGTCCCGCAGCGCAGCGGCCTGCATGCGCATGGAGAACACGTGCTGCACGGCGGAGTCGTGCAGCTCGCGAGCCAGACGTGCCCGCTCGGCCGCGACGGCGTCGCGCCGCGACCGGGCCAGCAGATCGGCCGAGTCGACGGCCATCGCGGACAGGTCGGCCATCGCGTCGAGGAACTCCAGAGCCGCGGCGTTGGGGATCTCACCGGGAGCGTAGAAGGCATTGAGCACCCCCAGCGGGCGCTTGCGCACCACCAGCGGCACGGCGACGAAGCTGTCCCACTCCGGGGCGCCCATGATCTGGTGCAGCGGCGCCCATGCCGGGTCGGCCATCACCGCCGCCTTGCGGTGCGGCACCACGATGCGGCTCGCGGTGCGGAAGGCCTCCACGAACATCAGGCGGGCCCCTCTCAACCGGCACTGCTCCAGCCGTTCGGGGAAGTCCTCCGCATCGGTGAAACCGGCCTTGCCGACCACGCGCATCGTGCCGCCCTCGACGAGAAGGATCTGCACGGCGGCGATGTGCTCGGCCTGCACCGCCTCCCGGGCGACGACGTCGAGGGTGACGTTGAGCGAACCGGTGTCGGCCACGCTGGACGCTGCCCTGGCGATCGCAGCGAGCCGGCGCTGGCCGAAACGTGCCTGGTCATGACGCTGTCGAGAGTCGAGATCCGTCACCGCGCCCGCCGTCGATCGTCGCGGTGCGTCACCGCGTGTCCGGCAAGTCTCGCCGTCGCGACGGCGTATCACAAGCCGGCGAAGTTCTCTTCCGCCGGACGAAAAGCGCGCTGCCCGGCGGCCTCGCGCTCCTCGAACCTGGGTGCTCGCCCACGAACTGGGAGTGCCACGTGAGACGACGGTTGCAGCACGTGTCCCTCGTACTGGCAGGGCTCCTGGTGCTCGCGGGCTGCGGCGGTGGCGCCGGCCCCGCGGCGAGCGCCCCGGCCGGCCCGCCGCAACGCGGCGGCGAGGTGACCGCACTGGAGGACCAGGGGTTCGCAGGTGGCTGGCCGACCGGCCTGGACCCGGCCACCAGCACCACCGGCGGCGCGAACGTAGCCCAGCTCGGCGCGATCTTCGGTGGCCTGTTCGTGTTGCGCGCCGACGACGACGGCGGCAACGCGAAGGTGGTGCCGAACCAGGCCGAGAGCGCCGAGTTCGCCGACGACGGCAAGACCCTGCGCATCACGATCCGCGACGGCATCACGTTCAGCGACGGCACCCCGTTCGACGCGGCTGCCGTGGCCTTCAACTTCACCCGCGACGTCGGCTCGACCTGCACGTGCGCGCCACGCTGGCCGCTCGCGCAGAACGGCATCACGACCGAGGGCGCCCGCACCGTCGTGCTGCGATTCACCCGCCCGTACGCGAGCGTGCTCAACTCCTTCCCGGTGACGAACGCCAACTGGATCGTCTCGCCGACGGCGCTGAACGCGGCGGGACCGGACGCGTTCAAGGTCAAGCCGGTGGGCGCAGGCCCGTTCGTGGTGGTGTCCAACCAGCTGTCCTCCTCGCTGGTGCTGGAGCGCAACCCGCGCTACTTCAAGCCTGGGCTGCCCTACCTCGACAAGCTCACGTTCACGTCCATCGGGGGCGACCAGCCCGCCTACCAGGCCCTGCTCGCCGGGCAGGCGCAGACCTACGAGGGGCTCAACACCACCCCGCTGCTGCAGCAGGCGCAGACCAACGACCGGTTGACCGTGACCGTGCAACCGGCGACCTCGCCCTACGTCATCCAGCTGAACACGAAGGCCGGCCCGTTCGCCGACGAGCGGGCGCGCCAGGCGATCTACTACGCCACCGACTTCGACGCGATCGCGAAAGGCCTGTTCAAGGGTCTCTACCCGGTCAGCCAGTCGTTCACCGGGCCCGGTGGTCTGTTCCACGAGCAGACGGTGCCGGGCTACCGCACCTACGACCCGGCGAAGGCCAAGCAGCTCGTGAGCGAGCTGGGCGGGCTCACCGTCAACCTCGGCACGCTCCGCACCTACGTCGCCCAGCAGGTGATGACCGCGCTGCAGACGCAGTGGCAGGAGGCCGGCATCACGGTCAAGACCGACATCTACGAGCTGTCCAACCTCGTGCAGTCGTTCAACTCCGGCCAATGGCAGGCGATGCTGCAGACCGCGGGGGCGTGGGATCCGGCGTCCGGGGTCGGCGTCGCGTTCCGGTTCGCGTCCACCTCCCCGTTCAGCGGGGTGGCCGACCCGCAGCTCGACGGCCTGCTCGACCAGGCGGCCGCCACCCTCGACGCCGAGGAACGCGCCGCGCTCTACAGGCAGGCGGGCGCCTACATCAGCGAGAAGTCCTACGCCCCGTTCGGGCTGGCGTTCGCCCCGGCCAACCTCGCCGTCCGCGGTGTGCACGGACCCGGGCTGACCACGAAGATCCCGCCGATCGTCGTCAACGCCGGCATCCTGTGGGACGAGGTGTGGAGGACGCAGTGACCACCGTGACCCGCGCCGCGCCGACTTTGCTGACGTCACCCGGGGCCCGGCTCGTCGGCAAGCGGCTGCTCATGGCCGTGCCGATCGTGATCGGGGTCAGCATCGTGACGTTCTGGGTGCTGAACCTGATCCCCGGCAGCGCGGCGCAGCAACTGCTCGGCCCGGAAGCCACGCCGGCGCAGATCCAGGCGCTGGAGGCTCGGCTCGGCCTCGACCGGCCGGCGCCGGTGCGGTACCTGGCGTGGCTCGGCGGCGCGGTCACCGGGGACCTGGGCACGTCGCTGGTGAGCGGGCAGCCGGTGGCGGGCCTGCTGGGGGAGCGCCTCGCCGTCAGCGGCGAGCTGGTGATGCTGGCGTTCGTGATCTCGCTCGGGCTCGCGCTGCCCGTCGCGCTGCTGGCGGCGCACCGGCCGGGGCGGCTGTTCGACCGGGTCAGCATGCTGGTGAGCATCACGGGCCTGTCGGTGGCCAACTACGTGCTGGCGCTGCTGCTGGTGCTGGTGTTCGCCGTCGAGCTGGCCCTGTTCCCGGCCATCGGGTTCGTGCCGCTGACGGAGAGTGTCGGGGGCAACCTGCAGGGGATGGCGCTGCCCGCCGCGGCGATCGCGTTCCCGCTGTTCTGCTTCTACACCCGGTTCCTGCGCGGCGACCTCGTCGACCAGTTGCAGGGCGAGGACTACATCGTGACGGCCAGGGCGAAGGGCATCGGGCCCTGGCAGGTGCTGCTGCGGCACGCGTTCCGCAACTCCGCTTTCGGGCTGATCACCGTGGTCGGGCTGAACCTCGGCACGCTCATCGGCGCCACCGTGATCATCGAGCAGATCTTCGCCCTGCCCGGCATCGGCCAGCTGATGTTGCAGGCGATCAACACCCGCGACTTCGTCGTCGTCCAGGCGTGCGTGGTGCTCTTCGCCGTCGTCGCAGTGGTGGCGAACCTGCTCGCCGACCTGCTCTACGCCGTGCTCGACCCGAGGATCCGCTATGGCAGTCGCTGAGGTCGCGCCGACGGTGCTGCGCTACCGGCTGCGGTACCTCGACGTGCTGGTGCCGGCCACTGTGATCGCCGTGGTCGTGCTGGCCTGCCTGGTCGGCCCGGCGCTGTTCGCGCTCCCCGAGCCCACCGGCGGCGACGTCCTGGAGTCCTACATGCCGGCGCTCTCGCCCGGCCACCTGCTCGGCACCGACCCCAACGGCAACGACACCCTGTCGCGGCTGCTGCACGGCGGGCGCTCGTCGCTGCTGGTTGCGGTTGCGGTGAACCTGCTCGGACTGGTCGTCGGGGGCACGCTCGGTGCGGTCTCCGGCCACGTCGGCGGGCTCACCGACACGGTCATCATGCGGTTGCTCGACGTGCTGATCGCGTTCCCGTCGCTGGTGCTGACCCTCGCGGTGGCGCAGAGCCTGGGCCCGAGCCGCACCAACACGATCCTCGCGCTGGCGTTCTTCAGCGTGCCGGCGTTCGCGCGGATCGCCCGCGCGGCGACGCTGCGGCTGCGGGAGCTGCCGTTCATGGTGGCAGGGCAACTGTGCGGCACCCCGACGCCGCGCATCCTGCTGCGGCACGTGGCGCCCAACATCGCCCCGCAGCTGATCACCTTCGGGATGCTCGGCATGGGCATCGTGATCGTCATCGAGGGGGCGCTGAGCTTCCTCGGGCTGGGCATCCCGCCCCCTGCGCCGAGCTGGGGCAACATGATCTCCCAGGGCCAGCAGAGCCTGTCGGCGACCCCGTCGCTGGTGGTGTGGCCGTGCCTCACGCTGTTCGTGACGGTGCTGGCGTTCAACCTGCTCGGGGAGGCGCTGCGCGCGCGGTGGAGCGGTCGGTGACCGGGCTGGTGGGGGAGTTCGCGACGCCGGTGGCGGCCGGCGAGGTGGCCGAGCCACTGCTGGAGGTGACGGACCTGCGGGTGCGGTTCCGCACCCGCGGGACCGTGGTGCACGCCGTCAACGGCCTGTCCTACCGGGTGCACGCGGGCCGGATGCTGGCGGTGATCGGTGAGTCCGGCTCGGGCAAGAGCGTCGGGTCGCGGGCGCTGATGGGTCTGCTGCCCGAGACGGCGCAGGTGTCGGGATCGGCCCGGTTCGCCGGCACCGAGCTGATCGGCATGCCCGAGCGTGAGCTGCGCGCCCGCCGCGGCGCCGACATCGCCATGGTCTTCCAGGACCCGACGCGCTCCCTGAACCCGACGATGCGGATCGGCGCGCAGGTGGCCGAGGCCGTACGGGCGCACTCCTCGCTGAATCGTCGAGCCGCGCTCGACAAGGCCGTCGAGCTGCTCGGGCTGGTGCGGCTGCCCGCACCCGAGCGGCGCGCCGTCGAGTACCCGCACCAGCTCTCCGGCGGGATGCGCCAGCGCGTCATGATCGCGATCGCGCTGGCTGCCCGTCCGCGGTTGCTCGTGGCCGACGAGGCCACCACGGCGCTCGACGTCACCACGCAGGCCCAGATCATGGAGCTGCTCGTCGACCTGCAGGAACGGTTCGGGATGGCCGTCGTGCTGATCAGCCACGACCTGGGGCTCGCGGCCAGCTACGCGCAGGACGTGCTCGTCATGTACGCGGGTCGCGCCGTCGAGTACGCGCCGGCGCAAGTGCTGTTCGCCGACGTGCGGATGCCCTACACGAGGGCGCTGCTGGGGGCGGTGCCGCAGCTGGAGCGCGAACCGCACTCCCTGCTGCCCGTGGTGCCCGGCCAGCCGCCCGACCTCGCGCGGCTGCCGGCCGGCTGCCCGTTCCGGCCGCGCTGCACGGCGGCCGACGACGCGTGCGGCGAGGCACCGCCGTTCACCGAGCACGAGCCGGGGCACTGGTGGGCCTGCTGGCACGCCGACGGGGGAGAGGAGGCCCGATGACGGCCCCGCTGCTGGAGGTGCGCGACCTCGTCCAGGAGTTCCCGGTGCGCGGAGCCGGTGGGGTCCGCGGCGGGGTGGTGCACGCCGTCTCGCAGGTCTCGTTCGACGTGCGGGCGGGCGAGACCCTCGGGGTTGTCGGCGAGACCGGGTCGGGCAAGTCGACCCTCGCCCGGTCGATCGTCCAGGCACCACGGCCCAAGTCGGGCAGCGTCAACTTCCGCGGCACCGACCTCGTCGGGCTGCGCCACCGCGACCTCGTCGCCGCGCGCCGGCACCTGCAGATGGTGTTCCAGGACCCGTTCGGGTCGCTCGACCCGCGCTGGCGGGTCGCCGAGCTCGTCAAGGAACCGCTCGTCGGGTACGGGGTGCGGACGGGTCGACGCGCGCGGGTGCGGGAGCTGCTGGACCTCGTCGGCCTGGCGCCCGACGTGTTCGGCAGCCGCCGCCCGCACCAGCTGTCGGGCGGGCAGTGCCAGCGCGTCGCCATCGCGCGGGCCATCGCGCTCGATCCCGCGCTGGTGATCTGCGACGAGGCCGTGTCCTCCCTGGACGTGCTCATCCAGGCACAGGTGCTGAACCTGTTCGAGCGGCTGCGCTCCGAACTGGGGTTGTCCTACCTGTTCATCTCCCACGACCTCGGGCTGGTCAAGCAGGTCAGCGACCGGGTCGCCGTCCTGCACCTCGGGCAGCTCGCCGAGATCGGCCCGGGCCAGGACCTCTACCGTCACCCGCTGCACCCGTACACGGCGGCGCTGCTGGACTCGATCCCCGGCCTCGACACGCGCACCGGCAAGGCCCGCCGACCGCGCCCGCTCGCCGGCGAGCCGCCGTCGCCGCTGGACCCGCCGAGCGGATGCCGGTTCCGCACCCGCTGCCCGCGGGCCCAGGCGCGGTGCGCGATCGAGCAGCCCGTGCTCGTCGAGCAGCGCCCCGACCATCGCGTCGCATGCCACTTCCCGCTGGAACCCGGCATGCTTGGGGAACGGGACGCCCTGCGGTGACGGAGAGCGCGTCGTGACGGACACGGAAGCGGGTGGCGCGATGGCTCGGAACGGCAGCCGGTCCGTTCCGCAGGAGCAGCCCGAGCCGCGCGGGCGGATCCGGGTGCTCCTCGTCGACGACCACGCCGTCGTCCGCCGCGGGATCCGCGCGTACCTCGAGGTGCTCGACGACATCCAGGTCGTCGCCGAGGCGGGGCACGGGCTGGAGGCGCTCGAGCGGATGGCGGCCATGGCTGCGCACGGCGAGCTGCCCGACGTGGTGCTCATAGACCTGCTCATGCCCAAGCTCGACGGAGTGGCCACCACCGCGCGGATCATGGAGCGCTACCCCGTCATGCGGGTGGTGGTGCTGACCAGCTTCGGCGAGATGGAGCGCGTGCACGCCGCACTGGCCAACGGCGCGGCCGGGTACCTGCTCAAGGACGCCGAGCCGTCGGAGATCGTCGCGGCGATCCGCGCCGCAGCCTGCGGCGAGGTCTTCCTCGACCCGGCCGTGGCGCGCAAGCTCACGCAGGAGATCGTGTCGCCGCCCAAGGGGCTGGGCGCGCTCACCAGCCGCGAGCGCGACGTGCTCGCGCTGGTGGCGCAGGGCCGTTCCAACCAGGAGATCGCCGACGAGCTCGTGATCAGCGAGCGCACCGCGCGCACCCACGTCAGCAACGTGCTGCGCAAGCTCCAGCTCGCCTCCCGTACCCAGGCCGCGCTCGTCGCCGTGAGCCAGGGGTTGGTGCCGCCCCCGGTGGCCTGAGCTACGTCAACTGTCCCGCCCCGGGCGCGACAGCCGCCGACGCAGGTCCGGTCATCGGAGAGATCCCCAGGTGGGGCCGGTTTCCTACCGTCGATGCATGGCCATCCTGAGCGAGATACCGCGCCGCCGGCCCACCCCGGAAGCGCGGGCGGCGCTCGCCGGTGCGCTGGCCGACGTGAGCTACGAGGTGCTCCCGATGGCGCGCACCGAGGACAAGGTGCTCGACCACGTGCCTGCGACCGTCCCGCTCACCGTCACGACGACGGAGGCGCGCGGCCTGCGGCCCACCGTCGACCTCGCCGTGGCACTGACCGGCCGCGGGTACCGGGCGGCGCCGCACCTGGCGGCGCGCCTCGTGCGCGACGAGGCACAGCTCGTCGACCTGGTCGCGGAGCTGCAGGCGGGCGGGGTCGACTCGGTGTTCGTGATCGGCGGCGACGCCGCCGAACCCGCGGGCGAGTTCCCCGACGCGCTCGCGCTGCTGACGACGCTGGAGCGGATCGGGCACCCGTTCAGCTCCGTCGGGATCGGTGGCTACCCGGAGGGGCACGGCGCGATCGCCGACGCGCAGATCGAGCAGGCTCTGGAGAGCAAGGCCCCGCACGCCACCCACGTGCTCACCCAGCTCTGCTTCGATCCCGCCGCCACGCTCGCCTGGGCGCGGCGCGTGCACGCGTCCGGCGTCCACCTGCCGATCCGCGTCGGCATCCCCGGCGCGGTGCGGCGACAGAAACTGGTCCGGATCTCGGCCGGCCTCGGGCTCGGGCAGTCGGCCCGTTTCCTCGCCAAGCAGCAGAGCCTGCTGTGGCGGTTCTTCCTGCCCGGTGGCTACCGGCCCGACCCGCTCGTCGACCGGCTCACCCCCGCCATCGCCGAGGCGGGGAACGGGCTGGCCGGGTTCCACGTCTTCACGTTCAACGACCTCGCCGGCACCGAGGCTTGGCGCCAGGAGCGGCTCGCGCGGCTGTCGGCAGACCCGTCGTGACCGCACCGGCTCATGCGCGTCGAGTTCGCCGCCCACTCCGGCGGGTCGCTGGACCTGGCCGGGCCGCACCGTCGGTGGGCAGTCGGTGGCTGGTGTCGGCGACGCCCACGACAACGTGCAGGCGGAGGATCGTCGGCGCGAATCATGGTGCTGGGGGCGGCGTCGAGGCTGCCTGGTCCATCCGTTGGGAGGATCACTCGCATGCGTCCGCAGACCCGAGCCGCCGTCGCGGCATGCCTGGCCATGTTGGCGGAGCCGTACACCGACGAGGAACGCATGCAGCGATCTCGCCCGCCGTACCCGTTGCCAAACCGGTTGCTGCCCCAGCAGGCCGTGGCCGTCGCAGAGCTGACTCGGTTGGTCGACTCGGGCTTCGATGGCAGCTGCCTGACCAGCCCTCGGATGATCTGGCCCAGCGAGTGGCGGAGCCACGCAATGCGGGTGCTCCTGCTCGGCTTCCACTGGAGCGCGATCGATGCGCTCGTCCTGATCGTGGCGGCCGGGGACGTGTCGCCGGGCGAGCTCGAGGCCACCGTTGCGGCAGTCGACTCGGCCTTCGACCGCAACCTCCTGCGCGGCCAGCTCATCCACATGCTGCTCGCCGTCGGCGACGTGCCGGAAGCGGAGCGCGTGTCCGAGTCGCTCGAGCCGTGGAAGGCCGACGGCTCGGACTGGCGATTCTACGGCCATCGCTACATCGCTCGCTGGTTCGCTGAGCGAGGGGACGCGCCAGAGTTCCTGGCCCGGTGGAAAGCGCTCAACGCGAGCGCAGAGCGCCTTGAGATGGCCAGACTCAAGGGCTTTCTCGTCAGCTCGGTCAGCCGCCAGCACGGCTGGCGGGCGGGCCTCGCGCTGACGGCGGACCGTCGGATCGGACCCCGGTTCCGTCACGAGGCCTTCCAGTCCCTCGCCGAGGACGGCGCCGTTGCCGAGTTGATGGAGGCGTTCTCCGCAGCGGACGTGCGCGACCTGGTCACCGAGGTCGAGCAGCTCGCCCTGCTGGCGAAGGCGCTGAGCGTGACCGCGACGCGCACCGGGTTCGCGAACCGGGAGCCGTTCAGCGAGATCCTCGACCGGATCATTGCCCTCGACACCTCGGACAAGGCCACCATGCGGGCCCGCGACGCCATGCTCGTCGACCTCTGGCCGGCCTACCCCGACCAGGCGGCCCTCACCCTCGGGAGGAAGGCGGCCAGAGCGCCGCGGAACAAGCGCGAGCTCGTCGAGCTGCACCCGGAGGTCATCCGCCCCGACGACGTACCGGCGATTCCCTGACCAGGTTCCAGCAGGTGCGGCCGCTCGTCAGCCTCCGAGCAGCCCCGGGTGGTGCTGGGATCCACGCCCCGCAGAGACCGGACCAGTCGCCGGCGATTGATCCCGTGATCAATCTGGCCACCCTGCCTGCCCATCGAGCGTGGGAGGTGAGGGTTCGCCGGGGGAGTGTTCGCCGCTACGTGACCGTGTCGGTCGTCGCGACCCGGTCCAGGACCTTGATCAGGGGTTGAGCGCTCGCTCGCCCCATCGTGGTACTCGCGCGGCGCGGCGCCCGCCGTCCGGGTAGTGGCAGACTCGGTGCGGTGACGGCACTGTCCCGTGGCGAGAACCGACCCCTGGCAGGTGGCGGGATCGAGATCGCGGTCATCGCCCCGGCCGCGGTTGACGTCTCCGCCCTCCTGCTCGGCGGCGACGGGAAGGTGCGCCGCGACGCGGACTTCGTGTTCTTCAACAACCCGGTCGCCCCGGGCGTCACGCTGCACCACGGGCAGGGTCGCGGCGACGTCGTGCGGGTCGACCTTGCCGCCGTTCCGGCCGACGTTGCCACGATCGCTGTCGCCGCGAGCCTGGACGGTTCCGGCCCCGCGACGTTCGGGCAGGTCGGCCGGCTGGCGATCACGGCGGGCCCGTTCACCTTCGATGTCGACGGCCTGAGCAGCGAGTCGGCCGTCGTCGGCGTCGAGGTCTACCGGCGCGGTGGCGGGTGGAAGGTGCGCGCGATCGGGCAGGGCTGGGACGACGGACTCGCCGGCGTCGCAACCGCGTACGGCGTGGATCTGCTCGCTGATCCCGTGCCGGCGCCCCCGGCGCCCCCGCCTCCGCAGGCCCCGCCCCGGCCCGTTCCGTCCCCGCCCGCCCCGCCCGCCCCGTCCCGAGGAGCGCAGCCCGTGCAAAGCGATCTGTTCAGCCCTGAGCACGCCGAGGTGACCGGGGCCGGTATCCAGAAGCAGGGCGGCAAGATGGCCCGGGTCGCGATGGCCGGCGGTGACGTCATGGCCCGCGCCGGGTCGATGGTCGCCTACCAGGGCGATCTGCGCTTCGAGGCGCTCGGCTCCGGCGGCATCGGCAACCTGATCCGGCAGAAGATGACCGGGGAGGGTGTGCCGCTGATGAAGGTCACCGGCCGCGGCGACCTGTTCCTCGCCGATGCGGCGAGCGACGTGCACCTGATCGACCTCGACGGCACGGACGGGCTCACCGTGAACGGCGCGAACGTGCTCGCCTTCGACTCGACGCTGTCGTACCGCATCGCGCGGGTCTCCGGCGCCGCCGGCTTCGCATCCAACGCTGGACTGTTCAACTGCGAGTTCACCGGCCGCGGCCGCATCGCGATCACCACCGACGGTGCGCCGGTGGTGCTCACGGTCGACCAGCCCACCTTCGCCGACCCGCAGGCTGCGGTGGCCTGGTCGGCGAGCCTGCGCACCGGGTTGACCAGCAACGACACCTTCAACCTCGGCACGCTGCTCGGGCGCAGCACCGGTGAGCGCTACACGCTGTCGTTCCAAGGACGCGGCTTCGTCGTCGTTCAGCCCTCCGAGCTGCCGCCCGGCGGCCTGATCGGCGGAACCGGTGGTGGCGAGCAGGCAGGCACCGGCGGCGGGCTCGGCGGCCTGTTCGGCCGCTGACGCGCGTTCGGAGGTGTCGCCCGCCCTGGCCGGGGACGGCCGGGATCAGGTGGTGGTCGCGCTGTCGGCGGTCTCGCGGCCGTACCAAACGTAGCCGCCGTAGGCCATGGGCAGGCACAGTCCGGCGAGCATCGTCGCGAGAAGGCAGGCGTGGACCAGCCCAGGTCGAGGCTGCCGAGCAGGCCGAGCAGCGCCGCGACACCCGTCTTGAGGGCAGGTGAGAGGCGGGGATGCGTGGGTTCGTCGGGGGCGCGGGCGAGGGTGAGCTTTCGCAACGAGGGGTTGCGTCAAACCTCGGTCACGCGTCGTAGCTCAGGCGGTGACGCCGGCGAGCAACGTATCGGCCAGGGCTGCTGCGCGATCGCGCCGGGAGCCGCGCAGCGCGTCCGGGCCGACGACGTATTCGGTGTACGCCTGGGCCTGGGCCGCGCCGCACAGCGCAAGGGCCAGTGAGTAGGGATCGGCGGACGGCGCGAGCAATCCCGCTTGCTGGCAGGAGGTCAGGTAATCGGCGACGGTGTTGATGGCCAGGTGCGGACCCGTGCCGGCTTCGGCATTCACCTCCTGGTACTTGGCGAACAGATCGCGGTCGGCGATGGCACCCGCGACGAGTGGTAGCGATGCCGCGTAGAAGTCGATCCCGCGCTCGATCAGGTCGACGAGCACGGCGCGCAAGGCCCGCTGGCCGGGTGGGGTGGCGGCGGCCCGCCACGCGCCCAACTCGGGCAGCTCCCGGGACAGCAGGGTGGTGAGCAGTCCGAGCTTCCCGCCGAAGTTCTTCGTCAGGCTGCCCTCCGCTGCGTCGGCCTCCTGCGCGATCTCCCGCGTGGTCAGCCGGGAGACGCCACGCTCGCGCAGCAGTCGGTCCGCAGCGGTGAGGATTCGCTGGCGGGCAGGAGGGGCCATGGTGGGTGCTCCGGCGAGTTGACAAGTGAGGTGAGTGCGCACCACGCTATCAAGGTAAGAATGTGGTGCGCGCTCACCTCACTTTGGAGCTTCGATGACTGTCCCGACCTCCGACCGTGTCGCGGAACGCCCGCCTGCCGCCGTCACGTACTCCCTCGTCCTCGGTTCCACGTTCGCACTGTCCTGGCTGGGATTCGCTGCAGTGCGAGCCCGCGATGGCCGATCGCCGGTCACCGATTGGCTGGATCCCCTGTTGGCGGGTGCAACGCTCGGGGTCAACCTGTTGGCGGTGGTGGCACTGATCGTCTGCTGGCCTGCGATCGCCGCCGGCCGTACACGATCGGCTGTCGCGATCCTGATGGTCACGGCCCTGTGGACCTACATCACGGGTGAGCTGCTTTCCAACACGATCACCATCGGCGAACCCCCCGGCGACATCGGTGGCCTATTGGAGATCTCCTCCGGAGCGATGACCGGCGCAGGCCTGCTCGGCCTGGTCCACCTCGAGTTCGGTCGACGTCGGCGACGCCCCCGTTCGACGATCGCGATCACCGCCCTTGCCGCCACGCTGGCCGTGGCAACCGCGTGGTGGTTCACCCATCCGATCGACCAGCGCGAGTCGGGCACGCCGGTCTGTGTTCCGGGCAACGCCTTGTTCAACGTCACCCACGGCGTTGCCTGCTGAAGGTTCCGGCGTCCCCATGGGGCGGCACGAAGATCGGGCGTCATCCGATTCGCGACTCCAGCGACGCGGTGGCCGAGCTGCACTGCGTCTGTCCAACACCGACAGTCGCGGTAGGCTCGTTGCGCTTCAGCTGATCGAGGAATTGCGCCTGAGCGTGTTCTGCAGACAGCTCCGCCGCGACGGTCCGAGCGTCTCGACCGAGAGGGTCCCGGGTGGCGTCGGCCTCGTCTTCCGATCGGCCGGCGGCCGGCACGACGTCGTCCGCCGATGCACCGAGCAGGGCCGCCACGGTGTGGTCGTTGGTGTTGACCCCTGACGGCACCCACATCGTCACCGGCGGCGGTGACGCCACCGTGCGGATCTGGGACCTCGTCACCGGCAACTCCGTCGGTGACCCGCTCGTCGGCCACACCGGCGATGTGTACGCGGTGGCGATCACGCCCGATGGCACCCGCCTCGTCACCGGCGGCTACGACGCCACCGTGCGGATCTGGGACGTCGCCACCGGGAACCCCGTCGGTGACCCGCTCGTCGGCCACACCGGCGATGTGTACGCGGTGGCGATCACGCCCGATGGCACCCGCCTCGTC
>NZ_JAJGSX010000025.1 GCF_021245725.1 Pseudonocardia sp. TRM90224 | reverse complement strand
ACCGGTGGCCAAGACGCCACCGTGCGGATCTGGGACGTCGCCACCGGCAACCCGGTCGGCAGCCCCCTCACCGGCCACACCGGTTCCGTGGACGCGGTGGCGATCAGCCCTGACGGCACCCGGGCAGTCACCGGCGGCGCGGACAACACCGTGCGGATCTGGGACCTTCTCACCGGCGTTCCCGTCGGCAACCCCCTTACCGGTCACACCGGCCCCGTGGAGGCGGTGACGATCACCCCCGACAGCTCCCGCATCGTTTCGACCAGCCAGGACCGCACCGTGCGGGTCTGGGACCTCGTCACGGGCGTTCCCGTCGGCAACCCCCTTACCGGTCACACCGGCCCCGTGGAGGCGGTGGCGATCAGCCCTGACGGCACCCGCATCGTCACCGGCGGCTACGACGCCACCGTGCGCGTATGGGACCTTGCCAGCGGCACAGCCGTCGGTGAACCTCTCATCGGCAACGCCGGCCCCGTGCATGCGGTGGCGGTCACCTCGGACGGCACCCGCATCATCGCCGGTGGTGACGGCGGTGGTCCTGCGGACGGCCCCGGCACCACCGTGCGGGCGTGGGACCTCTCCACCGGGAATCCGGTGCTGTACCCGTTGCAAGGTCACACCGGCCTGGTCCTCTCGCTGCTGGTGACCCCGGCCGGCGACCGGCTCATCAGCGGCGGTGACGACGCCATCGTGCGGATTTGGGACCTTGCTACCGGCAACCCTGTCGGTGGTCCCCTCGCCGGTCACAGCGGACCTGTGCGCGCGATGGCGATCGCCCCTGATGGCACCCGCCTTGCTACCGGCGGTGACGACGCCACTGTGCGGATTTGGGACCTTGCTACCGGCAACCCTGTCGGTGGTCCCCTCACCGGTCACAGCGGGCCAGTTCGTGCAGTGGCGATCAGCCCCGACGGCACCCGCCTCGTCACCGGGGGCGATGACGCCGTCGTGCGGATCTGGGATCTCGCTACCGGCGACCCCGTCGGTGGTCCCCTCACCGGTCACAGCGGGCCTGTTCGTGCGGTGGCGATCAGCCCCGACGGCACCCGCCTCGTCACCGGGGGCGCCGACGCGATCGTGCGGATCTGGGACCTTTCGACCGCCACCCTCCTCGATGCCCGGACCGGCCACACCGCCGCGGTGACCGCAGCGCGGATCAGCCCTGATGGCACGCGCCTCGTCACCGGCAGCGCCGACGCCACGGTGCGGATCTGGGACTTCGCCAGCGGCAGCGCCGTCGGCGAGCCCCTCACCGGCCACTCCTTCTCCTCTGTGAACGCGATGGTGATCAGCCCCGACGGCACCCGAGTGGTCACCGGCAGCACCGACGCCAGCGTGCGGATCTGGGACCTTGCCACGGGCACTCCGATCCGCGCCCCTCTTACCGGCCATGTCGGCGCCGTGCTCGCGGTGGCGATCAGCCCCGACGGCGCCCGAATCATCACCGGCGGCAGCGACGCCAAACTGCGGATCTGGCGCCCGTTCGGACCGGCGCGGGTCGATCTGGGCGCGGGGGTGATCAACGATGCCGCAACCACGACCGACCGGCTCGACCTCGCTCTCGATGTGCGGATCCTGTCGACGTTGCTCGCGGCCAACTCGACCGCGCCGCCGTTGTCGATCGCCTTGATGGGGCGTTGGGGCAGCGGGAAGTCCTCCCTGATGGAGCAGTTGATCTCCGCTGTCAACGCGCTCTGCGCCCAGGGCCAGCCGCCAGGGGCCTACGTGCGCGAAGTGCGGCAGGTGAGGTTCAACGCATGGCACTACAGCGACGATCACCTGTGGGTCGGGCTGATCGAGCAACTGTTCAGGCAGCTGCGCGACCAGCCGGCCCAGCGCTCCGCGTCGACGGAGAGCGTGCCCGAGTTGCAAGCCGAGCTCGGGCGCGCGAAGGCCCGCAAGGCTCGCCTGGACCGTCAACTCGACGAGCTCGACGACCTCGATCCAGGTCGTGGATGGTTCGGCGCATCCGAGGTGGTGCGGCGCACCCTGCTGGCGATCCGCGCCGCCGGCCAGGACGCCGGCGACGAGGCCCGTGCACGACGAGTCCGGGGAGCACTGCTGTTCGCGGCACCAGCGGTGCTCGGGATCGGCGCGGCGACACTGTTCGGGCAGCAGTTGCAGGACTTCGCCCTCGGCCTGCCATGGTTCGTTGCAGCCGCAGGCGTGCTACCGGGGATCGTGGGCGCCGTGCGTGCGGCATGGACAACCGTCGGGGAGACCGGAGATGAGCTGCACAAGAAGCTGCAAGCCAGCCGCACCGCCAACGAGAAGGAGCTGCAGCGGCTCGAGGCGAAGCTGACTCGGCTCGATCCGGCCCGCCAGCTCGACGCCCTCCTGACCGAGATCAGCTCTGAGGATCGCTACGCCTCCCACCGAGGCCTGATCGGGCGGGTCGGGGCCGACCTGCACCGTCTCGACCAACAGTTGGCCTCCCAGACCGATCCCGCGGTCCGCTGGCGGATCATCCTCTACATCGACGATCTGGACCGCTGCCCGGCAGAGCGCGTGGTCGAGGTGCTGCAAGCGGTCAACCTGCTGATGGGCATGCAGCTGTTCTTCGTCGTCGTCGCGGTCGATCCCCGCTGGCTGTTCGCCGCGCTCGATCAACACCATCGCCATCTACTCGCCGATCGCGCCGGCGAGCTCGGCACGAGCGCTGCCGCACGAGCACTTTCCGGGCGCGCACTGGACTACCTGGACAAGATCTTCCAGGTGCCGTACGCGCTGCGCCCCGTCGGCGCCCGCGGCGTCGCGTTCCTGCGCGACCTGCTGCCCGAACACGATCCGACGACGGGCCCCACCGAGGCACATGCCCGCGCCTCCGATCCTCAGGACGCGGTGCAGCCGCCCGACATGGGGCCTCACCCGGACACCGGCGACGTCCCATCACCACCACCGAACGACGGATCACGAGCAGATCTCCCGCCGCCGCCGCCACGGCAGCGCCAACCGGCAGCAGCTCCCTCGCGCGCACCGCTGGCCCCCCAAGCGCCGGGCCCGGTGTCCACGCAGGCCCTGGCACCGGCGAGCTGGGTGACGCAGAACCTGCGGCTCAGCGTGGCTGAGTCCGACTTCCTCCCGAAGCTGGCTTGGTTGCTGCCCACTCCGCGGGCGATGAAGAAGTTCACCAACCTCTACCGTCTACTGCGCCTGAGCGTCCCGGACGCCGAAGTCGCCGACTTCTGCGGCGATCGCAGAAGTGGGAAAGGGCCCTACCAGGCTGCGGCGTTGCTGCTTGCGATCTTGATCAGTGATCCTGGTGGGACCGGCGACCTGTTCGCCTATCTCACCAATCCTGATACCGCCCCGGACGACGGGCAGGACGTCATCGAGGTGCTGCGCGGTGCGAGCGCGGCGACGGACCGTCAGTTCGCGGGCGAACCGGCCGCCCACCGTCTGACAGCCGCCATCATCGCGCTGCGACACTCCGGGGTCGCGGTGCACGGCGAGCTCGCGAGCTATCAGCGCTGGGCGCAGGCTGTGGCCCGATACAGCTTCGAGACCTACCACCTCTACGCCGACCCCGAAACGCCGCTCGCCGTCGCAGCCCGTGGCATCGGCCCGCCGGCCGACTCGCCGGCCGACTCGCCGGCCGACTCGACGCAGCCCTGACCTCGACTGGGACGGAATCCCGATTGTGGGCAGGTCAGGCGGTGCTTGCCTCCGTGATCCGAGCCCGGGTGACAACGACCTTGGTGGCGCGGGCGAGCAGGGCCTGCGGGGCGTCTTCCCAGTCCGCGAGCACGCCCGTCACGAGCTCGGGGCGGAGGCTCCCGGTGGCCACGGCGGCGAGGACGGCTGGGAGTTCCGCTCGCGCGTTGGCGAGCCCGGTGGTCAATGTGCCCTGGCGGACGTACAGCTCCCACATCGGCACGCGGGTACCCGTGGCGAAGTAGAGGGCCACCGAGGTGCAGATCCCACCCGGAGCAAGGCTCTTGATCGCGTAGGCCAGTGCGCCCCGTTCACCGTTGGCGTCGACCACCACCGGGTACTCGCCCCGGCGGGCCGGCGTCCGACGCCAGGATGCCGCGCGTTCGACGGGACGGGCGCCGAGTCGTTGCGGGTCGGTGTCGAGGTAGTCCACCGATTCCGCGCCCAGCGCCAGGGCGCTCGCCGCGGCGTACAGCCCAACGCTCTTCGCTTGACCACCGAGCACCAGGACCGGCGCCGACGGCCGGCGGTTCAGCGGGTGGGCGACCGCGCGCCAGCCGTCCGGGATGTTGTCGGCGGCGCTGGCCAGGGTCGCCGGTTCTACATCCGGTGGAATCGGCAGCAGCATGTGGTCGGCGTAGGGAACCCGAAGGCGATCGGTCATCGCCCCGCCCCATCCACCGGTCGCCGCACCGAGCCCGTACATCGAGACAGGGGTGCGGCCGGCGGTGGTGCACGACGCCGTCAGCCCGGTCGTGCATGCCCGGCAGCTGCCACAGGAGATCTGGAACGGAACGACGACGACGTCACCACGACGCACCGAGCGGACCTCGTGGCCGACTTCGAGGACCTCGGCCACGCACTCGTGACCGAAGGGGAACGGGCCGGCGAAGGGCTTGCGGCCCAGATAGTCGAGCAGGCGCTGGTCGACCAACTTGGCCGCGTGCGCGAGCTGCAGCGGCCGGCCCAGATCATGGCGGAGGAACGCATCGTCGAGATCGCACCGGGCCACGGCGATCGGCCGAACGATCGCGTCCATATCGCTCGTCATGTCGATGTCGGGCGCATCAACCCATTCCAGGGTGCCCTTGCGCAGGTAGAAGAGGGTTCGCACGGCAGCAGTCAAGCGGCCCTGTTCCTCGATTTCACGCTCTGCTGGAGTCACGGGGCGGCAAGGGGTGCAATGGCTGGTACAGGCCGAGGCTGGTGCCGTCGGAGAGTTCGATGGCGGTCAACTTCCCCCATCGCTCCTCGGTGACGGGCTGGCAGCGCACACCCTTCGCCTCCAGATCGGCGATCGTCGTGTCGATGTCGTCGCACATCAGGAACAGCTCGTGTCGAGATTCACCAGCGGGATGGACGGCGAGCTCGGCAGGTGGCATGGCGAAGATCAGCCACCCGCCGCCGGCGTCGACCGATGGGTGGTCGAGCACGTCGCGGAAGAACCGGCGGACCTCGTCGGCCTTCTCGCTGTAGATGATGGTGTGCAGTCCAGTGATCATCGTTCCTCCGCTACCGCTACTGGAGCAGGCCGATGGCGAGGGACATGCCCAGGAACAGCACGAGCTGGTACGCGCTGTTGATCGCGGTGAGCTGCGCCGGCTTCTGCTCGAAACCATTGTGCTGCGCCAGGGTCGAGAGTGAGAAGCCGAGCCACGCGGTGAGGCCGACGGCGAGGGCGAGCCAGACCGAATCGCTGACGAAGAAGGCGGCGACGACGGAGCAGGCGGCGGCGAGGCCAAGCGCGGTGACGGTGATCGACACCACCAGGATCACGAACGGGCCCTTGCCGGCTCTGACCGAGTCTTCCTTGGTCACCCCGGTCAGCTTCCGCCAGACCCCACCGACGAGGCCCCAGTCGCTGTACCAGGCCCACGCGATCGCCATCCCGGCCACGATCGCGACCAAGACGGCCGGCCAGCTGATGCTCAGGTCCACGGGAGCCCTCTTCTCGACGATCCTCTAGTGCGGTTGATATCATCAACCACGATGGAGAAAGTCAACCAGCAGTCGAAGAAGTCGCGCACCTACGGACAGTTCTGCGCTCTCGCGCGGTCCCTGGACGTCGTGGGTGATCGCTGGACCCTGCTCATCGTTCGTGAGCTCCTACCTGGTCCGATGCGCTACACCGAGCTCAAGACCTCACTCGCGGGCATCGCGACGAACCTCCTGGCCGAACGGCTGCGCACCATGGAGTCGAACGGGATCGTCGAGCGCCGGTTGGAGGCGTCGAGCCTCACCTACGCCCTCACGCCCTGGGGCATGGGACTGCGCGAGCCCATGGAGGCGCTCGGTCGGTGGGGAGCGCCGCTGCTGGCGACAGGACGTGGCGAAGACACGTTCCAGCCGCGATGGCTGACCCTCGCACTGCCTGCGCTGCTCGCCGGCGCGTCCGTCCCGAGTCCCGTGGAGCTCGGGATCGAGACGGACGGCTTGCTCATGGTCCTGAGGATCGACGAAGACGGCCCCCGCGCATTCATCCGCCGCGGCGAGGAACCGGAGACGGTCTTCGCCGCCGTGCCGGACGTCGTCGTCGCACTCGCCACCGGACACGTCAGCATCGAGGAGGCGCTCGCCGCGGGTGAGCTCCGGGGCGACCCGGACGTCCTTCGAAGCGTGTTCGCCGCTGGTAGGGCAAGTGCGTCCGCACCGAAAACCACTCCCTCGGCCTGAGCGTCGTGTCCGATTCCGGCCAGCCAACGCGGGCCGGCTCGGTCAGGCTCTATCGGTGGACAGCAGCCCGCTCGACCTGCCATCCGGCGAGGCCGCGGCGCTGCTCGCCACCGCGGCAGAGCTGGCCGTTCGGCACAGTCGTCACGTCGCCGACGGACCGGTCGCACCGCGCGGTCCGGCGACTGCGGCGGTGCGCGACTGGTTGCGCGACTACGACTTCGCCGGCCCGCGGCCCGCGCAGGACGTGCTGGTGGAGGTGGTGGACCAGCTCCGCACAGGGATGGTGCACACGATCCATCCGCGCTACTTCGGTCTGTTCAACCCGACGCCCACCTGGTGGGGTGTTGCGGGAGAGCTGATCGCCGCGGCCGTCAACCCGCAGCTCGCCGTCTACGCGCACGCGTGCGCGCCGGTCGAGATCGAGACGCACGTGCTGCGGTTCCTCGCCAGTAGGCTCGGGCTGCCCGATGGCGCCACCGGCACGTTCACCGTAGGAGGCTCGGAGGCGAACCTGACGGCGATGATCGTGGCGTTGACGCGGCGCTGGCCGGCCTATGCCGAGGGCGGTCTCGGCGCGGTGGCGGGCCGGCCGGTCTTCTACGCCTCCGCGGAGTGCCACCTGGCGTGGGTGAAGATCGCGCACATGGCCGGGCTGGGTCGCGGCGCGGCCCGGCTCGTGCCGGTCGACGGGGCACACCGCATGGACGTGCACCGGCTTCGCGCCATGATCGACGCGGACGTCGCGGCCGGGCATGCGCCGTTCCTGCTGGTCGCGACCGCCGGCACAACAGGCGCGGGTGCGCTCGACCCGCTGCCGGAGCTCGCGGCGCTCGCCCGGGCCAGCGGGCTGGACCTGCACGTGGACGCCGCGTGGGGCGGGGCCGTCGCGCTGTCGGACCGGCTCCGCCCGCTGCTGGCCGGGATCGAGGCAGCCGACAGCATCACCGTGGACGCCCACAAGTGGTTGTCCGCACCGATGGGTGCGGGGATGTTCCTGACCCCGCACGCCGATGCGTTGGGTGCAAGCTTCGGCGTGCAGACGACGTTCATGCCCGCCGGTGCCGGCGGGCTGCCGGATCCGTATTCGTCGAGCGTGCAATGGTCGCGCCGGTTCATCGGGCTGAAGGTGTTCCTCGCGCTGGCCGCCGCGGGCCGCCCCGCCTTCGCGCGCCAACTCGAACGCGACGTCGAGCTGGGGGAGCTGCTCGCGCGGCGACTCGCGGAGCACGGGTGGCTGCAGGTCAACGACACCCCGCTGCCGGTCGTGTGCGTCGTCGACCCGGAGGCGGACGGCCGAGATACCGAACACAGCCTGGAATGGCATGCCGCGGTCGCCGCCCGTGTGGTGCGAGGCGGCCGGGCCTGGCTGAGCTCGCTGGTGCTCGACGGCCGTCCGGCGCTGCGGATGTGCGTGACCAGCCACCGGACGACAGCGACGGACATCGAAGCGCTCGTGTCGGAGCTCGGCACCTGCCGTCGTGAACTCACCACTGAAATCGCGGGAGCCATTCGATGATCATCAGGATGTGCGAGGCCCGGGCGAAGCCGGGCGCGCTGGCGGCCCTGCGCGACTTCCTGGTTGCGGCCACCGATCGGTTCCCGCAGCTGCACGACGGATTCCTCGGCTACGAGATCCTGCTGGACGTGCCGGCGAACTCGCTCGTGTGGATCAGCAGGTGGCGCGACGAGCCCGCCGTGCGCGCGTACGCAGGTGCCGGTTGGCGCGAGCGGCCCGTCGTACTACCTGCCGAAGAAGCGTTCCTCGACGGACCGCTGCACGTCCGCCACTTCACCCTCGGAACGTGACACCAGATCGCGGTCATGCGACGACTCAGGTCGGCAGACGGCCAGGGGCGGTGGTTCGGCCGCCTCCGCTGCGCCGGACCACGGCCGCGGTGCCGATTCCGAGCAGGAAGCAGAGTGGCGAGTAGAGAGCCAGGTCGAGGCGGCTGAAGGGGTCGTCGACGCCACCGTTCAGATCGGACGGCAGGAACGCCACCGAGCGGATCAGCAGTACAGCTGCCACGCCCCACGCTGCGATGCGCACCGGCCTGGTCCGGACGCCTCGGGCTGCCCGGGCGACCAGCCCGGCGGCGGTGAGCAACGCCGCTGCCACCGGCCACACCTCCGCTGCGGGAGGCATGGCGTCGGCGCCGGCGAGGTGCTCGGCCAATGCTTGCTCGCTGGCAGCCGGCCAGTGCGAGCCGAGGGCCCACGCGGCGTGCAGCCCTGCGAGTGCAGTCAGAGTCGCTGGGATCGCCACGCCGGCGAGCATCGCCACCCGATCCAGGACGCTCGTGGAACGCCCTGCCGGGTCGGAGGAATCGGGCCTGTTCCCGTTCGTTTCCGCAAGCCAGTCGCGTTCGATACTGCGGATCAGCGCCGGGTAGACGAGCATGTGCCGGAATGGCTTGATCGCGGCCATGTATGCCGCACCGAACCATCCGTTGGGCTTGACCAGGACTGCCAGCTGACCGTGATGGCCGCCGGCGTCATCGCGGACCCAGCTGACGTGCATGACCGAATGGACCGTCCTATTGGCGATCTCCGTCGCCCACTCGTCGTTCAGCAGGAAGAGCGACGTGAACGTCCCGTCCGAAGTGTCCGGTCCGGGCGCAGTGGCGCGCAGGTCGGATGGCAGTCGCTCGCGCAGCGATGGCACGCGGGTACCTACGCCGGCATCGTGCCGGTCCCAGGCGAAGAATCGCCCGATCTTCCGTCGGGCCTCCCACACGACACGCACCGGAAGTGGCGCGTCTGCAGGGAAGCGGAGCGAGCCGAATTGCGACACGAGACGTGGCAGCTCACCCGGGCCGCCCGGCGTCGGCAACGCCCAGACGTCTTCCACGGCGAAATCAGGAACAATCTCGTGAATACGCCACGGGCGTGATGTGTGCGCAATGATCGGTAGCCGCAGAGCGCCGTATCTCTGGCAACGCGAACCCTTGGACGTGCGCTCATTCATGCGGCGAACCTTATTCCGCTCGCACTGCGCGGCCCCTCCCTCTCGAGGCCTGCTGCCGTCCCTCGTGCGAGGGAGATCAGTGACCGTCGCCGAAGGTGAGGTCGAGCCCGATCACCTGACCCCGGTGTCGATCACTGTCACGCTCGTGGCCGTCCACGAGCCGACGTAGGCGCGGGTTCCGTCCGGGCTCACCGTCACGTCGCTCGCGCCAGGGAGCCCGGGCAGGTCGACGTCGGCGAGGTGAGCTCCGCTCTCCGTGTCGACGATGCGGAGGAAGCTCTTTTCCGATCCTCCGTGGAGGAGGTACAGCCGGCGGCCGTCGGGGCTCGCCGCGATGGCCGCGGGCGGTGCGAACGAGGTGTCGGTCTTGAGGAACGTGGTCACAAGGGTGTTGCTGGCGACATCGATCATGTAAGTGCCGCGGGTGCCGGCGGCGTAGATGCTTCGACCGTCGGGGGACGTCGTCAGGCGATAGGCGGGGTCCTCGGCCAACGGAATCGTGGCGACGACGGCGTTGGTCGAGCTGTCGACGACGGCGATCTGACCGGTATGGGAGCGCGCGACGTACACGTAGCGACCGTCCGGTGTGACGGCGACGTCGTTGGGACCGCTCGAGATCCTCTCGTCGTCACCGGCACGAAGGGTCGCAGTGACCGTTCCGGAGGCGGTGTCGATGACCGCGACCACCTCCGAGTTGAGGTAGGCCACGTAGAGGCGATCGCCTTGCGCGCTCATCGCAGCGTCGCGAAATGCTCTGTCGAGGGTGATCGTCTTGATCACGGTGCCGCTCGCGGTGTCGATCACGTTGATGGTCCTGCACCCGGCCTCGAGGCACAGGGCGTAGGCACGTGAACCATCCGGCGCCGGCACGACCTCCGATGCCGGAGTCGGGATCGCCGTGATGGCCTTCGTGCGTACATCGACGACCGAAATGCCGGAGGTGTCGACGTCCGCGTTCTGGGCGATGAAGAGACGTTCTCCTCGTGCGTCGAAAGCAAGTCGCCGCGTTCCGACATCGTTCGGCAGCGGCAACATGTCGATGACCGCCGGCGCGGCCGGCGCGACGGCGGCGGGAGGTGCTGCCTGCGGCATCGTTGTCGTCGAATCGGGCGTGTTCTGCGGTCCCGGTGATGGGGCCGGCCGCCATGGGTTGATCACCAGGACCGCCGCGACCGCAACAGCTGCGAGCGCCGCGGCACCGATCAGGTAGCGAGACGGTGTGGACCCGCGCCTTTCGCCGATGGCACGCTCGATGTCGAGCGGGATCCTTTCCGTTGTGGTCGCCGAGGGCGATTGCGCGGGCACAGCAGGGTCGTCGGGTTCTGGCGGCGCTTCCAGCGCAGGCGGCGGAGCATCTGCGCGGACCGGATCGGGATCCTGTGCGACGGGGACGGTGATGGTGCCCGTGGCGCGCCAGGGTCGTGCTGCGAGCGCAGCGTGTGCGGCGGCGGCGAGCTCGCCTGCAGTGGGGTAGCGATCGGTCGGCGCCTTCGCCATCGCGCGTGCGATGACGTCGTCCAGTGCTGCCGGCAGGTCCGGCCGTTGGGCGCTCAGGAGCGGTGGCGGTGCCGTGTGGTGCGCCTTCAGGTAGGCGAGCAGGCTCGGGCAGTCGAACGGGGGCTGCCCGGTGAGCGTTTCGTAAAGCACGCAGCCCAGCGCGTAGACGTCGCTGCGGTGATCGCCGTCACCGTCGAAGCGCTCCGGTGCCATGTACTTCGGGGTGCCGATCACGGCGCCGGACAGGGAGATCTTGGTGCCGTCCACGGCGTGGGCGATGCCGAAGTCGATCAGGTAGGCGTGGTCGCGGTTCTTGCGGCTGGTGACCAGCACGTTCGTCGGCTTGATGTCGCGATGCACCAGCCCGGCGTCGTGGGCGGTGTCGAGCGCGTCGGCGATGTGGTCGACGATGGTGAGCGCTCGTTGCGGGGGGAGCGCGCCGCGTTCGAGGAGGGCGCCGAGGTCGGTGCCGTCGATGAGGGCCATGTCGATGAACAGCCGGCCGTCGATCTCGCCGTAGCGGTGGATCGGGACGATGTGCGGTCCGGTCAGTTTCGCCGCGAGCGCGGATTCGCGACGGAACCGCCGATAGAAATCGCCGTCGCCGGCCAGCCAGGACCCGAGAACCTTCAGCGCGACGACCCGGTCGTCCTGGCTGGTGTCGACCGCCCGCCAGACCTCGCCCATCCCGCCGCGACCCAGCATCGATTCCAACACGTACGGACCGAACGCCGCCCCGGCCACGCAACCCCCTGCGGCTGGCTGCGTGCACCGTGCGCGCTCTCGCCGGATCCCGCTGGGAATCTAGCAGCGCCAACCAGGATGAGCCGGCCGATGTTTCACGGGTCGATCCGGCTCCGCGTCTGCGTCGCGCGCTGCGTGAACAGCTCCCGTTCGTGCTCGTTGCGGGTGGTCGCGGCCGCCTCGTCGAAGGCCGCCGCTGCCTGCGCGTGCCGCTCGGCCAGTGCGAGCAGCTCGCCCCGCACGGCCGGGAGCTGCGGATACCCGTCCAGCGCGCCGTGGTCCACCGTGTCGAGCATCGCCAGCCCCGTCTCCGCGCCGAACGCGCGCCCGTGCGCCATCGCCCGGTTGAGGCCCACGACCGGCGTCGGCCAGACGGTGGCGAGCACGTCGTAGAGGCCGGCGATCTGCACCCAGTCGGTGTCGTCGGCCATGCGGGCGGTGGCGTGGCACGCCGCGATGGCGGCTTGCAGGGTGTACGGGCCGATCGGATTGCCGCCGCCGGTTGCGGCGTCGTGCGCGCGGGCCAGCGCCGCGAGACCACGACGGATCAGGAGCGTGTCCCACCGCCGCCGGTCCTGGTCCTGGAGCAGCACGGGACGCCCGTCGCGGTCGTGGCGGGCGGCCGCGCGGGCCTGGGTCAGCTCCAGCAACGCTGCCAGGCCGTGGACCTCGGCCGCGCCCGGCACCGACGCGGCCGTGAGCCGGGCCAACCGCAGGGCCTCCGCGCTGAGCTCGGGTCGCATCCAGTCGTCGCCCGCGGTGGCGCTGTAGCCCTCGTTGAACAGCAGGTAGATCACTTCGAGCACGCTCGCGAGCCGTTCGGCGACATCGGCCGGGCCGGGCATCTCGAAGCGGATCCCCTTGTCGCGCAGCATCTTCTTGGCCCGGGAGATGCGTTGTCCCGCGACCGGTTCCGGCACCAGGAACGCGCGCGCGATCTCGTCGGTGCGAAGGCCGGTGAGGCAACGCAGGGTCAGGGCGATGCGGTACTCGCGGTTGAGCACCGGGTGGCAGGCGGTGAACAGCAGCCGCAGGACGTCGTCACCGACCGGATCGTCCAGCGCCTCGTCGACGGCGTCCCGCTCGTCGAGGCTGTCGGCCGTGTCGCGGCCGATGGAATCGAGCGCCTTGCGGTGGACGGCCGCGCGGCGGAACCCGTCGACGGCCCGGTTCTTGGCAGTCGTCATCAGCCAGCCCCCGGGATTGGGCGGGACGCCGGCAGCGGGCCACTGCTCCAGAGCCGCGACCAGCGCGTCCTGGGCGAGTTCCTCGGCGGTGCCGACGTCGCCGGTGAACCGGGCCAGGCCGGCGACCAGCCGGGCCGACTCGATCCGCCACACGGCCTCGACCGCGGCACGGCCACCCGGATCCGGCATGCCCTCATCATGCCGAACCCGCCGCGACCCGGATGGGTTCGCGGCGGGTTCGGGTCGGCGCAGTGACGGTTCAGGACGGCGGCGCGAAGTCCTCGGGGCCCATCACCTTGAGAACCCGGGCCTCGCCTTCCCAGCCCGGCCACAGCTCGTGGTGCAGGGCCATGAACCGGCTCGTCCACTCCACGACGTCGGCCTTGGTGCGGGTGTCGTAAAGGGCGTAGCTGATCATTTCCTTGGACTCGGCGAACGGGCCGTCGGTGACCTGCAGCCCGCTCCCGCCGCCGACGGTGACCCGTGCGCCGGCAGCGCTGGGGGCGAGGCCCGCGTTGTCCAGCATGACGCCGGCGCGGGTGGCCTCCTCACCGAGCTTCATGATCCCTGCCATGAGCTCGGCGGGCGGTGGAGTAGCGGGTTGGGTGCCTTCGAGGATGACGAGGTAGCGCATCGGAGGTTCCTTTCCGGGATGTGTGGATGGCAGGGAGATCAACGGCAGGGAGATCAACGGCAGGGAGATCAACGGCAGGGAGATCAACGGCAGGCGGTGTCGGGCATCTGGCGGTAGCGGTGCACGGACACGATGCTCAGCAGGCCCAGCACCGTGACGACGGCGATGACGAAGGCGGGCACGCCCGCGGCGCCGAGGCCGCCCGATGCCATGCCGAAGAAGCCGACGAGGAACAGCGGCGCGATGATCCGGCAAGCGGTCGCGAGCCGGCCGAAGCCCTCCCGGGACAGCCGCCGGGCCAGCACCAGCAGCGCGGCGGCGAGGCAGGGGAAGCCGATGGCCCCCGAGAGCAGGTGCACCATCGCGTGGCCGCTGATCCCCGTGGCCTGGGGCAGGTCGGCGGGGAAGCCGCCCATGGGGTCGATCGGGAAGAGACCGGCGACGACGAGGCTCAGCCCGAACACCGCCAGCAGCCGCGGCGCCCAGGTGGCGCCCACGCCGGTGGCGAGCGCGCGGCGCAGGCCGATCGCGGCAGCGACCGTCGACAGGCCACTGACCAGGAAGGTGACGACCTGGATCCACCCGGCGTCGCCGAGGGACAGTGCGCTCCACGGGTGCCGGGAGAAGTCGAAGCCCTCGCGGAGCAGGCCCTGGGTCACCGAGCTGACCACGAAGATCGGACCGGCGATGACGCCGTACCCGAGCAGGGACTTGGTGACGCGGTCCGCGGTGAGCTGCTCCGGCGGCGAGACGGTGCCGGCGCGGGTCGGGATGGTGGTCGTGGCGGTGGTCTTGGTGGTGGTGGTACTCATGATGTCGGTCTCCCGGGGCTTCGTGCCCCCCTCTTGGGGGGCGTTCACCGACTCCACGAGCGGGGTCACCGGATTTTGCACTCCCGCCGAAACTTCTTCGAACTTTCTTCCACGGGGTCCCGGCCGCGGGTCGCTCGTGCACAGGTTCGCCTCCCCGTGCACAGGTTCGAACTCGTGCACGGAGACACCAACCTGTGCACGAGTGCCTCAGGCGCGTCACCTCAGGCCGCCGGGGAGGCGGGGTTCTGGCTAGGATCCGCCGGTGTCGTCCGCCCGGTCGCCCAGGACGAGGGCGCGCGATCTCGACCGCACCGAGGTGTGCGGGCGGCTCGACACCGCCTACGCCGACGGCCAGCTCGACTCCGACGAGCACTGTTCCCGCACCGCCGCCGCCAGCGCGGCGAAGACCCTCGGCGAGCTGCGGGACCTCGTCGACGATCTGCAGCTCGAGAAGCCGATGCCGGACCTGCGGGAGCGCGCCCCGCAGCGGCCCGCCCGGTCCCGGAGCCGTGTGGTGGTCGCCGTTGCCGCGCTGGTGCTGCTCGGCGCCGGGTTCGGGATCGGGCGGCTGACCGCGCCGTCGCCGTCCCCGGTCGGGCCGGACGGCACGCCGGTCGTGGCAGGGGGAGCGCCCGCCGCACCGATCGTCGTCGGGCCGACCGCCCTGCACACCCCGGCCGGCCTGCGCACGCTCATCGACGGCGTCCGGACCGAGCTCGGCACCACGCTCGTCGCGGACCTCACCGTCTACCCGGACTACGCGTCGATCGACGTGCCGGCACCGGGTGCTCCGGCCCGCGCGCAGAGCTACCACTACAAGGGCGGGTTCGACGGCCCCGGCAACGCGGGCCACCGCGACCCCGACGACCCGCTCGTGGATCTCGCCGCGATCGATGTCGACAAGATCCTCGGGCTGCTCGCGGGCGCCGGGCAGAGCCTGAACGTCGAGAACCCGACCGTGCACTACCTGATCGTGCGGGACACCGGCACGGGACCGGAGGTCGCGATCTACGCGACCAACAACGACACCGGCCAGTCCGGCTACCTCGAGGCGAAGCCGGACGGGACGATCATCGGGGTGCACGCGTACGAGCGCCGTTGAGCCGTACCCCGGCTCATGACCGGGCAGCCGCCGAGTGCACGTGCTCATCGGGGAACCGGTCGACGACCGCTGCGTCGCGCCGCAGCGCGGCCGCGGTGGTCTGATCGCTGCCGGTGGCCCGGCCGAGCCCGAGCTCGATGGCTGCGGGAGCTGGACTGCACGGTGGTGACGGTCGCCCACCGGCTCAGCACCGTGCGCGACGCCGATCTCATCGTGGTGCTCGACCAGGGCCGGATCGTCGAGTCGGGCACCCACGACGACCTCATCGCCGCGGGCGGCGCCTACACGCGTCTGGTGGAGAACCAGCTCGGCGGCACGGCGGCGTCGGCGACTCCCTGAGCTGCTGTTTTCGGGTGCCACGAAGGTATCCGTGATTGGTGCAGGCGGAAGTCGTCGGTCAGCGCGAGGATCGGTCGGTGAGCACGACACGAGCCAACGATCTCGGTGGGTTCCTGCGCAGCAGGCGCGAGCGCCTCACCCGGAGGAAGCCGGGATCGAGCTCGGCATCACCCATCGACGGGTCCCCGGGCTGCGCAGGGAAGAGCTGGCCGAACTCGCCGGGGTCAGCGTCGGCTACTACACCCGACTCGAGCAGGGGGTCAGCGCCAGCGCCTCGGGGGCTGTCATCGACGCGCTGGCGGCGGCGCTCCGGCTCGATCCGACCGAGCACGAACACCTGCGGATCCTTGCGGCGCCGAGACGACCGACCCGTCCGCGTTCCCGCAGGAGCACGCTGAGACCGTCGATCCGGGTCCTGCTCGCCGCCATCTCCACGACACCGGCCGTCGTGATCGACCATCGTGCCGATGTGCTCGCCTGGAACGCGCTCGGTCATGCGTTGCTGGCAGGACATGTCGGGTTCGACGCCCCGGACGCCCGGCTCCGGCCGAACATCGCCCGCATGCTGTTCCTCGATCCGCACCATCGCGCGCTGTACCGCGACTGGCACGCCAAAGCGCAGGTCACCGTCGCAGCCCTGCACCAGGCGGTGGCGCGATATCCGGCCGATCCGGACCTCGAACGGCTCGTCGGTCGACTCGCCGTCGACAGCCCGGAGTTCGCGCGGATGTGGGCGCGCCGGCCGGTGCGGACCTGCTCGTACTACGTGCGAGAGCTCGACCATCCGGTTGTCGGGCGGGTGACCTTGGCGAACGAGACGGTCGCGCTGCCTGACGACGACCAGCAGATGGGGCTGTTCTACGCACGTCCCGGCACCGCTGACGCCGATGCGCTCACGCTGCTGGCGCAGAGCCTCGAACGGCCCCGCACCGCACCAGGAACCCCAGCACGGAAGGAGGACGCACGATGAGGATCGTCGTCATCGGCGGCGCCGGCACCATCGGACGTCGGTTGGTTCCCGCACTGCGATCGCGCAACCACGACGTGATCGTGGCCGGGCGCACCTCGGGTGACGTGCACGTCGATCTGGCCGCACCCGCGACGATCGAAGCCATGTACCGCGAGGTCGGAGCGGTCGACGGGGTCGTGAGTATCGCGGCGCACGGGGCGCTCGACGACTTCGGGACACTGACCGCAGACGCATTGCACGAGAACATGCGAGCCAAGTTCTTCGGGCAGGTCGAGCTGGTCCTCACCGGCCAGCGCCACTGCGCCGACCGCGCCTCCTTCACGTTGACCTCCGGCATCTTCGCCGACCAGGCCTGGCCGCACGTCACCGGCGGCGGCGTCATCAGCGGCGGCTTGCACAGCTTCACCCTGTCGGCCGCGATCGAGCTGCCACGGGGGATGCGGATCAACACCGTCAGCCCCACGATGATCGGCGACTCCTTCGATGCGTTCGCCGATCACTTCCCCGGTATGCGGCCGGTGCCCATGAACGAGCTCGTCGACAGCTACCTGGACTGCGTCGAAGGCAACAGCACCGGCCGGATCATCCGCGCCTACGGATGACCGCCGCATCGCCGGGCAGGAGGTCCCCGGCGCATGACCCCATCGACACCCATCCCAGGCACTCCGGGGACGCCGGTTGCGTCGAGGTGACGGAGCGCGATGACCTGGTGGCGTCCTGCGCTCGTCGGCGTGCCCTGCCCGGATAGGATGCCCCGGCCGGTCCATCACTGCGGGGGAGGCCCACGAAGCATGCTTCTCGCCGATCGGGACAGCTTGGTCGGGCGCACCGGAGAGCTGACCGACCTGACCGGGCTGCTGACCGGCCGCGTCCAGCTCGTCACCGTGACGGGGCCGGGCGGGGTGGGCAAGACGAGGGTCGCCACCCGGGTGGCCCACGACCTGCGCCACCACCAGCGGTTCCCCGACGGGGTTGTGCTGGTCGACCTGCGCGGCGTCGACAACCCGGAATGGATCCCGGACCGGATCGTCCAGGACGCCGGGATGCACACGGTCTCGGCGGTGGACAGCATGACGCTGCTGCAGCAGCGCCTGCGTGACGCGCAGCTGCTGCTGGTGCTGGACAACTGCGAGCAGGTGGCGGCCGACGTCGGTGACGTCATCGGCGTGCTGCTGGACTCGTGCCCCGGCGTGCGGGTGCTGGCCACCAGCCGCACCACGCTCGAGCTGCCCGGTGAGCACCAGTACCCGCTGCTGCCGCTCGCGGCGCCGCACCCGGACTCGCCCGAGTTCGACGAGAACCCGCTGCCGGAGGCGCTGGTCCTGTTCGCCGACCGGGCAGCGGCCGTCGACCCCGGGTTCGACCTGCAGGACAACCGCATCGCGGTGGCGCGGATCTGCCACCGGCTGGGCGGGTTCCCGCTGCTGATCGAGATCATCACCTCGAAGCTGCGCATGTTCTCGGTGCCGCAGCTGGAGCAGCGGCTGGACAACGTCTTCGGCGCCCGCTGGTCCACCGTCACCCGCACCGGCTACCGGACGACCTTCTGCGGCGTGATGGACCTGAGCTGGAACCTGTGCTCGCCTGCGGAGCGGCTGGTGTGGCAGCGGCTCTCGGTGTTCGCGGGTGGTGTGACGCTGGAGGCTGCCGAGGCCGTCGTGTCGGACACGGCGCCGGACACAGGGTCGGACGGGGTGGCTGCGGAGGACGTCGAGCTGATCCTGGACGGCCTGATCCGGCAGTCGTTGCTGACCCGCGACGCGGCGTCGCGCCGGCCGCGGTTCCGGGTGCTGGAGCCGATCCGGCAGGTCGGCGCCGACGCTCTCACCGCGGCCGGCGAGCAGGACCTCGTCCGGGAGCGGCACTCCGCGTGGTGCGCGCGGTTCCTCGCCGAGGCGGCGGAGCACTGGTGCGGGCCGGAGGAGGTGGCCTGGCTCGACGCGGTGCACGCGGAGCTGCCGAACGTCCGCGCGGCGATGGACTGGTGCGCGTCCAGCGGTGACACCGAGCGGGGGATCCGGATCGGGGCCGATCTGATCCGCGTCCGCGTGCCGTTCCGCGACGGCACGCTGCAGGAGTGGCGGTCGCATCTGCAGCGGATGGTCGAGCTGCACCCGCGCCGCGACCGCGTGCTGCTGTTGGGGCTGACGCAATGCGCGTGGGTCGCGGTCTGCCAGGGCTCGGCCGAGGCGACGGACCTGCTCGACCGCGCCCGCGACGTCGAGCGTGAGCTGGAGGGCGGCGCGAGCGCCGCGACGGTCGACCCGCACCTGGCCTACGCCGAGACGGCCTACGCGACGTTCGTGCTGGGGGACCCGGCCGCCGCGGATCTTGCCGCCCGGGCACGCCGGCTGATGCGCGCCTCCGGCGCCGAGGGCGACGCGTGCATGGCGACGATGTGGTGGGCGATCGCGTCGTCGCTGTTCGCCGACCCGGCCGTGTCGGACGAGGCGACCCGCACCCACCTGGAGGAGGCGACCGGCCGGCAGGGGGCGTGGCACCTGTCGTGGGCGCAGTGGACCCGCGCGGTGCACCTCCTGCTGCGCAAGGGTGAGATCGAGCCGGCGGGGGAGCTGCTGCACCAGTCGCTGCCGGTGCAGCGGGAGATCGGTGACTACTGGGGCCCGATCTGGTGGGTGGCGTTCGCGTCGTGGCTGGCCTCGGCCCGCGGCGACCACCTGCGAGCAGCGGAACTGTGCGGTGCGACCGAGCGGGTCATGGAGCTGACCGGGATCATGCTCAACAACCTGCGCGGCAACGGTGACCAGCACCAGCGCTGCCTGCAGCTCGCGAGCGAGGCGCTGGGCGAGCCGCTGTGCAAGGCGGCGTACCGGCGCGGGCTGGCCGTCCCGGACTACGGCACGGCGATCGCGCTCGCGCTCGGCGAGATATCGCTGACCGACGGGCCGGCCGGGAGCGAGCCGCACGTCGCCCGCAACGTCCTGACCCCGCGCGAGTACGAGGTGGCGCTGCTGGTCGGGCAGCGGACCAACGACGAGATCGCGGCCGCGCTGCAGGTCTCCGTGACCACGGTCAAGACGCACGTCACGCAGATCCTGCAGAAGCTGGGGTGCAGGCGGCGCCGGCAGGTCCCCGACGCACTCCAGCGGCTGGGGCTGGGGCGGTAGGGGCGCAGCTCGCCCGGGGTTGGGGGAGGGCAGGAAAGCCACTTTCCGGCCCTCACAGGGCAGGAAAGTGGCTTTCCTGCCCTCGCGGGTGCACGCACCTGCCCGACGGTCGAGGCGGTTGCGCCGGTATTGCAAGCGGTAGAGGTCGTAGCCCGATCGGGTGAGCGGAGGAGCCCGATCCGGGGCGGCCGGTCGGACAAACCCTCCGCCGCGGCGGAGGTGATCTTCGTTGCCGACGGCCACACTTCGCTCCCATGACGAGCGGCACGGACCTGCAGGTCGACTGGCGCTCGGCGCCGACACCGCCCGGCGGTGGAGAGCTCGTCACGGACCCGGCGACGCTGCGAGCTGCGGCCACCGACCTGGGCAACATCGTGCACGCGGTCCCCGGGGCCGTCCTGCGCCCGCACACGGCAGCCGACGTCGCGACGATCCTCGCCTGGTGCACCGACCACGCGGTGCCGTGGCGGGCCCGCGGCACCAGGCACACCACCCACGGCCAGGGCGTCGTCGCTGCCGGTGGCCTGCAGATCGACATGCGCTCGATGGCCGCCGTGCACGCGGTGGGTGCGGGCGGGGTCGTCGCCGATGCCGGCGCGACGCTGCGAGCGATCGCCGTCGCCGCGGCCGGGAAGGACTTCCGGCTGGCTGCGGGGACGACCGGCTACACGCGGCTGACCGTCGGCGGGGTGTGCTCGGTCGGCGGGATCTCGAACCGCCCCGATGTCGGCGCGCTGGTCGACTCCGTGTCGGCGGCGCAGGTCGTCACAGCCGGCGGGCACGTCGTCGAGTGCACACGTGCGGAGAACGCCGAGCTGATGCGGGCGGTGCTCGGCGGGTTCGGCGAGGTCGGCGTGCTGACACGGGTGACGCTGGACGTGGCCGACCTGCCCGGCCGGGTCCGCACCTGGCAGCTGCCCTACGGGCTGGACTCGCTCCCTGCGCTGCTCGCCGACCTGCGCACGCTCGCCCGCCGCGACGAGCTCGACGAGCTGTACGTGATCTTCCACCAACCCGAGCCGCACACGTTCCGGCTGACGGCATCGACGTACTTCGGCGCCGGCCGACCGGCGCCCGAGGCCACGGAGGTCCTGCGCGGGCTCAACAACTCGACGGTCCCGCAGGCACTCGACCTCGACCACCTCGAGCACATCTTCGCCGTCGACGGGCTGTACGACTCGGTGGCGGAGGCCGGCTGGTCCGCGAGCACGAAGATCTGGACCGACGTGTTCCTGCCCGACAGCGGACTCGAACCGGTCGTCACGGCCGTCCTTCCGACGCTGACCGCGCGCGAGTTCTCACCCACCACGTTCGGTCTGATCTTCCCGAAGCGCCGCTCCGCGTTCGGCCCGAGCATGCTCGCGCTGCCCGCACCGGACCGCCTCGCCGACGACCGGGAGCCCGTGTTCCTGTTCGACCTGCTCAAGGACTCCTTCGGCGTGGACGACCCCACGTGGGCGAGCGACATGCTCGCCCGGCACACCGAGCACGTCGCGATCGCGCGCCAGCACGGCGGCGTGCTCTACCCGATCGGCACCCCGGCCACCTGACCCACCGCAACCCGACCACCCGACCAGCACGTACGGAGATCCCGACCACCATGCTCGGCACGCGCCCGGCCGACCTCCCGACCTGCACACCCACGCCCGCCCCGGCCCAGCCGGCTCCCGAACCCCGCCGCAGGCGACGCAAAGCGGCGCACCGCGGCGAGGTGAGCTGGTGGGCCGCCCAGCCGGCGTTGCGATCCCGGCGTGCGTGGTGGCGCCGCAGCCGCTGACCCGCCCAGCCGGCCGTGAACCGCCGCGCTCTCCTCACCTCGGCGCGGTGAGCCGCCCGCGTTGAGCGCTCGGGAAGGCCTCGCGCTGGCGCTGATGGCGATCGGGGTGCTGGCGCGGGTGGACGAGTCGACCGGCTGTCACCGCTCCGCACGCGACGAGTTGATACGGCCGGCCGGCGCCCGCGAGGCACTCGTACAGGCGACCGGCCGCGGTACCGACCGCCGACGATGCCGAGGTCGACCAGACCGTGAGGTGGACGGACAGCCGACCGCCGTTGCGGGTCGACGGTACGGCGCACTCGTCGACGAGCTCTGCCGCGATGGCGTCGAGTTGGTCGTCGTCCACTCCGGTGAGGCCGGTCAGGAGGTGTACCGCGTACTCGTCCATCGCCATGGCTCCTCCCGCCGGGGGTGACACGTCACCGTTCCGAGAGCCTGCAGATTACATGGCGCAATTGGATGGCTACGGAGCGCGGTCGTCGCCCGGGTGCGCAGAGCGCAGGCTGATCCGGATGGAGCCAGGGGAGTGCCAGGTGAGGTAGAGCCGGGTCCCGCCGGCGGCATCGGTGCCGTTCATGTGGGTGTAGGCCTCGCCGGGCCGGTAGATCGGTGGCCGGTCGGGTCCGCAGCCCAGGCCGGGGCCGATCCGCAGGGTGTCGCCGGCACAGGCGACCCGGGCGTGGCCCGCGACCAGCTCGTAGCGTTCGTCGCCCACCGGGATCGCGCCGGTGAGCTCGGTCCCGGGGGCGAGGCCGAGCTCCAGCGAGTGGGCCGTGGTCGGTCCTGCGGTGGTGACGGTGAGGTCGACGCCGTCGTCGTGCAGGTCCACCTCGACGGCGGTGACGAGGGCGCTCACATCGCGGCGCCGCCGCGAGAAGCCCATCGAGGCGCTGAACCGGCCCTCGTGTTCGAGCGGGTAGCGGCCGTCCGGTCGACGTTCGCTCGGTGCAACGGGCTGGTAGTAGGCGGCGGCGATGCGTTCGCGGAGCACAACCTGATCACCGGTGACCGTCATCGCGGTGGCCCGGAAGGGGCCGAGGCCGAAGAAGTCGCGCGAGAGGCGCACGGAGTCGATGGACACCGCGCCGCAGCGCAACCGCAGGAAGGTCGGGTTGGCGGCGAGGCCTGATCCGATCCGCCCGGCCTCGGGCACGTCCGATCCGGCGTACACGGTGATCTCCGCCCGCCCGCGCCGCTCCCGCAGGAGGCGGGCCTCGCCGAACAACCTCCGGCCCGGCGGCGTCGACATCGGTGCCGGCATCGGGAACGGGTCGGGCGGCGGTGCGGTGAGCCCCGGCTCCAGCAGCTCCTGCGCGAGCACGTCGATCGCGTCGATGCCGGGGCTGGTGATTGCGCGGCCGGCCCCCTCGGCGCAGCGGCTGCAGGAGTGCCGTGCAGCGGCCCGGGTCAGCTGGCCGAGGAAGGGCCCGAGCGGGAAGCCTGCGTGCTGGTCCTGCCGGCGGGAGTGCACGGTTTCGACGGTGCCGGCGGAATCGGTGAGGTCGAGGTGGGCGTGCAGGTTGCGGTGGACGACATCGTGCAGGTCGGGCCGGTCGAGCAGGTCGGCGAGGACCGTCAGCGACGGGTTGGAGACGTGGGCCGCGTAGTTCGGGCTGCGTTCGCTGTAGAGCCCGTCGGCATCGACGTCGACGCCCTCGGCCAGCCACAGGGCGGCGCGTTCCAGCAGCGTCGCATCTGCCAAAAGGGTGCCGGACCACGCGAGCGCCGCGGCCAGCTCCCAGCGATGGTTGGGCGTGTGCACGCCGCCGGCCAGCAACGCCGGGGAGGCCGCGCGCAGGATGGCGCGCAGCCGTTCGGCGAGGTCGTCGGACCAGCTCGTCGGCCGGCGTTCGAGCAGCGCGAGGGTGATCGCCACGTCGTTCAGGGTGAACGCGGAGTCGGGCGGCGAGGCCACGTTGTCGCCGCCGGTGAACAACCCGCTCGCAGCCTGCAGCGCCTCGAGCCGGGTCGTCGCCTCGACGGCCGTCCGCACCAGCGGTCCGGTACGGGCCAGCACCGCCAGGACGACGGCCCCCTTGACGGTGCGCATCACCGTGCGGTGCGAGCCGCCCGCGGATGTGTCCGCCAGGAGCTGCTCGAACTGTTCCTCGGCCGCGGAAATCACTCGCGGGTCGGTCAACCGGATCAGTCCTTCAGGCCGGAGTTGATGTCCACATCCATGATCTGGCGCTGGAAGACCAGGAACAGCAGGACCATCGGCAGCAGGGAGATCACCGAGGCCGAGAGCAGCACCGGCCAGTCGATGTTGTCGGCGCCGACGATGCTGCGCAGCGCGACCTGGAGGGTGTACCGGTTGGGGTCGCGCAGGACGAGCAGCGGCCAGATGTAGTCGTTCCACCGCCATTGCATCGAGAAGATCGCCAGCACGACGCAAATCGGCTTCGCCAGCGGCAGCATGATCCGCACGAACAGCGTGATCTCGCCGACGCCGTCGATCCGGGCCGCCTCCATCAGCTCGTCGGGCACGGTGGAGAAGTACTGGCGGAACATGAAGATTCCGGTCGCGGTGATGATCGACGGGACGATGATGCCGGGGAGCGAGTCGTACAGGCCGAGGTCGCGCACCACGACGAACGACGACGGCATGATCACCTCGGTGGGCAGCATCGTCGTCGCCAAGATGCAGACGAAGAAGGCGCGCAGCCACCACGCCCGGTACTTCGCGAACGCGTAGCCGGTCATGGCGCTCACGATCACGGTGAGCGCCGTGGTGACGACCGCGACCACGCTGGTGTTGAAGAAGTAGCGCTGGAAGTCGAACCGGGACCACGCGGTGCTGTACCCCGAGGTCGTCCAGGTCTCGGGGAGGATCGTCAACGGCAGGCTGAACAGCTCCGATCCCGGCTTGAACGAGCTCAGGACGAACCACAGCACCGGGAACAGGTACACGATGCCCAGCAGCCAGAGGACCAGCGTGCTGGAGAGCCCGCGCGCCGCCTTCACGAGAGGTCGCTCTTGCGATCGAACCGGAGCTGGACCACGGCGATCACGATCAGGATCACCATCAGGACCATCGAGACCGCGCTCGCGTAGCCGATGTTCGCGCGTTCGAACCCGGTGCGGTAGATGTACTGGACGATCAGCATGTTCTCGGTGCCGGGGCCGCCGCCGTTGAGCGCCTGGATCATCGCGAACTCCTTCATCGACCCGATCGTGGTCAGCAGGACGACCATGAAGGAGGTCGGGCCGAGCAGCGGCAGCGTGATGCGTCGGAACCGTTGCCACGAGTTCGCGCCGTCGATCTCGGCCGCCTCCAAGTAGGAACGGGGGATGTTGCGCAGGGCGGCGATGAACAACAGCATGTTGAACGCGGTGCCCGCCCACGTGCCGGCGATGATCACGACGATCAGCGCGAGCGTCCCGTCGGTCTGCCACTGCGCCGCCGCCCCGCCGAACGCCTGGACCAGGACGTTCACGAAGCCGAAGTTCTCCCCGAACAGCCACCGCCAGATGACGCCGGTGACGATCGGGGAGATCAACCACGGCAGGAAGAACACGACCCGCGCGGCGCTCTTGCCCGCCGCGGCCGTGCTGGTGAGCAGCACGGCGATCGCCAGCGCGGCGACGTAGTGCGCCGGCACCGCCAGCACCGTGTAGAGCGCGGTGCGGGTCAGTGCGGCGTAGAACGACGGGTCGCCGGCCAGGTCGACATAGTTGTCCAGCCCGACGAACCGCAGCGCGCCGACACCGCGGTAGCTGGTGAACGAGTAGAGCAAGCCCAGAGCGCCCGGCCAGAGGAAGAACAGGCAGAACAGGACGACGGCCACCGAGATGAACAGCAGCGGCGCGAGGACGGGTGCTCGGCGTCCCTTTCGCCGGGCTGTCGGGGTCGGCCGCTCGGTGCTGACCGGGGTCGTGACTGCGGTCATCGAGGATCCTCCGGTCGGCCGTCAGGAACGGGCGTGAGCAGGGCCGCTCACGGCAGCCGTCCGAGCTGCTCGGTCAGCTGGCCGTTGATCCCTGTGAGCAGCTCGTCGACCGACAGCTCGCCGTTGAGGTACCGAACCGTCTCGTCGCGGACCGGGTCGCCCTCGGTTGCCACCCCGGCGACCTCGTAGGCCAGGTCGCGCCGCTTGATCTCCTTCACGATCGGGGCGGACTGCGCGATCTCCTCGTCGTAGAGCGCGAACGCGTCGGCGTGGGTCGCGTGGGTGATCTCCAGACCGTCGACCGCCGGGAGGAAGCCGGACGTCTCGGCGAGCTTGCGGTAGTTCTCCGGCCGGTAGAGCCACTGGAGGAAGGCGTAGGCGGCGTCCTCCTGGCCGGTGCCCTGGAAGACGACGGCCGAGGCCGCGTTGCCGTAGTTGGTCGCCCGGGTGGTCTGCTGGGGGAGCCGGACGGACGCCCACTGGAAGTCGGTGATGTTCTTGGCGAAATCGGCGATCTGCCACGAGCCGGAGTAGTAGGCGACCACGTCGCCGCTCTTGAACATCGCGTTGGGATCGGCCTGGCTCAGCCAGACCGAGCGCGGCATGAACGAGTCGTCGTTGAGCCCCTTGAAGTACTCGAACGCGGTCCGGGTGTTGGCGTTGGTCCGGAAGGCGCCGCTGTCGTCGGCCTGGAAGTAGTCCGACCCGAACTCGTAGAGGAACGCCTTGAGCCGGTGCGAGGAGCGGTCCATGACCATGCCGTACGTCGTGCCCGTCCGGGCCTGGACCTCCTTCACCTTGGAGACGAACTCGTCCCACGTCCAGGCGTCGGTCGGGCCCGTGGGGTAGGCGACGCCGGCCCGGTCGAACAGGGACTTGTTGATGAACAGCCCGACCGCGGTGACGTCGGTCGGCAGCGACAGCACCTTGCCGGTGTCGTCGATCGCGGCGAGCTCGGAGCGGATCCCGCTGCCGTCGAGGATCCCCCGCAGGTCCATCGTGGCGTCGCGCCACACCGGGTCGACCCCACCGACGCGGGCCAGGGCGGGCAGGTCGTTCGCCTGCGCGGCGTTCTTCAGCTTGGTGGGCAGGTCGGCGTTGGCGAGATCGACGATCTGGATCCGGACGCCGGTCTCCTGCTGGTACTGCGCTGCCATCGCGGCGAAGCCGCCGCCCTGGTTCGCGTCGCCGGAGAGGAAGAACTGCAGCGGCTCATCCGGACTGGCAGCGCCGCTGCCGCAGGCGGCCAGCAAGCCGAATGCGAGGGCGAGCGCTACGGCGCGGATCCCTCGAACGCTCGTGCGCGGACTCGCCATGGCTGCTCCTTCTCGGGCCGCGTCATCGAGGCGACCCCGACGTGGTGAGGACGACGGAGTGCGAGAGTGTTAACGCTAACAACTGGGTTGCGGCATTGAACCCTGGCGCGGGTCATAGCGTCAAGCATATGTCTTGACATAAGTTCTGCGGCGAGTGTTGAGGTGCGTGCGGTCGCGCCGACGTCCGGGTAGCGGATCCGCCTACTGCGCGTCGAGCGCGTCGAGCGCCGCGCGGCCCGGCGAGTCGGGGGCGGCGGTGAAAACGACGAGGTGCGTGTCCGCCAGGTACGGGAAGCTGAACGCCTCCAGCACGAGCGTGAACTCCCCGACGTCGGGGTGCCAGAAGCCGTACTCGGCGGTCGGTTCGGCGGCCACCGGGTGGTCGGGCCACCACTTGCGGAACTCCGGGCTCGCGCCGGTCAGCTCGGCGACGAGGGTGGCCATCACCGGGTCGTCGGGGTGGCGGGCGACGTGCATGCGCAGTCCGCCGATCGCGGCGCGGGCCATTGGCTCCCACGGCCGCCACCTGGTCCGGACACCCTCCTCGAGGAGGAGGATGCGGGCGAAATTGCGCTCGGCGGCGGGCACCGCGTCCAGGTCGACGGTGAACAGCACTTCGCACGCCATCCTGTTCCAGGCGAGGACATCGAGGCCGGTGCCGATCACGTACGCAGGCGTGGCGTGCAGCGCGTCGAGCACCCATTGCTGGCTCGGACGCACCACCTGTTCTGTCCGCACCCGGCGGCGGCGTTCGGGGCCGGCCAGCTCGAAGAGCTGGTCGCGCTCGGCCCTGGTGAGGCGCAGCACCCTGGCGATCGCCTCGAGGATGCCGTCGGAGACGTTGTCCAGACGCCCTTGTTCGAGCCGCCCGTAGTAGTCCGCGCTGACCCCGGCCAGCTGGGCCAGCTCCTCGCGGCGCAGGCCCGGCACCCGGCGCCGCTCGCCGTACACGGGCAACCCGGCTTCGTGCGGCTGGATCCGTGCCCTGCGCGAGCGGAGGAACTCACCGATGTCGGCGCGGTGGCTGGGCACGTCCCCCAGTATGAACCTGATCAACGCCTGCTGATGGTGCGTCCAGTTCACGGCGAGGGCCGCTACGCGATGGCGGTCGTCGGCTGAGTCGTCTGCTGGGTCCTCGGCTGGGCGGGGTCGGCGATCACGGCGTCGCCGCGGCGGTGTGCGGTCGGGCTGAGCCCGCGGAGGCGCTTGAAGGCGACGGACAGGGCGAAGGCGTTGGCGTAGCCGACCTTGCGGGCGATGGCGTCGACGGTGTCGGTCGTCTCGCGCAGCAGCTCGGCGGCCAGCGCGATCCGCCAGCGGGTCAGGTAGGTCATCGGGGGCTCGCCGACCAGCGCGGTGAACCGGCGGGCCAGGCTGGCCCGGGAGACGGCGGTCCGGTGGGCGAGTTCGGCGACGGTCCACCGGCGCGCCGGATCCGCGGTCAGCAGCCGAACCGCGTGGCCCACCACGGGATCGCCCGGCGCCGGGATCGCCGTAGCGGCCGCCTCGCTGCCGGCTCTCCCGGGTCCGGGTCCGAGTCCGCCCACGAGCTCGGCCACTTCCCCGGCCAGGGCCGAGGGGAAGATCAGGTACACCGCGCCGGCCCGGTCCCGGGAGCCGACCCGGATCGGCACCATGAGCATGTCCACAGCTGTCCTGGTCATCCGGATGCCTCTCGTCGCGGGCTGACCGTCGCCGCCGCCGGGGCGATGTCGGTGGGCATGGTCAGTGCGGCAAGCCTGCGCCGGTTGCGGCCGGACAACCACGGAGCGCGTGTTCCTAGGTCTGCGAGGCCCAGGTTCCGCAGACCGGCCGATCGGCCTTCGGCGTGCGTCCGGACGACCGACAAAGTTCGGGCTCCGGTGCAGGAGCCGGCATTCGGCACACGCGAGCCGGGGGCACGGGTGGCTCGCGGCGGGTGAGTCGACACTTCTGGCGCGGTGAGTCGACACTTCCAGCACGGTGAGTCGACACCTTCGGCACGGTGAGTCGACACCTTCGGCACGGTGAGTCGACACTTCCAGCACGGTGAGTCGACACGTACGGCACGGCGAGTCCCACGTCTCAGCGCGCGAGTCCCACGTTTCGGCGGGTGAGTCCCACGCCCCAGCGGGCGAGTCCCACGTTCCGGCGGGTGAGTCGCGCGTTCGGGGGCGGTGAGTCGCGCGTTTTGGGTGGGTGGGGATGGGTTCTTGACGTGGTTCCGTTGGGTGGGTTCGTGGCGGATGGTCTCGCGGCAGTGGTTCTGTTGGTCTTGGTGGTCGTGACCTTCCCCCCGTAGCACGGACACCTGCGGTGTGGGGTCAGTGATGTTGGTCTGACCTGGTGTGCAGGGCTTCAAACGTGGCGGGGCTGCGCATTCCGATGCTGGAATGGCGCCTCTTGGTGTTGTACCAGCACTCTATCCATTCGAACATCGCGTTGGCAAGTTCGTCGCGTGTGTGCCATAGTTTCGAGTCGAGCAGTTCGAGTTGCATGGTTGCCCAGAACGACTCCATCATCGCGTTGTCGTAGCAGTCACCGACCGTGCCCATCGAGCCGAGTAGCCCGGCCTCACGTAGGCGTTTCCCGAACGCCCAGGAGGTGTATTGGGCGGATTCAACCGGTGGACGCAACACCAACCAATTTCGGTGAATATAGCACACCATTCAACGCCTCGGCAGGGG
>NZ_JAJGSX010000024.1 GCF_021245725.1 Pseudonocardia sp. TRM90224 | reverse complement strand
CACGCGAGGGCAGGAAAGCCACTTTCCGGCCCTCACAGGGCAGGAAAGTGGCTTTCCTGCCCTCCCCAACCCGGGGGGGTGAGCTGCGCGAACGGCACTTTCGAACGGTAGGTTGGCCTGAAGGTGCCGTTCGCGCACATCCCGGCGGTCGCCGAGCGGGCGGGATCGTGAGTTGAGTGTGCTCAGGGCTGCCGCGACAGCCCTCAGCGCACTCCCGATCAGCCAGTGTCTGGATCCGGGGTGCCGGTCCACCGCGGTGGCTGCGGCGATTCACCTGACAGCCACTTTCATGCAATGACGTTGCATGAAAGTGGCTTTCCTGACCTTCCCGGCACATCGCGTTCGCCGCGATGCCGGCCGACCTCGCGGGAGAGCTCGACGATGATGCCGGTGCCGTGTGCGTCGACGATCCGCTTCAGCTCGACGGCACCGGCATCGTCCGGCATGTCGACCCAGGCGACCGAGACCACGGCTACCGCTTCCTGCGGTCGCGGATTTCGAGCGTCATTCGGACGAGCAGTCGCACGGGAGGTCCCGGAACCATCCGGCGAGTTGACCGTAGGCGTTCGCAGCGCAGTCGTCGTCTACGTCGGTACGGGTCGCCACCGTTACCTGGGATGTAGACAGGGTTGCCGTTGATGGTCTTCCAACCCACGATGCCCCCGTGTGATCACTCGTCCGAGCGAGGCGAAAGCGGAACGTAACCACAAGATCGTGGTCGAGCGGGTGCGGATACACCGATCCCACCTGGTCGGCCGCCTGATGACGGCACGTGGGCGGCCCGCTCTCGCGGAACAGAACGGGGCGTGGCAGAGTTGACGCGAACGGTCGCAGTTTCGGTGTTCGTGCACGCACGCTCGCAGGAACGTCCGGGCGGCCGCCCAGAGGGGCGGGCGTCAGGGGCCGCCGGGGACCGCACGGTGCGGGCCCCATCACCACCTGCAGGGAGCAGTTGCATGGCACAGGGAACCGTCAAGTGGTTCAACGGCGAGAAGGGCTACGGCTTCATCTCGGTCGACGGGGGCGGCGCTGACGTCTTCGTCCACTACTCGGAGATCGACGGCAGCGGCTTCCGCAGCCTCGACGAGGGCCAGCGCGTCGAGTTCGAGATCGGCCAGGGCAACAAGGGCCCGCAGGCCACCGGCGTCCGCGCCGTCTGATCCGCGCTCTGAACCAAGGCTCTGAACTGAGCTGACGAAGAGCCCGCCCCCTCGTGGGGGCGGGCTCTTGTCGTTGCGGGAACCTCAGGCGGAGCCGGCCTCCTCGATCCGCCGGGTGAGGAAGCGGCGCTCCGCGTCGGTGCCGGCGAGCTCCAGCGCCGCGTGGTACTCCGCTACCGCCTCCGGCCGGCGACCGAGCCTGCGCAGCATGTCCGCCCTGGACGCAGCGAGCAGGTGGTAGCCGTCGAGCTCACCGGTCGCGGCGAGCTCGTCCACCATTTCCAGCCCCGCCTGCGGACCGATCGCCATCGACACCGCGACGGCCCGGTTCAGTCGCACCACCGGCGAGGGCAGCAGCTCGACCAGCCGCCCGTACAGCGCGGCGATCTGCGGCCAGTCGGTGTGCTCGGCATCGGCTGCCGTCGCGTGGCAGGCGGCGATCGCCGCTTGCACCTGGTACGGCCCGACCGCGCCCCGCCGCAATGCGGTCTCGACGAGCTGCGCGCCCTCGTCGATCATGGCCGCGTCCCACAGCGAACGGTCCTGCTCGTCGAGCGCCACCAGCTCCCCGGCGCCGTCGACCCGCGCCGCCCGCCGCGAGTCCTGCAGGAGCAGCAGCGCACACAAGCCGAGCACCTCCGGCTCGTCCGGCATGAGCGCGGCGAGCATCCTGGCGAGCCGGATCGCTTCGGCGCAGAGGTCGCCACGCACCGGCAGCTCACCGGACGCCGCCGCGTATCCCTCGTTGAACAGCAGGTATACAACTCCGAGAACGGCGGTGAGCCGATCGGGCAGCAGATGATCCGGCGGCACCCGGTACGGGATGCCCGCATCCCTGATCTTGCGCTTCGTCCTCACCAGCCGCTGCGCCATCGTCGGCTCGGCCACCAGGAACGCGCGCGCGATCTCCGCGGTGGTCAGGCCGGCGAGCGTGCGCAGGGTCAGCGCGACCCGGCCCTCGAGCGGCAGCGCCGGGTGGCAGCAGGTGAAGATGAGCCGCAGCCGGTCGTCCTGGACCGAGCTGTCGATGAACTGTGGCTCCGGTTCCGGCACGGCAGCGACCTCCCGCAGCTTCCTCGCCTCGACGGCGGTGCGTTTCAGCTGGTTGAGCGCGCGGTTGCGGGCGGTGGTGGTGAGCCAGGCGCCGGGATTGCGCGGGACACCGTCGACGGGCCAGCGCGCCAGCGCCTGCGTCACGGCGTCCTGCGCGCTCTCCTCGGCGAGGTCCCAGTCGCCGGTCATCCGGATCAGGGTGGCGACGATCCGCCCCCACTCCTCCCGGAACGCCGTCGCAACCGCACTCTCGACGTCCGTCATTCCGTCCAGAGCGGCCGCACCTCGATCGTCCCCCAGGTCGCGACGGGATGCCGCGACGCGACGTCGAGCGCCTCGTCGAGGTCGGCGCACTCGATCAGGTCGAACCCGAGCACCTGCTCCTTCGTCTCGGCGAACGGGCCGTCGGTGAGCAGCGTGTCGCCGCTGCGCACCCGGACGCACGTCGAGTCGGCGACGGGCCGCAGCCGGTTGCCCGTCAGCCGGATGCCCTTGCGGTCCATCTCGCTCACCCAGTCCTCCGTGACCTCCTCGGTGCCCGGCTCGACGGATGTGCCCTCTACGCCGCAGATCAACAGCATGTACTGCATCTTGTCCTCCTCATCGGTGCTTACCCCAGTACGACAATCGGCGATTGCCCCGATCGACACCCGAGCCGAGAAAGTTCTCGGACGCTATCGGGGCGCTGCCGCGACGTCCTGCGTGTGCGCCTCCCACGCTGCGGCGAGCCGGTCGGCGGCGAGGGTCAAGGTGTCGAGCTGCCCGGCGAACGACAGCCGCGCGAAACCGTGGTGGCGGCCGTCGAGGCAGGACGCGCTGCCGGGCGAGATCGTGACGCCGTGCCTGGCTGCGGTGTGCGCGAACGCGTCGACGCTGGCGACCGGCAGCTCGACCCAGAGCGAGAGACCGGCCGCCGGCCGGTTCACCCGCCAGCCGGGGAGCCGCTCGGACAGCTCGGCGGCGAGGTGGTCGCGGCGCAGTGCCAGCGCGTTGCGGTGCGCGTCCAGCCACGGCCGGTCGACCGCGCGGAGCAGCTGCGCGGCGATCGCCTGCGTAGTGGCCGCGGTCGCCAGGTTGAGCTGCGTCTTCGCCGCCAGCAACGCCGAACGCAGCGGCTCGTCGGCTCTGATCCAGCCGACCCGCAGCCCGCTCCAGAGCAACTTCGCCGTAGAACCGACCACCACCACAGCGGGGCTCATCGCGGCGATCGGCGGTGGCGGCTCGGCGTCGAGGTGCAGGTCGGCGAGCGTCAGGTCCTCGACGATCCGCGCCGTGGCCGCGTCGGCGATCGCGGCGACGGACTGCCTGGCGAGCGTCGGCATGACGGTTCCCGTCGGGTTGTGGCCGGTCGACATGAGGTGCACGAGCGTGCCCGGCGCGCGGGCCACCCGCTCGACGGACGCGGGGTTCGGGCCGTCGGGACCGGTGCGCAGCACCCCGACCGGACGACCGTCGGCCGCGCCGGCGGTCCCCGGGTAGGTCGGGCAGGTGGTGACGAGCCCGGTGCCGGTGCGCGCGAGCAGCCACAGCGCCTCCTGGGCGCCCGCCGTGATCATGATCTGCGCCGGCTCGGTCGGCAGCTGCTGGTGCCGGCTCAGGTGCTCGGCGACGGCCGTCCGCAGCGCGGGCAGCCCGGCTGGGTCGAGCCCGGGACCGTCGAGCTCGCACCACGCGGTGGCGGCATCGATCGGCGGGAGGTGGCTCAGGTCGGATGGCACGGAGAGCGAGAGGTCTATCGCCTGCCGGTCGGCCGTCCGGCGCAGCAGCAACGTCGTGACGCCGCTCTCGGCCGTCCACGAGGGGCGACCCGACACGAACGTCCCCGCGCCTTGGCGCCGCGCCACGACGCCGGCCTGCGCGAGGTGCTCGAAGCACGCCACGACCGTGCCCCGCGAAACCCCTAGCGCAGCGGCGAGCGACCGCTCCGCCGGCACCCGGACGCCTTCCCGCACGACCCCACGCGTCACGGCGTCGAGCAGCGCGGCAGCGAGCCGCTGGTAGCGCGGCCCCGGCCGCTGACGCCAACCGCGGAAGACGACCTCCGTCCACCAGACATGGTCCATTTCGTCAGATTGGCACTGTTCCGGGCTCGACGGCGAGACGATCGTGGACCCGTGCCTCCGACACCGACACTCGCCCGGCGCCTGTGGGAAGCGATCGAGCCGCTGCACGCGCTCGTCTACTTCGCGCCCCAGCCGGCCGAAGCCGCGCGGCGGATCGGCCTGCGCGGCTACTGGATGGGCTACTTCGCCTCCCGCGTCGCCCCGCTCGGCCCGGTGCCGCCGGCCGCCGTCGCGGCGATGGCGTACGGGTTCGCGCCGTCGATGGTCGCGCGCGCGATCCCCGACGCGTGGTCCTACGCCGAGCCCGCACTGGTGCTCGAAACCCGGATCGGCGCTGCGGCGACAGCGCTGCGCGACGCGTTCGGGCTCACCGAGATCCACACGCTCGGCGAGCTGGCCGAGCCGCTGTGGGAGGCGGTCGCCGGATGCCGGTTCGAGGGCCGCCCGCTCGCCGCGGCGTGGTCGCAGGTGGCCCGCCCGGCCGACCCGGTCGCGTCGGCGTGGCTCGCCGCCGGTGTACTGCGCGAGCACCGCGGCGACGGGCACGTGCTCGCTGCGGTGGCGCACGGACTTCGGGGCCTCGACGCGACGCTGACGTTCGTCGCGGCGGGCGGCATGCCACGCGACGTCATCCAGCCTGCGCGCGGTTGGAGCGACGACGAGTGGGCGCAGTCGGCGCGAAGACTGCAGGCCCGCGGCCTGCTCGACCGCGACGGGCGGTTGACCAAGACGGGCGGCGCGCTGCGGCGCGACGTCGAGGACATGACCGACCGGCTCGCTGCCGCACCGGTGGAGCGGGTCGGCCCGAAGGGCGTCGAGGAGATCATCGAGCGGGCGGCGCCGCTCAGCCGGGTGCTGATCGACGCGGGCGCGTTCCCCGTGCCGAACCCGGTCGGGGCACCACGGCCGTGACCCGCATCGGTTTTGTCGGGCTGGGCTCGATGGGCGAGGCGATGGCGCTCAACCTCGTCGCTGCCGGCACGCCGTTGACGGTGTGGAACCGCAGCCCGGACAAGGCCAAGGCGCTGGAAGCCGCCGGCGCGACGGTCGCGCCCGACGCCGCCGCAGTGTTCGACCGCTCCGAGGTCGTCTTCATGATGTTGACCGACGCCGACGCGGTCGACACCGTGCTCACACGCGGTATACCGGAGTTCGCCGAGCGGGTGCGCGGCCGCACCGTCGTGCACATGGGCACGACGGAGCCCGCGTACTCCGCGGGCCTGGAGGCCGACGTGCGCGCGGCCGGCGGGCACTACGTCGAGGCGCCGGTCTCCGGCTCGCGGGCCCCGGCGGAGGCCGGCGAGCTGGTGGCGATGCTCGCCGGCGACCCGGTCGACGTCGAGCGGGTGCGCCCGCTGATGGCGCCGATGTGCCGCGAGACGATCCCGTGCGGGGCCGTGCCCGGCGCGCTGCTGATGAAGCTGGCCGTGAACGTCTTCCTGATCACGCTTGTGACCGGGCTGGCGGAGTCGGTGCACTTCGCCCGCACGTACGGGCTCGACATGGAGCGGTTCGTCGGCGTGCTGGCCGGCGGGCAGATGGCGAGCCCGGTGATGCTGGTGAAGGCGCCGAAGATGGTCGCGGAGGAGTTCGCGCCGCAGGCGTCGATCACGAACGTCTGGACCAACACCCGGCTGATCTCCGCGGCCGCGGCGGCGGCCGGCATCTCGTTGCCGCTGCTCGAAGCGTCGCGCGGGCTCTTCGCGGACGCGTCGGCACTCGGGATGGGCGACGCCGACATGGCGGCGGTGCTCAAGGCCGTCGAGGCGCACGCCAGGATGGGCTGATGGCGACGGTCGTAGCGTTCCACGCCCACCCCGACGACGAGGTCCTCCTGACCGGCGGGACCCTCGCGCAGGCCGCCGCCGAGGGGCACCGCACGGTGATCGCCGTCGCGACCGACGGCGAGATGGGCGCCGTCCCGGAGGGCGAGTCGCTGCGGATGGGCGAGCTGCGCGCGAGCGCGGCGGCGTTGGGCGTCGACCGGGTTGTACACCTCGGGTATGCCGACAGCGGGCACGGGGCATTGCTCTACCCCGACCCACCCGGCCGCACGCGGTTCATGCGGGCGCCGGTCGACGAGGCGGCCGAGCGGCTGGCCGCCGTGCTGCGCGAGGAGCGCGCCGACCTGCTGCTCAGCTACGACGCGAACGGCGGGTACGGGCACCGCGATCACGTCAGGGTGCACGAGGTCGGCCGGCGCGCGGCCGGGCTGGCCGGGGTGCGCAGGGTGCTCGAGGCGACGGTGCCGCGCGACCGGATGGTCCGGATCACGCGGCTGCTGCGGCTGCGCTACGACCTCGACGGCGTCTTCAGCCCGCGGGCGGCGATCACGCACACGATCGACGTGCGCCGCTATGCCCGGCAGAAGCAGCGGGCGCTCGCCGCGCACCACTCCGTCGTCAACGGGAGGGGCCGGCTGGCGCCGGTGATGCGGATGCTCGTGCGGCTCCCCGTGCCGGTGTTCGCGCTCGTGATGGGGCGGGAGTGGTACGTCGAGGCGAGGACATCCCGCTGACGCGGAGTACGATCGTGGTTTCTGTGTGCGGGGTCACAGGGGGCACGTCGTGGTGCGGATCCGGGTGTGGCGGCCAAGCCGTCGAGGCTGTCCCGTCGACGTGCACGCGTTCGACCTGATCACGCTCGACACGATCGCGAAGCAGGCCTGCGAGCTGCAGGGCGCGGCGGAGGCCGTGCTCACGGCGTGCGGCGCCGACCACGAGCCCGACGCGCAGCTCGCGCGCGCAGGCGGCCGGGTCGCGGGCGAGTTCCACCGGCTGCACGCCTGGCTGCTCGACCTCGACGTCGAGCCTCCACTACGCCCATTGAGGGACGAGCTGGCCGCGGCGATCATGCACCACTGCCAGGTCGTGCACGTCTCGATCCGCCTCGCCTTCCCGACCTACCGGATCGACCCCACCGGGCATCGGCGCACCGTGCTGGAGCTGGGCGACCGCGGGGCACACCTGCGCTCGCTGGCCGCCACCATCGCGCGCCGCCGCGGCGACGGGTGATCTACTTCGACTCCATTCCGGCATGCAACCCTCAACCGGGTTGGTTCAACATTGGTTCTCTGTCCTTTCCCGCAGGAAAAAGGCCCGACCAGTCGGTCACGTCGCCGGTCCGTCGCGCGGATACCCTCGTGCTGATCTGAGCGCTTGGAGTACGCAATGGGAATACTCGACGGGATCATCGGCAATTCCGCGCGGATCGACCCGCAGACGGCATTCCACCAATATGCGCAACTGCTCCTGCGCGGTGAAGAGGTGCGCGCGGCGTACCAGATCGGGCGGGACGCGCTGCTGTTCACCGACAGCCGGCTGATCCTCGTCGAACGGCAGGGCATCGCGGGGACGCGGATCGAGTACCGGTCGCTGCCCTACCGGAGCATCACCTCGTTCGGCGTCGAGGCCGCCAGCCCGTTCGACCTCGACGCCGAGCTGCGGATTTGGGTCGCCGGGACGACCGCACCGATCAAGAAGCAGTTCGGCCGCTCCGTCGACGTCTACGAGGTGCAGGCCGTGCTCGGGGGGTTCGTGGCGAGGTAGTCGCGGGGCGGCCGGAACCTTTCGGCAGCGACCCTCCTCTTCTTGGACGTGACCACAACACCCGCCCCGCCTCTCGCCGATCCGTCGAGGGTTCGCCGCGCCCGTCCCGTCGCGGTCGTGCTCGTGCTCGACGCCCTGCTGCACCTCTACTGGTCGACCGGGGCGAGGTGGCCCGCACCCGATGAGCGGACGCTGTCCATGGCGGTGCTGGGCACCCCGGTGTCGTTCGCCCCGCGGATCGTGCTGCCGCTCGCCGCCACGCTGCTGGTGGCGGCCGCGGTCGTGCACTTCAGCGCGGTCACGGGCCACCGGCTGCTGCGGGCCGGGACGCTCATGGTCGCCACCGGCCTGCTGATCCGAGCGCTCGCGGGTGCCGTCTGGGTGTTCGGCGTCGGCGTCGAACCGGGGAGCGCGTTCTTCTGGCTCAACCTGCTCCTCTACACGCCGCTCTGCGTGGTGCTCGGCCTGCTGTGCGTCTCGACCGTGCCGGTTCGGCGGCCATGGCGGCGCGCCGCCGCGGTGGGCACGCCGTTGGCGCTGATCGCCGTCCTGCTCTTCGGCGCGTACGGCTACCGGCCCGCGGCGGCGCCCGCGCAGGCATTGGAGCCGGGATCGCGGTTCGTCGACACCCCGCTCGCGCGGTTCCACTACGTCACCGCGGGGACGGGCACGCCCGTTGTCCTGCTCGCACCCGGCGCTTCGTCGACGTTCGCGTGGCGCGAGCAGGTGGCGGAGCTGGCACGCGACCACACCGTCTTCGCCGTGGACCTGCCGGGCAACGGCCGCACGACGCTGCACGACCTGCCGTTCCGCTACGACCTCGACGGGATGACGACCGCGATCGGGACGTTCCTCGACGCCGTCGGGGTGCCGCGGGCGGCGCTGGCCGGGAACTCCTGGAGCGGCGGGTTCGCGCTCGCCTTCGCCCAGCGCCGTCCGGAACGCGTCGACCGGCTCCTGCTGCTCGCACCGTCGGGGCTGGACGAGCGCGACCCGCTGCTCTGGGAGCTGATGAAGCCGCCCGTGCTCGGCGAGCTGATCACCAATCTCGGCGCCGACCGCGCGTCGCTGGCGGCGGGGTTGCGCAGCACCTACTTTGCCAACCCGGACCGCGTCACCGAGGAGGTCGTCGATGCGATGTGGGTGCCGGGCACCGTCCCCGCCAACATGCGGGCCACGTACGAGCTCGAACGCGGGCTCGACTGGAGCATCACCGAGGCCGCGCTCGGGCGCGTCCGGCTGCCGGTGCAGGTGATCTGGGGCGCGCAGGACCAAGTGCTTCCCGTGGCGCAGGCGAGCCGGTTCGGTGCGCTGCTGCCGGAAGCGGAGGTGCACGTCCTCGACGGCTGCGGGCATGCGCTCACCGTCGACTGCGCCGAGCGGGTCACCACGTTGATGTCGGGGTTCCTCCGTGGTCGATGACGGGGCCGTCCTGCTCGTCGAGGCGGCGCAACGCGGCGACGTGCTGGCGATGAACGACCTGCTCGACCTGCTGGCGCCCTACGTCGGCCGGATCTGCGGCCCGATCGCGCTGGACAGCGGGCAGGACGCAACGCAGGAAGCACTCGTCGCGGTCTTCCGCGCCCTGCGCACGCTGCGCGAGCCGGGCGCGCTGTACGGCTGGGTGCGGGCCATCGCCGTGCGGGAGGCGGTGCGGATCGCGCGGCGGGAGTCCCGGTCGGCACCGGCCGAGCTCGCCGACCTGCCCGCGCCCGGCGACCCGCAGCTGGCCACCGACATCGAGGACGTGCTCGCGCGCCTCTCCCCGGAACACCGGGCCGTGCTCGTGCTCCGCGACGTCGAGGGGATGGACGAGCGGTCCGCCGCAGCCCTGCTCGACCTGCCTGCAGGCACCGTCAAGTCGCGCCTGCACCGGGCGCGCGACAGCTTTCGAAAGGCATGGAAGTCGTGAACGAACACTGGCCACGGGCCGAGCTCGACGCCGTGCAGCGGCTGCGGGTGCTGGCCGCGATGATCGCCGGCGCCGCCGTCACAGAGCGGGTGATCGCCGCGCCGTTCGAGGAGGTATGGGGGCTGCTGACTGACCTGGAGGGGACGTTCGGCGAGATCCAGCCCGACATGCGGCACCTGCACGTCGCGCAGCGTTCCGGCGACCGGCTGGTGGCGCACGTCCGCAGCCGCTACGGCATGCGGGCCCGCTTCGACGGCGTGCTCCGACCGGGCTCGTGCTGGCTGCAGAGCCGATTCCTGCTGGTCGGGATGGCCGCGGCCGGGGCACCGGGCGGCGGCACGCTGGTCGCGCTCACCGGCGGGGTGCGGGTGCCCGGCCGGCCGGCGCTGGTGCCGATCGGCGTGCGCCGGGAGGCACGGCGCTCCCTGGACCGCTTGGAGCGGCTGCTGACGTGAGCCGTCAGAGGTTCTCCCACAGCCCGAGCACGTTGCCGTCGGGATCCTTGAAGTAAGCGAACGCGCCCATGCCGGGGATCTCCGTGCGCGGGCGGACGATGCTGCCGCCGGCGGCCTCGATCTCCTTCAACGAGTCCGCGACCGACTCGACGTCGACCGTCAGCACCGGCGCCGGCGTCTCGGCCGTGCGCGGCATCAGCCCGCCGTTGATCGCGCCCGGCGTGCGGGGCAGCTGGGACGTCTCGTCGGTCTCGGTCGTCTGGACGATCGTGTAGTCCATGCCGGGCATGTCGCTCAGCTGCCAACCGAAGAGCTCGCCGTAGAAGGCCTTCGCCCGTGCGACGTCGTCGGCCGGGATCTCGAAGTGCACGATGCTGCGCATGCCGGTCCTCCTCCGGTGGGGTCGGACCGTTCTACTCCCGGACGCGTGCGGCGAACACCCGCCGGTCGGCCCAACCTGGCACTTCGAGCACCGGAGTGGGGACTCCGAAAACCTGTTGGTCGACCCCCACGGCCGTTGCTAGCTTTCCGGCGCCGTGCGGGCCGACCGCGCGGCCGAAAGGGTGAACAGGCACATGGCCAGACGAGAGACCGTCGTCCCCGAGAGCATGAAAGAAGTGCATGAGCGGTTCCGGTATGCGCCGGGTGTGAAGGCCGGCCCACTCCTCTTCATGGCCGGCCAGCTGGGGCGCGACGAACAGCTGAACGTCATCGAGGACAAGGAAGCGCAGTTCGCCCAGGCGTTCGAGAACGTCGAGAAGGTCCTGAGCGCAGCTGGAGCGACGTTCGACGACGTCGTGGACATGATCACGTACCACACGGACATGCAAGACCTGCAGCTCTTCATCAAGGTGAAGGACCGGTACTTCACGAACCTCGATCAGCTGCCGACCTGGACCGCCATCGGCGTGGCCGCCTTGGCCATGCCGGGACTGTCCGCCGAGATCAAGTGCACGGCGCTCCTGCCCGACTGACCTCGCGGGATGGAGCCGGTCGGCGCGGCCACGCATGGCGAGGGCAGGAAAGCCACTTTCAGGCCCCCACAGGGCAGGAAAGTGGCTTTCCTGCCCTCCCCGGACACCTCACGCCACCGTCGATTCGACGTCGTCGATACCGAGGTCGAGGGCGTCAGGCCGACGGTAGCGGCGCAGCGGTCAGGGAACGAGACCGAGCGCGACCGCATGCCGCACGACGTCGGCGTGCACGTCGTCTTCAACCTCTCGACGTTCTTCGAGCCACGCAGCCGCCTCTTCGGGCGGAAGGGCGAGCACCTCGACCACGCTCTCGCCGTCGACCGGGTTCGTCGGCGATCCGTCGAGGACGACCCGCGCCACGCCGAAGGCCCACCACGTCCGCGGGTGCGGCTGGTGCGGCAGGTACGGCCGCTCGCGGGCGCTCTCGACGGCGAAGGCCGAGAACAACCGTGGCTCGTCCAGCAAGACCGCACCCGCCTCCTCACGCAACTCCCGCTGAGCGAGGCCGGCCAATGACTCACCGGGCTCACGCGTGCCCCCGGGCAGGAACCGCCAGCCCTCGACGCTTCGACACACCAGCACGCGACCATCACCGGTCACCGCGACCAGGTGCAGCCGGGTCACGAGCGCGTCAGGCGCATGCTCGACCGTGTACCGCACGCGGGCTGCGGCGTACCCGACCTCATGAACGCCGTACAGCCGGGGGAACCGCTGACGCCATGGGCCATCCGTCATCGGAGTCACGACACCACCTGCCAACGAAACGTACAGCTCGGCCTCACGAGCGGGAGTCGACCAAGCTCTGCGCAGACCAACACGGCAAGCGTCTCGTCAGACTCGTACGACCGCCACAGCGACCGGCCGCGCCTTCACGAGCATGTCGAGGTCGCCCGGGTCGCTGGTCAGAATCTGGTCACCCGGGCGGGCGAGCAGGGCGACCGATGCGTCGACAACATCCGAGCCGCCGGCCACCTTGAGCAGTTCACCGGCCGATCGCGCGACATCCAGACCCATCGGAACGACATCGATCATGGCCAAGGCGCGAGCCAGATGTACCTGGCGCGCACCGTCCCGCCAGGCCTGAGCCACCACGGGTGCCATCGTCACCAGGTCCGCCCCAGTCCTTCGACCAAGGGCGATCAGGCCGGCTACACGTCGATCCGACCGGTCGATCCCGATCAACGCTCCGGCGTCCAGCACCATCCTCATGCGACTGTGCGCGACGTGCTCGGCGGAATGTAGGCCACCCCGGCCTCGGTGGCGATCTCGCGCAGCTCAGCCTCGTCGAACTCACCGTGCTCGACCTGGTACTCCACCAGCCACGCATCGATCAAGCGCCCACGAACCCACGTCTCCAGCGCCTCGGTGACCACGGCAGAAAACGGAACACCGGCCTCCTGCGCTACTCGCTGCGCGGCAATGCGCACCTCGGCAGGCAGCGACACCGTGACCCGATCCGCACTCATACGCGAAATCATACTCCTGTATGAGCATTTGATCGGTCGAGAACCACCCACGAGGACAGAGATGCTCGTATGTCGGCCACCGACATCGCCAGACGTCGAGCCGAGGGCTCCACCAGACGCGCCATCACACGACCCACGCGCCGGACACCGGTTCACACGCGGTCGTAGCGGACGAGCTGGTGACGTTCGTCGACGAAGCTGGTCGGCGGCGCGAGGAACGCGTCGACATCACCCACTGACCCGACGGCGAGATTCAGGGTGTCGAGCCGGTACCACCACTGGCTCGGCCCGAAGAGAGCCTTGTGGCGATAGGTGATCTGCCACCTGAGCCGCTCACCAGCGTGGAGCCGAACACCCGGCGGGCGGCGGGTGATGACGCCCGGCGTCTGATCGGGGACGAGCATGACACGCACAACGTCCCCATCGTCCCGCAACAGCACGGTGTCCTTCTTCGGCCGCTCGAACCGCGTAGAGAACGTGGGCGCGAAGTCGTCCTCCCATTCCCGCATCCACACCTCGTGCACCAGCGGCGCGATCGTGCCCGGCAGCGGGAACGCCACAGGCAGACCGTTACGCCTGCTTGCCGCACTCCCGCTGCGCGAACGCACGGTCCACGACGTCCGCACCCACTGGACAACGACATCCACCACGCCACGATCGCATCCCCGCCGGACGCCGACCAGCGGATGCTGCGAGACCATGCAGAGTCAGGCGCTACCTACGCTCAGATCGAATCAGACGTTGAACCGGAACTCCACCACGTCCCCGTCGGCCATGACGTAGTCCTTGCCCTCCATCCGCACCTTCCCCGCCGCCTTGGCCGCAGCCATCGACCCCGCCTCGACCAGGTCGGTGTAGGACACGATCTCGGCCTTGATGAAACCGCGCTCGAAGTCGGTGTGGATCACGCCCGCGGCCTGGGGTGCGGTGGCGCCGCGCCGGATCGTCCAGGCGCGGGCCTCCTTGGGGCCTGCCGTAAGGTAGGTCTGCAGGCCGAGGGTGTGGAAGCCGGCGCGCGCCAGGGCGTTGAGGCCGGGCTCCTCCTGACCGATGGATTCCAGCAGCTCGCGGGCCGATTCGTCGTCCAGCTCGAGCAGCTCCGATTCGACCTTCGCGTCGAGGAAGACGGCGTCGGCGGGGGCGACGAGCTCGGTCAGCTCCTTGCGCCGCGCCTCGTCGGCGAGCACGCCCTCGTCGGCGTTGAAGACGTAGAGGAACGGCTTGGTCGTCAGCAGGGACAGCTCGCGCAGCGGCTCCCGGTCGACGCCCGCGGAGAAGAGGGTGCGGCCGGAGTCGAGCACGGCGACGGCCGCCTCGGCCGCCTCCAGCACCGGGCGGCGGTCCTTCTGCATCCGCGCCTCCTTGGTCAGGCGCGGCACCGCCTTCTCCAGGGTCTGCAGGTCGGCGAGGATCAGCTCGGTGGAGATCGTCTCGATGTCGCCCGCGGCGTCGATCCGGCCGTCGACGTGCACGACGTCGGGGTCGTCGAACACGCGCACGACCTGGCAGATCGCGTCGGACTCGCGGATGTTGGCGAGGAACTTGTTGCCGAGCCCTGCCCCCTCGGAGGCACCCTTCACGATCCCGGCGATGTCGACGAACGACACGACGGCCGGGACGATCTTCGCGGACGCATGGATCTTGGCCAGCTCGGCCAGCCGCGGATCGGGCAGCGGCACCACGCCGACGTTGGGCTCGATCGTCGCGAACGGGTAGTTGGCGGCGAGCACGTCGTTGCGGGTCAGCGCGTTGAACAGCGTCGACTTGCCCACGTTGGGCAGGCCGACGATGCCGAGGGTGAGAGACACGAACAACCAGGGTAGTCGTGCCCTACCCGACGGCCTGCAGGTACGTGAGAACAGCCCGCACCCGGCGGTTGTCGTCGCCGGAGACGGGCAGGTCGAGCTTCGCGAAGATGCTGCTGATGTGGTTGCCGACGGCCTTCTCGGAGACGAAGAGCGCCGCCGCGACGGCCGTGTTGGAGCGGCCCTGCGCGATCAGTTCCAGCACCTCCCGCTCGCGCGCGGTGAGCCGCGAGATCGGGTCGGCGCGTCGCCCGAGCAGCTGCCCGATCACCTCGGCGTCCATCGCGGTGCCGCCGGCGGCGACCCGCCGGACCGAGCCGACGAACTCCTCGACGTTGCCGACCCGGTCCTTGAGCAGGTAGCCGACCCCGCCCGCCTGGTCGGCGAGCAGCTCACGCGCGTAGAGCTGCTCGACGTACTGCGAGAGCACCAGCACCGGGAGGCCGGGGATCTCCTTGCGCGCGCCGACCGCGGCGACGAGCCCTTCATCGGTGAACGTCGGCGGCAGCCGCACGTCGACGACGGCGACGTCGGGGCGGTGCCGCAGCAGCGCCTCGCGCAGCGACGGGCCGTTGTCGACGGCCTCCACGACGGCGAACCGGTTGGCCTCCAGCAGCCGGATCAGGCCGTCCCTGAGGAGGACGTGGTCTTCGGCGATGACGACCCTGAGCCGTTGGTGGTCGAGGTCATCAGGCACGGCAGCTCCATCGTGATCTCGGTCGGCCCGCCCGGTGGCGAGTCGAGTCGCAGCGTTCCATCAAAAGCGGCGAGCCTGCGCTCGATCCCGCGCAGGCCGGTGCCGCGCCGCGCGTCGGCGCCGCCGCACCCGTCGTCACCGACGACGACCCGCAACACCCCGGCCTCGTAGGAGGCGCGCAGCCAGCCGCTGGTCGCCGACGCGTGCTTGCCGACGTTGGCCAGCGCCTCCGCGGCCGCGAAGTACATCGCCGACTCGACGGGCGCCTCCGGCCGCCCCGGCAGCGTCACCGAGACGGCCACCGGGACCGGGCAGAGCAGCGCGACGGCTTCGAGTCCGCCGGCGAGGCCGCGGTCGGCGAGCACGGGCGGGTGGATGCCGCGCACGAGGTCGCGCAGCTCGGCGAGCGCCTTCCCGGCGTCGGCGCGCGCCTCCTCCAGCAGCTCGGCGGCCCGGTCGGGGTCGGTGCGCAGCGTCTGCGACGCGAGCCCGAGCGTCATCCCGACGGCGGCCAGCCGGGCCTGCGCGCCGTCGTGCAGGTCGCGCTCGATGCGGCGCAGCTCGGCGGCCTGCGCGTCGACGGTCGCGGCGCGCGATTCGGTGAGCTGCTCCACGCGCTTGGTCAGCGACGCGTGCGGCGGCGCCAGCAGCGCGCGGGCGAGCACCGCGAACAGGTGCACCGTCCACGGGACCATCCACGCGAAGACCGCGGCGATGACCAGCACCGGCAGCATCAGGGTCGAGAGGAACGGGTTGGTCTTGTCGAGCATGTTGCCGACGACTTCGAGCAGTCCGAACGTGATGCTGACCGCGACGGCGCCGAGCGCGGCGTGCCCGGCGAGCCACAGCGCGTCGCGGTAGGTCTGCCGGTCGCCGAGGCAGGCGCGGACGTCGCGGAGCTTCCACCCCGGCGTCGAGGAGTAGTGGCTGGGGATGTCCGTGCCGAGAACCTGGCCCGCCTCCTTGCGGTGCAGGTCGGCGAGCGAGCGGATCGCGTCGAGCGCGCCGCTGACCACCGGGATCCCCAGCCCGAGCACCGGCGTGAGCACGAGCCCGCAGAGCAGCGCGAGCAGCAGCACGAGCGCCACCGCCGCCGTCGAGATGGCGCCGACCAGGCGGGCGGCCGCGGAGAGCCACCGGCTGCGGACGGTCACGCCGTACGTCGTGCTCGCCGTGGGCGCCAGCAGCTCCGGCGGGGCGGGCGGGCCGAGCAGCGAGCGGGCCACCAGCGCGTAGCTGCGCGTGGCCAGCGGAACCCCCCAGACCAGCCCGACCACGCTGAACAGCCAGACCAGCAGGGACGGCCCGCCCGACACGGGGCTGAGCAGCAACGGGACGGCCATCATGAGCAGCGCGCCGACGCCGACGCCGCTGATCGTGAACGCCGCGAGCCAGGCCGCGTCGCGGCCCGTCTGCGGGTCGCGGAGGCAGGCCTTCAGGTCCTGCCGGGTGGGGCCGGGCGCCGCGATGTACGCCGAATGCACCCCGACACCGAGGATCTGGCCGGCCCGCCCGCGATGCTTGTCGGCGAACCAGCGCACGACCCGCAGCGTCGAGGCGGCCGCCGGCAGCGCACGCCGGTTGACCAGCGCGAGCGCCAGCACGCCGAAGAGACCCACGAGGCGGACCAAGGCGCCGGGCACGTCGACGAGCGCGCTGAGCAGCCGGCGGCCCGACAGGGCCCACCTCCGGCCCCACCGCTCCTCGTCCACGCTGCTCACAGGCTCCAGTCTGACCGATCAGCCGGCCGGTGCCGAGGAGGTACCGACCCCGGGCGACCAGGGGGTTACCCCTAGGCGAAATCCGGATCATCCCGCTGGTCCGCTCCCCCGCCAGGCGGAATTCTCCTCGTCATGGCAATCGGAGAGCACCGCGCGTTCCTGCGCAGCGTGCTGCGCAGTCCCGCCGCCGTCGGAGCGCCCGCGCCGACGGGGGCGCCGCTCGCCGCGGCGATCGCCCGTGTCGTGCCGGTCGGGACGGCGAGCACCGTCGTCGAGCTCGGCGCCGGCACGGGCGCGATCTCGCCCGCCATCAGGGCGCGGCTGGCACCGGGGTCGCGCTACGTCGCGGTCGAGATCGACGCCGAGCTCGTCGCGCATCTGGGCACCACGATGCCGTGGCTGGAGGTGCTGCACGGCGACGCCGCCGACCTCGGCGAGCTGCTCCGCAGCGCAGGTGTCGGGCCGGTGGACGCCGTCGTCTCGTCGCTGCCGTGGACGCTGATGCCGCGGGCGACCCAGCAGCGGCTGCTCGCGCAGATCGCCGCGGCGCTCGGCGCGAACGGCGCGTTCGCCACCATCTCGACGCTGACCGCGCTGCCGGCACGGGTCAAGGAGTTCCGATCCGTGCTGGACGCAACGTTCACGCAGGTCGTGGCGACGTCTCCGGTGTGGCGCAACGTTCCGCCGTCGCGGGTGCTCATCTGCCGGAGCCCGCGCTCGTGCTGACGGCGCTGCTCGACACCGCGGCCGGCTGGCCCGCGCACATGGTGCTCGCGATCGCGGGCGGGTTGCTGGCGATCGAGAGCGGCACCGTCTTCGGCTTGGCGCTGCCGGGCACGACGCTGCTGGTCGGGCTCGGGATCTGGGTGCACGTCGCGGGGACGGCGGTCGTCCCGGCGATCGTCGTCGCGGCGGCCGCCACGGTCGCCGGCGCGCATTTCGGCTGGTGGCGGGGCCGGACGGGGGTCGGGCCACTGCGCAGCGGGCCGGCCGGCGCCAGGAACTGGCTGGCCGGCCGAGGTGCCGCCGGCACGGCGGGGCTGGTCGCGATCGGGCACTGGGCGGCAGCCGCCCGACCGATCATGCCGAGGGTCGCGGGCGGCGCGGGCGTGCCGTACCGCGTCGTCGGGCCGATCCTCGTGCTCTCGGGGACGGCATGGGCGGCGGTGATCGTGCTGCTGGGCAACCAGCTCGGGCCCGTCGTCGTCACGCACGCGGCGTGGGTGCCGATCGTGCTCGTCGTGCTGGTCATCGGGGCGCTGGTGCTGCGCCAGCACCGCAAGTTCCCCACCGTTTTGGGCACTTGCGCGCCCGCGGAGCGCGCATCCACCCAAAACGGTGGGGAGATCCGGCGCTAGCGCAGGTGCTTGGCGACCGTGCGCACGACCTCGTCGTAGACGCTGAAGTCGCCGTAGGTGTTGACGTTCTTCATGAGCGCGATGGAGACGCCCGTGGCCAGGTCGGCGTACGCGGCGCAGCCGCCGCTGCCGGCCATGCCGAACACCGTCTGCGACCCCTCGTCGACGCCTAGCCCGTCGCGGGCGTAACCGAGCGCACGTCGCACCGGCATCCCGAAGATCTCGTCGTGCCCCTCGACGATCACCTCGGTCGCCGCCTCCAGCCGGGCAGGAGAGATCAGCCGCACGCTGTCGACATCGTGCATGAGCGCTGCATACATGCGGGCCACCGCGCGGGCGGTCATCGTCGCACCTGCGGGAACGTCGGTCCGCATGATGTCAGCGCGGTTGCCGTACTCGGCGGTCGGCATGCACGCGGGCGGTGCCCAGACCCAGCCGTCGTGCGCGTCGGCGGGCTCGCCGAACGAGATTTCCTCGACCTCCCCCTCGGGCGCAGGCTGCTCCTCGAGCCGCGCCAGCCGCCCGACGTGCTCCGCGGGCACGCCGAAGAACAGCTCGTCCGCCACCCCGAGCGGGCCGGCGACCTCGTCACGCAGCACCTCTGAGATCCGCCGTCCGGTCGCCCGGCGGACGATCTCGCCGATGATCCAGCCGAACGTCTGCGCGTGGTAGCCGGTGCGGGTGCCCGGTTGCCACCACGGCTTCGCGCCGGCGATCAGCGCGCACATCGCGTCCCAGTCGAGGAACGCGTCGGGTGTCAGCTCGACGGGCAGGCCCGGAACGCCGACGCGGTGCGTGAGCGCGTCGGCAACGGTCGCGGTGCCCTTGCCGTTGGCCGCGAACTCCGGCCACAGGTCCGCGATCCGGGTGTCGTAGCCGAGGGCGCCGCGCTCGACGAGCACGTGCACGACGGTCGCGGTGACCCCCTTGCCGGTCGAGGTTGCGAAGAACGGGGTGTCGGACGTGACGGGACGGCCCGTCGTCACGTCCGCGATGCCCGCGACGGCATCGACCACGAGCTGCCCGTCGCGGTAGACGGCGGCCTGCAGACCGCGCTCGGTGCCGCTCTCGACACGCTGGTCGAGCACTGCCTGCACGTCGGATTCGAGTGCGTTCACGGTGGTCAGCTCCCTCTGGTCGGTGACTTTTCACGCGTACCTCGGAGCGGTGCAGCCGATTTCGACATGCCAGCCGAACCCCGCCGATCGGCCCCCTCTACAGTGATGTTCACCCGATCGCGTTGGTCCGAGCGCGTCTCGGCCGGCCCGAAAAGACCAGCCGTCGGAAGGTGATTCTCCTTGCGGTACCCCTCTCGGCTCGTCCTCACCGCCACCGTGTTCGCCATGTTCGTCGCTGGCACGGTCACTGCGGTGAGCCTGCCGGGCGTCGAGGCCGCCCCGCCCGTCTCGGTCCCCGCGTTCGACTCGCAGCCGCTCCCGGAGCAGGCCGCGCCCGCCCCGATCGTCACCGGTCCCCCGGTCAGCGGGAAGCAGCTCGCCGCTGAGGCCATCGCGCCGGCCCGCAAGCGGGTCCAGGCGCTGGTCGACCAGGCCGAGCCGGAGGCCGACGAGGAGGGCGACAACGACCGCACCTCACGCCAGCTGCGCAAGCAGATCCGCCAGGCCTGCGAGGACGGCCGGCTCCGCGGCCTGATCTGCGAAGGCACATAGTCAGACCCGCGAGCATCCGCGTCCGATTCCCGCCAGTGCGGGGTACCGGGCCGTGGCAGTGTCGTTGTTGTGCTGCTCGACCAGGAACGCTGCTACCGCGCCGTCGCCTCGCGTGACGCGCGCTTCGACGGCCACTTCATCACCGCCGTCCGCACGACGGGGATCTACTGCCGCCCGTCCTGCCCCGCGACCACCCCGAAGCGCGCCAACGTCGAGTTCCTCCCCACGGCGGGCGCCGCGCAGCAGCGCGGCTACCGGGCCTGCCGGCGCTGCCTGCCCGACGCCGTCCCCGGCTCGCCCGACTGGAACACGCGCGCCGACATCGCCGCCCGCGCCATGCGACTCATCACCGACGGCGTCGTCGAGCGCGACGGCGTCACCGGTTTGGCGGCCCGGCTCGGCTACTCCGAACGGCACCTCAACCGGGTCCTGACCGCCGAGCTGGGCGCCGGCCCGCTCGCGCTCGCCCGCGCACATCGGGCGCACACCGCGCGCCTGCTGATCGAGACGACGCCGCTCGGGATGGCCGACATCGCGTTCGCGGCGGGTTTCGCCAGCGTGCGGCAGTTCAACGACACCGTGCGCGAGGTGTACGGGGTGCCACCGACGACGCTGCGCACCGAGTCGGGACGGCGTCGGGGCACCGTTCCCGCCGTGGCCGGCACACTGGTGCTGCGGCTGCCGTACCGGCCGCCGTTCGACGCCGCGGGGCTGCTCGCGTTCTTCGCCGCCCGCGCGCTCGACGGCGTCGAGACCGTCACCGAGCACGAGTACCGCCGCACGTTGCGGCTCCCGCACGGCGCCGCGACCGTGACGCTCACGCCGCTCGCCGGCTACGTCGGCGCGACACTGCGCCTCGGCGATCCGCGCGACCTCGGCCCCGCGGTCGCGCGGCTGCGCCGGCTGCTGGACCTCGACGCCGACCCCGTCGCGATCGACGACCTGCTCGGCACCGACCCGGCGTTCGCGCCGTGCGTCGCGGCCGTGCCGGGTATCCGGTTGCCCGGCACCGTCGACGGCACCGAAACGGCGCTGCGGGCGGTACTCGGCCAGCAGGTGTCCGTAGCCGCCGCGCGGACGGCCGGCGCCCGGCTCGCCGCCGCGCTCGGCGAGCGCCTCCCGCCGGCCCTCACCGACGGCCCCGACCTGCTCTTCCCCACCGCGGAGACGATCGCCGCGCGCGGCGCGGAAGTACTGACCGGCCCCGCGACGCGGATCGCGACCGTGCTGCGGATCGCGGAGGAGATCGCCGGCGGCGGGCTCGTGCTCGACGCCGGCCGCGACCCCGCCGACCTGCGCGCGGAGCTCGTCGCGCTGCCCGGCATCGGCCCCTGGACCGCCGGCTACCTGGCCATGCGTGTGCTCGGCGACCCCGATGAGCTGCTCGCGACCGACCTCGGGGTCCGCCGCGGCGCAGCCGCGCTCGGGCTGCCGTCCGAGATCGACACCCTGACCGCACGCGCCGAGAACTGGAAGCCGTGGCGCTCGTACGCTGCCACGCACCTCTGGAGGACGTCATGAACACCGCAACCTGGTCGACCGTAGCGACCCCGATCGGCCCGTTCACCGCGGTCGTCGACGCCGAGGAGCACGTGCTCGCCTCCGGCTGGACGGCGCGGCTCGACGAGCTGCTCCCGCTGATCCACCCCACCCTGCAGCCGGCCGACCTCGCGGAAGGCGATCTCGGCAGCATCGGCGCCGCGATCGTCCGCTACCACGACGGCCACCTCTCCGCGGTCGACGACGTCCCGGTGCGGCAGCGTTCCGGCGCGTTCCGCGAGCACGCCTGGGAGGTGCTGCGGTCGGTCCCGGCCGGCGCGCCGGTGAGCTACGCCGAGTTCGCGGCGAAGGCCGGCCGGCCGAGCGCCGTCCGGGCCGCCGCGGCGGTCTGCGCGAAGAACGCGGCCGCGCTCTTCGTCCCGTGCCACCGCGTGCTGCGCACCGACGGGTCGATCGGCGGCTTCCGCTGGGGCACCGACATCAAGCACAAGCTGCTGGCGCTCGAAGCCGCATAACCGTCGACAACGACGTTCTGGTCGTTGTTAGCGCTCACATTCAGCCAAGACGTCGTTGTCGACGGGACCGCTCGACCATGCGTTCGACCGTTTGGCGCAACGCGGCTTCCGACGCGGCGCGCCTGCCTCCGATCCGGACGGGTTGCGTTGCACGCTTGATCTCGTGGACACCGCCGCCGTCTCCGTACTTCTGATCGGGCTCGCCGTCGGGCTGGCGCTCGGCGCGGGTGTCACATGGGTGCTCGCGTCGTCACGGGCGCGGGCCGCGGCATCCGATGCGGCGCGCGCCGCCGCGGAGGCCTCGGCCATGCTGCGCTCCGACGCCGCCGGGGTGCGGGCCGAGCGGACCGGCCTGCTGGAGCGGCTCGACGCGCTCAGCGAGGCGCACAGCAACGCGGTCGAGCGGCTGCGCAGGGCCGAGTCGGAGGCAGCCGCGGCCGCGGCGGCGCTGCGCAGCGAACGTGAGGCGTCGGTGCACCGCGAGGCGCTCCTGACCAGCCGCGACGCCGAGCTGAAGCAGGCGTTCCAGGCCCTCTCGGCCGACGCGCTCGCGCGCAACAACGAGCAGTTCGTCGCGCTGGCGGAGGGCCGGATCAAGGAGGCGACGGCCGCGCTGCACGCGAAGGCGGAAGGCGACTCGACCGAGCGGGCGCAGGCGTTGGGCAAGCTCCTCGACCCCGTCGCGGCCACGCTGGCGCGGGTCGAGGGCCAGCTGCGCACCGTGGAGAAGGAGCGCGAATCGGCCTACGCAGGGCTGCGCGAGCAGGTCAGCGCGATGAAGCTCAGCTCGGAGCAGCTCCAGACCGAGACGAAGCAGCTGGTCAACGCCCTGCGTGCGCCGCAGGTGCGCGGGCGGTGGGGCGAGCTGCAGCTCGAACGGATCGTCCAGCTCGCCGGGATGGTCGAGCACTGCGACTTCTCGACGCAGGTCACGGGCCAGGGCGAGGACGGCGGCGTGCGCCCCGACATGGTGGTGCACCTGGCCGGTGGCAAGCAGATCGTCGTCGACGCGAAGGTGCCGTTCGCGGCATACCTGGAGGCCGTCGAGAGCAGGGACTCCGCGCACCACACCGAGCGGCTCGCCGCACACGCGCGCCAGCTGCGTCAGCACGTCGACTCGCTCTCGGCGAAGTCGTACTGGGAGGTGTTCACGCCGTCGCCGGAGTTCGTCGTGCTGTTCGTGCCGGGCGACCCGTTCCTGGAGGCGGCGCTGCAGTCCGACCCGTCGCTGATGGAGCACGCGTTCGCGCAGAACGTCGTGATCGCGACGCCGTCGACGCTGATCGCGCTGCTGCGCACCGTCGCGTACAGCTGGCGGCAGGAGGCGCTCGCGCGCAACGCCGCGCAGGTGCACCAGCTGGGCAAGGAGCTGCACGGCCGGCTCGCCACGATGGGCACGCACTTCGCGAAGCTCGGGCGTGGGCTCGACGCCGCCGTCGACAGCTACAACCGCACGGTCTCGTCGCTGGAGGCGCGGGTGCTCGTCAGCGCGCGGAAGCTGACGGAGCTGCAGGTGGCCGACGAGGAGCTGACCGCGCCGGCTCAGGTCGAGCGCGGCGCACGCACGCTCTCCGCCCCGGAACTGGTGGCTTCCGCGGACGATTCCTTGATCGCTTTGCACCAGATCCCCCGGCCTGATCAGCCCGAACCCGGGTCGCGGGCTACCGTGACGGGATGAGCGAGCGCGGGCGCGGGGCGCAGCGGGGCAAGCCGGGTGGCGGCGGCATCCCCGTCGCCGAGCGCTCGCTGCTGCCGACGGTGCCCGGTGTCGCGCCGCTCGTCGCCATCGGAATCGGCGCCGGATTCACCCTGTTGGGGGTTTTCGCCGACATCGCCCGCATCGGGACGCTCGGGCTCGTCTTCACCATTTGCTACGTCGCGGGCTGTGTGCTCGCCGTCGCGTGGGTGCGCCGCGCGGCGATCTTCGGGCCGATGGTGCAGCCACCGCTGCTCCTGGCCGTCGCGGTGCCGATCGTCGTGCTGCTCGCCGGCACGCCCAAACCGGGCGCCGGGGTGGCCGAGCGGCTGCTGGTGATCGGCGCGCCGCTGGTCAACGCGTTCCCGACGATGGCGTGGACCACCGGAGCCGTCGTCCTGATCGGTTCGGTGCGGATGCTGCTGCAGCGCCTGGGCAGCGAGCCGACAGAGCGGGAACGCCCTGATCGGTCTGAACGGGCGGAGCGGGAGGTCAGCTCCCGGAAGCGGTCTCCTGCTCGCGACGAGGAGGACGGAGCTCGCGCGGCAAGGAGAAGACCAGCGTCTCCTCGGCGGTCGTGACCTCCTCGACCGACTCCGGCGCCCACCCGCGCTCGGCGAGGAAGTCGAGCACGCCGCGGACCAGCACCTCCGGCACGGACGCCCCGCTCGTGACACCGACCGTCGTGACGCCTTCGAGCCAGCTCTCGTCGATCTCGCGGGCGAAGTCGATCAGGTAGGACGCGCCGGCGCCGGCTTGCAGCGCGACCTCGACGAGCCGCACCGAGTTCGACGAGTTGCGCGAGCCGACGACCAGCACGAGGTCGCACTGCGGCGCCATCGTCTTGACGGCCACCTGGCGATTCTGCGTGGCGTAGCAGATGTCGTCGCTCGGCGGGTTCTGCAGCGCCGGGAACCGCTCGCGCAGCGCGCGGACCGTCTCCATGGTCTCGTCGACCGACAGCGTCGTCTGCGAGAGCCAGATGACCTTCTCGGGGTCGCGGACCGTCACGTTGGCGACGTCGGCGACCGAATCCACCAGCTGGACGTGCTGCGGCGCCTCGCCTGCCGTGCCTTCGACCTCCTCGTGGCCCTGGTGGCCGACGAGCAGGATGTCGTAGTCCTCGCGGGCGAACCGCTTGGCTTCGTGGTGGACCTTGGTGACCAGCGGGCACGTGGCGTCGATCGTGCGGAGCTGGCGCTCCTTGGCCTGGTCGCGCACCGCCGGTGAGACGCCGTGGGCCGAGAACACGACGAGCGCGCCCTCCGGCACCTCGTCGGTCTCGTCGACGAAGATCGCGCCGCGGGCCTCGAGCGTTTCGACGACGTGCACGTTGTGCACGATCTGCTTGCGCACGTAGACCGGTGCGCCGTGCTGCTCCAGCGCGCGCTCGACGGCCTCCACGGCGCGGTCGACGCCGGCGCAGTACCCGCGCGGGGCGGCCAGCAGTACTCGCTTGCTGCTCGGTGCGGTCATGCCTCCAGCCTACGGGCGCCCCTCCGAACGGGCTTCCGGACGTGACCCGCCGAACTTCCCCACCGTTTTGCCTACCTACATGGGCCCGAGGGTGTGCAGGTTGGCAAAACGGTGGGGAAGTCGGGGCCACCCGGGGCTGCCACCGGCCTCGGAACAGGGGAGACTGTGCTGCATGAAGCCCCTGCCGCTGCCTGTACGGATCGCCGCAGGCCTGGTCGCCACCGCCGTGGAACAGGCCAGGGACCTGCCGAGGATGGTCGTCGAGCTGCCGGTCACCGCGGTCAGCCAGGCGCTGCAGGCCTCGATGCGCGTGCAGCAGAAGGTCACCGAGCTGGCCATCAAGGGCGACCGCGCGCTGGGCACGCTGCGCCCCGCCGAGGAGAAGCCGGCGTGGGCGACGTTCGACGACGAGGTGGACGAGCCGCAGCGCAACGGCTACCCCGCCGTGACGGAGCTGCGCCCCACCCCGACCCCCGCACCTGCGCCGATTCCCACGCCGGTCCCCACGGGCGACGTCGACGCCGGCGGGCCCAACGCGCTGCCCGGCTACGCCGAGCTCACCATCCCGCAGCTGCGCGGCCGGCTGCGCCACCTCAGCCTCGACGACCTGCGCGCGCTGTTGGTCTGGGAGACGTCGCACGAGAACCGCGCCCCGTACGTCACGATGCTGACCAACCGGATCACCACGGTCACGGAGGAGTGACCACCCCTCCCGCGACGTCGCCGGAGCAGCCCTGGCCGGTCCGCACGGTTGCACGGAAGATCGCCGAATGGGTCGACCGGCTCGGCGCGGTGTGGGTCGAGGGCCAGCTCGCGCAGGTGACGGCCCGCCCCGGCACCGGGACGGCGTTCCTCGTGCTGCGCGACCCCGCCGCCGACGTGTCGCTGCAGCTCACCGCCCCCGTCGGGCTGATCCGCGACGGCGGGCCCGCGGTCGCCGAAGGCAACCGGGTCGTCGTGCACGGCAAGCCGTCGTTCTTCCTCGGGCGGGGCACGTTGAGCCTGCGGGTCGACGAGATCAGGGCCGTCGGCATCGGTGAACTGCTCGCGCGCATCGAGCGGCTGCGCAAGCTGCTCGCCGCCGAGGGGCTCTTCGACCCCGCGCGCAAGCGTCGCCTGCCGTTCCTGCCCGGCTGCATCGGGCTGGTCACCGGGCGGGCGTCGGCCGCGGAGCACGACGTCGTCTCGAACGCGACCGCGCGCTGGCCGTCGGTCCGGTTCCGGATCGAGCACACCGCGACGCAGGGCGGGCTGGCCGTCGCACAGATCGTCGACGCGCTCGGCGTGCTCGACCGCGACCCCGAGGTCGACGTCATCGTGCTCGCCCGCGGCGGCGGCAGCGTCGAGGACCTGCTGCCGTTCTCCGACGAGACGCTGTGCCGTGCGGTCGCGGCCTGCCGCACACCGGTCGTCTCGGCGATCGGGCACGAGCCGGACACGCCGCTCGTCGACCACGTCGCCGACGTCCGCTGCTCGACGCCGACCGAGGCCGGCCGCAGGTTGGTGCCGGACCTCGCGGAGGAGACCACCCGCATCGCGGGCCTGCGAGACCGGGCGCGGCGCGCCCTGGCCGGCTGGGTCGACCGCGAGCAACGCCTGCTCACGGCCCTGCGGGCGCGTCCGGTGCTCGCCGACCCGCTGCGGACGCTCGACGCGCACACCGCCGAGGTCGAGCGGCTGCGCGACTCCGCACGTGGCAGCGTCCTGCGCGGGCTGGACCGGCGGAGCACCGACCTGGAGCACGTCCGGGCCCGGCTCGCGACGCTCGGCCCGGCCGCGACGCTGGCCCGCGGCTACGCGATCGTGCAGCGGGTGCCGGCCGACGCGGGCGACACGCTGCCCGTCCTGCGGTCCGTCGACGAGGTCGCGCCGGGTGACACCCTGCGGATCCGGGTCGCCGACGGCGCGGTCACCGCCACGGTGGACCCTGCGCCTCGGACGAAGAAGAAAGCGAGCAAGACATGACCGAACGGCCCGCCGTCGACGGGCTCGGCTACGAGCAGGCCCGCGACGAGCTCGGTGAGGTGGTGCGCGCGCTCGAGACCGGCGGGCTCTCGCTCGACGAGTCGGTGGCGCTGTGGGAGCGGGGCGAGGCGCTCGCGCGCCGGTGCGAGGAGCAGCTCGCCGGCGCCCGCGAACGCGTGCAGAAGGTCCTCGACGCCGCCGAGTAGCCCGAACTTCCCCACCGTTTTGGGTGGATGCGCGCTGAAAACGCGCGCATGTGCCCAAAACGGTGGGGAGGTTTGGTCGTCAGCCCGCCAGCGAGCCCGACGCGGCAGCGGCGGCCAGGGTGCGGTACTCCGCCTCGTTGCCGCTGCCGGTGATCAGCATCCGGATCGGCTTGCTCCCACCGGCCACCTCGGTGATCCAGATCGGTTCCTCCGAGCGCGTGCCGTAGCGCACCCACTGCTGCCCGTCGACGTCGACGACACCCTGGCCGGGCACGGCCTCGGCCCCGGTCTCGACGGCGAGCAGCGCCTCCTCCGTCGTGTCGGCCTGCAACAACCGCAGGTACCGGCCGTCCGGGGTGAGGAAGCCGACCCTGACGACCTTGCCGCCGCTCTCGACCCGGTCGAGCCCGCTCGAGTTCGCGCGCCAGCCGGCCGGCAGCGCCGGCACCCGCAGCTGGAACCCGACGACGGGCGCGAGCCTGCGCAGCTCGGCCGGCGCGTCGACGACGGGCAGCCGGCTGGAGTCGATCGTCGGACCGGTGGGCGAGAACGTGCACGCCCGCGCCAAACCGGCGAGCCCGCCGACGATCAGGACGAGCACACCGATGGCGACGAGCATGTCGCGCACCGACATGGCCGACCGGGACGGCTTCGACGGCGGGGCGGGATCCGGACCACTCACGTGTCCATCGTCTCAGGCATCCTCCGCCGCCGTCCGATCTGTCAGGATCAGGCCAATCCCGGCGTGACCCGATCGGTCACGCCCGCTGCACGCCGAGGAGGCCATCGATGACCACCACGACCGGCAACGGACCAGGCGAACGCCGCCGCGAGGCGCCCGATCGGAACCTCGCGATGGAGCTGGTCAGGGTCACCGAGGCGGCCGCGATGGCGGCGGGCCGCTGGGTCGGGCGCGGCGACAAGAACGGCGGCGACGGCGCGGCGGTCGACGCGATGCGCCAGCTCATCCACACCGTGTCGATGCGCGGGGTCGTCGTGATCGGCGAGGGCGAGAAGGACGAGGCGCCCATGCTGTTCAACGGCGAGGAGGTCGGCAACGGCGAGGGCCCGTGGTGCGACGTGGCCGTCGACCCGATCGACGGCACCACTCTGATGGCGAAGGGCATGCCCAACTCCGTCGCGGTGCTCGCGGTCGCCGAGCGCGGCGCGATGTTCGACCCGTCGGCCGTCTTCTACATGGAGAAGCTTGCCGTCGGTCCGGAAGCCGCCGACGTCATCGACATCACCGTGCCGGTCGCGGAGAACATCCGCCGGATCGCCGCGGCGAAGCACCTCGACGTCACCGACGTCACCGTCTGCGTGCTCGACCGGCCGCGGCACGACGACCTGGTGAAGGAGATCCGCCGCACCGGCGCCCGGATCCACTTCATCTCCGACGGCGACGTCGCCGGCGCGATCTCCGCGGCCCGGCCCAACACCGGTGTCGACCTGCTCTACGGCGTCGGCGGCACCCCCGAGGGGATCATCACCGCCGCTGCCATGAAGTGCATGGGCGGCGCGATGCAGGGCCGATTGTGGCCACGCGACGACGAGGAGCGCGAGAAGGCCATCGCCGCAGGTCACGACCTCGAACGGGTGCTCACGACGGACGATCTGGTCCGCGGCGACAACGTCTTCTTCTGCGCGACCGGCATCACCGACGGCGACCTGCTGCGCGGCGTGCACTACCGCGCGGGCGGCTGCACCACGCAGTCGATCGTGATGCGCTCGAAGTCGGGCACCGTGCGCATGATCGACGGGTACCACCGGCTCACCAAGCTGCGCGAGTACGCGATGGTCGACTTCGACCTCTCCGACGAGCAGCTGTCCGCCGACGAGCACACGGCACCCCCGCTCCCGTGATCGAATCGTGAATGCAGGACCACCCGATCGGGGTTGATCGACGCACGGATTTCACGGATCCTCGAAGGATCCGTACTCACGCGTGACGCGTTGAGCACGGCGCGTCACGATCGGGGGTCGTAATGCGTGCTTTTCGGGTTCTTGCACTCGTTCCCGTGGTAGCCCTCGTCGGCCTGATGAGCGGCGAGGCGGCCGGTGCGGCACCAACCACGGAAGCGCTGGTGGACGTTGCAGCGGATGTAGCGGTGCCGGGGTGGGCGGCGACAGCCGCGCTCGACGTCGCGGCTCCCGCTCCCGCAGCCGTCGCGCCCCCACTACCTGCGGCCCCACTACCTGCGGCCCCGCCTGCCGCGGCAGCCCCGCCTGCGGCCGCCGCCCCCGCCGCCCCGCCCGCCCCGACCCGCGTCGCCGGCACACCGTGCATGAGCACGGCACGGGCGTGCATCGACCTCTCCGACAACAAGACGTGGCTGATCCGCAACGGCGCGATCGAGTACGGCCCCGTGCCGATCACCCACGGCCGCAAGGGCTGGCGCACGCCGCCGGGCACCTTCACGGTGACCTTCAAGAGCAAGAACCACCGCAGCACGATCTTCGACAACGCCCCGATGCCCTACTCCGTGTTCTTCAACGGCGGCATCGCCTTCCACCAGGGCAGCCTGCGCGTGCCGTCGCACGGCTGCGTCCACCTCTCGAAGGGCGCCGCGCAGAAGTACTTCGCGACGCTGAGCCGCGGCGACGTCGTCCAGGTGGTCCGCTAGCCCCAATCTCCCCACCGTTTTGTGCACTTGCGCGCCGTTCGAGCGCGCAGGTGCACAAAACGGTGGGGAAGTTTCAGCGGGACTCCTCAGCGCGCCGCCCGGTCGAGCCGGTCGCGCAGCTCCCGGCAGTAGCCGGTGAACCCCGCCGGCTCCTCGACGCGGAAGTCGATGCCGGCGACGGCGGTCGTGACGGCGAGCCACTCGAACGAGTCGACCCACGTCGTGAGCCGGCAGCGCGTGGCGTCGAGCGGCTCGAGCGTGCCGTCGCGGTCGACGATCCGGTCGGCCACCTGCTCCAGCGGGGCCAGGAACGTGATCACTGCGCGGTGCCGCGGCGCCTTCAAGGCTGCGTCGAGGTACTCCGCCGCCGTCGCGGCAGGCAGCTCGCGTGGCTCGAACCGCTCGCCCGTCGTGCGCGCCGCGCTCATCCGGTCGAGCCGGAACGTGCGCCACTCGGCCCGGTCGAGGTCCCAGGCCAGCAGGTACCAGCGGCGCCGGGAGAGGACCTGCCGGTACGGCTCCACCCGGCGGGCCGAGGATGCGCCGTCACGCGACCGGTAGTCGAACCACATCCGCTCGTGGTTCTGCGCCGCCGCCCCGACCAGCGCGAGCAGGTCGGCCGGCACCGACGGCCCGCCGCCCGCCGTCTCCGTGGTGTGGTGGACGGCGGCCACCTTGCGCCGCAACCGCGCCGGCAGCACCTGCTCCAGCTTGCGCAGCGCACCGTCGCCGGTCTCGTCGCCGGCGTCGGCGACCATCCGCAGCCCCACAGCGACGGCGACGGCCTCGTCGTCGTCGAGCAGCAGCGGTGGCATCGCGGTGCCAGCGACGAGCCGGTAGTGCCCGCCGGGCCCCGGCCGCGTCTCGACGGGGTAGCCGAGCCCGCGCAGCCGCTCCACGTCGCGCCGCAGCGTCCGCGGGCTCGTCGCGAGCCGCTCGGCCAGCTCCGCACCGGCCCATCCGCGGCCGGTCTGCAGCAGCGAGAGCAGCTGCAATGTCCTCCTGCTGACGTCGGCCATGCCGACATCGTGCCGGTGGTCAGGGACGGGCGAGCGGCGTGGTCGGGGTGATCTCCGGGATGCGGACGAGCGCGTCGAACCACTCGTCGAGCGGGCCGGTGGCCATGTGGTGCTCGGTGTCGTGCGCCGAGTCGTAGATCCCGGCGATGATCCGCATCTTGTGCGGGCCGCGCAGCCACTCCGCAACCTGCGGCGGACGGGCCGCGTGCAGGTCGAGCAGGTACGGCTCCGGGGTCTCGCTCAGCACCGCGTCGACGAACTCCGGCGGCGCCGGCGGCACGGTGTCGTAGTGGATGCGGCCGTGGCCGAACCCGATGGCGACGTTCCGGTACGCCGCGCCGAAGTGCGCCCGCAACCGCGACCCGACGCCGCGCAGCTTCTTGCCCATCGCCGGCAGGTCGACGGCGGGCGAGTTCGCGATGTGCGCGATCCCCTCCCAGTAGACGATCTTGTGGCCGGTCCGCTCCTGCACGCCGACCAGCGCTTCGGCGGCAGCGGCCGCGGCCGCGTCGAAGTCGAGCCCGCCGGCGACGCTGTTGGCGTGGAAGTCGACGATCAGGTCGGCGAGCTCGCGCACCCGCGCGCCGATCCGCAGCGCGCCGACCAGCTCCCTCGCCTCCCGCGCGTGCTCGACGAACGGCCGCCCGGGGTGCGTTCCGCGCGCGATCTGCACGTGCTCCCCGACCTCGTGCGCCGTCCTGATCGGCGTGTAGTGCGCGAGCAGCTCGTCGAGCCGGTCCGGCGCGGCCGCGCGCACGTGCCGCGCGACCTCGTCGTAGTCCGCGAGCCGCGCGGCCGGCGGGGTCAGCCCGAAGATCCGGACAGGATCGTCGGGGTGCTCCGCGTTGAACCCGCGGATCCACTCGACGACGTCGAGCAGCTCCTCGTTCTGCCACGGCCGCCACGCGTCGGCGAGCAGCTTGCGCGGGTCGCCCTCCCCGGTGCGGACGTATGCGTCGAGCCCGCCGAAGACCGTCTCGTCGTCCTGTATCGCGAGCGCCCGGAAGCCCTTCTCCGCCACGAGCCGCCGGACGATCCCCTCGGCAGCCCGCATCACCTCGTGCCCCGCCCGCGTCGACTCGCCCATCCCGACGACCACCGCGTCGCCGACCAGCTCGGCGAGCGCGTCGACGGGCCGGGCGTTCGCGGCGATCCAGCGCCGCACCTCGTCCAGTTCGATCACCACTGCGACCACCCCTTTCGAGCCCGACGCTACGAAGAGCGGCAACGCGGCGGCATCTGTCACCTGACCGGTCGTGCGATGGCCCTCACTACCCGGTGCGCTCCGGCCCGGGCCGGAGAAGACTGGCCTCATGGCGAGCGACGACGAGGCCGGCTTCCGCATCGAGCACGACACGATGGGCGAGGTGAAGGTGCCGGCCGACGCGCTCTGGCGGGCGCAGACGCAGCGGGCCGTGGAGAACTTCCCGATCTCCGGACGCGGCCTCGAACGTGCCCAGATCCGCGCGTTGGGGCTGGTCAAGGGCGCCGCGGCGCGCGTGAACGGGCGCATCGGCGTGCTGAAGCCGGAGCTCGCCGACGCCATCGCGGCCGCCGCCGACGAGGTCGCCGCAGGTCAGCACGACGCGCACTTCCCAATCGACGTGTTCCAGACCGGCTCCGGCACCAGCTCCAACATGAACGCGAACGAGGTGATCGCCTCGGTCGCGGCGCGCGCCGGCGTCGAGGTGCACCCGAACGACCACGTCAACGCGTCGCAGTCGTCGAACGACGTCTTCCCGACCACCATCCACCTCGCCGCCACCGAGGCGCTCGCCAACGAGGTCGCGCCCGCGCTCGACCACCTCGCCGCAACGTTGCGCCGCCGCGCCGAGGAGTGGGCCGAGGTCGTCAAGGCGGGGCGCACGCACCTGATGGACGCCGTACCGATCACGTTGGGCCAGGAGGCCGGCGGGTGGGCGACACAGGCCGAGTACGGCGCCGCGCGGGTTCGCGAGGCGCTGCCCCGGCTCGCCCAGCTGCCGATCGGCGGCACGGCGGTCGGCACCGGACTCAACGCGCCGGAGGGGTTCGGTGCGGCGGTCGTCGCCGAGCTGCGCTCCGCGACCGGGCTCGACGTGCTCAGCGAGGCCACCGACCACATCGAGGCGCAGGGCGCCCGCGACGGGCTGGTGGAGGCGTCCGGCGCGCTGCGCACGGTCGCGGTGTCGCTGTTCAAGATCGCCAACGACATCCGCTGGCTCGGCTCCGGGCCGCGCACCGGGCTCGCCGAGCTGCACCTGCCCGACCTGCAGCCGGGCAGCTCGATCATGCCCGGCAAGGTCAACCCCGTGATCTGCGAGGCCACCATGATGGTGGCCGCGCAGGTGATCGGCAACGACGCGACCGTCGCGTTCTCCGGCACGCAGGGCAACCTGCAGCTCAACGTGATGATGCCGGTGATGGCCCGCAACGTGCTGGAGTCGGCGCGGCTGCTCGCGGCGTCGGCGCGGCTGCTCGCCGACAAGGTCGTCGCCGGCGCGACCGCCGACGTCGAGCGGGCCCGCGAGTACGCCGAGTCGTCCCCGTCGGTCGTCACGCCGCTCAACCGCTACCTCGGCTACGAGGAGGCTGCTTCGATCGCGAAGCAGTCGCTCAAAGAGCGCAAGACGATCCGCGAGGTCGTCGTCGAGCGCGGGCACGTCGCCGCCGGGAAGCTCACGGAGGAGCAGCTCGACGCGGCGCTCGACGTGCTGGCGATGGCGCGAGGCGGACGATCCTGAGATTGGCCCGTTCGGCCCTATCAGATGTGTCACGCTGTGTGGGCCGTTTCGGGTAACCGATCGCGCACCGTACGCTAGATCATCCGTTACCAACGGTCCGGTTGAACGTTGAAAAGTTCGATGAAAGTCCAGATGAGCGAGTCGGCCTCACCCGTATGGCCCATTTCATCGCTCCGTGTCACAGTTGCTCTTCCGTTCATGCACCTGCACGTGCAACTGTGCTCCCATTCGTTGTCGACACCCTCGGGGAGGAGTGACGATGAGTGATGTCGGCCGGTTCGCGTTCGAACCGTTGCTTGATCTGTGCAACGGTCGACCGGTCGGTATGGAGGTCCGCCGCTGTCAGGCGCGCGACCAGACCGAGGTGGTAGCCCGCAACGCCGTGTGGGGCACCCGCCAGCTCGCTGAGTTCGACTCCGGCATCGCCATCGCATCAGTCCTGCACGCGACCGACTACGACCCGAGCGTTCCCGTCCACATCGACGTCCTCGCCGACACCGTCGTGTCGGCCCGCCGCCGGATCAAGCAGCTGCGCTCGTCGCTCGAGGTGCGGGCGAACGGCCGCCCCGTGCTCCCGGTGCTGCTGGAGATCAACCCGGCACTCTCGGCCGCTCCGCCCGACGCGTTCGTGGAGTCCGTCGAGCAGCTGCGCGACGACGGCTTCGGCATCGCCTTCGACAACGCGGGACGAGGCTTCGGGCTCGATCTCATCGCCGAGCTCGAGCCCGATCTCGTCAAGATCGACGCCGGCCTCGTCGAGCGACTCCCGTGGGAGGCGCGCGCCCGCACGGTCGTGCAGGCGCTCTGCGACGTCTGCCGTGCCGTCGGAGTGCGGATCTCCGCGGTCGGCATCACCAACCCCGACGAGCTCGCGGCGGTCCGCGACCACGGCATCCCGTGGGCGCAGGGGCCGCTGATCGCGGAGATGCGCCAGCGCCCGTCGACGCAGGGGATCGCACTGCACCCCGACCTCATGCCCCGCATCCACGCAACGGTCCCCCGTCCGAAGCCGTTGCTGCAGGCCGGCCGAACCGCCGGTTCGTCGTCCGCTCCCCGCGTCGCGCCGCCTCCCCCGGCGCGCACGCTCGCCGCGCTCGCCCAGCCTGCGGTGTGCCTCTCGGAGATGGTGAACACCGAGAGCGTGCGCCAAGCACTGCACGATCACCCGCAGGCGGGCGGCGTGGTTCTCGTCGACACGCACCAGCGGCCCGTCGGCTACCTCGACCGCGAGCGGTTCACGATGGCCGTCGCCGGGCATTTCGGCCGGTCGCTCTACGCCAACCGGCCCGCGCTCGCGCTGGCCGACGGCCCGCGGATCATCTCGATCGACGCCGACGTCCGCACCGCGCTGGAGTGCTGCCTCTCCGGCGACCGCGGCCGCACGTACGACGACGTCGTGCTGGTGGCCGACAACGAGGTCTGCGTCGGCACCGTCCGCGTGATCGACCTCATGCAGGAGGCCACCGGCAACGGCAACGGCGGCGGCGCCACCTCCGCAGCCTGACGCCACTTCCCCACCGTTTTGGGTGGATGCGCGCCCAAATCGCGCGCATGTGCCCAAAACGGTGGGGAACTTCGTGTGCGGCCACGCCCGGTTGTGACCTGATCGAGTCTCGCCATGTCCTGACACCAGCGATACATTCCCGCGACAAACAGACGCAATGGTCCAGCCACGTCCGCACTGCACGCTCGCCCGGCCCGGCGGACGCCGGTGCGCACGCACCGAGGAGTTCTTGCATGACCGTATTTCGACGTCGAGCGCTGGTAGCCGGTATCGGCGCGGTGCTGGCTGTGGCCACCGCGGGTTGCGTGAGCACGGGCGGTGGCGGTGCGAACGCGCCCGCAGGCGGAAGCGGCGGCGGTGCCGGCTGGACGAGCGCGACGTCGGCGCAGGCCGGCGGCGGCATGGACGCGCTGGTCGCGGCGGCCAAGGAGGAAGGCACGCTGAACGTCATCGCGCTGCCTCCGGACTGGGCGAACTACGGCGCGCTGATCAAGACGTTCTCGGACAAGTACGGGATCAAGGTCGAGTCGGCCAACCCCGACGGCTCCAGCCAGGACGAGATCAACGCCGTCAAGCAGCTCGGCACCCAGGAGCGCGCCCCCGACGTGCTCGACCTCGGGCAGTCGTTCGCGCTGGGCAACGTCGACCTCTTCGCGCCGTACAAGGTGGCGACCTGGGACACGATCCCCACGGCCAACAAGGACGCGAACGGCGCCTGGGTCAACGACTACGGCGGCTACCTCTCCATCGGCTGCAACGCCTCGGCGGTCACGGTCTGCCCGCAGACGATCGCCGACCTGGCGAAGCCCGAGTACGCGGGCAAGGTCGCGATCAACGGTGACCCGACGCAGGCCGCGTCCGGTTTCGCCTCGGTGTGGGCCGCCTCGCTGGCCAACGGTGGATCGCTCGACGACATCGGCCCCGGTCTCACGTTCTGGGGCAACCTCTCGAAGAGCGGGAACCTGCTCAAGATCGACCCGAACTCGGCGACGATCCAGAGCGGCCAGACGCCGATCGTGCTCGACTGGGACTACCTGAACGTCGCCGAGGCGGCGAAGAACAAGGCCGCCTTCGAGTGGAAGGTCGCCGTCCCGACCGACGCGCTGTTCACCGACTACTACACGCAGGCGATCAACAAGAACGCGCCGCACCCCGCCGCCGCGCGGCTCTGGCAGGAGTTCCTCTACTCCGACGAGGGCCAGAACCTGTGGCTGGCCGGCAAGGCGCGCCCGATCCGCCTCGCCGACATGCAGAAGGCGGGCACGGCCGACCCGGCGCTGCTCAGCGCGCTGCCGCCGGTCAGCGGATCGCCGGTGGTCCCGACGCAAGCGCAGACCGACGCGGCCAAGAAGGCCGTCGGGGAGAAGTGGGCTGCGGCGACCTCATGATCGCCGTCACCGCTGTCCACCCGGTCCTTCCGTGACCAGCCTGCTCGACGCACCGGCCGCGCCTCCCGAGGACGCGCGGCCGGTGCGGGCCGCCCGGTCGTGGACCGCGGTGCTCGGGCTGGTGCCGTTCCTCGGCTACATGCTGCTGTTCCTCGGCGGCCCGCTGTACTTCGTGATCAGCGGCGCGCTGTCGACGCCGGAGGGGTTGCCGACCTTCGACAACGTCATCGCGTCGATCACGCAGCCGCAGTTCCAAGCCGCTTTCGGGTCCAGCGTCATGATCTCCGCGCTCACCGCCGTGATCGGCGCGGTGTTCGGGGCGTTCCTGGCGCAAGCGGTGATCACTTCGGCGCCGGAGAGCCCGCTGCGGCGGATCGTCTCGACGGCGTCCGGGGTGCTCGCCTACTTCGGCGGCGTGCCACTGGCGTTCGCGTTCATCGCGGCGCTCGGCCAGACCGGCCTGGCGACGGCGGTGCTGCGCGGTGTCGGCGTCGACCTGTACGCGACCGGGTTCCGCATCGACTCGCTGACCGGTCTCGCGCTCACATACATCTACTTCCAGATCCCGCTGATGGTCATCCTGATCACCCCGGCGCTGGAGGGGTTGCAGCCGCAGTGGCGGGAGGCCGCGGAGAACCTCGGCGCGTCGTCGTGGGCGTACTGGCGCCACGTCGCGCTGCCGGCGCTGCTGCCGGCGCTGGGCGGCGCGACGCTCGTGCTCTTCGGCAACGCGTTCGCCGCGTACGCCACCGCGTTGGCGTTGACCAGCGGTTCGATCCCGCTGGTACCGACGGCAATCGCGTCGGCGCTGTCAGGCAACGTGATCGCCAACCAGCAGAACGTCGGGCTGGCGCTCGGGTTCGACATGGTGATCGTGATCGCGATCGTCATGGTCGGGTACCTGTGGCTGCAGCGCCGCGCCTCGCGTTGGGCCCCGCGGTGAAGCCCGCCGTCACACGCGGGCGGCGCTGGCGGGTCGTCGTCTTCGTGCTCGCCGGCATCTACTTCCTGGTGCCGCTGCTCTCCGCCGCGGAGTTCAGCCTGCGCATCCCCGGCAGCGGGTACGGGTTCGCCAACTACCTCGCGATCGCGACCGACCCCGAGCTGCTCTCGTCGCTGCTCGTCTCGCTGCAGATCGCGATCTTCACGGCCGTCGTGACGCTCGTGCTGGTGGTGCCGACGGCCGTGTGGGTGCGGCTGCGGTTCCCGTCGATCGCGGGGCTGCTGGAGAGCGCGACGATCCTGCCGATCGTCGTTCCGCCGGTGGTGATGGCAGCCGGCATCGCGTTCGTGCAGGCCAACCTGGGCGGGCCGGTGTTCAGGGCGCTCTTCGCGTCGTCGGTCACCGCGCTCACGCCGTTCTACGTGGTGCTGGCGCTGCCGTTCGCGTACCGCGCCGTCGACAACGGGCTGGCCGCGATCCCTTTGCGGACGCTCGTCGAGGCCGCGCGCAACCTCGGCGCCGGCATGCCGTCGACGCTGCTGCGCGTGGTGCTGCCGGCGATCCGCACGGCGGTGCTCGGCGCGGCGTTCCTGACGCTCGCGCTGGTCCTCGGCGAGATCGTCATCGCCAGGATCCTGCTCTACACCGACACGTTCCCGGTGGCCGTGGTCGAGGTGGGCCGCAGCGCGGCGGGGGTCTCCGTCGCGCTGTCGCTCGCGAGCCTGCTGCTGGCCTGGGTGCTGCTGCTCGCCGTCTCCTTCGCGGGCGGCGCGCGGAAGAGGAGTTCTGCATGACCGACGTGACCGAAGCCGTCGACGAGTCGCCGGCCGCGACCGCGCGCGGTGTCGCGGTGGAGTTCCGCGGCGTGCGGCGCAGCTACGGCGAGACGCACGCGCTCGACGGGCTCGACCTCACCCTGCGCGAGGGCGAGCTGCTCGCGCTGCTCGGGCCGTCCGGCTGCGGGAAGACGACGGCATTGCGGCTGCTCGCGGGCTTCGACACGCCGACGTCGGGGCAGATCCTGATCGGCGGCAAGGACGTCACCGCCGTGCCGGCGGCGAAGCGCGACACCGGCATGGTGTTCCAGGCGTACTCGCTCTTCCCGACCATGACCGCGGCGGAGAACGTGGCGTTCGGGCCGCGGATGCGCAAGGTCGGCGCCGCGGAGCGCACCCGGCGCGCGGCCGAGCTGCTGGAGCTGGTCGGGCTCGGCGACCGCGGCGGCTCCTACCCGCACCAGCTCTCCGGCGGGCAGCAGCAGCGGGTCGCGCTGGCCAGGGCACTGGCGATCTCGCCGTCGGTGCTGCTGCTCGACGAGCCGCTCTCGGCGCTCGACGCGCTCGTCCGCGTGCAGCTGCGCGACGAGATCCGCAGGCTGCAGCTCGCCGAGGGGATCACCACGCTGTTCGTGACGCACGACCAGTCGGAGGCGCTCGCCGTCGCCGACCGGGTCGCCGTGCTGAACAAGGGGCGGCTGGAGCAGGTGGACACCCCGCAGGAGGTCTACCAGCGCCCGTCGACGCCGTTCGTCGCGGAGTTCGTCGGCGTGATGAACGAGGTCCCGGTGGAGATCGAGGACGGGCGGACGCGGATCGTCGTCCCGGAGCCGGCCGAGGGCGCCTACACGAGCAAGCTCACGATGCAGGTGCGCCCGGAGTCGCTGCTCGTCGGCGCGCCGGACGGGTTCCCCGGCACCGTGCTGACCAGCACGTTCCTCGGCGCCGTGACCCGGCTCGTCGTCACCACGGAGGTGGGCGAGCTGACCGTCGACGCGGTCACCCGCCCCGGCCTGCCCGGGATCGGCGACCAGACCACCGTCAGCGTCGACAACAGCTAGAAGTTCCCCACCGTTTTGCCAACCTGCACACCTCCCAGGGTGTGTAAGTAGGCAAAACGGTGGGGAAGTTTCGGCTGGTTGTCGGGGTGGGCTGGGAGGATGGCCCGGTGCTGCTCTCCGATGTCGTCGCCGCCTCGGCTGCGGTCGGGGCCACCCGCTCCCGCAAGTCGAAGATCGCCACGCTGGCCGGGCTGCTGCGGGCGGCGGCGCCCGACGAGGTGCCGGTCGCGACGGCGTGGCTCTCCGGCGAGCTACGGCAGGGCCGGGTCGGCACCGGGTGGCGCACGCTCTCCGGACTCGCCTCGAACCCGGCCGCCGAGCCGTCGTTGCAGGTCACGGCGGTCGACGCCACGTTCGGTGAACTCGCCGGCACCGCGGGCACCGGGTCGGTGGCGCGCCGAGCCGCGCTGCTCGGCGAACTGTTCGGCGCGGCGACGGCCGAAGAGCAGCAGTTCCTGGTTCGCCTGCTCGGTGGCGAGTTGCGCCACGGCGCGCTCGAGGGCGTGATGCTCGACGCCGTCGCCGCAGCGGCCGAGGTGCCCGCTGCGGCGGTTCGTCGGGCGTTCTTCCTCTCCGGCCGGCTGCCCGAGACGGCCGCGCTCGCGATCGCGGGCGGCGCTGCGGCGCTCGACGCGGTCTCGCTGCAGGTCGGACGCCCGGTGCGGCCGATGCTCGCCTCCCCCGCCGAGTCGCTCGACGCCGCGCTCGCCGACATCGGCGCCGATTCGTGCGTCGAGTACAAGCTCGACGGCGCGCGCATCCAGGTGCACCGCAGCGCCGACGGCGAGGTCAAGGTCTGGACGCGCACGCTGCGCGAGATCACCGCGGCCGTCCCTGAGCTGGTCGAACTGGTCAAGGGGCTGCCGTGCACGACCGTCGTGCTCGACGGCGAGACGCTCGCGCTGCGCGACGACGGCCGCCCGCGCCCGTTCCAGGAGACGATGAGCCGCTTCGGCAGCGCGGGTGGCGAGGAGCTGCTGCGGCCCTACTTCTTCGACTGCCTGCACCTCGACGGCGCCGACCTGCTCGACGCGCCGCTCGCCGAGCGCCTCGACGCGCTGCAGCGGGTCGCCGGCGCGCACCGGATGCCCGGCGCGCAGCGCCCGTCCGGCGAGGAGGCCGCCGACGTGCTCGCGGCCGCGCTCGACGCCGGGCACGAGGGGGTGGTGGTCAAGGCGCTCGACGCCCCTTACGCCGCGGGCCGGCGCGGGCGGGCGTGGCAGAAGGTCAAGCCCGTGCACACGCTCGACCTCGTGGTGCTCGGCGCCGAGTGGGGCTACGGGCGGCGCACCGGCTCGCTCTCCAACATCCACCTCGGCGCCCGCGACCCCGACGGCGGCGACCCGATCATGGTCGGCAAGACCTTCAAGGGCATGACCAACGAGCTGCTCGCCTGGCAGACCAGCACGTTCCCCGCGCTCGTCCGCGAGGACAAGGGCCACGAGGTGCTGCTGCGCCCGGAGCTGGTGGTCGAGATCGAGCTCGACGGCGTGCAGCGCAGCACCCGCTACCCCGGCGGCGTGGCGCTGCGCTTCGCCCGCGTCGTGCGCTACCGGCCCGACAAGACGCCGGCGGAAGCGGACACCATCGACGCGGTGCGTGGACTGCTGGCTGGCCAGTAGCCAGGCCCTCGGGGATCCGTGCGTTCCGCACGCAAGGGCAGGAAAGCCACTTTCCTGCCCTGTGAGGGCCGGAAAGTGGCTTTCCTGCCCTCCCCTCAGCCGGCCCGCACCCGGTCAGGTGAGGAGGGCTCTCACTGCCTCGACCACTACTCGTCTGCGGCGGGTGTTGTCGACGTCGTCGACGAGCGCCGCGTACTCCGGCGTCATCCCCGACCAGAGGCCGGAGATGTGCAGCACCAGCGCGAGGAGCTCGACGGCCGTCCACCGGTCCGGCAGCAGGCCCTCGGCCTGCGCCTTCGCGATCGCCTCCACCTTCGAGGTGTTGCTTTGCGCGACGATGTCGATCGTGTCGGCGGTGCCGGAGCGTTCGAGCCGGTGCCAGGTGGCGAGCCGCTGGACGTGCGGGCGGGCCTGGTAGCCGTCGAAGAGGCGGCCGGCGTACTCGGGCAGGTCGGTCGGGTCGATCGGGACGTCGCGCAGCGTCGTCATGACCAGGTCGTGGAAGACGGCGTCGAACAGGCCGTCCTTGCTGGCGAAGTAGTGGTAGATCTGCGCCTTGTTCGACTCCGCCGCCTCCGCGATCCGGTCGACGCGCGCTCCGGCGATGCCGCGCGCGGCGAACTCGGCCGCCGCCGCGTCGAGCAGACGGCGGCGGGTGGCTTGGGCGTCACGTCGCATACCTCACAGCGTAGTCAACTAACCGGCTAGTTGACAGCGCTCAGCCGTGAGCGTTTACTTCAACTAACCGTTCAGTTGATAGGAGCAGGTCATGTCACAGGTACTCCTCGTCACCGGCAGCTCGCGCGGGCTCGGCCGCGAGATCGTCGAGGCCGCCCTCGCGGCCGGGCACCGGGTCGTCGCGACCGCACGGCGGTCGGAGCGGCTCGCCGACCTCGTCGAGAAGTACGGCGAGCAGGTGCGCGCGGTTGCCCTCGACGTCGCCGACCCCGAGGCAGCAGCGCACGCCGTCCGTACCGCCGTCGACGCCTTCGGCCGGCTCGACGTGCTTGTCAACAACGCCGGGTACGCCAACCTCGCGGCCGTCGAGGACATCACGCTCGACGACTTCCGCGAGCAGGTCGAGACGAACCTCTTCGGCGTCGTCACGGTCACCAAGGCCGCGCTGCCCGTCATGCGCGAGCAGGGGTCCGGCCACATCCTGCAGGTCTCGTCGGTCGGCGGCCGGCTGGCCAGCGTCGGGCTCTCGGCGTACCAGTCGGCGAAGTGGGCGGTCGGCGGGTTCTCCAGCGTGCTCGCGCAGGAGGTCGCGCCGCTCGGGATCACGGTGACGGTCCTGGAGCCGGGCGGCATGCGCACCGACTGGGCCGGCTCGTCGATGACGATCCCGCCGGTCAGCGCCCCGTACCAGCAGACCGTCGGCGAGCGGGCACGCCTGATGCCGACCACGACGATGACCGGCGACCCGGCGAAGGTCGCGCAGGTCGTGCTCGACGTCGCCGCGATGGCCGAGCCGCCGCTGCGGCTGCTGCTCGGCAGCGACGCCTACCGGTACGGCACGGCCGCGGGCCGCGCGCTCGCCGAATCGGACGAGCGGTGGCGCGAGCTCAGCGTCTCGACCGACCACGACGCCGCCACCGCGGCCGATATCGACCCGCTGCGCCGCACCTGATCCGACAGGATGGCAACGTGCTCGTCAGGACGTTCCAGCGGCTCGTGCGTGTCGACAAGCTGTATACCGACGGCCGCCTGCTCGGCGACTGGTCGCTGGTGGTCCCCGGGTACGAGCCCGCGTACCGCGGGATGGTCGCCGCGATGGCGCGGGCCGGCGTCGACACCGGAGGCCGGCCGCCGATCTGGGGATGGCACGGTCGGCTGACCCTCGGCGACGCGGCGATGCTCTTCAACGCCGAGCACGAGCTCTCGCTCGGGTTCGCGACGCTGGATCTCGCCGCGCCGGACGAGCTGGTCGTCCGCAGCGACTACGGCGCATGGAACGACTACATGTCCGACGTCTTCGAAGGCAAGCCGGCCGAGTGGGACCCCGCCGGCCGGCCGGCGCAGGTGCCCGCGCAGATCTGCTTGCCCTTCCTGCTGGCCGAATGGGTGCTCGCCGTGCGGCCGCTGCCGACCAGCGGCTGGGAGGATCTCGACTGGTCACTGCCAGCCTGATCGGACCCGCGTACCCTTTCCGTACGTGCGCTTCCTCGACGGGCAGTCCCCGAGTCACGACCTCACCTACGACGACGTCTTCCTCGTCCCCGGGCGGTCGGATGTGGCCTCCCGCTTCGACGTCGACCTGACCACCGCCGACGGCTCCGGCGCCACGGTGCCCGTCGTCGCGGCGAACATGACTGCGGTCGCGGGCCGGCGGATGGCCGAGACCCTCGGCCGCCGCGGGGCGCTGACCGTGCTCCCCCAGGACGTCGCGCCGTCCGCGGTCGCCGAGATCGTCAGCTGGATCAAGTCGCGGCACCCGGTGTGGGACACCCCGCTGGTGCTGACGCTCGACGACGCCGTCGCCGACGCGGTGAACCTGCTCCCGAAGCGCGCGCACGGCACCGTGGTGGTCGTCGACGCCGGTGGGCGCCCGGTCGGAACGGTCGACGAGGCCGCGTGCAGCGGCGTCGACCGCTTCACCCGGCTCTCCGAGGTGCTCGACCCGACGCCGGTGGTGCTGCCGCTGGAGACCGCGCCGCAGGAGGTCTTCGACGCGCTCGGCGGCCGCGGCGTCGCGCTCGGGCTGGACGGCGACGGCCGGCTCGCCGGGCTGCTCACCGCGCTCGGCGCGCTGCGCGCGGAGGTCTACACCCCGGCTCTCGACGCCGAGGGCCGCCTGCGCACGGCTGCCGCGATCGGGATCAACGGCGATGTGTCCGTGAAGGCGAAGGCGCTGCTCGACGCGGGCGTCGACGTGCTGGTCGTCGACACCGCGCACGGCCACCAGCAGAAGATGCTGGAAGCGCTCGCCGCGGTGCGCAAGGTCGTCACCGACACCGGTTCGGACGTCCCGGTCGCGGCCGGCAACGTCGTGACCGCCGACGGCGTGCGCGACCTCGCCGCGGCCGGCGCCGACATCATCAAGGTCGGCGTCGGCCCGGGCGCCATGTGCACCACGCGGATGATGACCGGCGTGGGCCGGCCGCAGTTCTCCGCGGTGCTGGAGTGCGCGGCCGCGGGCCGCGAGGCCGGCGTGCACGTCTGGGCCGACGGCGGGGTGCGCCACCCGCGTGACGTCGCGCTCGCGATCGCGGCCGGCGCGTCGGCCGTCATGATCGGGTCGTGGCTCGCCGGCACCTACGAGTCGCCCGGCGACCTGCTGCGCGACGAGGCCGGACGGCCGTACAAGGAGTCGTTCGGCATGGCGTCGAAGCGTGCCGTGAGCGCGCGGACGCGCGGCGACGGCGGCTTCGACCGCGCCCGCAAGGGCCTGTTCGAGGAAGGCATCTCCTCGTCGAAGCAGCTGCTCGACCCGCAGCGCCCCGGCGTCGAGGACGTGCTCGACGGGATCTGCGCCGGCGTCCGCTCGGCCTGCACCTACGCCGGGGCCCGCACGCTGGACGACATGCACCGGCGCGCGGTGATCGGCGTGCAGACCACGGCGGGCTTCACCGAGGGCACGCCACACGGCCTGTAACCGTCGAGAAACGACGTCATGGCGGCCTGCAGGCCGCCATGACGTCGTTCGTCCATGCGGTCAGACGCCGGGGCCCTCCAGCATCTCCGTCACGAGCGCTGCGATCGGGCTGCGCTCGGAACGGGTGAGCGTGACGTGCGCGAAGAGCGGATGGCCCTTCAGCTTCTCGATCACCGCGGCGACGCCGTCGTGCCGGCCGACCCTCAGGTTGTCCCGCTGCGCGACGTCGTGCGTGAGCACGACCCGCGACGCGGTGCCCAGCCGCGAGAGCACGGTGAGCAGCACGTTTCGTTCCAGCGACTGCGCCTCGTCGACGATGACGAACGTGTCGTGCAACGAGCGGCCCCTGATGTGGGTGAGCGGGAGCACCTCCAGCATCCCGCGCGCCACCACCTCGTCGATGACGTCCTGGCTGACGACCGCGCCGAGCGTGTCGAAGACGGCCTGCGCCCACGGCCCCATCTTCTCGGCCTCGCTGCCGGGCAGGTAGCCGAGCTCCTGCCCACCGACCGCGTAGAGCGGCCGGAAGACCACAACCTTGCGGTGTTGCTGCCGCTCCAGTACGGCTTCCAGGCCGGCGCACAGCGCCAGCGCCGACTTACCTGTGCCGGCCCGCCCACCGAGCGAGACGATGCCGACCTCCGGGTCGAGCAGCAGGTCGAGCGCAACCCGCTGCTCGGCGGACCGGCCGTGCAGCCCGAACGCCTCCCGGTCGCCGCGGACGAGCCGGACGCGCTTGTCGGCCGTGACCCTCCCGAGCGCGGCCGAGCCGCCGCCGACCAGCCGGAGGCCGGTGTTGCACGGCAGGTCGCGGGCGGCGTCGTGGTCGATCACGCCGTCCCTGAAGAGCGCGTCGACGCCCTCCGAGGTCACTTCGAGGTCGACCATGCCCGTCCAGCCGGAGGGCACCACGTCGAGCGCGTGGTACTCGTCGGCGGTCAGGCCGACCGCCGCGGCCTTCACCCGCAGCGGCATGTCCTTGGTGACGAGCACAACCCCGCCGCGACCTGCGGCTTTGCGCTCAGCCGCGAGGTTGAGCGCGCACGCGAGGATGCGGCTGTCGTTGGAGTCGGTGCGAAATCCTGCCGGGAGCACCTCCGGGTCGGAGTGGTTGAGTTCCACGTGCAGCGTGCCGCCCTCCGTGCCGATCGGCACCGGAGCGTCGAGACGACCGTGCTGGACGCGCAGCTCGTCGAGCTGACGCAACGCCGTGCGGGCGAACCAACCCAACTCGGGGTGGTGCCGCTTGCCCTCCAGTTCAGAGATCACCACCAACGGCAGGACGACCTCGTGCTCTTCGAACCTGACCAGTGACCAGGGGTCGGAGAGCAGGACGGAGGTGTCCAGCACGAAGCAGCGGGTGGTGTTTTCCGAGGCGGGGGCGGTACGAGCGTCGTTCACGTTTGCTCCCTCGTGGGCGCGACACCACGCCCACTCTCTGGTGGGCCGGCCGACCCTGGCTGGAGCGTGCTTGGCGACCTGGATACCGCCGAGCACGCCCGCGAGGGCCGGGTGCCGGCCCCCTCGGGTGCAAGTGACACCACGACCAGGGCCTCCCCGGGCGGCTGGCATCGGGTACCCGCCGCCAAGGAGAACGCTACCGGCGGTCACCGGGGTGCGGTCAACAGCAACACAGGGGGATCTCATGCCCCGGAACCGGAATTTAACGAAATGGCCTACCGCTCATCGCTTCGCGGCAACCGCCTGTCGTCGTTGAACGGTCGCCGCTGACACGTTCAGTCGCAGGTCGGATGCGCAGCGTCAACACCCGGCGCCCTCCCGACAGACCCCTCACGGAGGCCGCGGAGGCCGCCCCAGAGCAAACGGTACCAACCAGTACCGATATACGTCCGTGACTGCGCGTTGAAATCGAAAAAGGATACGCACGCGTTCGAGTGATGCTCGGTCACGGAACGTATCCGACGAGCGGTTACCGATGAGTTCGACGGCGTCGAGCGCCGCCCGAAAGGATGCGTAACTAAACGCAAAGTATTCGACTCACCCAATGGGATTACATGATTTGGAAACGGGAGTGGGGCCGCGCTACCTTTTTCTCGGTCAGCGAGGGCTCCCCGGTCACATCGCTGACACTGAATGGAATCGACTCCGGTCGGTCCGCATGACTCAACAGGAGATGAACTGTGCTGAAGAAGGCTGGAATTGTCGTGGCTACGGCCGCTGCAGGTCTGCTCGCGGTGAGCCCGCTCGCCTTCGCTGGCGACTCGGGCCACGGACACGACGGCGGCGACCACCAGAACTACAGCAAGAACGCTGACGGCCTGGTGAACCTCTCGGGCAACAACGTGAACGTCCCGATCCAGGCCTGCCACAACCAGGTCCCGGTCAACGTTCTGGGCGTTCAGGTTCCGCTGAACAACACCGACCTGGCTGCACTCGACGGCCTGACCGGTGCGCTCGGCCTGCTCGGCGACGCCGACGCGGACAGCGGCGACTCGACCGTCACCCAGGACGACTCCTGCAACCAGTCCGGTTCCGCCGGCGACTCCACCTCGCAGGACGACTGATCCAGGTCGCAGTTTGACCTGAGCTAGACCGCTCCACGACAGATGGGGCCGGACCACTGGTCCGGCCCCATCTTCGCGTCTCGGGAACTTCTAGACACGGCCCACGAGCCGAAGCGCCGGTGGCGTCGAGCACCTCGGCGAGTTCCTCGATCGACGTGCCCGATTCCGCATGCTGCAGGAGCAGTTTTCGCACTGCGTCGGCGATCTCCTGCCGGCCCCCGTAACAAACGGCCACGTTGAGCTGCAGGCCCGTGCGCCCGACCGTGCGCGCGGCCGCAGCGGTCAGCCGATCGGAAATCGGCGTCGGCAGCAGGTCGAGCGCGCCGACGACCCGCAACCGCCAGCGCGTCGACGGCCCGCTGAGATCGTCGACGACGTCCGCGATGATCTGCAGCAACGGCTCGAGCTCATCGGCCGGCCGGCTCAGGTTGTCGGTCGAGAGCAACCACAGCGTGACGACCTCGACGACGGAACGTGCTCGACAGCGCGTTACCGACGAGTTCACCGGCATCCAGCGCCGCCCAAAAGGATGCGTAACTAAACGCAAAGTATTCGACTCACCCAATGGGATTACTTGATTTGGAAACGCCAGTGGAGCCGCGCTACCCTTTTCTCGGTCAGCGAGGGCTCCCCGGTCATATCGCTGACACTGAATGGAATCGACTTCGGTCGGTCCGCATGACTCAACAGGAGATGAACTGTGCTGAAGAAGGCTGGAATTGTCGTGGCTACGGCCGCTGCAGGTCTGCTCGCGGTGAGCCCGCTCGCCTTCGCCACCGACGGTGGCCACGACGGCGGCGACAACCAGAACTACAGCAAGAACGCTGACGGCCTGGTCAACCTCTCGGGCAACAACGTGGACGTTCCCGTTCAGGTCTGCCACAACCAGGTCCCGATCAACGTCCTGGGCGTTCAGGTTCCGCTGAACAACACCGACCTGGCCGCGCTCAACGGCATCACCGGTGCGCTCGGCCTGCTCGGCGACGCCGACGCCGACAGCGGCGACTCGACCGTCACCCAGGACGACTCCTGCAACCAGTCCGGTTCGGCCGGCGACGCCACCTCGCAGGACGACTGATCCAGGTCGCAGTTTGACCTGAGCAAGACCGCTCCACGACAGATGGGGTCGGACCAGCGGTCCGGCCCCATCTTCGCGTTCCGGGGATGCTAAGAACCGAAGCGCCGGTGGCGTGCCGCGAAGTCGCGCAGCGCCCGCAGAAAGTCGACCCGCCGGAACTCCGGCCAGTACGCCTCGCAGAACCAGAACTCCGAGTGCGCCGACTGCCACAGCAGGAATCCGGAAAGCCGCTGCTCACCCGAGGTGCGGATGACCAGGTCCGGATCGGGCTGGCCCGACGTGTACAGGTGCGCCGCGATGTGGTCGACGTCGAGCACCTCGGCGAGTTCCTCGATCGACGTGCCCGATTCCGCATGCTGCAGGAGCAGTTTTCGCACTGCGTCGGCGATCTCCTGCCGGCCCCCGTAACAAACGGCCACGTTGAGCTGCAGGCCCGTGCGCCCGACCGTGCGCGCGGCCGCAGCGGTCAGCCGATCGGAAATCGGCGTCGGCAGCAGGTCGAGCGCGCCGACGACCCGCAACCGCCAGCGCGTCGACGGCCCGCTGAGATCGTCGACGACGTCCGCGATGATCTGCAGCAACGGCTCGAGCTCATCGGCCGGCCGGCTCAGGTTGTCGGTCGAGAGCAACCACAGCGTGACGACCTCGACACCGGCCTCGTCGCACCATTCGAGCAGGTCGGAGATCTTCGCCGCGCCCGCGCGGTGGCCGTCGTTAACGTCCTCCAGCCCGGCGTCGCGCGCCCACCTGCGGTTGCCGTCGAGCATCAGCGCGACGTGCCGGGGCCGCTCCGCCGCGCCGCTCAGCTCGCGACTGAGCTTGCGTTCGTAGACCGAGTACAGCAGGTCGCGCACGTTCACGGCGGATCAGCGTACGCCCGGTCCGCGGTGGCAGGATTCACGCACTAGAAACCTTCACGGGACAAGCACAACCCGTAGCCTCGAAGAGGTGAGCGCTGGGACCATGGATTCGACACCCGCCACCCCACCGCTGGTCAAGCCGCGGATGCGGGGTTGGCTGCACTTCTGGTCGTTCGCCGTCTCGATCGCGGCGTGCGCGACGTTGATCGCGGTGTCCGCATCGCTCGTAGGCGGCGGGGCCGCGCTCGCGACGTCGGTGTACAGCGTCACGATCCTCGGCCTCTTCGGCACCAGCGCGCTCTACCACCGGCGGACGTGGCTCACCCCGCGCAGCCGGGCGGTGATGCGCCGTCTCGACCATTCGATGATCTTCTTGTTCATCGCCGGCACGTACACGCCCGTGGCGGCGCTGGCCATGGACCCCGCGACGGCCCGCTGGGTGCTGATCGTCGTCTGGGTCGGCGCGGCCGCGGGTGTCGTGCTGAAGATGGTGTGGCCGCACGCGCCGGCGTGGGTCGGCGTGCCGGTCTACCTCGCGCTCGGCTACGTCGCGATCTTCGTGCTGCCCGACCTGCTGGCCAACGGCGGCGTTGCAGCGCTCGTGCTGCTGCTCACCGGCGGCCTGCTCTACACGATCGGCGCCGTCTTCTACGCCACCCGCTGGCCGGACCCGTGGCCCAAGACGTTCGGCTACCACGAGTTCTTCCATGCCGCGACCGTGCTCGCGGCGATCTGCCACCACGTCGCGATCTGGCTCGCCCTGTTCTAACGCCGAACTTCCCCACCGCTTTGCCTACTTGCACACCCTGGAGAGCGTGCAGGTCGGCAAAACGGTGGGGAGGTTTCAGGCCGTGTTCGACCCGTCGCCGCCGGTCGGGCCCTGCGTGCGCAGCTCGTCGACCTTGGCCATCGCATCGCGCAGGTTGCCGAGCCACTCGTCGGCGTGCTGGCCGACCAGCTTGACGGCCCACGCGAGCGCGTCGGAGCGGGAACGGGCCACGCCGGAATCGACCAGCGTGTCGAGGACGATCCGCTCCGGCTGCCGCAGCCGGGTCATCACCGGCACCGACGCGACCGTGAACAGCTCGACGGTCTCGCCGATGCGCGCACCCCAGGCGACCTTGCGCTGGTAGCGGTGCTCGGCCTGGCGCGCGATCTCGATGCGCTCGTCGCGGGTGGACTCGCGGAACCGGGAGATCCGGCCCGCCTCTGCGGCCGCGCGGTCGGCCCGCCCGGCCTCGGTGTCGGCGAACTCGCCCTCGACGGCCGCCAGCTCGCCGACGATGAGGATCTCCTCGCGGTCGATCGTCACCTCGGGCGCGCCCGTGAACCACTCGTCGGGCAGTCGGCCCTGCAGCCAGGCCGCAGCGTCGTCGGCGCCGGGCAGGTCGGCCTGCTGCCAACCGCCGCGCCCCGGCCCGCGGCCGCCGCGCCCGCCGCCGTGCCAGCCGCGGTGCATGCGTCCGGTCATCTCACACCTCCGTGTCTCTGGTGATTACGAGATTACACCGCAACGCGGTACGTAGTGTTCGTTCTCAGCGAAGCTTCAGGGTTGGAGTCCCAGGGTGGCGGTCAGCTCCTCGGTCGAGGTGACCGGGCGGTCGCAGACGAACCCGCGGCAGACGTACGCGGCGGGGCCGCCGGCCACGAGCGGGCGATCGGCGAGCAACGGGACCCCCTCGGCGTCCGGCACACCGGCCACAACGACCGTCCCACCAGGGGCGATGTGCCGCGCGTGGCGCTCCAGAGCGTCGCGTCGCGGATCGGATGCCGAGCCAGTGACGGCCACCTGCAACGGTCCCCTGGCCACCGCCTCGGCGGCCGTCAGCCAGTGCCCCGCGAACCGCGGGTGCTTCTCGGCGAGCGTCCCGATGCCGTGGCGGGCCGCGTCGGCCGCAGCGCGGTAATGCCCGCCGTCGTGGCTCAGGACGGACGCCGTCACCAGCGCCGACGTCAACGCCGAGCTGCCGCACGGGGTGGCGTTGTCGGTCAGCTCGCGCGGGCGGTGCAGCAACGCCTCCGCGTCGTCGGCCGTGTCGTGGAAGACGCCGGGCCGCTCCGGGTCGCCGAAGTGCCGCAGTGCGACGTCGAGCAGGCCCGTTGCGGCCTCCAGCCATCGTGCGGCGCCGCCGGCCTGGTGCAGCGCGAGCAGGCCGTCGGCGAGGCAGCCGTAGTCCTCGAGCACAGCGGCCGCCGTCCCGACGACACCGCCGCGGGACGAGCGGCGCAGCCGCCCGTCGACGACGTGCAGGCGCATGATCAGCTCGGCGGCCTCCGCCGCCGCCGCGACCCAGCCCGGACGGTCGAGCGCCGCGCCGGCCTCGGCGAGCGCGGCGATCGCCATCCCGTTCCACGCGGTGACGACCTTGTCGTCGCAGGCGGGCTGCGGCCGCAACGCACGCGCGGCGAGCAGCCGGCCGCGGACGTCGGCCCACCGCTGCTCGTCGTCGGGGTCACCGAGCAGCTGCAACGTCGAGGAGCCGTGCTCGAACGTCCCCGCGGCCGTGACGGTGAGCAGCTCGGCCGCCCACTTGCCGTCGTCGGCGCCGAGCACGTCGACGAGCTGCGCCGGCGTCCACGCATACGTGAGGCCCTCGACGCCGTCGGTGTCGGCATCGAGCGCCGAGGCGAACCCGCGCTCCGTGGTGCGCAGGTCACTCAGGAGGAACCCCGCGGTCTCCTCCACGACGCGCCGGGGCAGCGCCGCGCCGGTCAGCCGGGCCAGGTGCGCGTACCCGCGCAGGAGCTGCGCGTTGTCGTAGAGCATCTTCTCGAAGTGCGGCACCACCCAGCCGGCGTCGACGCTGTAGCGGGCGAACCCGCCGGCCAGCTGGTCGTACATGCCACCACGGGCCATCCGCTCCATGGTGACCGCCGCCTGGCGCAGCGACTCGCCCGAGCCGGTGCGCTCGTGGTGGCGGAGCAGGAACTCCAGCGTCATCGACGGCGGGAACTTCGGCGCGCCGCCGTACCCGCCGTAGGCCTCGTCGAACGCGTCGTGGACGGCGGCGGCCGCGCGGTCGAGCGCGTCGACGCCGAGCGGGGCGGGCGGCAGCTGCATGCCGGCGTTGTCGGCCAGCCGCGCCGCGATCTCACCGGCCGCGCCGCGCACGCGCGCGCCGTCCTCGCGCCACGCCGTGGTGACGGCGTCGAGCAGCTGGCGGAAGCCGGGCAGCCCGTGCCTCGACGTCGGCGGGTAGTAGGTGCCGCAGTGGAACGGCTCGCCGGCCGGGGTGAGGAAGCAGGTCATCGGCCAGCCGCCCTGGCCCGTCATCGCCTGGGTGGCCGCCATGTAGACGGCGTCGATGTCGGGCCGCTCCTCGCGATCCACCTTGATCGCCACGAACTCCGCGTTGACCTGCGCCGCCGTCGCCTCGTCCTCGAACGACTCGTGCGCCATCACATGGCACCAGTGGCACGCCGCGTAACCGACGGACAGCAGCACGGGCACGTCCCGCTCCGCCGCCTCGGCGAACGCCTCTTCGGACCACTCCCACCACTCGATGGGGTTGTCGGCGTGCTGGAGGAGGTACGGGCTGGTGGCCGCGGCGAGCCGGTTCATACCGGCCACCCTCTCAGGATCTCTCAGGACGTGCTGCTACCGGCATCGTCGGTGCCGGCCGGCTGCTTCTCCTCCGGAGGGTCGAAGCTCGCCGGCAACCGCTTGATCCGCTTGGACATCGAGCGGATCAGGAACACCGTCGCGAGGCCGAGCAGGACGATCACCACGAGCGCGACCGGCGACGCCTTGCCGAACTCGGGGCCCTGCCCCGGCGGCGGAGCGGGGTTCTGGGCGAGCACGACCGCGACCGTGCTCGCAGGCAGCGCGCCGACGTCGACCAGTGCTGGACTCACCACAGCAGGTTACGCCCCAGGTGGGCGCACCCAGCCGCGAGGGCGGGGACCGGGGTTGCCAGGAAAGTGGCTTTCCTGGCGTGTGGTGCCAGGAAAGTGGCTTTCCTGGCACCCGGCGGAGCCGGTGCCTCTGGTGGCTGAGTTGTTTAGCGGCTGAGTCGTCAGCCTGCCCGGCGGACCGCCACCCGCGCGTCGATGCCGGCGAAGAGGTCGTCCTCCGGCTTCGGGCCGTCGACGAAGGAGCGGACGAGCTCGTAGTCCTCGGTCGGCCAGACGGCGCGCTGGATGTCGGTCGGCACGAAGAACCACCGGCTCGTGGGGTCGATCTGGGTCTCGTGGGCGAGCAGCGCCTTGTCGCGGACGTCGAAGTAGTCGGCGCACTCGACGCGGGTGGTGACGCGGTCGCCCGGGTCGGGCCGGTCGGCCGGCCAGTTGTCCAGCCACTCCTTGTACGGCGACTCGATGCCGCGCTCGGTCAGCGCCTTGTCGAACGCGACGAGCCGGGCCTTCGAGAAGCCGTGCGAGTAGTACAACTTCAGGGGCTGCCACGGGTCGCCCGTTCCGGGGAACCTGTCGGGATCGCCGGCCGCGTCGAAAGCGGCCATCGAGATCTCGTGGCACTTGATGTGGTCGGGATGCGGATAGCCGCCGTTCTCGTCGTACGTGACGAACACGTGCGGGCGGAATTCGCGGATCAGCTTCACCAGCGGGGCGGTCGCCTCCTCGAGGTCGACCAGCGCGAAGCAGCCCTCGGGGAGCGGGGGCTTCGGGTCGCCCTCGGGCAGGCCCGAGTCGACGAAGCCCAGCCAGCGGTGTTCGACGCCGAGGATCTCGGCCGCACGGGCCATCTCCTTGCGCCGCACGTTGGGGATGTCGGCGATGATCTCGGGGCGGTCCATCGCGGGGTTGAGGATGCTGCCGGCCTCGCCGCCGGTGCACGTCACCACCATGACCTCATGGCCGTCGGCGACGTACTTGGCGGTGGTGGCCGCGCCCTTGCTCGACTCGTCGTCGGGGTGTGCGTGCACCGTCATGAGCCGAAGGGGTTCGGGGTGCCGTGGATCGTGGGACATGGCGGCGGCGGGGGTCCTTCCAGGCTGACGGTGCTCCATCCGGTGTTACCAGAGGGCACAACGCTACCGGTGCCGGCTTCCTTCCCGTGACGGTGCGCCACGCCCGTGGAAAGTATCCGAGAAGTGCTCTCCGTACACTTACCCGGTTGGCCGAACCAATTAGCGAAGACGCAGGTCAATCGCTACGGTGAGCGGTCGACCAACGGCGAGCGCGGTTTGCAGATGCACGCGCATTTGCGCTTGCAAGCGTGTGACCAGGGCGGATATGCCCCTCGGGAACTCTTTGAAGGTGCCGACCGTTCGTCGATAAGGCTGCGACGAGCGGCCGACAACGTGTTACCGTGAGCTGTACACGGCCCGCAGGCGGGTCGTGTTTTTCCTTACTCGGGGCTGTGCGCCTACGAGATCGGGGTCGCCCACGGTGGGCGATCCGTCGTGGGCGTGAATGGCCCACGGCCGCATGGACCTGTACAGGCTGGAGGAGTGATGACCGTGACGGACACGCAGGTGACCTGGTTGACCCAGGAGGCCTACGACCGGCTCAAGGGCGAACTGGACGAGCTGATTGCGAACCGCCCCGTCATCGCTGCCGAGATCAACGCGCGCCGGGAAGAGGGCGACCTCAAGGAGAACGGCGGCTACCACGCCGCCCGTGAGGAACAGGGCCAGCAGGAAGGGCGCATCCGCCAGCTGCAGGAGCTGCTGCGCACCGCGCAGGTCGGCACCGCCCCCAGCACGGCCGACACCGCAGCCCCCGGCATGGTGCTGAAGATCCGCTACGACGACGAGGACACCGAGACCGTGCTGCTGGGCTCCCGCGAGGAGGGCAGCCACGGCGACCTCCAGGTCATCTCGCCGAACTCACCCCTCGGCGCGGCCCTGATGGGCGCGCGGGTCGGCGAGTCCCGCGAGTACCCGCTGCCCGACGGCGGCAGCATGCAGGTCGAGCTCGTCTCCGCCGAGCCCTATCGCGGCTGATAGCGCACCCCTTCACCTCCTTCACCGCCCGCCGGCCGCACCGTCCACGGTGTGGCCGGCGGCGCGCAGCGCGTCGACCAGCGTGGCGCAGTGCTCCGGGCCGCGTGTCTCCAGCGTCACGTTCACCTCGACATCACCGAGCGGGAGCGCGCCCGTGATCCGGGAGTGCGCGACGTCCAGCACGTTGGCGCCGTGCGACCCGATCAGCCCGAGCAGCTCCGCGAGCGCGCCGGGGTGATCGGCGACCCGTAGCCGCAGCGAGAGGTAGCGCGCCGCGGCCGCCATGCCGTGCTGGATCACGTGCACGAGCACGAGCGGGTCGACGTTGCCGCCCGACAGCACCGCCACCGCCGGGGTCGGGAAGCGCCGGGGGTGCTCCAGCAACGCGGCGACCGCCGCCACGCCGGCCGGTTCGACGAGCAGCTTCGTGCGTTCGAGGCAATGCAGCAGCGCGCGCGAGAGCGCGTCCTCGTCGACGGTCAGCATGTCGTCGACCAGCGCCGCTACCTGCGGAAACGTGATGTCGCCCGGACGGCCGACCGCGATGCCGTCGGCGATCGTGCGCATGGACGCCAACGTCTGCGGCGCGCCGGCGGCCAGCGAGGGCGGCCACGCGGCGGCGCCGGCGGCCTGCACGCCGACGACGGCGACGTCCGGCCGGAGCGCCTTGACCGCGGCCGCGACCCCGCCGAGCAGGCCGCCGCCCCCGGTGCAGACCAGCACGGTGCGCACGTCCGGCACCTGTTCCAGTATCTCCAGCCCGACGGTGCCCTGCCCGGCGATCACGTCGGGGTGGTCGAACGGGTGCACGAGCACGGCGCCCGTGCGCGCGGAGAAGTCCTGCGCCGCGGCGATGCTGCCCTCGACGGTCTCCCCGACCAGGTGGACCTCGGCGCCGTAGCCGCGGGTCGCGCCCACTTTCGGCAACGCGGCCCGCTCGGGCATGAAGACGGTCGCCGCGGTGCCGAGCATGCGCGCCGCCAGCGCAACACCTTGGGCGTGGTTGCCGGCGCTCGCCGCGACGACCCCGCGCGCCCGCTCGTCGTCGCTGAGCCGGGCGATGCGCGTGTACGCGCCGCGGATCTTGAACGAGCCGGTGCGCTGCAGGTTCTCGCACTTGAGGTGCACCGGCCCACCGCACAGCTGCGAGAGTGCGCCGGCGCCGGCCACAGGGGTCGTCGTCACCACGCCGGCAAGCAGTTCGCGGGCAGCGCGGATATCGTCGATCCCGACCGGGGGAACGGCGACGTGCTGGGCGGTCATGGGCGCATCCTCGCACCCGATGCAGCGCGAGACCGGCCACCGGTAATCTCGGTGAGGTATGACGGCCATGCCGTGGTGTGTGCGGGGTGGCTGTTGCTCGGGGAGGTTTCTTTCGATGTCACGGCTGACACAGCTGCGGGCGCTCGCGCCGCTCGTTGTTGCGGGCGCGCTCGCCGCCGTCGCCGTCGTCACCGTGGAGCGGGCGGGCTGTGACGATCCAGGCCGGTACGAGCTGCGCGGCGACCACTACGAGCTGGTCGGCGGCTGCATCGCGGCCGGCGACATCGTCGTGACCGACCCGGTGCCGCCCACCCCGACCGTCGACCCCGGCGCTCCCAACAAGGGCTAGGGCTAGGCCTTGATCACCTGGCGGCGGCTGGCACCCGCCGACTTCCCGTTGGTGCGCGCGTGGCTCCAGCAGGAGTACGTCGCCCGCTGGTGGAACCACGAGACGTCGGAGGCGGCGGTCGCGCGACTTCGGCCCGTCGGCGCGCGGCGAGGAGCCGAACCAGGACTGGATCGCGATGCTCGACGGCACGCCGTTCGGGCTGATGCAGCGTTCCGCGGTGGCCGACTACCCAGAGAACGTCGAGGACTTCGCTACACATACACCCGTCCCGGCCGGCGCGATGACGCTCGACTACCTCATCGGCGATCCCGACCAGGTCGGCCGCGGCCGCGGGCCCGAGATGATCCGTTCGATGGTCGAGAAGACGTGGCTGGAGTACCCGGACGCGCCTGCCGTGCTGGTGGCGGTCGTCGCCGCGAACCGGCCGTCGTGGCGGGCGCTGGAGAAGGCCGGCATGACGCGGGTGGCCGAGGGCGACCTCGAGCCGGACAACCCGATCGACGAGCCGCTGCACTACATCTACCGGATCGACCGGCCGGCCTAGGCCTCGTAGCGGTCGGCGAAGTCGAGCAGCAGGTCGGCGGTCCGCTGCGGATCCTCGATCGGCGGCGAGTGCCCGACGCCGGGCAGCATCTCCACCTGGACGCCGGCGACGACGCGGTAGTCCTCGGCGGACGACGAGCGCCACCGCCGGTCCGCGTCGCCGAAAAGCACCAGCAGTGGCTTCCCGAGCGCGGCGAGCCGCTCGGGCAGGGGACGTTGCCGCAGGTAGCTGCGGGCGGCCTGGTCCGTGGCGACAAAAGCGTGGTAGGTCAGCCCGAGCACGTCGTCGACGACCGACTGGGGGATTTCGACGTCGTCGCGGGTGACGGCGTTGGCGGCTGCCTGCCGGACCAGCGATTCAGTGCGGAACCGCCACAGCAGCTGCCCGACGACGGGTGTGGTCAGCAGCTGGTTGACGGCTCCCTGCGGGATGAAAGCATCGAGGTTCGGGCCGGTGTTCACCAGCACGATCGCGGCCACCAGGTCGCCACGCAGCTCGGCGAGGGCGGTAGCGACCGATCCGCCGGTGGAATGGCCGGCCACCACCGCTCGGTCGACGCCCAGTTGGTCCAGCACCGCGGCGACCCGGTGCGCCTGGTCGCCGATCTCGTACCCGTCGCCGGTCGGCTTCGCCGAGCTGCCGTGCCCGAGCAGGTCGATCCGGATCACGCGGTGGCGCGCGGCGAGGCTGGGGACGATGCGGTCCCACGACCGGCCGGACGCGCTGAATCCGTGGAGCAGGACGAGCGCGGGCGCGTCGACCGGACCGTCCTGCGTGACGTGGATCTGCTCGCCGTCGACGGTGAGGCCCGGCGCCCCGGCCGGTGCGGCCTGCCGGTCGACCAGCACGGTGTTCAGAGTGAGCAGCACGGCGACGGCGACCGGGACGGCCACCACGATCAACCGGCGGCGTCGTGAGCCGGTGCGGCCCTGAGGATTCCTGCACATGCCCTCACCGTCGAGGAACCCGACCGCCCGGTATTGGACGAATGTCGCCGTAGCATGAGGTCATGCGGCTGCCCCGCCTCCTCCCGGAGGTCGTGACGCCGGCAGGGCCCGGCCGGATCAAGGGCCTGAGCATGGCGGGGTTCAGCCACCACGGCTCGCAGCCGCTCGCGATGCAGGCGATCCCCCACCCGGCGGTGACCGTCGTCTTCGACCTCGACCCGGGCACTGTGATCGTCGACGGTCCCGCGGGCCGCCAACAGGGCAGCATCCTCGCCGGGCTGGCGTTCCAGGAGCTGCGGGTGGGCTGCCTCGACCTCGAGGCGCTGCAGGTGCGCCTCTCCCCGCTGCTCGCCCACGCGGTGCTGGGCGTTCCGCCGACCGAGCTCGAGGGCGCGGTCATCGCGCTCGACGACCTGTGGGGCCGGGGAGCGGCCCGGCTCCAGGAGCGGTTGAGCGAGACACGCTCGTGGCCGGACCGGTTCCACCTGGTGGAGGACCTGGTCTCGCGGAGGGTCGCCGCCGGCCGGTCCATGCCTGGCGAGGTGGCCGTCGCGTGGGACCGGATCGTCCACAGCGGCGGTCGCGTCCGAGCGGAGGAGCTGGCCGCGCAGATCGGCTGGAGCCGCCAACACCTGTGGACGCGGTTCCGGTCGCACATCGGGCTGAGCCCACGTCGTGCTGCGAAGCTGGTCCGGTTCCACCACGCGGCCCACTGGCTGGCCGCCGGCCGCGGGCCCGCGCGCGTAGCGGCCGATACCGGCTACTTCGACCAGTCCCACCTGCACCGGGACGTGCAGGCGTTCACCGGGACCACACCGGGCACCGTGGCGAGGAAGCGTTCCTCGCGGTGGACGCCACCGGTCACCCGCCGCCCGGCCAAACGCTGAACCTGCCCACCGTTTTGCCAACCTACACAGGCAGAACGGCGTGCAGGTTGGCAAAACGGTGGGGAACTAACTCCTAGGGCGAGCGCAGGCCGTCGAGTGCGGCGCGCAGGTCGTCGGCGAGGTCCTCGACGTCCTCGATGCCCACCGAGAGGCGGACGAGGTTGTCGGGCACCTCCAACACCGAACCCGCGACGGAGGCGTGCGTCATGGCCGCCGGGTGCTCGATGAGCGACTCGACGCCGCCGAGCGACTCGGCGAGCGTGAACAGCTCGGTCGCGGCGCAGACGGCGAGCGCCGCGGCGCTCCCGCCGGTGACGGTGAACGAGACCATGCCGCCGAACCGGCGCATTTGCTTCGCCGCGACGTCGTGGCCGGTGTGCTCCGGCAGGCCCGGGTAGTACACCTTCTCGACGTTGCGGTGCCCGACGAGCAGCTCCGCGATGCGCTCGGCGTTGTCGCTGTGGCGCTCCATCCGCACGGCGAGGGTCTTCGCGCCGCGCAGGGTGAGCCACGCGTCGAACGGGCCGGGCACGGAGCCGACGGAGTTCTGCGTGAACCGGATCTTGTCGGCCAGCTCGTCGTCGCTGGTCACCAGCGCGCCGCCGACGACGTCGGAGTGGCCGCCGACGTACTTCGTGGTCGAGTGCAGCACCACGTCGGCGCCGAGCGCGAGCGGGTTCTGCAGGTACGGCGAGGCGAACGTGTTGTCGACGACGAGCCGCGCCTGCGCGGTGCGCGCGACGTCGGCGAGCGCCGCGATGTCGGCGATGCCGAGCAGCGGGTTGGTCGGCGTCTCGCACCAGATCACGCGGGTCGTCGGCCGGACGGCCGCGCGCAGCGCGTCGACGTCGCCGAGGTCGACGGGCGTGTACTCGATGCCCCAGCCGGTCAGCACCTTGTCGACGAGCCGGAACGTGCCGCCGTACGCGTCGTGCGGGATCACGATGTGGTCGCCGGGCTTGAGCAGCACCCGCAGCAGCACGTCGGAGGCGCCCATGCCGGAGCCGAACGCGACGCCGTGGCGGCCGCCTTCCAGCGCGGCCAGGCACTCCTGCAAGGCGGTGCGCGTCGGGTTCGCGCTGCGGGAGTACTCGTACCCCGCGCGGAGCCCACCGACCCCGTCCTGAGCGAACGTCGAGGACGCGTGGATCGGGACGATCACCGCTCCCGTGCTCGGATCAGGCTCCTGACCGGCGTGGATGGCGTTCGTGGAAAAGCCGCGCATGACGCCACGCTACGCGCGTCCGCTTCGCGGCTTTCAGCCACCCGAACCGATGAAGGCGAGCACGTCGGAGCGGGTGACCACCCCGGCGGGCTTGCCGTCGACCAGCACGAGAGCGGCGTCGGCGTCGGCGAACGCGGCCATCGCGGTCTCGAGCGCCTCGCCCGCCCCGATCGTCGGCAGCGGCTTGGACATGTGCGTCTCCAGCCGGTCCGACAGCTGCGCGCGGCCGGTGAACAGCGCGTCGAGCAGATCGCGCTCGACGACCGACCCGGCCACCTCGGCGGCCATCACCGGCGGCTCGGCGCGCACGACGGGCATCTGCGAGACGTGGAACTCGCGCAGGTAATGCACGGCGTCGGCGACCGTCTCGTTCGGGTGGGCGTGCACGAGGTCGGGCATGGAGCCGTCCTTGCGCCGCAGCACGTCCCCGACCGTCGCGCCCTGCGTCGGCGGCATGAAGCCGTAGCCGGCCATCCAGGCGTCGTTGAAGACCTTGCCGAGGTAGCCGCGCCCGCCGTCGGGCAGCAGCACGACCACGACCGCCTCGGCCGGCAGCTCGCGCGCGACACGCAGCGCGGCCTCGGCCGCCATCCCGCACGAGCCGCCGACCAGCAGCGCCTCCTCGCGGGCGAGCCGGCGCGTCATGTGGAACGAGTCGGCGTCGGAGACGGCTACAACCCGGTCGCAGATGTCCTTGTCGAAGGTTGTGGGCCAGAAGTCCTCGCCCACACCTTCGACCAGGTAGGGCCGCCCGTTGCCGCCGCTGTACACCGAGCCGACCGGGTCGGCGCCGATCACCTGCACCTTGCCGCCGGAGATCTCCTTCAGGTAACGACCCGTACCGCTGATCGTGCCGCCGGTGCCGATGCCCGCCACGAAGTGCGTGATGCGCCCTTCGGTCTGCTCCCAGATCTCGGGGCCGGTGCCGAGGTAGTGCGATTCGGGGTTCTGCACGTTGGCGTACTGGTTGGGCTTCCAGGCGCCCTCGATCTCGTTCACCAGCCGGTCGGACGTGCGGTAGTACGAATCGGGGTGGTCGGGGTCCACGGCGGTCGGGCAGACCACGACCTCGGCGCCGTAGGCACGCAGGACGTTGCGCTTGTCCTCGCTCACCTTGTCGGGGCAGACGAAGACGCAGCGGTAGCCCTTGCGCTGGGCGAACATCGCCAATCCGACGCCGGTGTTGCCGGAAGTCGGCTCGACGATCGTGCCGCCGGGGCGCAGTTCACCCGACGATTCGGCTGCCTCGATCATCCGCAGTGCGATGCGGTCCTTGACGCTGCCACCAGGGTTGAAGTACTCGACCTTGGCGAGAACGGGGGCCACGATCCCGTCGGCGACCGCGCCGAGCCGGACGAGCGGGGTGTTCCCGACCAGGTCGGCGACGTGTTCGACATAACGCATAGGCACATCGTCGCACTAGTGCAACAACGATCTCGTTCGGCCGACGAACTGCTCTCGAACTGTCCTTCGGCGGCACAAATCGCCGCGAACGGACTACTGTTCGCATCCACGGGGTCATGCCGGCCACGGCCGAACGGAGGTCGGCATGGTTCCGTTGTGCCCGGAGCCCCGGGTGCGCCCAGCTGTCATCGTCGCCGACACCACCGGGAGGGCCAGTTGCCGGCCGACGACGCGGAGGAGGAGGACCGCGACGCCGCGGTCGTTTCCGCGCGCCGGGTAGCCGAGCTGAACGGGCTTGCGGCACAGTCCGCGAGCGGCGACAACAACGCGCTCGACCGGTTCCTCGAGATGATCCGTCCGGCCGTGCTGCGCTACTGCCGGGCCCGGTTGGGGCCCAGCGGCGGCAAGATGCAGACCGCGGAGGACGTCGCGCAGGACATCCTCATCGCCGTCGTCGGCGCGCTGCCGCGCTACAAGGCGAGTGAGATCCCCGCGATGGCGTTCGTCATCGGGATCGCGCGCAACAAGGTCGCCGACGCGTACCGGGCGGCGAACCGCGACCGCACGATGCCCACCGACGTCGTCCCCGACTCCGTCGACACCGACGACGGCCCCGAGAAGCGCGCCGAACGCAGGTCGGACGCTGCCAGGCTGCGCGCGCTGCTCGACAAGCTGCCCGAGGCGCACCGCGAGGTGCTGGTGCTGCGGATCGCGCTGCAGTTCAACACGTCGGAGACGGCGCAGACCGTGCACTCGACGCCCGGCGCGGTGCGGGTGACGCAGCACCGCGCGCTCGCGAAGCTGCGCGCGCTCGTCGCGGAGCGGATGAGCGAGGCGTAGGGCTGCGGGGCCGCCGGGGCTGGGGCGCCCCAGCGGGTGCCCTCGCTACGCGGGGTCGTCGGCGGGGTCGCGCGTGAGGTCGTCGAGCCGGCGTTGCAGGAACGCGCGTTCCGGCTCGTTGCCGACCAGCGTGAGCGCCGCGCGGTATGCGTCGGCGGCTTCCGCGGTGCGGCCGAGGCGCCGCAGCAGGTCGGCACGGGCGGCGGGTAGCAGGTGGTAGCCGTCGAGCCGGCCGTTCGCCGCCAGCTCGTCGAGCAGCGCGAGGCCGGCGGCAGGCCCGTCGCGCATCGCGACCGCGACCGCGTGGTTGAGGTCCACCAGCGGCGACGGCGCCACCCGCGCCAGGATCTCGTAGAGCCCGACGACCTGCGGCCAGTCGGTGGTGGCGACGTCCGCGGCCTCGTCGTGGACGGCCGCGATCGCCGCCTGCAGCGCGTACGGGCCGACCCGCCCGCCGGGCAGCGCGTCGACGACCAGCTGCCGGCCCTCCGCGATGTGGTCGGCGTTCCACAGCGACCGGTCCTGCTCGTCGAGCAGGACGAGCTCGCCGTCGGGCCCGACCCGCGCCGCCCGCCGCGCGTCGACCAGCAGCAACAGCGCGAGCAGGCCCGTCACCTCGCGCTCGGCAGGGAGCAGGCGGTGCAGGATCCGGCAGAGCCGGATGGATTCGTCGGCGAGGTCGGCCCGGACGAGCTCGGTGCCCGCGCTGGCGGCGTACCCCTCCGTGAAGATCAGGTAGATCACGTTCAGCACACCCGGCAGGCGGGACGGCAGCTCGTCGGCGCCCGGCACGCGGAACGGGATGCGCGCCGCGCGGATCTTGCGTTTGGCCCTGACGATGCGCTGCGCCATCGTCGCCGCCGGCACCAGGAACCCACGCGCCACCTCGTTGGTCGAGAGCCCCGCGAGGCAGCGCAGTGTGAGCGCGATCTGCGCGTCGAGCGCGAGTGCGGGGTGGCAGCAGGTGAAGAACAGCCGCAGCCGCTCGTCGGGTACGTCGTCGCCGTCCTCGATGTGCACGGCCGCCGGCTCGCGCTCGGCCTCGGCCTGCATCACCGCCAGCCGCGCCGCGTACGCCTTGTCGCGGCGCAGCCGGTCGATGGCCCGGCGCCTCGCCGCGGTCAGCAGCCAGGCACCGGGCCGATCCGGCACACCGTCCGCCGGCCAGCGCTCCAGCGCCGAGGCGACGGCCTCCGACGCGACCTCCTCCGCGAGATCGAGATCGCCGAACTGGTGGACGAGCGAGGCGAGCAGCCGGCCGCGTTCCTCCCGGAACACCCCCTCGACGACGCCGGCCGCCCTGTTGCTCACGGTGCTTCGAACTCCATGACGGGGCGGACCTCGACCCGGTTCCCGTTGTGCGAGCCGGGGCAGCGCGCCGCCCAGTCGATCGCGGCGTCGAGGTCGGGGACGTCGAGCAGGTAGTACCCGCCGAGCACCTCACGCGTCTCCGCGAACGGGCCGTCGGTCACGACCCGCTCGTCACCCGCCTTGACCGCGACGGTCGTCGCGGTCTCGACGCCCTGCAGCGCGTCGCTGGAGATCTTGACGCCGGCGTCGGCGACCGCCTTCTCGTACGCCCAGTAGGCGTTCATCTCGTCCTGGATCGCCTGCTCGGTGGGCGGCTCGGACGGTTGTGTCGTGTAGATCAGCAGCATGTACTTCACAGCGATACTCCTGTCGTCGAGTGGGGGCAGGGTGCCACCAGCATGACGACGAACGAGGGTTCCGGGTATCGACAGCGCGGATGCGTGCTTTCCACACGCGTGGGCAGGAAAGCCACTTTCCTGCCCTGTGAGGGCCGGAAAGTGGCTTTCCTGCCCTCCCCCGGCCCCGGGGGAGCTACCGCCGCTAGCTCCTCTCGATCCGCCGCAGCCCTTGCCGCGGCTTCCACGTCCGCACGACGAGCTTGGTCGCAGCCTCGTCGAGCCCGGTGTGCACGACCTCGGTGATATCGACGCGGAAGAGGTCGCCGTCCTGGTCGTCGACGTCGCCGGCGTACACCGCCGTGCCGGCGATCTTCGCGTCGCCCTGCCACCCCGCGTTGTTGCCCTCGGGCGGGTCGACGGTGGCGCTGTGCAGCGCGAGCCGCGGGTCGCGGCGCAGGTCGGCGCCCTTGCGCGCGCCCGACATCGACCCGAACGTGAGCTCGCCGTCGGCGAAGCTGCACTCGGTGCCGGAGATGCGCGGCGCGCCGTCGGCGCGGATCGTCGCCATCGTCAGGTGCTTGTTCGCCTCGAAGAGCCTCCGCACGAGTGCGGCGAACTCCGGCTCGTCGTCCTCGACGTCCTTCCACATGGCCATGGGGCAAGCATGGCCCGCAAACCTGACAGGTCCGGTCATGAAGCTCACCCCCGAGGGTGGTTACCCGCAGGTACAGTCCGAACGGAGCCCCCACCCCAGCGCTGAGGAGACAGAGACGATGCCCGAAGCCGTGATCGTCGCAGCGACCCGATCGCCGATCGGCCGCGCCGGAAAGGGGTCGATGACCACCATCCGCCCCGACGACCTGACGGCCCAGCTCATCCGGGCCGCGCTGGACCAGGTGCCGCAGCTCGACCCGACGACCATCGACGACCTCATGCTCGGCTGCGGTCTCCCGGGCGGCGAGCAGGGCTTCAACATGGCGCGGATCGTGGCCGTGATGCTCGGGTACGACACCCTGCCCGGCACGACGATCACGCGCTACTGCTCGTCGTCGCTGCAGACCACGCGGATGGCGCTGCACGCGATCAAGGCCGGCGAGGGGCACGCGTTCATCAGCGCGGGCGTCGAGACGGTCTCGCGGTTCGCGAAGGGCAACTCCGACTCGCACCCCGACACCCGCAACCCGCTCTTCGCCGATGCCGGGCAGCGCACGAAGGACGTCAGCGAGCAGGGCGCCGACGCGTGGGCCGACCCACGCGAGAGCGGGCTGCTGCCCGACGCCTACATCGCGATGGGCCAGACCGCCGAGAACCTCGCGCTGCTCAAGGGCGTCACCCGCGAGGACATGGACCGCTTCGGCGTCCGGTCGCAGAACCTCGCGGAGAAATCCATCGCCAACGGCTTCTTCGCCCGCGAGATCACGCCGGTGACCCTGCCCGACGGCACGGTCGTCTCCACCGACGACGGACCGCGCGCCGGCGTCACGTACGAGGCGGTCAGCCAGCTGAAGCCGGTGTTCCGGCCCGACGGGCGGGTCACCGCCGGCAACTGCTGCCCGCTCAACGACGGCGCCGCGGCGCTCGTGATCATGTCCGACACCCGGGCGGCCGAGCTGGGCATCACGCCGCTCGCACGGGTCATCTCGACCGGTGTGTCCGGGCTGTCGCCGGAGATCATGGGCCTCGGGCCGGTGGAGGCCTCGAAGCAGGCCCTCGCCCGCGCCGGCATGACGATCGACGACGTCGACCTCGTCGAGATCAACGAGGCCTTCGCGGCGCAGGTCCTGCCCTCGGCCCGCGACCTTGGCGTCGACGAGGACAAGCTGAACGTCAACGGCGGCGCGATCGCCCTCGGCCACCCGTTCGGCATGACCGGCGCGCGGATCACCACGACGCTGCTCAACGGCCTGCGCACGCACGACAAGACCATCGGGCTGGAGACGATGTGCGTCGGCGGCGGGCAGGGCATGGCCATGGTGCTGGAGCGCCTGAACTGACCGCGCCTGACGGCGCACACGCCCACCGAAACGCGCGACTCGCGCGCTGAAACGCGGGACTCGCGCGCCGAGACGTGGAACACGCCCGCAGGGACGTGGGACTCGCGCGCTGAAACGTGGGACTCGCGTCCCCGCGGAGGCGAGTCCCACGTCTCGGCCGGCGAGTCCCACGTCTCGGCGGGTGAGTTCCCCGTTTCGGTCGGCGAGTCCTGCGTCTTGGCGGGCGAGTTCTGCGTTCGGGTGGGTTGAACGCGACGCGGCCGGCACCCCGGATGGGGCGCCGGCCGCGGGCGTTCGTGCCTGGCGTCAGTCGGAGCGCAGGTAGCTCAGCAGCCGCAGGATCTCGATGTACAGCCAGACCAGCGTGGTCATGAGGCCGAATGCGATGTACCACGAGAACTTCGCCGGGGCGCCGTCGCGGATCGCACGGTCGGCCTGGTCGAAGTCGAGCAGCAGGCTGAACGCCGCCACGCCGATGCAGACGATGCTGAACAGGTAGGCGAGCGGTGAGCCGTCGCGCAGGCCGATGCCGCCCGTGGTGAAGAAGCTGACGACGAGGTTGACGACCATCAGGATGATGACGCCGAACATCGCGCCCATCAGCCACTTCGTGAACTTCGGGGTGACGCGCACCGCGCCGGTCTTGTAGACGACCAGCATCCCGACGAACACACCCGCGGTGCCGACGATGGCCTGGAAGCCGATCCCCTGGAAGCTCGGGATGTTCTCCAGCGCGCCGGTGATCCCACCGAGCGCAACACCCATGGCCGCCGAGTAGGCGAGCACGAGCCCGGGGTTGGCCTTCTGCCGGAAGATGATGATCAGTGAGATCACGAGGCCGATGAGGAACGCCGGCAGGATGGCGACCCACGTCAGGCCGAGGAAGGCCGTGGCCACACCGGTGACGAGCGCGACACCTGCGCTGATGGCGGTCTTCGTGACGACGTCGTCGATGGTGAGCGGGCGTTCCCCCGCCGCGGCACGCCCGTACTCGACATCGGCGGCCTGGGAATCGGCGTAGGCGGCGGCGCCGCCCAACGCGCCACCCTGGCGGTCGAATGTGGCGTAGCCGCCACCCTGCCCGTTGGGCAGGTTGCGGAACGCCGGGTTGCTACTGCTGCGCACCTGGTCCTCCTCGGAGCGAATTCGCGCTTCCGTGCTGTTCAACGCGTGAACGGGCGCCGCCGTTCCCGGTCGGTAAAGCGGACTTTACTGGTCACGTGTGTCAAGAACATCACGTTGTGGCGGCACCGCGCGAGGGAGGGTCCAATGCGATGCCCGCAGCCTCCAGCGCCGCCTCCGTCAGCAACCGGGCGAACGGCCGGTCGGCGGCGGTCGCCGCCGCGAGCGGGGCGTCGACCTGCACCAGCTTGCAGGCGTCGATCAGCGTGTCGTCGTAGGCCGCGAGCAGAGCGACCCTGCGCACCTGGGTGGCCTGCGGCTTGCCGCGCACCTCGCGGCGCAGCCGGCGCAGGTTGCCGACGACGGATTCGAGACTGGGGCCGCACGGCATCCTGCGCTGTCGCCGCCGGTCGAGCAGCGACGTGACCGCAGCGGGAAGCGCCCGCAGCAGCATCCAGAACAGGACCGTGGGAGTCACTGCAACGAGCAGGTACAACAGCAGGCCGACGATGGCCGGACGGTCGCCCGTCATGGCCCGCAGTTTACCGCTGGTCAGGCCCTTATACCCCACCTTCGGGCCAGGTCGCCCGTCTCCAACGCAAAACCGCAGGATCGGCAGAAACCTCGGGATTCAGACGCGAATGCGGACTTGATCGGCCGAACGGCCCAATCATCACCCGTCCGTGTCGGCGTGGCACCGTTTCCGCCGCATCGCAGGTTTCGTTGCGGGCACAACCGAGTCGCTCGGCGGCGCCCGACCCCCGAACCGGGCGCCGCCGAGTTCCCCGTTGTGCAGGTCCTTGAAACGCAGTTCCGCTGCCGCAGCTGCTCCAGCGCTGCCGCACGCATGCCTGGAGGAGCTCCCGATGCCCGGTTCCACCACCGAACGCCCGAAGGGCGGCCAGCACCGGACCGTCCAGCCGTCGCTGCGCGACTCGACCTTCGGCAAGGTCCTGAGCAGGCCGGTCGGCCGGCGACGCTTCCTCGCCTACGTCGTCGCGGGCTCGACGCTGACGATCGCGGCCAAGTTCGGCGTCGACACCTTCACCGCCGGCGACGCGTCGGCGCAGATCCCGAGCCCGCCGCAGCTGCTGGACATCCAGGACCTCGGCGACGTCCTGATCCTCGCCGGCAAGCCGACGGAGCACCTGGTCCGGCTGGAGATCACCGACGAGGGCCGCGCGGTGCTCGAGCTGCCGCGGGCCGAGGTGGGCCAGGGCCTCACGACGGCGTTCGCGATGCTGGTCGCCGAGGAGCTCGACCTGCCGCTGGAAATGGTCGAAGTGACGCTCGCCGACGCGCGCCCCGAGCTGCTGTTCAACCAGCTCACCGGCGGCTCGAACTCGGTGCGCTCGATGTACGGGCCGGTGCGCGCGGCCGCGGCGGCGGCACGTTCCCGGCTGCTCGCGGCGGCGCAGGAGCTCTGGGGCGCGGCGCCGGAGGACCTGTTCACGCAGGCCGGCAAGGTGCTCAACAAGGACGCCCGCACCGCCGGCTTCTCGTCGCTGACGGCGCTCGCCGCCGCCATGCCCGTCGACCGGATCGTGGCCCAGCCGAAGGACCCCTCGGAGTTCACGCTGGTCGGGACGCCGACGCGACGCAAGGACGCGCGCGCGATCGTCACCGGCAAGCAGGTGTACACGCTCGACCTGGACATCCCGGGCGCCACGCCGACGATGGTCCGCAGGCCCCCGACTGTGCTGGGCACCGTCGAGTCGGTGCTCAACGAGAGCGAGGTCCGGGCCATGCCGGGCATCATCGACATCGCGGTCGTGCCGACCGGTGTCGCGGTGCTCGCCGAGACGTTCGGGCAGGCGCTCGACGGCAAGAACGCGCTGCAGGTCGAGTGGGGCGGCGGCAGCATCGACGGCCGCAACGACGAGGACATCAAGCAGGAGCTGCGGGCGGCGACGCTGCCGGCGGCCGTCCCGCCGCTGCTCGGGGGCCTCGAGGAGGAGTTCGACTTCGCGTTCGTCAGCCACGCGCCGCTGGAGACGAACTGCGCGATCGCCGACGTCCGCGAGGACTCGGCCGAGATCTGGTCGGGCATGAAGTCGCCGATCGTCGCGCAGGAGACGATCTCCCTGGAGCTCGGCATCCCGCACGACAACATCAAGCTGCACGTCATGCAGGCCGGCGGGTCGTTCGGGCGCAGGTTGTACTGGGACGGCGCGATCGAGGCCGCGCACATCTCGAAGGCGACCGGCCGGGTCGTCAAGCTGATGTGGAGCCGCATCGACGACATGCGCCACGGCCGCATGCGGGTGCGCACCCACCACAACATCAGGGCGACGTTCGCGGCCGGCAACGTGCTCAGCTTCGAGCACCGGGTCGCGACCCCCGTCACGGACTGGTCGCACGGCCTCGGCGAGATCCTCACGTCGATCGGGGCGCAGCTGCCCGGCGGGAACCTGACCTTCACCGAGACGGTCTTCACGCTCACCGTGAAGATGCCCTACAACTTCGGCGCCACGACCCAGCTGATTCTCGAGACGCCGACGAAGATGAACACGGCGGCCTGGCGCGGGGTGTACTCGCCCAACACGCGCGGCGCCGAAGAGATCATGGTCGACGAGATCGCCGCGAGCCTGGGCAAGGACCCGTTCGAGTTCCGGATGGAGCACCTCAAGGAGGACTCGTACCGCGAGGTGCTCAGCAAGGTCGCAGAGGTCGGCAACTGGGGCCGCTCGATGCCGGCCGGGCACGCGCAGGGCATCGCGTTCCACGAGGAGTACCGCTCCTGCACGGCCTGCCTGGTCGAGCTCGACGCTACCGACCCGCAGAACCCGCGCGTCACGAAGGCCGTGATCGCCGGCAACTACGGGCTGCCGATCAACCCGATGGGCCTCAAGGCGCAGCTGCTGGGCGGCCTGACCGACGCGATCTCGACGACGCTGACCGCCGGGCTGCACATCGAGGACGGGCTGCCCCTGGAGGGCAGCTACTCGCAGTTCCACTACGCGCGGCAGAAGGACACCCCGACCGACGTCGAGATCTTCATCCTGCCCGGCGACCGGGACACCCCCGGTGGGGCCGGCGAGCTGGGCGTCTCCGCGCCCGTCGGCGCGATCGCCAACGCGTACGCCCGCGCCACCGGCACCAAGCCGCGCAGCTTCCCGATCATCTTCCCGGTCGACTTCGAACCGTTCCCCCGCTAGGAGCCCCGAATGCCCAGCTACTCCTTCACCGTGAACGGCGAGGCCGTCACCGTCGACGCACCCGCCGACCTCCCCACGCTGTGGGCGCTCCGCGACAAGCTCGGGATCACCGGCCCCAAGTACGGCTGCGGGATCGACGTCTGCAAGGCCTGCACCAGCCATCTGGACGGCGAGGCGTTCAACCCGTGCGTCACGCCGATCGCCGACGTCGAGGGCAGCGAGATCACCACCATCGAGGGCCTCGCGGACGGCGACACGCTGCATCCCGTCCAAGAGGCGTGGCTCGACATGGACGTCGCGCAGTGCGGCTACTGCCAGCCCGGCCAGATCATGGCCGCGGTGGCACTGCTCAACCGCACCAGCAACCCGACCGACGAGGAGATCGACGCGATCGAGAACGTCTGCCGGTGCGGCACGTACTTCCGCATCCGCGAGGCGATCAAGCAGGCCGCGCGCAACATGTAGCCGTCGACAACGACGTTCTGGCTGTTGTTAGCGCTCACAAACAGCCAGAAGCTCGTTGTCGACGGTCAACCCGTTCGAGGACGGCGGTGGGTGCCGGGCGGCGCTACTGTCGCGGGGGTGTGGGCATTCCTTTCGTCACGGTTGCGCCGGTGGCTGATCCTCGCGGTGGTCGTGCCGGCCGTCGGGTGGCTGCTCGGCAAGGCCGGTGACGTGATCGAGGCGCGGCGCGGCCCGAGCGGCCTCACCCGCTTCCTGCAGACGGTCAGCGGATGGCTGGTGCCGGGGCTCGCGCGCGGCCCTTCCGAGCGCACGCCAGCCGACCCGACGGGTGTGCGTGACCCCGGTGCCCCCGCCCGCTGACGGAGTGCACCGGTTCGCGGGCTCGTGCAGCTGGACGGGCTCCACGGTCGGCGAGTACTCCCGCACGCACAGCGCGTCGGCCGGCGACGTCGAGCTGACGCTCTCGGCGGCGCCCGCGTTCGCCGGCGACCCCGAGCACCTCGACCCCGAGCAGCTGGTGGTGCTCGCCGCGGCGTCGTGCCAGCTGCTCTCGTTCCTCGCCGTGGCCGCGCGGGCCCGGCTCGACGTGCGCGGGTACCGCGACGACGCCACCGCGGCGATGCCCACCGAGCCGACGCCGATGCGGCTCGCCGAGATCGTCCTGCGGCCGCGCATCACCCTGGTCGGCGGGCCGAGCGAGGCCCGCGTTCGGCACCTCGTCGAGGTCGCCCACCGGGAGTGCTTCATCGCCAACAGCCTCGCGACGCCGGTCACGGTGTCGCCCGTGATCGAGTTCGTCCCGTCATGAGGGCGATCGTGGTGTGCGCGCTCGCCGTCGCGACGCTCGCGCTCGGGCTGCTCGTCCTGCCCTGGGACTGGTCGGTGGTGCCGACGGCCGAACCCGACGTGTTCGCGTCGCCGGTGCAGCCGTGGCAGTGGACGGTCGCCGGCATCGGCCTGCTGCTGCTCTCGGCCGCGTCGGGAGCAGCCGGGCATCCGTTGCTCCCGCTGGCGGGGGTGGCCGTGCCCGCGCTCGCGTACTGGTGCTGGCGGTCGGCCGCGGCCGAGGTGATCGGGGCGAACCTGTGGCCCGTCGGCGCGATCATGCTGGCACCGCTGCTGGCGGTCGTCGTGCTGGTCGGGGGCGGCGCGGGGCGCATGCTGACGCGACGACGCGCATCGGCCTGACGGCCCGCTGATCCGCCGTGCCATCATCCACGCTCGTGGAGATCTCTGGTGTTGCCGCGCTGGTCACCGGTGCCGCGTCCGGGCTGGGGGCGGCGACGGCCGCTGCGCTGGCCGCCCGCGGCGCCACCGTCTACGGGCTCGACCTGCCCTCGTCGATCGAGAAGGCCGCGCCGGGCGACGGGGTGGTGCTGCTGCCCGCCGACGTCACCGACGAGGCGCCGGTCAAGGAGGCCATCGCGCGGATCGCGGACGACGGCGCCGAGCTGCGGATCGCCGTGAGCTGCGCGGGCATCGCGCCGTCCGCGCGGATCCTGAGCCGCAAGGGCACCCACGACCTCGATCTCTTCCACACCGTGCTCAAGGTCAACCTGCTCGGCACGTTCAACGTGATGCGGCTGGCCGCGGAGGCGATGTCGCGGCTCGAACCCGACGCGCAGGGGCAGCGCGGGATCGTGGTGAACACCGCGTCGATCGCGGCGTTCGAGGCGCAGATCGGGCAGATCGCGTACGCGGCGTCGAAGGCGGGGGTCGCCGGGATGACGGTCACGGCCGCGCGCGACCTCGCGCAGTACGGCGTCCGGGTCATGACGATCGCGCCCGGGATCGTCGACACGCCGATGATGGCCGGGTTCAGCGACGACGTGCGCGCCGGGCTGAGCGCAGGCGTCCCCTTCCCCCAGCGGCTCGCGCAGCCGTCCGAGTTCGCCCGGCTCGTCACGATGATCGTGGAGCACGACTACCTGAACGGCGAGACGATCCGCATGGACGGCGCGCTCCGCATGGCCCCGAGGTAACGTTCCGCGACGGGATGCGAGCCATGGGTCACCCCCAGCACCCAGGAGCGCCCCCCCATGATCGAGAATTCCCGCGTCGGCCTGACGCTGCTCGAATCAGAACGCACGGTCATCGTGACCAAGGAGGAATTCCACCAGTCCGTCCTCGCGCAGTACGCGCCGCGACCGGACGGGCGCCCGCGACACGTCGCCGCCGAGCTGGTCTTCGCGCCGATCACGTACGGCCCGCACGCCGGCGAACGCGGCATCGAGGTGCGGCTCGACGGCTACCGGGTCGGCGAGCTCACCCACGCGATGGCCCAGCGGTACGCACCGGTGGTCGAGGACGTCCTGCGCCGCGGGGGGCGCGCAGGAGCCGAGGCGCACGTCCGGTCCGACCCGCGCGGGCTCCAGATCGACCTGCGGCTGCCGAAGGCCGGCGCGGCGGCGCGGCCGGGCGGGAGCCCCGGCCTGCTGCGGCGCGTGCCCAAACCGCTGTGGATCGCGGCCGGTGTCGTCGGGACGCTGGTGCTGATCGGCACGGCGAACCGCGCGCCCGTGGCGCCGTCTGCGAGCACCAGCGCGCCGAGCACGGTCGCGGCGGCTGCGCCCGCCGCTCCCAGTACGCAGGCGGCGGCTCCGGTGACGACCGTCGCCCCGACGACTTCGGCGCCGACGACCAAGGCCTCGCCGTCGCCTCAGCCGCAGCCGCAGCCACGGCCCGATCCCAAACCGGACCCCAAACCGGATCCGAAGCCGGATCCGCAGCCCTTGGCGAAGGCCGACCCTGAGCCGTCGGAGGACGAACCGGCGGCGTTCTACAAGAACTGCAGCGCGGTGAAGGCCGCCGGCAAGGCACCGCTGCTGGCCGGCGAGCCCGGGTACAGCTCGAAGCTCGACCGCGACGGGGACGGCATCGCCTGCGAGTAGGCCGCACACCCGCGTCGTGAGTGCCAGGAAAGCCACTTTCCTGTCCTGTGGTGCCAGGAAAGTGGCTTTCCTGGCAACCCCCGGGCCACGACGGGGCCACGGTGCGCGCGGAAACTCGGGCGCCCGGGACCGATGAATGTGGCCCTCCGGGTGTGTCTAACTACTGAGAGGCCCGCACACCGGCGGGTCCCGAAGGGTGGCCGGAGGTGAGCCGTCGTGGACGCGCAAGACGACGACCTGTGCCTGCCGGCGCGGGCGGGACGGGCGTTCCGCCTGCGTGAGGTGACGTTGCCGCCGGGCGACTGGCAGGCCGTCGTCGAGGACGAGTGGCTGGGCACGATGATCGTCGTGCAATGCGGTGAGGTCGAGCTGCACTGCCTACGTGGTGGGCAGCGCAGCTTCCGGGCGGGTGCGGTGCTGTGGTTCGAGGGGCTCGGGCTGCGTGCGATGCACAACCCCGGCGAGTGCGACACGGTGCTCGTCGCGTTCGCGCGGCGGGCGAAGGGGACGTGCGGGGACATTCCGCCGCTCCGCTGACCTGTGGATACGCTCGCCGGATGCTTGATCACGTCTCGATCCAGGTGTCCGACGTCGCCGCGGCCGCGCGGTTCTACGCGCCGGTGTTCGCGCCGGTCGGCATGACAGAGGCGATGCGGTTCGGCGACGGCGACGAGCTGGTCGTCGGGTTCGCGGGACCCGACGGGCGGCCGCGGTTCTGGCTCGGCCCGACAGCGGGCGCGCCGGCCCGCGAGATCCACGTCGCGTTCGCGGCGGCCGGCCGGGAAGCCGTCGACGCCGTGCACGAGGCAGCCATGGCGGCCGGGGCCGAGATCCTGCACGCGCCGCGGATCTTCCCGGAGTACCACCCCGGCTACTACGCGGTGTTCGTGCGGGACCCCGACGGCAACAACGTCGAGGCCGTGCACCACTCCTTCTGAGGGTCAGCGCGGCTTGCGGTAGACCGTCACGACCGAGTGCGACTCCGCCGTGAACGGGGATTGCTGCCAGTCCTGCCAGCGCGATTCCAGCTCCAGCTCGGCGAGCTGCGCCATCAGGTCCATCTCGGCGTGCGTCACGTGCCGGCCCTGGATCGGGTAGAACGTCGTGCCCGACTTCCCGAGCACGGCCCACGTGCCGTTGTAGAACTGGGTGACGGGGTCGAGCAGGCCCGCGGCGAGCACCAGCTCGTCGGGGCGCACGTCGGCCACCCGCAGCCGCTGCACCTGGCCGTTGGCGCGCGGCGTCTCGACGACCACCGTCTCCAGCGCGAACGCGCCCCCGGGGCGCAGGTGCTTGGCGGCGTTGCGGAACAGGCGCACCTGGTCCTGCTGCGTGGCGAGCGCGAAGATCGAGTTGAACGCGACGAACGCCAGGTCGAACTCGCGGTCCAGCTCGACCGTCGTCATGTCGGCCTGCACCGCCTCGACGCTGGCCGAGCCGACCTTCGCGGCGAGCCGCTCCAGCATCTCCTCGCTGATCTCGACGGCAGTGACGGCGTGGCCGAGCTGCGCGAGCGGGATCGCGAGGCGACCGGTCCCCGCGCCGTACTCCAGCACCGACGCGCGCTCGCCGGCCAGCGTGTGCAGGCCGGCGACCGTCGTGGCGCTGTCGACCACACCCTCGTGGAAGTCGTCGTAGGTCGCGGCCCAGCGCGCGCCGTACTGCGTGGGGTTGAATCCGTCCATCCGGTGATCGTCCCGAGGACGGCGCCGCAGGGCCACCGATTCGCCGACAGGCGAACTGGCCTCCCGGGCTCAGGGCTCCTGCGGGTGGATGCGGGTGCCGTAGCGGGCGAGCAGGCGGGCGTTGTGCTCGTCGCCGCCGTCCATGTTCGCCGAGCGGTACACGGGCGGCTCGATACCCCTGGCCAGCAGCTGCGTGCAGATCTCCGCGGTGAGCAGCTGCGCGATCAGCGCGGTGGTGACGGTCGAGGTGGAAACGATCGAGCTGCCGCCGGGCAGCTCGTAAGCGGCGTCGCCGGGCACGCCGCAGTTGTCGATCACGACGTCGGCCAGCTCGTGCAGCCGCTGCCCGGAGGGGTGCCGGGACGCGACGGAGTTGCTGTGCGCGAGCGACGTGACAGCCACGACGGCGTGTCCGCCGGCCTTCGCGAGGCGGGCCATCTCGACGGTCGAGCCGTTGATCCCGGAGTTCGACGCGATCACGAAGACGTCGTCGGGGTGCACCTCGTGCAGCGCGAGCACACGTGCGGCGAGGCCGGGGTCGCGCTCGACGGTCGGGTCGAGGATCTCCGCGGGCGCGACGCCCGCGAGCATCACGATGTCCTTGATGGCCAGCTGGTTCGCCGGGATGAGGCCACCGGCGCGGCCGGCGATCTCCATCGCGAAGGCGCGGGAGTGGCCGGTGCCGAAGGCCTGCAGGATCCCGTCGGCGGCCAGCGCGTCGGCGGCGAGCGTCGCCGCGGCGGCGATGGCGGCGTGCTGGGTGTCGACGACCTTGTTGATCGTGTCCTGCAGCACGCGCATGGCGGGTCCGCTGTCGAGCGTCGGGTTGGTCACGGGTTCCTCTCGGGTTCGATCAGGTCGGCCGCTGCCGCGAGCGCCAGCTCGGCGCCGCCGGCCGCGACCGGCGTGCGCAGCACCTCGTAGTCGGGACGGCGGTAGGCGGCGCGCGTCGGCAGGTAGCCGACGTATCCGTTCGTGTAGCCGAGCAGCACCGCCGGTGCGGCGCGCTCGGACAGCTCCAGGTAGGGCTCGGCGCCGAGCGCGAGCAGCCGCAACGGCCCGAGCGACGCGGCCGCAACCGCGCAGCTCAGCTCGGCGGGCACCAACTCGGCCGATTCGGCCAGCTCGGCGGCCTGCAGCGCGGTGTAGGCGGTGCGGACGGCCACCGGGTCGCCCACGCGTTCCGTCGCCGCGAGCGCGGCGCGCAGCTCGTCGAGCGGCGCCGCCTCGGCGGGCTTGGGTTCGAGCGCGATCGACGACGACCCCACATGCAGCTCGCCGGCCGCCACCTCGAGGTCGGGCGGGCGCCGCAGCGCACCCGCGATCGTGGCCGCGGCCAGCGCGCCGAGGCGGGCGCACTCGCGCGCGGTCTGCTCCTTGCGGTGCGGCCGCGTGCTGACGTCGCCGGCCGCGCCCGTCGCCACGACGGCCCACGCGCCCGGCAGCGCAGCGGTGAGCGCGTGTCGGGTCGCGCCGGTGAGGTCGGCGCTGACCTGGCGGTTGCCGGCATCGAGCACCGTCGGGTGCACGGGCAGCACCGCGACGACACCCGCCGTCCGCCCTTCGACCTGCACCGACAGGACGTCGACGGGCACCGTCCGGCGCGGGCGCGCGCCCGAGCGCTGCCCGCCGACCCCGGAGAGCCGGACGCGCCGCAGCTCCACCGTGCTCGCGCGCTCGGCGGCGACGGCGCGGGTCGCGGCCTCCGTCGCGGCCTCGGTGACGCGCTCCAGCCAGGGCTCGGGCGTCACGCTCCCGCCGGGGGCGCAGCCCGTCTCCGGGCCGGCGTGGGTGTGCGTCGCCGACACCCAGACGTGCCCCCCAATGTCGAGGACGCCGACGATCTCGCGCACGGCCGCGACGAGATCGACGTTGACGCACGGCAGGTCGGCGACGATCCAGATCAGCCGCTCGGTGCCGGCCTGCACGCTGACGGCCGCAACCTCCAGCGCGTCCAGCACCCCGGTGGACGGCCCGGTCCGCGCCGCATACCCACCGAGCGGCGTCCCGGCCGGCACATCGAGCCCGACCGCCGCGAACCCCACCCGAATCTCGTCGGGGGTCACGGCGCGGCCGCCAGGAAGCGGGCGGTGATGAGGGCGGGGTCGGTGATCGCGCCGCCGACGACGACGGTGTGCGCGCCGGCGTCGAGCGCGGCGCGGAACAGCTCCGGTGTCGAGTACCGGCCCTCCGCGACGACCGGGCAGTCGAGCTTGCCGGCCAGCGCGGCGACGAGCTCCAGGTCGGGGCCCGGCGGGACCGGGCCGCCGGTGTAGCCGGAGAGCGTGCTCGCGACGAGGTCGGCGCCGGCCGCGCGGGCCGCGAGCCCGGCTTCGAGGCTGTCGACGTCGGCCATCACCGGCACGCCGAACCGATCGTGCACGGCCGCGACCAGCTGCGCGAGCGTGCTGCCACCCGGGCGCGGCCGCAGGGTGCCGTCCACCGCGACGACGTCGGCGCCGGCCTCGATCACTGCAGCAGCCGCGGCGGCGGTCGGGGTGATGAACACGCCGTCGCGGTCGCCCAGCTTGTTGATCCCGATGATCGGCAGGTCGACCGCGGCCCTGATCGCGGCCACGTCTGCGGGCCCGTTGGCCCTGATGCCGGCCGCGCCCGCGGCCGCCGCGGCGCGCGCCATCCGCGCCATCTGCTCCGGCCCGTGCAGCGGGCTGGAGCGCCCGGCCTGGCACGACACCACCAGCGAACCCGCAGGGAACGGGATCACCGAACACCTCCTCGACGAAAGACGTGCAGGAGCGGGCCGTATCCGCGCAGGTCAGCGGCTTCGGCGAGGAAGCAGGCGCCGGAGAGCGCCGAGCCCGCGGCCGGGACGAGCCGCGCCCGCTCGCAGCCGTCGAGCCCGGCCCGCAGCGCGGCGAGCAACTGGGGGCTCGACTCGACGAGCCGTCCGGTGCACGCGACCGGCACCGGTTCGGCGCCGGGCAGCGCGTCGACGGCGGCCCGCGCGGTCCGGGCCAGCTCGGCGCCCGCATTCCGGACGATCGCACCAGCCACCTCGTCGGCCGCGCCCAACACGACGACGGCGAACCGCGCTATGTCGTCGACGCGCGTGGGCGACGTGTACAGCCGCTGCGGCACCTCGTCCAGCGCGCCGAACCGCTCCTCGACCAGCTCCGACAGCTTCGTCGGCGCACCGCGGCCGTCGTGCGCGCGCAGCGCCGCCGCGATCCCGGCGCGCCCGATCGCGAACGCGCTGCCGTCGTCGCCGAACAGGTGCCCCCACCCGTCGACGCGGTGGCAGAAGCCCGCCTCGGGGTCGACGGCGAGGCAGTTGACGCCGGTGCCGACGGTCAGCGCCACCCCGCGGGCGCCGCCGAGCGCGCCGGCGTGCGCGGTGACGTTGTCGGCGCAGAGCAGCACCTCCGGGGTGGGCAGCAGCTCGGCGACGGCGGCGCCGAGCCGCTCGCGGCCCTCCGCGGTCGCGGGTAGCCCGGTCAGCCCGAGCGCCGCTCGCTCGACCGGCTCATCGGCCACAACCTCGGCCCACGCGGTCGCGACCGCCGCGACGATGCCGGGTACGACGTCGGCCGCGTAGCTGAACCCCGGCCCGACGTGCACGCGCCCGGACCCGACGACCGTGAGCCGCAGCTGGGACTGCCCGCCGTCGACCGCGACCCTCATCGGATGCCCGCGCTCATCGTCACGCCCTCGACGAACCGCTTCTGCAGCGAGAGGAACAGCAGCACGGTCGGCAGCAGCGCGAGCACCGCGGCGGCCATCATCATCGGCAGCCCGTTGGCGCCCTGGTTGTTGGCCTGCATCGCGGCGAGCCCGACCGGCAGCGTCCGGTGCTCGTCGTCGCTGCCGACCAGCAGCGGCCAGAGATGGCTGTCCCAGTTCATCAGGAAGATGAACAGCGCCAGCGCCGCCATCGGCCCGCGCAGCAGCGGCGCGACGATCTGCAACAACGTCCGCACGACACCCGCGCCGTCGAGCCGGGCCGCCTCGATCAGCTCGTCCGGCACGGCGTCGATGCTCTGGCGCATGAGGAAGATCCCGAACGCGCTGGTGCCGGCCGGGATGATCAGCGCGGCGAAGCTGTTCACCCAGCCCAGGTCGTAGACCAGCGCGTAGAGCGGGACGTAGATCACCTCCAGCGGCACCATCAGCGTCGCCAGCACGATGACGAACGCGGCATCGCGGCCGGGGTAGGCGAACTTGGAGAAGCTGTAGCCGGCGAGCGTGCAGGTCACGACGTTGAGCAGGGTGACGACCACCCCGACGACAACGCTGTTGAGGAAGTACCGCGCGAACGGCGTCTCCGTGAACGGCAGCGCGAAGTTCGACCAGACCGGTTCGGCCGGCAGCCACGAGAGCGGCACGGCGAGGATCTCCGTCGGCGCCTTGACCGCCGAGACGACGGCGTAGGCGAGCACCGCCGCGAACGCGACACCGCCGGCGGCGAGCACGATCCAGAGCGGGACCCTGCGCAGAATCATGGGCAGGATCATGCGTCCGCCCTCCGGAACACCCGCAGCTGCACGAGCGTCACGACGAGCAGCACGGCGAACATCAGCACCGCGACGGCGCTCGCCCGGCCCATCCGGGCGCTCTCGAACGCGGTCTTGTAGACGAACAGGTTGACCACCTCGGTGTCGAACGCGCCGCCGGTCAGCACGACCTGCGGGCTGAACGCCTGGAACCCGCGGATCACCGCGATCACGCTGCAGACCGCCACGATCGGCTTGAGCAGCGGGAACGTCACGTGCCAGAACCGCTGCCACGCGTTGGCGCCGTCGACCATCGCGGCCTCGATGACGTCGGTGGGCAGCCGCGTCAGCCCGGCGAGCAGGAGGATCAGGAAGAAGCCGGTCTCCTTCCAGATCCCCATCAGCACGAGCGCCCAGCGGGCGGCGGCCGAGCTGGTGAGCCAGTCGACGTCGATGCCGAGCGACTGGTTGAGCAGGCCTTCGGGGTGCAGCACCAGCCGCCACACCACCGCGATCGCCACCCAGCTCGTCGCGACCGGCAGGAAGTACAGCAGCCGGACGAGCCCGAACCCGGCCATGTGCCTGCGCAGCCCGAGCGCCAGCAGCATCGCGAGCGCGAGCGCCGGGACGTACGTGCCCGCCGTGTAGATCACGGTGTTGCGCAGCGCCGCGTGGAACCGCGGGTCGGTGGCGAGGTAGGTGAAGTTGTCCCACCCGACGAACTCGGCGGGCGCGGTGAGGCTGTAGTCGAAGAGGCTCAGGTAGAAGACCCGCAGGCCGGGGTAGATCGCGAACAGCGCGAACAGGATCAGCGCCGGTAGCGACAGCAGCGCGCCGACGAGGTCGCGCCGCGGCTCCACCCGCCCGCGCTTGCGGGCGGGTGGAGGTCCGGCTGCCTTCCGGGCCGGGGTGATCAGCGAGGTCGACACGCTCAGCCGAGGCTCCGCTGGGCGGACGCGTCGGCCTCGCGCAGCGCGTCGGCCGGCGGCACCCCGTCGAACACGGCCTTGTCCGCCGCCGCCCGGATCGCGTCCTGTATCTCGTTCCAGTGCGGCCCGACCTGGTCGTACTTGCCGTTGGAGTACGCGCTGGCGATCGTGTCGATGAACGGGATCTTCTGCGCGGCCGGGCTCTTGTCCCACCCGGTGACCGGCTGCACGAAGTTGACGTCGGTGAGCCAGCGCTCGTGCTGCGCGGAGAGGTAGGAGATGAACTTCCACGCCTCCACCTGCTGCTTGCTGGCGCTGTTGACCGCCCAGAAGTAGCCGTAGATGCGGTTGACCGGCGGCTTCGCGGCATCCACCTGCGGCAGCGGGACCACCGCCAGCTGCTCGTACACCTCGGGGTTGGCCTCCTTGACCTGGTCGAGCGCCCACGGGTAGGTGATCGCCATCGACTGGACGCCGGAGGAGAGGTCCTGGAAGGGCGAGGTGGCGTCCCGCGAGGAAGTCCTGGGGTCGGCGATCCCGGACGTGCGCGCGAGGTCGACCCACAGCTGCAACGCCGCCACGTTGCCCGGCGAGTCGAGCTCGGCGGTCTTGCCATCGGGCGAGAGCGGCGTCCCGCCGGTCTGGTTGGCCAACGTCTGGAACCACTGCGCGTACCAGCCGGAATGCAGGTAGAGGAAGTTGAACGCCTGCTTGTGCCCGGCCGCGTTGAGCGACTTGCCGTACTCGATCACCTGCTGCCACGTCTTCGGTGGGTTCGCGGGGTCGAGGCCGGCGTCGGCGAAGTGCTTCTTGTTGATCGCGAAGACGGTGCCGTTGAACTCGCTCGGCAGCCCGTACAGCTTGCCGTCGGGGCCCTTTGCGCCGTCCAGGGTCCCCGGGACGAAGCCGGCCTCGACCTCGCTCGCCGAGCCCTTGCCCAACGCCGCGGCGTCGACGGGGGCGACGAGCCGCTTCTGGATGTACTCGCCGCGCAGCGCACCGTCGTCCATGTTGATGATGTCGGGGCCGGCGCCGGTGCTCAGCGAGGTGAGCATCTTCGTCGCGAACTCGGTGTTCGGCACCGTCTGGTACTCGATCTTCACGTTCGGGTGCTGCTGCTGGTACTCGGCGATGATCGCCTTGTTCAGGTCGACCATCGGCGGGTGCGTGTGCGTCCAGAACGTGAGCGTGACGTCGCCGCCTGCGGCCTGCTGGCCGGAGCCGCCGCCGCACGCCGCGACGCCCGCGGTGAGAAGTGCGGCGGCTGCGATCACGGCAGCCGATCTGGCTCGGGGAAGTCGGGGGGCCATCGTTCCTCCTGTCAGGTCGCGCGCGTACGTGGCTGGGGAAGCTCCCGCGACCCGGTGCCGGGCAACAGCTCGACGGTGAGCGTGAAGTCGTCACCCCGGTAGACGGACTCGCCGATCTCGACGATCCGGCCGGCCCGGTCGCGCACGACCGTCCGGACCTTGAAGCAGGGCTGCGACGTGGGGATGTCGAGCAGCTCGGCCGTCCGCTCGTCGGGCATGGCCGGCACCAGGTTCGCGACGCCGGACATGATCTGGATGCCGTACCTGCTGGCCAGCAGCGCGTACCAGGAACCGACGAGGTCGGCCTCGGTCAGGTCGGGGACCAGCACCCCCGGCACGTGGTTGGTCTCGACGGCCATCGGCTGGCCGTCGCCGAGCCGCAGCCTGACGAACCGGATCACCGGGTCGCCGACGGGGATCCGCAGGTGGCGGGCCACCGTCGTGCTGGCCTTGATGCGGCGCAGCGACAGCGTGCGGCTGCTGGGTGTGACGCCGCGGCGGGTCATCTCCTCGGTGAACGACGAGATGCTCAGGTGCCGCGGCACCCGCGGGCGGCTCGTGAACGTGCCTCGGCGCTCGTGGCGCTCCAGCAGGCCGTCGAGCACGAGCCGGTCGATCGCCTTGCGCAGCGTCATCCGCGCGACACCCCACCGCTGGGCCAGGTCGCGCTCGGCCGGGATGCGCTCGCCCGTCCCCAGTGAGTGGATCAGGTCGAGCAGGCGTGCCCTCGCCTCGGCGGTGCGGTCGTTCGACGCTGCCGGGAACATCGCACCACCTCCTCGTGGTGCAGGCACGCTAACCACGGCCGGAGTGGGCGCGATAGACCAGAACACCCATTGCGGTGGACCAGCCGCGCGCACGGACAGACGTACCTGCAGGTCAGCGCTGTCCGTTCCGGATTCGTGGTCCAGCCCGTGGTTCACCCCGAACTTCCCCACCGTTTTGCCAACCTGCACGGGGTATTGCGTGTGCAGGTTGGCAAAACGGTGGGGAAGTTCAGGGGTGGTGCGCGGCGAGGAGGAGGCGCGGGGTGTCGGCCAGGACGTCCGGGGTTTCCTCCGCCTCCCGGATCAGGACGGCGGCACCGTCGACGCCCAATTCGGCCTCCAGCACGGCGCGGGCCGCGAGGACGCCCGAATAGACCGCCTGCTGGCGTTCCAACCAGCGCGGTGTCTCCTCGCGCACGAGCACTTCGAATCCGGCCGCGCGCAGCAATTCCGCATGGTCGGCGTGCGTGGGCTCCCAGGTCGTCAACACGAACCGCCCGCCGGGCCGCAGCACCCGCGCGATTTCGGCAACCGCGGCCTCCTTGTCCACGACCATCCACAGCGTGTCGACGCTCATCACCCCGTCGCACGACGCCGCGGGCAGTCCGGTCGCGGTGAAGCTGCCGACGGTGAAGCGGGCGTCCGGCACGCCGAGGCCGCGGCTGCGCAGCGCGGCGTCCACCACCGCGCCGGGCACGACGTCCACCCCGGTCAGTCGCGCCCCGCTCGCGCGTGCGACGAACAGCCCCGGCCCGCCGCGCCCGCAGCCGATGTCCGCCATCGTCGCGCCCTCGGGCAGGGCGAGCAGCTCACCGACCCGGTCGAGGTCGGCCCTGGTCACGAAGCCGAACGGGTCGAGCTCCTCCGGGTAGTCCGACCCGTAGGCCGCCCGGTAGATCGCCCGCAGCGTCGGCGAGCCCGCCTGCTTGGCGAACAACCCCGAATAGCGGTCCTCGGTGATCATGTCTGGGCTCACGTCGTGCCTCCGTCGGTGATCCGCCCCTCCACGAGCCGCACGACCCGCGGCAGGCGTTCGATGGTCGATTCGCGGTGCGCGACGACAACGAGCGTCCGGTCGGCCCGCAGCCCCTCGACGGCCGCTTCCAGCTGCCGCGCGAGGGTGGGGTCGATGTCGGACGTCGCCTCGTCCAGGATCAGCACCGCCGGATCGGTCAACGCGGCCCTGACCAGCCCGATCAGCTGCTGTTCCCCCGCGGAGAGCCGCCGCCCGCCGGATCCGACGACGGTGTCGAGCCCGTCGGGGAGCCCGTCCACCCAGTCGCGGACGCCCAGCGCGTCGACGGCCGCCTCCATCGCGGCGCGGTCGGGGCGGCTCGGGATCAGCCCGATGTTGTCCGCGACGGTCGCCGTGATCGTGTGCACGGCCTGCGGCACCAGCACGATCCGCCGCCTGCGCTCCGCCGGCTCGACGGACGTCAGCCCGACGTCGCCGAACCGGACGCTTCCGCTGTCCGGTTCGTAGAGCCCGGAGAGCAGCTTCGCGAGCGTCGTCTTGCCGCAGCCGGTCTCGCCGACCAGCCCGACCCGCTCGCCCTGGGCGATCCGCAGGACCGTCCCGGCCAAGACCGGCGCGCCGCCATAGCCGTACTCCACGTCCTCGACGACCAGCTCGCCGGCCGCCGGCAGGACGCCGTCGCCCGCCTTGTCACCCACGTGCGGCGACGCGGCGTCGAAGAGGTCGAGCAGGCGTGCCAGCCCGATCTTCGCGGTCTGCAGCTGCGCGACGAGGTCGGAGAGCCCGCGGAACCCGTCGAACATGTTGCGGGTGGCCAGCACGAACACCACGACCGCCGCCACACCCACCTGCCCCTGCGCCGCCAACAGCGCCCCGACCAGCAACAACGTCGCCGTCGCCAGCCCCTCGACGAACCCCGTCGCGGTCAGCCGGGTCTGCACGGCAACCGCGCGCATCGCCGCGGTCCGCGCGGTCGCGACGTCGGCGTCGAGCAGCGCGAGCCGCTCGGCCATGCCGCCTCCGGTCACCAGCACCTCGTGCGCGGTGATCGTCTCGGTGAACCGGGCCGAGACGGCCGCCTCCGCCGCGGCCTTCGCGGCGAACGCGGTGTCGGCGTCGCGCTTGAACCACCGCACGACGAACGCGGCGGCCGGCACGAACAGCACCAGCACCACCAGCGTCAGCAGCCACGAGTACACGAACAGCACCACGAACGTCATGCCGAGCGTCGAGAGGATCGCGAGCAGGTCGGGCACGTGCTGCCGGACGAACGCCGCGAGCTCGGCGATCTCGCCGGTGGCGCGGCGCAGCAGCTCGCCCGCCCGGTGTGCCTCGACGAACCGCAGCGGCGCGCCGGCAAGCCCCTCGACGGCCAGGTCTCGCAGCGTCCGCACGACCTGCTCCCCCGCGCGCGTCAACATCAGTTCGGCGGCCCTGAGCAGCAGCATCCGGGCGATCACGAGCCCGCCGAGCACACCGGACCACACCAGCAGCGCGGTGCGGTCGCCCGCGATGACGGCGGCGACGGCCTGCCCGATGGCGGGCGCCATCGCCACCACCGACGCCGTGCTCAGCAGGCTGACCAGCAGCGCCGGGACGATCACCCGCCGGTGCGCGCGCAGGTGTGGCCAGAAGCGGCGGTAAACCTGTGTCGTATCGGGCTCCGCGGCGAGCGTCCGCACCTCAGCCACGGCCGGCCTCCACGACTTCGGGGTGTGCTGTGCGGAGGTCGACGACACGGTCGGCGACACCGAGCACGCCCGGCCGGCTGGTCACGACGACCACCGCGGCGTCCGGGAGGTACGAGCGGATGCCACGCAGGATCGCCCGCTCGGTGACGACGTCGACCGCGGAGGTGACGTCGTCGAGCACGAGCGCGTCCGGCCGCGCGAGCAGCGTCCTGGCCAGCGCCAACCGCTGCACCTGGCCGCCGGAGAGCGTCGAGCCGCCCTCACCGACCTCGGTGGCGTAGCCGTCGGGCAAACCATCGACAACACGGTCGAACGTCGCGGCGCGGGCCGCGGCCACCATGTCGTCCTCGGTGACCGTGCGGCCCATCCGCAGGTTGTCCGCGATGGTGCCCGCGAGCACAACCGGCCGTTGCGCCACGTATCCGATCCGCGCCCTGACCTGCGACAACACCGCAAGCCGCAGGTCGATGCCGCCGTAACGCACCGCGCCGGACGGCGGGTCGTCGAGCCGGCAGAGCAGCCGCGCGAACGTCGACTTGCCCGAGCCGGTCGGCCCGGTGATCGCCAACAGCTCGCCGGGCCCGACGTTCAGGTCGAGCGGACCGCCGCCGACCGGCACCCCACGCACCTCGAGCCGACCGCGATCCGGCAGCGCCACGGGGTCGGCCGGGTCGACGACCACCGGCCTGGTATCGAGCACCTCGGCGATGCGCCCGGCGGCGACCTTCGCCTCCCCGCGGTTGGAGAGCAGCACGACCAGGAACGTGACGGCCACCGAGAACATCGTCATCCACGACGTGAACGCGACGATGCCGCCGACAGTCGTGCGGCCGTCGAGCGCGGCGAACCCGCCGACGAGGACACCGACGGCGATCGCGGCGCGCGGCACGGCCGGCATGGTCGCCGCCCAGTTCGCCGCGACCCGCGCGACGAGGTGCGTGTGCCGGGTGACCTGCCCGCTCGCCGCGTGGTGCCGCGCGACGAGCACCTGCTCGCCGCCGAGCCCGCGGACAGCTGCGCTCGCGTGCAGCAGGTCCTCGACGGCGTCGGCGCGCGCCGCGTGCGCGGTGGAGAGCTGCGCGTTGCGCCGGGCGAACCAGCGCGGGAACAGCATGCTGCCCGCCACCAGCAGCGGGGCCGTCGCCACCGCCACCACCAGCAGCAACGGGTCGAGCGCGAAGATCGCGGGCAGCACCAGCACGATCGTCAGCGCCACCTGCAGCCACCACACCAGCCCCTGCACCCAGGTGGTGATCTGCTCGACGTCGCGGCTCACGCGCATGGCGAGGTCGCCACGGCCGAACGCGTCGAGCGCCGGCCGGTCGAGCGTCGCGATGTGCGCGGCGACGCGGCGCCGCAGCGCCGCGGCGATCGCCGTCGCCGCCACGCCGGAGAACCACTCGCCGCCGATCGCGCCGAGCAGCAGGACGACCGCGAGCGCCGCGACCACACCCGCCCACATCGCGGTGACCTCGACCGAGCCCGCCCGGATGCCGTCGTCGATCGCTCGCTGGACGAAGAGCGGCACGGCGAGGAAAGCCAGCTGCTGGAACGCCGTCGCGCCGAACGCGGCGGCGAGCGCGGGCGTCTCCGGGCGGACCGCCGAACGCAGGAACGTGCCTGCGTTCATGGAGCGATACCGGCCAGCTCACGCGCGTAGGAGACGGCCCGCTCGGCCCGGTAGCTCCTGGCGATCATGAGCTTCTCGGCCTCCAGCGATCCTTCGGCGTGGATCGCGAGCACCGCGTGGTAGCCGCCGAAGTCGCCGGTCGTGAGATCGCTGACCATGTTCATCACCCGCACCCGCTCCTCGCCGTCGTGGCCGGCGCGGCCGCTGAGGTAGCGGCGCAGCAGGTCACCGGTCTCGGAGCTGCGGAAATCGGCGGCGGACGGCGCGGTGACGAGCAGCGCGCCCGCCATGTCCTGCACGTCCTGCACGGCGTCGTGGTAGCCGTGCGCGAAGTGCGACTTCGCGATGTTGGTGGTCAGCGGGTCGGGCACGGCGAGCCCGCACTCGTCCATGACGGCACGGTCGGCGGCGGCCTCGACCAGCGCGCGGAGCGTCTCGGCGTAGCTGATCAGGCGCACCAGCTTGTCGCGGACGTGGCCGGCTTTCCTGATCCCGTTGATGTCGGCGAGCAACGCGGCCGCGCCGATCAGCGCGTCGACGAGCGGGAGTTTGTAGGAGACGGCGGTGAACCGGTGGTACTCGACGAACGCCAGCGCGAGCGGGCCACTGAACTCGGCCTCGCCGGCGAGGAAGACCCGCTCGTTCGGCACGAAGACGTCCTCGAAGATCGTCACCGTCTCCATCATCTTGTGCCGCGACGAGATCGGGGCGTCGAACGTCTCGGCGCCGACTCCGCCGTAGGGGCTCGCCACCAGCACCAACCCCGGTGTGTCGATCGGCACCGCGAACGAGACAGCGTAGTCGGTGTCGGCCGGCCCCATCGCCCTGGTCGGGAGCACGATCAGCTCGTCGACGTTCGGTGTGCACGATGTATGCACCTTCGCGCCGCGCACGACGATCCCGTCGGGCCGCCGCTCGACGACGTGCAGGTACGCGTCGGGGTCGGGCTGCGCAGACGGGCCGAGCATCCGGTCGCCCTTCACATCGGTCTGCGCCACCGACATCGTCAGGTCGCCGTCGCGGCAGCGGTCGAGGAAGGCCCGCACGCGTCCGGTGTACGTGGTGCCGTGCGCGGCGTCGACCTGCGGCGCGACCCGCAGCAGCGCGAACAGCGCGTCGGTGCCGATCTCCTTCACGAGCGGCACGAGCGTCCGGCCCCGCGCGGTGGCCTCGGCGATCAGCTCGGATCGCCTGCGCAGGTCGGCGCCGGTGCGCGGCTCCTCGAAGTAGCGGCTGAACTCGCCGTGCTCGCCGGCCACGACCGCCAGTTCGCGGTACCGCGGGTCCTCCGCCATCTCGAAGTCGGTCGCCGCGTGCCGCACGGCCACCCCGATGACGGGGTGCTCCGTGACGTCTGGGACGCGCTCACCGCGGAAGTGCACGCGGCGCCCGTCACGCAGTCCCTCGGCGTACTCCTTGGCAGTGCGCAGAGCCATGAACGTCCCTTCAGGGGGTACGGATGATCAGAGCGGCGTTCTTGTGCGGGTACGGGATCTCGCGGGGCAGCCGGTAGCCGACCTTCTCGACGAGGCGCAGCGTCGCGAGGTTGTGCACGTTCGGTTCGCCGACGATGCGGCGGCAGCCGGGGTCGGCGGCGAACGTGCCGCTGCCGAGCTCGCGCACCAGCCAGGTGCCTGCGCCCTTGCCGATGGTGCCGATCTCGGCGATCGCGATGTGGATGCCGATGTCGTGCGACCAGGCCTCGTAGCGGTCGGCGAGCGGGCTGCGCACCGCGCGGTAGAGCTCGATGTATGCGGTGGGGACGCCGTGGAACGACGCGATGCACGGGATCGTCGCGTTGCCGGCGCGCTGGGCGGCGAGCTCGGCGGCCCACTGCTCGCGCGGCCACGCCTGCCGCCAACCGCGTTCGACGTGCGGGAACGCCATCCAGCGGGTGACCATGTCGACGTCGGACGAGTCGGGGTCGACCAGTCGCAGGTCCCAGCCCTCGCCGAGCTCCGGCAGCACCGGACCCGGCACGCCGGCGTGCACCTCGCTCGGCGCGGCCGTGCGGAGCGGGTTGACCGTCTCGATGTAGGCGCCGGTCGGTCCGAACACCTCATCGCGCCCGCGCAGTCCCGTGATCAGGCCGGCGCGGGAGGGCAGGACGCTCGCCTCCAGCCAGGTGCGCACGAGCGCGGAGTCTTCGGCGAGCGGCGCGAGCAACCCCCGCAGGTCGGCGACCAGCTCGGCCTCGTCGGCGAGGCCCGCCGCACCGAGCGCGCCGACGACGCCGATGACACGGCGGCGCAGGCAGCCGTCGGAGAGACGCGCGGCCGCGGCCTCCGTCGTCTCGTCGACGGGTTCCGCGTCGAAGCGCCGGACGGCCGGGAGCAGCACCGAGCCCGCCCATTCGGCGAACCAGCTGCGGATCTCGGCAGGTGAGCGGCCCTGGAGCGACTCGGCGAGCGCGCTGCCACCGTCGGCCGTGACGAACGGGGCGCCCTCGTCGGTGGCCGCGGCGGCCACCAGCGCCGCGCTCGCGGCAGCGGGATCCCACTCGGCGCGGCCGCCGCCGCGGTAGGCGACCTCGGCCGCGAGCAGCGCCGCGAGCAGGGGCGCGGTGAGCGGGCCGGCCGGTGCACGGTCGCCGTCCGCGGGGCCGTACTCGACCCGGACGTCGGCGAGGACGTGGTGGCCGGTGGCCGAGAGGCGGCTGGTCTCGGCGACGAGTTCGAGGCCGGTGGAGGTGAGCGGCCAGCGGAGCGTGCCGTCGGGGTCGGGCCGGACCTGGGTCTCGTGGGCCCACTCCCGGACAGTGCGGTGGATCCGGTCTTCGTCGGTCACGAGCACTCTCGTAAAGTTAGGCAACCCTTACCGATAACACAACCCTCGTGCCGTCCAGGAGGATCAGTGCCCCCCATCGGAAGACGCCGTCTGATCGGAGCCCTGCTCGGCGCGGCCGTCGTGCTCGCCGGGTGCGGCACCGGTCCCGCCCCCACGGCGCCGGCCGCGGCACCCGCACCGGGGTTCCCCGTGACGATCACGCACGCGTTCGGCACCACCGAGATCACGGCACGGCCGACGCGGATCGTCACGGTCGGCTACACCGACGCCGAGTACCCGCTCGCGTTCGACGTGCAGCCCGTCGGGTGGACGTCGTGGTTCGCCGACCGGCCCAGCGGCGTCGGACCGTGGGCGGACGCCAAGGTCACCGGCACCCCGCCGGTGAAGCTGCCGGCCGCGGCGATGGACTTCGAGACGATCGCCCGGCTCGACCCCGACCTCATCGTCGGCTTCGACAACATCACCGCCGAGCAGTACTCGAAGCTCACCGCGATCGCGCCGACCGTCGCACCGAAGGTGGCCGGGCAGTACGGGCACGACTGGCGCGAGTCGGTGCGCACGATGGGCCAGATACTCGGCGAGCCCGAGCGGGCGACGTCGATCATCGAGGGGCTCGACGCGAAGTACGACGCCGTGAAGAAGGCGCACCCCGAGTTCGCCGGCCGCTCGGCGGTCTACACCTACGGCGGATACCAGGGTGGGCAGGCGTACTACGTCTTCAAGCCGTCCGACCCGCGGCAGCAGTTCCTCACCGGGATGGGCTTCGTGCAGCCGCAGCGGGTGGCGGACATCGCGGCGAGCGGCACCCCGTCGATCAGCCCGGAGAACGTCGGACTGCTCGACGCCGACGTCCTGCTGCTGCAGACGCTGTCGCAGGCGGAGCACGACACGGTCTACGGGCAGCAGTTGTTCCGGCAGCTGCCGGTGGTGGAGGCGAAGCGGGTCGTCGAGCTGCGCGCGATCCCGAACATCGTCGACGCCATCTCGCTCAGCACACCCCTCAGCCAGCCGTACGTGATCGACAACCTCGTCACACCGCTGGCGGAGTCGGTCGCCAAACTCCCCGACTGACGTCGACACGCAGTCGAACTTCCCCACCGTTTTGGGCACCTGCGCGCCGTGGGAGCGCGCATCCACCCAAAACGGTGGGGACGTTGGGCACGGTGACTCGACGACCAGTAGAAGGTCCCCACCGTTTTGCCTACCTGCACGGCGTTTCGGGTGTGCAGGTTGGCAAAACGGTGGGGAAGTTGCCCATCGTTTTGGGTACTTGCGCGCTGTGCGGGCGCGCATCCACCCAAAACGGTGGGGGAGTTAGAGGGCGCGGTTGGTGATTCGGCCGATCTTCTCGGCCGCTGCGGGGGTCATCATGTCGCCGTGGCGGCAGGGGATGTCGTGGTTGTGGATCTTGCCGTCGACGTACGGGCGCCAGCGGTCCCACGAGAAGCCGAACGAATCCGTGGCCGTGCAGAACACGACGTCGCCGCGGAACGGCGGGTAGTCGCTCGGTAGGCCTAGGCGGTGGCATTCGAGCATCGTGTCGGCCAGGCGGGTGAGGTCGGACTTCGCGAAGCCGGCCAGCACCCCGGGCCCAGACGTGACGATCGTGTGCAGCTCCGCCACCGCGACCGGGCGGTCCGGGCCGATGTCGTAGCCGTTGAGCTGCAGGAGCCTCGCGTTCATGATCTCCGATGTGACCTGCGGCTTCGGGTCGTCCGGGTGCTGCGGGTACGCGTCGAGGACGATCAACGTCTCCGCGTCGAGCCGGCTCGCGACCAGGTGCGCGATGTGCCCGCCGAGCGACCACCCCAGCACGTGGTGCGGCCCGGACGGCGCGATCCGCCGGATCTCGTCGACGTACCGCGCGGCCAGCTCGTCGAGCGAGCCCGCCGTGCCGCCGGTGAGCATCGGCGCCTGCAGCCCGTACACCGGCCGCTCCCGGTCGATCCACGGCAGCATCGCGGCGTACGGCCAGCTCACGCCGTCGGCGGAGTGGATGCAGAACAGCGGCGCCAGCGAGCCGCCCGCGCGCAGCGGGTGCACCACCTCGAAGCCGGACGCCCCCGCCCCGCCCGTCACCACCCCGGCCAGCCCGGCGACCGTCGGTGCGGCGAACACGTCCCGGATCGTCACCTCGACGCCCAGCTCGGCGCGCACATTCGCGACGAGCCGGGTCGCGAGCAGGGAGTGCCCGCCCAGTTCGAAGAACCCGTCGTCGGGCCCGACCGAGGACACCCCGAGCACGTCGGCGAAGACGCCGCACAGCTCCCGTTCCAGCTCGGTCGCGGGCGCGCGGCCGGTCCGCGCGGTGGACTCCGGCGACGGCAGCGCCGGCTTGTCCACCTTGCCGTTCGGGCCGACCGGCAGCACGTCCACCCGAACCACCGCCGCGGGCACGGCGCTCGCCGGCAACACGGCGGCCACCTCCCGTCGGACGCGCAGCGGGTCGAGGTCGGCGCCGCCGGCGACGTACCCGACGAGCCGCACACCGACCTCGCCCGGCCGCGCCACCACACACGCCCCACGCACTCCCGGCTGCGCCATCAGCGCTGCCTCGACCTCACCCAGCTCGACGCGCACGCCTCTGACCTGCACCTGGTCGTCGACGCGGCCGAGGAAGTCGAGCTCGCCGGCCGCGTTCCAGCGCACCAGGTCGCCGGTGCGGTAGAGCCGCCCCTCGCCGAACGGGTTCGCGACGAACCGCGTCGCGGTCAGCCCCGGCCGGTCGCGGTAGCCGCGCGCGATCCCGTCGCCGCCGAGGTACAGCTCCCCCGCCACACCCGGCGGCACCGGCCGCAGCCGGTCGTCCAGCACATACGCGGTCGTGTTCGGGTCGGGCACGCCGATCGGCGCGAACCCCGTGATGCCGGCGCGCGCCTCCCACATCGTCGAGTTGACCGTCGCCTCGGTCGGGCCGTAGGCGTTGAGCAGCGTGTACTCGCCGGCCAGCCGGTTGACCAGCTCCGCCGAGCAGGCCTCCCCGCCGACGACGAGCACGGTGCCGGGCGGGAACGGGCCCTCGTCGACGGCCGCCTGCATCAGGGTCGGCGGCAGGTTGACGTGCGTGATCGCGTGCCGCTCGGCCAGCGCGACGATCTCGATCCCGCTCAGCCGGGACGTCCTGACCAGCACCAGACTGCCGCCCACGGTGAGCGCCATGAGCACCTGGAAGGCGAACAGGTCGAAGCTGATCGACGCGTACTGCAGGATCCGCGACGCCGGCGTGACGTACCAGGCGCCGGTCGCCGTCGCGATCAGGCTCGGCAGCCCGCGGTGGGTCACCGTGACGCCCTTCGGGTTGCCCGTCGAGCCCGACGTGTAGATCACGTACGCCGCGTTGTCCGGGTGCGCCACCCCGCCGATCAGCGGCTCGCCGGAGTACGAATCGAGCTGTTGTCGCACGTCAGCGGCATCGAGCACCACCGTCATCGGGCCTTGCGGCACCGCTGACGCCGTTGCGGTCGTCGCCAGCACGACGACTGGCGCGGCGTCGGAGAGCATGAACCGCAGCCGCTCCGGCGGGTACTCCGGGTCGAGCGGGAGGTACGCGCCGCCCGCCTTGTGCACCGCCAGCACCGCCGTGATCATCTCGACGGACCGCGGCACCGCGAGCCCGACCACCTGCTCCGGCCCGACGCCGATGTCGACCAGCATCCTGGCCAGCCGGTTCGCGTCGGCGTCCAGCTCGGCGTACGTGGTCTCGACGCCGTCGAGCAGCAGCGCCGTGGCGTCCGGAGTGGCAGCCACCTGCGCCGCGACCATCGCGTCGGCCGTGGCCGGCGAGACGTCGACGGCCGTGTTGTTCCACTCCACCAGCACCCGGTCGCGCTCGCCGGGGCGCAGCACGTCGACGGCCGAGATCGGCGCCGCCGGGTCGGCGACCAGCTGCTGCAGCACGCTCGTGAAGCGCTCCGCGAGCACGCCGGCCGTCGCCGCGTCGAAGAGGTCGGTCGCGACGGTGACGCCGCCGTGCACCACCCCCGGCTCCAGCTCGACGAGGTCGACGGCGAGGTCGAACCGCGCGACGGTCTGCTGGAACGGCTCGGTGGCGACGCTCAGCCCCGGCAACTCCGGCGCCGACGCGCCCAGCGGCCGGAACGTGACCATGGTCTGGAACAGCGGGTGCCGCCCGAGCGACCGCGGCGGGTTCAGCTCCTCGACCAGCCGCTCGAACGGGACGTCCTGGTGGTCGTACGCGGCGAGGTCGGCCGCGCGCACGCGTTCCAGCAGCTCGGTGAACGTCGGGTCGCCCGCGAGGTCCGTGCGCAGCACCAGCGTGTTCACGAAGAAGCCGACGAGCCCGTCGAGAGCCTCGTCGGTGCGGCCCGCGACCGGCGTGCCGATCGGGATGTCGACGCCGGCGCCGAGGCGGTGCAGCAGCACCGCCACCGCGGCCTGCACCACCATGAACGGGGTCGCCCCGCACGATCTGGCCAGGTCGCGCAGCTGGTCGGGGACCTTGCCGGCGAGCTCGAACGGCGCCGTCCAGCCGCGGTGGCTCGCGTTCGGCGGCCGCGACCGGTCGACCGGCAGCGCCAGCTCGTCGGGCAGGCCACGCAGCTGCTCGCGCCAGAACGCCACCTGCGAGCCGTCGGCGAGCCGGCCCTGCTGCCACACCGCGTAGTCGGCGTACTGCACGGGCAGCGGCGCCCTATCCGGTGCACTGCCGGCCAGCCGCGCGCGGTAGGCCGTCGCCAGGTCGGCCAGCAGCGGCTGCATCGACCACTCGTCAGCGGCGATGTGGTGCACCACCAGCACGACGACGTGCTCCTCCGGGCCGAACGGCACCACCGTGCACCGCACAGGCGGCTCGACGTCGAGCGCGAACCGGTGCACCACGGCGTCCTCGACGGCCGCCGGGCCGTGCGCGACCTGCAGCGCCGGCCGCGCCGACTCCAGCACCACCGCCACCGGCTCGCCGTCGACCTCGGGGAACACCGTGCGCAGCGACTCGTGCCGGTCGGTCACATCGCCGACGGCGGCCTCGAACGCGGCGATGTCGAGCGGCCCGTGCATGCGCGCGACGACGGGCACGTTGTACGTCGGGCTCGGCCCGTCGAGCCGGTAGAGGAACCACAGCCGCCGCTGCGCGGGCGAGAGCGGCAGCCGCTCCGGCCGCGGTCCGACGACCAGCGGCGGGCGCCCGGCGGCCGCCGCCTCGACGGCACGGGCCAGCGCGGCGGGGGTGGGGTGGTCGAAGACCGTGCGCACGGCGAGGTCGCGCCCCAGCAGCGTCCGCACCCGCGCGACCAGCCGCGTCGCGAGCAGCGAGTGCCCGCCGAGTGCGAAGAAGTCGTCGGACGGCCCGACCCGCTCGACGCCGAGCACGTCGGAGAACACGTCGCAGAGCAGCTGCTCGCGCGGCGACACGTCGAGCCGCTGCACGGGCCCGTGGACGTCCGGTTCGGGCAGTGCGCGGCGGTCGACCTTGCCGCTGGGCGTTCGCGGCAACGCATCCACCACGACGACGGGTGTGGGCACCATGTGCCCTGGCAGGACGTCCGCGACCTGCGCGCGCACGGTCGTGCCGTCAACCGCGCCGACGACGTACCCGACCAGCCGGTTCCGGTGCACCGCCACCGCCGCGGCCGAGACCCCCGACACGGCCGACAGCGCCGCCTCCACCTCGCCGGGCTCCACCCGGAACCCGCGGATCTTGACCTGGTCGTCGGCCCGCCCGACGAACTCCAGCTCGCCGTCGGCGGCGCGGCGCACCAGGTCGCCGGTGCGGTAGAGCCGCTCCCCCGTGCCGGCCGGGTCGGCGACGAACCGCGCAGCGGTCAGCCCCGGTTGCCGGTAGTAGCCGCGCGCGAGCGCGGCGCCCCCGACGTACAGCTCGCCGACCACCCCCGGTGCCACCCTGCGCAGGAACGGGTCGAGCACGTGCGCGGTCGTGTTCCAGATCGGCCGCCCGATCGGGGCCGTGGCGGGCCAGCCGGCCGGGGCGCCATCGAGCCGGTGCGCGGTGACGACGTGCGTCTCGGCCGGTCCGTAGTGGTTGTGCAGCTGCGCCGACGCCGCGCGCGCCGCCGGCCCGAGCACGAACGCCTCGCCGGCCTGGTGCACCGCCGACGGGTACGGCGAACCGGGCGGCAGCTCCGCGAGCACCTCCCTGACCACGACGTCCGGTGCATACAGGTCGTCGACCCGCTGCTCGACGAGCCAGCGCGCGAACCCGGCCATGTCGGTGCGCACCTCGTCGGGTGGCAGGACGAGGCAGTGGCCGCGCTGCAGGGTTGTGTAAATCTCCTGGACGGCGACGTCGAAGCTCAGGCTGGTGAACTGGGCGGCTCGGCGCCGCGCCCGGAGTGGCTCGCGGTCGCTCCACGCCAGCAGGTTCACCAGCGCCGAGTGCGGCATCGTGATGCCCTTCGGCCGACCTGTCGAACCAGATGTATACACGATGTATGCCGGGTGTGCGGGATGCGACCGCGGTTCGAGTGCGGCGGTGGACCCCGCCGCGATCGCCTGGTCGCGGAGCAGCTCCTCGTCGATCACGAGGTCGGGCGCCGCGTCCTCGATCATGAACGCGAGCCGCTCCGCCGGGTAGCCCGGGTCGAGCGGCAGGAACGCGCCACCGGCGGCGTGCACGGCGAGCACCGCAACAACCATGTCGATCGAACGCGGCAGCCGCACCCCGACCACCGACTCGGGCCCGACACCGCGCCCGGCGAGGTAGCGGGCCAGCCGGTTGACCCGCGCCGCGAGCTCGTCGAACGTGACGACCTCGGCGCCGCACTCGACGGCAGGCGCCTGACCGGCCGGAACGCGCCCGGTGAGCACCGCGGGCCCGACGTCGACGCTGCTCCCGTGCCACCCGGGCCGGTCCGGCGTCGAGAGCGCGGCCAGCGCCGCGACCGGCGCCTCCGGGTCGTCGGCCATCGCGATGAGCACCCGTTCGAGGCGTTCGAGCAGGTCGGCGACCGCGGCGCCGGGCCGGTGGGTGAGCCGGAAGGTCAGCTCGTCCTGCGGGAACACCAGCAGCGTGAACGGGTAGTGCGTGGTCTCCTGCCCGTGCAGGCCGGCCATCCGCACGCCGGAGCGGTCCTCGGCGCCGCGCAGCGCGGCCCGGTCGACGGGATAGCTCTCGAACACCGTGAGCAGGTCGAAGAGGTCCTGCCGGCCGACCGCGCACTGGATCGCGGCGAGGCCGAGGTGCTGGTGGTCGAGCAGCTCGGCCTGCTCCGCCTGCAACCGGCTCAACAGCTCCGCCACCCGCTCGCCCGGCGCCTGCCGCACCCGCACCGGGTAGGTCGTGACGAAGAGCCCGACCATCGACGCATAACCGGGCAGCTCGGGCGGGCGGCCCGACGCGGTTGCGCCGAGGACGGTGTCGGTGCGGCCGGTCAGCGTGCCCAGGACGAGCCCGGTTGCGGCCTGGACCAGCACGTTCACCGTGACCCCGAGCCGGCGGGCCAGCGCGTTCAGCCGTGCGGTCGGGCCCGCCGGGATGCGCCGCTCGATCGTCAGCTGTTCGGCGGGCAGCGGTTCCGGCATGAGCAGCTTCGGTGAATCGAGCCCCGTGAACGCGTCGCGCCAGGCCGCGGACGCCGCAGCGGTGTCCCGGCCGCGCAGCCACTTCACGTACTCCCGGTACGGCGGCGCCGCAGGCACGTCGACACCGCTGTAGGCCTGCAGCAGCTCGCCGAGCAGCAACGCCGTCGACCAGCCGTCGAGCAGGATGTGGTGGGTCGTCACCACCAGCGTCACGCGCTCGGCCCCGGTCCGGACGGCCGTGAACCGCACGAGCGGCGCCCGGCGCAGGTCGAAGCCGCGGCGCAGGTCGGCCGCCGCCGTCTCCTCGGCGTCGGGCGCCGCGACCTCGGTCCAGTCGAGCGGCACCTCGGCCAGCACGACCTGCACGGGTGTGCCGGACCGGCCGAACCGGAACGCCGAGCGCAGCACGTCGTGCCGCCGGACGAGCGCCTCGGCTGCGGCGCGCAGCTCCGCCGTGTCGACCGGCCCGTCGAGATCGACGACGAGCTGGCTGACGTACGGGTCGACCGCACCGGCCTCCTGCGCGTGGAACAGCAGCCCTTCCTGCATCGGGGTGAGCGGCAGGATCTCCTGCACGGCGGTCCCTGCTCGTGTGGTCGCTGCTCGTGTGGTCACAGGTCCCACTCCGCTTCGATCTCGTCGAGCTCGCTCTGGTCGAGGTCCAGCAGCTCGGAGCGGGCCGCGCTGCGACCGCCGAACGGGCCGGTGGCGATCGCGGCCAGCGCCGCGACCCAGCGCGCGCCGAACGCCCGCGCTGTGGCCGCGGTGAGCACGTCGGTGTCGTAGGTGAACGCGGCCCTCAGCACCGGGCCGTCGAGCACGACGTTGACGTCGAGAACGCGCGGGAACACCGCGAACCCGTCGCTCGTCCCGCCGGGCAGCCCCGGCTCCGGCGCGGGCGCCCACTCGACCGGCTCGGGGGTGGCGGTCCGGCCGAAGTAGTTGAGCCCGACCTGCGGCTCCGGATGCTCCGCGAGCCGGCCCGCGCTGCGCAGCAGCCCGTACCCGATGCCGCGGTCGGGCAGCGCGGCCACCCGGTCGCGGACGTGCCGCACGGCATCGGCCGCGGCCTGCTCCGGCGTTGCCCCAGCAGCAGGCGCGCCGCCGCAACGCACCGGGTACACCGAGGTCAGCCACCCGACCGTGCGGGAGAGGTCGGCGCCGGGCACCACCTGCTCCTCGCGACCGTGCCCCTCGACGGCCACCAGGAACGGCTGCGGGCGTTCCAGCGCGACCCCGAGCGCCGCGAGCAGCACGTCGGTGACGCCGGCGCCGGACCGCTCCGGGACGACCGTCGTCAGGAGGGTGGTCATCTCGGCCGGCACCTCCACGACGTGCGTGGCCGGCGACTGCCCCCGGACCTGCGGGAACGGCGCCTCGACACCGTCGAGCGCCGCCTCCCACAGCGGCAGCTCGGCCGTGCGGTCCGCGGCCGCGAGCCCGCGGGCCCACCCGCGCAACGACATCGGCACCGGCGGCAGCTCGTGCCCCTCGACGGCCGCAACGAGATCGGGCAGCAGCACCGTCCACGAGACCGCGTCGACGACGAGGTGGTGCACGAGCAGCAGCAGCCGCCCCGGCCGGTCACCCGCGTCGAACCACACCGCCGCAACCATCCGGCCGGCGGCCGGGTCGAGCGTGCCTGCGGCCGAGTCGGCAGCGGCCGCGAGCAGCGGGCCCCACTCGCCCTCAGGCACGCCCCGCAGATCGACGCACTGCAGGTCGGGCGGGGTGCCGTCGGCCGGCACGTCGAGCATCCAGTCGCGCTCGACGAGCCGGGCCCGCAGCGCCGCGTGCCGGTCGTGCAGTGCAGCGAGTGCCGCAGCCAGCCGCTCCGGCGCGGTCCCGGCCGGCACGGTCAGGTACCTGGCCTGCGCGAACCGCCCGATCGGCCGCCGCTGCGCGCGCAGCAGCTGCATGATCGGCGAGGCCGGGACGCTGCCGAGCGCCGCTGCCGGCGCCTCCATCACCGCCGGCACGGCATGCTGCGCGGCAGCAGCGAGCCCGGCGACCGTGCGGTGCACGAAGACGTCACGGGGGCGCAGCGTCAGCCCGGCCGCACGTGCCCGCGCGACCAGGGTGATCGAGAGGATCGAGTCGCCGCCGAGCGCGAAGAAGTCGTCGTCGGGACCGGCCGGGCAGCTCAGCAGCTCCCCGACGATCCCGGCGAGCACCTCCTCGACGGCACCCGACGGGGCCCGCGATGGCACGGCTGCTTGCTCGGGCGCGGGCAGCGCGGCCTTGTCGAGCTTGCCGCTAGGGGTGAGCGGCAGCGCGTCGAGCACGACGACGTCGGACGGCACCAGGTAGCTCGGCAGCCGCTGTGCCGCGTGCGCGACCACCGCGGCCGGCTCCACGGCGCCAACGACGTACCCGACCAGCCGGTTCCCGGCCGCCACCACGACGGCAGCTGTGACGTCGGAGCAGCCCTGCAGCACGGCCGCGACCTCACCCGGCTCGACCCGGAACCCGCGGACCTTCACCTGCTCGTCGGCCCGGCCGAGGAACTCCAGCTCCCCTGCGCGGTTCCAGCGCACGACGTCGCCCGTGCGGTAGATCCGCCCGCCGGTGACCGGGTCGGCCACGAACCGCGCCGCCGTGAGGCCCGCCCGCCCGAGGTACCCGCGCGCCACCTGCTGGCCGCCGACATACAGCTCGCCCACGGCCCCGCGCGGCACCGGGCGCAGGCGCTCGTCGAGCACCACGGCCGACGTGCCGGGCAGCGGCCGCCCGATCGGCACCCGGTCGGCCGGCCCGTCCGGCGCGAACCAGCTCGTCGCGTAGACCGTCGCCTCCGTCGGCCCGTACGCGTTGCGCACCGGCACGCCGCCGAACCGTTCCCGCACGGCCGCCAGCAGCGCCGGCGGGAACGCCTCCCCCGCGAGCACGATCGCGGCCGGCTCGGCGGCCAGCCCGCCCTGCTCCGCGAGCCCGGCCAGGACACTCGGCACAGTACTGACCAGCGCTCCGGCCGGGTCGACAGTGCTGACCAGCGCCCCTGCCGGGTCGACGTCACCGGCGAGCGCCAGCGCGTCGGCCACCACCTCGACCGTCCCGCCGGTCGTGAGCGGCGCGAACAGCTCGAACACGGAGACGTCGAAGTTCAGCGACGTCGAGAGGATCACCCGCGCCAGCTCGCCCTCGGTGAACTCCGCACCCACCCAGGCGCAAAGCGCCGCGAGGTTGCGGTGCGACACCTCGACGCCCTTGGGCACGCCGGTCGAGCCGGACGTGTAGATCACGTACGCGCGGCCGTCCGGGTGCGGCGGGACCCGCACCGGGCTGCCGTCGAGGGACGCGAGCCGTGCGGCCGTCGCCGGCTCGTCGAGCACCACCGCCTCGACGTTCGGCAGCACAGAGCCTTCAACGGTCAGCACCAGCCGCGGCGAAGCGTCAGCGATCATGAACCGCAGCCGCTCGGCGGGGTAGCCGGGGTCGAGCGGCAGGTACGCGGCCCCGGCCTTGTGCACGGCGAGCACCGCCGCCACCATCTCCGCACCTCGCGGCACCGCCAGCCCGACGACGTCCTCGGCGCTGACGCCCCGCTCGATCAGCAGCCTGGCCAGCTGGTTCGCCGCCGCGTCGAGCTGGGCGTAGGTGAGCCGGGTCGGCCCGGCGACCACCGCGAGGGCGTGCGGGGTCGCCGCGACCCGCTCGGCGAACAGCTCGGTTGCGGTCGCAGTCGTGGTCGGGTCGAGGGCCGGTCGCGCGGCGGCGTCCATCAGCTCCCGCTCGGCGGGTGTGCGGACGTCGTGCGCGGAGATCGGCGCGTCCGGATCGGCGACGAGCAGCTCCAGCAGGTGGACGAACCGCGCCGCCAGCTCGTGCGCCGACTCCTCTTCGAAGAGGTCGGTTGCGGCGTTGACCGCGCCGTCGAGCCCGGCCGGGCCCTCACGCAGCGCCACCATCAGGTCGAACTTCGCGGTGCGGTCGTCGACCGGCTCCGGCGTGACGTCGAGCCCCACGAACTCCGGCACCTCGCCGGACGCCGCCTCGAACGTCACCATCGTCTGGAAGAGCGGGTGGCGGGCCAGCGTCCGCGCCGGGGCGAGCGCCTCGACCAGCCTGTCGAAGGGCACATCCTGGTGGTCGTACGCGGCGAGGTTGACCGCACGGACCCGCTCGACGACCTCGCGGAACGACGGGTCGCCACTCACGTCGGCGCGCAGCACCAGCGTGTTGACGAAGAACCCGACCAGCTCGTCGAGCGCCTCGTCGGCGCGGCCGGCGGCGGGCGCTCCGAGCGGGATGTCGGTGCCCGCACCGAGCCGGTGCAGCAGCACCGCTACCGCGGCCTGGCCGACCATGAAGCTGCTCGCCGCGCTCGACGTCGCCACCGCACGCAGGCGCTCGTGCACGCCGGCCTCGATCGTGAACGGCACGGTCACGCCGCGGTGCGACGGTTCGGCGGGCCGGGCGTGGTCGTACGGCAGCGCCAGCTCCTCCGGCAGCCCGGCGAGCTGGTCGCGCCAGTGCGCCAGCTGCCGCTCCTGCACGTCGGCGAGCCGCTGGTGCTGCCAGATCGTGTAGTCCGCGTACTGGACGGGCAGCGGTTCCCACTCGGGCGCAGCACCGCCGAGCCGCGCGCGGTAGGCCGTCGCGAGGTCGGTGAGCAGCGGCTGCGCCGACCACTCGTCGGCGGCAATGTGGTGCAACACGAGCACCACGAGGTGCTCCCGCTCGCTGATCCGGGCGACGCTCGCACGCAGCGGCGGCTCGTCATCCAGCGCAAACCGGTGCTGGACGGCCGCCGGCACGTCTTTATCGTCGATCATCCGCAAAATCGGCGCCGGATACCGCTCCAACACCCGCTGGTCCGGCGTCCCGTCGTGCTCGGGGAAGGCCGTGCGGAGGCTCTCGTGCCGGTCGGTGAGGTCGCCGAGGGCGGCTTCCAGCGCGTCGAGGTCGAGCGGGCCGCGCATGCGGGCGAGCAGCGGCACGTTGTACGTCGCGCCGCCGTCGAGCCGCTGCAGGAACCACAACCGCAGCTGAGCGGGCGAGAGGGGCACCCGCTCCGGTCGTGGGCCCGCGACCAGCGGCGACCGGCCGCCGTCCGCCTCGGTGAGCGCCCGCGCCAGCCCGGCGGCGGTCGGGTGCTCGAAGACGGCCCGGACCGACAGCTCGCGCCCGAGCGCGCGCCGCGTGCGGGAGACGACCCTGATCGCGAGCAGCGAGTGGCCGCCGAGCGCGAAGAAGTTGTCGTCGGGCCCGACGGCCGGCAGCCCGAGCGCCTCGGCGAGCACCCCGCAGAGCGCGTGCTCCCACGGCGTCGCCGGCGCGCGGCCCTGCGCGGCCACGAACTCCGGTTCCGGCAGCGCCTTGCGGTCGATCTTGCCGTTGGGCAGGAGCGGCAGGGCGTCGAGCGCGACGACGGCGGCCGGCACCATGTGCTCCGGCAGCCGCTGGGCCAGCGCGGACCGCACCGCGGCCGGGTCGACGGTCGCCGGTACGGCGTACCCGACGAGCCGCGAGCCGACCGGCCCGCCGCCGTGCACGGTGACGACGGCATCGGTGACGCCGGGCAGCGCGGCCATCGCGGCCTCGACCTCGCCCAGCTCCACCCGGAAGCCGCGGATCTTGACCTGGTCGTCGGCGCGGCCGACGAACTCCAGCTCGCCCGCCGACCAGCGCACGAGGTCGCCGGTGCGGTAGAGCCGCTCGCCCGAGCCGAACGGGTCGGCGACGAACCGCGCGGCGGTCAGGCCGGCGCGGTCGCGGTAGCCGCGGGCCAGCCCGGATCCGCCGATGTACAGCTCGCCGACCACCCCCGGCGGCACCATGCGCAGGCCGGCGTCCAACACGTGCACGGTGGTGCCCGGGTCGGGCACGCCGATCGGGGCGTACGCATCGATCCCGGCACGCAGCTGCCAGAGCGTCGAGTTCACGCTCGCCTCGGTCGGCCCGTAGGCGTTGAACGCGGTGTGCGCGGCGGCGAGCCGGCCCACCAGCTCCGGCCCGCACGCCTCGCCACCGACCACCGGCACCATCCCGTCCGGCAGGCTGTGCTCGTCGTGCAGCGCGGCCATCGCCGAAGGGGACAGGCCCATGTGCGTCAGCCGGTGCCTGCTGATCAGCTGGGCAAGCTCGTCGGGGGTCGGCCGCGGGCTCGGGCAGACGACCAGGCACTCGCCCTGCAGCAGCCCGATGACCAGCTGGAAGTAGAAGGTGTCGAAGCTGATCGAGGCGGTCAGCAGCTTCCGGCTGGCCGACGTCACCCGGAGCCGGCGGCGGGACGCCTCCAGCAGCCCCATCAGCCCGCGGTGCCCGACCGCAACACCCTTCGGCGTGCCGGTCGAGCCGGACGTGTAGATCACGTAGGCCGGGTTGTCGACGTGCGGCGGGCGCAGCGGCCCGTCGCCCCGCTCGTGCACGCCGACGACGGGCACGCGCACCCTCTCGGCGACGTCGGGGGTGCCGACCACCAGCAGCGGCCGCGCGTCGGTGATCATCAGGTCGAGCCTGTCGGCCGGGTACTCCGGGTCGAGCGGGAGGTACGCGCCGCCGGCCTTCAGCACGGCCAGCACCGCGACAACCATGTCGACCGAGCGCGGCAGCATGATCCCCACGACCGCCTCAGGCCCGACGCCGCGGTCGGCGAGATGGCGAGCCAACCCGTCGGCCCGCGCGTCCAGCTCGGCGAAGGTGACCTCCTCTTCGCCGCAGATCACCGTGCCCTTTGCACCGAACTCGGGCAGCCTGCGGGCGAACAGCTCCGGCAGGGTGGCGGCCTCCGGGATCGGCTCGCCGCGGCTCCAGGCGTCGAGCCGCTCCCGCTCCTCCAGGGTGAGCGCGTCGACGGAGTCGACCACGGTGTCCGGCTCCGCGGCGACGATCTCCAGCAGCGCACCGAGCCGCTCGGCGAGCGTCTCCGCCGTGCCGCGATCGAAGAGGTCGGCGTCGAAGTTGAGCGCCGCGCGCAGGCCGTCGTGGCCGGGTTCCTCGCGGAAGAGGAGGGAAAGGTCGAACTTCGAGCCGTCCAGCATGAGCGGGTGCGGCAGCGCGCTGAGCCCGCCGAAGTCGGGCGCCTGCAGCGGCGCCGGCTGGTACATCACGAAGTGCTGGAAGAGCGGGTGCCTGGCCAGTGAGCGCGCCGGGTTCAGCTCCTCGACCAGCCGCTCGAACGGCAGCTCCTGGTGCTCGTACGCGGCGAGCGCCGTCTCCCGGACCCGGCCGACGAGCTGCCGGAACGTCGGGCGGCCGCTGAGGTCGGCGCGCAGCACGAGCGAGTTGACGAAGAACCCGACCAGCTCGTCGACGGCGTGGTCGGTGCGCCCGGCGATCGGCGAGCCCAGCGGCACGTCGTCGCCCGCGCCGAGGCGCGAGAGCAAGGCGGCGACGGCGGCGTGCGCGACCATGAACGGGGTCGCGCCGCAGTCGCGCGCGAGCGCGTCGAGCCCGGCCCGCACCGGCGCCGGCACGTCGAAGTGGACCGTGCCACCCCGCCCGGACCGCACCTGCGGACGCTTGCGGTCGCGCGGTACGGGCAGCTCGTCGGGGATCCCGGCCAACGCCTCCGCCCAGAACCGCAGGTGATCGGCGCCCGCCCGCTCCAGCTCGCCGCGCTGCCACAGCGCGTGCTCGGCGTACTGCACCGGCAGCGGTGCCCACGCCGGCTCGGCGCCCTCGGCGCGAGCCCGGTATGCGGTCGCCAAATCGCGCAGCAGTGGCCCGAACGACCACTCGTCGGCGGCGATGTGGTGCACGACCAGCACGAGCACAGCGTCGTGCCCGTCGAACGTCAACCACGCCCTGATCGGCAGATCGGCCGCGAGGTCGAACACGTGCCCCAGCGGCTCGTGCACGGCCGCGTCCAGCTCGGTGGGTGCCACGGATCGCACGTCGAGGAACGGGCGGGTGCCGGCCGGGCGGATCACCTGGTGCGGCTCGCCGTCGGGGCCCTCGCCGACCACCGTGCGGAGGCTCTCGTGCCGGTCGACGACGTCGCAGAGCGCCGCGTACAGCGCCGGGACGTCGAGCCCGGCATCGAGCCGCAACGCGTACGGCACGTTGTAGGCGGTCGACGGACCGTCGAGCCGGTTGATGAACCACAGCCGCTGCTGCGCGTAGGAGAGCGGCAGGACGTCGGGCCGCTCGACCCGACGCACACCTGCGCGTGCCGCGGCGGCGCCGGCGACCCGCTCGGCGAGCCCGGCGACCGTCGGCGCCTCGAACAGCTCCGCGACCCCCACCTCGACGTCGAACTCGGTGCGCAACCGCGCGGTGAGCCGGGTGGCGAGCAGCGAGTGCCCACCCAGCTCGAAGAAGTTGTCCTCGACGCCCACCGGCGACGGCAGCCGCAGGACCTCGGCGAACAGCGCGGCGAGCCGCTCCTCGCGGGCGTCGCGCGGCGCCACCCGGGAGAGCGCACCCGCCCGGTCCGGTGCCGGCAGCGCGGCGCGGTCCAGCTTGCCGTTCGGGGTGAGCGGCAGCGCGGCGAGCACAACGACGAACGTCGGGATCATGTGTTCGGGCAGCTCACCGGCCAGCTCCGACCTGGTCGCGGCCGGCTCGACGGAGCCGGTCACGTACGCGACGAGCACCCCGTCGCGCTCGATCACGGCGGCCTGCCCGACGTCCGGCAGCGCGCGCAGCGCCGTCTCGACCTCACCGGGCTCCACCCGGAACCCGCGGATCTTGACCTGCTGGTCGGCGCGGCCGGCGAACTCCAGCGCGCCGTCATTCCGCCAGCGGGCCAGGTCGCCGGTGCGGTAGAGCCGCCCGCCGGCGTGCACCGGATCGGCGACGAACCGCTCGGCGGTCAGGCCGGGCCGGCCGCGGTAGCCACGGGCGAGCCCGCTGCCGCAGACGTACAGCTCGCCGACGGCGCCGTCGGGCACCGGGCGCAGCCGCGGGTCGAGCAGCAGCACGCCGGTGTCGGCGACGGGGGTCCCGATCGGCACGGTGGCGCCGGGCGCACCGTCGGCGCGCCATAGCGTGGCGTCGATCGTGGTCTCGGTGGGTCCGTAGGAGTTGAACATCGCTACGCGGCCCGCCCAGTGCCGCACCAGCTCGGGTGGGCACGCCTCACCGGCGACCACCAGCGACGTCTCGGGCGGCAGCGGGAGGTCGGACGGCAGCTCGGCCAATGCCGAGGGCGGCAACGTGAGGTGCGTGATCTTCTCGTCGAGCAGGAACCGCCCGAGCGGCGCACCCAGCCGCTGCTCCGGCGGCACCACCACCAGTTCCGCACCCGAGAGCAGCGCCATCGCGATCTCCCACACGGAGGTGTCGAAGCTGGAGGTGGCGAACTGCAGCACGCGGTGGCCGGTGCGCAGCCCGAACCCGTCGATCACGGTCGCGCCCAGCGCGGCCAGCCCGGAGTGGCTGACGACCACACTCTTGGGCGTGCCCGTCGAGCCGGAGGTGTAGATCAGGTAGGCCGCGTTGTCGGGGTGCGCGGCCGCGGGCAGCGACCCCTCGGCGAACGCGCCCTCCACCGCGAGGTGCGGCACGCCGGCCGGCGGCGCGGCGTCCCCCGCGGTCAGCGCCAGCACCGGCCGTGCGTCCGCACACATCATGGTGATGCGGGCCGCCGGGTAGGCCGGGTCGAGCGGGAGGTAGGCGGCGCCCGCCTTGTGCACGGCGAGCAGCGCGACGACCAGCGCCGCCGAGCGCGCCATCACGAGCGCTACGACGTCCTCGGTCCCGATCCCGCGCCTGACCAGCTCGGATGCGAGGCGGTTCGCGGCGGCGTCCAGCTCGGCGTAGGTGTAGCGGGTGTGCTCGTCGGCGACCGCCGGCGCGTCCGGGGTGGCGGCGACGTGCGCGGCCACCAGCTCGGGCAGGGTCGCGCGCGGCGGGCCGAGCGGTCCCGTCCCGCGGACGGACGCGGCGGCACGCTCGTCCTGCGGGCGGACGTCGATCGTGTCGACGGGTGTGGTCAGGTCGGCCGCCACCGCCTCCAGCACGGTCCGCAGCCGCGCGGCGAACGCCTCGGCCGTCGCGGTGTCGACGACGTCGGAGCGGTGCCGCAGCACCAGCCGCAGCGCAGAGCCGGTACCGGCGGTCGGCAGCGCGACCACCCCGAGCGGGTACGGCGAGGCGTCGCGCCCGCCGACGGGCCGCACGGCGATCCCGGACGTGCGTTCCATGCCGGCCAGCGCGGCCTCGTCGAGCGGGAAGTTCTCGTAGACGGCAAACGTGTCGAACAGCGCTGGCAGACCGGCGATCCGCTGCACGTCGGCGAGCCCGAGGTGCTGGTGGTCGAGCAGGGCGGCCTGCTCGTCCTGCAGCTTGCGCAGCGACTGCGCCACCGTGTCGCCGCGGCCGAACCGGACGTGCACCGGGATCGTGTTGATCAGCAGCCCGACGGCCCGCTCCACCGAGTCGACGCCGGCGTCGCGCCCCGCTGCGGTGGCGGCGAACACCGCGCTCTCCCGGCCGAGCTGGCGCGCGACGACCAGCCCCCAGGCCCATTGCAGCAGCGTGTTCGGGGTGACACCGGCAGCGCGTGCGGCGCCGAGCACCCGGCCGGCCAGCTCGCCGTCGACGCCGACGTCCAGCTGCTCGGGCAGCGGCCCGCGGGCGGGCGCCGACGGCAGCACCAGCGACGGCTCGTCGAGGCCCGCCAGCGATCGGGCCCACGCCTCGCGGGCGGCGGCGCGGTCGCGGGAGGCGAGCCAGCTGAGGTGCGCGGCCGCGGTGCGCGGCTCCCCCGCGCGCCGGGTCGGGTCCGCGTAGAGCGCAAGGAGCTCGTCCAGGAGCACCGGGATCGACCAGCCGTCGAGGATCAGGTGGTGGTGCGTGAGCACCAGCCGCGCCCGGCCCGGCCCGGTGCGGGCGACCAGCAGCCGCAGCAGCGGCGGCGTCGAGGGGTCGAACGGGCGGGCCCGCTCGGCGTCGGCGAGCACCGACAGCGCGGCCTCACCGGCTCCGGTGAGATCGCGTTCCGCCACCTCGACGGCACCGGCCGGATCGCCGACAACCTGCACGGGACGGCCGTCGCGCGCGCGGCGGAAGCCGGTGCGGAGGGTCTCGTGCCTCGCCGCCAGCAGCGCCGCGGCCCGGCGCAGCCGCTCGGTGTCGAGCGGGCGGTCGTCCGCCCAGCGCAGGTCGAGGAACCACTGGACGGTGTGGACGTCGTCGGCGCCGGCCTGCTCGGCGTGGAAGAGCAGGCCTTCCTGCAGCGGCGTCACGGGCCGCACGACGATCGCGTCGGGGAACTCGGCCGCGAGCTCCGGGAGCTGCGCGGCGGCCGCGTCGAGCACCGGCCGGGCACCCGGGGAGGCCTGCTCGGCGTGCGCGGCGAGCGACTCGACGGTGCGGTGCAGGAACACGTCACGCGGCGCGACCGGCAAGCCGGCCGCCGTTGCGGTCGCCGCCAGCGCGATCGCGACGATGCTGTCGCCGCCGAGGTCGAAGAAGCCGTCGTCGAGGCCGATCGGCGGCAGCGGCCGGTCCGGCGTGCCGAGCAGTTGCGCGAACAGCCCCGAGAGCACCGTCTCGGCCGGTGTGCGCGGCGGGCGGAACGTCGTGGCCTGCTCGAACCGCGGCGCGGGCAGCGCCTTGCGGTCGACCTTGCGGTTGGGCGTGAGCGGCAGCGCAGCGAGCCCGACGATGTGGGCGGGCACCATGTAGTCGGGCAGCCGCGCCGCCAGCGCGGCGCGCAGCGCAGCCGGCTCGCCGCCGACCACGTAGGCGACGAGGGCCCGCCGGCCCGGGACGTCCTCGCGGACGACGGCAACCGCGGCGTCGACGCCGGGCTGCGCGGCCAGCGCGGCCTCGATCTCACCCAGCTCGATCCGGAAGCCGCGCAGCTTGACCTGGTGGTCGGCCCTGCCGAGGAACTCCAGGCGCCCCGCGCGGCGCCGGACGCGGTCGCCCGTGCGGTACATCCGCGCTCCGGGCGGCCCGGACGGGTCGGCGACGAACCGCCCCGCGGTCAGCCCCGGCCGGTTCAGGTAGCCGCGGGCAAGCCCGGCCCCGCCGATGTACAGCTCGCCGGCCACCCCGGACGGCACCGGGCGCAGGTGTTCGTCCAGGACGTGCAGGCTCGTGTTCCAGAGCGGCTCACCGAGAGAGACCGCCGGGCCGGTGATCTCCCAGCTGCTCGACCAGATCGTCGTCTCGGTCGGCCCGTAGAGGTTGATCGCACCGGGGCCGCGGGCCGCGAGCGCGCTCGCCAGCTCCGGGGGCAGCGCCTCGCCGCCGACGAGCGCGCGCACCTCACCCGCGAACGAGCGGTCGTGCGCGACCAGCGCCGACCACAGCGTCGGGGTCGCCTGCAGCATCGTCACCCCGCGCTCGCGGGCAAGCCGGACCAGCGCGTGCGGATCGCCGACCTTGTCGGGCCCGGCCACGACCAGCCCCGAGCCGGCGAGCAGGGGCAGGAACAGCTCCAAACCCGCGATGTCGAAGCCGACCGTCGTGACGGCGAGCAGTACGTCGGCACGGCCCGGTTGCAGCTGCTCGGCCATCGAGAACAGGAAGTTCAGCAGGCCGCGGTGGGTGACGGCGACGCCCTTCGGCCGGCCCGTCGAGCCGGACGTGTAGATCACGTACGCGGTGGCGTCCGGATGGGATGGGACAGCGGCGAACGGCGGGGTCGCGGCGGGCAGGTCGTCGAGGAGGAGCCGCGGAAGGCCGCTCACATCGACGCCGGTCGCGGAGTCGGTCACCAGCAGCACGGGGGCGGCGTCGGCGAGCGTGTAGGCGAGCCGGTCGGCCGGGAAGTCGGGGTCGAGCGGCAGGTAGGCGGCGCCGCTGCGGTGCACGGCGACCATCGCGGCGACCAGGTCGACCGAACGCGGCAGCAGCAGCGCCACCACCCTGCCGGGGCCGGCGCCAGCAGCGGCCATGTGCGCGGCGAGCCGGTCGGCTCGCGTCGAGAACGCCGGGTGCGACAGCTCGACGTCGCCGCAGCGGACGCTCCCGCCCGAGACCGGGAGCCGCTGCGCGAGCAGCTCCGGCAGCATCGCGGCCGGCAGCGGCCGCTCGACGGCCGCACCGGCGTGTTCCCCGGGCAGGAGCAGGTCGACGGCGCTGATCCGCTGGTCGGGGTCGTGCGCGAGCGCGGCGAGAACCCTGCACAGCCGCTGCGCGAGCGACTCGACCGTGCCGTGGTCGAACAGGTCGGTCGCGTACTCGATCTCACCGAGCGTCTCGCCGGGTTGCTCGATCGTGCGGATCGTGAGGTCGAACTTGGCCGTCCCGATGTCGAGCAGCTCGACCCCGGTCACCAAACCCTGCGGCGGCGCCGGCCGGTGCTGGTGGGTGATCATCACCTGGAACAGCGGGTGTCGCGCGAGCGAGCGGTCGAGGGCCACGGCGTCGACGACGGCCTCGAACGGCGCGGCCGCGTGGTCGTACGCGGCGAGGTCGGTGGCGCGGATCCTGGCGAGCAGCTCGCGGAACGTCGGGTCGCCGGCGGTGTCGGTGCGCAGCACCAGCGAGTTCAGGAACATCCCGACCAGCTCGGCCGCCGACTCGTCGCCACGGGCCGCGATAGGCGTGCCGAGCGGGATGTCGGTGCCCGCGCCCATGCGCGTGAGCAGCGCCGCGACCGCCGCCTGCAGCAGCATGAACCCGGTGACGCCCTCGGTACGGGCGAGCGCGGTCAGCGCATCGGCGTCGTCCACCGCGAACGGGACGACCCGGCCGGCGTGGCTCTCCACCGGCGGGCGCGGCCGGTCGGCCGGCAGCTCCAGCTCGGCGGGCAGGCCGTCCAGCTGCCGGCGCCAGTAGCCGAGCTGGCGGGCCAGCTCGGAGTCCGGGTCGTCGGCATTGCCGAGCGCGGCACGCTGCCACGCGGCGACGTCGGCGTACTGGACGGGCAGCGGCTTCCACTCCGGCGCCCGGCCCTCCACGGCGGCGCGGTAGGCCGTGAGCAGGTCGGCGACGAGGTTCGTGGTGCTCCACTCGTCGCCGGCGACGTGGTGCACGGCGATCAACAGCACGTGGTGCTCGGGCGCGTCGCTGAACAGCTCGGCCCGGAACAGATCGGCGCGGAACAGCTCGGCGCGGAACAGCTCGGCCCGGACCGGCAGGTCGACGGCCAGGTCGAACGGCACCCGCGCCGCCTGCCGCAGCCGGTCGGGCAGCTCGCCGGGCGCCACGTCGTGCATCGGGATGCCGAGCGCGGCGACCGCGGGTGCGTCGGCGTCGAGCACACGCTGCCACGGCACGCCGGACACCGCCGGCAGCAGCGTGCGCAGGCTCTCGTGCCGCTCGACGACCGCGCGCAACGCGACCCGCAGCGCGTCGACGTCCAGCTCGCCGGTGAGCGTGACCGCGAGCGGGATCGTGTACGTCGGGCTCGGGCCCTCGATGCGGTGCAGCGACCACAGCCGCTGCTGCGCGAACGAGAGCGCGGGTCGGGCGCCGCGCGCGCCCGGGGCCGGCCGGGTGGCCGGCGTGCCGCGGGTGCCGTCGAGCAGACCGGCGAGGCCCGCGACCGTCGGCGCCTCGAACACCGCGCCGACCTCGAGCGTCACGCCGAAGGTCGCTCGGATCCGGCCGAGCAGGCGCAACGCGAGCAGCGAGTGGCCACCGAGGGTGAAGAAGTTGGCGTTGCGTCCGACCGACGGCACGCCGATGACGTCGGCGAAGAGTCCGGCGAGCAGCTCCTCGCGCACGCCGACGGGCACGTCGATGCCCGTCCCGATCTCGGTGGGCTCGATCAGGGCGAGCGCCTTGCGGTCGAGCTTGCCGTTCGGGGTCTGGGGCAGCACGTCGAGCACGACCAGCGCGGAGGGCACCATGTGCTCGGGGAGCCGCGCCGCCAGCTCGGCCCGCACGGCGGCCGGGTCGACGTCGCCGGTGACGTACCCGACCAGCCGGTTCGCGCCCGCGATCACCGCGGCCTGCGTGACGCCGGGCAGCGCCCGCAGCGCCGCCTCGACCTCACCCAGCTCGATCCGGAACCCGCGGATCTTCACCTGGTCGTCGCCGCGGCCGAGGTAGTGCAGCGTGCCGTCGACATCGCGCCGGACGAGGTCGCCCGTGCGGTACATGCGCGAGCCGGGCGGGCCGAACGGGTCGGGCAGGAACCTCGTGCCGGTGAGCGCCGCCCGGCCGTGGTAGCCGCGGGCCACACCGGGGCCGCTCAGGTACAGCTCGCCGAGCACGCCGTCGGGCGCCGGGCGGAGGCAGTGGTCCAGCACGTACGCGCGGGTGTCGCCGATGGCGTGCCCGATCGGTGGGCGGTCCTCGCCGCCGCTGCCGGCCCGCCACGCCGTCGCGTAGACGGTCTCCTCGGTGGGGCCGTAGATGTTGAGCACCTCGGCGTCGGACCGGCCTGCCAGCAGGGCCGCAACGAGGTCGCCGGGCAGCGCCTCACCGCAGAGCGCGAACGTGCCCGCCGCCGGGACCGTCCCGCTGCGTTCGAGCAGCGCGGCGAGCACCGAAGGGACGGCGCTGACCAGCGTGCCCGTCCAATCCGTGCTCGCCAGCGCGAGCGCGTCGTCGACGACGTCGAGGCAGCCGCCGCAGGCCAGCGGCGCGAACAGCTCGAACACCGAGACGTCGAAGCTGAGCGATGTCGAGAAGAGGGTCCGGTGCAAGCGCTGCGGGCCCAGCTCGGCGACCGCCCACTCGACGAGCGCGGCCGCGTTGTCGTGGGTGAGGACCACACCCTTCGGCAGGCCGGTCGAGCCCGACGTGTAGATCACGTAGGCCGCGCCGGCGCCGGCCGGGCGCCGCAGCTCGACACCCTCGGCCTCGCCGAGGTCGGTGTCCGGCTGCCAGGCCAACGCTCCGTCGATCCCCTGCGTGTCGGGGCCGGTCAGCACCAGGTCGACGCCGGCGTCGTCGAGGATGAACGCCCGTCGCTCCGCGGGGTAGGCGGGGTCGAGCGGGAGGTAGGCGGCGCCGGCGCGCAGCACGGCGAGCACCGCGACCACCAGCTCCGCGGTGCGCGGCATCGCCACCGCAACCGTGTGCTCGGGGCCCGCGCCGAGGTCGGTGAGCACGCGGGCGGCCCGCTCGACGCGGGCGCCCAGCTCCGCATAGGTGAGCGTCTCGTCGCCGCAGCGGACGGCGGGCGCGTCCGGCGTGCTGGCGGCCTGCGCGGCGAGGAACTCCGAGAGCCGTGGGCGGTCCGGCGGGATGCTCCAGGAGGCGGTGGCGGCGAGGTCCGCCAGGCGCGCGGGCGGCAACCGGTCGAGCCGCCCGACGGGCCGGTCGGGCCGCTGCACGAACGCCTCCAGCATCCGGCGCACACCGGTGACGTGCCCGGCGACCTCGTCGGCGGTGTGCGCGTCGGCGTTGCCGTCGACCAGCAACGCAAGGCCGCCGTCGTGCGGGTGCAGCGTGAAGGTGACGTCCTCGACGGGGCCGGCGGCGAGGTACTGGACGGTGCCCGTGACGTCGCCGAGGTCGAGCACGTCGGCGAACGGCTTGAGGTTGACCCACGGGCCCGGTGCGACGCCCAGGTCGCGGCGGATCTGCTCAGCGGGGTGCCGATGGTGCTTGCGGCTGCGGGCCAGCATCTGCCGCGCCTCGGCGACGAGCCGCTGCGGCGTCGCCCAGCCGTCGACGTGCAGGCGCGCCGGCGCGACCGTCACCGCGACGGTCGGAACGCGCAGCGCAGCCGTGCCCATCCGGTTCATGGTCGGCAGGCCGAGCACGAGGTCCTGCTGGCCGGTGACCCGCCAGACGTGCGCGGCGACGGCGGCGAGCGCGGCGTCGGCCCAGCTGCCGCCGAGCCCGTCGAGATCACCCTCGAACCGCTCGACGTGCCGGAACGCCGCCGTCGCGGTGTGCCCCCTGCCCTCGCCGAGCCGCACCGGGTCGTCGACGCCTTCCAGCTCGGAGCGCCAGAACTCCCGATCGGCCACGAACTTCGTGGAGCCGAGGTAGGCCAGCTCGTCGGCGACGGCGTCCCGGACGGGCCGGAACGGCGAGGGCGGGACCGCAGAGCCATCGACAGCGGGGCCGTCGACCGCGGCCCGGTAGCGCTGCGCGACCCGACGGCCGATCATCGAGAACGCGTAGGCATCGAGCACCGTGTGGTGCGCCCGCTGGAACCACAGGTGCCGCTCGGCGCCGAGCACGAACAGCACCTCGGCCACCAGCCCGCCCTGCGCCGGGTCGAGCGGGACGGCCACGTCGGCGCGCATGTGCGTGAGCGCGGCGGCGAGCGGATCGGCAGCGTTCGTGAGGTCGACGACCTGCGGCACCGGCCGCAACGTCGGGTCGAGCACCTGCACCACGCCGTCGGGCGTCGACTCGAACCGCACGCCGAGCGCGTCGGTCTCGGCGATCGTCAGCTCCAGCGCGGCGAGGAACGCGAGCCGATCCAGCGGACCGTCGAGCTGGACGTACTCCGCGGTGTTGAAGATCGCGTTGGCCGGCTCGCGCTGCTGCGCGAACCAGACACCGGCCTGCGCCGACGTCGCCGGCAACCTCTCGGGCATGGGAACTCGACTCCTGGACGTGCGGCGAGGCGGGACGGGCCGGCGCGACGGTTGCCGGTCGTGGGTGGCTGCGGCGAGGGCAGGAAAGCCACTTTCCGGCCCTCACAGGGCCTGAAAGTGGCTTTCCTGCCCTTCCCCGGGACCGTCGGGACCGTTGGCGCCGTCGGTGCGGTAGGTCTCCGTGACGCAGCGGGCGGCGGGCAGCGCCGCCTGCCACTTCGCGGTGAAGGTCGCGGCGCCGGCCACCCAGGCGACGTCGGCCGTCGGTAGCGCCGCGGGCGGGATCGCAGCGCCGTTGTTGCGGTGCAGCCAGTGCACGCGCAGGTCGGCGGGGGTGGCCAGGTCGCGTTCCTCCGCGGCGTCGGGCACCTCGACCACGGCGTCGACCCGGGTGCCGGCGGCGAGCGCTTCGAGGCGGTGCGCGAGCGCCGGCAGGCCGGTCTCGTCGACGGCGACCAGCAGCTGCGCAGCGGCCGGGACGGCGGCCGCCGGGTGCGGCCCGCCGACGCGCACCTGCGTGCCCGGCCGCGCCCGCCCGGCCCAGCGCCCGCCGGGGCCGGCGTCGTGCACCACCATCTCGACGTCCAGCTCGGCGGGCTCCGCGCAGTACCGCGCGGCGTACCGGCGCGGCTGCTCGTCGCCGCCGATCCCGTCCTCCGCCGGCAGCAGCAGCGTCACCGAGCCGCCCGGTTCGGCGGCCGCGAACGCGTCCACCCGGCCGCCGCCGAACGTCACCCGCACCGTGCGCGGGGTCAGCTCCTCCACCCTGCGCACGGTCAGCAGCACCGGCTCCGGCTTCGCCCGCGCGGCGAGCACCCGCTCCCAGTTCTCCACGGTCGGGCACTCGGCGAGGCTCTCGAAGTCGATCTCGATGCCCTGGTCGCGCCACCGCTGCACCAGCGTCATGAGCCGGATCGAGTCGAGGCCGAGGTCGAGCAGGTCGGCGCCGTCGGTGATCTCGGACGGCGCGGCATCCAGCAGCTCCGCGATCGAGGCGCGCAGCTCGCCACCGCTCGGCGCCGTCATCTGGCGGGCTCCGCGACCGAGCCGACCGCGGCCAGCACCTGGTCGACGGTCGTGACCACCCCGCAGCGGCGGGCAACGTAGTCGATCGCGTGCTCGTGGTCGGCGCGGGTGAAGTCGGCGACGGCGTCACCCACGAGGAACGGCTGCACATCGCGCATGAACGCCTCGACGGCCGTCGTGAGGCAGCCGATCGAGGCGTAGACGCCGGTGATCACCAGCTGGTCCCGGCCCCACCCGGCGAGCCGTTCGGCCAGGTCGGAGCGCTGGAACGCGCTGTAGCGCCACTTCTGCAGCAGCACGTCGTCCGGGCCGGGCTCGACCTCCGGCGCGATCAGCTCCAGCTCGGGCCGCGAACCGCTCACCGCGCCGATGCCCTCGCCCCACATGTCGGTGAGCAGCCCGCGCTGCTCGGGCGTCTGGTGCGCGGGCTGCGCGGTGTACACGACCGGTATGCCGGCTGCGCGGCACCGCGCGGCCAGGTCGGCGATCCCGGCCAGCACGCCGGGCAGCGGCGAGTCGCCGTCGCCGTAGGGCGCCAGGAAGTAGCGCTGCATGTCGTGCACGAGCAGCGCCGCGCGGTGCGGTTGCAGCGCCCAGCCCACCCGGCTCGGCGGGTACTCCGACGGTGTGGGCGGCCGGTAGGCCGGGACAGTGGGCAACGCCTTGCGTTGTGACATCTGTTCCCCCGAACTGATCAAGGCTCGGCGCGCACGTCCAGTGCGGCCAGCAGGGTGCGGAACTTCGCCCGGCTCTCGGCCAGCTCCACGGACGGGACGGATCCGGCGACCACGCCCCCGCCCGCGAACAGCCGGACCGTCGCGCCGACGACCTCGGCGCAGCGCAGCACGACGGCCCACTCGCCGTCGCCGCTGCGGTCGCACCAGCCGACGACGCCGGTGTAGTGGTCGCGGTCGAAGCCCTCGACCTCGCGGATCGCCTCCAGCGCCGCCGCACGCGGCATGCCACCGACGGCCGGGGTCGGGTGCAGCGCCTGCGCCAGCGCGACCGACGAGGTGGTCGGGTCGCGCAAGGTGGCGACGATCCGGGTGGACAGGTGCCACAGCGCCGGCGTGCGGATGAGCAACGGCTCGTCGGGAACGTGCAGCTCGGTGCAGTACGGCCGCAGCGCGCGGCGCACCTCGTCGACGACGATCGTGTGCTCGTGGCGGTCCTTCGCCGAGCGGGCCAGCGCCGTGCCGACCGCGCGGTCCGCGGTGGGGTCGAGCGCCCGGCGGGCGGTGCCGGCCAGCGGGTTCACGGTGACCGTTCGGCCCGATCGCGCGACCAGCAGCTCGGGGCTCGCACCGACGAGCGTGCGTGGAGCCGAGTCCTCGGGCCGGGTGACGTCGACCGCGAAGATGTGCCCACGCGGGTTGCCGGCGGCGAGCCTTCGCAGCAGGGCCGCCGCGTCGACCGGCCCCGGCGCGGTGATCTCCAGCGACCGCGCGAGCACCACCTTCTCCAGATCTCCCGCGGCGATGCCGTCCAGCACGGCCTGCACGCCGGCCTCGAACCGCTCCGGCTCCGGGCGACTGCGAACGTCCCACTCGCCACCGGCCGTCACCGGCGGCAGCGGGCGCCCGGGCTCCGCCCGGACCGGACCGGCCCGGTGCACCGAGCGCGGGACGACCAGCCGGGCGGGCGTCTGCGGCGCGAACCCGAAGACGCCCAGCAGCACGGCGTCCCCGTCCCCGTCCGCGGGTGCCGACTCCAGCGCGGCGCCGGCCGCGGCGGCCCAGGAAGCCGGCGCCGGTCCGTCGAGCCGGCTCACCACACCCTCGCCCAGCAGGCTGCGGTGGCGCGACGAGAAGAACGCTGCACCTTCCGCGTAGCGGGCGAGCAGCTCGTCGACGGTCGCCGCGGCAGCTGCGGTGAAGGTCATCGACGCGCGGCCGCGTCGCGCTCCATGTGCTCGACCAGGCTTCGCGGCCGCATGTCCGTCCAGCTCGCCTCGATGTGCTCCAGCGCCGCCTGCCGGCTCCCCGGCCCGTGCGCAACCGTCCAGCCAGCGGGAACATCGGCGAACGTCGGCCAAAGCGAGTACTGGCCTTCGTCGTTGATCAGGGCGTAGAACTCGCCGTTGTCGTCGTCGAAGGGATTGGTCGACACGTTCCCCAGCTCCTCGCGCGGCTCGAAGATCCATCTGATGTAAGGCGAGCCTAAATTACATATAGGCAGGCCTTACTGATAGATCTGGGTGATTCTCGTGACGCTGCGCGCACGCGATCACCGGCGCTCACGGCCGCTCCAGCGCCCGCCAGGCGGCGACCCCGTGCCGGGCCAGCACGGCTACCGCCTCGGGTGTCAGCAGCCACGGATCCTCGGGACGGCCCGGCAGCGCAGGCGGCACGGCGACCATGGAGATGCGGCGGCGCACCTTCGACCGCGTCCGGTCCGTCCACGGCCGGTCCTCCAGCACCATCAGCCGGGTCCCCGGAGGCAACAGCACCTCCCGCTCCCGCCGCGGCGCGCCGACCCGCAGCGGCCGGATCACGGGCATTCCCGCCGGCACCAGCACGGTCAGGCTGGTGGTCTTGTTGACGGGCGCCTTGACGGCCGACGTCGACAGCACAGCGGGGTCGACGTACACGTCGCCGGGCAGGTAGGTGCGTGGCACGGCACGGTCGTTGACCATCCGTTCCACGCGCAGCGACACCGGCAGCGCGTACCGCGCGAACAGCGCCTCCAGCTCCGCTTGCATCCTCTCGATGTGCGCCCCGCCGAACGGGTCGAGGCCACGCAGCCAGCCGTTGAGCGCCGTGTACCCGGACGTGACGTACCACCTCAGATGTTCCAGCTGCGCCACCGTCGGGCGGATCCGCACCCGGTAGTGCGCGCTGACCCGCCAGTACCGCCCGCGCATGAGCACCAGCCGCACCCGCATCTCGCGCAGCGCACGCTCCCGCGCGGTGGCCCCGCCCAGCGGCCGCAGCACCATCCGCACGGCGACGAGCCCGGCCGCGACCGCCACCGCGCCAACCGCGACCGGCACGGCCGAACCGCCCAGCGAGACCGCGAGCGCGGCCGCCGCCGCGCCACCGAGCAGCGCCGCCCCGATGCGTCGCAGGATCGCCGTCCGCGTTCCCGACCGCAGCGCGAGCAGGTCCGACAGCAAGGCCGACGCCAGCGCCGCCGCGCCACCCGAGAGCCACAGGAGTGCGGACTCCCCGGTCGCCGCAGCGCCACCGGCGTCGGCGTGCGCGATGCCCGCGCCGGCGATGAGGATGCCCAACACGATCCCCACGACGGCGACGCCCCTGCCCACCGCGCGTGCGAGCCGGCCAGGTGCCCGCGGAGCGTCGGCCGACCAGGCCCGCAAGCCACCGGGCGGAACGGCCACCGCGGCCGTCACCAGACCGAGGTGCAGCTGCGTGTGCACGACCGCACCACCGGCCAGCCCGAACGCAACCGCGATCACGAGCCGCAGCACCGGTCGATTCGACGGCGAGCCCGCCCACCGCACGATCGAGCTGCGGCGCGCCAGCGGCACGAGCGCCTGGTCGACACGGGCCCGCAGCCACGCCGGGGTGTCGCCGGCGACCAGCCACACCAGCCCGCCGATGGCCGCGCCCACGACGACCACCACCGGCCCGACGCCCGCGACCGCGAGCCAGAACCCGGCGACGCCCGCTACCAGCCCGGCGACGGCCCGCACGACAGCGGCGAGCCACGACGGACGCCGCGGCGCCGGCGCAGGGTCCGCCGCGGAACCGGGTTCGAGCCCGGCGGCGGGCGAGCCCAGCATCGCCAGCACGGGTGCGCGGGCCGCGGCCGGCAACGCAGTGATCAACCCGCCGTACGTCTGCCGGGCGACCGCCGCGGCAACCTCGGACGAGTGCGCCGTCGCCAGGTGGTTCACGATCGCGGTGAGCGTCAACACCCACGTCGCGATCTCGGCACGGCGCCGCTCGCCGAGCCGCGCACCGTGCACCAGTTCGACCACACGCAGCGCCGTGACCCGGAGCTCGAACTCCGGCTGGGGAAGCGCCAGCTCCAGTCCGCCGTCATGGGAGCGCAGCTCGGCCGCCCCGGCGTCGTCGACGCGGATGCGCAGGTGCTCACGCAGCCGGGAGACCAGCCGGATCCGCGCGACCGGTTCGAGATCCGTCACCGCGAGCGCCGCGGCCGCCGCATCGACGGCCGCCAGTGCCGCGGCAGCGTCCGGTCCGGGTGGCGGAGCGTTCCCGCGCGTCCAGCCCAGACGATCGATGGCGCGGACCGTCAAGAGCAGCATCACGCTGAGCGCCACCGGCGTCGCGGCGACGAGCGCCCACAACGCGCCCGGGTGCGCCATCAACCACTCGCCGGGCGTCCAGGCCCAAGCGGGGCGGGCGGTGCCGACCATCATCAGCGCGGTCGCCACCAGCACGACGAGCACCCTCAGCGCCGGGCGCCACCTCCCGTCCACCGGAGCGCGGACGGGGCGCGGCGCCATCAGCCGGTGCAGCACCCACAGCGCCACGACCGTGACGTATCCGGAGATCGCGGCGATGGTGGTCGCCCGGCCCAGGTCCGACCCGACGACCAGACCGACACCGAGCCAGCCGGCGACCAGCCCGCGCACCACGACGTTGATCAGCGCCCTGGCCGGCGGCCCGTGGGTCAAGCGGGCCCGCCAGGCGACGAGCTTCGCCACCCCCAACGCGCCCGCCGAGACGACACCGGCGACCGTCAGCTCCACCCAGTGCCGCGGCCAGACCGCGAGCAGCCCCCAGTACAGCAAGCTGACGTTCCCGGCCGCGCCCATCACGGCGAGGTACGAATCGCTCAACCGGCCCTTGCGCACCGCCGCGACGATGCCCACGATGCTCGCGTTCGCGAACGTCACCGTCAGCACCACCGTCACGGCCAGCATCACCGGGTCGAACGCCACCCAGCCCAGCTTGTAGGCCAGCAGCACGTTCCCCAGGTTCGAGATGCCCGGGAACGCCACCCACGTCACCAGACCGCTGATCAACGGGTGCACCGAACCCCGTCCACCACGCACGAGGTCGTACGCGCGGTTCACGGCCGACATCCCGAAGGCCGCGACGGTCGCCGAGTACGCCGCCGAGATCGTGATGTCCAACCAGGTCCCGACGATCGAGGCCGGCACCAGCACCAGCAGGTTCACCACGAACGTGCCGATCAAGGGCATCGCCAGCAGCGCGCCCGTCGGCCCCGACCGGACGGGCAGCAGGTTCAGCCCACCCCGCAGCCCGAACGCCGCGTTGCTCACCACCGCGAGCGCGGCCGGCAGCACGACCACCAGCACGACCGGCAGGCCGACCACGAACACCGCACCGGCCACCCCGACCGCCACCCACGCCCACCGACTCCCGGCAGGCACCGCACCTGCGCCGACCCGGCGCGGCAGGAACCCTTCGAACGGCAGGAGCGACGGCGACAGCAGGCCCGCGAAGCGTCCGACCGGCGAACGCACCATCGCCGTCGGGCTGCGCACCGAACCAGCGCCGGCGAGCGCACCACGTACCCGCGGGCCCAGCCACTGTCCGAGCCGATGCCCCAACCGCTGTCCGAGCCGCATCAGCAGCGGGGTCGCGGCGATCGCTGCCACGTACCCGATCCCGGCCAGGTCGAGGGCGGACGCCTGGCCGGCGGCCTGCACCGCCGCGACCGCGACCAGCGGCTTGGCGAGCATGATCCCGACGACCACCGCCGTCACGACCAAGGCACGCAGCACCCACCGCTTCCCCAGCCACTTCACGACACCGCGCAGCCGGCCGCCGCCGGTGCGTCCCCTCACCACGACGACCGCGAGGGCGATCTCGGCGATAACCGCGACTCCCGCGATGACGTTCACCCCGACGACACCGGGCAGGCCCATGCCCTCGGCGATCCCCAGTGCGAGGCTGGCCGCGAGCGACCCGACCCCGATCGCGGTCACCCGACCGGCGACGAAGATCGCGCCGATGCGCTTCCTGGCCTTGTCGTCCAGATCCTCCGGCAGCGCCCCGCGCGCGACCCCGTCCTGGATGCTGGAGATCATCTGGATCGCCACCCGGCTCAGGAACAGCGTCCAGAACACGCTGACGGGCGCGAAGAACGGCAGCGCGTTGGCCAGGAACGGCACCGCGATCGCCACCGCGAGGATCACCGCGGCCCAGCGCAGCTTCATCAGCCGCGGGATCACGTTCGTCAACGCCCCGACGATGCCGATCACCCCGGCGGCGAGCGCGGCGAACGTCAGCAGCGACCGTGACGACTCCGGCAGCCCGAGCGCCTCGTTCACCAGCGCCTCGGACACCGCAACCGCACCCGTCGGGCCGCGCACCGAACCCGCACCAGCGAGGGCCCTGCGCACCACTCGGCCGAGCCACAGCCCGAGCCGCACCAGCAACGGGGTCGCGGCGATCGCCGCCACATGCAGGATCGCTGCGACGTTCAGCGCCAGCGCGCCTCCCGAGCTCGCCGCCGCGGTGACCGTCGTTGCGGCGACGGCGAGCGGGGCGAGCCCGACCAGGACGGCGACGACCACCGCGGTGACGACACCCAGGCGCAGCAGCGCCCGGCCCTGCAGGATCTCGCGCAGCTTCGATGGCGCCCGGGGCTGCGCGGACGTCCGAACCGTGCCGTTGAGCAGCCCGAACGCCACGATCGCCGACATCGACGATCCGTTCGGCGCGGCCGCGGCGATCGCGATCGCGACGCTCAGCGCGATCACGATCACCGTCGTGACGGTCGGCCCGGCACCGCCGCTGCCACCCTTGCCGCCCTTGCCGCGGCCCTTCAGCTTGCTGATCCACTCGAACAGCCACGATCCCGGCATCCCGGCGGGCGCGGCCTTGATGTCGGCGATCATCTTCTCGATCGCCGCGACCTCGGCCCGAGCGGCCGCGAGCGCGTCCTGCACTTCGCTGTGCGCGCGGCGCAGCCGGTCGGCCCGGCGTGCCGACCGGGCGAACGTCCGCTTCGACTCGACCGCGGCGAGCTTCCGCTCCAGCTTCGCGACCAGCGCGTTGGTGCGGGTCATCATCCGTTGCGCTCGGGCGGTCCGGTGCCGGTCGAACCGGAGCGCCTGGATTTCGGCCACCCGGTCGGCGTTGTCGGCGCGCGCCTTCTCGATCTTGGCGTGGGCGCGCTCCAGCCTCTTCTTCCGCCAGGGTGACGGCGCCGCCGCCAGCTTCTTCGCGATCGCGTCCAGGCGCTTCTGCTGGCGGGACCGCACACGCTCGATCCAGGCCACCATCAGCTTCGCCTGGCGGGCGTCCCCGGCATCGGCCAGCCGCGCCCGCCATGCCGCAACCGCGATGAAGAAGCCGCGGACCTTCGCCGGCAGCAATCTTCCGATCCCGCGCAGCACGGCGAACACGATCTTCCCGGTGAGCCGACCCGGCCCCTGCATCAGATCCACCGTCTTGCGCTGCTTGGCTCGGGTGCGCAGGATCAGCTTCCGCATCGACCGCCGCGGCTCCACCTTGAAGCCGCCGACGATGCCGATCCCGACCCCGAGCTGCCAGAACGTGTAGTGCGCGGCGGACTTCGAGAACAGCCCCCTGTTGTAGGAGAGAACCCTGCTGACGAGACGCCACAGCAGCGGCGTCCCCTTCATCGCCGGCGGCTGTACACCGGGGACGGGTGCGAACGCGGTGGCGAGCAGCTTGAACTTCTGCGCGAAGAACGCGATCTCGACGAACCCGAAGATGATCAAGGAGCCGCCCGCCCGGTAGACCGGCAGCGCGCCGGCCCACCAGTTCCGCTCCGATGCCGGGAGGGCGAGGCCCTCCAGCACCGGGTCGGGGACCCGCCCGATCAGCAGGTCACCCGACGTCGCGAACTTCAGCGCCACCACGCTGAGCGCGAACGCGAGCCACTCCGTGGCCGGGTGGGCCGAGAGCAGCGCCACGAGCCCGTCCAGCGGCACGACCACCCCGATCGACCAGAGCGCCGTCGACCACGCGAGCGCGCCGCCCCGCTCGTACCGGGAACCCTTCACGGCCTTGCCGGCGCCGGCCGCGCGCTTGCGGAGCTGCCACCAGCGCGGCTTGGCCTTCAGCGGCACGCTGCCGAACCGGGCCGGCTTCCAGTGCGGGAAGATGAACATGAACACCGACACCGCTGCTGCGATGGCGGGGCTGGTGAGGATGCCGATCACCAGCAGGACGACCGTCTGGATGATGGGGAAGTACAGCCGCCGCTCGTAGTCGGCGAGCAGCCTCGGCTGGCGCCCCACGTTGCGCACCCGGCGCGCACCGAACCCGGCAGCGGCGGCCTTCGCCCTGGCCTCGCCGACGATCCTCGCCAGCTCGCGGTTCGCCCCGTCACGGGCGTCGACCAGCGCAGCCAGCTCGGCACCGGTCACTCCCGCGGCGATCCCGCGGGCCAGCGCCTCTGCCGCGTTGACCACGGCGATCAGCGCCACCCTGGACGCCTTGACCGACCACCGCACCTGCTTGGCCAGCCGCCATCCGGCCACCCCGCGCAAGCGCAGCGGGACGATCGACCAGAGCGGGTGCTCGACGGCGCCCCAGGCCAGCACGACCCCGCGCAGCCAGCCGCGCAGCGCCGCCGCCTGGTCGGCGACCGGGAGGCTGCCGATGCCGGCCAGGCCGGCGACACCGAACGGGTTGCGCCAGAACGCCGCCACGACCGCGGGCGGGGCCCTGGCCAGCAACCGGCCCAGCTCGCCGCCCGGCCGGAACCGGTCGACGCCCTGGCCGTCGGACTGCTTGGCCAGCAGCTGCTGGTCGGTCAGCTCGTCCAGCCACGCAGCGATCTGGGACGCGCCGATGCCCCGTGCGGCCAGCTGGGCGGCCAGCGCCTGCACCCACGCGGGGGCGTCCGCAGGGACGTTCGTGATCAGGTCGACCAGCTCGTCGACCGTCACCCCGGCCAGGTGGGTCTGCGACAGCCCGTTGCCCGACCACAGCGCACCGAGGATCCGCCAGACGTCCCACCTCGCGGCGTCCCCGTCGCCCAGCCGGGGATCCGTGAGCCGCGCCCAACCATCGAGCGCCGCCTGCACGGCGGCGCGACGCTGCGCCGCGCGGCCGCGGACCCGCGGCGCGGGCGCCCCGGACGTGGCCGCCCGGCCCAGCATCCGGTCGAGCTCGTCGATCTTCTTGGCGGCGGCGGAGAAGAGCCGCATCCGCTTGCCCTTGTTGGTCGTGGTCTTCGCGAGCTCGTCGTGGATCGCGGCCAGGTCGCGGAGCAGGTCGTTCGCGGCACCGGTCCGCCTCGTGTTCCACAGCTTCGACGCGGCCCGGACCGCGATCCGCCGCTCCACGTACTCGGCGAAGGCCGCCGCCTGGTCCAGCAGCTCGTGCCGGACGTCGCGGTGCCCGTCGAAGACGTGCTCGTCGTGCGCGGCGTCCGGGTGCTCGAAGTGGACGTTCTCGTGCCGGTGCAGATCGGCGAGCCAGCCGTCCAGCATGCGCTGGAGCCGATCGGCGAGCGCGTGGAAGTTCTGCTCGCGCGCAGCGGCGATCACCTCGACGATGCGCACGATCCGCGCGAGCAGCCCGCTGTCGACCGCAACGAGCCGCTCGCCGTTGCCGACCCACGCGAACGCGACGAGGTCGTCGATGCCGAGCTTCTTGCGCACCCAGGCCTGCAGCCCGCGCACCGGGTAGAGCAGCATCGTGCCGATCACGGTGCCGATCTCGTCGCGCACCGCGATGGGCACGACAACCGTCCGCCCCGCCCGGTACAGCTTGCTCAGCCACTTCGCGAGCCGCTTGCCCTTCCGCGGCGCGAGGTCACCACCCTCCCGGCGGCTCGGCCCACCGACACCGTTCACGGACGACGGCGGCGGCGCCCGCGCCCCGGCCAGGTAGATCATCGAGACGGTGACGCCGACAGCCATGACAACCGCGAGCGCCTTCAGCAGCGCGGGGCCGGCGAGCGCGCTCGCACCGGACCACGCGGCCGCCGCCGTGCCGCCACCAGCGACGACGGTCGCGCCGGCCGGGAGCGCGAGCACCAGGATCACCGCGGCGATCAACCCGACGACCACCGCGATCCGGCGCAGCCACTTGCCCAGCTTGCGAGCCGAGACGGGCGAGCCCGCCCCGGTCATCCGCGACAGCGCGCCGCCCTGCTTGTCCGCCTCCCGCTGCGCTCCCGTCAGCTTCCGACGCTTCTCGTTGTGCCGCCGCCGTTCCTGCTTGCCGCGCGGCTTCTGCTTGCGCAGCTCGTCCAGCGACACCTGCAGCTGCTGCTGCTTCGCCGCGTTGCGGGCGATCGCCTTCGCCAGCACCCTGCTCTGCGGCGCCGACGGGGCCGTGATCCCGCGCAGCACGGCGCGCAGCCGGGCGGCCTCCGCGATCAGCTTCGCCCTCCGGTCGACCTGCCACTTCCGGTTCGACGCCTTCAGCTTGGCCAGCTTCACCTGGATGCGCTGCAGGCGGGCCTCGTAGCGAGCCCGCAACCGCTTCTCGAAGTCAGCCGCCAGGCCGTCGAGCACCTGCTCGATCTCCCGAGCCCGCTTCTGGTTCTCCGCCAACGCCTCGGCCAGCTTCTGCTGCCGACGCTTCGACCGCGACCGATCCAGCTGCTTGCGCTGCCAGGACTGCTCGGTCAGGTTCAGCACCAGCATCCGCTGCGCATGCTCCACCAGATGGACGAACGCCCGGTTCGCCCAACGGTCGGGCAACGTGTCCAGCCAGCTGCCCAACCGACCCGGCGCGATCTTCACAAGACCGCGGGCCAGCTTGAACACGAGCCAGCCGATGATCCGGCTGGGGCCGGTGAAGGCATCGATCACCACGTCCTGGTCGAGCCGCTTGAGCCGCTTCTCCTGGAGCACGAACTCCTTGACCAGCGCGCGGGCGTCCCACAACACGTGCCGCTCGCCCTGCGCGTCGACGAAGCCGGCGGTGAAGGTGAAGAACAGGAACGAGTAGAGCCGGGGCCGCTTGGTCGAGAGGGCCTTGTCGTAGGAGCCGAACCACGCCCGCAACCGCTGCCACAGCCGCAGCCCGACGAACTTCGGCTCCGGCACGCCCGCCACCGGCCCGTACACCGGCGGCGTCGGCGCGAACCAGTACACCGTCGGCCCGAAGTAGAAGTCGACGATCCGCGCCGTCAGCATCACCCTCGCGTCGGGGAGGAACGTGCCCAGCCACTTCTCGCGGTTGCCGAACTCCTCGTGCCTGCCACGCGACATCGACGTCGACATGAAGCCGGCCAGCAGCGCGCCCCCGCCGGCGATCTCGAACGCCAGGAACGGCAGCGCCTGCCACGACCACCACGTCGCGCTCCACAGGGGCAGCATCAACGCCAACATCCACGCCCGCTCCCAGCGGATCGACCTCAGGAAGCCGCGCAAGCCGGGCCCCGCACCGCCGGCCAGCTTGGTCTTCACGTGCGGGAACAGGAACCACACCGGCGTCACAACCGTCGCCAGCCACAACGGGAGGTGGCTCAGCACCGCGGAGGCGAACATCGCCGCGAGGATCGGCGAGTACACGCGGCCCTCGACCCGCAGCCGGACGGAGCGGATCAGGTTGACCACACCGCCGGCCACCCGAGCCGGGAACCGCAGCAGCTTCTGCAGCCACGGCGGGCCACGTCCCAGCCCGACCCGGTAGGCCTTGATCACGGCGGGCGTCGCGGCGACCGCCGCCAGCTGCACGATCTCCGGCCAGTACGCGGCCAGGAAGGTCACCAGGTTCATCCAGACGCCGCCGGCCCCGGCACCCGCCGCAGCGCCGGTCGTCGCGCCGGCCAGCGGTGCGACCACCAACAGCACCGCGGCGACCACAGCGACGACCACCGCGATCCGGCGCAGCCACTTGCCCAGCTTCGACGTCCGCTTCGCGGGCGAGCCCGCCCCGGTCATCCGCGACAGCGCGCCGCCCTGCTTGTCCGCCTCCCGCTGCGCTCCCGTCAGCTTCCGACGCTTCTCGTTGTGCCGCCGCCGTTCCTGCTTGCCGCGCGGCTTCTGCTTGCGCAGCTCGTCCAGCGCCGCCCGAAGCTGCTTCTGCTTCGCCGCTTTGCGGGCGATCGCCTTCCCCAGCTTCTTGCTCTGCGTCGGCGTCGGCGCCGTGATGCCGCGCAAGATCGCGCGCAAGCGGGCGGCCTCCGCGACCAGCGCAGCTCGACGGGAGGTCGACACCCGCCCGTTGCGGGCGGCTGCCTTCTTCTGCAGCTTCTGCTGCTTCACCTGGATGCGCTGCAGGCGGGCCTCGTAGCGAGCCCGCAACCGCTTCTCGAAGTCAGCCGCCAGGCCGTCGAGCACCTGCTCGATCTCCCGAGCCCGCTTCTGGTTCTCCGCCAACGCCTCGGCCAGCTTCTGCTGCCGACGCTTCGACCGCGACCGATCCAGCTGCTTGCGCTGCCAGGACTGCTCGGTCAGGTTCAGCACCAGCATCCGCTGCGCATGCTCCACCAGATGGACGAACGCCCGGTTCGCCCAACGGTCGGGCAACGTGTCCAGCCAGCTGCCCAACCGACCCGGCGCGATCTTCACAAGACCGCGGGCCAGCTTGAAGACCAACCAGCCGAGCAGCCGCGTCGGGCCGGTGAACAGGTCGATCACCACGTCGTGCTCGAGCCGCTTGAGCTTCTTCTCCCGGATGGTCAGCTCGAGCAGGAGCGCCCGCGCGTCCCAGACCGTGTGGTCGGCGCCCAGTGCGTCGGTGAACCCACCGGTGAACGTGAGGAACAAGAAGGAGTAGATCCGGAACCGCTTGGTCGACAGGCCCTTGTCGTAGGACGCGAACCACGCCCGCAACCGCTGCCACAGCCGCAGCCCGACGAACTTCGGCTCCGGCACCCCTGCCACCGGCCCGTGCACCGGCGGTGTCGGCGCGAACCAGTAGACCGTCGGGCCGGCGTAGAGCCCGAACACCCGCGCGACGAGCATGAGCCGGGCGTCGGGGAGGAATACGCCGAGCCACTTCTCGCGGTTGCCGAACTCCTCGTGCCGGCCGCGCGACATCGACGTCGACATGATGCCGGCCAGCAATGCACCCGCGCCGGCGAGCTCGAACACCAGGAACGGCAGCGCCTGCCACGACCACAGCGAGACGCTCCACAGCGGGAGCGCGAACGCCAGCATCCAGGCCCGCTCCCAGCGGATCGCCTTCAGGAAGCCGAGCACACCGCGCTTCGCACCGTCGGCCAGCTTGAGCTTCGCGTGCGGGAACATGAAGAAGAACGGCAGCAGCACCGACAGCCACGACGGTCCCAGCCCGAGCAGCCAGGCAAGCCCGGCGGCGATCAGTGCCGGGACGATCGGCATGTACAGCCGGCCCTCCACCTTGAGCGCCAGCGCCCGCACCACCTCGAGCGCACCGCGCAGCACCTTGCCGGGGAACCGCAGCAGCGCCTGCAGCCAGCGCGGACCACGCGTCAGCCCGACCCGGATCGCCTTGATCACCGCAGGCACCAGGACGATCGCGGCCACCTGCAGGATCCCCTGCAGGTTCTCGGCCACGAACTGCACGACGTGCAGCCAGAACGCGGGGTCACCCGGGACCGGGCTGCCCTGCGCGGCGGCAGCGGCGACGTTCGCGCCCATGATCGCCGGCAGCACCACACCGATGACGACGGCGGCCACGACCGCCTTCGCAGCGACCGCGAACACCGCCCGTGCGACCCGACCGAGGAACCGGAACCCGGCACCGGCCAGACCGAGGAGAGCGCCCAGCCACGCCGGCGGGCCGCGGGCCCGCACCGTCAGCACGACGTGCACCGCCAGCACCCCGGCCATCACCACCGCGAGTCCGATCAGGCCGGGCGGGGCGTTGCCGAACGCGTCGGCGAGCATCCCGAGCAGCGAACCGCCGCCGTTCCCGTTGCCGCCGCCACCGTTGAGCGTGGTCGCACCGGCCTGCCGGCCGCCACCGAGCGCGGCGGGCAGGACGACGCCCAGCCCGGTGAGGAACCCGACGACACCCAACGCGCTCGCGCCGGGGAACCAGTTCTTGCGGGCGAAGATCTGCCGGACCGTCGTGCGCAGCGAGGCCTTCGCCCACCAGGCCGCCAGCCAGGACGGTGCCCCGAGCGCGTTGCTCACCCACGGCAGGTGACTGTCAGCAGCTTCTCGGCCGCCTCGCAGCGCACCCGTCACGTACGCATCAACGATCCGACGCAGCGCGTCTGCCTGTGCGCCGTCCGCCGGGCCCCCGGCCCGCACGATCATTTCGAGCACCGGTCCCGCGTGCTCCCAGAACTCCGGAGCGCTCGGGTCCGTCGCCCGCAGCTTCGCCAGCCGCTCCGACGGTGTGTCACCAGCCCGCACCGGCGGCCCACTCGGCGCCAACGCCGGGAGCAACCGCTCCGGCATGAACGCCTGCGAACCCGGTACGAAGCCCGGCTCGGTCAGTGCCTTCGGCGCCGGCACCGGCACAGCCGGACCAGCACCGCTCTTCTCGAGCCACCCGCCGCCCTCGTCGAGCGACACCGTGGCCCTACCCGTCGAACCCGGCTCGTGCACCCATGCCCCGGTGCTCGGCGCCACGATCGACGCATCCAGCTGCTGCTGCAGCTGCTCCATCTCGAAGCTGCACGCACCCAGCCCGCACGCCACAACCACCACGCGGGGCTGCTGAGCACCCTCCTTCGCGTTCGCCGTGTTCTTCTGCCAGTTCTTGAACGACCGCAGCCCCTTCAGCAGAGCCGCGAGCTGCCCGGCGGTCAGCCGGAGCTTGTCTCCCTCCACCAGGACGTAGGCGCCCTGCTCGTCGGAGTGCACCACGACCAGGTAGTCGGGTGTGTCGGTCCAGAGGTACTTGCCGAACGTCTGCAGCTGGTCGTCGTTGGTCGCGACGATCACACCGTTGCCGTTCGGGCTTTCCAGCGCCTGCTTGCGCAGCCGCTTCACGTCAGCGCGGTTCGCCCAGCGCTCATCGAAAGCTGGTGGGCCGCGCGACCGCGCCGCGTAGACCGCCTGCACCACCATCAGGGCGCCGACGGCGCCGGCCAGCAAGATCAAGACGAGTGGGGCGTTGCTCAGCGCATCGAAGATGGCGCCCAGCAATCCGCCGCCGTTCGGAGTACCGCCACCGAGCAGACCACTCAGCAGCGCCGCCAGCGGCGACTGACCGTGCCGGGTCGCGCCGCCACCGCTGCCGTTCTGCGGGCCGGCGCTGGCATCCGTGGCCGAACCGGTGTCGGAGTCGCCGTTGCCGTCGTCGCCCGGGGCACCGGGGTCGGCGCCACCGGCGGCGAGCGGGTTCTGCTGCGCGCCGGCCGGGTCGGCGACCGGCTCCGGCCCCGCCAACGGGGCGTTCGGGTCGGCCACCTGCGCACCGGATGCGGGGTTCGTCGCGGGGGTGGCGGGCGCCGGCTCGACGGCGCCCGGCCCAACCGGCTCGTCCACGACCGGAGCACCGGCCGGCGTGGCCGGGTCGACGGTCGCGGGGTTCGGGACGGCACCGTTGGGCACCGCTGCGTTCGGCACCGCCGCGTTCGGCACCGCCGCGTTCGGCACCGCCGCGTTCGGGACAGCTGCGTTCGGCACCGCTGCGTTCGGGTTCGGGACAACCGCGTTCGGAACGGCTGCGTTCGGAACTGCCGCGTTCTGCACCGGCGGGGAGTTGCCCGGGACCGCACCGAGGGGCGCACCCTGCGCCTGCTGGTCGGTCGCGGTCGGCGCGTTGCCGCCCTGGGCCTGAACGGGCGCCGGGATGTTGTTCGGCTGGTTGGCCACTGCGCCGCCCTGGGTGGCGATCGGACCACCCTGCCCGCCGCCCTGACCCACGATCGGGACACCCTGACCCGGAGCGCCCTGCCCCGGCGCGCCGCCGCCGACGTTGCCACCACCCGGGGTGCCACCGACCGGGCCGTTGGTCGGGGCCACGTTCGGGACGCCGAGACCGCCGCGGACGGTCGAGCTCGGCTTCGCCGCAGGCTTGTTCTGCATGACGATGAACGGCACGTTCGTCCCGAAATCGGACGTCACGCGCTGGTTGCCGTAGCCGCGGCCGGGGTTGGCCGCGATGGCCCCGGCCACGTCGTCCTGGCTCACACCGAGCCGCTTGGCGACCGCGTAGGCCGGCACCCGGTCGGCACCGAGGTTGACGGTGTCGAGGTAGTCGAGGACGCGCGAGTCCATCGATGCGCCGTCGCCGCCCTTGACCGACGGCAGCCAGCCCCGCTGCGGTGGGGAGGCCTGCTTCAGGATGGTGCCATAGGGCGCGTTGTGGATGTTGGCCTCGGTGATCCGCTCACCCTTCAGCTGCGCACCTTCCAGCACGAAGCCGGCAAGACCCGACCACGACGGGTTCTGCACGAGATCGCTACCGCTGTTGACCCACGAAGCGATGTCGAAGAACTCGGCGGTGTGCCCGAGGCCGCGCCCGAGGTTCTGGGTCTTGGTGTAGACCGATTCGCTGCGAGCCAGCGGTGCGAGCCTGCCGACGCCGGCGAGCTCGCCGATGCCGACGGTGGCGACGTCGAGCCATTCATTGCGCGCGGCCGCGCTCGTGAACGGGTTGATGCTCTGCTGGTTGTTGTACCGGGTGACCAGGTTGCCCGCGGCGTCGATGCCCATGAGCCGGCCGGTGTTCACCATGATCGTGCGGGCCGCGTTCAGCCTGATCACGGAGTTGATCGCGGTGGTGGTCCGCAGGAAGGTGGTACCCGCGGTTGCCATCTGGATGGCCCTCGCGCCGAACATGCCGCCGCGCACCGCCCACATCGCGCCGGCGGCCGGGCTCGCGAGACCGCCCGACGCGCCGATCGCCACCACCGTCAGGACGACCATGGTGCCGGTGAGCGCCCAGTCGGTCGCGACCTCGAGGTCGGATGTGATGTGCGAGCTGTGCACTTCGAACTGGAGACGCTCCCCCGCCGGCGGCGGCGCGTACTTGCCGTCCGCACCCTTCCGCAGCGGCTCGATCTCGAGGAACTTCTTGGGCAGGATGAGCTTGACGTCCTCGTCGTCGAAGTACTCGCTCTCCTCCTGGAACTCCCGGAACGAGCCGAACGAACCGCCCTTGACGATCGTGGGCTTGCCGTCCTTCCCGATGACGAAGAAGATCGAGGTCTGGCCGACGTTGCCGTCCTCGTCCCTGACCGGTGCGGTGATGACCCGCAGCTCGCCGTTCTTGGCCGCGTCGCGGAGGCGGCCCATCTCCTCGTCGACCTTTTCGCGGTCGGTCTTGCCGTCGTCGAGGTACTCCAGCTCCATCAGCTTCTGCGCATCGCCGAGGTCGGTCACCCGCGACCGGCCCTGGAAGTTGAGGAACTCGTCCGCCGAGATCTGCGAGGCGAGCTCGACCATCTCGTACTCGCCCATGTTCTTGACGTGCGCGGCCTCGGGGCCGGAGAGGTTCTTCCACCCCGGGAGGTTGATCGCGGCCGTCTGCGCGAAGTACACGTCGGGCAGGCCGCTCGACGGCATCTGGAACTTGAGGTAGTCGACGCCCTCGGCGCGCTGCCCGTCGTCGTTCGCGATCGCGTCGTAGTTCATCCCCAGGTAGGCGCCGAGGACGGCGGCCTTCTCCTCGGCGAACTTCTTCTGCCTCGGGTCGCCGGAATTGATCATCTTGCCGAGCGTCGCGTTGATCGCGTCGAGCGAGCCGTCGGCCGTTCCGAGCCGGCCGGCCCACTCGGGGTCGTTCGACTTGCCCGCGATCATGATGTCGATCGAGCGCAGCGCCTCGTTGTCGATCACCGGTCCGGCCGGGATCAGGCCCTTCAGGCCGGCCAGCTTGGTCTCCAGCTCCTCCTTCTTGCCGTTGAGCGCCTCCGCAGCCTCGGGGGTGCGCTCCTTGCTCTTGTTGAACGCGTCGATCGCCTGGTTGTTCAGGTACTGGTCGTACTGCACCTGGCGGATCTGTCCCTGCACGTGCAGTGACGCGGTGAGGGAGATGCCGGCACCGCCGGTGCCGCGCTGGAGGTCGGAGATCTGCTTGCGGGCCCGCTCCTGGTCCGACTTGCCCGCGGGGGCCGAGCCCGCGATGTCCCGGCTCAGCCCGGGGTCACCCATGACCTCGGCCTCGTACGGGGTGGGGACGTACGCGTTGTAGTTCATCACCTGGATCGCCTTGATCAGGCCGCGCTGGTCGCCCCACTTCCCAGCACTGATCGCGAACGGCACGAGCCGATCACCGAGCGCCTTCTCCTCGGCCTTGGACAGCCCGCCGGCGAGAGCGGCGTCGATGTCGCGGCCGAGCTGGATCGCGCCCTCGACGCCGCCGCCGGGCTCCTGAGCGCGGATGGAGGTGTGGCGGTTGCCGGACTGCGCCTCCAGCACCTTGATCGACGCGAGCCCGACGTCGACGAAGCTCGTGGGGTTCTGCGTGTCGTACTGCTTGCGCTCATCGGACGTCAGCGTCTTGAGCTGTTCCGGTGCCAGCGGCGGCAGCATCAAGCCCTTGCCCACCATGTTCGGGTCGAGGCCGAGGCTCGTGGCGATGTCGCGGTCCTGCTTGTTGTCCAGCGACGGACGCAGGTAGCTGTTCGGGCCGAAGACCGGGCGCTCCGAGTACGCGTCGACGGCCGTCAGCCACGTCGGGTCGGCCTCGCCGATCCAGTCGTAGCGGTCGGCGTTCTCGAGGTTGCCCTTGAAGTTCTCCTCTGTGTAGAGGTTGAAGTTGTAATCCGAACGCGAGCACTTGCCGAAGCAGGAGATGCCGGCGTGCTTGTCGGCCTTCGGGTTGTTCGGGTCCTCGACGTGGTAGAGCATCCGGAACCCGCCGACCCACCGGCCTTCCTCGCTGGCGTCGACCTCCTTGCCGTTCTCGTCGATCTTGATGGGCGTGGTCTGCACGTACTCGCCGTCGCGCGTGTTGCCGTTGCAGAAACCGTTCTGGGTGCTGCCGGTCGAGCAGGAGACGCCGCCGCCGTTGCCCTTGGCGTCGCGGTAGGAGACGACGATCCAGCAGTCCTTGCCGCCGCAACCCGTCGGGTCGCCCTGCGGGGTGATGGTCTGGACGAGGCCCGGGCCGCCTTCGAGGAGCTTCGCCCCGAACCAGCCGTTGGGCGCCTTGAGGTTGTTGGGGTCGGGCGACCCCTCCGAGAGCTGGCACCAGACCGGGCACTTCGAGTCGTTGTTCTTCGGGTTCTCCGAGTCCATCACGCACAACTTGCCGCATTGCTCCGACGGCGCCGCGGCGTCGCCGGGGCGCTGCACCTGGCACATGCCCTCGCAGTTGATGTAGCCGCCCTGCCCGGCGGCGTTGTCGAACCGACCCTGGAGGCTGGGCACCGCGTTCACGAGCGGGTCGAACGCGTTGCGCTGCTTGCCAGGGGTGTTGAACATCTTCAGCCCGTCGGCCCGCGTGACGGCGCCGGTCTGGCCGTACACGCTGAAGCTGCCGTAGGGGTCCTTGTCGCTCGGCGAGACGATCGCGACCGACGGTCCCTGCTTGCCCTTGAGGACCGGCTTGCCGTCGCCGTTCGACTCGACGATCCAGCCCTCGGCACCCTCGACCTTGCCCTTGGCGTTGTCCCAGTTGATGCGCGCCGGGTTGCCCGCGTTGTCCCGCGCGACCAGGACCGCGTTCGCGTTGACGGTCTCGATCACGAACTTGTCGGTCTTGACGCCGTTGCTCAGGACGCCGCGGCACCCGTCCATGCAGGAGGTGGCGAACGGCGCGCCGGTCTTGTCCCCGAGGTCGGCGATGTAGGGCTGGCCCGGACGCGACGGCTTGTCGTAGTAGACGTGCGAGCCGTTGTAGCCGTCGTGGGCCTGCCCGGTCCCGTCCACCATGATCTGGCCGCGGCCGTTGATGTCCCGCGCCACCGAGATGCCTCTGGTGCCTTGCGCGGCGTCGCGGCCCTTCTCCCCTTCCTTGGGGAAGTTCCCGTTCGCGGCCGGGCCGCCGACCTCGGTCGGGATCGAGCCGTCGAACTGGTTCGCGGCACCGCGGTCGTAGGTGATCGTCTCGCCGCTCGACCCGGTTGCCGTCATCTTGTTGCAGAACCAGATGAAGCAGGCCTTGACCTCGGTCTTGCCGTCGGCACCCTTCGCCGAGACGGTGCAGATCAACACGAAGTTGCAGTCGCCCTTGACGTTGCGCTGGTTGATCGGGTCCAGCGCGAGCCGCACCAGCTTGCCGTCCTTGGTGACGCCGTACCCGGGCGGCGGCGCGAGCTTCGGGCCGATGATCGTGGCGCGGTTGTAGCCGCCCTTCGTGAACTGGTCGCAGTCGCCCGAGCACTGCGCGGTGCCGTAGCCGCCCGGACCGGCCACCGCGATGGCGACAACGCCGCAGCCACCACCGGACGAGCTCGACCCCTTGCAGGTGCCCCAACCGAACGCGTCCCAGCGCTTCTTCTCCACCAAGTAGGTGGCCGGGGTGATCCGCCGATCCGACGCCTCGGCGTGCGCGTAGAAGCTGGCCTTGCAGTTCGGCGCGCCGGAGCAGGAGGCAGCGGCGTTGGCCTTGTTGCCCTTCGCGTAGGCCTGCGCGGCGACCGCAACCGCACCGCCGCCCATGCCCCCGCTGGCGGAACCGCTCGCGCTGGCGTTCGCGCGGGTGCCGCTCTTGCCGCCCATCGACGCCGACGCCGTGGCGGAGTAGGAGTGCTCGCAGTTCGTGCCGGGGCTGCCGTTGCAGGCCGCGGCGGCCTGGGCCCAACCGGGGCCCCCGGCGGCCATCGCGGTGGTCAGCGCCTGGCCGTCGCCGATCGTCCCCTCGCCCCAGCCCTTCGATGCCGCCTTCGCGCCCGGCGCCTCGTCGGTGCTCTGGGCGAGGTAGGAGTAGTGGCAGGTTGATCCCTCGGTGGCCTGGCACGCCGCCGCAGCCATCGCGTGCTGATCGCTGATCTCGGTGACGGCCCGCGTGGCGCAACGGCCCTGCGCCGCGGCGGTGCAGCTGCCGTCGGCGTTCGCCAGGTGCGTGGCACCCTCGGCGACAGCGGAGTTGCGTGCGATCACCGTGCACGTGCCGCTGCCGTCGCAACCGGCCATCGCCTGCGCGGCCCGGCCCAGCGCGTAGCTGCCGGTGGTGGAGCTGCAGGTGCCGGCCGACGTGCAGTCCGCGGCGGCGACGGCCCGTGAGGTCTGGTCGACCGCGGGGGCAGTGCGCGTGCGCAGCGACTCGATGACCGCGGCGGGGTCGTCACCTGCGGCGGTGGCGCTGGTCGTGGTGACCGAGCACGTGCCCGCCCCGTCCTTGCCCGAGGTGCAGGCACCGTCGACGGCGGCGCTGGTGGCGCCCGACATGGCGTCCGCAGCGGTGCTCACCGCCATCGAGCCCGACGCACTGACCAGCGCCTTGCACGGGTCGCTCCCGGTGCAGCCGGTGGAGCCACGCGCGATCGACACGCTCGACGCGTCGGTGCCGGCGGGGTTCGCGGCAGGCAGGGCGGCCGCGGGGTCGCGGGCGAGTCGGGCGAGCTCGGCGGCGCCGCCGTCCGGGCTGGCCGCGGAGACCGTCTCGGTGCTCACCTGGCCGGTGCAGCCCTGCGGGCAGTCCAGCTCGGCGCCCGCCTGGGTGGTGCCGGTCCGGCCGGGGAGCATGGCCGGGTTGTTCGGGTCGGCGCTCTTCGGGTCGGCTGCGCCGCTGTTGGTCGTGGTGGTCGCCGACGCGTTGGCGCCGACCATGCAGCCGCCGCCGGCCCCGCTCCCAGCGCCGGTGCAGGTGCCCTCGGCGTGCGACACGCTCGTCGCGGTGTCGCCGACACCGCTGGTGTTCGCGTCGCTGGTGACCGTCGCGGTGCAACCCTTCGCGACGCACTGCGCAGCAACCGACGACTGCGACATCGTGGCCGGGGCGCCGGTCACCGGCTCCTTCGCCAGCTCGGCAGCCTGCTTCGCGGTCTCGGTCGCGTTGTTCGCCGTTTCGGCCGCCTCAGCAGCCTTCTTCTTCTCGTCCTCGGTCGCGCCGACACGAGCCGCGACCTTCGCCGCGTCCTTCGCGTCCTGCTCCGCCTGCTTCGCCTGTTCGGCCAAAGCTTCGGCGGTCTTGTTCTGCCGCTCCGCGACGATGTCGGCCACAACCTGCCCGGCCGCCGCGCTGGAGTTCGTCTGGACATGGCAACCACCCGAACCCGAGCAGCTACCGGAAGAGGTCGAACCACCCTCCGGTGGGCCACGAGCGCCGTTCGCACCCGCCACGTTCATCGGACCGTCGCTGCCCGCCGCCGTGCTCGACGCCGTGCCGGTGCACTTGGTGCCCTGCGCGCAATCCATTGTCGCGTTCGCCATCGACCATGCCGACGCACCCGCCACCGTCGGACCACCCGCATTCGCCGACGAACCCGGCGCCGTCGGGGCCGGCGGAGTCGCAGGCCGCTCGTCCTTCTTGCCCTGCTCCTCCGACGGCTGCTGCGATTCGCCGGTTGTCTCCTGCGAGACGGTGGCGTTGGCGGTCGACTTCGCCTGCACCACCGGAGCAATCACGTTCGCATCCGGCCCGGTCGAGGCACCCGAGTTCGTCACCGCCTGACACACACCGCCAGTGACACCGGTGCAGGTTCCCTCGCTGCGCGCACCCCGCGGCTCCGCCGACACGCTCGGGTCGGTCGCGGTGGCCGAACTGGTGACCTTCCCGTCGCACAGCTTCGCGCCATCACACACCAGGACCGCGCCGGCCACCGACGCCGCCGACGGACCGGCCGGCAGCCGGGCCGCGTTGATCTTGTTGTCCTCCCCGGCAAACGCGAGCGCAGCACCCGGACCAGACGAGGCGTTCGACTTCGACACCAGCTCACAACCGCCGGCCCCACCGGTGCAGGTTGCGGTGCCCTCCGACGTCCGCGGCGCCGCCGTGCCCTCGAACGCGGTCGTGGTGGTCTTCACCGAGCCCGAGCAGTCGTTCCCGGCCTCACACGAGATGGTGGCGGTCGAGGACGACGTCGAAGACGGCCCGGTCAACGGCTGACCCGCCACCGGCATACCGGTGGCCGGGTCGAGCACCTGGAAGTCCGGAGCGCTGGACGCCTTCGAGCTGGCCTCACCCGTGCAACCGCCGCCCTTGACCGTGCACTCCGCCGTCGCACTCGTGCCCCGCGCGTCAGGCGTGACCGCGGTGTCCCGGGCGCTCGTCGCCGCCGCACCGCTGCCGCCGCACTCCGCCGCGCCCGCCTCGCAGGTGATCGTCGCGGTCGCGATCGAGACACTGACCGGGCCGCTCACCGCGGCGGGGTCGGTCCTCAAGGTCTTGGTCGCGGCCCGGTCGGTGACCTCCGTGCCCGAGGTGGCCTTGCACTCGCCGCCGTTGGCGGTGCAGTTCGCCGAACCCTTCGAGTCCCGCACACCGGTGATGTCACCGGACGCAGCACCGGTGGTCTCGGTGGCGCCGGTGCCCTTGCAGGTCGGGCTGTCACAGTCGACCTTCGCGGTCGCGTTCGAGTCAGCGGTCAACACCCGACCCGCCGGCTCGGTGTCCAG
>NZ_JAJGSX010000023.1 GCF_021245725.1 Pseudonocardia sp. TRM90224 | reverse complement strand
GCACGATGGCCGTCCCCGTCGTGATCACCACGCCAAGACCGCGAACCCCTAACTCCACCACCCCACGGGACGCGACCTCGACTCACCGTGCTGGAAGTGTCGACTCACCCTCCCGTCCACCCGACTCGCGCAGGGCCTGGCCCCGACTCGCGCACGAGCCGAGTCCGACTCGCGCACGGGCCGAGCCCGACTCGCGGACGGTGGCACCCCGCCTCGCCCCGGCCTGGCGTCGGCGCCATGACGCGCTCCCCGTACTGTCGCGCGGGTGGATGTGCGGACCTGGTTGGCTTCGCTGCGACCGGGTCCGACCGGCTATCGCCGGTCGGAGTTCCTGCGCGGCTCGTTGGGTGCGCTTGTGGGCATCGGGTTGGCCGCGGTGACCGCGCACGCGATCCCGGGTGGTCCGGCGGCGTTGCCGTTCATCGTCGCGCCGATGGGAGCGACCGCGGTGTTGCTGTTCGCGGCGCCGGCGAGCCCGTTGGCGCAGCCTTGGTCGGTGCTGGTCGGGAACCTGGCCTCGACCGTGGTCGGGGTGACGGCCGGGTGGTTGATCCACGACGTGGCGTTCGCCGCCGCGGTCGCGGTGGCCGCCGCGATCCCGCTGATGATGCTGTTGCGGTGCGTGCACCCGCCTGGTGGTGCCTGCGCGCTGTTCACGGCGGTCGGTGGGGCGGCGGTGGCCGATCAGGGCTACGCGTTCGCGGTGTTGCCGGTCGGGGTGAACACCGTCGTGCTGCTCGTCGTGGCCGGGGTGCTGAACAACATGACGGGCCGCCCGTACCCCCACATGCCGGAGCCGCCGGCGCCGAGGCGGGGCAGCGACCCGGCGCCGAGCGAGCGCATCGGCGTGCAGACCGAGGACATCCGGCTGGCCATCGCCCGCCTCGACCGCGGTCTCGACGTCCTGCCCGGCGACGTCATGGAGCTGGTGCGGGAAGCGGAGGCGACGGCGCTGGACCGCAGGCTCGGACAGCTGCGGGTGAGCACCCTGATGGCCCGCGACGTGCAGACGGTGCGCGCGGGCGACTCGCTCTACCGGGCGCGGATCCTGATGAACACGCACCACGTGAAGGCGTTGCCGGTGATCGACGACGAGCGCCGTGTCGTCGGCATCGTGACCGTCTACGACCTGTTCAACCTCGACGTCGTCGATCTCGACCCGGTCTCGAAGGTGATGAGCAGCCCGGTCACGACGGTCGCGGTCGACACCCCCGTCGCGCGGCTCGTCGCGCTGATGACCGACCTCGGCCTGCGCCACCTCCCGGTCGTCGACGACGAGGGCCGCCTCGCCGGGATCGTCACGCGGACCGAGCTGATCGCCGTCCTCAACCAGGCGCTGATCGAGTCCTAGGAGCGAGCGCCTGCCGCACCTCGTCGAGGCGCCGGATGTAGCGCTTCCACCCGAACCCGGACGCGGCGTGGTCGCGCTCGGCGCGGGCCACGAGCCGTCGCGCCGCGGCGACGTCGCCGCGGGCCATCGCCAGCGCCGGTGCGATCGCCGAGGACGCCAGCGCGACGAGCGCGCCCTGCGACATGGCCGCTTCGAGCAGCGCGGCGGCCTCGTCGAGCGCCGCCGCGTCGCCACGCGTGATGAGCACCCCGGCGAGGTCGACGTCGACCAATGTCGGGTCGCCGGTCTGCTCGCCGGTCTGCAGCGCCCGGATGACGGTGCGGCTGCTCCGTTCTGCTTCTTCGATCCGGCCGCTCTGCTCGGCGATGTGACCACGCAGGATCTCGTTGTACTGGTGGACCCGGGTGACGTCGAGGCGCTTGGCATGTTCATCGGACTGGTCGGCTGCGGCGAGCGCGTCGTCGATCGCCCCGAGGTCGAGGAGCGAGCTGGCCAGCACCGTCAGGCAGCTCGCGATCGCGAAGTCGTCATCGAGCTTCGCTCCCATCTCGACGATCCGGCGGGAGACCGCCGCCGCCTCGCCCGGTTCGCCGGCGAACAGCAACGCCATCGCGAGCGCCGAGAGGAACCGGATCTCGAGCGGGTGGCCGTGCGCCTGCTCGACACCTTCGCGCAGCATCCGGAGCGCATCACGCAACTGCCCGAGCTGCGTGGCGAGGATGCCTTGGTAGCAGAGCATCGTCAGGGCGAACCGGGGGTCGTCCGCGAGCTCCGTCGAGCGGCTCAGCAACGCGGTAGCGCTCTCGTCGTCGCCGGCCAGCAGCGCGTGGAAGCCCTGGTTGGAGAGCGCGAACGCCTTGACCATGGGGTCGACGCCGTCGGCCCCGCCCAGCGCGACGAAGTGGCGCAGCGCGGTCCTGGACCATCCGCGGGCCATCCACGGCATGTGCAGGGCGTTGGCCAGCCGCAACGCGTCGCGGGCGTGCGGAGCGCCCACCGCGTTGTCCAGCGCGTGCTCGAGGTTGGGCCACTCGGTGAAGACCTCGGTGACGGTGCCCGTCGAGCAGAAGTTGTCGACGGCCGCGAGGGCACCGACGAACCCGAGGCACCACGTGAGGTGCCGTGCGTTCGTCGAGAGCACCTCGTCGTGCGCGGTGAGCTGCTCCAGCGCGTACTCGCGGACGGTCTCCAGCAGCGTGAATCGCCGCCCGCCGCCCGGCATGGCGACGACGTTCACGAGGCTGCGGTCGACGAGCTCGGCCAGCGCCGGTGCCACGTCGCCGACGTCGACCTTCCCGTCGGGGACGGTGGCCTCGGCCGCCTCCAGCACGAACCCGCCGGCGAACACCCCGACGCGGCGCAGCACGGTGCGTTCGCGCTCGTCGAGCAGCTCGTGGCTCCAGTCGATCGCGGCGCGCAGCCCGGTGTGCCGCTGGCCGGCGTGCCGCGTGCCGCCGGTGAGCAGCCGCAGCCGGTCGCCGACCCGCCCCGCCAGCTGGGCGACGCTGAGCGTGCGTGTGAGGCCGGCCGCGAGCTCGATCCCGAGCGGCAGCCGATCGACGGCGTCGGCGATGGTCGCGACGTGCGCGCCGGCGTCGGGCGCGAGCATGGCATCGGGTGCCGCGCGTTCCACGAATAGCGCCGCGGCCGGCGCCGGACCGAGCGGACCGACGCGCACCTGCGCCTCCTCGTCGAGGAGCAGCGGTCGTTGCGCCGTGACGAGCACGGTGAGCTGCCGCGCTGCCGCCCGCAGCGCGCGGGTGGCCGCACCGGCCGCCTCGACGAGGTGTTCGGTGTTGTCCAGCACCAGCAGCCCGCCGTCGAGGTCGTGCGCGAGCGTCGGCAGGGGGTCGTCGGTCACGACGTCGACACCGGCGGCGTCCACCAGCGCGGGGACGACGGCGTCGGCGCGCCGCAGGGGTGCGAGCTCGGCGACGACGACCCGCCGGCCGGTCGCGACGATCCTGGCGGCCTCCATCGCGAGCCGCGACTTGCCGCTGCCGGGCCCGCCGAGCAGCGTCACGACCCCCGGCCGGGAGACCTGCTCGAGCAGCGCCGCGAGCTGCGCGTCACGCCCGTGGAAGCTCGTGGTCGAGACCGGCACACGGGTGACCCGGCGCTCCACGACGGCCGCGGCCGGCTGGTCCGCCGCCGGCCCGAGCAGCCGCGGGTCGTGGCGCAGGAGCTGCAGCTCGAGCTCCGCCGACTCCGGGCCCGGGTCGACGCCGAGCTCATCGGCGAGCGCCCGGCGCAGGCGCGCGAGCCGGTCGAGCGCGTCCGCCTGCCGTCCGACGCGGTACAGCGCCTTGGCGAGCAGGCACGCGATCGGTTCGTGCAGCGGGTGGGCGGCGGCGAGCGTCGTCAGCTCGGCGGTCACCCCACCGCCGCCGTGCAGGTCGAGCGCGGCGCCGATGCGGTAGACGGTCAGGTCGAGGTGCCATGCGTCGAGCCGTTCGCCGTCGGCCTGCGCGAACGGGTACGTGCGGAGGTCGGCCAGTGCGGCCCCGCGCCAGCAGCCCAGCGCAGCCGTGGCCGCGGTGTGGACGGCAGCGGTGTCGCCGTCGCGGGCGGCGTCGTGCAGCCGGGCCGCGGCCTCCTGCGCGCGCAGCAGGTCGGTGGCCTCGGCGGCGAGCTGGTAGCCGGCCGAGGTGCGGGTGAGCAGCGCGCCCTGCTCGCCGAGCGCGCCACGCAGCCGCGACGCCACCACTCGCAGCCGCGGGGTGGCCCGCAGGATCTCCGTGTCGCTCCAGAGGTCCTCGGCGAGCCGGCCGTCGGGGACGGGGGCGCCGCCGGCGAGCGCCAGCCTTGCCATCAGCGCACGCTCCAGCGGACGCTCGACAGCCAGCAGCGCCCCGTCGTGGGCGACGGTCACCGTCCCGAGCACGTCCACGTCGAGCGGTTGAAGTCCTTGCCCCCGCACACGATCAGGATGCCACCTCGCGCCTAGGGTCTGGCCTGTAGGCCCTGGACCACGCTCTTCGCGCCGAGATCGCCCCTGGCGGCGTTGCCGCCACGACCGGATACGCCAGGTATGACGGATCGCGGCGGCGCCTTGCCAGGAGCAATCCCGATCACGAAGCCCGCGGCCCCCGACCTACAGGACAGACCCTAACCGGTTTCCGCAGGTCCGTGCAGCGCGGCGCGCACGGCCGCGAGCGGCACGGTGTAGCGGGGCCAGCCGAACCCGAGCTCGCCGAAGCGGGCCTCGACGGCGTCGAGCAGCTGCCGCGCTCCGGCGCGGTCACCACGGGCGAGCGCGAGCACCGCGGAGAGAGCGTCCGCGCCGAACCTGTTCGTGCCCTCCGACGGCTCCAGCTCGCGAACGACGTCGAGCGCGGCCGCTGCGCCGTCGAGGTCGCCGCCGGCGAGCAACGCGCTGGCCAGGTCGAGGTGGGCGCGGCTGCGGCGCACCCCGGTGAAGGTCAGCGCCGATCGGCAGAACCGACCCGCGGCGTCGGGATCACCGCGGGCGATGGCGGCGTGCGCCCTGGTCAGCTCGTTGCAGGCGAGCGAGAGCTGGTCGTCGAGGCGCTGCGCGTAGCCGTCGGACTCGTCGGCGACCTGCAGCGACTCCGCCACCCGCCCGCCGTCGACGAGCGACTGGGCGGTGTTGCTGAGGGTCACCGACAGGCGGTGCTCGTCGCCACCGGCCCGCTCGACGGCGATCCGGTACCAGCGCAGCGACCCGTCGACGTCGCCGGCGAAGAGGTGCGCCGTGCCGATCGCGTCGGCGAACGCCGAGGCCCGCCGATCCAGACCGGCCTGCAACGCGAACCGTTCGCCGGAGCGCAGGACGACGATCGCGGACCGCGGCCGCCCGCGTTCCGCCTCGACGATGCCGCGGTAGTAGCGCACGAGCGAGGTCAGGTGCCCGTCGGCGGCCGTTGCGGGCTCGCCGACCATCGTGTCGGCCACCTCGAGGCGGGATGCGGCCTCGTCGAGGTGCCCGGCCATCAGCGCGTGGAACCCGTGGAAGCTCAAGGCCTGCACCCGCTCGGTGGGGGACACGCCGTCGGCACCGGTCAGCGCCGTGAAGTGGCGGCGGGCTTCGGCGAACCACCCGCGCGACGCCCACGCCTGGTGCAGCGCGGTGGCGAGGCGCAGCCCGTCGGCGGCCCGCGGGCCGCCCGGCGCGTGCTCCAGCGCGGCGAGCAGGTTGGGCCACTCCGCGAGCAGCGCGGCCACGGCGTCGGCGGACCCGGCGGTGTCGGTGCCGCGCGCCCGGGTGTGGTCGAGGCACCAGCTCAGGTGCCGGTCCCTGACCGGTTCCGGCTCACCCGCGGCGTGCAGCCGGTCGAGCGCGTAGCTCCGGACGGTGTCGAGCAAGAACAGCCGCCGGGGGTCCATCCGTGCCGGCCCGACGCCGACCAGGCTGCGGTCGACGAGGTCGGCGATCGCCGGTGCGACGTCCCCCACCTCGATATCCGCACTCGCGGCGACCCGTTCGGCCGCGTCGAGGTCGAACCCGCCCGCGAACACGCCGAGGCGCCGCAGCACCGCGCGACTCCGCTCGGCGAGCAGCTCGTAGCTCCAGTCGAGCGCCGCGCGCAGGCTGGCATGTCGCCTGCCGGCGCCGGCGGCTGCGCTGTGCCGGTGCGCGACGAGCAGCCGGAGCCGGTCGTCGACGCGATCCGCGAGCTGGCGCACCGACAGGGTGCGGGTGAGACCGGCGGCCAGCTCGATCCCGAGCGGGAGGTGGTCGACGGCCGCGCAGATGCGCGCGACGTCGGCGTCGTCGGTCGCTGCGTCTGCTGCGGTGCGTTCGCGGAACAGCGCACCGGCTGCATCCGGTGCGAGCGGGCCGACATCGTGGCGGGCCTCGCCGTCGAGCCGCAGCGGGCGCTGCGAGGTGACGAGCACCCTGATGCCGGGCGCTGCCCTGCGCAGGGCGTGCGTGACTGCGCTGACGGTCTCGACGACGTGCTCGGCGTTGTCGAGCACCAGCAGGCTGGTCTCCAGCGCGGCAGCGATGGCGGGCAGCGGGTCGCCGGCGCCGGTGTCGACGCCGGCCGCTGTGGCAACGGCGGGCACGACGGCGTCCTCGCGGCGCAGCGGCGCCAGCTCGACGAGTACGGCGGGCCTTGCGGATCTCCCCACGGCTTCGAGCGCGAGCCGCGATTTGCCACTACCGGCGACCCCGACGAGCGTCACGAGGCCAGGTGCCGCGAGCCGTTCGAGCAGTGCGGCCATGTCGGCGTCGCGGCCGACGAACATGCTGGCCGAGCGGGCCCGGGCAGGCGCCTCGGTCCGGCGCAGCGGGTCATGACGCAGTGCCGGGTCGTGGCGCAGCAGCCGCAGCTCCAGCTCGGCGGTCTCCGTGGCCGGGGTGACGCCGAGCTCGGCGGCGAGCGTGCGGCGCAGCCGCCCGATGTGGCCCAGCGCCTCCGCCGACCGGCCGGCTCGGTAGAGCAGCTCCGCCTGGAGACGCTGGAGGGGTTCGTGCCACGGGTTGGCGGTGGAGAGCGCGGCCAGCTCCTGGAGGATCCGGGTGGCGCCGCCGGCCGTCGCGTCGAGCGCGGACTCCGCGCGGTAGCGGTGCACGGCGAGGTCGACGCGCCACCGGTCGAGGCGCTCGCCCTCGGCGCGGCCCCACGGGACGTGCCGGACGTCGATGAGCGCGGGCCCGCGCCAGTGCGCGAGCGCCGCGGTGGCCGCGTCGCGGACGGCGCCGGGGGCGGCCGTGGCGGTGATCGAGCCGGCTGCCGCTTCGGCAGCGAGCAGGTCGGCCGGACGTGCTGTGGCCGCGTAGCCGGCGGCCGTGCGGTGCAGGAGCTCGTCGCCCAGCGCGGCCCGGATGCGTGAGACGAGCGTGCGCAGGCGGGGCGCCGGTGCGGCAGGCGCGGCGTCGCCCCAGAGGTCGGCGGCGAGGCGGTCGTCGGCGACCGGTGTGCCGCGGGCCAACGCGAGGCGCACCAGCAGCGCGCGCTCCATCGGGCGGCCGGCAGGCAGCTCCCGGCCACCGACCGTGACCAGGGTGGGGCCGAGCACGTGCAGCTCGACCTGCCCAGGCTCGATCTGCCCAGGCTCGATCTGCCCAGGCTCGATCTGCCCAGGCTCGATCTGCGCTGCCTCGGGGGTCACTATGCAGGCGAGGCGATCGTGTCGAGCACCTGCTGCCCGTACTTGGCCAGCTTGTTCTCGCCGACCCCGCCGACGCTGCCGAGCGCGGCCAGGCTCTCGGGCTTGCGGGTGGCGATCTCGCGCAGGGTGGCGTCGTGGAAGATCACGTAGGCGGGCAGGCCCTGCTCCTTGGCGACGCCGGCGCGCCACTCCCGCAGGCGCTCGAACAGCGGCGCGGCGTCGGGCGCGAGGGCGACCTGCGGGGCGCGTGGGGTGCGCGAGCGGGCTTGCCGTTTGGGCTCGCGTCGCATGTGCACGGTCCGCTCGCCGCGCAGGACGTCGCGGCTGGCGTCGGTGAGCGCGAAGGTCTGGTAGGTGCCCTCGACGGCGAGCATCCCCTGCGCGAGCAGCTGGCGGATCACCCCACGCCACTCGCCCTCGGCGAGCTCGGTGCCGATGCCGAAGACGGTGAGGCTGTGGTGGTCGAACTGGTCGACCTTCGGGGTGCGCTTGCCGAGCAGGATGTCGACGATCTGGCCGGCGCCGAAGCGCTGGCGGCGCTCGCGATCGAGCCGGAACACCGTGGAGAGCACCTTCTGCGCCGCCACCGTGCCGTCCCACGTCTCCGGCGGCGCGAGGCACGTGTCGCAGTTGCCGCACGACTCGCTGCCGGACTGGCCGAAGTACGCGAGCAGCTGCGAGCGGCGGCACGACACCGTCTCGCAGAGCGCGAGCATGGCGTCGAGGTGCTGGGAGAGGCGGCGGCGGTGCGCGAGGTCGCCCTCGGAGTCGTCGATCATCTTGCGCTGCTGGACGACGTCGGCGAGCCCGTACGCGAGCCACGCGGTGGACGGCAGCCCGTCGCGGCCGGCACGCCCGGTCTCCTGGTAGTAGCCCTCGACCGACTTCGGCAGGTCGAGGTGCGCGACGAACCGCACGTCGGGCTTGTCGATGCCCATGCCGAAGGCGATCGTCGCGACCATGATCACGCCGTCTTCGCGGAGGAAGCGCGACTGGTTGGTCGCACGCGTCGAGGCTTCGAGCCCGGCGTGGTAGGGCAGCGCGGTGAGGCCCTGGCCGACGAGGAACTCGGCGGTCTTCTCCACCGACGCGCGGGAGAGGCAGTAGACGATCCCGGCGTCGCCGGGATGTTCGGTGCGCAGCAGCTCCAGCAGCTGGCGGCGCGGCTCGTTCTTCGGCGCGATCCGGTACTGGATGTTGGGGCGGTCGAAGCTCGCGACGAAGTGCTTCGCCTCCTGCAGCCCGAGCCGGGTGGCGATCTCGGTGTGGGTGGCCTCCGTCGCGGTGGCGGTGAGCGCGATGCGCGGCACGTCGGGCCAGCGTTCGTGCAGCTGGGAGAGCGCGAGGTAGTCGGGCCGGAAGTCGTGGCCCCACTGCGCGACGCAGTGCGCCTCGTCGATGGCGAAGAGCGCGATCTTGCCGCGGTCGAGCAGCCGCAGGGTCGACTCCACCCGAAGGCGTTCCGGCGCGAGGTAGAGCAGGTCGAGCTCGCCCGCGAGGAACGCGGCCTCGACGGCGCGGCGTTCGCCGAGGTCCTGCGTGGAGTTGAGGAACCCGGCCCGGACGCCGAGCGCGAGCAGCGCGTCGACCTGGTCCTGCATCAGTGCGATGAGCGGTGAGATCACCACCCCGACCCCGGGCCGGACGAGCGCCGGGATCTGGTAGCACAGCGACTTCCCGCCGCCCGTCGGCATGAGCACCAGCGCGTCGCCGCCGCCGCTGACGTGCTCGATGATCTCGGACTGGTCGCCGCGGAACGCGTCGTACCCGAAGACTCGCTGCAGGACGTCGAGGGGGAGGGGAGCCACGGCCCCGATCGTACGAGTGGCTACCGACGCCCCGCAGGCGAACCGGCACACTCGGTGTCGGAGTGCAGGCTGCGGCCGGCGAGCAGGACGGTGACCAGCCCGGTTGCGGCGATCACCGGCAGCGCCACCCGGACGGGCAGCCACTCGGCGACCGCACCGGCTGCGGCGAACCCGAGGCCTTGGGTGACCATCATCCCGGCGTTGACGAGCGTGAAGCTCTGGCGGCGGACCTCCTCGGGGATCCGGGCGATCGCGAGCTGGTCGAGGCCGATGGAGTAGCTCATGCCGAGCCCGCCGAGCACGAGCAGCGCGATCGCGACGGGCAGCGGCGGGCCGAACGCGAAGCCGAGCACCGGGACGAACGCGGATGCGGCGAACGGCACGACAAGCCGCTCGCGACGGGCGGGCGACATGCGTGATCCGACGATCAGCTCGCCGAGCACGGCGCCGGCGGGGAGCCCGGTGAGCAGCAGCCCGACGGCGAGCGAGCCGCCGCCCAGGTCGTTGGCGTAGGTGACGGCGAGACCTTCCGGCGCGACCAGGAAGAACCCGGGCAGCCACGACATGACCAGCACCGGCCCGATCCCCGGCACGCTCAACAGCGCCCGCACGGCGGCGACCGGGCTGCTGCGTGGCGCGGCCAGCTCCATCGACGGGCGGCGGCGCGTCCCGATCAGCAGGATGAGCGCGGCGGCGGCGTGCCCCGCCGCCGCGGCGATGAGGGCCTGTGCCGCCGGGATGAAGACGAGCGCGAGCCCGCCCGCCGCGAACCCCGCGAACTGCGCGTTCTGCGCGACCAGGCGCAGCAGTGATCGGGCCAGCGGAAATCCGTCGTCGCCGACGAGTTCGGAGAGGGTTGCGGTGCGGGTACCGGCGAAGACCGGATCGATGAACCCCTTGACGGCCAGCAGCCCGAGGATGGCCGGGACCGGCATGCCGGGCAGCGCCATGATCGCGACCAGCAGCGCGACCGCGATCTCGCAGGTGACCAGCACGTCGCGGCTGGGGCGGGTGCGTCCCGCGCCGCCGAGCAGCACGGCGCCGAGACCCATCGGGACGAAGCCGATCGCGAACGTCATCGCCGCGAGCATGGGTGAGTTGGTGCGTTGGTAGACGAGCACGGTCAGCGCGACATCGGCGACGATGATCGCAAGCATGGCGAAGACGTGCGCAGCGAGCACAGCGCGGAACTCCGCGTTGCGCAGAACGGTTCGGTAGGACGACACGCGCCGATCATCACCGCCGCTGCTGTCGCTCCGAGCACCCTTCGTGCAGGATCGAAACGTGCCACTTGATCTGCGATTGGGTCCTGTCGACGTCGCCGGGATCCGGTTCGCCCGCTCGCCGATGTGGGAGACCATGGAGGCGCTGCGCACCGTGCTGGAGCCGCAGCGTCACGCCTACCACCTGACCTGGCTGCGCGCGGTGGACGTGCGGGCCGCGGAGGCCGCGATCGTCGAGCTGACGCCGCTGGTGCCGCGGCCCGGCCAGCAGCCCGACTTCCTCATCCCGATCCCGGCCGGCCCGACCACCGACATCGAGGACGACCTCGCCGCCGTGGCCGGGACACCGCTCGACATCGTCGAATCGGAGCTGCGCCTCTCGGCCGAGTCGAAACGGGCCTCCCCCCAGGTGCGCGCAGCTGTCGCGGCGCTACTCACCGATCCGGCCGCGAGCCTGGCCCGGATCGTCGCCGCGCAGCGGACGTGCTGGGACCACCTGGTGCGGCCGTACTGGTCGGCGCTCGACGACCTGCTCGCCTCCGACATCGCCCACCGCGCGGCCGGCCTCGCCGCCAGCGGCATCACGGCGATGCTCGGCTCGCTGCACCGCGACGTCACGTGGGCCGACGGCGTGCTCGCGGTGGACACCCCGCAGCACGGCTCGCGCGCCGACCTGCGCGGGCGTGGGCTGGTGCTGATGCCGAGCGTGTTCGGCTGGCCCACCGTCACGGCGATGACCGACCTGCCGTGGCAGCCGACCGTCGTCTACCCGGCCCGCGGGGTAGGGACGCTCTGGCCGCCCGCGCCGGCGCGCGACCCCGGAGCGCTGGGGGAGCTGCTCGGCACGACCCGCGCGCGGCTGCTCGCACTGCTCGCACAGGAGGCGTCGACCAGCACGCTCGCGCGCCGCCTCGGCCTCGGCCTGCCGACGACGTCGGTGCACCTCAAGGTGCTGCGCGCCGCGGGCCTGGTCACGGCGCGCCGGGCGGGCCGGACGGTGCTGCACCGCCGCACGGCGCTCGGGGCGGCGCTGACCGGCGAGCCGACCTGACGTCGACAACGACCTTTTGGTCGTTTGTGAGCGCTAACAACGGCCAGAACGTCGTTGTCGACGCTCAGGCGGTGACCTCGGTGCGGATCATCAGGCGGACCTTGTCGGAGCGGTAGCGGTCGCGCGCGTACTCGACGGGCATCCCGGACTGCGCGTTCGCGGTGCGCTCGACCTGCATGAGCGCCGTGCCGGTGGTGACGCCGAGCGCGGCGGCGTCGGCCGTGTCGGCGAGCACCGGCTCCAGGTACTCGACGGCGGTGCGCGGCGCGAGGTCGAACGTGTCGGCCAGCAGGTCGTACAGCGAGCCGTTCAGCGGGTGGTCGAGCAGCCCGCGCACGCGGTCGGCCGGCAGCCACGACCGCTCCAGCGCGAGCGGTGTGCCGTCGGCGTCGCGGACCCGGACGATCTCGTGCACCGGCGACTCGACCGGGATCCGCAGCGCTTCCGCGATGGTCGCGTCGGCAGGGCCGGTCCGGGCCGACAGGACGGTCGCCCCGGCCTTGCGGTGGGTCCTGCGCATCTGCTCGGTGAAGCCGGCGACGCCCGTGAGGTCGCAGTCGATCTTCGGCTCGGCGACGAAGGCGCCGCCCTTGCGACCGGGCAGCCGCACGAGCACGCCGCGGCGGGCCAGCCCGTCGAGCGCCTGGCGCAACGTCATGCGGCTGACCCGCAGCGCCGCGGCCAGCGTGCGCTCACCGGGCAGCCGTTCACCGGTGCCCAGCTCGCCGCGGATGATCTGCTCCATCAGCCACTGCTCGATCTGCACGTGGACCGGCAGGCCGTTGCGGCGCTCCAGCCGGGGAGTGCGGTCGAGCAACGTGGCGGCCACCACCACAGGGTAAGGCGGGCCGCTGTGCGGACGAGTGGTGATCACCTGCATAGACCAACCGGTCTCATACGGTAAGATCACAGACCGGTCTGTTCACCCGGTCAGCGCAACAGCGAAACCTTGAACGTCAGGCGTATTTCTGCCTTCGGGTCACGCAAGCGACGCGCGCCACGCCGCGTGCAGCTCGGCGAAGTCGCCGCCGCCGGCGAGCAGCGCCGACGGGCTGCCGTCCTGCACGATCCGGCCCTCCGACATCACGAGCACGCGGTCGGCGATCAGCACCGTGGAGAGGCGATGGGCGATGATCAGCGCCGTGCGGCCGGCCAGCACCGTCTCCAGCGCGGCCTGCACCGCCCGCTCCGAGGGCACGTCCAGTGATGACGTCGCCTCGTCCAGCAGGACGACGGCCGGGTCGGCCAGCACCACCCGCGCGAGCGAGACCAGCTGGCGCTGACCTGCCGAGAGCCGCCCGCCGCGCTTGCGCACGTCGGTGTCGAACCCCGCCGGCAGCGCCTCCACGAACCCGCGCGCCCCGACAGCCTCGGCCGCGGCCACGACCTCGTCGCGGGAGGCATCCGGCCGGCCCATGGCGATGTTCTCGGCAACGGACCCGGAGAACAGGAACGCCTCCTGCGTGATCATCACCAGCGCGGAACGCAGCTCGGCATCGGCGACGTCGCGCAGGTCGACCCCGTCGAGCCGCACCGAGCCCTCCGTCGGGTCGTAGAACCGGGCGGCGAGCTTCGCGAGCGTCGACTTGCCCGCGCCGGTGGCGCCGACCAGCGCGATCGTCTGCCCGGCCGGCACGTGCAGCGTGAACTGCGGCAGCACGGTGCGGTCGGCGGCCCGCCGGTAGGCGAAGCGCACCTCGTCGAACCGCAGCTCGCCGCGCACCGGCGCCGGCAGCGCGACCGGCGCCGCCGGTTCCGCGACGTCGGGCGCCGTGTCCAGCACCGAAGCGATCTTCTCCAGCGCCGCAGCGGCCGACTGGTAGGAGTTGAAGAACTGCGCGAGCTCGTCGAGCGGGTCGTAGAACCGGCGCAGGTACAGCAGGAACGCCGTGAGGGCGCCGAGCGCGAGCGAGCCGTCGATCACCCGGATGCCGCCGACCAGCAGCACCACGGCGAGCGTGAGGTTGCCGACGCCGCGCAGGGCGCCGACGTACCGCGCGACGGTGATGAACGCGTCGGCGTTGGCGTCGCGGTACGCGCCGCTGAGCGAGCCCATGATCTGCTCGTTGCGCCGCTCGCGGCGGTAGGCCTGCACCGCGCGGATGCCGTTCATCGACTCCACGAAGTGCACGATCAGCCTGGCCACGGTGGTGCGGGTGCGGCGGTAGCTGCGGCGCGACCGGCGCTGGAACCAGCGGGTGAGCAGCAGCAGGGGCAGGAACCCGGCCAGCACGATCCCGGCCAGCATCGGGTCGAGCCACACCAGCAGCACCGAGATGCCGGCCACCGACAGAAGCGCGCCGAGGAACCCGTCGAGGCCCTTCTCGAGCAGGTCGCTCAGCGAGTCGATGTCGCTGGTCAGGCGCGAGATGAGGCGCCCGGACGTGTAGGACTCGTGGAAGTCGAGCGAGAGCCGCTGCCCGTGGGCGAACACGCGCTCGCGCAGCGTGAGCAGGATGTCCTGGCCGACCCGCCCGGAGAGCACGAGGAACGCAGCGCGCAGGCCGGCACCGACGATGCCCGTGGCGGCGTAACCCGCGATCGACCAGGCCAGCGGCGCCAGCCGCCCGTCGAGTGCGGCCGGCACACCGACGTCGATCGCGGTCGCGACCAGCAGCGGCCCGGCCAGCATCACGGCGTTCTCCAGCACCAGCAGCAGCAACGCCAGCGCGACGGCGCGCTTGTGCGGGCGGATCAGCTCGCCGACCAGCGCCCGCGCCCTGCGCTGCAGCGCCAGGCCGGCGGAACGGGTGACGTCGGTGTCTGACTCCCCGCCGGGTTCATCGGTCTCAGACCTGCCCAGCCACCCGTCGGTGTCGGCTTCGGTGCTCATGCGTCCACCCCCTCCCGCTGATCGGTTTCGAGGCTGGCCAGCAAGGCCCGGTAGTCCGGATTGGTGGCCAGCAGTTCGCGGTGCTCGCCGACGGCCGCGATGCGCCCGTCGCGCAGCATCGCGACGCGGTCGGCCAGCTGCACCGTCGACGGCCGGTGTGCGACGACCAGCGCGGTGACGTTGCCCAGCACGCGCCGCAGCGCCGCCTCGACCTCGGCCTCCGTGTGCACGTCGAGCGCGGAGAGCGGGTCGTCCAGCACGAGCACGGGCGGGTGCCCGAGCACGGCACGGGCCAGCGCGAGGCGCTGGCGCTGCCCGCCGGAGAGCGACATGCCCTGCTCCCCGATGCGCGTGTCGAGGCCCCAGGGCAACGCCGCGACGAACCCGTCGGCGCTCGCGACCCGCAGCGCCTCCCAGACGTCCTCGTCGGGAGCGTCCGGCAGGCCGAGCGCGACGTTCTCGCGCACGCTCGCCGAGATCAGCACCGGGTCCTCGAACGCCGTGGCGACGGCCGTGCGCAGCTCGGCGAGCCGCAGCGTGCGCACGTCGACGCCGTCGAGCAGCACCTCGCCGCCGGTGACGTCGTAGAGGCGGGGGACGAGCGCGGTGAGCGTGGTCTTGCCCGAGCCCGTGGCGCCGACCAGCGCCATCGTCTCCCCGGGCCGCACGGTGAGGTCCACCCCTCGAAGGACCTCCCGATCACCGCCCGGGTAGGCGAAACGGACGTCGCGCAGGACCAGCTCACCGCGCACCGGCGACGCGAGCGCCGCCGGCCGTTCGGGATCGGTGATCGCCGGGACGATGTCGCGGACCTCCCAGTAGCGGGTGGTCGCCGCCGCCGCGTTGCTCGCCTCGGCCAGCAGCCAGCCCAACGACGCGATCGGCCAGTACAGATAGGTCAGCACGGTGACGGCCGCGACGAGCGTGCCGATCGTGACCGTGCCCTGCGCGACCCCGTAGGCGCCGATACCCAGCACCGTGGCGATCGCGGCCTCCGGGATCATCACGAGCACCGTCCACAGCGCCGCGAGCAGGCGGATCTTCAGCAGCTCCGTGCCGCGCAGCCCGCGGGCGTCCTCGGCGAACCGCCTCGTGAGCAGGCGGCCGCGGCCGAGCGACTTGAGCACCCTGATGCCCAGCGCCGACTCCTCGACGACCGTCGCGAGGTCGCCCTGCTGGTCCTGCGCCCGCCGCGCCGCGACCGTGTAGCGGCGCTCCAGCACGAGCGTGATCGCGATCAGCGGGACCGCCGCGACCGCCACGATCGCACCCAGCCACAGCGAGAGCCAGGCCAGCACCAGGATCCCGATGATCATCGTGAGCCCGTTGACGATCAGGAAGATCCCGGAGAACGCGACGAACAACCGGATCGTCGACAGGTCGGTCGTCGCGCGCGAGAGCAGCTGCCCCGACGCCCACCCGTCGTGGAAGGACACCGGCAGCCGCTGCAGGTGCGCGAACAGGTCGGCGCGCATCGCCGCTTCGATGCGGTTGGCCGGGCGCGCGACGAGCATCCGGCGCAGGAAGATCAACCCGGCTTCCACAAGCCCGAACGCGAGCACGCCAAGCACCAGCCACGGCAGCGACGAGAGGTCGCCGCGCGCGATCGGGCCGTCGATGATCGCGCGGGTGACGAGCGGGACGGCCAGGCCGGCCAAAGTCGCCACGAGCGCGGCAAGGCCGCTCCCCACCAGTGCATAGCGGTGCGGAGCGACGTACTGGCGCAGCCGACGGAGGGTCGCGAGGGTGACGTGACCGCCGTCGGTGGAATGATCAGGGTTGCTCATGGCTTGACCCACGGTAGGAAATCGGGCCGTCCACCGCATTCGAGTTTGGCCGTCGGAGTGCGCACACAGGCACTGTGCGAGCTGAACCCGGGTGCAGGTCAAGTTGCGGTGGCAGTGGTCCGGAACACGGGAAGGCAGAGGCGTGGCGTTGCGAATCGGGTACAAGGCGTCGGCGGAGCAGTTCGGGCCGCGGCAGCTGGTGGAGTACGGGGTGCGCGCCGAGGAGCTGGGGCTCGACAGCGCGACCGTGTCGGACCACTTCCTGCCGTGGCGGCACGAGGGCGGCCACGCGCCGTTCGCGCTGTCCTGGCTGACCGCGGTGGGGGAGCGGACCTCGCGGATCCAGCTCGGCACGTCGGTGCTGACCCCGACCTTCCGGTACAACCCGGCGGTGATCGCGCAGGCGTTCGCCACGATGGGGCTGCTGTACCCGGGCAGGGTGATCCTCGGCGTCGGCACGGGCGAGGCGCTCAACGAGATCGCCGTCTCCGGACGGGAATGGCCGGAGTTCAAGGAGCGCTTCGCGCGGCTGCGTGAGTCGGTGCAGCTCATGCGCCAGCTGTGGGCGGGCGGTGAGGTCGACTTCGACGGCGAGTACTACAAGACCGTCGGTGCGACCATCTACGACGTGCCCGAGGAGCCGATCCCGGTCTACGTCGCGGCCGGCGGCCCCGTCGTCGCGAAGTACGCCGGCCGCGCCGGTGAGGGCTTCATCTGCACGTCGGGCAAGGGCATGGAGCTCTACACCGACAAGCTGATCCCCGCCGTGAGCGAAGGTGCGGCCGCGGCCGGCCGGGACCCGGCGAAGGTCGACCACATGATCGAGATCAAGCTCTCGTACGACCGTGACCCCGAGCTGGCCCGCGAGAACACCCGGTTCTGGGCGCCGCTGTCGCTCACCCCGGAGCAGAAGCACTCGGTGAGCTCCGCGATCGAGATGGAGCGCCTCGCCGACGAGCTGCCGATCGAGCAGGTCACGAAGCGCTGGATCGTCGCCTCCGACCCCGACGAGGCCGTCGCGCAGATCAAGCCCTACGTCGACGCCGGGCTCAACCACCTCGTCTTCCACGGCCCCGGCAACGACCAGGAACGCTTCCTCACCCAGTTCACCGAGGACGTCGTCCCGAAGCTGCGCGCCCTGGGCTGAGCCTGACGCCACCACACGCCAGGGTCAGGAAAGCCACTTTCATGCAACCACGTTGCATGAAAGTGGCTTTCCTGACGTCCGCGCAGGCACCCCGCCGCGCCGCGTCGGCCCGCGTCCCGCCTACCGCGGCCGGACGCGGCGGGCGAGGCGGCCCGGCGCCAGGGGCGCCGCCACCACCGGGTCGGCGGTGCCCGTCACCAATCCCGCGACGAGCCGTCCGGTGGCGGGCGCGAGCATCAGGCCGAGCATGTTGTGCCCCGACGCCAGCAGGATGCGGTGGCGCCCGGGCACGGGGCCGATCAGCGGCAGCCCGTCGGGGGTCATGACCCGCGCGCCGACCCACTCGTCCTGCCGGCCGGCCCAGTCGGCGTCGGGCAGGTAGCCGCGGGCGGCGGCGACGATCGCGGCCACCCGGCGGGCGTGGAACTCCTCGGCACCCGACCCGAACTCCATCGTCCCGGCGACCCGCAGGCGCTTGCCCATCGGCGTGAACACGACCCGGGCGTCCCCGAGGTGCACGACACGGCGCGGGAGCGCATCCGCACCGACCGAGAAGCTGTACCCCTTGCCGGCCACGACGCCGATGCCGACCCCGAGCTGCCGGCAGAGCTCGCGCGACCAGATTCCCGCGGCGATGACGGCGTGGTCGGCGTCGAGATCACCGACGACGGTCCGCACCCGCACGCGCGTGCCGTCCTCGGTCACGGCCGTCACGCGGGCCCCTTCGACGATCTCGACGCCCCGCGCGCGCACGGTGGCGGCGAGCCGGTCGACGAACAGCGACGGGTCGATGCTGCGTTGCTCGCGGATCACGTACCCGGCGCGGGCGGCCGGGCCGAGCGCGGGTTCGGCGGCGGCGAGGTCGGCACCCTGGAGCAGCCCGCCGTCGACCGGAGCGCCGAGCGCGCGGTGCTCGCGCAACGCGGCCCGCGCGCTCTCGGGCGACGCGTGGGCGAAGAGGAAGCCCGACGCGTCCGCGTCCCCGTCGGCACCCGCCGCCGCCAGTTCGTCGAAGAGCGTGAACGTGTCGCGGGCGAGCGCCGCGAGCGCCCGCGTCCCGGCCGCGTGCCGGCGCCTAGTCGTGTTGCGGGCGAACCTCAGCAGGAACCGGGCCAGCTCGACGTCGAGGCCGGGCCGCACGTAGAGCGCGCTGTCGGGCCGCGGCAGCCCGCGCAGCGCCGGCCCGATCACACCCGGTGCCGGCAGCGGCGCGACCAGGTCGGGGCAGATCTCGCCGGCGTTCCCGCGCGACGCCCCGCCGCCGACCGTGCCGCGTTCCACGACGGTCACCCGCAGCCCGGCCTCGGCCAGGTGGAAGGCAGAACACAGGCCGATGATCCCGCCGCCGACAACTGTGACCGACCCGCCCGTGATCGACCCGGCCGTCATGGACGCTCCGGGGCTTCGTCGGCGGGCGCCTTGACGACCTCGTCGATGTAGAAGCGCAGCCCCAGCCAGCCCGTCACGAGCGTGGCGGCGATGACGATCACGGGGACGGCGTAGAGCAGCACGGCGAGCATGTCAGGCCTCCGAGGCGACGGCGCGGCGGGACGAGCGGGTGAGTGAAGCGACCACGAAGAACACGACGAGGTTCGCGGCGGCGCCGACGACGAGCCCGTCCAGCCCGGTCGGCTCCTGAAGGAAGATCATCCAAGCGGCGGTGACGACGATCCCGGCCGCGATCGAGCTGAGCGCGGCCGCCTTCGCCCGCGATCCGAACAGCACCGCGACGAGCAGCGGGATCACGATCGTCGGCGCCCAGAACGTGTACGAGTAGAGCAGCGCGTCGACGATCGAGGGCACCGAGAGCGCGAACACGGTCGCGACCACGCCGACCCCGAGCGACAGCCCGCGCTCAAGCCAGAGCCGCTTCGTCGCCGAGACGGTCGGGTTGACGAACGGCTGGTAGATGTCCTTGACGAAGACCACCGCGATCGAGTTGAGGTAGCTGCTCGCCGTCGACATCACGACGGCCAACAGCGCCGCGACGACGAGCCCGATCAGCCCGGCCGGGAGCAGCTGCATCACCACCGTCGGCATCGCCTGGTCCGGCGGGATGTTCGGGAACATCACCAGCGCGACGAGCCCGATCGAAGCGGCGATGAAGTAGAACAGGAATGCGAACCCGCCGGAGAGCGCGAACCCGATGCGCGCGTGCCGACAGTCCGGTGTGGAGAACGTGCGCTGCGCGTAGGGCGGCACCAGCGTCTCGCCGAGCAGGAACGAGACGAACAGCCCGATGAACACGGCCGCTCCGTACCCGCCGCCGAAGCTCAGGTGCGCCTCGGGCAGCGCCGCGATGAGTGCCGCCGGCCCACCCACCTCGCCCAGCGCGAGCACGAGGGTCACCGGGATGAACACACCGAGGAAGACGAACTGCAGCATGTCGGTCTGGATGACCGCCCAGGCACCGCCGAACGACGAGTAGAGCACCACGACGCCCATCCCGATGATGATCGACGGGGTGGCCGGGAGCTGCAGCGTCGCGTTGACCACGGTGCCGATGGCCAGCGCCTGCGCGCCGAGGATGCCGGCGCAGAGCAGGATCGACAGCACGCCGGTGAGCAGCCGTGCTGCCCGCCCGTAGTGCTCTTCCATGACGTCGCCGACGGTGTGCGCGCCGAGGTAGCGCTTCAGCCGCGGCGCGACGAACAGGCCGATCAGCAGGAAGCTCACGGCGTAGCCGAAGAACGCGAACATGTAGACGTACCCGTCGCTGAACGTCCTGCCGGCGACGCCCAGCGAGGCGCCGCCGCCCAGGAACGACGCGGCGAGGCTGCCGAAGAACACCGGCCAGATGATCCGGTTGCCGGCGACGGCGAAGTCGTCGGAGTTCTGCACGCGGCGGATCGTCTGCACGCCGATCACGGCCAGCAGGACGAAGTAGCCGCCGAGCAGTACCCAGTCGAGAACGGTCATCGCGACCTCCGAGCCCAGGAGTGAGGTGGCTCACGCTAGGGACAGCACCCGCGGACGGTCATCGGTCGGACCGTCCAGGAGACAACGGCTCCGACCGGCGCCAGACTGTACGTCTCGTATAGGAGAGGTGCTCGTGCTCACACCATCACTCGCCCAGGAGATCGCCAGCGAGACCAGCGCGATCATCGGGTTCAACGTCATGATCACCGACCGGGCCGGGATCGTGCTGGGCAATGGCGACCCGTCGCGGGTCGGCACCTTCCACGAGGCGTCGGTCGAGGTCGTGCGGACCGAGCGCGCCGCGACGCATAGCGGCGAGCAGGCGCGACGGTTGTCCGGGGTGCGCCACGGCATCACGCTTCCGATCCGGCTCGACGGTGCGGTCGTCGGCACCGTCGGGCTCACCGGTGCGCCGTCGGCGGTGCGCCGGTTCGGGCTCGTGGTGCGCAGCCAGACGGAGCTGCTGCTGCGCGAGTCGTCGCTGCTCACGACGAGGCTGGTCAGGGAGAAGGCCGTCACCGACCTGCTGCGCGAGATCGCCCACCACGACCCCGAGATCGTCCCGGCGCGGCAGGTCGAGTCGGCCGCCCACGAGCTGGGCCACGACCTGCGGCTGCGCCGGGTCGCGCTGGTGATCGAGACCAGCCGGGTGCCTGCGGTGCTCCGAGCGGTCCGTGAGGCGCTGCACGACCCGCAGGACGTCGTGGGCGCGCTCGGCAGCTCGCAGGTGGCCGTGCTGCACCGGCTGCCGCGGACGGACGAGGTGACGGCGGTCCGCGCCGCGGTCGACCGCGTCGCCGGGGTGCTCCAGCACGGCGCGGGCGACACCGTGGGCGTCGGCGACCCCGCCGGCGACGTGTTGGGCCTGCGCGACTCGATCGCCGACGCCACGAGCGCGCTGCGGCTCGCGGCCGGCGGGTGCGCGGTCGCGCGGATCGGGGACCACCGCATGCATCAGCTGCTCGCGACGGTGGGCGTGCGGGCCCGGCGCCGGTTCGGCGATGCGGTGCTCGGCCCGCTACCGCAGCGGCCCGATTGGGCCGAGCTGCGCGCCACCGCGCTGTGCTGGGCGGAGCAGGGCTTCCACCTCGTCCGCGCCGCCGAGGCGCTGCACGTGCACCGCAACACGCTCGTCTACCGGCTCGCGAAGATCGAACGCCTCACCGGCAGCGATCTGCGCGACCGCAAGCAGGCGCTCGCCCTCTACGTGGCGTGTTTGATGGAGCAGCCGAGCTAGCGGGCGTGGTTGCCCGGGATCGAACCGCCGGCGACGAGCCTGCGGCCGCCGCCGTAGCCGCCGCGGACCGCGCGGATGCCCGGCAGCTGCACTGCCGAGCGCGGCATCGGGCTGCGGGCACGCAGGACGGGCCACACGGGCGAGGGCGGGAGCAGCCCGTCGAGCCCGGTGGTGGTGGGCCCGCCCACGCTGGACCGCAGGAGCTCCTGGTACTCGTCGTACTCGGCGACGGCGGCCGCGATGTCGCCGTGCGCGAGGTAGGCCTCGATGAGGGCCCTGCGGGCGCTCTCCCGGCTCGGTGCGGCGTGCACAGCGCGCTTGGCCATGGCGACGGCGTCGTCGAACCGGGCGGCGGCGGCGAGGCGGAGGCTGCGCTCCTCCATCGCGTGCAGGCGCAGCTGGCGGAAGCGCTCGCGCTCGATCGCGATCCAGGCGGCCGTCCAGCCGGGGAGGATGTCGGCGTCGAGGAGGGAGGTGTCGGTGGGCTCGACGGCCGGGGTCTCCGGCAGCGTCCTGATGAGACGCATCGCCTGCGCGAGGTCGACCTCGACGGCCGGGGCGAGCGCGATGGGGGAGTCGTTGCCGGCCTCGTCGAGCAGCCCGGGTACGGCGACGGCCGTGACTGCTTCGTCGAGCAGCCGCACCGCGGCGGCGGCGGGCACACCGGGCCAGAGGTCGGCAGCGAGCGCTGCACGCTGCTGCGGACGGGGGTGCACCGCCAGGTATGCGACGAGACGCCGGGAGTCGACCCCCAGCGGGACGGCGCTGCCGTCCACGGTCAGGGTGAACGAACCGAGGACCGTGACGCGAAGGCCCGATCCGCGGTGGTTCGCGGAGGATCGTCGCTGATCGTCAGACATGATTGTCCCAAGTATCGGTCGTGCCCGTAGTTGACTCGCCTGCAGCCTCCTGGCGCCGAGTCCGCGGAGAAGTGTTCTCCGTGTGAGGCGGCTTGCCAAGGGGCATGTGCGTCACAGTTCCAGCGACAATGCCGCCGTCCGGGTGACGTTCCGTGCGCATCATACTCACCGTGCGGCACGCATTCGCACGTGGGTGCCTGTTCCGTCCGCCCACACGTGGAGGGTGTCGCACAGCTGCCGGGCGATCCAGACACCCCTTCCGCGGGGCTCGGACGGGTGCGGGGCCTGCAGCCCGGGCAGCGGGTCGCCCAGCGCGCCGCGGTCGTGGATCTCGCAGGTGAACCCGTCGTTGCCCAGCCAGACGCAGATCATGGCCTCGCCCCCGCCGTGCTCGACGGCGTTCGTGGCTACCTCGTTGACCGCGAGCACGACGTCCTCGGCGCGGCCCGCGCCGTAGTCCGCGCTCGTCAGGGCGTGTTCGACGGCCTCGCGGACCTCGTTGAGCTGCCACGCGCCGAACGTCAGCCGCAGGTCGGGGGCGCCGAGCAGGACCGGTGCCGGAGCGGGCCGCTCCGCGAGCACGTCGCGCGGGTTGCGGAACGACGGGTTGTGCCGCAGCTCGCCGCCTGAGAGCAGCAGCGGATGGTTACGCGCTGCACCGTCCAATATCGCCTGATGGAGTGGAATCTCCGGGAAGAAGCACGTGAGCTCGATCGGGAGGTCGGAGAGCGCGACGTTGACAGCGGCGTCCAGCTCGGTCCAGAAGCTGCCGTCGGCGCCGTCCAGAACGCTCCAGTGCTCGCTGACCACGGTGGCCGGCCCGGCCGTTGCTGTGAGCTCGCGCAGCTCACGGGCCCGGTTCGCGGCGACGCTCTGCCCCGATTCGATGTCGGTGCCCTCCGGCTGCGCCAGGACGATGAGCCCCGCCGGGTCGCCGATCGCGGCGTACAGCGATTCCTCGGTGGACGGTCGGACCGCGACGGCCACCGGTTCGCCGCGCGCGAGGCCGCCGCTGACGATCGGCAGCATCATCTGCAGCAGCTGTTCGTTCGACCCGTAGAAGGCCGCGGCGTGGCGCAGCCGGACGGCCTCGGCCCTGCGGGTGTTCTCGACCTTCACCGCTGCTGCCTCACCCTGCCGCGGCGTGGGCGCCGTCGTGGGTCGTCCGGGTCTCCGGCTGATTGAGGACGAGCTGGGCTGCGAACGGCGCACCGCACCGATCCAGCACCCTCGCCACCCGCGGCCGCACGCCGAGCAGTACGAGCCGGTGGGTGCTCGGGAACTCCTCCGCCGCGTGCACGAGGCTCACCGCGCCCGCGACGTCGAGGAACCGCAGCGACGACAGGTCGAGCGTGATGTCGCTGGGCGCGGAGTGCGAGCGCAGCGCCTGGTCGAGCGTCGTGTCGAGCAGCCGGCGGATCCGGGGGCGGTTGCTGTGGTCGATCTCGCCGGCCAGCCGCGCGGATCCGGTGCGGTCGCTGGTGATCCGCAGCAGGTTGTCGTCGTAGATCGCGGGGACCGCGACCTCGGTGTGGTGCTGGGCGCGCAGCTCGTCGATCGCCTCGTCGGGGAAGCGGCGCCGGTCGTAGAAGCACAGCACGCGCGCGGGGCGGTCGCGGATGACCTCGTCGATGGCGTCGTCGTACTCGCGCAGCGAGACCCCGCCGGCGCGTTGCAGCGCGTAGCTGAGCTGCCCGGTGAGCCGGACGGCCGGGAACCCCTTCTGCAGCGCGCCGTCGATCGCGGTGCCGACTATCTGCTTCACCTGCGGGACGGGGCTGCGCAGCGCCGTACGCGTGGTGTCGGGCGGCACGATCGCGAGCTGCCCCTGCGCCATCGGCCGCTCGACGGGGACGCGGTCGTCGGCGAGGCGGGCCAGCACGTCGGTCGCGGTGCCGTCGTCGAAGTAGAGCACCTGCTCACCCGCGGCGAGGCCGCCGGCGACGAAGGCCGCGGTCATCTCCCAGAGCTGCTCGTCGCTGACCGGGACGGCGCAAGCGTGGTCGACGGACGTCATGTCCTCGACCGTTCTCGTCATCACGCTCTCCATGGACCCGGCTCCCGATCGGCGGCCGCGGCTGGCGGTATGGCGGACCGCCAGTGGCCGTCACCGAGCGGTCGCGAAGGGCGCACCCCGATGTTCGCGCCCACCGTTGATCGACCCCACCGATGATCGACACAGCGTTACCTTGGAGATACTGTACGTCCGCCTGAAGGGGTTACTCCCGGTTCACGAGGGGTGCGACGCGCCGAGCGACCGCTGACGCGCGACGAACGGCATGGTCGCGTCGACCACGGACGGTACGTGCACCTGCACGTACCGTTGATGTTGATGATTCACGGGACGAGCGGCGGCACCATCGCCTCGACCAGATGCGGGCCGGGCTCCGCGGCAGCGCGCCGCAACGCCTCGGCGAACCCCTCGGCGGTGTCGGCCCGCACCGCGGGCACGCCCATGCCCTTCGCGATGGCGACGAAGTCGAGCTGCGGGCCACCGAGGTCGAACAGCGCGCGGGCGCGCTCGCGGGCCGAGGCGGCGCCCACCTGCTGCAGTTCCATCCGCAGGATGGCGTAGGCGCTGTTGTTGTAGATGACGGTCGTGATGTCGAGGCCTTCGCGCGCGTGCGTCCACAATGCCGAGATCGTGTACATCGCGCTGCCGTCGGCCTGCAGGCACCAAACGGGCCGGTCGGGGCAGGCCACAGCCGCGCCGGTCGCCGCGGGGAGGCCGTAGCCGATCGCGCCGCCGGTCAGCGTCAGCACGTCGTGCTGCGGCGCGCCCGCCGTGGCGCCGGGCAGCCCGAGCCCCGACGTCACCGACTCGTCGACGACGATCGCGCCTTCCGGCAGCAGCGCGCCGATCACGGCGGCCGCCGTCTCCGCCGTGAGCGGGCCGCTCGGGAGGGCCGGGCGGGCGAGCGCGGCGGGTGTCGCCGTGGTCCCGGGGGCGAGCAGCTCGGCGAGCTCCTCGAGTGCGGCGGTCGCCACGCCGTCGCGCGCGTCCTCCTTCGCCACCACCTCGTGCACGGCGGCGCCGTCGGGCACCAGGTCGCCGGGTTTGCCGGGGTAGGCGAAGAACGTCACCGGGGAGCGCGCCCCGACCAGCACGACGTGCCGCGCGGCGCCCAGCTGGTGGACGGCCGCCGCGGCGAGGTAGCCGAGCCGGTCGACCGGCGCGACGCCGGCGCCGCGCTCCAGCCGAGCGGGGAACGTCTCGGCGAGCAGCTTCGCGCCGGTCGCTGCGGCGATCCTGTTCGCGGCGGCCAGACCTGCTGCCCGGGTGGCGTCGCCGCCGACCAGCAGCACGCACGGCTCGCCGGAGGTGAGCGCGGCGGCTGCGGCCTCGACGGCCGAGGGGTCGGCAGGACGGGTCTGCCGCACCTCGACGACCGGAGGATCGGAGTGCTCGACCCCTTCGACCTCGTCTCCGTCGATCTCGTCCCAGCTGACGTCCGCGGGCAGCACGAGGGTGGCGATCGTGCCCGCGCGGGCCGCCGCCACGGCCGCGGCGGCATCGGCCGCCACGTCGCGGGCCGAGGTGCTGTGCCGCAGCCACCCCGACACCGAGCCCGCGACCGCCGCGATGTCGGACTGCAGCGGCGCGTCGTACTTCACGTGGTCCGTCGCGTGGTCGCCGACGACGTTCACCAGCGGGGTGCCGGCGCGGCGCGCGTTGTGCAGGTTGGCGAGCCCGTTGCCGAGGCCCGGCCCGAGGTGCAGGAGCGTCGCGGCCGGGCGGCCGGCCATGCGGGCGTACCCGTCGGCGGCGCCGGTGGCGACCCCCTCGAACAGCGCCAGTACGCCGCGCATCCGCGGCACGTCGTCGAGCGCCGCGACGAAATGCATCTCCGACGTGCCGGGGTTGGCGAAGCAGACGTCCACGCCGCCGGCGAGCAGTGCCCGCAGCAGCGCCTGGGCGCCGTTCATGCCGACACCGACACCGACACCGAGGTGGTCGGCGAGGACACCAGCGTCTGCAGCACCACGCAGTAGCGCTCGGTCAGCTTCAGCAGCGTCGCCACCTCGTCGGCGGACGCATCCGTGCGCAGGTCGAACGTGAGCCGGATGTCGCGGAAGCCGACCGGTGCCTCCTTGTCGACGCCGAGTGTCCCGCGGAAGTCGAGATCGCCCTCGGCGCGGACGCTGCCCGAGACGTCCAGCCCCAGCGCCGTCGCGACCGCCCGCAGCGTCACCCCGGCGCAGGCGACCAGCGCCTCCAGCAGCATGTCGCCGGAGCAGAGCTGGCTCCCGTCGCCGCCGGTCGCCGGGTGCAGCCCGGCCTCCGCGAGCGCAGTGGCGGTGCGCACCCGGCACGCGATGCCGGAGCCGTCGAGCTCGCCGTCGGCGGTGAGCGTCACGAGCGCGGCACCGGGATCGTCGCGGTACCGCGCCTTCAACGGCGCCTGCAGCGCCTTGAGTCGGTCCTTGAGCGCGGAAGCATCCATGGGCGGCATCGTGCCCCTCGGCGGCGGCCTGCGGCTACGCTCCCGGGCGTGTCGACGCAACCCGACGACGGGCGCGACCGGCGCATCCTCACCGTCCCGAACGTGCTGAGCGTGCTGCGGCTGGCCGGCGTTCCGCTGTTCCTGTGGCTCCTGCTCGTTGCCCGCGAGGACGGGTGGGCGATCGTGGTGCTCGCCGTCGGCGGCGTCACCGACTGGCTCGACGGGAAGCTGGCCCGCCTGCTCGGCCAGTACAGCAGGCTCGGGGCGCTGCTCGATCCCGCCGTCGACCGCCTCTACATCCTCTCCGCGCTGATCGCGCTCGGCGCGCGCGAGATCATCCCGTGGTGGGCGGTCGTCGCGCTCGTCGCCCGCGACCTCGTGCTCGCCGCGTGCCTCGCCGTGCTCCGGCGCCGGGGCTACGGCCCGTTCGTCGTCACCTACCTCGGGAAGGCCGCGACGTTCCTGCTGCTCTACGCGTTCCCGCTGCTGCTGCTCGGACAGTCGACGGGGTGGGCGGCCGGGATCGCGCTCCCGCTCGGCCTCGCGTTCGGCATCTGGGGGATAGCGCTGTACCTCTACTCCGGCGGCCTCTACTTCGCCCAGTTCGTCCTGGCGCTGCGCAAGCCCGTGGCGCCTCTGCCGTAGGTCGCGGCAAAGGTCCGGGACCCTGCGAAGTTCCCCACCGTTTTGTGCACATGCGCGCTCTACAGGTGCGCATCCACCCAAAACGGTGGGGAACTTCGGGGTGGAAGGTGACGCCCCGCGGGCTGCCGGTGTCCCTCCGCGCGCAGAGGGTCGGGGCCGGGTGGGTGCCGGTGGGTGCGTGCGTTGCGCACGCATGCCGCTCGCGGGTACCTGGTCCGACGCGCGGGGCGGTGCACCGCGGGCAGCGATGTGGATCACGATGCCCATCGGTCCCGCCTTTCGCGACACGGGCTACGCTTCCGCGCGTGATCCCCGAAGACCTCCGCTACACCGAAGCGCACGAGTGGGTCCGCGAGCAGGGTGGCGGGGTGGTGCGGGTCGGCATCACCCACCACGCCCAGGACCAGCTCGGTGACGTCGTCTTCGTCCAGCTCCCGAACGTGGGCGACACGGTCGCGGCGGGCGCGGCGATCGGCGAGGTCGAGTCGACGAAGTCGGTCTCGGACATCTACGCGCCGGTGGGTGGCACCGTCGCGGCGGTGAACGAGGCGCTGCAGGACAACCCGGAACTGATCAACTCCGGTCCGTACGAGGCGGGGTGGCTGGTCGAGATCACGCTGGCCGACGGCTCGGACGAGGCCGTTTCCGGCCTCCTCGACGCCGCCGCCTACCAGGAGCTGACCGGCGCCTGACCCGTGGCCGGGCTGTCCGGCCCGGCGCAGGCCCACACGGTAGGTTGAACCGCAGCAGCATCGCCCGCACGGGCGGTGCAGAAACCTAGGCACATTCCCCAGGAGGAGACCCCGAGGTGACGACGAACGACGGGCCTGGCGTTCCCCCGGAGCGCGCGCCGGAGACCACCTCGGTCTTCCGAGCCGATTTCCTCTCCGAGGCGGAGCAGCCAGCCCAGGACCAGCCGGTATCCGGCGTCGAGGCCCTGCCTGAGGGCGCCGCACTGCTGGTGGTCAAGCGCGGGCCCAACGCAGGCTCGCGGTTCCTGCTCGACCGCTCGACGACCAGCGCCGGGCGGCATCCCGACAGCGACATCTTCCTCGACGACGTCACCGTCTCGCGCCGCCACGCGGAGTTCCGCAGCGACGCCGGCGAGTTCATCGTCGTCGACGTCGGCAGCCTCAACGGCACCTACGTCAACCGCGAGCCGGTGGACACCGCCGTGCTGGTGAACGGCGACGAGGTGCAGATAGGCAAGTTCCGGCTCGTCTTCATCACCGGTCCGAGGGGCTAGTGCGGCGGCCGCGAACGTCATCCGGGTCGCTCGCGCGCCCAGACGACGCCTCGCGGCGTTGCCGCCCTTGCAAAGACGCCCGGTCTGAGCTGCGGGCGGCGCCTTGCGACGCGCCGCCTGGATCACGCGATCAACCCGGCAACGTCCGCGGCCACCGCACTAGTAGCAACACGGGAAGGAATGGCCTTGCCGCCCGTCCGGAGTCGGGCGCAGGCCTCCCGTCCCGTGTAGCGTCGAGCCCAGCAGGACCGTCAGGAGGAGGAGGGCGCATGAGCGAGATGCGCGTCGTGGGCGTACGGGTCGAACTGCCCGCGAACCAGCCGATCCTCCTGTTGCGGGAGACCAGTGGCGACCGCTATCTGCCGATCTGGATCGGCTCGGTGGAGGCCACCGCGATCGCCCTGGAGCAGCAGGGGGTGAAACCGGCCCGGCCCCTGACGCACGACCTCCTCAAGGACGTGATCGCAGGACTGGGCCGTCGCCTGGAGCAGGTGCGCATCACCGATCTCCAGGAGGGCACCTTCTACGCCGAGCTGATCTTCGACGGCGGTGTGAAGGTGTCGGCGCGCCCGAGCGACTCGGTCGCGCTGGCATTGCGGATCGGGGTGCCCATCCATGCCGAGGAGAGCGTGCTCGCCGAGGCCGGGCTGATCATTCCCGACGAGCAGGAGGACGAGGTCGAGAAGTTCCGCGAGTTCCTCGACTCGATCTCCCCGGAGGATTTCCGGGGCGCCCAACCCTGAGCGGCACCGCCGCCGACACGCCGCGGGAGACCGCCCGGTAGCCCGGACGGTTACGACACGCCACTGAGCGGGTGACCATCGGCGGCGCGCCGCGTTGACCCGCAGGGCCTCCCCGCTTACCGTCAGCTCACACGGTTGTTGCCGGCCACCATGGGGTGGCCGGCACGGCGTGGTGAACATCTGAGGGCCGACGCCGTTCGGGCGGGCCCCGGCGGGAAGGAGTTCGGTGGAAGACCCGCCGTCCGGCACGCCAGAGCAAGGTGAGCTCTTCCCGGACCCCCTCCTCGGCGCCGGCCTCGACGGAATGCCCGACCAGCTGGTCGGCTTCCGCGGCCCCACCGCCTGCCAGGTTGTCGGCATCACCTACCGCCAGCTCGACTACTGGGCCCGCACCGGGCTCGTCGTGCCCTCGATCCGGGGAGCGGCCGGGTCGGGCTCGCAGCGCCTGTACTCCTTCAAGGACGTGCTGGTCCTCAAGGTCGTCAAGCGGCTGCTCGACGCGGGGGTGTCGCTGCAGAACATCCGCGTCGCGGTCGAGCACCTCCGCCGTCGCGGCATCCGCGACCTCGCCGGCATCACGCTGTTCAGCGACGGCACCACCGTCTACGAGTGCGCGTCGCCGGAGGAGGTCGTCGACCTGCTGCGCGGCGGCCAGGGTGTCTTCGGCATCGCGGTCAGCGGCGCCATGCGCGAGATCAGCGGCTCGATCAAGGACTTCCCGGTGGAGCGCGCCGACGGCGGCTCCGTCGACGACGCACCGGAGGACGAGCTCTCGCGTCGCAGGGCACGCCGCGCCATCAGCTGACCGCTCAGGTGGTGGGTGTGTCGACCTTGTAGGGGTCGAACTCGGCCAGGAGCTTGTCGAGCCGGGCCTGGTCGACCCTGCTCAGCACGCTGGACGACTCCTGGCGATCGCGGACGATCTTGGCGAGCGTGAACGTCGAGGTGACCAGGTAGAGCACGGCGACGGCCATGAAGCCGCGGATCCACGGGTCGGCGGGGATGTTCCACAGCGCGATCGCCACCGCGAGCATCGCGACGCCGAACGAGATCATCGTCTGGAGCTCGAACGCGAACGTCGACGTCGGCTGGGGCGCCTTGGTGGTCATACCGCGATCGTCGTGGGATGCGACGCGGGTCACATCCGTAGGACTACGTGATCACGCCGGCCGACCCGAGTGGACCCAGAAGTGGACCACCGACTACGGCGATCACTGGTCCATTTCGGCGGTCCAGTTGCCGGTAGCGTCGCCGGTATGACAAGCACACAGGCCTCCCGCTCGACGTTGACGATGCTGCTGGATCACGTGACACCGGTCGTGCCCGACGGATCGGAGGCGATGACCGTGGAGGTCGACCTGCCACCCGGTGATCCGGGCGCGGCGCCGCACCGCCACTCCGGGCCCGTCTTCGGCTACGTCGTGGAGGGCGCGATCGTGTTCGAGCTGGAAGGCGAGCCGGAGCGGATCATCCGCGCGGGGGAGGCGTTCTGGGAGCCGGGCGGCGACGTGATCCACTACCAGGCCGCCAACCAGCTCGCCGACGCGCGCAGCCGGTTCATCGCGGTCATGCTCGGCCGGCCCGGCGAGCCGATGCTGACCTTCGTCGACGCCGCCGAGCTGGAGGAGCGTCGGCACCTGCGGGCCGCCCGGTGAGGCTCGTCCTGGCAGGCGCGTCCGGCGTGGTCGGGCGGCGGCTGCTGCCGTTGCTGACCGCCGCTGGGTGCTCGGTGGTCGCGTTGACCCGCTCGCGGTCCACCGCCGACGTCCTGCGCGGGCCGGGTGTGACACCGGCGGTCGTCGACGTCACGGACCGGGACGCGCTGGTGGACGTGGTGCGCGAGGCCGCGCCGGACGTCGTGCTGCACCAGCTGACCGACCTGGGCGATGCGGACCTCGCGGCCAACGCGCAGCTGCGCAGGGTCGGCACCCGCAACCTGGTCGACGCTGCCCTCGCCGCCGGCGCGAAGCGGATGGTCGCGCAGAGCATCAGCTGGGCGGGTGTGGCCGGTGATGGGCCGGCGCGGGAGGGCGACCCGCTCGACGTCGACGCCGCCGAGCCGCGCCGTACGTCCGTGCGGGGGGTCGCGGCGCTGGAAGCGGCCGTGGGGGAGATGCCGGAGGCGGTTGTGCTGCGCTACGGCCTCTTCTACGGCCCCGGCACGTGGTACGCGCCGGACGGGTCGCGAGCTGATGCGGCCCGCGCGGGCCGGCTGGTCGCCGACGCCGCCGTGAGCAGCTTCGTGCACGTCGACGACGCTGCGGCGGCCGCGCTCGCGGCGCTGGAATGGCCGGCGGGCGTCGTGAACATCTGCGACGACGAGCCCGCGGCCGGCAGCGACTGGGTCCCCGCGTTCTGCGCCGCCGTCGGCGCGCCGGAGCCGCCACGCGACGACTCCCCGCGGCCCGGAACGGCCCGCGGCGCCGACAACACCCGCGCCCGCACGGCGCTCGGCTGGACGCCGCGCTACCCGAGCTGGCGCGGCCACCTCGGCACGAGCTGACCCGAACTTCCCCACCGTTTTGTCCACCTGCGCGCCCCACGGGCGCGCAGGTACGCAAAACGGTGGGGAAGTCGGGGTGCGAGTAGGCTTGCCGGGTAGTCGCCGACCCCACGCGGGAGAGTCCCGGTCCACTGGAGACCGGGCGCCGAAGGAGCAATTCCTCCCCGGAATCTCTCAGGCACCCCGGACCGCGCGGGCGAGACGCCTCTGGAAAGCGACGGGATGCTGCGGCGGTTCGGCAGCGGCCCGTCCGCCGACGGGGAAAGCCCGGGTCCTCCGGGTGAATCTCTCAGGCGCCCTGGTCAGGGCAGCGACAGAGGGGGAGGGCGCTGAAGCACGCGTCCGCCCGAGCCGAGGAGCACCTCACATGACCGACCGCCGCCCGTCGTTGCAGGAGCTGGAGCGGGGCATCCCGTTCGTCGAGCGGCACATCGGGCCGCGGCGCGCCGAGCTGGAGACGATGCTGGCGACGATCGGTGCCGGCTCGCTGGAGGAGCTCGCGGCCACCGCCGTGCCCGACAGCATCCAGGACGTCGGGGAGGTGCCCTCGACGCTCCCGCCCGCAGGCACCGAGACCGAGGTGCTCGCCGAGCTGCGCGCGCTGGCCGGGCGCAACACCGTGACCGTCCCGATGATCGGGCTGGGCTACTCCGGGACGATCACGCCGCCGGTGATCCGCCGCAACGTCATCGAGAACCCCGCCTGGTACACCGCGTACACGCCGTACCAGCCGGAGATCAGCCAGGGCCGGCTGGAGGCGCTGCTGACGTTCCAGACCACCGTCGCAGACCTCACGGGGCTGCCGGTGGCCGGCGCGTCGCTGCTGGACGAGGCGACCGCGGCGGCCGAGGCGATGACGCTGCTGCGCAGGGCGGGCCGGGCGAGGTCGGCGCGGTTCGTCGTCGACGCCGACACGTTGCCCCAGACGCTGGACGTGCTCGCCACGCGGGCCGCGCCGCTGGGGATCGAGCTGGTGGTGGCCGACCTGGCGGCCGGACTGCCCGAGGGTGAGTTCTTCGGCCTGCTGCTCTCCTACCCCGGGGCGTCCGGTGAGGTGCGCGACCCGTCGGCGCTGATCGCGCAGGCGCACGAGCGCGGCGCGCTGGTGGCGGTCGCGGCCGACCTGCTGGCGCTGACGCTGCTGACGCCGCCCGGTGAGCTCGGCGCCGACGCCGCGGTCGGCACGACGCAGCGGTTCGGCGTGCCGCTGGGCTTCGGCGGCCCGCACGCCGGCTACCTCTCCGTGCACCAGAAGCACGCTCGCCAGCTGCCGGGGCGCCTGGTCGGGCTGTCGGTCGACGCCGACGGCAACCCGGCGCTGCGGCTCGCGCTGCAGACCCGCGAGCAGCACATCCGCCGGGAGAAGGCGACCAGCAACATCTGCACGGCGCAGGTGCTGCTGGCGGTCGTCGCCGCCTGCTACGCCGTCTACCACGGGCCCGACGGGCTGCGCCGGATCGCCGAGCGCGCGCACCGGATGGCCGCGGTGCTGGCCGCGGGGCTGCGGGCCGGCGGCGTCGAGGTCGTGCACGGCTCGTTCTTCGACACCCTGACGGTGCGGGTCGCCGGTCGGGCCGAGCAGGTCGCAGACGCCGCGCACGCGGCGGGTATCGCGCTGCGCCGGGTCGACGCCGACACGCTCGGCATCGCGTGCTCGGAGCTGACGACGGTGGAGCACCTGCGTGCGGTCTGGGGCGCGTTCGGCGTGGCGGCCGATGCCGCCGAGCTGGACGGCGGGACGGCCGACGCGCTGCCGTCGGACCTGCTGCGGACCAGCGAGTTCCTGACCCACCCCGTCTTCCACGAGCACCGCTCGGAGACGTCGCTGATGCGCTGGCTGCGGCGGCTCGCCGATGCCGATCTCGCGCTGGACCGCACGATGATCCCGCTGGGTTCGTGCACGATGAAGCTGAACGCGGCCGCGGAGATGGAGGCGATCACCTGGCCGGCGTTCGCCGACCTGCACCCGTTCGCGCCGGAGGCCGACGCCGCCGGGACGCTGGAGCTGATCCACGACCTGGAGCGCTGGCTCGCGGAGCTGACCGGCTACGCGGCGGTGTCGCTGCAGCCGAACGCGGGCAGCCAGGGCGAGTTCGCCGGCCTGCTGGCGATCGCGGCGTACCACCGCAGCCGTGGTGAGGCGCACCGCGACGTCTGCCTGATCCCGGCGAGCGCGCACGGCACGAACGCGGCCTCGGCGGTGATGGCGGGACTGCGGGTGGTCGTCGTGGCGACCGGGCCGACGGGCGACGTCGACCTCGACGACCTGCGGGCGAAGATCGAGCAGCACCGCGAGGCGCTGGCCGCGCTGATGATCACCTACCCGTCGACGCACGGCGTCTACGAGGCGCAGGTGCGTGCGGTGTGCGATGCGGTGCACGAGGCCGGCGGGCAGGTGTACGTCGACGGCGCGAACCTGAACGCGCTGGTCGGGCTGGCGCGCCCCGGCGCGTTCGGCGGTGACGTGAGCCACCTGAACCTGCACAAGACGTTCTGCATCCCGCACGGCGGCGGCGGCCCCGGGGTCGGCCCGGTTGCGGTGGCCGAGCACCTGGCGCCGTTCCTGCCTGGACGCGGTGAGGTCGGGTCGGTGTCGGCGGCGCCGCACGGGAGCCCCGGCGTGCTGCCGATCTCGTGGGCGTACGTCCGGCTGATGGGGGTCGAGGGGCTGCGCCGGGCGACCCTGACCGCGGTGGCGGCGGCGAACTACGTGGCGAAGCGGCTGGGGGAGCACTACCCGGTGCTGTACGCGGGTGCGGGCGGGTTCGTCGCCCACGAGTGCATCCTCGATCTGCGCGGGATCACGAAGGAGTCGGGCGTGACCGTCGACGACGTCGCGAAGCGGCTCGCCGACTACGGCCTGCACGCCCCGACGATGTCGTTCCCGGTGGCCGGCACGCTCATGGTCGAGCCGACGGAGAGCGAGGATCTCGCCGAGATCAACCGGTTCGTCGACGCGATGATCGGGATCAAGAGCGAGATCGACCGGGTCGCGGCGGGGGAGTGGCCGGTCACGGACAATCCGTTGCGCGGGGCGCCGCACACGGCGGCGAGCGTCGTCGAGAAGTGGGACCACCCGTACCCGCGCGAGCTGGCGGCGTACCCGGCCGGCGGGGTGGTGGGTGTGCACGACCGGAAGGTGTGGCCGCCGGTGCGGCGCGTGGACGGGGCGCAGGGCGACCGCAACCTGGTCTGCAGCTGCCCTCCGGTGGAGGCGTACGCGCACTGACGTGGCCGTCGACAACGACCTTTTGGTTGATGTGAGCGCTAACAAACAGCCAGAACGTCGTTGTCGACGGCCACCGCCGGCCTGCGACCGATCGTTCGGTCGGCCGCTAGCATGTGCGGATGACCGAGGACCCCGCCCCCGTCCCCGCCGACACCCCTGACACCACCACGGCTGACGCAGCCACGTCTGACGCTGCGAAGGCCGAGGCTCCAGCCGCGGAGCCCGCTGCGAAGCCGGCCGAGCCTGCTGATCCTGCCGTGCTCGTCACCCGCGACGAGACCGACGAGGCCGTCGCCGTGCTCACCCTCAACCGGCCCGCCCGCTACAACGCGCTGACGAAGGAGCTGAAGGAAGCCCTGCTGGAGGCCGTCGGCAAGGTCGCGGCTGCCGACGACGTCCGGGCGCTCGTGATCACCGGCGCCGGCAAGGCGTTCTGCGTCGGCCAGGACCTCGGCGAGCACGCGGCCGCGCTGGAGGCCGACCCGGCCACCGCGTTCGACACCGTGACCGAGCACTACAACCCGATCGTCCTGGAGCTGGCGGACCTGCCGTTCCCGGTGGTCGCGGCGATCAACGGGGCGTGCGTCGGGGCCGGTCTCGGGTTCGCGCTGGCGTGTGACCTGCGCATCGCCGCGGAGGGGCAGAAGTTCTCGACGGCGTTCACCGGCATCGGGCTGACCGCCGATTCGGGGCTCTCGGCGAGCCTCGCGCACGCCGTCGGGGTCGCGCGGGCGACCGAGCTGCTCCTGCTGAACGAGCAGTTCACCGCCGAGGATGCCGTCGCGTGGGGGCTGCTGCACAAGGCCGTCGCGCCCGACGACGTCCTGTCGACGTCGCTGGAGCTGGCCCGCCGCCTGGCGGCCGGCCCGACCAAGGCGTACGTGGAGATCAAGCGGGCGGTGCGTCGCGGGGCGGTCTCCGCGCTGCCCGACGTCCTCGCCGCCGAGGGCGCCGCGCAGGCGCGACTCGCCGCGACCGCCGACCACCAGGCGGCGGTGAAGGACTTCCTGGCCAAGCGAACACCGACCTTCCAGGGCCGATGACCGCGGAAGCGGTGTCTCCCGGAGCCGGCCGGCGGGTTCGCCGGCCGGCTCACGGGCCCGGCTCGCTGCTTGAGATCGCGGTCGGCGAGTTCATCGACCGCGGCTACGACGCGACCAGCATGGAGGACCTCTCCCGCGCCGCCGGCATCACGAAGTCGTCGTTCTACCACCACTTCGCCGGCAAGGAGGCGCTGCTGCGTGCCGCCCTGGAACGGGCGATCTCGCAGCTGTTCGAGCTGCTCGACGAGCCGGGCGCCACGTCGGGCTCGCCGGTGGAACGGCTGCGCCACATCGTCGCGGGCCAGGTCGCCGTGCTGCAGCGCGACCTGCCCTACGTGACGCTCCTGCTGCGGGTGCGCGGCAACACCGAGACCGAGCGGTGGGCGCTGGAGCGCCGCCGCGCCTTCGACGCGCAGATCACGGCGCTCGTCGAGGAGGCCGTCGCGGCGGGCGAGATCCGCGAGGGTGTGGAGCCTGCGCTTGCCGCCCGGCTGCTCTCCGGGCTCGTCAACTCCGTCGTCGAGTGGTACCGGCCGGGTCGCGCGGGCACCCGCGAGCTGCCCGCCGACGTCGCCCGCGCCGTGTTCGAGGGCATCCTCCCGGCCGCTCGCTGACCGACCCGCGGCTTGCGTTGTGGGGTCACGTGCGGCACCATGAACCGAACGAACATTCGGTAGGAGGAGCGGTGGACGGTCTCGAGACCCAGTTCGACGAAACGATCGCCGCCGACCAGCGCATCGAGCCGCGCGACTGGATGCCGGAGGCCTACCGCAAGACGCTGATCAGGCAGATCGCCCAGCACGCGCACTCGGAGATCATCGGGATGCAGCCGGAGGGCAACTGGATCCTGCGCGCCCCGAGCCTGCGTCGGAAGGCGATCCTGCTGGCCAAGGTGCAGGACGAGGCCGGCCACGGCATGTACCTCTACGCGGCCGCCGAGACGCTCGGCGTCGACCGCGAGGAGCTCACCGAGAAGCTGATCGAGAGCAAGCAGAAGTACTCCTCGATCTTCAACTACCCGACCTTGACCTACGCCGACATCGGTGTGATCGGCTGGCTCGTCGACGGCGCCGCGATCTGCAACCAGGTGCCGCTCTGCCGCTGCTCGTACGGCCCCTACGCGCGGGCGATGATCCGCATCTGCAAGGAGGAGTCGTTCCACCAGCGGCAGGGCTACGAGCTGCTGCTGGCCATGGTCAACGGCACCGACGCGCAGCGCGAGATGGTGCAGGAGTCCACCAACCGCTGGTGGTGGCCGTCGCTGATGATGTTCGGCCCGCCCGATGCCGACTCGCCCAACACCCAGCAGTCCATGGCGTGGGGTATCAAACGCCACACCAACGACGAGCTGCGCCAGCGGTTCGTCGACATGACGGTGCCGCAGGCCGCCGCGCTCGGGATCACGCTGCCCGACCCGGGGCTGGTCTGGAACGAGGAGCGCAGCGCGCACGACTACACCGAGCCCGACTGGACCGAGTTCAAGGCCGTGATCGCAGGCTCCGGGCCGTGCAACGCCCAGCGCATCGCGCACCGCCGCCGCGCGCACGAGAGCGGCTCGTGGGTGCGCGAGGCCGCGGTGGCGTACGCGGAGAAGCAGGCAGCTAAGCAGGAGGCGGCGGCATGACGAAGAAGAACTGGCCGCTCTACGAGGTGTTCGTGCGCGGCAAGCGCGGCCTGAACCACGTGCACGTCGGGTCGCTGCACGCGGCCGACGACGAGATGGCGCTGCACAACGCGCGCGACGTCTACACGCGCCGCAACGAGGGTGTGAGCATCTGGGTGGTGCGCGCCGACCACATCACGGCGTCGAGCCCGGGGGAGAAGGACCCGTTCTTCGCGCCAGCGGGGGACAAGGTCTACCGGCACCCGACCTTCTACGCGATCCCCGAGGATGTGCCGCACCTGTGAGCGGTGACGAGAACGTTTACGACTCGCTGACCGAGGAGCACGGCGCCGACACGCAGTGGGCCTACGGTCATGGCGCCTTCGGCAGCGGCATCGAGGACGTCGAGGCCGAGATCGCCTCGCCGGTACCCGACGGCGTCGACCCATCCGATCTCGCGCAGTACTGCCTGATGCTCGGCGACGACGCGCTGATCTGCAGCCACCGGCTCTCGGAGTGGGTGAGCAACGCCCCCGAGCTGGAGGAGGAGGTCGCGCTCGCCAACACCGCGCTCGACCTGCTCGGGCAGGGCCGCGTGCTGCTGGCCAGGGCCGCCCACCTCGGCGCGGCCGCCGACGAGGACGTGCTGGCCTACCAGCGCGGCGAGGCGGAGTTCCGCAACGTCGCGCTCGCCGAGCTGGGCGACGACCTCGACTTCGGACGGGCGATCGCGCGGCTGCTGCTCTTCTCGACGTGGCGGCTGGCCCTGCTGAGCCGGTTGACCGGCTCGCGGGACCCCGTCGTCGCCGCCGTCGCCGGCAAGGGCGTGAAGGAGCTGACCTACCACCGCGACTACGCGGCCCGCTGGACGTTGCGGCTCGGCGACGGTACCGCGCAGTCGCACGACCGGATCCAGGCCGCGCTCGACGCCGTCTGGCCCTACGTCGACGAGCTGTTCCGCACCTCCGACGTCGAGCGGCGGCTGGTCGGGGCCGGCGTCGCCGTCGACCCGGCCGAGACGCGCGCGGAGTTCGACGAGGTCCTCGACCAGGTGCTGGCCGCGGCGACGCTCACCCGCCCGCAGCGCCCCGGGATCGGCACGATCGGCGGGCGCGGCGGCCGGCAGGGCCTGCACACCGAGAAGCTCGGGCACGTGCTCGCGGAGATGCAGAGCCTGGCTCGCCAGCACCCGGGGGCGACGTGGTGACCGCGTCCCGGACCGCGCAGGAAGCAGCGGCTGCGGTCGTCGACCCCGAGATGCCGATGCTGACCCTCGACGACCTGGGCGTGCTGCGCTCGGTCGAGGAGGACGGCGACACCGTCACGGTGACGATCACCCCCACCTACTCGGGCTGCCCCGCGATCGAGGCCATGCGTGACGACCTGCGGGCGAGCCTGGCCGGCGCCGGGTACCGGAAGGTGACGGTGCGGACGGTGCTCTCGCCGGCGTGGAGCACCGACTGGATCACCGCGGCGGGCCGGCGCAAGCTCGCCGAGCACGGCATCGCCCCACCCGATCGGCTCGGCCACCGCCCGTCGGGGCCGGTGCCGTTGACGCTGACCGCGTCGTCGGCGGTCGTGCGCTGCCCGCGCTGCGGCTCGCCGGCCACCGACGAGCTCTCCCGCTTCGGCCCGACCGCGTGCACGGCGCTGCGGCGCTGCACGTCGTGCCGCGAGCCGTTCGAGCACATGAAGGAGATCTGACGTGACCCTCGCAGCGGCGCCGTCGCGCACCGGCTTCCGGACGCTGCGGGTGGCCGACGTCGAGCGGCTCTGCGACGACGCCGTTGCCGTCACGTTCGAGGTGCCCGACGAGCTGCGCGCGGAGTACGCGTTCCGGCCGGGGCAGTACCTGACGCTGCGCACCGTCGTCGACGGGGTCGAGGAGCGGCGCTCGTACTCGATCTGCGCCCCGGCCGGGGCCGCGCCGCGGGTCGGGGTGCGCAGGGTTGCGACAGGGCTGTTCTCGGAGTGGCTGGTCGACCGGCTGGAGGCGGGCGACGAGATCGAGGTTGCGCCGCCGTCCGGGTCGTTCACCCCCGATCTGGAGCCGGGCCTGCACCACGGGCTCATCGCGGCCGGCAGCGGGATCACGCCCGTGCTCTCCATCGCGTCGAGCGTGCTCGCTGCGCACGCCGACACCCAGGTCACGCTGATCTACGGCAACCGGCGCACCGACACGGTGATGTTCACCGAGGAGCTCGCCGACCTCAAGAACGCCTACGGGCCGCGGCTGCAGCTGATCCACGTGCTGTCGCGCGAGCCGATGGCCGCCGAGATCTTCTCCGGCCGGCTCGACGCCGAGCGGCTGCGCCTGCTGCTGACCGCGCTGGTCGACGTCGAGGGCATCGACCACTGGTGGCTGTGCGGCCCGCTCGGCATGACCAGCGCCGCGCAGGACGTCCTGCGCGAGGCAGGCGTGCCGAAGCAGCGCGTGCACCGCGAGCTGTTCTACGTCGACGAGCCGCCGCCGGAGCTGGTGCGCGCGGAGGCGGTGGTCGACGGCGAGACCAGCGACGTCACGATCATCCTCGACGGGCGCGCCACCACCCTCACGCTGCCGAGAGCCGAGAGCGTGCTCGACGCGGCGCAGGCCGTGCGCGCCGACCTGCCGTTCGCGTGCAAGGGCGGGGTGTGCGGGACGTGCCGGGCGAAGGTCACCGACGGCGAGGTCGCCATGCGCCGCAACTTCGCGCTGGAGGACGACGAGCTGGCGGCCGGCTTCGTCCTCACCTGCCAGTCGCGCCCGACCACCGCGGCCGTGACGGTCGACTACGACTCCTAGCACCGGCGGCCGCTGCGCGCGGTGCGGCCTGACGCTCGCGGAGCCGCACGGTCGCTTCGTCGGGACCGCCGCGCGCGATCGCCGGGTGGGGAGGGCAGGAAAGCCACTTTCCGGCCCTCACAGGGCAGGAAAGTGGCTTTCCTGCCCTTACGTGAGGGGACGCGCGCGTCGCACGGCGCACCCCGGTCAGGAAGGACCGACGTACAGCCAGCGCCGCCCCTCGCGGCGGAAGCGGCTGTTCTCGCGCATGACGCCGCCCTCGTGGTGGGCGCGGAACTCGACCGTGCCCTCGGTGTCGAGCAGCCCGCCGCCGGTGTGCCCGAGCACGTCGAGCCGGGTCCAGCGGACGTCGTCGGCGAGGTCGAGCCGCCGGGGCCGGGTCGCCGGATCCCAGGTCAGTCGAAGGTAGGCGGCGTCGCCGAGCGTGAACGCGCTGAACCGCGAGCGCATGAGCAGCTCGGCCGTCGGCGCCGGCTCGCCGGCGTGGAACCGTCCGCAGCACGCCGCGTACAGGGCGGGCAGGCCACAGGGACACACACGATCGAGCACGCGCGCAGTGTCCCAGCTGCCCCCTAAGCTGCGCTCATGGCGAGGTACTTCGATGTGCACCCGGTGGACCCGCAGCGGCGCGCGATCGGCCAGGTCGTGGAGATCGTGCGCGAAGGCGGGCTGATCGCCTACCCGACCGACTCCTGCTTCGCCCTCGGCTGCCAGCTCGGCAACCGCGAAGGGCTCGAACGGATCCGCGAGATCCGCAACCTCGACGACCGCCACCACTTCACGCTGGTCTGCCGCGACTTCGCGCAGCTCGGCCAGTTCGTCCAGGTCAGTAACGCGATGTTCCGCCTGGTCAAGGCCTCCACGCCGGGCAGCTACACGTTCATCCTCCCTGCGACGAAGGAGGTGCCGCGCCGGCTCATGCACGCCAAGAAGAAGACGGTCGGCGTGCGCATCCCCGACCACGTCGTCGCGCAGGCGCTGCTCACCGAGCTCGGCGAGCCGATCCTGTCCAGCACGTTGCTGCTGCCCGACGAGACCGAGCCGCTCACGCAGGGCTGGGAGATCAAGGACCGCCTCGACAACGCGCTCGACGCGGTGATCGACTCCGGGGACTGCGGAGTGGAGCCGACCACCGTCATCGACCTGTCGCAGGACGAGCCGGAGATCGTCCGGCGCGGCGCGGGGGACGCGTCACGCTTCGAGTAGCGGCCTGCGCAGCGCGGTGTGTCAGAGGGCGGTGTGGCTGAGGATCGCTTCGGCGATCTCGGCGTGCGCGCGCCTCGGCAGCTCGGCGCCGACCCCGGGCAGCACGTGCAGCCGCGCGCCCGGGATCTCGCGCGCGAGCGCCTCGGCGTTGCCGATCGGGAAGAACGGGTCGTCCGCGCCGTGCACGACGAGCGTCGGCGCGGTGATCGACGGCAGCCGCTTGCGCCAGCGCGGTTTGCAGTCCAGCGCGGCGAACGACATCGCGGCCAGGCTGTTGCGCGCGTTCGCCGGGTGCGGTCCGGCCCGGTCGAGGATGGCAGCCGCGCCCTCGCGCACGTCGGCTTCATCGAAGGGGCCCTCACCTGCGAGCACGCGGGCGTGCGCGACGGCGTGGTCGAGCACGGAATCGCGGTCGGACCAGTCGGGCTTCGGCGCGGTCATGAAGAACCGCATCACGGCCTCGTCGTGCTCGGGCAGGTCGCGGTCGGCCCGCCCGGGGGCCGTCGGGCGAGTGCCGGCGAGCACGAGGCTCGCGACGCGGTCGGCGTGGTCGAGCGCCAGCAGCTGCGCGATCCAGCCGCCCACCCCGAGGCCGGCCACGTGCGCCGACGGTGAGCCGAGCGCGTCGAGCACGCCGACCGCGTCGGCGACGAGGTCGCGCAGCGTGTAGCCGGGTGCGTCCGGGTCGACGGTCGTCGACCGCCCGGTGTCGCGAAGGTCGTAGCGCACCACCCGGCGCCCACCGTCGGCAAGTCGGGCGGCGAGCGCGTGCGGCCAGCTCAGGATCGTCGTGCCGATGAGCAGCAGGGTCGGGTCGCCGGGCTTGCCGAGCGTGTCGACGCACAGCTCGACGCCGTTGATCTGGATCAGGGTCTCCGTCATGCAAGTCCCTACGGTGCGGGGCGGCGGAATTCATCGCACGTATCCTGGAGCCTCTCAGGTTTCTTTCTCCCTCCCTGGAAGGTGGATCAGTTGTCGCGCGTGTCGAACGAGGCGCAACGTCGCCGGACGTTCGCGGTCATCAGCCATCCCGACGCCGGCAAGTCGACGTTGACCGAGGCGCTTGCGCTGCATGCCGAGGTGATCGACGAGGCAGGCGCGGTGCACGGCAAGGCCGGCCGGCGCGGCGTCACGTCCGACTGGATGGAGATGGAGCGCAAGCGCGGCATCTCGATCACCTCGGCCGTGCTGCAGTTCGCGTACCGCGACCACGTGATCAACCTCCTCGACACGCCGGGCCACGGCGACTTCTCCGAGGACACCTACCGGGTGCTGGCGGCCGTCGACGCCGCCGTCATGCTGCTGGACGCCGCGAAGGGCCTGGAGCCGCAGACGCTCAAGCTCTTCGACGTCTGCCGCACGCGCGGCATCCCGGTGCTCACGTTCGTCAACAAGTGGGACCGCCCCGGTCGTGAGGCGCTCGAGCTGCTCGACGAGGTGGAGCAGACGATCGGGCTCCGGCCGATGCCCGTCACGTGGCCGGTGGGGCGGGCCGGGGAGCTGCGCGGGCTCGTCGAGATCGGGACGGGGCAGTTCGCGCGCTACTCCCGCACGGCGGGCGGCGCGACACGCGGCGACGTCGAGGTGCTCGACCCCGAGCAGGCCGCGGAGCAGGAGCCGGAGCACTGGGTCGCGGCGCAGGAGGAGATCGCGCTCCTGCGCGAGATCGGTGCGGGGTACGACGAGAAGGAGTTCCTCGCGGGCATCGCGACGCCCGTGCTGTTCGGTGCGGCGCTGAGCGGCGTCGGCGTCGGCAGGTTGCTCGACGCGCTGGTCGAGCTCGCACCCGCGCCCGAGCCGCGGCTCGACGCTGAGGGCGAGCCGCGGCCGCTCGACACGCCGCTGTCCGGGCTGGTGTTCAAGGTGCAGGCCGGCATGGACCGCTCGCACCGCGACCGCATGGCGTTCGTCCGCATCTGCTCGGGCCGGTTCGAGCGCGGGATGGTGCTCACCCACGCGGCCACCAAGCGCCCGTTCGCGACGAAGTACGCGCAGGCCGTGTTCGGCCAGCAGCGCACCACCGTCGAGGAGGCCTTCCCCGGCGACATCGTCGGGCTGGTCAACGCCGGCGCCCTGCGCCCCGGCGACACCTTGTACGAGGCGGCGCCCGTCGAGTTCCCCGCGATCCCGAGCTTCGCGCCGGAGCACTTCTCGGTGGCCCGCGGCGCCGACGCCGGCCGGTTCAAGCAGTTCCGCCGCGGCATCGACCAGCTCGACAGCGAGGGCGTGATCCAGGTGCTGCGGTCGGACCTGCGCGGCGACCAGTCGCCGGTGCTCGCGGCCGTCGGCCCGCTGCAGTTCGAGGTCGTCTCCAGCCGGATGGCCGACGAGTTCGGCGCGCCCGTCACGCTGGAGCCGCTCAGCTACTCCGTCACCCGCCGCACCGACGCCGAGGGCGCGGAGCTGCTCGCCCGGCAGGCCGAGGTCGAGGTGCTCGAACGGCGGGCCGACGGCGCACTGCTCGCCGTGTTCGTCAACAAGTGGCGGCTGGAGACGATCCGCCGCAAGTTCCCCGACCTGACCCTCGACCCGCTGCCCGCCGGCTCCACCGACCGGTAACTTCCCCACCGTTTTGTGCACCTGCGCGCCCGCTGGGCGCGCAAGTGCACAAAACGGTGGGGAACTGTCGGTCGGACAGCGGGGCTGGCGGATCGCACAAGGCGGCCATGCGTCGTGGGCCACCCGTTCGTGCGTCCCGTGGGTGGCCGGGCGCCGCGCGGATCCGGCATCGTGTCGGGAGATCATCGCCGGCCGACAAGCGAGGTGTCCGTGCCCGACCCGAACCTCGACGCGTTCAACGCGTCACCGGACACCGAAGCGGAACGGGCGCTGCTCGCCTGCTGCGCTGCGCCGGGATGGGCGCACCGCGTGGCGTCGAAACGGCCGTACGCCTCCGTCGACGAGCTGCTCGAGACGGCGGAGTCGGAGCTGAACGACACCGACCTGGACGCGGCGATGGCGGGCCACCCCCGCATCGGCGACCGGTCGGCGACGGGCGCGAGCGCGCGTGAGCAGCGCGGAGTCGCGGACGCCGGCGACGACGTGCGGGTGGCACTCGCGGTCGGCAATGCGGCGTACGAGGAACGTTTCGGGCACGTCTACCTGGTTTGCGCGAGCGGCCGGTCCGCCGCGGACCTGCTCTCGACGCTGAACGCCCGGCTGGGCAATGACCCGGCGACGGAACGCCGGGTCGCGCTCGGCGAGCTGGCCGCGATCAACCGCATCCGGCTGCGCAACCTGGTGGGGTCGCCATGACGCTCTCGACGCACGTGCTCGACGCCGCGACGGGCCGACCGGCCGAGGGTGTCGTGGTGAAGCTGGAACGCGGCACCGAGCTGCTCGACACCGCGCGCACCGACGCCGACGGCAGGGTGCGCAGCGTCGGCGGCGCGCTCGCCGCCGGCACCTACCGGATCACCTTCGACACCGGTGCCTACTTCACGGCGACCGGGCAGCAGGGGTTCTACCCCGAGGTCTCGGTGACCTTCACGATCACCGACGCCGATCAGCACCACCACGTGCCGCTGCTGCTCTCGCCGTTCGCCTACTCGACCTACCGCGGGAGCTGACATGGGAATCGTCCTCGGGGCCAACCAGTACGGGAAGGCGGAGAACCGGCTGGTCCGGATCTACCGCGAGACGGCGCGGCACGAGATCCGCGACGTCACCGTCTCCACGGCGCTGCGCGGCGACTTCGCGCCGGCGCACCTGGCGGGCGACCAGTCGAACGTCCTGCCGACCGACACCCAGAAGAACACCTGCTACGCCTTCGCGAAGAAGCACGGCCTGCGTGAGATCGAGGACTACGCGCTCGCCCTCGCCAGGCACTTCGTGTCCAGCGTCGAGCCCGTTCGCGGCGCACGCATCGCCGTCGACGAGCTCGCCTGGGAACGGGTGCTCGTCGACGGCCGGGAGCACGACCACACCTGGGTGCGGCGCGGGCAGGAGATCCGCACCACCGTCGTGACGATCGAGGACGGGCGCGAGGAGATCGTTTCCGGCCTGCGCGACCTGGTTGTGCTCAAGTCGACGGGCTCGGAGTTCGCGGGCTTCCTCACCGACGAGTACACGACGCTCGCGGAGACGCACGACCGCGTGATGGCGACGTCGCTCGAAGCCACCTGGCGCTACACGGACACGGCCGTCTCCTGGGACGCGACGTGGGCCGACGTGAAGCGGCTCCTGCTCGAGCGGTTCGCGACGGTGCACTCGCTCGCGTTGCAGCAGACGCTGTGGGAAATGGGCCGCGCGGTGCTGGAGGCGCACCCGCAGATCGCCGAGATCAGCTTCGCGGCGCCCAACAAGCACCACTTCGTCGTCGACCTCGGCCCGTTCGGGCTCGACAACCCCAACGAGGTGTTCTACGCGGCCGACCGGCCGTACGGCCTGATCGAGGCGACGATCACGCGCGACTGACGGCAGGTGGCGCTCGCGTGGTGAGCACGTGGTCGACACGCATGTCCGGAAGGCGGCTTTCGGCGAAGCTCGTCCCAACCCCGAGGAGAGGTGGAACGAGATGGCTGTCGACACCCACGACGTGGTCGTGACCAGGACGTTCGCGGCGCCCGCTGAGCAGGTCTGGAAGGCGCTGAGCGAGCCGGAGCTGGTGAGGCGGTGGTGGGGCCCGACCGGGTTCACGTGCCCCGTCGCCGAGATGGACGTCCGCGCCGGCGGCTCGTCGTTGGTGTGCATGCAGGCCCCGCCGGAGTACGGGGGCTTCGCCACGTACACGACGTGGAGCTACAGCGTGGTCGTACCGCGGGAGCGCCTGGAGTACACGCTGCACTTCACCGACGCCCAGCGCGCGCCGGCCGCGCCGCCGCCGGGGGTACCCGACGGCGTGGCGCACGTCGTCACCCTCGAAGCGCTCGACGGCGGCCGGACGGTGCTGAGCTTCACCGAGTACGGCTACCCGACGGCCGAGATCCACGACATGTCCAAGGCCGGGATGGAGCAGTGCCTCGACAAGATGGAGGCCCTCTTCGCCTGACCGGCGGTCGGCCATGATGGTGGCGTGCGGATCCCGACCGACGTCTCCGAGCGCGAGACCGAGGTGCTCGCCGCCGTGGGCGCGCGGCTCTCGAACGCGCAGATCGCGAACCGGCTGCACATCTCGGTCCGCACGGTCGAGGGGCACGTCTCGGCCTTGCTGCGCAAGTTCGGCGTTGCCGACCGCCGTGAGCTGGGTGCGCTCGCCGAGACCGTGACGGCCGCGCCGGCGCCGGGCCGGGTCGCGGCGCTGCCGGTCTCGCGCACCAGCTTCGTCGGCAGGGCGGCGGAACGGGTCGCGATCCGGGCCGCGCTCGACGGCGGCGGGCTGGTGACGCTGGTCGGGCCGGGCGGCGCAGGCAAGACCCGCCTCGCGGTGGTCGCGGCCGGCGAGGTCGCTCCCGAGTTCCCGTTCGGGGTCGGTTTCGTCGACCTGGTGCCCGTCCGCGACGGGTTCGTCGCGCAGGCCGTCGCGGCGGCGCTCGGGGTGACGGAACGGGCTGGGCAGCCGCTCGACGATGCCGTGCTGGAGCGGCTCGGGCGCGGGCGTTCGCTGCTGGTGCTGGACAACTGCGAGCACATGATCGGGGCTGTCGCCGGCTTCGTCGAACGGGTCCGCGTCTCCTGCCCCGGCACGGCCGTGCTCGCCACCAGCCGCGAACGGCTGGGCGTCCCGGACGAGCGCATCGTGCCCGTCGCGGCGTTGCCGCTGCGGTCCGATGCCGAGCAGCTGTTCCGCGAACGGGCCGCGGTGCTCGACCCGGTTCTCGACCCGGACCTCGATCCGGACCTCGACCCGGCCGCGGTCGCCGAGCTCTGCGCGCGGCTCGACGGGCTGCCGCTGGCGATCGAGCTGGCGGCGGCTCGCAGCGCGTCGTTGGGCGTGGCCGGGCTGCTGGCCGGGCTCGGCGACCACCTGCGGCTGCTCTCAGGCGGGCGGGGAGCGGTCGAGCGGCACCGCTCGCTGCGTGCCGTCACCGAGTGGAGCCATGACCTCCTCGACGACCAGGAGCAGGGGTTCTTCCGGCGGCTCGGCGTGTTCGTCGGGCGTTTCGACCTGGCTGCCGCCACGGCCGTCGCGGGAGATGGGGACGCGCCGGCCGCTGCCGACCTGCTCGGGCGGCTCGTCGACAAGAGCCTCGTCAGCCGCAGCGGCGGCAGCTGGCGGATGCTCGACAGCATCCGCGCGTTCGCCGTCGAGCGGCTGGGGGAGAGCGGTGCGGAAGAGGACGTCCGGCAGCGGCACCTGAACTGGGCTGCTGGGACCGCCGCCGAGCTGGAGGGCGGGCTGGCGGATCGGTGGCGCGACCGGTTCGACGTCGTGGCGGACGACCTGCGTGCGGCGCTGGCAGGTGCTTCGCCGGGCGACCTCGGGCACGGGCTGGCGCGGTCGCTGGCGCACCTGACGTTCGCGCGCCGGTTCCTGATGGAGGCGCTCGGGCACTACCGGACCGCGGCGCAGCTGGCACCCGATCCCGATGAGGCGGCCGTCGACCTCGGGCTCGCCGCGGAGTGCGCGCAGGTGCTCAACGATTCGGGGGAGGCGTACGAGCTGCACCTGGCCGCGGCCGAGCGGGCGGGTGACGGGCCGCGCCGCGCGCTGGAGCTGGTCCGGGCCGTCGAGATGGCATGCCGGTACCCGGTGACCTTCCAGGCCGAGGTGCCGCACGCCCGGCTGCGAGGGCTGCTCGACAGCGTCGGGGACCACGACGATCCATATGTGACTGCGGCGCTGGCGTGCGCGGAGGCGTGGTTGGCTGGCCCGGAGAAGCTCTCGCCGGACCGCGCGCTCGCCGAGGCGGCCGTCGCGGCGGCGTGGGCGGCGGGCGACGCCGTGCTCGTCTGCGCTGCGCTCGACGCGTTGCGCACGGCGGCAACCGCCGCCGGCGACGCGAAGCACGCGCATCGGGTGACAGAGCAGCGGCTGGGACTGCTGCCTTGGATGGACCGGACCGACCCGCGGGCGACCGCGGAGATCGACGACACGCTCGGGCTGGCGTGCAGCGACGCGGTCGCGGCCGGTGACGTCGCCGCGGCCCGCACCGCCGCGCGGATCATCGTCGAGGACGAGCTGCACGGCGACCACCCGTACCTGACGGCCAGCAAGGTGATCCCCACGCTCGTCCTGGCCGGCGAGCTGGCCGAGGCGGTGCGGCTCGCCGAGGCGATGTGGACGGGCTGGACGCGCGCCGGCCGCCCGCCCGCGTTCTGGATGCAGGCGACCGTGCACTTCGTCGCGCTCGCCCACGGGCTGCGCGACAACCCGATGGAGCTGACTCGGTGGCGTGGGCACGCGGCGGAGGTGGAGAGCCGCCCGGGCGCGTTCCAGGCGCGCATCTCACCGCTCGCGGCGTTCGTCGACGCACGGGTGGCGGTCCACCTCGCTGATCGCAGCCAGGTGGATCCGGGCGCGGCCCGCGCGGTGATCGACCGGGCCGACGCCGCGCTGCCGAAGGCCCGCTACCGGCCCTACGCCATCGCGGCAGCGGCCGAGCTGGCCGTCGTCGCCGCCCTCCCGGACGCGAAGGACGTGCTCACCGCCGCCCAACCCGCGGCGCAAGCGAACGACTGGGCGGCCGCCTGCCTCACCCGCGCCCGCGGCCGCCTCCTAGACGACCCGGCAGCGCTGCGCTCGGCGCTCGACCAGTGGGAACGGCTCGGGGCGCTGGGGGAGGCGGGGGCGACGCGGCGGTTGCTCGGTGGGGGCAGCTGAAGCCACTTCTGGGGGGAGGGCAGGAAAGCCCGGATTGTTTGAGCGACCGCAAAGCAGAGCACCGGCAACCCGAGCGGGTGTTGTGCGCGCGATCGTCGCCACTGCCCCCGTGCGGCGAACGCGATGGATCGGGAGAGGCCGCATGCGGGGCACGAGCGACCGAACATCCGGTACATCGGGCAGATTCGAGGCAGACCACCCGACCCGACCAACGCGGCGACGGCGGCGTACACCGTGATCGCCGCGCCGATCCGGTTCGCCGGTCCGCTCACCCCGCTGCCGCGGCCAGTGACCGCACGTAGTTGACGCGTTGGTTCACATCCCACACCTGATGGACGGCATACACCGGGATCTGCACTGTGTGCAGCAATCGTGGCCCCTGAACCAGAACCTGCACGAACCCATCCGTGCGTTCTTCCTTGACCAGGAGGAACAGCAGCCCCAGAAGGCAGAACAGGGCGAAGATGACGGCACAAACTATTGCCCAGGCCGGAATTGCCTGATGGGTCCGGGACAGGTCGGAGAACGTCCATCGAGCATCTCTCAGCGCGCAGGTGCCACTCGGTGTGATCACCCAGTGTTGAGTGACGGAGATGTCGGCGATGGTGACCAATGTCGGGTCCTGACCAGCGCCGATGGGCACCAGCTCGCTCATGTGCTGCTCCAGGGTTGCATTCGCCGAAGAAGAGCCCGTTGATCGAGCTTCGGCCCGGGGGAGGGTAGCAGGATCCCGATCATTGTTGTGAGGATCCCAGGATGCGTCATAAGGGCGAGAAGTATCCATCCATGGCGTAAGGAGAATCGGCCGGACGGCCGCCCGAGCCGGGGGTGCGCGGAGGTCAGGAAAGCCACTTTCATGCAACCACGTTGCATGAAAGTGGCTTTCCTGACCCTGGCATCCGGGTGCGGATGTGCTGCGCGGTGGCGGTCGTGCGTGTCCGGATCCGTCCAGCGCTCCGTCCCCCCGGGAGCGTAAGAAGGACGCGTGACCACGTACTCGGCCGTCGTCACCACCGGCATCTACTGCCGGCCGGGGTGCGGCGCGCGCCCGCTCGCGAAGAACAACGTGACGTTCGAGCTGGCCGCTGCCGCTGAGGCGGCCGGGTTCCGGGCGTGTCTGCGCTGCCGCCCGTACCGCGTGGCCGGGCCGGTCTCGGCCGCCGCCCCGGAGATCGTCTGCGGGGCCGTCCAGCTGATCATCGACGGCGCGTTGGACGAGGGCACGGAGCCGGCGCTCGCCGAGCGGGTCGGGCTCTCCACCCGGCACCTGCGGCGGCTCTTCCGCGCCCACCTCGGGGTCAGTCCCGACGAGCTGGCGCGCTCGCGGCGGGCGCACTTCGCCCGCCGGCTGCTGGACGACACCGACATCGCCGTCGTCGACGTCGCGTTCGCGTCGGGGTTCGGCAGCCTCCGGCAGTTCAACCGGACGATGCGGGAGATCTTCCGGGCGTCCCCGACGGAGCTGCGTGGGCGGCGCCGCCGGTCCGACCGGCTGGTCACGGACGGCGGGCTGGCGCTGCGGCTTCCGGTGCTGCCCGGCTACGACTGGGACGGCGTGCGCGCCATCCTGGCCGCGCGGGCGCTGCCCGGCGTCGAGTCGGTGGAGGACGGGGCTTACCGCCGCACGATCACCGTCGACGGCGCGCCGGCCGTCGTCGAGGTCACCCGCGGCGCCCCCGACCACCTCCTGCTGCGCGCCCACCTCCCGTACTGGGAGGGGCTGATCCACATCGTGGATCGGGTCGGGCGGTTGCTCGGGCTCGACACCGATCCCGCGGCCGGTGCCGCCGCGCTCGGCGCGCTCGCCCAGCCGCGTCCGGGACTCGTCGTGCCCGGCGCGTGGGCGCCGCTCGAACCCGGCCTGCACGCCCTGCTCGGGACCGACCGCGCCGGCGCGGTCGTCGCCACGCTCGGCAACCCTGTTGCCGGCCTGCCGGCAGGGCTCACGCACACGTTCCCCGAGCCTGCGGCGCTCACGGCGGACGCGCTGCGCGGGCTCGGCCTCGACGAGCCTGATGCGGCGGCGGTCGGCGCGCTCGCCGCCGCCGCACCCGAGCTGCACCGCGGGACGAGCCTCGCCGCGCTGGCCGAGCTGCCCGGCATCGCCGCGGACCTGCGGCACGCGCTCGCGTTCCGGCTCGGCGTGCGCGACGCCTTCCCCGCCGGCGATCCCGCCGTGGTCGCGGCGCTCGCCGACCTCGAACTCGACCCGGCGTGGATTCCCGCGCAGTGGCGGGCGCTCGCCGCGGCGCACCTGATGGCGCACGCGACGACGATGTCCGAATCCGTCCAGAACCAGGCGGGCGCGGTTCGTACGGTCGGTGCATGACAGAAGATCAGATCCGCCGCGCGGAGGCGTTCGCGCGGCTGCACGCCGCAGCCGACCCGTTGCTGCTGCCGAACGCGTGGGACGTCGCGTCGGCGCTCGCCGTCGTCGACGCCGGAGCCGCGGCCGTGGCCACCACCAGCGCGGGCGTGGCGTGGTCGCTCGGGGTCGCCGACGGCGCCGACCTCGGCGCCGAGCGCGCCGCCGACGCCATCCGGCGGATCACCGCCGCGGTCGATGTGCCCGTCTCCGCCGACATCGAGGCCGGCTACGGGCCCACGCCGGCCGACGTCGCCGCAACGACCGCTGCTGTTGTGCAGGCCGGCGCGGTCGGCGTCAACATCGAGGACCGTTCCGGTGTTGAGCTGTTCGCCCCGCAGGTGCAGGCCGAGCGGCTCGCCGCCGCCCGGTCCGCCGCGGCCGGCGTCCCGGTGTGGATCAACGCGCGAACCGACGTCTATCTCGCCGGCATCGGCGAGCCGGGGGCCCGGCTGCGCGACGTGCAGGAACGAGCCGCCGCCTACAAGGCCGCCGGGGCCGACAGCATCTTCGTGCCCGGCCTGATCGACCTCGACACGATCCGCGAGCTGGTAGCGGGCCCGTTGCCGATCGCGGTGATGGTCTGGCCGGGCGCGCCGACGGTCGCCGAGCTCGCCGCCGCCGGGGTCCGGCGGATCAGCCTCGGCTCGGCGATCGCCGAGGCCGCGTACGGGGTTGCGGCCCGCGCGACCAGGGAGCTGCTGACCACGGGCACGTACGACAGCGTGGCCGGCGGGATCGGTTACGGCGAGCTCAACGCCCTGCTCGCGCCGACACGGGACTGACGCCCTTTCGGCCGATCAAAAGCGAACCGTAAGTGCGGCCCGGCAAGGTTCCTGGTGTCAGCGAGACCAGCCCGACGGAGGAGCCGAAATGCGATCGCTCATCAACTCGACCTACATCACCCTCGACGGTGTCATCGACAACCCGATGTGGACCATGCCGTACTTCGACGAGGAGGCCGGGGCGTTCGCGGCGGCGCAGACCGAGGCGGCCGACGCGATGATCATGGGCCGCGAGACGTACGACGGCATGTTCCCCGCGTGGTCGACCCGTGACGAGAGCGACCCCACCACCGGCGCCGCGTACTTCAACAACGTCAAGAAGTACGTCGCGTCGACCACGCTGAAGGACCCGGAGTGGCGCAACACCGAGGTGCTGCAGGGTGATCTCGTCGAGGCCGTCACGAAGCTGAAGGAGCAGGACGGCAAGGACATCATCCAGTACGGCTACGGCTCCGTGACCGCTCAGCTGGTCAAGGCGGGGCTGGTGGACGAGGTCCGGTTCTGGATCCACCCGGTGATCGTCGGCACGGGCAGCTTCGCATCGCCGCTCGCCGAGGCCGGGGCGACGTTCCAGCTGGTCGACACGAACGTCTTCAAGAACGGAGTGATCGTGGCGACGTACCGGCCAGCGCGATAGCGTCGCGCGGGCTCACGGTGGCGCCCGACCGGAACGCGGCCTGGAATGCCTCCTCGCCCATGGTGGCGACGAGTCGAGCCGTGGTGCCGAGCACGTCGTCCTGCTCGGCGTTGTCGGCGACGAACATCGCTGTGGAGCGCGCTGCGGCCGCCGCCCCGAGCATGCGGGCGGCGGTCGCGGGATCCGGGACCACGGACGCCGCAGCCTCCAGCGCGCTCACGGCATCGCGCGGTGCGCCCATCCCCTCCGGTGTCTCGAAGCCCTCGGCGGCTTCGAACGCCTCGATGTGCAGCGCCAACGCGGTCTCCGTGTCGCCGTTCTGCAGGACGGCGTGGCCGAGCTCGGTGAGCACCATCGGCAGGAACAGCGCGGGCTGCTCGTCGGCGCGGCCCATCTCGACGAGGTGCTCGAGGTGGCTGATCGCGAGGTCGGTCTTGCCCTCGCGACGGGCGGCGAAGGCGATGCTCAGCTCGGCGAACGCCATGGCGTTGGGCGAGTTGCTCTCGACGGCCATCGCGTAAGCGCGTTCGCCCAGCTCACGGGCCTGCTGGTAGTCGGCGGTCTGCACCGCGAGCCAGGCCAGCCACGACAGCTTGGTGCACACCTCGGGCCAGAGCGCGAGTTCTTCGGCCCAGCGCAGGCCCTCGGTGTGGAGCGCGACGGCCCGGTCGTACTCGCCGCGGACCTCCACGAGCCCGCCCAGCCAGTTGTTGGCCTGCAGCCGGCCCCAGCGGTCGCCGATCTTCGTGAAGAGCGCGTCGCTGCGCGTGGCGTCCCGTTCGAGCGCGACCAGGTCGCTGGCGGCGTGCGACAGCATCGCGCGCGTGCTCAGCGCCGCCGCCTCGGTCCAGGTGTCGCCCTCGGCCGCCGCATCGGCCATCGCAACGTCCAGCAGCCGCGAGGCGCCGCCGAGGTCGTTGCGGTCGAGCAGGGCTATCCCGACGAACCACGCGACGCGCCCGTGCAGCTCTGCCGGGATCGCGGCGTCACCCGGGGGCACGCCTTGCAGCAGCGTGAACCCGGCCAGCCAACCCGGATCACCGCCGTCCGCGAGCGCGCGCCTCGCCTCCGTGAACCGGCCCCGCAGGTACCAGTACCAGGTGAGCGCGGTGGCCAGCCGCCCCCGATGACTGCTGCCCCCGGCGAGCGCCGCACGCAGGTTGCCCGCCTCCGCGTCGAGCCGCTCCAGCCATTCGCGCTGGTCGGGGCCGCGCAGGTGCGGGTCGGCGCGCTCGGCGAGCTCCGTGAAGAACGCCGCGTGCCGTGCTCGTACCGCCTCGGCGTCGTCGAGCCGCTCGTGGCAGAACGCCGCGACCGATTCGAGCAGCCGGTACCTCGGTTCCGCCCCGGAGTCGTCCATGACGACCAGCGACCGTTCGACGAGCCGGGTCAGGAGGTCGGGGTCGGCCCCGCTGACGGCATCCGCCGCGTCGAGCGTGCAGCCGTCGCTGAACACCGACAGCCGGGCAAGGACCGCGCGTTCGGTGGGGTCGAGCAGGTCCCAGCTCCACGCGATCACCGCGGTGAGGGTGCGCTGCCGCTCCGGCACATCCCGCTGTCGGCTCGTGAGCAGCGCGAACCGGTCGTCCAGCCGCTCGACGACGCCGACGACGCCGAGCGCGCGCACGCGGGTCGCGGCGAGCTCCAACGCGAGCGGGATCCCGTCGAGGCGGCGGCAGATCCTGGCCACCGCCGGTGCCGTCCGCTCGTCCAGCCGGAACGTCCGCTGCTGCGCCGACGCCCTGGCGGCGAACAGGCGCGCAGCGGGCGAGCCGAGCACCGCTTCGAGCGCCGCACCCTGGTCCGGGGCGTCCTGTGGGACGGCCAGCGGCTGCACCTCCCACACCAGCTCCCCGGCCAACCCGAGCGGCTCGCGGCTGGTCGCCAGCACGCTCACCTCCGGCGCCGCGCGCAGCAACCGCGAGACCAGCGCGGCGACCTGGTCGACGACGTGCTCGCAGTTGTCGACCACCAGCAGGAGCGCCCGTCGGCCGAGGGCGGCGAGCAACCGCTGCTCCGCGGTGTCACTGGTGCCGGCCTCCTCGTGGACGTCCAGCGTGGCGAGCACCCGCTCGGCGATGCCGGTGTCGCCGGCGGGGAGCGCAGCCAGCTCGACGAGGTGCGCGTTCCCGTGCTCGCGGGCCGCCTCCACCGCCAGGCGGGTCTTGCCTACCCCACCCGGCCCGACCAGCGTGACGAGCCTGCGGCCGGAGAGCAGCCGCCGCAGCTCCGCGAGCGCCTCGGCGCGTCCGACCAGCTCGTCGAGCGGCGGCGGCAGGGTCGCCCGCAGGGACGTCGCGGCTGGTTGCGGTGCGAGCACCGGAGACTGGGCGAGCACCTGCTGGTAGAGGGCGACAAGGTCGGGGCCTGGATCGACGCCCAGCTCGTCGGCCAGGCGGGCCCGCAGGTCGCTGTAGCTGTCGAGGGCGTCGGACTGCCGACCGGCCGCGTAGAGGGCCTTGATGTGCACCGCGCGGAGGCCCTCGTGCAGGGGGTGCTCGGCGACGAGCGCGGCGAGGTCGGCGGCGACGAGGTCGTGCTCGCCGCGGGCCAGCCGGGCCTGCGCGAGCCGCTCGTGCACGGCCAGCCGCTGGCCGGTGAGGCGCTGCACCTCGGCGCGGACGAACTCCTCGTCGGCGACGTCGGCGTACGCCGCGCCGCGCCAGAGCCGCAGCGCGGCGGCCAGCCGATCGGCGTCGCCCGAGGCGGCGAGCTGCGCGAACCGGTCGGCGTCCACCGCGTCGGTGCGCAGCACGTACCCCGGCTGTCGCGACTCGACGAGCTCGCGGGCGCCGGGTTCGGCGTCGTTGAGCGCCTTGCGCAGCTGCGAGACGCGCACCTGCAGCGCCGCGTTCGGATCGGCGGGCGGGTCGTCGCCCCAGACGTTCTCGATCAGGCGGGCGGCGGAGACCACCTGGTTGCGGTTGGCGAGCAGCGCGGCGAGCAGCACCCGGACCTTGGCCCCGGGCACGGTGACCGCCTCGCCGGCGTCGGTGGTGACGGCGAGCGGCCCAAGAACGCCGAAATGCACGCCCAGGACACTACTTCGCGGTCCCGACAGGCCCTGAGCACGGCAGGTGCGCATCGATCCACGAGACGCCACGATGGGTGCGTGACCGTGATCTCCGTGCCGTTCCATCTGGATGAGCCGCTGCCCGCCTCCACGTTCCCGCTGGTGCCGGACCTGACCCTGGCGCCGCCTCTGCCGGAAGGGTCGCCGACGCAGCGCATGGGGGCGCTGTACGAGCAGGTCGCCGCGAGCGTGGCCGGGCAGGTGCGGCCGCTCGTCGTGTCCGGCGACTGCACGACGTCGCTCGGTGTGGTCGCCGGCCTGCAGCGGGCGGGCGTCGAGCCGGCGATCGTGTGGTTCGACGCGCACGGCGACGTCCACACGCCGGAGTCGTCGATCTCGGGGTACATCGGCGGGATGCCGTTGCGGCAGCTGGTCGGCGGCGCCGACCGGACGGTCCCCGACCGGATCGGGCTGCGGCCCGTCCGCGAAAGCGACGTCGTGCTCGTCGACGCGCGCGACCTCGAGCCGCCGGAGGCGGAGTTCCTGGCGGCATCGGCGATCCACCGGGCCGGCGTCGGTGACCTCGGGGGCCCGGCGCCGCTGCCGGACGGGCCGATCTACCTGCACGTCGATCTCGACGTGATCGATCCGCTCGGCCTGCCCGAGCTGCTCTACCCGGCGCCCGGCGGGCCCGATCTGGCCGCCGTCACCGAGGGGGTGCGGGCGGTGCTGGCGACCGGCCGCGTCGCCGCCGTCGGGCTGGCCTGCACCTGGAAGCGGGGCGGCAGTCCGACCGACGGCATCGCCGCGCTCGCCGAGGAACTGGTCGCCGCACTGCGTTGACGGCCGCGCTGACCCCGCAGAGACGCTGCCGAGCTTTCGATCACCTGCTAGCGTGTTACCCGGGGTAACAACCAGGTCGGACGATTCAGGAGCCGTGACCCATGTCGATCGTCGAGCCGCTGGCCACGCTGTACAGCGCCGGGATGCGCGAGCTAGGGCGGCTGGCTGCCCGCGCCCGTTCCGAGTCGAGCGACCAGCTCGCGATCGTCGCCGGCCGGGCCGCGGCCTGGGTCGACGACACCGCCGACCGCGTCGACACCCTGTGCGCGAGCACGGCCGGCGCGCTCGGCAACCACGCGGAGGAGGTCGGCGCGCGCGTCGCCGGCCGGTTCGGGCGCTGGAGCGACGACCTCGCCGACCGGATCGTCCGCGTCGGAGCCGACAAGCCGTAGAAGTTCCCCACCGTTTTGTGCACCTGCGCGCGTTTTTGGCGCGCAAGTGCACAAAACGGTGGGGAAGTTTCGGGTCAGGTTGCTCGGCGGACCTGCGGGAGGGTGCGGTCGGGGCGGGTCGTGCGTGCCCAGCGCACGGCGTTGGCGAGGATCCGCTGGACGTGCTCGTTGTGGTAGATCGGGTACGCCTGGTCGCCGGGGCTGAAGTAGAAGACCTTGCCGTGCCCGCGGCGGAACGTCGCACCGCTGCGGAACACCTCACCGCCGGTGAACGAGCTGATGAAGATCAGCTCGTCGGGCGCGGGGATGTCGAAGAACTCGCCGTACATCTCGTGCTCGCCCAGCTCGACGGGGTGCGGCACACCCTCTGCAATGGGGTGCGTCGGGTCGACCGTCCAGACCAGCTCGCGGTCGTGCTCGTTGCGCCATTGCAAGCTGCACGTGGTGCCCATGAGCTTGATGAAGATCTTCGAGAAGTGCCCGGAGTGCAGCACGAGCAGGCCCATGCCGGAGAGCACGTGCCGGTGCACCCGCTCCACCACGGCGTCGTCGACGTCGTCGTGGGCGATGTGCCCCCACCAGGTCAGGACGTCGGTCGCGGCGAGCATGTCCTCGGTGAGGCCGTGCTCCGGTTCGTCGAGCGTCGCCGTCCGGACGACGGCGCCCTGGCCGAGGTGTGAACGGATGCCGCTCGCGATCGCCGCGTGCATGCCGTCCGGGTAGCGGGCGGCCACCGGCGGGTCGGTCTTCTCGTGCCGGTTCTCGCCCCAGACGGTCACGCGGATCGGGGTCACGGTCGTTCCTCCTCGTTGCTGAGCACATCCAGCGTCAAGGCTGCTGACCAGCTGAAATCGGCGATGCCGCGGCCCGCCCCGGTGATCGGGTCGTAGTACTCCCGGAACCCGACGCGCCCGGCGGCGCGGATCGCGGCGCGCAGGACGGCGGCCTCGGAGGTCCTTCCGTGCCGTTCCAACCCCCGCAGCACCAGCCAGCTCGTGTTCACCCACGCCGCCCCGCGCCAGTAGCGAGCGGCGTCGAACGCCGGACCGGTCAGGTCGTAGCTGGGCAGCGGCACCCGCCCGTTCAGCGCGAAACGCGGCCCGGTCGCGCCCCGCACGAGCGCCCCGACGACGTCCGCGGGCAGGTCGAGCACGAGCGGCACAAGCCCGCCGACCGCGAACTCCGCGACCCGCTTCCCGTCGCTGCGCCCCTTGGCGAAGAAGTGCCCGGCATCGGCGTCGTAGAGCTGCGCGAGCAGCGCGTCGCGCACCCGCGCAGCGTCGGCCCGATGGTGCTGCGCCGGCAGGCCGAGCACCTCGGCGATCCTCGCCAGCGCCTCGTCCGACCAGCCGAGCAGGGCGTTGAACAGCGGGTCGGTCATGACGAACGGGTGACCGGGCAACGCCTCGGCGTCGCGGTAGCCGTGGTCGCGGTAGCGCTGCGCCAGCGCGACGTAGCGGGCGTAGTCGTGGTCGGTGGGCCGGTCGGCCGGATCGGAGTGGTCGAGATCGCGGCGGCGGTGCCCGGCCAGCGCTTCTGGGCCGGCCTCGACGCCCGCGAGCTCGGTGTCCCACGACGGCGAGTTGTCCTGGCCCGACTCCCAGGGGTGCACGATCACCGCCAGGTCGCCGTCGGCGCGCTCGCGGCGCAGGTAGTCGTGCTGCGCGCGCAGCGCGGGGTAGACCCGCTCCAGGAACGGCCGGCCCGCGATCGGATCGGCGCGGTACACCTCCCACGCCGCGACGGCGTGCAGCGGCGGCTGCAGGATCCCCGAGGTCTCCCGCTCGGGAGCGCCGGGGACCTCGGCCGAGCGCCAGAAGTCCGGGCCGGGGAAGTACGCGTCGCGCGGCGTTTCCCGATTGAAGACGATCTGCGGCACCCGCCCGTCGGCCCATTGCGCGGCCAGCAGCGACTCGAGCTCGCGGCGGGCCCGCGCAGGATCGACCCGGGCCCACCCGACCGCGACGAACGCGGAGTCCCAGCTCCACTGGTGCGGGTAGAGCCGCCGCGACGGCACGGTGTGGTCGTGTTCCCAGTTGGCCTCCAGCACGGCGACTGCCGAGCTGTGCAGGTCGTGCTCAGCCACTTGCCGCACCTGCCCGGCGCAGCGTCGCGACGGCCCGCGGGAGCACCTGCTCCGCCGGCCCCGAGAGCCGGCACTCGGCCGCGAGGTCGCCCGTGTAGCCGATCCGCGCGAGCGCCCCGACGAACGCTTCCCAGTCGAGGTGCCCGGCGCCCGGTTCGAGCCGGTTCGAGTCGGAGACCTGGACGTGGGCCAGCCGGTGCGCGGCCGCCTCCAGCGCGGCCGACGGCAGCGTCTCCTCGATGTTCATGTGGTAGGCGTCGGCGACCACCCCGACGGCGGTGAGGCCCGTCGCGTCGGCCAGCTCCACGGCCTGCTCCAGCCGGTTGACCATGTGGTCCTCGTAGCGGTTGAGCGGTTCCAGGAGGATCTTGACGCCTTCGCTCTCGGCATGGCGGCCCAGCTCGCCCAGCGCGTCGAGCAGCACCTCGCGGTCGCCCGCCTCGTCGCGCGGCGGCGTGAACGGCGGCAGCCGGCGGGAGAACATGCCGTACGACGCCGGCGTCATGGCCGCGATGCCGCCGAGCTCGGCGATCACCGAGAGCTGGGTGCGCATGTTCTCGACGGCGTCGCGGCGCCGGCCCGCGTCGAAATCGCCGATGAAGTGCAGCATCTCGACGCACACCGTGGTCATGACGACGCCGGCCGCGCGCGCCTGCCGCAGCTCCGGCAGCCGGCCCCGGATCCGGTGCCCGCCCTGCCCGCGCAGCTCGATCCCGTCGAAGCCGAACCGTCGCGCGGCGTCCCACTTCTGCAGCATCGTGTCGCCGGGCAGCAGCTGTTCCTGACAGGTGATCCTCACCGGGCTTCCCCCCTGAAATCGAGCACGACCTGCAGCGCGGCGGTGGCGTCCTGGTCGAGCAGCGCGTAGGCCGCCGCGGCTTCGGCGGCCGGGACGACGTGGCTGACCAGCGGCAGCACGTCGAGCTGCCCGGCCGCGACCAGGTCGACGACCGTGCGGTGGATCCGCTCCGGGCTCCACCGGTGGCCGAGCCCCGACGGCGCGGCGGAGATCTGGGAGGACACCAGCTGGATGCGGTTGTGGTGGAACTCCTCGCCGAGTCGCAACCCCACGCCGTCGGACTGGTAGAAGCCCGCGGCGACCACCCGCCCGCCGGCGGCGCAGGCTCGGACGGCCTCGTGCAGGGCCCGGTAGGAGCCGCTGAGGTCGATGCAGACGTCGGCGCCGAGCCCGCCGGTGTGCTCCTTGACCCAAGCGCCGACATCGGTGGTCGCCGGGTCGAGCGCGGCAGCGGCACCGAGTGCGGTCGCCTGTTCGCGCCGCGCGGAGATCCCGTCGACGGCGACGACCCGTGTGCCGCTGCGGGCCGCGAGCTGGGTCGCGACCAGCCCGATCACCCCCTGGCCGAAGATCGCGACCGTCTCGCCGATGTGCGTGTCGGCCGCCAGCACGGCGTTGAGCGCGACGGCGCCGACCCGCGCGAACGTGCCGCACAGCGGATCGAGATCGGGCGGGAGCACCCGGCCGGCGACCTTCTCCAGCGGCAGGACGACCTCGCCCCGATGGCCCCACATGCCCCAGACCGCCGCGCCCAGCAGCCCGTCGTCGGCGCCCCCGCCCAGCTCGACGATCCTGCCGACCTCGCTGTAGCCCCAGACGTCGTTCGGGTAGGCGGCGCGCGCCGGCTCGTCGACGAACAGCCGCGCCGCCGCGTCCCACCGCCGGTTCTGGTGCGGGTTGGTGCCGCGGTAGAGCGTCAGCTCCGTGCCGGCCGAGATGCCCGAGTACAGCGTGCGCACCCGGACGTGACCGGCGGGCAGCGGTTGCGGCGCCGCGCTGCGCACCTCCACGCGGCGCGGCTCGGTCAGCGTGACGACGAGGGGGTCCGGCACTGGGTCGGGTTTTGGGTCGGGCTTTGGGTCGGGCTCTGTCATGCGGGCTCCGGCGACGAGTGGACCTGCAGGGTCATTTTCACGTTACATCTTGTCCTTATAGCGTTGCCAGTTGCATGATTACGCGTACTTGTCAGTCATAAGTAGCCCGACTCTCTCGCACACCATCGGAGGCGTGATGAGAACCCCCGCGCGGGCGTTGGCGGCCACGGCCGCCGCGATGGTCCTGGCGGTGACGGCCGGGGCGTGCGGTGCCGCCGAGCCGGACGGCCCGCCGAACTCGATCACTGTCTGGACGATGGAGAACCTGCCGGAGCGGCTCGCGGCGCAGCAGGCGATCGCGACGAGGTTCACCGAGGCCACCGGCATCACGGTGGACCTGGTGGGGGTCGCGGAGGACCAGTTCAACCAGCTGGTGATGTCCGCGGCCGCGTCAGGTGAGCTGCCCGACGTGGTGGGGGCCGTGCCGCTGGCCGGTGTCCGCAGCCTCGCCGCGAACGAGCTGCTCGACCCCGCCGTCAGCGCGGCCGTCGTGGACGATCTCGGCGCCGACACCTTCTCCGCGCGCGCACTGGAGCTGACCAGGGACGGCGCCATGCAGCTCGCCGTGCCCAGTGACGCGTGGGCGCAGCTGCTGCTCTACCGCCGCGACCTGTTCGCGGCGGCCGGCCTGCCGGAGCCGCGGACGTTCGCCGACGTCCTGGCGGCCGCACGAGCGCTCGACAACGGCGACACCGCCGGGTTCGTCGGCTCGACGATCCCCGGCGACGCGTTCACCCAGCAGACGTTCGAGCACCTCGCGCTGGCCAACGGGTGCGAGCTCGTCGACGGCGCCGGTGAGGTCGCGCTGGACAGCCCGCCGTGCGTGGAGAGCTTCGCGTTCTACGACGACCTCGTGCGCAACTTCTCCGTCGCGGGCGCGCAGGACGTCGACTCGACCCGAGCCACCTACTTCGCCGGGAAGGCCGCGATGGTCGTGTGGTCGTCGTACATCCTCGACGAGCTCGCCGGGCTGCGCGCCGACGCCGCCCCCAGCTGCGAGCAGTGCGTCGCCGACCCACGCTTCCTCGTCGACAACACCGGTGTCGTCACCGCGCTCACCGGCCCGAGCGGGCGGGAGCCGGCGCAGTTCGGCGAGATCGTCTCGTGGGCGGTGCTGGCCGACGCCGCGGTCGACCCGTCCCGCCGGTTCGTGGAGTACATGATGAGCGACGGCTACGTCGACTGGCTCGGGTTCGCACCTGAAGGCAAGTTCCCGACCCGCACGGGCACGCGCTCCGACCCGCAGCAGTACACCGAGGCCTGGCGCACGCTGCCGGCCGGCGTCGACACCAAGGCACCGCTCGCCGACTTCTACCCGCCCGCCGTGCTGACCGCGCTGGAGACCAGCCCCGACACCTTCCGCCGGTGGGGCATCACGCAGGGCCAGGGCGGGCTGGTCGGCGCGATGCTCGGCGAGCTGCCGGTCCCGCAGGCGATCAGCGCCATGACCGGCGGCGAGGTCGCGCCGCAGCGCGCGGCCGAGCAGGCCGACGCCGACGTCTCCGACATCCAGAACTCGTTGAGGTGAGGCGGGAATGACCACACAAATGGAACGCCCCACAGCGACCGTGCCCCCGACGCGCATGCCGACGCTCGCGCAGCGCGACGCCCGCGCGGGCCGTGTGCTGCTGGCGCCGACGCTGGTCGTGGTGCTGCTGGTCGTCGTCGTACCGATCGTGTGGACCGTCGTGCTGTCGTTCCAGGACCTGCGGCTGATCGACCTGCGCCGCCGCGGGCTGTGGGGCGGGTTCACGCTGGAGAACCTGGCCGGGGTGTTCACCTCGCGCGGGTTCTACGGCGCGCTCGGGACGACGTTGCTGTACTCGGTGGTCGGCACCGTCACGTCGATCGGGATCGGCCTCGTCGCCGCGCTGGCGTTGCGGCGCCGGTTCCGCGGCCGGACGGTGGCGCGCGCGTTCATGCTGCTGCCGTATGTGGCGCCGGTGGTTGCGGTGACGTTCGTCTGGCAGACGATGCTCAACCCGCAGTTCGGGATCGTCAACGAGATCGGCACCAACGTCTTCGGGTGGGCCGACCCGGTCGCGTTCCTCACCCAGCGCTCGGCGGACGTCTCGGTGTTCGGGCTGGAGTTCAGCGTTCCGGTCGCGCTGCTGACCGTCATGGCGTTCGAGGCGTGGCGGTACTTCCCGTTCGCGTTCCTGTTCCTCACCGCGCGGCTGGCCGCGGTGCCCGGCGAGCTGGAGGAGGCGGCGCGGGTCGACGGCGCGACGCCGACGCAGCGGTTCCGGCACGTGATCTGGCCGCAGCTGCTGCCGGTGATCGCGCTGCTCGCGGTGTTGCGGTTCATCTTCACGTTCAACGAGTTCGACGACATCTACCTGCTCACCGGCGGTGGCGCGGGGACGCAGGTGGTCAGCGTGCGGGTGTACGAGCTGCTCACGGCGCGGGGTGACGTCGGAGCGGCGTCGGCGCAGGCGCTGGTGCTCTCGCTCGTCCTCGTCGTGCTGCTGGCGATCTACTTCCGGTTCTGGGGGCGAAAGGTGGAGCAGTCGTGACCGCGTTCAACCGGGACGTCGTGGAGACCCGCGTCTTCGGGGTGCTGCGGTGGGTGGTGATCGCCGTGCTGGTGCTGGCCACGGCGTTCCCCTTCTACTACATGATCGTGCTGTCGCTGCGCAGCCTCGACGAGGTCGTGCTGCACCCAGGCGCGCTGTGGCCCGCCGAGTTCGACGTCAGCACGTACCTCTCGGTGCTCCTCCCGGAGGACGACGGCGGGCAGGGCTTCCTGGTGTTCCTGCGCAACAGCTTCGTGATCGCCGTCCTGACGGTGGTGGTGACGCTGCTTGCGGCGATCCCCGGCGCCTACGCGATCAGCAGGCTGCAGTTCCGGGGGCGGCGGCAGGTGAGCGCGCTGTTCCTGGCGGTGTACCTGTTCCCGGCGATCCTGCTGGCGGTGCCGCTGTTCGTCTTCTTCGCCCGGATCGGGCTGCGCGGCTCACTGGCCGGGCTGCTCATCGTCTACGTGGCGCAGACGGTGCCGATCTCGATCTACATGCTCCGCAACTACTTCGAGACGGTCCCGGTGTCGCTGGAGGAGGCCGCGGCGATCGACGGGTGCTCGCGGTTCCAGATCATCCGCAGGGTCAGCCTGCCGCTGGCGATGCCGGCCGTCGTCTCGAACGCGCTGTACGTTTTCATGATCGCGTGGAACGAGTTCCTCTTCGCGCTGCTCTTCCTGGCAGAGGACCGCGACCGGTGGACGGTGTCGCTGGGCCTCTCGCAGCTGGCCGGCAGCATCGAGATCCCGACGACGGTGCTGATGGCGGGCTCGGTGCTGCTGACGCTGCCGATAGTCGTGCTGTTCTTCTTCGCGGAGCGGCTGCTGGTCGAGGGCCTGACGAGCGGGGCGGAGAAAGGATGACGTCGGCCGGGAGCCTGCTGCAGCTCGTGCGGCGGGGCGAGGCGACCACCCGCCGCGACCTGATCCGGGTCACGGGGCTCTCGCGCTCGACCGTCACCCAGCGCGTCGACATGCTGCTCGCGGCGGGGCTGCTGCGCGAGTCGGCAGGGGAGTCGGAGGGCCGCGGCCGCCCGTCGGGGACGCTCGGGTTCGACGAGGACCACGGCCACATCCTGGTCGCGCTGCTGCACATCGGGCGGGCCGAGCTCGCCGTGCTCGACCTCGGCGGGCGGGTGCTGCGGCGCAGCAGCTACCCGATCACCATCGGCGACGGGCCGGAGCGGGTGCTCGGCGAGGTCGAGGAACGGCTCGGTGAGCTCGTGCGGGAGGTGGGCGTCGACCCGGCGGAGACGATCGCGCTCGGGGTGGGCGTGCCGGGACCGGTCGACGTGTCGGTCGGGCGGGTGATGCAGCCGCCGGTGATGCCGGGGTGGCACGACTACCCGGTGCGCGACCGGCTCGAAGCGCACCTCGGGCGGCCCGTGTTCGTGGAGAACGACGCCAACCTGATGGCGCTGGGCGAGCAGCGCACGCGGTGGCCCGACGCGCCATCGATGCTGCTCGTGACCGTCGGGACGGGCATCGGGGCCGGCATCGTCATCGACGGCACGCTCTACCGCGGCGTCGACGGCGGCGCAGGCGACATCGGGCACATCCGGATGCACGGGCGCGAGGAGCGGTGCGCGTGCGGTGCGGCCGGCTGCCTCGCCGCGGTCGCGTCGGGCCGCGCGCTGCTGCGCGCGCTCTCCGAGCTGGGGAAGGACGTCTCGGTGGTGGCGGACGTCCGCGACCTCGTGCAGCACGGCGACCCCGACGCCGTCGGTGCCGTGCGGACGGCGGGGCAGCTCGTCGGCGAGGTGCTGACGACGGTGGTGTCGGTGCTGAACCCCGAGGTGCTGGTGGTGGCGGGGGAGCTGGCCGACACCGACGGGCACTTCGTCTCAGGGCTGCGCGAGGTGATCTACCAGCGCTCGCTGCCGCGGGCCACCCGCAACCTGCAGGTGGTGACGAGCGACCTCGGTAGCGCAGCTGCGATCGCCGGGGTCGCGGAGCTGGTGGTGGACGAGGTCTTCGCGCCGGCGGTGGTGGACGAGCGGTTGGCTGCGGCAGGGGTTTAAGGGAAGCCGAGGGCGCCGAGGGCCCAGCTGGTGCTCCCCTCGGTGAACGAACGGCACTTTCGTCCACACCTATTGGACGAAAGTGCCGTTCGTTCAAGCCTGCGGCCCGGCGCCCTCACCCACGGCCGAGCTCCCGAGCCGCGCTCAGCCTGGCCGTTCGAGGGCTGCGGCGCTCCACTCACGACGAGCCGATCACCCCGCCCCTCATGTGAACACCGGCGCCAGGTCGAGGAAGACGCGGTAGTCGGCGAGCAGGCCGTCGTCGTTGGTCTGCCAGATGGAGACGACGGGCAGCGTCACGTCCGTGCCGTCGTGGCGGGCGTAGGTGACATCGGTTTCGACGATGGTGTCGCGGCCGACGGTCCACTCGTTCCGGATCGTGTGGCGGATGCCGGCGATGGAGACCATGAACGCGTTCTGGGCCGCCATGATCGCGTCGCGACCGATGATCGGTTCGCCGTTGCCGAACACCATGCGGGCGTCGTCGGCGAGCAGCCCGCCGAGCACAGCGCCGTCCATGGCGTCGACGGCGCGGAAGACGGCGGCGGCTGTGGGCACGGTGGTCGTCATGCCGATCACGCTACGAACGGAGCCGGTCGTCGCCCATCACCGGAATCTGGGATGTCGCCGCCGCTGACGAGGGGCGATGCTGGAGTCGTGAACCATGCCACCAGGCAGCGCGCGTTCGAGCGCATGCAACGGCTGGGTACGGCCGGGCTCGACCTCGACACCGTGTTCGAGGAGAGCGCGCAGCTGCTGCGTACCGCACTGCCGCACGACTCGAGCTGCTGGCACACGACCGACCCGGGCACGCTGATCGAGACCAGCGTGCACACCACGGCGATGCCGGCGCCGTCGCCCGAGGTCGCCGAGTTCGCGTATCTGGCCAGCGACTTCAACGCGTTCCCCGTGCTCGCCGGCGGCCCACGGCACGCCGGCGTGCTGAGCGAGGCGACCGGCGGGCAGCTGGAGCGCAGCGTCCGCTACCGCGAGCTGATGCGTCCGGCCGGTATGCGCGGCGAGCTGCGCACGGCGTTCGTCGTGGACGGCGCGTGCTGGGGGTCCGTCTCGCTGTTCCGCGCCGCGCCGCGCGACTTCACCGACGACGAGCGCGACTTCGCGCACGACCTCGCCGCCCTGCTGGGGCGCAACTTCCGCGCCGCCGGCGTGCTGGCCCGGTCGCGGGGGACGAGCGGGCCGCTCGCTCCGGGCGTGATCATGCTGGACGCGCATCGGCGGGTGGTCTCGACGACGACGCCGGCCAGGGAATGCCTGGTCGAGCTGGGCATGTCGGATCCGCCCGACGAGATGGACGCCTCGGCGTTGCCGTTCGCGCTGCTGGCCGTCATGGAGCGGGTGCGGGGGCACGGCGGCGATGCCAGCGCCCGCGTGCTCGGCCGGTCGGGGCGCTGGATCCTGCTGCACGCAGCGCCGGAGTCGACCGGTGGCGGGGTGGTGGTCGTGCTGCAAGCGGCGCCCGTCGGCACCATCGCGCCGCTGATCTCCGCCGCCTACGGGTTCACCGCCCGCGAGCGGGAGCTCGTCGCGCTCGTCGTGCAAGGCTGCTCGACCCGTGAGATCGCGAACCGGCTGGTGATCACCGAGAACACCGTGCAGGCGCACCTGAAGTCGGTGTTCGCGAAGGCCGGGGTGCGCAGCCGCGGCGAGCTGACCGGGCTGCTGCACACCGTCTGAGCTCCGCTGTCGATCTCCGCTGGAGCGCCGGGGAAGGGCAGGAAAGCCACTTTCCTGCCCTGTGAGGGCCGGAAAGTGGCTTTCCTGCCCTCGCGTATCCGAGCCGGCAGCAGTTCGGGTGCGGTCCCTACGCCGAGATCGAACCCAGCTCCGGCCACCCGTCCTCGCTCGACCAGCTGATCCGCTGGAGCGCGAGGTGGGCGCCGCCGCCGATCGCGGGGTCGTAGAAGTGGTAGGCGATGATGCCGTCGGAGACCGACTGGCCACCGGGGCCGTACTGCTCGCCCTCGGTCGCGACGAGGATCGTGCCGCCGCCTTCCAGCATGCTGACGCCGTCGCGGTCGACGTACGGGCCGGTGACGTTCTTCGAGCGCCCGACGGCGACCTTGTAGTCGCTCTGGGTGCCCTGGCAGCACTGCCCCCACGACGTGAACAGGTAGTACCAGCCGTCGTGCTGTTCGATCACCGCCGCCTCGATCGCGTTCGGCGCGGTCTTGCGGTCGGCGATGTGCAGCAGCTCGGTGCCGGCGGCGGGCTTGCCCGACGGCCATTCCAGCTGCACCATCCGGATCCCGCTCCAGTACGAGCCGAACGCCATCCACGGCGTGCCGTCCTCGTCCTCGACCACGCCGGCGTCGATCGCGTTGTAGTTGCTGTTGGCGTTGGAGCTGATGACCTCACCCTTGTCGACCCACTCGTAGCTCGGGTCGGACGGGTCGAGCGTCTTGTTGGTGGCCAGCCCGATCACCGATGTGTTGTGGCCGAACGTCGACGCCGCGTAATACATGTAGTACGTGCCGTTGTGCTCGAACACGTCCGGTGCCCACAGGTTGTTCACGCCTGGCACCGCTTCCTTGATCCACTCCGGGATCGACTTCCAGATCGTGCCGGCGTACTCCCAGTGCTTCCCGTTGGTCGAGGTGCGGACCTGGATCGTGCCGCCGCCGGGGAGGTCGGGGTTGCCGGTGGAGAAGACGTACCAGCCCTTGCCGTTCTCGCCCGCTACGAGTTCGGGGTCGTGAGCGCCGAGGTCGCCGGTGAGCTTCCACGGCCCGTCACCCTGGGCGGGGGCCGCTACGGCCGGTGTCGAGAACACCACTGTCGTGAACAGCAACGCGACGGTGGTGAACAGCAGCGGTGCAATGCGCACGGTGTCATCCGTCCTGGCCGGCGGCGGGGGATGATCAGCAGCCTAGGCCCGAACGAGTGGCGAATGCAGTGATCCACCCGTTCGGGCATGCGTGCTGCCGAGATCTTCGGTCGCGCGCAGAATGCTTGCGTGTCGGCTACGCGAGCGCCCGGACCTGCGGAGATCCGCCGTGCGCTGGCCGAGTGCATGACGCTCGGGGACGTCGACGACGCCATGGGATGGCCGCAGGGAACGGCGCGTCGCCGCCGGTGGCGCGCACCGGAGCGGGGTGGCCTGCCACCGTCGGACGCCGAGCTCGGCGGGGTGGCGATCTGGTTCAGGGCGACGATCGAAGGGTGGCGCGCGAACCCGCCACGGCGTGCGGTGCCCGCACCGCGCCCGCCGGAGCCTGCATCGGAACCGGAGCCCGCGCAACCGGAGATCACCGTGCCGGAGAATTCGGAGGAGGCCGAGACCCCGCAGCCGGAGACCCCGCAGCCGGAGACCCTGCAGCCGGAGACCCTGCAGCCGGAGACCCTGCAGCCGGAGACCCTGCAGCCGTCGGACGAGCCCGAGCCCGTCGCCGACTCCGGGGCCGATTCCGGCGCCGAATCTGGCGCCGATTCCGGGGCCGTTGCCGCCGCCCGCGTCGTGACGTCGGGGTTCGAGCTCGAGCTCGACCAGCAGGTCCTGGTCGAGGTGCGTGGACGCTGGCTGCTCGCCAGGGTGCTGCACCGCGCCCGCAACACCGTCGTCGTCGGCTACAGCCTGTCGAGCGGGCCGCTGGGGGAGCGTCAGCAGCGGATCTCCGTGGCGCACCTGCGGGTGCCTCCAGGCTGACCTGCTGTTCACCTGCGCGGAGGCAGCACGCAGAACTCGTTGCCCTCGGGGTCGCCGAGCAGCACCCAAGGGAGGTCCGGCTCGTCCGCGACGACGTTGGCGCCGAGCTCGACGAGGCGGGCGACCTCGGTGGCCTGCGTGCCCGTTTCGGGAGTGATGTCGAGGTGCACCCGGTTCTTGGTCGCTTTGGGCTCCCGGACGGGTTGGAAGAGCAGGTCGGCGCCGACGTCGGGGGAGATCTGGACGTAGCGGGTGCCGCGGGCGTCGCTCCACGTCCGCGCCGGGCCGGTGCCGAGCGCCGCGCTCCAGAACGCCGCGCAGCGGTCGGTGTCGTGACAATCGATCGCCACCGCGATCACGTAGCTCGCCATGCCTCGGGCTACCCGCGCACCCGCGGGTGTCACCCGTCCGGTTTGTTGGTCCGTCCGGGCGTGCGGGGTAGTCCGGATGCACCAGTGCTGCGAGGGACCGGAGGTACGGCGATGGGAAGAGGAGACGCCGACGTGCCTGCCACCGTCGCCGACCTCACCAGGGCGCTCGCGGCCGTCCGGTGCCGCGTGTGGCGCCTCGCGATCGACGTGGCGGAGGCCGAGCAGTCCGCGCGGGAGGCCGCCGAACAGTTGCGCGGCCCAGCGACCGTCGAGCGGCCGTGCACCTGGCGGGCCGCGCTGCAGGCCGCTGCCTGCGTCGTGGGCGGGGCAGGCGCTGTCCTCGGCCTCCTCGGGCTCGCGTTGATCGGGTTCGTGACGTTCCTCCCGGGCCCGTTCGCGGTGCTCCCGCCGGCCGGGGCGCTGGTGCTGCTGGGCTGGGCGGTCCGCACGGAGCAGGCGGCGCGGATCGCGGCCCGCGTCCGCACCACCGAGGACGTCGTCCGGGCGACCCGCGCGCTGCGGTCTGCGACGGCAGCCGCCCGCGGCGCCCGCGCGGAGCTGCGGGCGGCGGAGCGGCTGGTCGAGCAGTACCGCGTTCGGCGCGACGCGGTGCGCGCGGAGCTGCGTCGCGGTGCGGAAATCGGCCGGCCATCGCCACCCCGGGACTCGGCGGGCGGCACGGCGGTGGCTGCCTGACGTCCGGGGTACCCCGACGGGTGCGCATCGAGAGCAGCGTCGTGGTGATCACCGGCGCGACCAGCGGGATCGGACGGGCAACGGCCTCGGCCCTGGCGCGGGCCGGGGCCCGGCTCGTGCTCGTCGCCAGGGACGGCGACGGGCTGGTGGAGGTCGCCGCCCAGTGCGCCCAGCACGGCCACCGGCCCGAGGTGGTGGCGGTCGACGTGGTGGACGCCGACGCCGTCGACGGTGTGGCCGAGCGGGCGGTGCAGCTGCACGGCCGCCTCGACGCGTGGGTCAACGCCGCGTCGGTGATGGTGTTCGGGGCGTTCCAGGACATCCCGCTGGCCGACATCCGACGGGTGCTCGACGTCAACCTGATGGGCTACGTCCACGGGTGCCGAGCCGCGCTGCCCCGCATGATCGGTCAGGGTGGCGGGATCATCGTGAACGTCTCTTCGATCCTCGGTGTCGTCGCGGCACCGTACAGCTCGGCCTACACGATGGCGAAGTTCGCCGTGCGCGGGCTGGGGCTGGGGCTGCGCCAGGAGCTGCGGCTGTCGGGCGCACGAGGGGTGCACGTCTGCACCGTGCTGCCCGCGGCGATCGACACGCCGATCTTCGCCAACGCCGCCAACCACTCGGGCCGTTCCGCGCGGGCCATCCCGCCCGTCTACACGCCGGAGCGGGTGGCCGCGACGATCACAGGTGTGCTGCGCAGGCCACGCCGGGAGGTGATCGCAGGTGGTGTGCTCGGGAGGCTGTTCGTCTGGCAGCACCGGGTCTGGCCGGCGTCTGCGGAACGCCTGCTCGCCGAGGACATGGATCGGCTCTGCCTCTCCCGCACCGAACCGGCCGACCCGACGTCGGGCAACCTCTACCGCCCCGCCCCTGGACGCGTTCACGGCGGCTGGCGCGGCGCCGCCCGCGAGCGGCTCCGCGGGACCGGCGCGCTGCTGGCCGTCGCCGCCGCGGCGGCACTGGTCAGGCGGCGGGTCGGAGCAAGGTCTTGATCATGCCGTCCGACCGGGCCTGGAACGTGGCGTAGGCCTCGGGGGCGGCTTCGAGCGGGAGGTGGTGGGTGGCGAACGACTCCGTGCCCAGCGGGTCGTCGTCGGTCAGCAGCGGCAGGATCTCCGGCACCCACCGCAGCACGTTGGCCTGCCCCATGCGCAGCTGGATCTGCTTGTCGAAGATCGTCAGCATCGGCATCGGGTCGGCCATGCCGCCGTAGACGCCCGAGAGCGAGATCGTCCCGCCCCTGCGCACCAGCTCGATCGCCGAGTACAGGGCGTTGAGCCGGTCGGTGCCCGCGGTCTGCATGAGCTTCGCCGCGACGGCGCCCGGCAGGTAGGAGGTCAGCTGGTGGGCGAGCTTCCCGATCGGGGAACCGTGCGCCTCCATGCCGACCGCGTCGATCACGGAGTCCGCGCCGCGCCCGCCTGTCAGGCCGCGCACGACGTCCACGAGGTCCTTGCCGTGCTCGGTCAGGTCGATGGTGGTGACACCGTGCGCGCGGGCCCGCTCCAGCCGTTCCGGGACGAGGTCGACACCGATCACGTTGTCGGTGCCGCGGTGCTGCGCGACCCGGGTCGACATGTCGCCGATCGGCCCCAGGCCGAGCACGAGCAGGCTGCCGCCCGGCGGCACCGCGGCGTACTCGACGGCCTGCCACGCCGTGGGCAGTACGTCGGACAGGTAGACGAAGCGGTCGTCCGGTGGCCCCTCCGGCACCTTGATCGGCAAGGTGTTGCCGAACGGGACCCGCAGCAGCTCCGCCTGCCCGCCCGGCACCTGCCCGTACAGCTTCGTGTAGCCGAACAGGGCGGCGCCCTTGCCCTGCTCGCGCACCTGCGTCGTCTCGCACTGGGAATGCAGGCCGCTGCCGCACATGAAGCACGTTCCGCACGAGACGTTGAACGGCACCACCACCCGGTCGCCGGGCCGCAGCTGCGTGACCCCGGCACCGACCTCCTCCACGACGCCCATCGGTTCGTGCCCGAGGATGTCGCCCTCGTCGAGGAACGGACCCAGCACCTCGTAGAGGTGCAGGTCGGAGCCGCAGATCCCGGTCGACGTCACCCGGACGATCACGTCCGTCGGCTCGCTGACGACCGGGTCGGGCACCGTGTCGACCCGGACGTCACGCTTGCCGTGCCATGTCACCGCTCGCATCTGCCGTCTCCTCCGATTGCGTGGACGTCAGGCTTCCCCGCCGGTGGGGTCCGAAACGCCGGGCTCTACGAGCCACCGGTGTCGGACACCGTGGAGCGCACGGACTCGACGGCCTGCTGAGCCGGCTCCCGCAGCTCGGCGGCCACGTCGCCGGCGGCCTTCGCGACCGGTTGCGCGAGCGCCCCCGCCTTGTCGCCCGCCGCGGCCGCCACCTGCCGCTCGCGTGTGGTCGAGGGCAGCAATGACGAGAGCAGCAACCCGGTGCCGAAGGCGATGAGACCCGCGGCGAGCGGGTTGCCACGGGCCTGTTCGCGGATCGCGGGAGCGCTGCCGATCGTCTGTGCCGTGCCCATGACGGCGTCCTTCGCGGTGTCCGTCCACCGCTTGACGACCCTGCTCGGCGTGACCTTCCCCGCCAACGCGTCGACGTCGTTGCTCAGCGCCGAACGGGTGCGTTCGATGTCGCCCCGGATGCGTTCGGGGTCGTCGGTGCTGGTCATCGTGCTCCTCCTGGCGGGTTCAGCCGGGTGTTGCCGGTTCGGACGGCGCGGAGCCGGGCGCGACCGGCTGCGTAGAGCAGCGTGGCGGCGCCGGTCCAGAGCACCGCGACGGTGAGCGCGGCCCAGCCCGGGTGCATCACGCTCGCCAGCGCCGCCCACACGGCGAGCGACAGGAACAGCACGGCGAAGCCGGCCGCGGCGCCCGCGCCGGTCAACGCGCCCGCGGCCCTGCCGGTGCGCGCCGCCTCCTGCTTCAACTCGGCACGGGCGAGCGCCAGCTCCTGCCGCACGAGCGTGGAGAGGTCGCGTGCGACGTTCCCGATCAGGTCGCCGACGGCCGCGACGTCGGGCACATCCTCCCGTGCGGCGTGCCGTGCGGACGGGGGAGTGGTCACGACGCCCCCACCGGACGGGCGGCCTCCGGGTGGGCAGGCTCGTGCTGGTCGGGGACGTGCTGGTCGGGGACATATTGCGGCGCCGAGCGTTCGAGCTCCTCGACGTACTCGCCGACCGTGGTGGCCTCGCTCTCCGCAGGGCTGCCCGCTGTCGTGGGGTCGCCGGGCTGGGGGATCGGCTGGTTCGGCTCGACGCCCGGGGGTGTCGAGCCGGGCGGGTAGCTGGGCGCGGGTGGCTGGTCCGGACCCGGCGAAGGCGGCCCGGGAGGCGGCCCGGGAGGCGGCCCAGGAGTCGGCCCAGGAGCCGGCCCGGGAGTCGGAGCCGGCGGTGCCGGAGCTGGCGGCGCCGGTTCGGTCGGTGCCGGTTCGTTCGGGGCGGGCGGGTCCGGCGTCGGCTGGTTCGGAACCGGTTCGTTCGGCGCAGGCGGCTGGTCGGGCTGCTCGTCCGTCGAAGTTCCCGTGCGCTGTGCGTCGAACACGCCTCGCGTGAGCCGGCCCGCGAGCACGCCGGCAACCGCGGCGCCGAGCAGGAACGTCCCGGGGCGCCGGCGGGCGAAGGCGCGCGCCTCATCGAGGAGCTGACCCGGTTCGCGCTCGCCGATCCAGTCGGCCACACCCTCCATCCGGGTCGCGGCCTGCTCCGCCAGATCGGCGACGGCGCTGCGCTCCTCGGGATGCCCGGCCATGCGATGCAGCTCGCCCGCGAGGCCACGAAGGCCGCCGGCGGCCTGCTGGAAGCCGTTGCCGACCTGCTGGCCGACCTGCTCCCGCGCGGCGCTCAGCAGATCGCCGGCCTGGTTGCGCGCCTCCTGCGCCACCTCGCCGACCTTCTCGCCCACCTGGGACGTGGACTGCTCCTCCGCCATGACGCAGCTCCTCCACCTCGTCGTGCTCCACCTCACCGCGGTGATCCGGTGGTCCGGGCCGCACCAGCGCGTACCCGACCGTCGGCCGTCGACCACACCTCCAGGCGCAAACCACCGGATCCGGGGACGCTGCGCGTCCGGCCGAACACTCAGCGCATGCGGGGAGGCGCGGGTGCGGCTAGCGTCCGGCCCGTGGAGGTCCGCGCGGTGGAGCAGCGATGACAGGTCCGAGCGCGCCCCCCGAGCAGGGATTCCTGCGCAGGCTGACGCTCACGACGGCGTGGGGTGAAGGCCTCGACGGGTACGACCTCGGCATCCTGAGCGTCACGCTGCCGCTGATCGGGGCCGGCATGGGTTTGTCGCCGCTGTGGGCGGGACTGATCGGGGCGTCCTCGCTGATCGGGATCTTCCTCGGTTCCCCGATCGTCGGGTACCTCACCGACCGGTTCGGCCGGCGAACGCTGTTCCTGGTCGACATCGCCGCGTTCGTCGTGCTGGGCGTGCTGCAGGCGCTGGTGACCGAGCCGTGGCAGCTCTTCGTCGTGCGGCTGCTGCTGGGCGTCGCGATCGGCGCCGAGTACGCGATCGGCGCGGCGATGCTCGCGGAGTTCGCGCCGAGCCGTGGCCGCGGGCGGCGCCTGTCGAAGCTGCTCGTCTACTGGTACTTCGGCTACCTCGCGGCCGTCGTCGCGGCGTACGCCCTGATGGATCTCGCCGGCTGGAGCTGGCGGTGGGTGCTGCTCACCGGCGCGCTGCCCGCTCTGGTGGTGCTGGTCCTGCGCTACGGGCTGCCGGAGTCGCCGCGCTGGCTGGTGCAGCAAGGCCGGGCGGCGGAAGCCCGCGCGATCATCGAGCGCCACCTCGGCGACGACACCCTCTTCCGCGCCGAGCAGTACGAGTCGGAGCGCAGCGGTGGCGGATGGACTCGGCTGTTCGCGCCGGAGCTGCGCCTGCGCACGGTGTTCGTCTGCACGTTCTGGGCGTGCCTCGTCGCGCCCTACTTCGCGATCTTCACGTTCGCCCCGCAGGTCTTCGAGGCGCTGGGGCTCGCCGACACCAGGGCGAGCACGATCGCGGCGAACGCGATCGCTGCGATCGGTGCGGTGGTCGGCATGCTCACGATCGAGCGGGTGGGGCGCCGCAAGCAGCTGATCGGCCCGTTCTGGATCATGGCGGCCGCGCTGGTCGTCGTCGGGCTGTGGAGCGGCGCTCCGGCGATCGTCGTCGTGCTCTGCTTCGCGTTCTTCTCCTTCTTCAACGCACTTTCCGGCAACCTGACGGCGGTCTACCCCATCGAGGTGTTCCCGACATCGGTGCGGTCCAGCGGTGTCGGGGTCGCGTCGGCGTTCAGCCGGATCGGGGCGGCCGTCGGCACGTTCCTGCTGCCGGTCGGCATCTCGACCATCGGGATCGGCGGCTCGATGATGATCGGCGCCGCCCTCTGCGTGGTGGGTGCGGTGGTGTCGCAGGCACTCGCGCCGGAGACCACCGGTCAGACGCTGACCCGCACGTCCGCCCCGGTCTGAGGGCCGGGGCGGAACGATCAGGCGGTGAGCGCGGACGCTAGCGTGGGGTGCAGCTCGACGACCTGGTCGAGCCCGGTGACTTCGAGCGGTCTGGTGACGGTGTGGGTGGCGGCGACGACTCTGACCGGGACCGACACCGACGCCGCGGCGGTGGAGATGACAGCGAGCCCGGCCGAGCCGAGGAACGTCACGCCGGTCAGGTCGAGCACGAGGAGTCGGTCGGTGGCCACGGGTGCGGCGGCCACGGCGCTGCTGAGCTCGGGAGCGGTGAGCGCGTCGACCTCGCCGGTCACGGTGATCACGGCGGCGGCACCGGAACGGGTCACGGCGAGCCGCATCATCTGCGCGGCGAACGCGTCGTCGGAATGATCAGGCACAGCGCCACCGTAGTGGTCCGGGCCGTCCCGGTGATCATCCGAACGGTGGCAATCGCACACCGCCAACCGCCCCACCCGGCCTACGGGACCGCAGAAGTCGGGGTGGGGGCGCGGTGGTGATCTTCGTGGTCGCACTGGTGGCCGTGGCGCTCGGCAGCGTCGCGCAGACCGTCGCGGGGTTCGGGTTCGCGCTGATCTGCGGGCCGTTGCTGATCACCGTGCTGGGCCAGTCGGACGGCCTGCGCCTCGTGATCACGCTGGCGACCCTGGTGAGCGTGGCGATGCTGGTGCCGACGTGGCGGCAGGCGAGCCTGCGCAACGGGTTGCTGCTCGCGGCTCCGGGGATCGTGCTCACCCCCGGCCTCGCGTGGCTCATGCAGGGTCTCGACCGGAGCGTGCTGACGGTCGCGGCCGGCGCCACGACGCTGCTCGCCGCCGGCGCGCTGGCTGTCGGGCTGAGCCTGCAGTGGCTGCGCGGCACGAAGGGGGTGCTGGTGGCCGGCGCCACGAGCGGGGCGATGAACGTGCTCGGCGGCATGTCCGGCCCGGTCGCGGCGCTCTATGCGGTCAACGCGCGCTGGCCCGCAGAAACCGTCCGGCCGACCCTGCAGGTCTTCGGGATCGCGCTCAACCTGGTCGCGCTGGCATCCGTCGGCGGCCCGCTGCTCGACGGCGGCGCGATGGCCGCGCTGGCTGCGGGATGGGCGATCGGGATGCTCGTCGCACGGCGGTTGCCGCCGGCGCGCATGCGGCAGATCGTGCTTGCGCTGGCGGCGTTGGGCGGGATGATCGCCGTCGTCCGTGGCCTCACCGCCTGATCGCACATGAACGCGGAGGTGGAAGTGGCTGAACCGGTGAGCGCACCCGCGCGGCTGCGCGCGTTGCTGGCAGGTGAGGCGCCGTTGGTCGCGCCCGGTGCCTACGACGGGCTCTCGGCACGGCTGGTCGAGCAGGCCGGGTTCGATGCCGTCTACATGACGGGGTTCGGGGCGAGCGCGAGCCTGCTGGGCCGGCCCGACGTCGGCCTGCTCGCGGGCTCGGAGATGGCCGACAACGCCCGGCGCATCGTCGCCGCCGTCGACGTCCCGGTGATCGCCGACGCCGACACCGGCTACGGGAACGCGATCAACGTGCTGCGCACGGTTGCGCTCTACGAGCAGGCGGGCGTGGCTGCGCTGCAGCTGGAGGACCAGGTCACGCCCAAGAAGTGCGGGCACATGAGCGGCAAAGAGTTGATCACTCGCGCCGAGATGGTCGGCAAGGTCGAGGCCGCCGTCGCCGCCCGCCGCGACCCCGAGCTGGTGATCATCGCCCGCACCGACGCCGTCGCCGTGGAAGGGCTGGACGCCGCGCTGGACCGGGCCCGCGCCTACGCGGACGCCGGCGCCGACCTGCTCTTCGTCGAGGCGCCGGTGAGCGAGGACGAGATCGCGCGCATCGCGAGGGAACTGCGCGGGGTGGCGCCGCTGGTGTTCAACTGGGCAGAGGGCGGGCGCACGCCGCCGCTGTCGCTCGCCCGGATCACCGAGCTGGGGTTCGCGCTGGTCACCCCGGGATTGGGGAGGGCAGGAAAGCCACTTTCCTGCCCTGTGAGGGCCGGAAAGTGGCTTTCCTGCCCTCGCGTGCGCAACGCACACACATCCCGACCGGCCGTCACGGCCCGGGTCGGGCCGCGGGGTTGGTCGTGCACAGGTTCGCCACCCCGTGCACAGGTTCGAACTTGTGCACGAAGGCATCAACCTGTGCACGTGCGCCCTACGGCCGCTGTCCGTGCATCCCAGGTGCACACGGGATCGGTGCGGGACGCACACGTTGCCGGGAAAGCCACGTTCCCGGCCCCACACGCCGGGAAAGTGGCTTTCCCGGCGTGTGGCCCGCCCGCCGGGCCGGGAAGCGAACGAACGGCACTTTCGTCCAATAGGTATGGACGAAAGTGCCGTTCATTCACCGCCCGCGGCCGGCCCGGGGGCCATGGCGGACTCCTGGCAACCCTCCGGAGCTGCCACGCATCACGTGTCGTCGTCGGAGGCCGCTGGCATCGCGCCGGCGGCGGGTGGTTCCTCCAGGCCGGTGTCGGCGGTGTTGCCGGGCTCGCCCGTGATCGTCGCTTGGCGGAGGAGGTCGGCGGTGAAACCTTCCTTCACCTCATCGTCGCCGTTCTGCCGGGCGTCGTCCGGCTCGCTCGCCTGGCCTTCGCGTTCGTCCATGCGCCGGGGTTCCCCGTCCGGCGCCGGCGCACGCGCGGCCCCGGCGCACTGGCAGCAGCTCAGCGCAGTGCGATCCCGAGCGCGCCGGCTCTGACGTGGTCGAGCGCGCGCTTCACCGCCCCGATCGCGACTACGTCGCCACCCAGCTCGGACGTGCGCACCTGGGGGTAGGGCGCCGCGAGGTAGTGGGGGAGGTCGTGCGCGATCCGGTCGGCGATGGGTTGTGCCGACTCCGCGACCCGCCCGGCGAGTACCACCTGTTCGGTGTCGACGATGCTGGCGAGCGTCGCCACGACCTTCGCCATCCGGACCCCGATGCGATCGATCACCGCAGCGGCGAGCTCGTCGCCCGCCGCCGCTGCGGCGAAGACGGCCTCGGACTCGACCGCGTCGACCGCCTGCAGCGACGACTCCGCCCCAGGTGCGGCAAGCGCCTCGCGGGCCCACTCCCGGGCCAGCTCGCCGATCCCGGCCGGCCCGCCGACGCCCTCGACGAGCGTGAGGTAGTGCATCTCGCCGGCGCCGCCGCGCGCACCGCGCAGCAGCTGCCCGTCGTGGACGATGCCGGCGCCGAGCCGTTCGCCGGCCAGCAGGGTGATGTGGTTGCGCAGCCCTCGGCCGTGTCCCTGCCACCCTTCGCCGAGCGCGGCGAGGTTCGCGTCGTTGTCGACGATCGCCGGCCAGCCGAACGCGCTGCTCAGGTGCCCGGCCACGTCGGGGTTGACCAGCTCCCAGTACCAGTGGCCGTGGTAGCTGACCCGCCCGTCGCTGTCGACCGGCGCGGGCACACCGACGACGGCGGCCAGCACCCGCGGCGCACCGGCCTCGTCGACGACGTGGCGGACGGCCTCCCGGATGATGTCGAGCCGCAGCTCCGGTGTCGGCAGCGTGCAGGCCGTGGACCGCGATTCGGCGGCGAGCAGCGTGCCTCGCAGGTCGGTGAGCCGGACCCGGACGCGGTGCTCGCCGGCGTCGATCCCGAGCACGGTGCCGGCGTGGGGGTCGAAGCCGTAGCGGCGCGCCGGGCGTCCCTTCCGGTACTCGCCGTGCACACGCTGGTTCTCGGCCTCACGCGCCCAGCCGAGATCGATGAGCTCCTCGCAGACGTCGTGGACGGTCGCGCGCGACAGTCCGGTCGCGACCATGAGGTCCGTGCCGGTCAGCGGCTCGGGGCTGTCCCACAGGTGGTCGAGCACGACCCGCGCGTTGGCGTCGCGTGCCGTCCGCGACGACGAAACCGCTCCTGTCATGTCCCTTGACCTCTCCGCCAGCCCCGGCCTACTTTAGCGCAAGGCCTATATTTAGGGCCTCAACAAAACTAGTCGGGGGTGTTCATGTCGGACTCGTGGTGGCGGCAGGCGGTCGTCTACCAGATCTATCCACGCAGCTTCGCCGACGCGAACGGCGACGGGATCGGTGATCTCCGCGGGATCACCAGCAGGGTCGAGCACCTGCGTGACCTGGGCGTCGACGCGGTCTGGTTGAGCCCGTTCTACCCGTCGGCACTGGCCGACGGCGGGTACGACGTCGACGACTACCGCGACGTCGACCCCAAGCTCGGCACGCTCGCCGACTTCGACGAGATGCAGGCCGCGCTGCACGCTGCCGGCATCAAGCTGATCGTCGACATCGTGCCCAACCACTCGTCGAACCGGCACGAGTGGTTCCGAGCGGCGCTCGCGGCAGGGCCCGGCTCGCCGGAGCGCGAGCGGTACGTGTTCCGCCGCGGCGGCGGTCCGAACGGCGAGGAGCCGCCGAGCGACTGGGTGGGGTACTTCGGCGGGCCGACGTGGGAGCCGGTCGGCGACGGCGACTGGTACCTGCACCTCTTCGCGCCCGAGCAGCCCGACTTCAACTGGGCCAACGACGAGGTGCGCGCCGACTTCCTGCGCACCCTGCGGTTCTGGTCGGACCGGGGTGTCGACGGCTTCCGAGTGGACGTCGCAACGGCGCTGGTCAAGGACATGTCGCTGCCGCTGCCGACGCAGGCGGAGCTGGACGCCGAGGACGTCGTGCCGGGGACGCACCGGCTGCACGACCGCGACGAGCTCTCGGAGGTCTACGCCGAGTGGCGCGCGGTGTTCGACTCGTACGACCCGCCACGCATGGCGGTCGCCGAGGCGTGGGTGCCGGCGGACCGCATCAAGCGCTACACCTCCCCGGACAGCCTCGGCCAGGCGTTCAACTTCGACCTGCTGCAGGCGCAGTGGGACGCCGCGGCGTTCCGCGCGATCATCGAGGAACACCGCCGGCTCGACCTGGCGTCGGGCAGCTCATCGACCTGGGTGCTGTCCAACCACGACGTCATCCGCCACCGCTCCCGCTACGGGCTGCCGCCCGGCACCGACGAGACCGCCTGGCTGCGCTCGGGCGGGCAGGACCCGGCTCCCGACCTCGAGCGAGGGCTGCGTCGGGCCCGCGCGGCGACGCTGCTGCTGCTCGCGCTGCCCGGTTCCACCTACCTCTACCAGGGCGAGGAGCTCGGCCTGCCGGAGGTGGCCGACATACCGGTCGGGGCGCGCCAGGACCCGGTCTGGGCCATCTCGGGCGGCGACGTCAAGGGGCGCGACGGCTGCCGCGTCCCGCTGCCATGGGAGGCGACCGGCCCGTCGTTCGGGTTCGGTGCCGGCCCGGCCCACCTGCCGCAGCCGGGCTGGTTCGCCGGGCTCGCGGTGGCGACGCAGTCCGACGACGAAGAGTCGACGCTGTCGTTCTACCGGGAGGCGATCCGGGCGCGCCGGCGCCTGCAGACCGCCGAGTCCGTGGAGATCACCGACAGCGCCGGGGACGACGGCGACACCGTCCTGCAGTTCGCCCGCCCCAACGGCTGGACGTCGATCACCAACTTCGGCACCGAGGCCGTCGAGCTGCCGGCCGGCCGGGTCGTGATCAGCTCCGGGCCCGTCGAGGACGGCAAGCTGCCGGGCGAGACGACGGTGTGGCTGGTGGCGGCCGAGGGGTAGGGCGCGGCTGGTGGCCCACGAAGCGGTCGGCCACCTGCCCCGGGGGTGCAGGTGAGGGCAGGAAAGCCACTTTCCTGCCCTCACAGGGCCTGAAAGTGGCTTTCCTGCCCTCGCGTGCGCAACGCACACATCCCAGCCCCAGCACGGCCCCGCGGATGCGTGCGCAAGGCACTCCCGACCGCCCGGCGGGCCCGGCCGCGCCCAGCACGGACTCACATCCCTCGCGGCGGCCCGGAGGGTCATGGCGGACTTTCCTGACGCCCACCTCGGACTGCCGGGCGGCCTCGCGGCGTAGGTTCGCGCGGATGGACGAGGAAGAGGCGGGGGTCTACCGGGGCCTCACCGACTACGGCGACCGGGAGTTCTCCCGCTACCTGCGCCGCACGTTCCTGCACGCCACGGGGCGCTCGCCGGAGTCGTTGGAGCGGCCGGTGATCGGGATCGCGACGTCGGCGAGCGACTTCAACCCGTGCCACCGCGCTCAGCCGGAGCTGGTGGAGTCGGTTGTCCGCGGGGTCACGGCGGCGGGCGGGCTCCCGATGCGGTTCCCGACCATCTCGCTCGGCGAGGGCTTCCTCGACCCGACGGCGATGATGTTCCGCAACCTCATGGCACTGGACGTCGAGGAGATGGTGCGGGCCCAGCCGATGGACGCGGTGGTGCTCGTCGGCGGCTGCGACAAGACCGTCCCGGCGCAGCTGATGGGCGCGTTCTCGGCGAGCCGCCCGGCGATCCAGCTCGTTGCCGGGCCGATGTCGACGGGCCGCCACCACGGCGAACGGCTCGGCGCCTGCACCGACTGCCGCCGGTTCTGGGCGCGCTACCGCGGCGGCGACGTCGACGCTGCGCAGATCGCCGAGGTGGAGCGCAACCTCGCCACGACGGCCGGCACCTGCGCGGTGATGGGCACGGCCAGCACCATGGCGTGCCTCGTCGAGGTGCTGGGGATGGCGCTGCCGGGCAGCGCGACGGCACCCGCCGTGCACGCCGACCGCCTGCGGATCGCCGAGGCGACCGGCGCGGCCGCGGTGGAGATCGCCGCGGCCGGTCGGACCCCGGCGCAGGTCGTGACGCCGGCGTCGGTGCGCAACGCGTTGCGGGTGCTGCTCGCGATCGGCGGCTCGACGAACGCGCTGATCCACCTCACCGCGGCGGCCGGCCGGCTCGGGATCACGATCGACCCCGACGAGCTGAACGCGCTCAGCGCGACCACGCCGGTGCTCGTCGAGCTGAAGCCGACCGGCGAGCACTACATGGAGGACCTGCACGCGTCCGGCGGGCTGCCCGCGGTGCTGCACGAGCTGCGCGACCTGCTGGATCTCTCGGCGCCGACCGTCACGGGCGAGACGCTCGGCGAAACGCTGGGTGCGGGTCCCGGCTGGGTCGACCGGTCCGTCGTCCGCACGCGGGCCGAGCCGGCCAGGGCCACCGGCGGGCTGGTGTGGCTGCGCGGGTCGCTGGCCCCGGGCGGCGCGCTGATCAAGCGGTCCGCGGCCGACCCGGCGCTGTTCGAGACGACCGGCCGGGCTGTCGTGTTCACGTCGCTGGCCGACCTCGCGGCCCGCGTCGACGACCCCGACCTCGACGTCGAGCCGTCGGACGTGCTCGTGCTGCAGCACGCCGGACCGCGCGGCGCGGGCATGCCGGAGGCCGGCTACCTGCCGATCCCGGCGAAGCTGGCGCGGGCGGGGGTGCGGGACATGGTCCGGATCTCCGACGCGCGGATGAGCGGCACGGCGTACGGCACGATCGTCCTGCACGTCACGCCGGAGGCCGCCGACGGCGGCCCGCTCGCGCTCGTGCGCAACGGCGACCGGATCCGGCTCTCGGTGCGCGATTCCCGGCTCGACCTGCTCGTCGACGACGCCGAGCTGGAGCGCCGCCGCGCCGCGCTGCCGCCGCCCGCGGCCGGTCCCGCCACGGGCTACCGGCGGCTGTTCCACCAGCACGTCACCGGTGCCGACCAAGGCTGCGACCTGGACTTCTGCATCCCGCAGCGCTGACCTGCGCGCATCGTCGACATCGGACCCAGGGTGCGGGAAAACCGGCAGCGCCGCGCCCGGCCGCCCGGGTAGCGTCGTCCTCCGCATGAATGGGGGACGTGTGCACAAGCAGTCGTTGACGGCCCGGCGGTTGGCCGGGCCGGGTTCGACGTTGGCGCTCGTCGCCCTCGTCGTCTCCGCCGCCGCGGAGACCGTGGGAGCCGTCGTCGCAGGGCAGGTGGCCGCGGTGCCGACCGCCGCGCTGATCGGCGTGCTCGCGGTGCTGCTGCTGGGTTCGAGCGTTCTGGAGTCGGCGGGCCGCGTCTGGTTCTCCGCGATCGTGGGCAAGGCGGAGGGGCGGCTGCGCTCCGACCTGCTCGACGCCGCGCTGCACCAGCCGCTGCGGGTGCTCGACGACCAGGCCGTCGGTGAGGTGCTCGACCGCGTCGACGACGACACCCGGCAGGTCGGTCACCTGCTGCGGCGCACCGGTTGGGAGCTGGGCCGGGGCGTCGTGCGCTCCGTGCTGGCCTGGGTGGCCGGCGGCCTGACCTGGTGGCCGGCGTGGTTCGCGTTCCCGCTGGTCGCGTTCGTCGCGTGGGCGGTCGTGCGGCGGCTCACCCCGGTCGTCGCCTCGTTGAAGCACGACGAGGAAGCGGCGTGGTCGGACCACTCGGCGCAGCTCGAGGAGGTCATCGCCGGGCGCGACGACGTGCGCTCCTCGCTGGGCCAGCCGCACGTCGTGCGCCAGTTCGCGGTGCGCGCCGCCGAGGTGCTGCGCAGGGTGCGGGCCACCTGCACCGCGTCCACCAAGGTCGGCAGGCGCACCGGGCTGGTGATGAACGGGATGCTCGCCGCGCTCGCCGTCGGCGGCGTCGCGATCGTGGGGGCCGGCGCGTTGGGGGTGGCGGAGCTGGTGACGCTCTGGCTGCTGGTGACCACGTTCGCCGGGCAGCTCAGCAACGTGACCAACCGCCTGCCTGAGGTGCAGGCCGGTATCGGGGCGATGACCCGCATCCGTTCGATGCTCGACGCCGAGCAGGAGCCGGAGGGCGGGGCCGCCGTGCCCGCCGGTCCGGCCGCGGTGGAGTTCCGCGACGTGACGTTCGGTTACCCCGGCGGGTTCACCCTGCAGTCGATCGCGGTGACCGTCCCGGCCGGCACGACGTGCGCGCTGGTGGGGCGCACCGGAGGCGGGAAGTCGACGCTCGCGAAGCTCGTGTCGCGGGCGGTCGAGCCGCCGCCGGGCACGGTGTTCGTCGGCGGTCAGGACGTCACCAGCACCGACATGGACGACCTGCGCCGCGCGGTCGGCGTCGTCACCCAGCGCACGGAGATGCTGGCGGCGACGCTCGCCGAGAACATCACGCTGTTCGCCGACGTCCCCGCGGGCGCGGTGGAACGGGCCGTCGAGGCGCTCGGGCTGAGCGACTGGGTGGCGTCGCTCCCCGACGGTCTCGACACCCGGCTCGGCGTGGAAGGCACGACCCTCTCGGCCGGCGAGGAGCAGCTCGTCGCGTTCGCGCGGCTGCTGGTGCGCGACGTAGCGGTCGTCGTGCTCGACGAGGCGACGGCGCGGATGGACCCGCAGACCGAACGCCGGGTGACGCTCGCCGCCGAGCGGCTGCTCGCGGGCCGCACCGGGATCGTCATCGCCCACCGGCTCTCCACCACGCGCCGGTGCGACACCGTCGTCGTGCTCGACCACGGCCGCGTCCTTCAGCAAGGCGACCGGGCCCGGCTCGCGGTCGAGGAGGGCCCGTTCCGCGAGCTGCTCGCCGCGGCCGGCGAGGCCCCGCCGCGGCGGGAGACAGGCTCGCTGGTCAGCCGGGGGGTGCGGCGCGAGCGGCGGCAGCGGCTGGTGCCGCAGACGGTCGCGCTCGCCCGGACGGTGGCGAGGGTGTGCTTCATCCGCCCGCGGTGGGGCCTGGCCGGCGCACTCGGTTTCCTCGCCGCGTCGCTGCTGGGCGCGTACGGCGCCGTCACCGGCTGGCTGTGGGGTGCTGTCGTGGCCGGCCTGCAGGCCGGGGGCGTGCCGTGGGCCGCGACCGCGGCGCTGGGCGCGAGCCTGCTGCTCGCGCCGATCGTGCTGGCCTTTGCCATCCGCATCTACCCGCAGTGGTGGTCGGAGGTGACGCTGCGGATGCGCCTGTCCGTGCTGCGCGGGCAGACGATGCAGCGCAGGCTGGCGCGCACACCGCCGGGCGAGGTCGTGGGGCGGTCGCTCGACTCCGACCGGTTGATGATGTATGCCGACCGCTGGGTCGACGTCGTCAACGGTGTGGTCGTGGTGCTGGTCGCCGCCCTCGCAGGGCAGAGCCTGCTGGCCGGCGCCGTGATCGGCGGGATGCTCCTGCTCTGCGCCGCGGTATGCGCGATGGGTGCCCCGATCGCCGGGTCGTCCGCGCGCGAGGCCGGCGACGCGCGGGCCGCCTACGGCGGGTCGCTGGTGTCGGTGCTGGAGTCGGCGCGCACCGTCAAGCTCGCCGCGGCCACGGACGCCGCGCAGGCGCACCTCGGGAAGGTCGACGCCGTCCGGGTTGCCGCCTCGATCCGCGAGCAGCGGGTGCGCGTGCTGCTCGACGGAGTGCCGGGGCTGCTCATCCAGCTGGGTGTGGTCCTCACCTGGGCACTGCACCTCGTCGGGACGTGGGACCTCGCCACGGCGCTGCTGGTGACGACGACGCTGAACGGCGCCGGCTGGTTCGGCATGGTCTTCGGCGCCGCCGTGACGGAGGCCCCGGTCGCGCGGCGGTGGCTGCAGGCGATGTCGGATCTCGCCGGCGGCACCGACCTGCTGACCCTCCCGGAGGGCGTCGACCTGCGCACCGGCGCCGCACCCGCGCCGCCGGCCGTCGGCCGGATCCCGCTGAAGCGGCTGCGGCTGGAAGGCGTGTCGGCGGTGCACGACGACGGCACCGTCGGCGCGGAAGGCGTCGACCTCGACGTCGACGCCGGCTCGCTGGTGCTGCTGACCGGGCGGGTCGGGGCCGGCAAGTCGAGCCTGCTCGCGAGCCTCGCCGGGCTCGTCGACCACGAGGGCAGCATCCTCTGGAACGAGGAGGAGATCGACGACCCGCAGCTGTTCCTGCGCCCGGGCCAGGTGGCGTACGTGGCGCAGGTGCCGCGGGTGCTCTCCGGCACCTTCAGCGACAACGTCGCGCTCGACCACGAGCGCAGCCTCGACGAGGCGCTGCAGGACGCCCGGATGGCGACCGACGTCCGCGACGCCGGCGGGCACGGCGCGCTGGTCGGTCACCGCGGCGTCCGGCTCTCCGGTGGGCAGGTGCAGCGCCTCGCGCTGGCCAGGGCGCTGGCGACGGAGGCGGAGCTGCTGATCGCCGACGACGTCTCCTCGGCCCTCGACGCCCGCACCGAGATCGAGCTGTGGGAGGCGCTGCGCGACCGCGGTGTCACCGTCGTCGGGTGCAGCTCCAAGCAGTCGGCGCTGGCGCGCGCCGACACCGTCGTCGTCCTCGAGGGCGGCCGGGTAGCCGAGACGGGCCCGTGGTCGCACCTCGCGGAGCGGTGGGGGCACCTCGCCGGCTGACGGCCGGGCGCGGACGTTGCCAGGAAAGTGGCTTTCCTGTCCTGTGGTGCCAGGAAAGCCACTTTCCTGGCACCCCCGCCGCGAATCCGTGCCGCCTCCTACCGTCGCGCGAGCTCCGTGGCCGCGAACCCGACGGCGGTGAGCGCCACGCCGGCCACGCCCCACGGCCAGTAGATGTGGTCGAACGCGAACGCGAGCGCCCCCACGACGGTGACAACGGCACCGGCCAGCATCCGCAGACCGTGCCGGCGGACCAGCACGGCGAAGGTGAGCACGACGGCGGCGACCCACGTCCAGCGGCCGATCCCGCCGAGGTTGTTGCCGATGGCGAACAGCCGGTCGACCGTGGCGTCGCGGGAGCCCGCCGCGTCGAAGGCGATGCCCGCCGCGATGCCGCTGAGCGTGTCGAGGCCCGTGTAGTAGACCGCGTAGAGGAATGCCGCGACGCGGGCCGCCCAGGCGAGTGGCTCGCGCTCGCCGCGCAGCATCACGAGCAGCCCGACCGCGAGCAGCGGGAAGACGGGCAGCAGCCAGACGTGCATCGTCCACCAGTGGTGCGCGGTGGTCGTGTCGAGCACCATCGGGTGGGTCGTTCCGACGAGCGCGAGCACCAGGGGCGGCAGCGCGACCGGCAGCGCGACCACGATCCCGCCGCCACGATTCGTCACGTCTGTCTGCTCGGCCATCGTCCCCCCTCGCCGGTCCCGCGCGGACCCTACCGGCGCGACCCGTGCGCGAGGATCGCCGGCTGGATCCGGTCGCGGTGAGGGCAGGAAAGCCACTTTCAGGCCCTGTGCGGGCAGGAAAGTGGCTTTCCTGCCCTCGGGAGCCTTCGTACCGTGGGCCGATGATCACGTTTGCCTGGCGTGGGTCGTTCACGAACCCGGAGTTGAACGGGTTGCACGCCGAAGGCTTCGCGCACGAGCCGGCCGACGACGACTGGTGGGGTCGGGTGCACCGGCACAGCCTCGGGTGGGTGTGCGCCCGGGAGGGCGCCGAGCTCGTCGGGTTCGTGAACGTCGCGTGGGACGGGGCGGGGCACGCGTTCGTCCTCGACACCGTGACGGCGGCGGGCGTCCGCAGCATGGGCGTCGGGTCGCGGCTCGTCGAGGTTGCGGCCGAGCAGGCCCGCGAGGCCGGGTGCGACTGGCTCCACGTCGACTTCGAGGAGCACCTGCGGCACTTCTACCTCGACCGGTGCGGGTTCCGCCCCACCGCCGCCGGCCTCATCGCGCTGAACCCGGGGTAGCCGCGGTCAGCGCCGCCGCGCGTCGACCTCGATCTCGATCTTCATGCGCGGGTCGGCCAGCCCGCAGACGAGCATGGTGGCGGCCGGGCGGACGTCGCCGAAGCAGGCGCGCAGCACCGGCCAGCATGGCTCGAAGTCGGTGCGCTCGGGGAGCAGGTAGCGCACGCGCACGACGTCGGCGAACGTGCAGCCCGCCTCCGCCAGCGCCTCGCCGATGTTGCGCAAGCACTGCTCCGCCTGCTCGACGACGTCGTCGGAGATCGTCATCGTCGTGTAGTCGAACCCCGTCGTACCCGAGACGTGCACGTGGTCGCCGTCGACCACCGCCCTCGCGTACCCGATCTGCTCCTCGAACGTCGAGCCGCTGAGGATGGCGCGCCTGTCCGTCACACAGTGACCGTATCCGGCAGCGCACGCGCATATCGCTCGGCGAGCGCGCGGACGTGCTCGACCAGCTCCGGTGGCTCGGCGACGTGGAAGTCGAGCCCGAGCATCCCGATCCAGACGGCGACGATCTCCAGGCTGTCGCCGCCGGTGACGAGCACGCAGCGGTTCTCGTCGACGGTCTCGACGACCCCGACGGTCGGGTTGATCCGGGCGAGCACGTCGGCGGCCGGCGCGTCGACCGCGATCCGGGCGTGCACTGCCCAACCGGTGAACGCCACGTCCCGCAGGACGAACGCCGTGTAGTCGCCGCCCTCCAACGGCTCGGGCCGGAACGGCGCGCCGCCGGGGATGCGCAGCCGCATCCAGTCGGCCCGGAAGGTGCGCCACTCGCGCGTCCGGCGCTCGCGCCCGACGAGGTACCAGCGTTGCTGCCAGCTCACCAGCCGGTAGGGCTCGACCTCGATCGGGTCCGCGTCGCGGTAGGAGAAGCGGATGCCGATGTGGTCGCGGACGGCGAGGGCGAGGTCGGCGAGCAGGTCGGCGTCGACGGGTGGGTCCTCGACGTTCGTGCCGGTGTTGGCCGGGCCGGTCGACGTGCTCTCGTGCAGCGCACGCACCCGCCGCCGAAGCCGCGCAGGCAGCACGTGCTCCAGCTTGGCGAGCGCGTGCACCCTGGCGTCCTCGACGCCGCGTACCGCGGTCGTCGCCGCGGCCTGCAGGCCGACGGCGATGGCGACGGCCTCGTCGTCGTCGAGCAGCAGCGGCGGGAGCTTGCCGTGGTCGCCGAGTCGGTAGCCGCCTGCGGGGCCGCGGACGGTGTCGATCGGGTAGCCGAGCTCGCGCAGCCGCTCGACGTCCTTGCGCACGGTCCGTTCGCCGACGTCGAGCCGGCCGGCGAGGTCGGCGCCGGAGCGGATCCCCGGTGTCTGCAGCAGCGCGAGCAGCGCGAGGAGTCGCGCAGAAGTTTCCAGCAACATGTCTCCAGCGTGCGAAAGTACCGGAACGAACCGTGCCGGTACTCTTTCTACAGTACTTCCATGACCAGCAGCCAGAAGCTCTCCGTCCAGCCCTTCGAGATCGCGATCCCGCAGGCCGAGCTCGACGACCTGCAGCGCAGGCTCGACAACACCCGCTTCCCCGTCGCAGCCCCCGGCGACGACTGGAGCCACGGCACCCCGGTCGGATACCTCCGCGAGATGGTCGACCACTGGCGCAGCGGGTTCGACTGGCGCGCGCACGAGAAGCAGATGAACCAGTTCCCGCAGTTCCTCACCGAGATCGACGGCCAGACCGTGCACTTCCTGCACATCCGCTCCGCCGTCGAGGACGCGACCCCGATCGTGCTCACCCACACCTACCCCGGGTCGTTCGCCGACTTCCTCGACGTGATCGGCCCGCTGACCGACCCCGAGGCGCACGGCGGCACCGCGGCCGACGCGTTCCACGTCGTGGTCCCGTCGATGCCTGGCTTCGGCTTCAGCACCCCGCTCGCCGAGGGCGAGTGGACCATGGCCCGGATCGCGCGCACGTGGGACGCGCTGATGCGCGGGCTCGGCTACGAGTCGTACGGCGCGCACGGCAGCGACGGCGGCGCGATGGTCTCGCGCGAGCTGGCGATCCTGAACCCGCCCGGGTTCCTCGGGGCGCACGTGCTGCAGCTGTTCTCGTTCCCCTCGGGCGACCCGGCCGAGTTCGAGCGGATGACCCCGGCGGACTACGCGGCGCTGGAGTTCGCCGGCTGGTTCCAGACCGTCAACGGCTACGCGCAGATGAACGCCTCCCGCCCGCAGACGATCGCCGCGGCGCTCTCCGACTCGCCGGTCGGGCAGCTCGCCTACAACGAGCTGTTCGAGAACTTCGGCAACGGCACCAGCCTCGTCGACAAGGACCAGGTGCTCATACAGGTCTCGCTCTACTGGCTGACCAACACCTCGGCCACGGCGGTCCGCTACCACCACGCCGAGCGGAACTCGCCGATCGTCGTCAACGAGGGACCGATCGGGGTCACCGTCTTCGCGCACGACTTCCTGTCGATGCGGCCGTTCGCCGAGCGCGACAACACGAACATCGTCTACTGGACCGAGCGGCCCCGCGGTGGCCACTTCGCGTCGATGGAGGTCCCGCAGGAGCTGGTGGAGGAGATCCGCGCCTTCTACGGGGCACGCCGCGGCTGACGCATTCCGCCGAGAACGACGTCATGGCTGCCGGGAGCCCCCTCCCAGCAGCCATGACGTCGTTGTCGTGTCAGCTGCCGCCGCCCACCTCGTCACCGGCGCCGCCCTCGCCGTCGTCGAAGTCCGGTTCGCGGTCCGGCCCGGGCTGCTCGATGTTGCTGCGCCCGTCGACGGGGTCGCGGTCGGTGTCGCAGCCGGCGCCGCTGGTGAGCACCAACCCGGCGGCAGCGGTGAGCACGAGCACCGTGCGAGCGATCTTCGAACTGTTCATGCGGATCGGATACCCGTCGGCGGCGTACCTACCCCGTCCATCGCGAAGGTCACCGCCATCGGGGTCCACGGCCTTCGTGCAGGCTCCCGCTCGGCTAGCGCCGGGCCGTAGCGCGCGATGGTGGCGATGTCGTGCGGGAACCGCCGCGGGTCGAGCCCGACGAGCCGCGGCTGCGCGCCGTGGCGGCGGGCGACGCCGGCCCACTGCTCCGGCGTCGCGATGCCGGCGGAGCGCACGCCGTGCTGGAACTGCAGGATGTCGACCTGCCGGTACGGCTCGCTCCGCGCGAGGTGATCGTCGAGCGCCCGCAGAGCGGCCTGCACCGAGAAGAACGTCCAGAACGGGACGCCCGCCGTGCTGATCGTCCGCCACGGGTCGCCCAGCACGAACGACGGCACAACGAGCCGGTCGGCCGCCTCGCCGCGCTCGCGGTACCAGCGCCGAACGGTCGAGGCGACGTCGTGCGCGGGGGCCTGCGGCCCGTGGAACCGGACTGTCAGCAGCGGGTGCCCGTTCGCCGCGCACCACGTCGCCAGCGCCGCTCCGAAGCCCGGCTCGGCGCCCCACTCGGCCTCGGCGGCCTCGTCGTCGGCGGTGGGGGTGTGCGGACGCGCCAGGTACCGCTCGGGTTCGAGTCCGCCCTGCGCGCCCGGTTGGAACACGTGCCGCTCGCCCACCCGCACCACCGGCCACGTGGACGTGTCCTCGATCAGCACCACGGGTGCGCCCGGTGCGAGCGACGCCGACAGGAACCGTGTGTATGCGGCCGGCAGCTCCCGCCACTTCATCCTGAAGTACGTCATCCGCGCGACCATCAGCTCGTCCTGCACCTGGTCGTGCATGTGGTGCAGCACGACGCCGGTGTTGCGGTCGAGCAGCAGTGGCGCCCACGCCCGGCCGAACGCCAGCGCGTCCACCGGTCGGTGCGGATCGCCCCTGCGCGCGACGGGGACGAGCACGGTGCCCGGCAGCCACGGCACCTGCATGGCGGCCGCGAGGTGGGCGAGCGCGCCGTTGGTCGAGCCGACGAGCACCGCCGGATACCGCCGTCGCGGGTAGGCATCGGCGAGCATGCCGGCCACGGCGCCCAGGTCGACATCGCCGAGCCGGTGCGGCGCGATCCCCTCCGATGCTCCGATCCGGGTGTAGAGGTGGCGCAGCACCGACCAGGGCAGCCGCCCGGCGGCACGCACGGCGGCCGCGGCGGCGGCGCTGTTGCCCAGGTGCGGGAACGAGCGGCCGGAGAGCGCCGCGGCGAGGCCGGCGTGCAGCACGCTCGCCGAGTCGAAGGAGGCGACGACGTCGCCCGGGGCCATGTCGCTCACGCGGTGGTCCTCTCCACGATGCTCTCCACGAGGTCGGCGAACCGCGCCTCGTCCTGGTAGGGCCAGGAATGGGTGGCGCCCGGGACGACGACCAGCCGGGCCGGGTCGGACTGGACGAGCCTCGCCGCGTAGGCGTGCGAGGTGATTACGTCGCGCTCGGCGTGGACGACGGTGAGCCGCCCGGCGAGCCGGTCGAGGTGGTCCTCGATGTGCACCTCGATCGCCGAACGCACCACCGCGGCCACCCGCCGCGGCCCGGCGCGGGCCCAGTCGGGCAGCTGCCTGGCACCCAGCCTCGGCGGCTCGAGCCGGCCGCCGCGAAGCCACCGCCCCAGCAGGCGCGGGCCGGTGCGCGCTTCCGGGTCGACGGTCGGGCTCACCAGCAGCACGCGGCGCACCCGCTCGCAGTGCGCCGCGGCGACGGCCGCGACCTGCGCGCCCACCGAGAGGCCGACGAGCACGTCGACGTCCGGCCCGTCCGGGCGGTCGGCGAGGCGGGCGGCCAGCTGGCCGCCGTACCGCGCGAGATCGGTCGGCACGCCGGGGGAGCCGGGCGCGTCGGCCAGCTCGGCGTCGAGCCCGCGGGCGCGCAACGCCGCCACCGCCGGGAGCGCGTAGCGGCTGACCGCCGCCCCCGGCACGACGATCACCCTCGTGGCAGTTCGGGTCATCGCAGTTCGGGCAGGACCTGCTCGGCCCAACCACGGAAGAAGCCCTCGTGGTCGGCGCCGACCTGCTGGACGTAGAGCTCGTCGACGCCGGCGTCGAGGTACTGCCGCACCCGGTCGAGGTGCGCCTTCGGGTCGTCACCGCACACGATGGCCTCGGCGATCCGGTCGCGTTGCACGAGAGTCATCGCGTCGGTGAAGTCCTGCGGGCGGGGCAGGGTCTGCGCGAGCTGGCCGGGCAGCATGTCGTTGCCCCACAGGCGGTGCGCGCGATCCAGCGCGGCCTCGGCGTCGCGATCCCAGCTGACCTTCATCCCGGCCTGGACGGGTTTGTCGCCGCCCCCCGACCCGCGGAACGTTCCGACCAGCTCGGCGTCGGGCGTCACCGTGCAGTAGCCGTCGCCGATCCGCCCGGCAAGCCGGGTGGCCTGCGGGCCGAACCCGGAGACGTAGATCGGTACGGGCTGCTCGGGCAGCGTGTAGATCCGGGCGTCCTGCACCTCGTAGAAGTCGCCGTGGTGGCTGACGTTCTCGCCGCCGTGCAGCAGCCGGATCACCTCGACGGCCTCTTCGAGCATGGCCAGGCGCTCGCCGACGGACGGCCACGCATCCCCGAGCACGTGCTCGTTGAGGGCCTCGCCGCTGCCGACACCCAGCACGAACCGCCCGTCGAGCTGGACCGCGGCGGTGGCCGCCGCTTGCGCGACGATCGCCGGGTGGATCCGCATCGTCGGGCACGTGACGGCCGTCGTGACGGGCAGCGCGACCGCCTCGGACAGCGCGCCGATCACCGACCACACGAACGGGCTCTGCCCCTGCTCGTCGTTCCACGGGTGGAAGTGGTCGGAGATCCAGAGCCGCTCGAAACCGGCGCGTTCCGCCGCTTTCGCCTGCTCGACGAGCTCTTTCGGGCCGTACTGCTCGCAGGAGAGGAAGTAGCCGATGCTTGCCATACGGGCGACTACCCGCGCGGCAGGACGGCGGAACGTGGCAGGTTGGCCGTGATCCTCGTGGGTACCCGTGGCGGGGTTGCCGCCGATGCTCGAAACGGGAGGAACGCATGGACCGGTCCAAGGTCGTCGTGGTCGGCGCGGGGTTCGCCGGCTTCCACGCCGCGCGGACGATGGCCCACGAGTTGGGGGAGAGCGTCGACATCACGCTGCTCAACCCGACCGACTACTTCCTCTACCTGCCCCTGCTGCCAGAGGTGACGGGCGGGGTGCTGGACCCGCGCCGGGTGACGGTCTCGCTGACGGCGGCGTTGCCGTCGGTCCGGCTGGTGCTCGGCGAGGCCGGCGCCGTCGACCTCGACGCCCGGACGGTCGCGTACGAAGGCCCCGAGGGCGACGAAGGCGTGCTGCACTACGACCGGCTCGTGCTTGCGGTGGGCAGCGTCAACAAGCTGTTGCCGGTGCCTGGCGTCGCCGAGAACGCGCACGGCTACCGGGGCATCCCGGAGGCGCTCTACCTGCGCGACCACATCACCCGGCAGATCGAGCTCGCCGCCGCCACCGACGACGCGGAGGAACGGGCGGCGCGCTGCACGTTCGTGGTCGTCGGGGCCGGCTACACCGGCACGGAGGTCGCCGCGCAAGGCCAGCTGCTGACCTCGGCGCTCGTCGCGAAGCAGCGCACCCTGGAGCAGAGCGACGTGCGCTGGATGCTGCTCGACCTCGCCGACCGGGTGCTGCCCGAGCTGGCCGCGCCGCTCTCGCGGACGGCCGACCGTGTGTTGCGCAGGCGGGGAGTCGAGGTGCGGATGAAGACGTCCGTCGAGGAGGCTGTGCCCGGCGCGGTGCGGTTGACCAGCGGCGAGACCGTCCCGACCCGATCGCTCGTCTGGTGCGTCGGGGTGCGGCCCGACCCGTTCGTCAACGGGCTGGGGCTGAAGACGGAGAAGGGCAGGCTCGTCGTCGACGAGTACCTGTTCGTGCCCGAGCACCCCGAGGTCGTCGCCTGCGGTGACGCCGCCGCCGTTCCCGATCTGACCCGCCCGGGCGAGGTGACGGGCATGACCGCGCAGCACGCCGAGCGGCAGGGCAGGCTCGCCGGCCACAACATCGCGGCGTCGCTCGGGAAGGGCGAGAAGCGCGCGTACAAGCACCACGACCTCGGGTTCGTCGTCGATCTGGGCGGTGTGCAGGCCGCGGCCAACCCGCTGCACGTGCCGCTCTCCGGGGTGGTCGCGAAGGCCGTGACCCGCGGATACCACCTGATCGCGATGCCCGGCAACCGAGCGCGGGTGGCGCTGGACTGGGCCGCCGACGCCGTGCTGCGCCGGCAGTCCGTGCAGCTGGGGCTGGTGCGTTCGAGCGCGGTGCCGCTCGACACCGCGGCGCCGGAGCTGCCCCGCCGCTGACCGGCACCTCCCGCGTGTCGAAGGACATCGACACGCGGGAGTGCCCTGAGTTGCCTTCCCACGGCGGCCGGGGCAAGCTGGAAAACGTTCCCGGTTGAGCCGACAGCCGCCACGACGCGGCTCTGCGAGCTGCTCAACGATCGCGGGGACCGCCGATGAGTTCGCGTGCCGCCGACAAGCCGTCGGTCCGGGACGACTACGCGCACCTCGCGCCGCTGCTGGAGCAGCTGGCGGAGATGTCGCCGGACGACCCCGACCGCAGAGCGGTCCGGGACAAGCTGGTGACCGGCTACCTGCCCGTGGTTCAGCACATCGCCCGCCGCTTCGCCGGGCGCGGCCAGCCCACCGACGACCTCGAACAGGCCGGGACGATCGGGCTCATCGGCGCCGTCGACCGGTTCGAGCCCGGCCGCGGCAGCGACTTCCTGGCCTTCGCGATCCCGACGATCACGGGTGAGACCCGCCGCTACTTCCGCGACCACACGTGGATGATGCGGGTGCCCCGCAGGCTGCGCGACCTGCAGTCGTCGGTGCACGCGGCGACCGACACGCTGTCGCACGAGCTGGGCAGGGCACCGCGGCCGAGCGAGCTGGCCGCACGCCTCGACCTGACCGTCGACGAGGTGCTCGAAGCCCTCGACGCGGCCAACGCCTACCGCGCGGGCTCGCTCGACATGTCCGTCGTGGGCGTCGACGCGGCGCTCGGCGAGATCGTCGGGGTGGCCGACCGCGAGATGGAGACCGTCGAGTTCCGGCACAGCCTCGCGCCGCTGCTCGACAGGCTGCCGGAACGCGAACGGACGATCATCGTGCTGCGGTTCTTCGGCGAGATGACCCAGACCCAGATCGCACACCGGGTGGGCCTGTCCCAGATGCACGTTTCCCGGTTGCTCGCCCAGACGCTCGACATGCTGCGCCGCAACCTCACCGAAGGTTTCGACGCCCAAGGTTTGGGCACGAGCCCGAACGGGTCCTCTGAGCCAGCCCGGCGAAGGAGAGACCATGACCACCGACACGGTGACAACAGGCAAGGGGACAACAGGCAAGGGGACAACAGGCAAGGGGACAACAGGCAAGGCGGCGACCATCCCCTCAGCGCTTCCCGACCCTGAGGAGCAGCTGCGCGCGCTGGCTGCGATCCATGGGGACGAGCCGGAGGACGTTCCCGTCGTCGTGCGCGTGCCGGTCGACGTCGGCGGCGCGACCCTCCCGCCCCGGTAGCCGACACCCGGGGTGTCCTGGGGAGGGCAGGAAAGCCACTTTCAGGCCCTCACAGGGCAGGAAAGTGGCTTTCCTGCCCTCTCCAGCGCCCGCCCGCTTCAGCTGGGGGTCGGCTCGTGGCCGCGTTTCCCGGCCGTGCGTCGGCGTTCCTTCAGCTCGGCCTCGAAGACGTGTCGCCGCCCGCCGACGATCTCGCTCCGCACGTCCTTCTCCAGCTCCCGGAACGCGGTGTAGTAGCCGTCGTCGAACTCCTCGACGATCTGGAACGTCCAGCGGCCGTCGAGGACGTTGCGGCCGATGAGCTCGTCGCGCACCCGGTCGGCGAGGTCGTCCCGGCCGGATTCGCGCAGGCCGGCTACGACGTCGTCGAGCATTTCGTCGGCGTCGCCGACGAGGCGGTGCAAGTCGTACAGGGCGCCGCGGGCCCGCTCGACGGCGGTCAGCGCCTCCGCGAGTTTGCCGGTGGCGGCGATCAGCTCATCGCTGACGCCGTCGGGGCGGGAATGGGTGGCGTCGACGGATGGTGTGCTCACGCCAGCACATTCCCCCCGAGCCGCCGGATCAATCGCGCCGGCCCGCTCGGCCGGCCATCAGACCAGGTCGCTGCGGCTCAGGACGCCCTCCAACACCCCTTCTGAGACGACCGGTAGCACCCTCAGGCCGCGGTCGGCGACCACCGCACGCGCGTCGCGGACGGTGGCGCCGGCGTCGATGGAGATCGGCGACCGCGTCATGACCGAGCCGACCGTGGCGTGCGCGGACCGCCCGGCCAGCGGGTCGGCGAGGATGTCGGCCTCGCTGAGGATGCCGACGAGCCGGTTGCCGTCGCCGACAACGGGCAGCGCGGTGTGCCGGTGGTGCAGCATCAGCTCGGCGGCCACCGAGATCAGGTCGGCGGAGCGCACCGTGATCGGCTGCGGTGTCATGACGTCCCGCACCGGCGTGCCGGAGGGCGGGGTGGTGGTCCGGCGGGTGCGCGCGAGCGCAACCACGGCGTCGTCCTCCGCCTTCTCACCGGTCAGCCATCGGATGACGGCGGGTTTTCGGGACGAGTCGCGGTTGCGGTGGCGCAGCAGGTCGCCGCGGGTGACGACGCCGACCAGCCGGCCGCCCTGCGCGACCGGGAGCACCCGCAGCTCGCCGTGGCTGCGCAGGCGCTGCGCGACCACGCGGGCGTTCGCGGTGGGCGGCATCCACAGCACCTCGGTGGTCATGATCTCCCTGACCCGCACGTGCTCGTCACCTTCCGCGCCCTCGGTGCTGTGCTCCTCGCGGAAGCGCAGCACGTCGAGCAGGCTCACCATGCCCACGAGCCGCGACGAGCTCGTGACGACGGGCAGTGCGCTGAATCCGTATCGGGTCATCCGCTCGACTGCGGCGGAGACGGGTTCTTCGGGGCGCGTCGTGACGACGCGCGATGTCATGAGGTCTCTGACGAGTCGGGCCATCCCCACCACCGTAGCCCGCCAGGTGCCGTTTATTGTGCCGTCACCTTCCCGATGCATGATGGTGGTGTGCTGTTCACTGTGGAGTCGTCTTGAGCGGGCTCGTCGTCGAGCGGTTGCTGCAGAGTCCGCTCGGTCAGCCGGCGCCCGATGGCGAGCGGGGCGACATCGTCCGCGTCAGCGACGGTGTCGCGAGCGTCTACCTCACGCCCGCCGAGTACGACGTGGCGACCGAACGGGACCTCCGCTACCTGCTCGCGCAGCGGGCTGCGGAACAACGGCGCTGATCAACGGCAGGGTGGGGATGCCCTGGGCTTCAACCGCCCGGTCTGTTGCCACCGCATGCGGTCATCCGGCTACGCTGCGGCGGAAGGCGGTGGTTGATCGCTGGTGGTTGATCGCCGAGGGTTGATCGCGGAGGGGAGCGTTCGTGAGCGCGCAGGAACGAGACGAGGCCGTAGCAGCGGACCTTCCGCCGGAGATCGACCTGAGCATCCCGTCGATCGCGCGCGTCTACGACTACGTGCTCGGCGGCAAGGAGAACTTCGAGGCCGACCGGCGCGCCACCGACGCGATGTTCCGCACCGTTCCCGAGACGAGCCAGCTGGCCAAGGACAACCGCAACCACCTGCGCCGCGGCATCCGGTACCTCGTGGAGGAGGCGGGCGTCCGGCAGATCATCGACATCGGATCGGGCCTGCCGACGGTCGGCAACGTCCACGAGCTCGCGCACGCGGTCGATCCGTCGGTCCGTGTCGTCTACGTCGACATCGACCCGATCGTCCTCGCGCACGGCCGTTCGCTGCTCGCCAACGAGACGACCACGACGGTCATCGTCGCCGACATCCGCGACGCCTCGTCGATCTTCGACCACCCCACGGTCAAGGAGTTCATCAACTTCGACGAGCCGCTCGCGGTGATCTGCGCGAGCATCATCCACCACCTCGACGACGACATCGCCTACTCCACCACGGAGGCGATCAAGGACCGGCTGCCGGCCGGCAGCTACATGCTGATCAGCAACTTCCTCGACGACGACGAGCCGCGGGCGAAGGAGCTGGAGCGGGCGTTCCTCGAGGGCGGGCTCGGCACCGGCCGGTTCCGCACGTGGGAGGAGATGCGTCGGCTGTACGACGGCCTGGAGCTCGTCGAGCCGGGGCTGGTGTACGCCAACGACTGGCGTCCGGACAAGAAGACCCCGACCGAGAGCCCGACACACACGCTCTACGCCGGGGCGATCGGGCGCAAGCCCAGCTGACACCGTCGACAACGACGAAATGGCTGTTGTGAGCGCTCACAAACAGCCAGAACGTCGTTGTCGACGCCGGCTCAAGCCGGGTGCTCGCGGTCGAGGAAGTCACGCGAGAGCGTGACGATCTCGGCGAGGCTCGTCTCCAGCGCCCAATGGCCCGCGTCGAGCAGGTGCAGCTCGGCCTTCGGCAGGTCGCGCAGGTAGGCGCGGGCGGCGCCTTCGGGCATGTATCCGTCGTGCGGGCCCCAGACGATCAACGTCGGCGGCTGGTGTTCACGCAGGTAGGCCTGCTGCCGAGCGAACCACGGCACGGTGGAGCCCTGGTCGGCGAGCAGCGTGACCATGTGGTCGCGCCGCGCGGGATGCTGCGCGAGCAGCGCGGCCGTGTGCGTCCAGAGGTCGGGGCTGATGCGCTCGGCGAGGTGCTCGGGGACCTCGCCGAGGAACTCCCCGCGGAACCCGTCCTCGTTCACGAGCGCGGTGATCTTCGCCCGGCCCTCCGGTGACGGGTCGTGCCAGAACTCCTTGAGCGGGGCGTACTTCGGCCCGTGCTCGTCCTCGTAGATGTCGCCGTTCTGGATGATCAGCGCTGCCACCTTTGACGGCTCGGCGATCGCCAGTCGCAACCCGAACTGCGACCCGTAGTCCTGCAGGTAGATCGCGTACCGGTGCAGCCCGAGCACCTCGGTGAACCGCTGCAGGAACGCCGCGTAGGCGTCGAACGTGTAGGCGAAGCGGTCGGGCGGCGGGGTGTCGCTGTAGCCGAAACCGGGGTGGTCGGGCGCGATCAGCCGCCAGCGGTCGGCGAGCGCCGGCAGGTAGTTCCGGAACTGGAACGACGACGACGGATAGCCGTGCGGCAGCAGCATGACGGGCGCGTCGGGCGGCCCGGCTTCGCGGTAGAACGTGCTGATGCCGTCGACGTCGATCCGGCGGTGGGCGACGGGAGTGCTTGCCATGGCCCGGGGATGCCCGGTTCGAGAGCGGACCAATCGGACATGCACCCAACGTCGAACGGTGCCTACTCTCCGCGCAGTTGGTGTCCGCCCTGACCGCCGTCACATGAGGGAAGGACATCGACGAGAGGAAGCGACATGACCATGGACGGGGTCGAAGCGATCCGCGCGGGTGACGAGGCGGCGTTCTCCCATGCGGTGGGCCGCCACCAGCGTGAGCTGCAAGTGCACTGCTATCGGATGCTCGGTTCGTTCGAGGAGGCGCGCGACCTCACGCAGGAGGCGTTCCTGCGGGCGTGGACCGGCCGCGCGACGTTCCGCGGCGACGCACCGCTGCGCGCCTGGCTCTACCGGATCGCCACCAACGCGTGCCTCGACTTCCTGGCGAAGCACCCCCGCCGGCCGATGGAGATCGCCCCGGATCAGCACGGGCCGGCGGTGCGGGTGCCGTGGCTGCAGCCCTATCCCGACGACATCGCGCCCGAGCCGGAGCCGGACGCTGCCACCGTCGCGAAGGAGACGGTCGAGCTCGCGTTCCTCGCGGCCCTGCAGCACCTGACGCCGAAGGAACGGGCCGTGCTGATCCTGCGCGACGTGCTCGGCTGGTCGGCGCGGGAGGTGAGCGAGGCGCTCGGCGCGGGCGTCGGAGCCGTCACGAGCCGGCTGCAGCGCGCCCGGATCACCATGCGGGTGCACCTGCCCGAGCGGCGCGCCGACTGGAGCGCCACCACTGCTGGGCAGCAGTCGGAGCGGGAGGTGCTGCGGCGCTTCATGGCGGCGCTGGAGCGCGCCGACGACGACGCGATCGCGGCGCTGCTGCACGAGGACGTACTGGTCGCGCACCAGGGCCGAGCCGGCGGCAACCTGAGCGTCGACCCGGTCTGGTACTCCGGTCGCGCGACGGTCGTCGACGGGTGGGCACCGATCCTGCACGGTCCGCACGCCCAGGAGCTGCGGATGGTGCTGACCAGCGCCAACAACGCCCCCGCCTACGCCGTCTACGCCCGGGACCCGGGCAGCGACAAGCCGTTCGAGCCGTTCGCCTTCTCCGTGCTGCGGGTCGAGAACGGGCTCGTCGTCGAGCTCACGACGTTCGGCGTCGAGATGGTTGCGGCGTTCGGCCTCCCCGGGACGGTGGCGGCGTGAGCGCCGGCGAGCCGGCCGGGCGGACCGCCGTCGTGCACGGTGGGAGCGGCGCGATCGGGCGGGCGGTCGGACGTGCGCTGGCCCGCGAGGGTGCGCAGGTGTTCCTGACGGGCCTGCGTCGGGAGCGGTTGGACAGCGCGGCCACGCACGTCGGCGCCGCGGGCGCGGACGTCGTCGACGTGCTCGACGAGGCGGCGGTCGAGCGGCACGCCGCCGCGGTCGTCGAACGCGCCGGGCGGATCGACGTCTGCGTCAACGCCGTCGGGCTCGCCGTCGGGCGGCAGGGTGTGGCGCTCGTCGAGCACACGGCCGACGAGTACATGGCGCCGGTCGCGGCGTACATCCGCGGCAACTTCACGACGGCCGCGTGGCCGCGCGGCACATGCGCGATGCGGGCGGTGGCGTGATCATGGCGCTGTCCATGCCGATGGCGCGGCAGCCGGCGCCGCTCGCCGGGCCGTTCGGGGCGCCGGGTGCCGCGGTCGAGAACATGTGCCGGCAGCTGGCGCTCGAGCTGGGGGAGCGGCGGGTCAGGGTGGTGTGCCTGCGGCTGACCGGAATTCCGGAGACGGCCCGCTCGCTCGGCTCGCACCTCGGTGAAATGTGGGGGAAGGCCGCCGAGCGGCTGGGCGTCCCGCTGGAGGACATGCTGGAGGCGATCGGGGCTACCCCGGCCGGCGCCCCGCTCACGGTGGAGCACGTCGCCGACGTCGCGGCCTTCCTCGCGTCCGACCGCTCGGAGGGCCTCACCGGCACCGTGGTCAACGTGACCCGCGGCGCCGCCGTCGACTGACGGTAAGCAGGCGGTAAGGGTTGCCGGCGGCGGACCAGCAGGACGATCACGGTGTGCGTGTACTGGTCACCGGCGGCGCCGGATTCGTGGGTTCGCACGTTGCCGACCGGCTCGTGGAGGCGGGCCACGAGGTGGTGGTGCTCGACGCGCTGATCCCGCAGGCGCACGACGGCGGGCAGCCCCCGCCGTGGTGCGGCGCGCACGACCTGGTGCGCGGCGACGTCCGCGACGCCGAGCTGCTGGCTCGGCTGCTGCGCGGGGTCGACGTCGTCGCGCACCAGGCGGCGATGGTCGGGCACGGTCTCGACCCGAGCGACGCGCCCGCGTTCGTCACGATGAACGACATCGGCACCGCCGTGCTGCTCGCGGCAATGCACGCGGCGGGCGTCAGACGGCTCGTGCTGGCCGGTTCGATGGTCGTCTACGGCGAGGGCCGCTACCGGTGCCCCGTGCACGGCGCAGTCCGGCCGGGTCCGCGCACGCCCGCCGACCTCGCTGCCGGCCGGTTCGAGCCGCCGTGTCCCGAGTGCGGGGGCGACCTCGCACCGGAGCTCGTCGCGGAGGACGCCCCGCTCGATCCCCGCAGCACGTACGCCGCGACGAAGGTGGCGCAGGAGCACCTCGCGGCCGCGTGGGCACGCCAGACCGGCGGCTCGGTGTGGTCGTTGCGCTACCACAACGTGTACGGCCCCCGGATGCCGCGCGACACCCCGTATGCGGGGGTGGCGTCGCTGTTCCGCTCGGCGCTGGCCCGCGGTGAGGCGCCGCGGGTGCTGGAGGACGGCCGGCAGCGGCGCGACTTCGTCCACGTCGCCGACGTCGCCGCGGCGAACGTCCGCGCGGTGACCACCGAACCGCCGGTGCCGGGGCTGTGCGCGGTGAACGTGTGCTCGGGCGAGCCGCACACGATCGGCGAGCTCGCGGAGACCCTGGCCGCTGCGATGGGTGGGCCGCCGCCCGTGATCGTCGGCGGGGCGCGCTCCGGCGACGTGCGGCACGTCGTCGCCGACCCGGCGAAGGCGACGGCCCTGCTGGGCTACCGCGCGACCACATCGTTCGCCGACGGCATCGCCCGGTTCGCGCACGACCCGATGCGCGCACCCGCCGGCACGCCCCTGACCGGCGCGAACGTCATTGATCGGTAAGACCGTCCATGTCCGCGCGGCACGATGATCTAACGGTGCCCCCAGAGATCATCCTGCCCTGCCTCGACGAGGCCGAGGCGCTCCCGACGGTGCTGGCGGCGTTGCCCGCCGGATGGCCCGTGCTGGTGGTCGACAACGGCTCGACCGACGGCACCGGCGAGGTCGCGGCCGCGGCGGGCGCGCGTGTTGTGGTCGAGCCGCGGCGCGGCTACGGCGCCGCCGTGCACACCGGCCTGGTGACCGCGACCGCCGAGATCGTCGTCGTGCTCGACGGCGACGGCTCGCTCGACCCCGCGGTGCTGCCGGCCATGACCGACGACGTGCGGGACGGCCGTGCCGACCTGGCGGTCGCCCGCCGCGTCCCGTCGGCCGCCGGAGTGTGGCCGTGGCACGCCCGAGCCGGCAACGCCGTGATCGCCGCGATGCTGCGCCGCCGCGGGGTCGCCGTGCACGACATCGCGCCGGTGCGGGTGGCCCGTCGGGCGGCGCTGATCGACCTGGGCATCGCCGATCGGGCGTTCGGCTATCCGCTCGAGCTGCTGCTGCGGGCGGGTGCGGCGGGCTGGCGGATCACCGAGCACCCGGTCGCGTACCGGGCGCGGGCCGGTGGCCGGTCGAAGGTGTCTGGTTCGGTGGCGGGTTCACTCCGTGCCGCCCGTGACATGGCAGGGCTGCTGCGATGACAGGCCCCGTAGTGATGATCGTGCTCGCGAAGGCGCCGGTACCTGGGCAGGTCAAGACCCGGCTGTGCCCGCCGGCGACACCCGCGGAAGCCGCGGACATCGCGGCCGCCGCGCTGCTGGACACCCTCGACGCCGTGCGCGGGGTGCCCGGCGGGCGGCTCGTCGTCCCGATGGCCGGTCGGCTCGACCGCGCCGCGCGGGGATGCGAGCTGGAGGCGGCGCTGCGCGGCGTCCCGACACCCGCACAGCGCGGCGCCGACCTCGGCGAACGGATCGCGGCCGCCCACATCGACGCCGCGTGCGGCCTTCCGACGTTCCAGATCGGGATGGACACGCCGCAGGTGGAGCCGGCGCTGCTCGCGGAATCGGCCGCCCACCTGCTGCGGCCCGGAGGCGTCGATGCGGTGCTCGGCCCCGCGACGGACGGCGGGTGGTGGGCCCTCGGGCTGCGCGACCCGCGAGCGGCAGCGCTCGTGGCGTCGGTTCCGACGTCCCGTGCCGACACCGGTGAACGCACGGTACAGGCGCTGCGATCGGCCGGGCTGCGGGTGGGGTCCCTGCCCGAGCTGACCGATGTGGACACCGCGGCCGACGCGCTGCGGGTGCGGGCGGCTGCACCGCGCACGAGGTTCGCCGCTGCGGTGGATCGGGTGGCGCAGCTCGTGGCCGCCGGGTGTTGACGACGGCCTTCGATGCGGCGCTGGCCGGCTGTGGGGCCAGGCTGCGGCGCAGTGACGGCAGCGAGACGGCGCTGGCCGTGCACCGGTGGGGCGGCGATGCGGGCGGCGAGGACGGGTGGCTGCTCGACCGCTGCGCGGGCTCGGTGATCGACCTCGGTTGCGGCCCCGGGCGGCTCGTGGCGGCGCTGCGGGAGCGTGGGCTGCCCGCGATGGGCGTCGACGTGTCGGTGGTGGCGCAGCAGGCGTGCCGTCGGCGCGGGGTGCCGATGCTGCGTCGAGACCTGTTCTCGGTGCTGCCCGGGGAGGGCCGCTGGCAGCATGTGCTCCTCGCCGACGGCAACATCGGGATCGGTGGCGACCCCGGACGGCTGCTGCGCAGGGCCGCCGGGTTGCTGCGGGCGGGCGGGACCGTGCTCGTCGAGACCGCCGAGCTGCCGGAGCGGTTCTGGCGGGGCACGGCCCGGGTGCTCTCCGGCGCCGGCGGCGAGACGGCGGTGCCGTGGGCCGAGGTCGGCTCGGCCGCGCTCACCCGGCTCGCCGGAGCCGCCGGGCTGCGCGCGGTCGCGCGCCACACGGGCGCCCGCGCCTTCGTGGAACTGGTGGCGACCTGAAGGGCCGTTTGCGCAGCTCGCGCTGAGCCTGGGGAGGGCAGGAAAGCCACTTTCCGGCCCTCACAGGGCTTGAACGTGGCTTTCCTGCCCTTGTGTGCGGAACGCACACATCCCAGCCCCAACACGGATTCTCATCCCTCGTGGTGGCCCGGAGGGCCATGGCTGACTCTCCTGGCAACCCAGCCGGTCGGCGCGGCCCGCGCCGCACTCCTGGGGGGACCTTGGCGCGGGCCGCTGCCGACGAGCGTGCAGCAGTCGCCGACGGACCACCAGCCCGTCCGCTGCCCAGGTGCGCCCGGTCCTTACCGGTTGGTGACCGCTCGGCCAGAAGCCCCGTTCGTGCAGGTCAACAGCCATATGGTCACGTCATGGCAAGTGCTGGGCAGCAGTTCGGGTTCCCCGCTCCACTGTGGAAGGCTATCGCGCGGGTGCGGCCACCGCTGCCGCGCTGGCGAAGCCCGCTGCGTGGCCCGTGGCTGACGTCGGTCTTCGCGGTCGTGCTGCTCGTCCTGCTGCCGGTGGTGATCATCACCGGGCTGCTCAGCTACATCGCGTACGGTCCGCAGTTCGGGCAGGCGATCCCGGGCGACGTCGGGGTGCTGCGACTTCCCGGCTTCGACTGGTCGACCAGCCCTTCGTGGCTCTACCAGCTCAACCAGGGGCTGCACGTCGGCCTGGGGCTGGTGCTGGTGCCGGTGGTGCTGGCGAAGCTCTGGTCGGTGATCCCGAAGCTGTTCGAGTGGCCGCCGGTGCGGTCGCTCGCGCACGCGCTGGAGCGGCTCTCGCTGTTGCTGCTGGTCGGCAGCATCCTGTTCGAGATCGTCACCGGCATCCTCAACATCCAGTACGACTACGTGTTCGGCTTCAGCTTCTACGCCGCCCACTACACCGGGGCGTGGATCTTCATCGGGGCCTTCGCCGCGCACGTCGTGCTGAAGCTGCCGCGGATGGTGCGCGGGCTGCGGTCACGATCGCTGCGCGCCGAGCTGCGAGCGCCGACGACCGAGCAGGAGCCCGACGACGGCTCGGGGCTCGTCGCCGCCGACCCGGGGCCACCGACGATGAGCCGTCGTGGCGCACTCGCCCTGGTCGGCGGGGGAGCGGCGCTGGTCGGGGCATTGACGGTGGGCCAGACGCTCGACGGCGTCGGCCGCGCGACCGCGTTCCTGCTGCCCCGTGGCCGGACGACCGCACTCCCGGACGGTGGGCCGAACGACTTCCCGGTGAACCGGACGTTCGTGTCGTCCGGGATCGACCCCGCCGCAACCGGCGCCGGCTGGGCACTGGACCTGACCGGTACGAGAGCGGCCCGGCTGAGCCGACCGGAGCTGGCCGCGCTCGCGCAGCACACCGCGGAGCTGCCGATCGCGTGCGTCGAGGGCTGGTCGACGGTGCAGGTCTGGAGCGGCGTGCCGCTGCGCGACCTCGCCGCGCTCTGCGGCGTGCCGGAGCCCGGGTCGGCGCTGGTGCGCTCGCTGGAGTCGGGCCCGTTCGCGCAGGCCACGTTGACGGGCGGGCAGGTGCTCGACCCCGACTCGCTGCTCGCGCTGCAGGTGGGCGGCGCCGACCTCGCACCCGACCACGGGTTCCCCGCCCGGATCATCGTGCCGGCGCTGCCGGGCGTGCACTGCACCAAGTGGGTGCGGTCCATCGAGTTCGGGAGGGCCTGATGCGCACCCTGTACGGGGCCGGTCCGTTGCAACTCGTACTGATGGTCGCCGGCCTGGCCGTCGCCGCGGCGGCGGCCGGGATCGTCGTGACCGATCCGACGGCCGGCACGATGCTGGTGTGGTTCCTCGCGGCCGTCGTGCTGCACGACGGTGTGCTGTTCCCGCTCTACAGCGCGGCCGACCGAGGTCTCGCCGCGCTGTCCGGGTCTGTGCTCTCCCGCTCTGCCGTGCCGATCATCAACCACGTCCGCGTGCCGCTGCTGGGTGCGGGGCTGACGTTCCTCGTGTTCTTCCCCGGCATCGTGCGGCAGGGCGAGCCGATCGTGCGCGGGGCGTCCGGCCTCGACCAGTCGCCGTTCCTCGGCAGGTGGTTGCTGCTGGTCGCGGTGATGGCGGCGGTCTCGGCGCTGGTGTACGGCTGGCGCGTGGCCCGCTCACCACACCGTCAGCAGCAGGTGGTTCACCCCGAGCGCGCAGAGCGCCTGGGCGGCGAGCCACCAGCGGGCGCGGCCGCCGGGCAGCGCGGCGCAGGCCACGACCGCCCAGACGACGAACGGCAGCCAGATCCGCTCGACCTCGCCCTTCGACAGCCCGGAGAGGTCGGCGACCAGGACGGCAGCGGCCGCGGACAGCGCGAGCAGGGCGGCGCCGGCGGGTAGCTCACGCACCCGGCGCAACCCGCCGATGACGGCCGGTCCGGCGGCGATGACGACGGCGGCGAGGTTGGCCCAGACGAAGTAGGCGTACGGGCGGCTCTGCGCGATGCTCGCCGCGTAGATCACCCGCACCAGTTCGAAGCCGGTGAACCACCAGAACCCGGCCGCCGTGAACGCGGCGACGACGGCCGCACCGCCGAGCACGGCCGGCACCGCGACCCGCCACGCGCGCGTCGCGACGATCACCGCGAGCGCCGGGAACCAGCCGAGCACGAGCCCGTACGAGAGGTACGCGACGAAGCCGAGCAGGAGCCCGCCGGCGAACGCGGTGACTGCCCGCGCGCCCCCGCCCCGACCGGTCCCGATGGCGAGCAGCGCGACACCCCACGCCAGCACCCCGGCGAACAGGCCGTCGGCGGAGACCCCGACCCACACGGCGCCGGGCAGCAGCACCCCGAACGGCAGCACGCGGCGGGCGATCCCCTCGCCGGCCAGCGCCCGCACCGCGACGGCAACGGCCACGCACGCCGAGCTTCCGACGAGGATCACCAGCAGGCCGGCGGGCCCGCCGCCGCCCAGCCCCATCCGGTCGAGCCCGATGAAGATGAGGAACGCGCCGGGCGGGTGCGCGCCCACGTGCGTCGTCCAGTGTCCGGGCTGGTCGGTGAGGATGTGGTCGGTGAACGTCCGCAGCAGCGATCCGATGTCGCCCGCGCGCGGGACGTCGTGCAGGTACTCCTCGCCGCTCGACAGGCGCTCCACCACCCCGCGCTGCCAACCGTCGACCAGTGCGAGCGCGAGCGTCCACGCCGAGGCCGCGGCCCACGCGCAAACCAGGAGCAGCCGCCAGCGGATGCGCTCGGCGAGGTTCGTGCCCGTGATGACGGCCAGCGCGACCGCGCCGGCGAGCGGGCTGCCCCACCCGACGTGCGGGAGCCACTCGGCCAGCAGCGGCGGGAACGGGAGGAATATGTTCACCCCCGCGCCGAGCAGCCAGTGCCCGACCAGCGCGGACGCGACGACGAGCACGGCGGCAGCGAGGATGGGCGGCCACACCCGCGGCGCACTCACGGCTCGACGCTAGCGGCGGGGGAAGCGTGCGGATCTTACGAACCGGCGACGGGTACCCGGTCGAATGATCCGACGCGCCCGGCTGGCCCTCGCCGACGTCGGCGGGTGGCTGTTCACCTGCAACCCCGATGAGTTCGACCCGCGCGCACCCGTCGACGCGCGCTGCGCCCGCCCGTCCTACCGGCTCGGGCTCGTCCGCACCGGGCAGCCCGTGCTGCTCTGGGTGACCGGCTCCGCCGGCGCGACCCCGGAGCCCGGAGCGTGGCTCGCCGGGCGCACCACCGGGGAGGTGGCGGGCGACCCCGTGCGGCCCCGGATCGGGCTGGCGGTCGTGGAGCTCAACCCGATCCTCCCGCGCGAGCGGCTGCGCGCCGACCCGCGTACCGCGCGGATGGAGGTGCTGCGCGCGCCGCACGGGAGCAACCCCTTCGTGATCTCGCCCGCGGAGCTCGCGGCGATCACGGAGATGGTGGGGGAGTGGCCGCAGGTCTAGCAGTACCGTGCCTGACGTGACCACCGACATCACCGTTGCCCGCGACCAGGCAGCCGACGTGCGCTTCCTCGACGACTTCGCCGCGCTCTCCGCGTTCGGCGCGACCCCGGCGGGCGGGGTCGAGCGGCAGGCTGCGACGGCGGAGGACGGCCAGACGCGGGCGTGGCTCGCGGCGTGGCTGGCGGAGCGCGGCTTCACGGTGGTCAACGACAAGGTCGGCAACCAGTTCGGGCTCTTCGAGTTCCGGCCGGGTGCGCCGTACGTGCTCGCCGGCTCGCACATGGACAGCCAACCGCGCGGCGGCCGGTTCGACGGTGCCTACGGCGTGCTCGCGGCAGCGCACGCCGCCGACCGGCTGCGTACCCATCTCGCCGACCAACCCGCCGACGCCCAGCCGCAGTTCAACATCGCCGTCGTGAACTGGTTCAACGAGGAGGGCTGCCGATTTAAGCCGTCGATGATGGGCAGCGGTGTCTTCACCGGCAAGCTCGCGCTGCAGAAGGCGCTCGACACCACCGACGTCGACGGCGTCACCGTCCAGGAGGCGCTCGAAGGGCTGGGTGAGCTCGGCGCGGAGGACGTGTTCGGTGGCGGGCGCGAGGTCGCGTCCTACGCGGAGATCCACATCGAACAGGGGCGGGAACTGGACAAGACCGGGACGACGCTCGGCCTGGTCGACTCCACGTGGGCGGCGAACAAGTACGAGATCGCGGTGATCGGCGCGCAGGCGCACACCGGGGCCACGGCGATGGAGGACCGCCACGACGCGCTCTACGGCGCCGCGCTGGCCGTCGTCGCGGTGCGCGAGCTGGCCGACCGGTTCGGCGAGGAGCTGCACACCTCGTGCGGGCAGCTGACCGTCGTGCCGAACTCACCCGTCGTCGTCGCCAGGGAGGTGCACATGCACCTCGACCTGCGCTCGCCGTCGGACGAGCTGCTCGCCGAGGCCGACGCGCTGCTGCGCAAGCAGTTCGCCGAGATCGAGGTGAAGGCCGGCGTCGAGATCGAGCGCCGCTTCGCCCACACCTGGAAGGGGCAGCTCTACCAGCCCGGCGGCGTCGAGCTGTCCGGCGCTGTCGCGGACGACCTCGGAGTCTCCCGGATGCTCGTGCAGACGAGGGCGGGGCACGACTCGACCAACATGAAGGACATGGTGCCGACCGTGATGCTCTTCATCCCGAGCGTGGAGGGCATCTCCCATGCCGAGGCGGAGTTCACGGCCGACGAGGACCTCTGCACCGGCGTGGACGTCCTCACCGAGACCCTGGCCCGCATGGTCCGCGGCGCCCTGACGTAAGCCCCCCGCACCGGGGGACCCCAGGCCGGGGTGCGCCTGGAAAGCCACTTTCCAGGCGCGTGGGGCCGGGAACGTGGCTTTCCAGGCAACACGTGCGGGACGCACGCGTTTGCTTGCCCGCGTGCGGCTACGTGCTGGTGAGCAGTGCGTCCACCTCGTCGCGGCTCGGCGCGGTGGCCGGGCCGTAGCGGGTGACGGCGATCGAGGCCGCCGCGTTGGCGCGCCGGGCGGCGGTGCGCAGGTCGGCGCCGCGCAGCAGCTCGGCGGCGAGCACGCCGCAGTGCGCGTCGCCCGCGCCGTTGGTGTCGACGGGGTCGACGGGGAATCCGGGGACCCGGTCCGCCCCGCGGGCCGTGAGGATCGTGCAGCCGTCGGCGCCGTCCCGGACGACAACCGATCCGCCCTTGTGCAGCGCCGCGGCGAGCGCGGCCGGGCCGCCGAGGGCCGCCGTCTCGCGTGCGTTTGCGCTGAGCACGTCTGCGCGGTCGAGCACCCGCTGCCACACCCTGGTGTCGATCTCGGCGGCCAGCGGTCCGGGGTCGACCAGCACGATCGGGCCGCGCTGCGCGTCGACCCAGCCGAGCAGCCGGTGCGCGCGGCGCGTGTCGAGCAGGCTGTAGCCGGTGACGTAGACGATGTCGGCGGTCGTCGCGGTCAGGCCCACCAGCGCCGACGCCGGCACCCCCTGCTCGGCGCCGCTCCCGGTGACGAACGTGCGCTCGCCCGTCGCGTCTACGAGCACCACGCAGATGCCCGTGTCCTGGCCGGGGGTCGGCGGCAGCGCCACCTCGATGCCCTCCGCGGCGAGCCCGGCCCGAGCCGTGTCGCCGAAGTGGCCCTCGCCGTGCCCACCCGCATAGGTGACGCGCGCGCCGGCCCGCGCCGCGGCCGCCATCACGTTGAACCCGCCGCCGGGGGTGAGCACGGTTGCGGTGGCGAAGACGTCACCCCCGACGGGCGGCATCGCCGGCACCCGCATGACCAGGTCGAGCACCACCTGGCCGGTGTGGATCAGGCGGCCGGTCACCGCTTGGCTCCGCCCATCAGCGCGTACCCGCCGGCCGCGACGACGAACGTCACGATCCAGCCGAGCCCGTTCTCGCCGACCCACGTCCCGGCGAGCGGCCCCATGAACAGGTACCCGACGACGATCGCGAGCGCCCACGCCGAGACCGCCCGCGGCTCGATGCCACCGCGGTACCAGTACGCGCTGGTCCGGCCGGTGTCCATGAGCGCGACCGGGTCGTACGAGTGCCGGTGCAGCATGTCGACGACGAACACGCCGACCCACGCCGTGATCGGCACCGCGAGCAGGCTGATGAACGCGATGAACGGGCCGTAGAAGCTGTCCGCGACGAGCATGAAGTAGATCGCGCCGACGAACGTGATCACGACGTCGACGACCACCGCGTACACACGCGGGATCCGGATGCCCAGCGTCAGCGTGGTGAGCCCGGCGGAGTAGACGGAGAGGTGGTTGGAGAGCAGCAGCCCGCCGAACGCCGCGACCAGGTAGGGCACCGCCATCCACGGCGGGAGCATCCCGCGGATCGCCGCGACCGGATCGCCGGCCTCCGCGAGAGACGGGTCGCCCGCGGCGAGCATGCTGCCCAGCGAGATCAGCAGCACCAGCGGGATGCCGGCCCCGGCCGCGGCGGACGTCACGAGCGCGCCGGCGCGCACCGCGGGCGCCTGGTAGCGCGAGATGTCGGCGGAGGCGTTCGCCCAGCCGATCCCAGTGCCTGCGGCGATGACGCTGATGCCGGCGAGCATCGCACCGAGCGGCGCCGGGGTGGCGGCGGCGACGGCCGACCAGTCGATGGTCGCGACGAGGAACCCGCCGACGACGAGGTTGAGCGCGCCGAACACCCACGTCGCCCAGCGCTGCACGGCCACCAGCACGGCGTGCCCCAGCCCCGACACGAGCACGGTGAGCAGCTCGAACACCGCGATGCAGGCGATCGTGAGCACCGGGTGGTCGGTGGCGAGCGGGCTGGTCGCGAAGACGATCGTGAAGAGCGAGAGCAGCGCGAACGCCGCCGTCGTCGTGTTGACCGTCTCCCAACCGAGCCGCGAGATCAGCGAGACGGCGGTCGGGCCGATGTTGCCGCGCGCGCCGAACACCGCCCGGGAGAGGGTCAGCCCCGGTGCGCCGCCGCGGCGACCCGCGATGGAGACGGCGCCGACGATCGCGAACGAGCCCACCGAGCCGACCGCGGCGACGATCACCGCCTGCCACACCGTCAGGCCGGTGCCGGCGACGAGCGTGGCGCCGAGCGGCAGTCCGAGGATGCTGATGTTCGCCGCGAACCACACCCAGAACAGCTGCCGGGGATGCCCGGTGCGCTCGGCCTCCGGGACGGGCTCGATCCCGCGGGTCTCGAGCGTGCCCTGCGGGGTCTCCGTCGTCGTGTCAGGTGTCGTGGTCGTGTCAGGTGTCATCGTCGACTCCCGTGTCGCAGCGTCAGCAGCCCGTCGGCGACGGGTGCGAGGTCGAGGTCGTTCGCGCGACGGACGGTCGCGAGCAGGTCGGCAGGCAGGCCGTCGACGCCGTGGTGCGCGCCGAGCACGGCGCCGGCCATCGCGGCGACGGTGTCGGTGTCGCCGCCGACGCCCGCCGCGAGCGCGAGCGCGTCGGCCGGATCGGCGCCCATGGCTTCGACCAGCGCGAACGCCGCGACCACCGACTCCTGCGCCGCGACGGACGTGCCGATCACGTCCGCGAGCGCGTCGGCGAGCGCCGCGCGGCCCATGCCGTGCACGTACCGCCGGGCCCAGGTGATGCGGGCGGCGATGTCCCCGCCGGCGACCCAGTGCCCGCGCTGCGCGCCCTGCGCTGCGGCGGACTGCGCGGCGTCCAGCGAGTCGGCGAGCGAGGCACCGCCGACCCCGGACGAGACGGCGGCGGCGACCGCGGCGGCCCCCGCGATGCCCAGCCCGGTGTTGTGCGTGACCCGGCTCGCGGCCTCGACGGCGTCGAGCAGGCCCGGCCCGGCCACCGCGATGCCGACCGGGGTGATGCGCATCGCGGCGCCGTTGGTCGTGCCGTCGCGGCCGGCCTGGTCGGCGGGCTCACCGGCGCGCAGGCGCTGCAGCGCGCGTTTCGTCGAGGGCCCGAGCAGGTCGGCCGAGCCCCGCGCGATCATGCCGTCCTCCCACCGCTCCAGGGCGTCGGCGAACCCGATCGGGTCGACCGCGCCGCACCCGTCGATGAGCAGCCGGGCGAGCAGCAGCGCCTGCTCGGTGTCGTCGGTGATGGAGCCCGCAGGGAGGTTCGGCGCGATCGGCTGGTCGGGCGCGCCGTCGAGCAGCGTCGTGACGGTGCCGTAGCGGGCGGCGATGGCGGCCCGCGACATCGACTGGGTCGGCATGCCCAGCGCGTCGCCCAATGCGAGCCCGTAGAGCGCGCCCAGCGCCCGTGCCTGCTCGCTCATGAGGCGCCGAACCGCAGGTGGAAGCGGAAGCGGGCGGGGTCGAGGAGGCTCTCGACGTGCTCGACGAGCCCGCCGTCGGACGTGAGCGTGGTGCGGGTGGCCCTCAGTAGTAGCTCGCCGGGCGGGCGCTCCAGCAGCGCGCCCGCGGCGTCGTCGAGCGGTGCGGCGCCGATCCACTGCTCGCCGCCGCTGCCGCGCAGGCCCGCGGCGGCGAGGGTGGCGGTGAGCGAGCCGTCGACGAGGCCGCGTTCGGGCAGGTCGGCGAGGGCGCCGGTGCCGGGGACGGCGGCTGTCTCCAGCGAGACCGGCCGGCCCTGCGCCGTGCGGCGCAACCTGCGGACCACGACCAGCGGGCCGAAGCGGCTGGTGAGCTCGGCCGGGCCGCCACGTTCGATGCCCAGCAGCTCGACGGTCACGTCGGTGCCGGCCATGGCCCTGGCCCAGCCGACGGACTGGTCGAGCTCGACCCCGTCGAACGTCACGAACGACCCGACGCCGCCCTCCGTCGTGATCAGGTTGTCGCGCTGCAGCTCGGAGAGCGCCCCGCGGACGGTGCCGCGGCTCACCTGGTAGCGCTGCGCGAGCTCGTGCTCGCCGGGCAGCCGCGCCCCGCGGGCGAGCCGGCCCGAGCGGATGTTGGCGCTCAGGTCGGCGACGAGCCGGGCACGCTTCCCGTGCCGCACGTGTTCGGACATGTACATACTTGTACACCGTTGCGGTGGGTAACGCGAGGTTCCGGGTACTCGGGCGCGAACGGAAGGAGCCGTCATGCCGCAGCAGGCGTGGAGCAAGAAGCGGGAACGCCAGTACGAGCACATCAAGGAGTCCGTGGAGGACCGCGGCGGCAGCGACAAGCGCGCCAAGGAGATCGCCGCCCGGACGGTGAACAAGGACCGTGCCCAGTCGGGAGAGGCGGAGGAGGCCAGCAAGACCTCCACCGACGACATGTCGCCGCAGCGGCGCGGCGGCCTGCGCTCGCACTCCGGTGCGCAGGGCCGGACGAAGGCCCAGCTCTACGAGGACGCGAAGCGCCAGCACGTGAAGGGCCGCTCCACGATGACGAAGGCCGAGCTGCAGAAGGCCGTCGACTGAGGGCGATACCTTCCGCCGGCTCCGCCCCCACGGCGCCGGGTGAGGGCAGGAAAGCCACTTTCCTGCCTTCACAGGGCCTGAAAGTGGCTTTCCTGCCCTCCCGGCGAAGCCTGCGCCGAGGGCGGGACCGGGGCTGCTACTCCTGGAGGTCGGCGGTCTGCCAGCGGCCCTCGCCCAGCAGCTCGAGCTGCTCGGCGTGCAGGCGCTTGAGGGAGCTGCGGTGCCCGACGCTGACGATGATCGCCTCGGGCAGCTCCTCGCGCACCAGCGTGTAGAGCGAGTGCTCCAGGCCTTCGTCGAGCGCCGAGGTGGCCTCGTCGAGGAAGATCACGCGCGGGCGGGCGACCAGCACCCTGGCGAACCCGAGACGCTGCTGCTCGCCGGGGGAGAGGATGCGCGACCAGTCGATCTCGTCGTCGATCCGGTCGGCGAGGTGCGCGAGCTGAACCTTGCGCAGCACAGTGGTCGCCGCATCGTCGTCGACGCCCCCGGCCGGCTGCGGGTAGGTCAGCGCAGTCCGGAGGGTGCCGAGCGGCACGTACGGCTCCTGCGAGACGAACAGCGCCCCGTCGATCGGGCGGCGTACGACACCGGTCGCGTAGGGCCACAGGTCGGCGATGCTGCGCAGCAGGGTCGTCTTGCCGCTCCCGGACGCGCCGGTGACCAGCAACGACTGGCCCGCGGCCACCGAAAGGTCGAGGCCGTCGACGAGCGTGCGGTTGTCGGGGAGCGAGACCGTGAGGTCGCGGACCTCCAGCGCCTCGCCCTCCTCGACGTCGACGCTCGGCAGCTTCCGCGCTGCTGCGTCGGCGTCGAGCAGGCCGGTGAGGCGGTCGAGCACCGCGCGGTACGCGGCGAAGTCGTCGTAAGCAAGCCGGAAGAACGACAGGGAGTCGTGCACCTGGCCGAACGCGCTGCCGGTCTGGGTGACGTCGCCGAGCGTGATCTGTCCGGTGAAGTAGCGCGGCGCCTGGATCACGGACGGGACGATCTCCGCCGCCTGGCTGATGATCACGTTGAAGCCCTGGAACCGCAGGCTCGTGAACACGATCGACCAGTAGTTGCCGATGATCGCGGTGAAGCGGGCCAGCAGCGTGCTGCGTTCGACGTCCTCGCCGCGGTGGAACGCGATGTTCTCCGAGTTGTCCCGCATCCGCACGAGCGCATAGCGGAACGACGCGTTGAAGCGCTCGTTGAGGAAGTTCAGCAGGATCAGCGGCCGCCCGATCCGGAACGCGATCACCGACGCGAGGATCACGTAGAAGTAGGCGATGAACATCATCGCGCGCGGGATCTCGACGCCGAACAGCGGCAGCGGCCCGGAGAGCTCCCACAGGATGATCGAGAACGACACCAGCGACACCAGCGATCCGATCGCCCCGACGCCGAGACTGCTGGAGGTGACCGGGAAGGACGCGATGTCCTCCTGGATGCGCTGGTCCGGGTTGTCGACGGGGGCCGCGGTGTAGCGGCCGCGGTGGTAGGCGCGGCCGTCGATCCAGTCGCCGATCATGTGGTCGTTGAGCCACACCCGCCACTCGATGACCAGCAGCTGCTGCACGTAGAAGTTGAGGAGGACACGGACGAGGTGGATCGAGGCGAGGATCACGAAGATCCATGTGAACTGCCAGAACGCCGCTTCGTCCATTTGCTGCATCGCCGTCAGCAGGCCGTTGCCCTGGTACGAGAGCAGCACGTTGAGCCGCACCGCCGCGATGGTGAGCAGCAGCAGGAGCAGCGCCGTGAGCAACGGACGCCAGCCGGCGCTGCCGCGCGGTGAGAAGTAGGGGAACGCCAGCCGCGCGAATTGCCTGCCCCACGTCGTGGTGCGGGTGACGATGGCGATGAGCACGGCGGAGCCGATGGCTGCCGCGACGAACACCCCGAGGATCCACACGATGCTGGTGAACCATTCGGTCGACCAGTCCAACCCGCCGCCCATGCCGCCTCCAGGCGCTCTGATCATGCAGTGAGCGCGGAGCGTAGACGGCAAGGCTGGTAGTTCTTGCGTCGCCATGCCGAATACGGCGCGGGTGACATGGCGCCATCGCCATGTCACCCGGGGCCCGGTGCTGCTCAGCCGGCGAGGAACTCCACCAGCAGGTCGCTGATCTCGTCGGCGTGCGTCCAGAGCATGCCGTGCGGTGCGCCCCCGATCTCGACGTAGCGCGCGTTCGGCAGCCGCTTCGCGAACTCCCGCCCGGTGGCGTCGATGGGGAGGATCCGGTCGTGCGTGCCGTGCACGATGAGCGCGGGCACGTCGATCTTGTCGAGGTCGGCGCGGAAGTCGGTGCCCCACGACGGCACGACCGCCCAGGAGGCCCTGGCGCCGGCCCCGGCCGCGACGTTCCAGCTGTTGCGCACGGCCTCCTCGCTGATGCGCGACCCGAGGTTCTCGTCGAGGTTGTAGAAGTCGTTGTAGAACTGGGTGAACCAGGCGTAGCGGTCGTTCTTGGCGGTCGCGAGGATCCCGTCGAAGACGCTCTGGTCGACGCCCGTCGGGTTGTCGGCCGTCTTGATCAGGTACGGCTCCAGCGACGCGAGGAACACGGCCTTCGCGACCCGGGTGGAGCCGTGCCGCGCGAGGTAGCGGCCGACCTCGCCGGTGCCCATCGAGAACCCGACCAGCACGGCGTCGGTCAGGTCAAGAGTGGTGAGGACGGCGTCGAGGTCGTCGGCGAACGTGTCGTAGTCGTAGCCGCCGCTCGGCTTGCTCGAGGCGCCGAACCCGCGGCGGTCGTAGGTGATCACGCGGTAGCCGGCGTCGAGGAGGCGCTCCTCCTGCTTCTCCCACGACGCCCCGTCGAGCGGGTAGCCGTGGATCAGCACGACCGGCTGGCCGGTGCCGCGGTCGGTGTAGTTGACGGTGATGTCGGTGCTGTTCTCGGTTCCGACCTTGATGCTGGACATCGCTGGCTTCCTTCCGTCCTGACCTGCTGGCTCGCTGACACAGACGAAGCTATTACCGAACGATCGGTATTGCAACGTGACGTAGGCAACTTTACCGTTCGTTCGGTAAACTGTGCCCATGCCTCGCCCCCAGACCGTCTCCGACGACGAGCTCTTCGACCGCCTCGCCGAGGTCTTCCGCGTTGCCGGCTTCGAAGGTGCGTCCCTCGGCGCGCTCGCCGAGGGCGCCCGGCTGCAGCGCGCGAGCCTCTACCACCGTTTCCCCGAAGGGAAGACGCAGATGGCCGAGGCCGTGATGGGCCGGGTCAGGTCGCACTTCGAGCACGCCGTGGAGCCGATGATCACCGGAGCGGACGTGGGGGCAGGGATCGTGGAGTCGGCGCGACGGCTCTCGGAGATCTACGCCGGCGGCCTGCTGCCCTGCGTGCTAGACACGCTGACTCTCTCGGGCGCACCGGAGAGCGTCCGGGCGATGGCGGCCGACGTCACCGCGACCTGGATCGGCGGCATGGCCACGGCGGCTCGCCGCGCCGGCGCCACGGAGGTCGACGCCCAGATCGCCGCGGAGGACGCCTTCGCCCGCATCGAGGGCGGTCTCGTGCTGGCCCGGCTGCGCGGCGAGACGGCCGCGTTCCGCCGGGCGATCGACGCCCTTCCGACGATGTTGATGCCCGGTTGATCCCCGGCTGAGTCGCGGGGGCCCAGTACGCTCGCGGCCATGTCGGCCTGCCCGGAGCAGCCAGCGCAGTTCGAGCCGGAGCTGCTTGCGCACTGCTACCGCATGCTCGGCTCGATCCACGACGCCGAGGCGGCCGTCCAGGACACCTACCTGCGGGCGCGGCGCTACGACGGCACGTCGCCGATGGGTCCGTGGCTCTACGGGATCGCCACCAGCGTGTGCTTCACCGCGCTCGACCGGCGGGTGCCGCGCCTCCTGCCGTCCGACCTGTTCGCCGCCGACGGCGACCCCGACGGCCCGCTCGCCGACGCCCGCTCCGACGTGCTGTGGCTGGAGCCCGCCCCGGACCGGGCCGGGCAGTGCCACCTCGACGTCGCGTTCGTCGCCGCGCTGCAGCGGCTCCCGGCGCGCCAGCGTGCGGCGCTGGTGCTGCGCGAGGTCGTGGGGTGGTCCACGCCGGAGATCGCCGCGACGCTCGGCACGTCCACCGATGCCGTGAGCGGCCTGCTCACCCGCGCCCGCAAGCAGGTCGCTGCGTCAGAGCAGACGTCGGACGGCGGGGAGGAGTCGCTGGTCGAGCGGATCGTGACGGGCTTCGGCACCGGCGACGTCGACGCCGTAGCGGGCCTGCTGGACCCGCACGCGACGTTCGAGGCGCCGCCGCTGCCGTGCTGGTTCGCCGGCGCCGACGCGATCCGGCGGTTCCTCGCCGCTCACCTGCTGCACGAGCGCAACAGCTGGCGCGCGGTCGCGACCCGCGCCAACGGGCGCCCCGCGGTCGCCACCTACCTGCGCGACGACGCCATCGGCCCGCACCGCGCGTACGCGATCACGACGGTGACGGGAGAGGCGGCGCGGATCGTCCGGGTGGTGTCGTTCATCGACCCGACGCTGTTCGGCCCGTTCGGCCTGCCCCCGGTGCACGCCTGACCCGCAACGAAGTTCCCCACCGTTTTGCCAACTTGCACACCCGGATCGGCGTGCAGGTTGGCAAAACGGTGGGGAAGTTGGTCAGCCCTTCGGCATGAGGACCTTGTCGATCACGAAGACGGTGGCGTTCGACGTCGGGATGTTGCCGCAGAGGATCTTCGCGGTGTTGCCCATGCCGTCGGTGACGGTGGGGGCGTCGGCGGTGCCGCCGATGGTGAGGTCGCCGCCGGCCAGCTCGGTCGTCTTCTTGGCTGCGACGAGGCCTTCCGCGTCGTAGCGCTTCGGCACCACGTGGTAGGACAGCAGCCCGCCGAGCTGCTTCTGGTCGGCGAGCAGCGACGTGAAGGCCTTGTCGCCGACGGCCTTCTTGACCTCGTCGAAGGCGCCGTTGTAGGGGGCGAAGACGGTGATCGCCTTCTGCTGGTTGAGCGTGTCGGCGAGGCCCGGGACCTTGCCTACGGCTGTGACCAGCGTCGTCAGCAGCGGGTTCGTCGAGGCCGCGCTGGCGACGGGCATCGGGCCCATCGCGTTCAGCCCGCCGGGCGCGTCGCCCTGCGGGAGCTGGCCGCACGCCGGGCCGAACACGTCGGAGTTGGTCGTAACGCCGTCGCTCGCCGGGGCAGCGGCAGCGGACGAGGGGCCGGGCGTCGACATCGACGGCGCCGGCGCCGGCGCCGGGGCCGGCGCTGCGGTGTCGGCGGTGCCGCCACAAGCGGCGAGCGAGACGGTCAGAGCGGCCATCGCGCCGATTGCCGCGAAACGGATGGACGAGCGCATGAGATGTTCTCCCTCGGTTGTCGTCCGGTGGCTTTCCGGACGTCTGCCCGGCATTCGGTCGGGACGTGGAGTTCGGTTCGACGATTCCGGGTAACGTTTTGAAAACGGTGGGTCAGGCGGCGGTGAAGATGGTCGCCGGCCAGCCGCTCGCGCCGTCGGGAATGGGTTCGGCGCGCGTTTCGGGCTGGGTGGTGCCGGCCATGTCGGTGGCCCGCGTCTGTACGGTGTGGTTGCCGGGGGAAAGGTCGAACTCGGCCTTCCACATGCGCCACGTCCGGCCGTTGACCTCGGTGGACAGCGTCGCTTCACGCCACGGCGAGCCGTCCATCCGCACCTCGACGCGGGAGATCCCGGACGGCTGCGCCCACGCGATCCCGGCGACCATGACGCGGCCGGCGGCAACCGTGGCAAAGCCGCGTGGAAAATCGATCCGGCACTGCGTCTTGATCGGCGCGCGCTGCGCCCATCGGCGTTCCAGCCAGTAGCCTTGCTTGGCGCCGAAGGTCGTCAGCTCGATGTCGGCGAGCCATTTTGTGGCGGAGACGAAACCGTAAAGGCCGGGCACCAGCATCCGCACCGGAAATCCGTGCTCGGGTGGCAGCGCCTCGCCGTTCATGCCGAGCGCGAGCATCGCGCCGCGGTCCGGTTCCATGACGACGTCGGTCGGGGTGCCGGTGTACCAGCCGTCGAGGCTGGTGCTGAAGACCTGGTCGGCGCCGGGGCGCACGCCGGCGTCGAGGAAGATCTCGCGCAGGTCGACACCGACGAAGTTCGCGGTGGAGACCAGGTCGCCGCCCACCGGGTTGGACACGCAGGTCATCGTCACGGTGCGCTCGACGAGCGGGCGGGCGAGCAGGTCGTCCACCGTCAGCGTCAGCTCGCGCTCGACCATGCCGTGCACCCGCATCCGCCACGCCGCCGCGGTGGTGCTCGGGATCCGCAATGCGGTGTCGATGCGGTAGAAGGCCGGGTTCGGGGTGAGGAACGTCGGGGTGCCCAGCTCGGGGAACGCGGCGCCGTCGGGGATCGCGGGGGCGCGCTCGGTGAGCCGTGCGGCGGCCAGCCGGGCGGTGAGCGCGCGCCGCGAGTCCTCGATCCCGGTGCCGCCGGCGAGCAGCAGGCCACCCGTCCACGCCCCGAGCGATACGGCCCCGACCGCGGCCGATGCGCCGATCAGCAGCGCCCGCCGCGGGACGCCCGCACCGGTGGGCCTCCCCGCCCGAGCGGTACGCGCGAGCCCGTGCAGCAGAGCGAACACCGCGAGCCCGACGGCGGCCGCGACGATCGGCGCGACCAGGTCGGCGAGGCCGAACGCCGGCGCCGCGACCACGGCCGCGAGCCCGGCCAGCCCCAGCCCGCCGATGATCGCCAGGCCGGGCCCGGGACCCCGGCGGGACACGATGCCGGCCAGCGCGGCCACCGCCGCAACCGCGACGGCCACTCCGACCTGCAGCAACAGCTTGTCCAGCACCGGGCCCAGCGACTTGCCGAACTCGGTGAGCCACGGCGGGGACAGCCGGATCACCGTGTCGGCCACGGCGAAGAACGGCGCCGACGCCGGCGCGACGAGCGCGGCAACCAGCTGCCCGCTGCCGATCGCGGCCGTGGCGGCGAGCAGGCCGATCAGTGCGCGGACGGTCCGCGGGATGCGGGCCGTGGCGACGGGCTGCTGGGCGGGTGCCGCGGTGGTGGTCACACGCAGCCTTCGGCGGGGAGGCGCGAACGGTTCGGCCGCTCTTCTCGGGTAACAGCTCGGCCGTGCGACGCGCGTCACCGTTAGGCGGGGTGGTGCGATCGGGTATCACGGGCCCATGAGCGATGCCGCATTCGACCGGATCGTGCTGATCTTCAACCCGAACAGCACGGGCGATGCCCCGCGCCTGGCCGAGGAGCTGCGCGCGGAGCTCGCGGAGCGGCTGCCGGACGTCCCGGTCCGGATGAGCCCGACCGAGCACGCCGGCCACGCCCGCGAGCTCGCGCAGGACGCGGCGGGGGAGGGTGGCCGGCCCCTGATCATCTCCGTCAGCGGCGACGGCGGCTACAACGAGGTCGTCGACGGCGTGATGCGCTCGGGCAACGACAAGGCCGTCTGCGCGGTGAAGGCCGCCGGCAACGCCAACGACCACCGCAGGGTGACCGCCGAACGCCCGCTCGTCGAGGCGATCATGGCCGGCGAGACCCGCCGGATCGACCTGCTGCGCCTGACGATCGGCGACGAGCCGGCCCGGTACGCGCACTCCTACATCGGCATGGGGCTCACCCCCGTGGTGGCGACCGACCTGGAGAAGGGCGGCAAGGGGTCGTTCCGGGAGATCATCTCGGTGGTTCGGACGTTCGCCCGGTTCCGGCCGTTCACGATCGAGCTGGAGGACGGCTCGCGCAGCAGCTTCGACAGCCTCCTCTTCGCCAACATCGCGGAGATGGCGAAGTACGCGACGCTGAGCGACGACGGCGCCCCCGACGACGGCCGCTTCGAGGTGATCACGCTCCCGCACACCGCTAAGTGGCGCATCCTCGGCGTCGCGATCAAGGCCGCGACCCGCGGGCTCGGCCCGCAACCCACAGCGGAGCACTACGCCTTCACCACGCTCAAGCCCACTCCGGCACAGCTCGACGGCGAGCTCGTGACCCTGGAGGCCGGCACCCCGGTGCGGGTGGACATCGCCACCCGCGCCCTGGAGACCGTCGGCTGAACCGCCAGATGAGAGGTCGTCCGGGGATTGGGCAGGGCAGGAAAGCCACTTTCCTGCCCTGTGAGGGCCGGAAAGTGGCTTTCCTGCCTTCGCGTGCGCAACGCACGTATCCCGTCTAGCCGCGGAGCAGTCGCTCGACCTCCTTGCGGTGGCGCTCGTGCTCCTCGTGGTCGCGACCGCGGGTGACCCACTCCATGGTCAGCGGCTGGATCAGGTCGGCGCGCCCGCGGCTGCGCAGGAACGCCGAGACCGCTCTGATGCGATCCGACGCCGCGCGCATCTCCACGTAGTCGCGCTGCGCGTGCGCCCGCCGGTTCTCCGCGCCGGCAGCGCGGAACGCCTCAACCGCTTCATCCAGGGTGTCGAACACGCGTTCGAGTATGTGGGATGGGTGTCGTCGCAGGCCAGCCGGGGTGCGACCACCGGAACTCCGCGGCGACGGGTTGGCCGGGCCCGGAGCGGGAACGCTGTGCAGGCCGAGAAGTCGACGAAGGACGGAATGCGATGCCTGCAGCCAGTGAAACCGCCGCCCGGGAATCAGGGGCAGTAACCGCGCAGGACCGGTTGGTCGCCGATCTTCGCGATCTGCTCGCCGCCCTGCTGGACAAAGCTTTCGGGCTCGCGCTCGACGGGATCGAGCGTTTCGCCCGATTCCTGGACGGCGTCTCGGCGCGAGGCGGGATATCGGTGAATGCCGTTCTGGGCGGTGTGCGGGCCGCGATCGGCGGGCACAGCACGGTCTGGGGTGCGGTGCGCGGCGCCGTCTCGGCGTTGAGCCCGGCCGGCCGCGTCGCGTTGATCGCCGTGCTGGTACTGGCCCTGTTGCTGCTGCCGGTGACCGTCGTGCTCGTGCTGCTTGCGCTGATCGTGCTCGCCGTTGTTGCCGTGGCACGGAGCTGATACTCCATTCGACCCCATCTGCTCTGCATCCGCCGGCCCGCGTTGCGATGAATGACGTAAATACGCCTTCCGGGCGATGCTGATCTACCGCACCGGGTAGCCCAACGGATCCCCGATGTGAGGAGTTTCAGTGAAATGTGGAGCCAGGGTGGCCCTCGGCGTTGCCGGCGGCTATTTCCTCGGGCGGACGAAGAAGATGAAGCTCGCCCTGATGCTCGGCGGAATGGTCGCCGGGCGACGGGCCGGCGGGCCCGGTGAGCTGATCGCGAAAGGAACCTCGCTGCTGAGCTCGTCGCCCGAGCTGAGCAAGCTCACCGGCGAGGTCCGCGGCAGGTTGGTCGAGGCCGGCAAGGCGGCGGCGCTGGCCGTGGCCGCGCGCCAGGTGGAGTCGCTGACCGACCGCGTGAGCAAGCGCGTCGAGTCGATCGGTGACCTCGGCCGCCAGAAGGACACGAAGACGTCGGACGACGAGGCGCCGCCGGAGGACGAGACCGACGAGCGCGGTGACGAACCGGCGGAGGAGGACGACGCTGCCGACGACGCTGCCGACGACAGCGGCGACGACGGGGACGCACCCCGGTCCCGCACCTCGACCCGCGGCACCAGCCAGCGCAAGACCAGCGGCTCGACGGCCACCAAGCGGAGCACACCTGCCAGCCGGACGCGCAGCGCGGCCCCGAAGACGGCCCAGAAGGCGGCATCCAAGACGGCCTCGAAGACGGCCGGCGCGACGAAGTCGGCCGCCACCAACGGCCGCCGCACCCGGACGCGACGGAGCACGAGCGATGGCTGACGCGAAGGAGGTCGTGGAGAAGGTGGGCAGCCCCAGCGAGGCGTTCAAGGACGCCGGGACGCGGCTCGTGGGCCTGCTGGCGAAGCACGCGGCGCAGGTCGCGACGGACAAGGTGGCCGATCTCGCCGATCGGCTCACCGACGTCGCCGACAACGGAGGCAGCGGCCTCGGCGACGCACTCGGCATCAGCTCCAAGAACGGCGACTCGAAGAACGGCGACTCGAACAACGGCGTCGGGGGCGGCGGGATCGGCTCGGCGATCGGGTCGGCTGTCGGCGGGCTCGCCGAGACCGTCAAGGGTGCGCTCGGCGGCAGCGGAGGTTCGGGCAAGAAGCTGAAGGTCACGGTGATCTCGGAGGACCTCGACATCGGGCTCCCCCTGCGCACCACGTACGACCTGTGGACCCAGTTCGGCGACTTCCCGTCGTTCATGAAGAAGGTCGAGACCGTCGACCAGGAGTCGGACGAGAAGACGAACTGGAAGGCGCAGGTGCTCTGGTCGCACCGCACGTGGGAGGCGACCATCGTCGAGCAGGTGCCCGATTCGCACATCGTGTGGAAGTCGAAGGGTGCGAAGGGCCACGTCGACGGCGTTGTCAGCTTCACCGAGCTCGGCACGAACCTGACCAGGGTGATCCTCGTGCTCGAGTACTGGCCGAAGGGCCTGTTCGAGCGCACCGGCAACCTCTGGCGCGCGCAGGGCAGGCGGGCCCGGCTGGAGTTCCAGCACTTCCGCCGGCACGCGATGACCAGCGCGATCCTGCAGCAGGACGAGATCGAGGGCTGGCGCGGTGAGATCCGCGACGGCGAGGTCGTCGTGACGCACGAGGAAGCCCTCGACGAGGAAGAACGTGCCGGAGCCGAGGACGGCGACGACACGGCTGCCGACGAGGCCGACGAGTACGCAGACGACGAGTACGCAGACGACGAAAACGTGGACGACGAGAACGTGGACGACGAGAACGTCGACGACGACGAGTACGCAGCCGATGACGCAGCCGACGACGAGATCGATGACGAGGCCGATGAGGAGTATGCGGACGAGCCCGACGAGCAGGACGAGTACGACGACGAGGACGACCTGGTCGCAGCCGACTCGGACGGGAGGCGCTGACCGATGACCGTGGCAACTCAACGTCAAGGCGGCGGCGGGTACGTGGAACGCGGCGGTGGCTCGGGCAGCCTCGCCGACGTCGTCGAGCTGATCCTGGACAAGGGCCTCGTCATCGACGTGTTCGTGCGGGTGTCGCTGGTCGGGATCGAGATCCTGACCATCGACGCGCGGATCGTCGTGGCGAGCGTCGACACGTTCCTCCGCTTCGCGGAAGCGACCAACCGGCTCGACCTCTACGGCAAGGGCAAGGGCGGCAAGGACCTGCCCGAGCTGGTCGAAGGCGTCACCGAGGGCGGGGCGAAAGGCAAGTCCGCGGGCGTTCTCGACGCCGCGGTGGACAAGGTCGAGGACGTGCTCACCTCGCGCCGCAGTTCCCGCAGCTCGCGGGACGACGGTGAGGAGGCGCCGCGCAGGCGCCCGCGGCAGCGCGCCCGCGCGGAGCGTTCGGAGAGTGACGAATGAGCCCGAGGTACGTCTACGGTCTTGTCGCCGCCGGCGCCGCGATCCCGGAAGGGCTGGCAGGTCTCGGCCCGTCGGGGCAGGTCACGACGATCGAGCACGGCCGGGTCGCCGCGGTGGTCGGCGACGTCCCCGCCGACCGGCCGCTGGGCACCCGCGACGACCTGATCGCGCACGAGACCGTGCTCGACACGCTCGCGGCGAAGACGGCGGTGCTGCCCATGCGGTTCCCCGCAGTCGTCGAGGAGCAAGGCGTCGTGGACGAGCTGCTCGGCCCGAACGAGGAGTTCTTCGCATCGGCGCTCGCCGACCTGGAAGGCCGGGTGCAGTTCACGCTGCGGGCCCGCTACGAGCAGGACGTCGTGCTCCGCGAGATCGTCGAGAACGACTCGGAGATCCGCGACCTGCAGGAACGCGTGCGCGAGATGCCGGAGGACGCCTCCTACTACGACCGCGTCCGGCTCGGCGAGCTCATCGTCGCGGCGATGGAGCGGCGCCGCGAGGGCGAAGCCGCGCAGGTGTTCGCGAAGCTCGAGCCGCTTGCCGTGCGGGTGGCGGCGCACCAGCCGACGAGCCCCGACGAGGTGGTGAACGCGGCGTTCCTCGTCGAGCGCGACCGGATGGCGGCGTTCGACGCCGCGACCGAGGACGTCGGCCGCGAGCACGCCGGACGGCTGCGGTTGCGCCTGCTCGGCCCGCTCGCGCCCTACGACTTCGCACCGGCGGAGTGATCGGCGATGGGGCTCCTGTCGGGCCTGCTCGCGCCGGTGCGCGGGGTCGTCTGGCTCGCGGAGCAGATCCGCGACCAGGCGGAGGAGCAGTTCTACGACCCCGCCCGGATCCGCGACCAGCTGGAGCGGGTCGACGCGGCACGCCGCGCGGGGGAGCTCTCCGAGGAGGAGGCCACCACCATGGAGAACGAGCTGCTGCAACGGCTGATGGACGGCCGGACCCGCCGTGCCCGATGAACAGCAGCGGGCGCCTGCCCGTCGCCCCCGGCGTCGCCGCATGAGGTCGGCGGCCGAGGCGGCACGCACAGCGGCGGCTGAGGTCGCGGCGCTCACCGGGCGCGACCCGGAGAGCGTGATCTCGGTCGAGCCGTGCGACGAGGGCTGGCTGGTGGGCGTCGAGGTCGTCGAGACCCACCGGATCCCCGACTCCGCCGACATCCTCGCAACCTACGAGGTGCGCCTCGAACCCGACGGAGAGCTGATGTCCTACCGCCGCAACGCGCGCTACCCGCGCGGCCGGATGTCCGGACCGAACGGATCGGGGGACCGCCGATGACCGCGGGCCTGCCCGTGCCGGGACGACCGCAGCCGCCCGGGCACCGCCAGGAGTCGACGAACCTGGCCGACATCCTGGAACGGGTGCTCGACAAGGGGATCGTGATCGCCGGCGACATCCGGGTCAACCTGCTCGACATCGAACTGCTGACGATCAAGATCAGGCTGCTCGTCGCGTCCGTCGACAAGGCGCGGGAGATGGGCATCGACTGGTGGGAGCACGACCCGACGCTCAGCTCCGGCCAGCGTGACGTCACCGAGGAGAACCGGCGGCTGCGCGCCCGCATCGGCGAGCTGGAAGCGGGAGCGGCGAAGGATGGGTGAGCCGCTCGTGTACGTCTACGCGGTCGGCGACGCCGCGCTCATGGTTCCCGAGCTGACCGGGGTGGACGGTGCCGCGGTCCGGATCGTGGTGGAAGGCCCGCTCGCCGCGGCCGTCGGGGCCGTCGACGCCGACCGCTTCGGCGAGGACGCGCTCCAGCAGAGCGTGGAGGACCTGCGCTGGCTGGAAGGGACGGCCCGCGCGCACGACTCCGTCGTCGCCGCGCTCGCGGCGGAGAACCCCGTGGCGCCGCTGCGGATGGCCACGATCTACCGCGACGAGGACGGCGTGCGTGCGCTCCTGCGCGAGCGGGCGGCGGCCTTCGAGGCAGCGCTGGACCGGATCCGCGGCAAGGTCGAATGGGGTGTGAAGGCCTACGCGGTGGCGTCGCCCGCACCCGTGGCCGAGCCGGCGCCCGACGCCGCCCGCCCCGGCACGTCCTACCTGCTGCGCCGCCGGGCGCAACGGGTGCACGCCGAGAACGGGCGGGCCGACGCGGTGGCGGCTGCCCAGCGGATGCACGAGCGGCTGGCCGGGCTCGCTGTGGCGAGCCGGGTGTACCCGCCGCAGGACCCGCGGCTCAGCGGGCGGCGTGAGGAGATGGTGCTCAACGCCGCCTACCTGGTGGAGGCGGGTGACGACGCGGTCCGCCGAACCGTCGCTGAAGCTGCACAGGACCTCGTGCGGTTCGAACTGACCGGTCCGTGGGCCGCCTACTCGTTCGCGACGCTGGAGGGGGACGCGTGAACGCCCCGGCACGGCAGGACGACATCGCGCTCGTCGACCTGCTCGACCGGCTGCTCGCGGGCGGCGTCGTCATCACCGGCGACATCACGATCTCGCTGGCCGACGTCGAACTGGTGACCGTCTCGCTGCGCGCGCTGATCAGCGCCGTCGCGACGCTGGAGGAGCCGCATGCCGACCCTTCCTGAGCGGATCGACGCCGACCCCGACTCGGTGGCGCGCGACCTCGGCCGGCTCGTCCTCACGATCGTCGAGCTGATCCGGCAGCTGATGGAACGGCAGGCGCTGCGCCGCGTCGACGCAGGCACGCTCGACGACGAGACCGTGGAACGGCTGGGGCTGGGCCTCATGCGGCTGGAGGAGGCGATGGCCGAGCTGCGCGAGCACTTCGGCCTGCGCCCCGAGGACCTCGACATCGACCTCGGACCGCTAGGGAAGCTGCTGGGAACGCCGGACTAGCCGATGCGTGCGTCCCGCACGCGTTGCCAGGAAAGCCACTTTCCTGGCGCGACAGGCCAGGAAAGCCACTTTCCTGGCGCGACAGGCCAGGAAAGCCACTTTCCTGGCAACCCCCTCGCTCCCTGCGGCCCGGCCGGTCGCCGGTCAGTCGTGGCCCACCACGTTGACGACCTCCCCGCCCGGCGCGCGGACGAAGAAGCGGGTGGGGCCCCACGGTTCCGTGGTCAGCGGGTGGACGACCTCGTAGCCGCGCTCGACGGCGAGGCGGTACGCCTCCTCGACGTCGCTGACGCCCACGGAGATGTTGGAGTCGACGGGCGCCGAGGCGTCGCCCGTCACCAGCTGGACGGCGGTGGCGGAGTTGCCCGGCGGGTGGAAGTTCGCGACCCAGCCGAGGTCGAAGCCGACGTCGAGGCCCAGGTAGTCGGTGTAGAAGGAGCGTGCCGACGCGATGTCGTCGACGGGCAGGTTGGCCGAGATGCGAGTGACGCGCATCACGCCAACCTACTCACCGCAGCTCCTACCGTGGCGGCATGATCCCCAGCGTCGTGACCGTCGGGTACGCGAGCCTCGACCACGCGATGCGGATCGACGAGTTCCGCGGCGCCGAGGCGACGACGCACATCAGGGAGCGCCTCAGCGAGCCGTGGCCGGCGCCGGGCGGGGTGGCGCACCTGGCTCGGGCCGCCGCGGCCACCGGGTCGGCGCGGGTCGGTGTGATCTCGTGGTTGGCCGCGGACGAGCTGGGGCGGCGGTGGCTCGACCTGCTCGTCGCGGAGGGCGTCGACACTTCCGGGGTGCGGCTCGGTGGCAGCGTCTCGCCGCACGCCTACCTGCTCTACGAGCCGTCCGGGCGCTCCTACTGCCTCTACGCGAAGGGCGACGCCGCCGCGGACGGTCTCGACGAGCACCAGCTCGGCATGGTCGTCGACGCGAGCTGGGTGCTGCTCGCGGCGAGCCCGTCGGGGGTGTCCCGTGCGGTCGTCGCCGCGCCGCGGACCGGGCGGCTGGCCTGGGCGGTCAAGCACGACGCCGAGGCGCTGCCGCCCGAGCTCGTGCGCGAGCTGCTCGCGGCGTCGTCGGTGATCACGTTCAGCGAGGGGGAGGAGGAGCTGCTGCGCAGCTCCGTGCCGGGTGGCAGGTACGAGTCGCTGTGCCGACCCGACGCGCTGCTCGTCCGCACCCGCGGCGCGCGTGGCCTCGACTACCGGCCGGCCGGTGCCGTGCCGGTCGTGGTCGCGGCCGACGAGGTGCGGGCCCGCGACACGACCGGGGCGGGCGACACCCTCGCCGGGACGCTGGTCGCGCTGATCGCGGCGGGCGACCCGAGCCCCATGGATGGCGCAGTGGACGCCGCGATCCGTTCGGCGATGTCCGCCGCCGCAACACGCATTGCCCGCTAGGGCGACCGGCCGAACCCTTCGGGGTACCGGAGGAGGGCAGGAAAGCCACTTTCCGGCCCTCACAGGGCAGGAAAGTGGCTTTCCTGCCCTTGCGTGCGGAACCTGCCGACCCGTCCAGGGGCTCAGCCCGGTTGGGCGGTCTCGTGCTGCCGCTGCGCGAGGAAGCTCTCCCACGTCCGCTCGCCGAGGGTGGCGCCCTCGAGCGTGAGGTTCGCGCCCGCGCGGTAGGCGCGGCCGACCTTGCCGGGCATCCGGATCGGCAGCAGGAGCCGTCGCCGCCCGCGTGCCGCCAGGAACCCGCGGACCAGCTCGTCCATGGAGTGGACGACGGGGCCCGCGATGTCGGGGACGCGTCCCGTCGGCCGGCCCAGGGCGAGCTCGACGACGCGGGCGGCGACGTCGGCCGGGTCGACCGGCTGCATCCGCAGCCCGCCGGGCACCGGGACGACCGGCAGGGCCGTGAGCTTCTCCAGCATGGTGTGCACGAGGGTGTGGAACTGCGCCGCGCGCAGCGTCGTCGAGGGAATGCCGGAGGTCGCGATCGCCTGCTCGGCGGCCAGCTTGGACCGCAGCCAGGCGAGCGGCACCCCGTCGGCGCCGATCACCGAGATGTAGACGAGGTGCTGGACCTGCGCCTTCGCTGCGGCGACGACGAGGTTGCGGGTGGCGACGTCGTCGCCCTTGGGGCCGCCGGCCAGGTGCACCACGATCTCGGCGCCGGCCACGGCGCGCTCGACGCCGTCGCCGGTGAGCAGGTCGCCTGCGACCGTGCCGGCCGCGCCGCTGCGGCTCAGGACCCGCACTTCGCAACCCGAGGCCCGCAGCGCCGGAACGACGAGCCGCCCGAGTGTGCCGGTGCCGCCGGTGACCAGTACTGACGTGCCCATGATCTCTCCGATCGCTCTGAACGATGCCGTCACCGACCTGACGGACCGCTCGACGGGAACGTGACAGGCGCTGAACAGCGGTAAAGCCTGCTGAACGTGCGTTCAGTACCGAGCCCGGCCGAGTCCGACCTGACCGCGAAGGCGAAGATCCGCAACGCCGCCAGCTTCCGCGAGGCCAAGCTGCGCGCCATCGCCGCTGCCGCGGGGGTGAGCGTCGGCCTGATCGCCCACCACTTCGGCAGCAAGGACGGCCTTCATGACGCGTGCGACCTGCACGTGCTGCAGGCCCTGACCGCGCGGGCCCGCACCACCGTGTCTGGACCGTCAAGCACGTGCCCGGCTTCGCGACCATCGCGGGCGGGGTGGTCAACCCCGGTTTCAACGACCCGCGCGAGCCGGAACGGTGGATGCCCGGGCTGGAGCTCGTCGAGGAGATCTTCCTGACCCGGGCGCCCGAGCTCGCCGACATGACGGTCGGGGGTCGGCTGGCCTCCCGCCTGTTTGCGCGCCCGTATCTTTCCAGGATGCTAGCGACGACCGTTCTGCGATATCGGTTCTGAGCCGGGCCAAGAAGGCAATCCCAGTCGTTCATTTCACATGGTGATACGTGTGTTCATCGTGGACGCTCGGCCCGCCGCGCAGCGAGTGCCGCAGTGATCCGGTGGCTGCCCGGCGCCTGCGTGATATCGAGATCGAGCAATTCACTGATGCGGCGCAGCCGGTAGTCCACTGTGTTCGGGTGGACGTGCAGGGCGGTTGCGGTCCGCCGCCGGTTGAACGCGGCATCGACGTACGACATGAGCGTCGTCACCAGCTCCGGGTAGCTGTCGAGCGGCTCCAGGACCGACGCCAGCTGCCGGCGGGCCGCGCCTGGGCGCGTGAGCTGGTACTCGACCAGGACGTCGTCGAGGCGGTAGAGGCCGGGCGGCTTGCCGAACCAGCGCACGACGTCGAGCACATCGGCGGCCTCGGCGGCGACGGAGGGGACGACCGTCGCCGCAGCCACCGCGACCGCCGCGGTGACCGGTGCGCCGGCCGCTGCGCTCATCGCATCGAGGGTCCGACGCCAGTGGTCCCAGTCGACATCGGGATCCCGCAGCGGCACCAGCACGATCCCGCCGGTCTGACCGATCGACATCAACGCCTGGTCGTCGGTCGACTGGGAGAGCGCCGACATGATCCGTCCGAGCATCCGCCGGGCGACGATCGCCTTGTTGACCCCGACCTCCTTCTCGTCGGGATGCGCCCCGAGCAGCAGCGACAGCACCAGGTAGTAGGAGGCGAAGCCGGCGTTGGCCGGGTCCATGAGGTGCGCTGATCGGTCGGCGCGCAGGAGCGCGCTCAACTGGTCCCGCTGGGCGTTGTTCTGCTGCGCCAGCTTGGGGCGGAGCCCGTCGAGGTAGCCGCTGGTGACGGCCTGCATCGCGTGCCTGACGAACTCGAACACGCGGATCGAGAGCGTCGTGACCGCCGCGAGGTCGTCCGGGCCCGCAGGCTCGACGAGCTTGCGGAAGATCTGCTCGAAACCGTTGACGTACGCGGCGAGCACGGACTCGAGCGGGAAGCCCTCCTCCGCCCTGCGCATGGCGGAGCTGCCGAGGTGCTCCAGCTCCGCCGGTGTCGGCTGGCGACCCTCACGCAGCCACGACGCGTAGTAGGAGACGGCCGCCTGGCTGATCGACGTGACGTCGGTGTGCAGCTGTTCGTACGGCAGTCGCCGGTAGTCCGTGAGCAGCTCGCGGTGCCGCGTGACCATCCGCGAGACGATGTCGCTGACCTCGTTCTCGAGCACCTCGTGGACGGGCGTGCCCGCGATCACGATCGGGGCGACGTCGGGGTCGTGCACGTCCGCGCCTCCTTCTGTCCACTCGGGTGCCACGGGCCGGCCGATCCGTGCTGCATTCGATGGGCTGTGCCGGATGAGCTGTACCCGATGGCCGAGCGGTTGAAATTCCGGGAGCCGGGAATGCGTCGAGAGTCACCCCGTTGTGACGTATCCATAGTAGAGCGGGCGATTTTTGAGGTTCTTCCCAGGCGCCATACGGTGGTCGTCACGCAGTGCGACTGATATTCCTTTCACCCATGGCCGGTCGCGCGAGGATCCCCCTGTTGGCGGTAGCGATAGCCATCGCCGTCACTCTCGGTGTTGGCTGCCTCACGGGAGCCGCGGACGCAGCGCCCGGCGATCGGTACGTCGCTCTCGGAGACTCCTACGCGGCCGGGCCGGTGCTGCAGCCGCAGGTGCTCGGCCAGCCGTACTGGTGCAGCCGGTCGCAGGTGAACTATCCGGCGCTCACGGCGCAGGCGCTCGAGCTCCCGCTCGCCGACGTCACGTGCTCGGGGGCGAAGTCCGGCGATGTCGTTGCCCGCCAGCTGGGTGAGCTGACCGCCGAGACGAGCCTCGTGACGCTCACCATCGGGGCCAACGACGTCCAGTGCTCCGGCCTGTGCCAGTGGCAGCCCGGTGGCCTGCAGGCGGCGGTGGACAACGCCGCGGCGACGAAGTGGGGTCCGCTGCTCGACGACATCCGCCGGCGGGCGCCAAAGGCGCAGATCCTGGTCGTCGGGTACGGCATGTACGTGCCGGCAGGCGCGTGCCCGCCGAGCGTGGCGCCGTGGGTCGGCGCCGTTGTCCAAGGACCGGTCGACCTCTTCAACGCGGCGATGGCGGCGCAGGCCGACGCGCGGGGCATCACCTTCGTCGACACCCACGGGCCGAGCGCGGAGCACACGGCGTGCGTACCGCCCGGAGAGCGCTGGTTCGAACCGGAGACCTCCGCGTCCGACGCCGCGAAGTGGCACCCCACCCATGCCGGGATGTCCGGTATCTCCGCACTGCTCGTCGAGCGGCTGCGGGCCGCAGGATAGATCGAATGTCCAACTGGAGGACACACGTGAAGTCAGGTATGCGACGCACAACGGCGGTGCTCGCGATCGGAGCTGCCGTCGCACTTGCGTCGACGACGAGCGCGGCGGCCGCCCCGGTGCCCGAGGGGGCGGCGGGATACGACTCGTACGTCTCGCTCGGCGACTCGTTCACGTCCGGCCCGGCCTTGCCGCCCGTCGTCAACGGCCTGTGCGGTCGGTCGGGGGCGAACTACCCGCACCTGCTCGCCGACGACCTCGGCGCGGAGCTGACCGACATGAGCTGCGGCGGGGCCACAACCGCGAACATCGACCAGGGCCCGCAGGGGGCGAACCCCGTCCAGGTCGCGGGCATCGGGCCGGAGACGAAGCTCGTGACGCTGAGCATCGGCGGGAACGACGAGATGCTCTACGCGCGGCTGATGATGAGGTGCCGCATGGTCGCGGCACGACCGCACTTCCTGTCCAACCCCTGCCAGGCGGCGCTGGGCTGGCAGATCCCCGGCATGCTCGAGAGGACGCAGGCGAAGGTGCTGCGCAACATCGCCGCGATCCACGCCAAAGCGCCCGTCGCCAAGGTGGTGCTGGTCGGCTACCCGCGGATCGGTGGCACGGAGGGAACCTGCGCGGCGCTGCCGGTCGCGCCGGGTGACGTCCCGTGGATGGCGCAGGTGGAGGACGGCCTCAGCGGCGCCATGGAGAAGGCGGCCGAGCAGGACGGGAACGCGACGTTCGTCGACATGCACGAGCCCTCGACCGACCACCACGCCTGCTCGGCCGACCCCTGGGTGAACGGCGTCGTCGCGGGCTCGGACGGCGCGATCGGGCACCCCAACGCCAACGGCATGCGGGCCACCGCCGACGCGATCCGCGCGGCGCTGGGGGCCTGACGCCGGTGACCTGACGCCGGCCGGCGCCCGAAAAACGCGGTGCCGCGGTCGCCCGTCCCCTCCGGGCGGCCGCGGCATCGTCATGTTCCTACTGGCCGGATCCCAATGCCCGGGTGAGCTTCCGCATCGCCGACGCCGCACTGGGGCTGACGCTCGGGCCGAGCACGGCGAGGCTCGAGATCAGCGCTGCCGCCTCCGGCAGGTCGAGCACGATCGTCACGTCGGTCGCGGTTGCGCTGAGCAGCACCCCGCCGCCGCGCCCCTGCCGTGTCCGCACCGGGACCCCGCTCGAGCGCAACCGCTCGACGTCGCGTGCCACCGTCCGCTCCGACACCCCGAGCCCGTCGGCCAGCAGCACGAGCGGGATCGGCTCGCCGTGCGCTGCGTGCAGGCGTTCGATCAGTGCCTGCTGGCGCTCGACCCGCCGCAGCGCCAGATGGCCGTCGCGCGACGCTGCGGCAAGCTGGATGCTTCGGTCCACAACCCGATCGTAAAGGCGACACCGGCGTGTCCGGTTTCGCTCGTAGCGTCATCGGCATGAGCAACGCACGGGAGACGGCGGCCAGGTTCTTCAAGACCTACGCGGACGCCTTGCTGGCCAGGGACGAGAAGGCGATCGGCGGCATGTACGCGGTGCCGTCGCTGATCCTCTTCCCCGGGACGTCGGTCGCGGTCGGCGACGTGGCGCAGACCGAGCAGTTCTTCGCCGCGTCGTGGTCGCAGTACGAGGGTGTCGAGTCGGCCGAGCCGCGGATCCTGGTGATCGCGGAGGCGCCGGGCAGCCTCTGGGTCGACGTCACGTGGTCCTACGGCGGCGCGGCGCGGGAGCGGTTCTGCTACCAGCTCGTCGAGCGCGACGGCTGGCAGATCGCGGTGCTGACACCGATGGATCTGCCCTGACGCCCTACCCGGCGGCCTCGAGGAGGATCTCCGCCAGCTCCCGCGGCTGGGAGAACATGGGCCAGTGGCCGGTGTTCATCTCGACCAGTCGCCAGCTCTCGCTGCGCAGCAGCGCAGCGACCTCGGGGCTCGGCTCCGGCCCGTCGAGCAGGCACTTGATGTAGGTGGCCGGCAGCTCGCCGAGCGGACGCGACACGACGGCGGGCTCGGTCAGCGACGTGCCCGGATGCGGGGTGCCGTGGCTGATCATCCGGGCGATCTGGGCGTCGGTGAGGCCGTGGCCGGCGAACTCGGCGGCGTCGAGGACGGGCCAGTAGCCGCCGTTCGCGGTGAGCGCCTCGACGACGAGGCCGCCGTACGGGGCGGAGACGAACGACTCCCCGTCGGTGGGGACGTTGGAATCGACGAACACGACCTGCGCCAGCCGGGTGCCGATGCGCTCGGCGGCCTGCCCGACCGGGATGCCCGAGTAGCTGTGCCCGACCAGCACGACCTCGTGCAGATCCGGCTTCTCGACGGCGTCGAGGATGTCCTGCACGTGGGTCTGCTGACCGGCCGGGATGTCGCGCTTCTCCGCGACGCCCGAGAGCGTCAACGGGTGCACGCCATGGCCTGCGGCGCGCAGGTGCGGCTCGACCGCCCCCCACGCCCACGAACCCAACCAAACCCCTGGAACCAGCACGAACTCGGCCATCGGAGGAACGTAGCGGGGGACACCGACAGGAAGGTTGGGACGGATGCCGACGGTCGCGGAGCTGCTGGCCGGGGTGCGGGAGCGCTGCATGGCGCTCCCGGGGGTCACCGAGGGCGTGACGCACGGCGCGCCGACCTGGTACGTGCGGCGGCGCTCGTTCGCCAAGTTCGTCGATCCCGCCGAGCACCGGCTGGAGGAGCGCAGCGTCGCGTTCTGGGCGGCAGCCCCACCTGGTGCGCGCCTGGAGCTGCCCGCCGCCGATCCCGAGGTGTTCTTCGAACCGCGGTTCGGCGGCAGCGACTGGATCGGGATGCGCCTCGACGTGCGTCCGGACGGCCCCGACTGGGACGAGGTCCGCGAGATCCTCACCGACGCCCACCGCCAGCGCTAGGTCCGCGTCGACAACGACGTTCTGGTCACATGAAACGTTTCAGAACAGCCAGGACGTCGTTGTCGACGGTTCCCCCAGGGCTCGCGGTGTGGATCGATCGGCGACGGGTATCCGTGCGCATGAGCACATCGACGCAGCTCTCGGCGCTGGCCCTCAACTGCACGCTGACACCGTCCCCGGGCGGGTCGAGCACCGAGGCGATGATCGACCTGGTCCGGGAGGCGCTGGAGAAGGCCGGCGTGCCGGTCGCCGTCGAGCGGGTGGTCGACCTCGACATCCGGCCCGGCGTCGAGAAGGACATGGGCGATGGCGACGAGTGGCCGGCCGTGCGGGAACGGATGCTCGCCGCCGACATCCTGGTGCTGGCCACGCCGACCTGGATGGGCAACATGAGCAGCGTCGCTCAGAGGGTGCTGGAACGGCTCGACGCCGAGCTGTCCGAGACCGACGACGAGGGCCGGATGCTGACGTTCGGCAAGGTCGCGCTGGCGCTGGTGGTCGGCAACGAGGACGGCGCCCACAAGATCACCGCCGACCTGTTCCAAGGGCTCAACGACGTCGGCTTCACCGTGCCGGCGAACGGCGGCGTCTACTGGAACGGCGAGGCGATGACGAAGACGGACTTCAAGGATCTCGACGAGACCCCGGAGGCCGTCGCGTCGACGATCGCGACGATGACGACCAACGCGGTGCACCTCGCCGGCCTGCTGCGCGGGGCGCCGTACCCGCCGGCCGGCTGACCGGCGGGTACGGACGTCACGGCCGGTCGTCCGCCTTGTCCGCCTTGTCCGCCGCCGCGCCCGGGTGGCCGAGCTCGACGGGGTCGCCGTCGCCGGCCGATGTGGGTCGCAGCTGGCGGAGGTCCTCGACGAAGTCGAGGAACAGCTGGGTGAACCGGACCCGGTCGTCGGTGGCATCGGTTCGGTCGGTGGTTCGATCGGTGAGGTGCACGACGAGCCGTTCCGCGACGGTGGCCAGCCGCAGGTTCGTGTTCTGCGAGATCCAGCGCAGCGTGTCGAACGCGGCGGCGTCGCCGATGCCCATCCTGGCCCGCAGCGCCCCCTTGGCCTGCCCGATGACGTCCCGGCTCTCGAGCGCGGCCTCGAGGTTCTGGATCTGCCGGGCTGTCGCGTCGCCGTTGCCGGTGGCGGCGTCGTTGTCGGCGACTGCCGCCCGGCCGGTGTCGAGTGGGACCACCCATCCGACCCGGACCTCGGCGAGCGTCGGGGACGCGTGCCCGATCGTCGCGACCGGCGCCACCGAGCCGTCCGCCCGGCGGATGTGGGTGACCGCGGCGAACTCGGTCCCGTTGTCGCGCAGCTGCGCGAGGTCGCGCCGCACACCGGCGCGATCGTGCTCCGCGGTGTGCGCGAGGAGCAGCTCGGCGTCGGGGACGACGTCGTGCGGCCGATACCCGTAGATCCGGTACATCGGGTCGTTCCAGACCCACAAGCGGGTCGAGACGTTCCAGAGCCAATGGCCGTGCGGCCAGCGTGCCATCTCGGCAGGCGCCATTCCCCGTCGTCCTCCTGCACACGACGGTCCATTCGCAGGTCGGAGACGCCCGGGCCTGGACCTGACCCGTGCGCCTCCGGCTGGCTGCTCAACCGGCAATGATGATCGCATCCGCGGTGCGGATCCCGGTGGCCGGGGCCCGGCGGGTCGGACTCGGATTCAGCCGGGGATTCAGTCGGGATTCAGCCGCTGCGGTCGTGGCCGGTCGAGGACTGGCCGGCGCGCTCGCGGCTGCCGGCCCTGGTGCGTGCGGCATCGGGGGCAGCGTCCTGCGGGAACCGCCGGATGAACTCCTGCTCGAGGGCCAGCATCCGGCGGGTGTGGCTCTCCAACGCCGACTCGCTCCCGTCCAGCACCGTGTCGTGCCTCGTCTCGTGGAGGTGGGCGAGCTCGCGGCGCAGGTCGTCGTCGCCCAGGACGTCCGGTGCGATTCCGTGCTGGTCGGTCATGTGCAGCGAGTGCCCGAAAACGAGGGGAGCGAACCGGCTCGGCCCGCCTTCCGCTCGGCCGTGTGCCCGTGGGCAGGATGCGTGCGGGACGCACACGTTGCCTGGAAAGCCACTTTCCTGGCGCCACAGGCCGGGAAAGTAGCTTTCCAGGCGGCCCCCACCCGACCGCCTCGTGAACCTCAGGCAGCCCGCGCCGGCGACGTCGGGAGGGGGCGGCGCAGCGACGACTCGCCCCGCGACCAGTGCCCGCGCACGTCGGTGTCGAACCGCTCGGCGAGCAGCGTGCTCGCGCGCATCCCGAACACGATGTCGGCGG
>NZ_JAJGSX010000022.1 GCF_021245725.1 Pseudonocardia sp. TRM90224 | reverse complement strand
GGTGTCCTCGCAAGGCGCGCGGATACGGCGATACCGCTGTTGTATCGACGTGTCCGCGCAACGCCGCGAGGGCGCCGTCTGGACGCCGCGCAGTAGGTCCCAGTCGTTCAGGGCGCTCCTAGCTCGGGATCACCGCGCCGTTCTGGATCGGGTTCGCGGGAATGGTCGTCCTGACAGCGATCGCGTGGCGCGCTTTCAGCCCGGCGCTGATGAACGACCCCGCGCCCGTTCCAATCGCGACGGAGTAGCGGTCGGTGATCAATTCACCGTATCGGGATACCCCGATCGGACGTTGTATCGACCGTGAGCACCCAGCGCAGCCGACGGCTGCCCGCCCGCATCGCCCTGCTTGCCGTGATGGTCGCCGCCCCGCTCGTCCTCTCCTCCGCCCCGGCGTTCGCCGCCGGTGACGAGGACGCGGTGGTGGCACTCGTCAACGACGCACGCGCGGACGCGGGCTGCGACCCCGTCACCATCGACTCCCGCCTGACCACGGCGGCCAGCAAACACGCGCAGGACCAGGAGGAGAACGGCAGCATGTCCCACGTCGGCTCCGACGGCTCGTCGTTCGGCGAGCGGATCCGCCGCGAGGGCTTCAACTACCGCCGCGCGGCCGAGAACGTCGCGATGGGCACGACGTCACCGCAGCGTGTGATGGACCTGTGGATGAAGAGCGAGAGCCACCGCGCCAACATCCTCAACTGCAATCTGGAGAACATCGGCGTCGCCCGTTCGGGGCGCTACTGGACGCAGGACTTCGCCACCGAGAAGTGACCTTCGCCGGCGGCGCGCGGATCGCGTAACACGCCTTCCGCGCGCCGCGATAGGCGAACACGTGAGCGACCGAAGCACAAGCACCAGAACCGGTCGGCCAACGAGCGAGTCGGCAATACCCCAGCCCCGTACGCCGTCGGCCGAGCACCCGGCCACATCCACCCAGTTCCTCGACGCGCCCGTGCCCCCGCCGCCGTCGACGATCCCCGCGCTGCGGCCCGTCGAGCTGCCGGAGCGGGCACTCTCGCCCGACCCGCTGGACCGCCCGTTCCCGGCGCCCCAGCGCTCGACGCCCGGCAAACCGAGACGCGGCTGGCGCTTCTGGCGTCGCTGACCGCAAACTTCCCCACCGTTTTGCCTACTTGCACACCCAAAATGGTGTGCAGGTTGGCAAAACGGTGGGGAAGTTGTACGTCAGGTCGAGAAGATCATGTGGGCCCAGCTCTTCTTCTTGTGGTGCCCGTGGTGGGACGAGCCCCACGCCGGCGCGCCGTAACCGGGGGCGGGCGGCGCCGCGTAGCCGGGCTGCGGAGGGGGCGGCGGGGCCGCGTACCGGGCCTCCATCTGCGCGAGGTGCTCCAGCTCGCCGTAGTCGAGGAAGACCCCGCGGCAGTTGTCGCACTGCTCGATCTGCACGCCGTTGCGGTTGTACGTCCGCATCGTGCCTCGGCACTTGGGGCACTGCATCCGAGAACCTCCCCCTCAGCACTTCCATGAGCTGGCGAGCCTAGCGTCGATCCTCGCTCATGCGTACACATGCATCGACGAGAAGGACGTCCGTTTCGTCCATTTCAGTGCTCCCAGCTCGAACGACGGCCTGTGCGGCCAGGCGGATGACGGCAGCACGGGCGGGCGTGTCCAGCACGGGCCACGGGTCACCTGTCGCGGGGACCGCCGGGCCCTCCGCTGCTCGGTAGGCGTCGAGGAAGCGCGCCCACAGCACCGGGTCGAGCAGCCCGACCGCGTAGAGCGCCGCCGGCCGGGCAAGGTCCCAAGCCGGGTCGCCGAGGCCGAGGTCGTCGACGTCGATGAGCCGCCACCCGCCGTGGTGGACGACCTGCCCGAGGTGCCAGTCGCCGTGCACCACCGCGCTCCCGCCGTGCGGCAGGCCGAGTCCGCGGAAAGCCCGCCGCACGGCGTCGGCCGCGGAACCCGTCCCCATCCGCGTCACCGCCCGCTCGACGCCGGCCGCGAACCCGGCGGCGGGAACGTCAGCGGGCAGCGCACAGCGGTGCAGCCGGGCGAGCAGCTCGGCTCCTTCGACCCAGGGGGCGCTGTCCGGGTCGGCACCGGCGACCGTCTCGGCGGCAGGCCAGACGGTCACGAGCCGGTCGCGCACGTGCCGCACGCCGCCGACCGGCGGGAGCCAGACCGGCCCTGGTTGTTGACGATCGGCGACGAGCCGCAGCCGCGCCGCGAGCGCGTCCGGATCGGTGCCCACCGCGTGCGCCTTGACGACGACATCGCCGACCCGCACGACGAGCCGCCCGGCTCGCTCGGACAGCACGACGGGGTCGACCGCTGTCGGAGCCGCCTCGCAGCCGACCGCCGTCAGCGCCTCGACGAGCTGCTCACTCGCGGACGCTGTCACGGTGCCGGACGATCTCCAGTGCCTGGTCGGCGTGCAGGTCGAACTTCGTCTCGCTGGCCACGGAGCCGGCGAGCGTCCGGTCGGTGTCGATCACGAACGTCATCCGCCGGGTGTGCAGCCCGCCAGGAAGGAAGCTGCGGTACGCCCCGAACCGCTTGGCGATCACGTTGCCGGCGTCGGAGAGCAGCGGGTAGCCCAGCGAGTGCGCGCTCGCGAACGTCCGCTGAGCCTCCAAGCCGTCGCTGCTGATCCCGACCGGCTGCGCGCCCAGCTCCGCGAACTCCGCCGCGAGGTCGCGGAAGTGGCAGGCCTCGCGCGTGCAGCCGCCGCTGGAGGCCACCGGGTAGAAGAACAGGACGACGGGCCCGTCGGAGAGCAGCCCGTACAGCGAGCGGGACGTGCCCGTCTCGTCGGCCAGCTCGAAGTCCTCGACCAGGTCACCGGCTTTCATCGACTTCCTCCTGGGGATGGACGTTCTGGTGGAGCGCGACCATCGTCGAACCCCACCAGACCGTCGCATCCCCGAAGCAGTCGGGGTGCCGGTTACTCGTACTTGAAGTAGTAGTAGCCGTTCGTGTGCAGGAAGCACGGCTGGGTCTTGTACTTGTAGCGCGAGGCGTACAGGCGGCGGTCCGAATCGCACGCCGGCCACGTGGTGTACGGGCCGACCGTCGTCCACGCCGTACTCGGCGGTTGCGCCACGGCGGCCGTCGACTGGACCGTCGACTGGACCGTCGACTGGACCGCCGACTGGGCCGGCACCGCCGCGTTCGCCGGACCGCTCAGCACGGCCGTGGTGGCCAGTGCCAGCCCAATGGTGACAATGAATCTCGATCGACGCATAGAGCGCTCCCTCTCCCCGGGCAACCGTTCATCAAGGATCGATAACAGCACTTACCGAACATTCGCGAGAGCGCTCTCTTCGGTAAGAAGATAGACCACAAGTGGATCTGCGACAAGCCCCGATGGACGTACCGGGACGCGAGGCACTCAGTCCGGGATGGCCTCGGGGTCGTCGCCGGGCAGCAGGAGTTCCGGGATCTGGGCGAAGCGCCAGCCGTCCGCGGTCCTGGTCAGCGTCCACACCAGGTCGTACCGCTCGTCCGGCCACTTCTTCGGCGGCTTCGGGGTGACCGCGCCGAAGGAGTCGACGATGTCCGGTATCCCGCTGTGCTGCCACGAGATCAATGCGGTGCCCGGCTCGCCGAGCACCTCCTTGACGAGGCGCTCCTCCTCGCCCTTGCCGAAGTCGGTGTGCACCGGCACACCGAGCGCGGCCGAGAGCGGTGCGACCGTCTGCCGGGTACGGAGCCCCTCGCCGTCGTCGGTGGCACCTGCCGCGTAGATCACCCCGGGGCGGCTCAAGCCCCTCGGCGGAGATCCGTGCACCGGGGCGAACAGATCGACCAAGCGGCGTGCTCGCTCCCACCCGGTCGCGGTCAACGAGCCGCCGTCCTCCCGGCCGTGCTGGTCGATGCCCTCGTCCGGGCCGTCCGGCTTCTCCGCATGCCGGATGATCATGACGACGTCGGGACCGCTGCTCGCGGCCCTGTCGCGCGAGGGCGACGGTGACGGCGCACTGCCGCAGGCGGCCATGAGCGCCGACGCAGCCAGCCCGATCGTCGCCAGCCGCAACGCCGAGCGGACCAGCCCGCTGCTCACGGGAACACCGCCCCGCTCAGGAGGCGGCCTGCGGCGGCGTGAAGTAGCGACGCAAGGTCTGGTGCCACGGGTTGGATGGTAGGTCCGGGCGCAGCGCGGCGATGCCGACGCAGTACTTGCTCACCGATGCCGGCCGCACGCCCAGCTCGCGCAGGAACCGGTCGACCGCGCTGCCGCGGTGGCCGCTGGACTTGCTCTCCACCAGCACGTGGGTGCCCGTGTCGCGAACCGCGCGGGCCGGGTCGTGGCAGACCAGGCTCACGTCGCAGGTCAGCCGGGCGTCGCCGGCACGGGTGACGAAGGTGGTGCGCCGGTATTCGGTGATCACCGAGGGCGCCAGTCCGGCCGGCAGCTCCTGGTGGTGCGCCGATTCCAGCGCGGCCGCGAGGTGCGCCAGCGCCGAGTCGGTGAGCTCCGCGCGCCGATCGAACGGATGCGGCACCCGCTGCTTGATCGTCTCTCCGCGTGTGCCGGAGAGCTTGACCTCGAACATGCAGAGCCGGGTGTCGGTGTAGGTCCGGGTGCGGGCCTTGAACCGACGGCGCCGGCGCTGCACGTGCGCGCGGTAGGCGGACAGGTCAGCGGTGTCGAAGTACACCGACTCGTAGCCGAAGTCGCGCTGCCCACCGATCTCGAGCACCCGCAGCTCGTCGGCCATCCCGCGCACCAGCCGGCGGAACACGTCCGCCGGCACGAAGTACTTGCAATCCACCCGGGTCTGCAGTTCGGCCATGGCGTTGAGCTCGGTGAGCCCGATCGGCTCGACCAGCGCGCCGGCCGCGACCACCGCGCGCTCCGCGGGGCGCGCGCGGGCCGGGCCCCTGGTGCGCCGGCCGCGACGTGGCGCCTGCAAGGTGGGGGCACTCATGACTCCACCACCACGACGTGCCCGTCGAGGCCCGGCTCGACGCGGTCCGCACCGCCGTCGGCCGCGCGGCTGTACCGGACGTCCACGACCATCGTGTCCCGCACGTAGTCGATGTTCTTGACCTGGTGGGACTGCACCCGGCAACCCAGTCGACGCTCCAGGTCGGCCACCAGCGCCGCCTCGTCGGCGTGCACGACGTCCAGGATGATCTCGAGGCGATGCCCCTCGGGGACGGCGTCCGCAACGGGCTGCCCGGCGCGGTACCGCACGTCGACGACCATGCAGCCGCGCACGTGGTCGACCACGTTCACCTCGTGGTGGAGCACGCGCCCGCCGAGCCGGCGCTCCAGATCGGCCACCAGCGCGGCGTCATCGACGTGCACGACGTCCAGGGTGATGTCGGTCCGCCGGGTCCGGTCTCGGAGACGCTTGTTGTCGGCGACGAGCATGGTCAGCAGCAGCAGGACGTTGATGCCCAGCGTCAACCAGCGGTCGGCCAGCGCGATGCCGTTGACCAGGCCCAGTACCAGCGCAACGAAGTAGTAGGCCACTTCCTGCTGGGTCACCGTGCTCGACCGGAGCCGGATGATCGACAGGATCGCGAACAACCCGAAGCCCAGTGCGAGGTCCACCCGCACCGAGGCCAGCAACGACATCGCCACGAAGATGCCGACGTTCAGCGCGACGTAGGCCAGCAGGAGGTCCGCGCGCCGATGGCGGCGGAAGTACAGGCCGTAGGCCAGCAGGAAGATCGCGACCATGTCCGCGGCCAGGCTGATCGCGTAGTCGACGTACGCCCCGAGCATTGTGGAACCTCCGTTGTCGTCGGTACCGCGCTCGCAAGACGCCGGCTCGTACCGCCTCACGTATACGCCAGTTCAGCTCGCGCTAACCCTCGCGTTGCCAGTAGCTAACCTGCGATCCACCTTCTACGTGGGAATCCTTGTCGTCAAGCAACACGAACTGATGAATCGGGGCACCTTCACCACATTCCGCGACGACACACCCGGCACTCGGGCGGATCTTGCACTGAAACTCCCTCAATCCGGTGAGGAAATTGACGCGTGGTATCGCGGCGCATTCTCGGATTCGGCGATCGGTGTGATCGGGACGCCCGATGTGGGCCGGTCGGGCTGCGCAGCGGCGGTCACCGGCCCTCGGGGACGTCCTTGCGGGGTGGGAGCGGGAGGAACCCGCTGGTTCGGCGGACGTACTCGGCGTAGCCGGGCCGGCGTTGCCCGATGCTCGATTCGAGCAGCTTCGCGCCGGTGCCCTTGACCAGCAGCCATGTCATGATCGCCGCGCCCACCAGCCCGATGAGGCCGGCGGCGTGGTGCAGCGCGAGCACGGTGAGGCCCCACCAGACGGCCGCGTCGCCGAAGTAGTTGGGGTGGCGGGTGTAGCGCCACAGGCCGCGGTCCATCACCTTGCCGCGGTTGTCGGGGTCGGCGGTGAAGGCTGCGAGCTGCGCGTCGCCGACGGTCTCGAACACGAACCCGACCACCCACAGGAGCACGCCCAGCACGGTGATCAGCAGCGTGGCCGTCCCGTCGGCGAACCCGTACTGGCCGAGCTGCACGGGGAGCGACACCACCCACATGATCACGGCCTGCGGCACGTAGACCTTGCGGACGAGGTGCGCGACGGGGTTGCTCTTCGCCCGGTCCCGGATCTCGACGTAACGCGGGTCCTCGGGCTTGCCGCGGTTGCGCCGGGCGATGTGCCAGCTGAGCCGCAGCCCCCAAACGCAGGTCAGTGCCGTGATCAGCCAGCGCCGCCAGCCGTCGCCGTACCCCTCGGACGCGACGAGCGTCGTCACGGCGACGGCCGCGAACCCCAGACCCCATGCGACGTCGATCCCGTCGTGCCGGCCGCCGCGCAGCCCGACCGCGACGCCGAGCGCGGCAAGGAACACCACGACGATCACCACCGCGGCCACCCAGAAGTTGGTGAGCGCGGCGCCCCACGGGAATGCCGTCATGCCGACATCCTGTCGGGCTGCCGGCCCACCGACCAGCCGTCGGCCGGGACGGGCAGCCCCGACGACCCGTCGGCGGCGGGCCGCACCATCAGGATCTGGTGCACACCCATCCGGTTCTCCGCGAACGCCAACGAGGCACCCGCCAGGTACAGCAGCCAGACGCGGTACTGCTCGTAGCCGATGAGGTCGATCGCCTCCTCGGCGCGTTCCTGCAGCGTGTCGAGCCACGGGCGGACCGTGCGGACGTAGTCCTCGCGCAACGACCGCACGTCGACCACCTCGAGCCCCGACGCCTCCAGGATGTCGAGCGTGGACCCGAGCGGGCGCATGAACATGTCCGGCGCGACGTACCGCTCCATGAACGCCCCGCCGCCCGGCGCGGAGTTCACCCCCGCCGCACCGCGGGACATCTGCTGCAGCAGGAGCCGTCCCTGCGGGAGCAGCAGGCGGTGCAGCTGCGCCGCGTACACCGGGTAGTTCCGCTCGCCGACGTGCTCGCCCATCTCGATCGAGGCGATCGCGTCGAACGGGCCGTCCACGATCTCGCGGTAGTCCTGCTGGCGGATCTCCACCGACGTGGACAGGCCCAGCGCCTCCACCCGGGCCGCGCCGAACGCCCGCTGCTGCGCCGAGAGCGTCACGCCGACCGCGTGCACGCCGTACTCGGTGGCGGCGTGCACGAGCAGCGACGCCCAGCCGCACCCGACGTCGAGCAGCCGCATTCCGGGACGCAGGTCGAGCTTGCGGCAGATCAGGTCGAGCTTGTCGCGCTGCGCATCCGCCAGCCCGTACCCGGCCGAGGGCTCCTGCGTCCAGTACCCGCACGAGTACGCCATCCGCTCGTCGAGGAGGAACTCGTAGAAGGTGTTGGAGAGGTCGTAGTGGTGCGCGATCGCCGCCTTGTCCCGGCGGCCGGTGTGCAGCCGCCCCGCGAGCCGCGCCTCCGAGGTGGGCGGTGCGGGTCGGGGGCCCAGCGCCCCGACCCGCACCGCGAGGCCGAACGCACGGAGCAGCTCGCCCGGTCCGACCCGGCGGCCGGTGGGCGCGGCGGACCAGAACCGCGAGAGGCCCTCGGCGATATCCCCTTCGACGTCGAGCTCGCCGGCGACGAACGCCCTCGCGAGGCCCAGCTCCCCCGGGTTCCACAGCAGCCTGCGCAGCGCGCGGCGGCGCCCGACGACCACCGTCGGGCCGTCGGCCGGTCCGGCGGAGCTGCCGTCCCACGCGGTGATCCGCACCGGCACCGGCGCCCCGAGCAGGCGCTCGACGAGCGCGGCGAGCTGCGGCGCGACCGGCATCACAGCGCCGCTCGTTCGGCCAGCGAGAGCTGGAAGGCATCGAGGTAGCCGACCCGGAACCCCGCCTCGCTGTAGGCCAGGTAGAACTCCCACATCCGGCGGAACGTCTCGTCGAACCCGAGCACGGCGACGTCGTCCCACCGGTCGAGGAACGTCCGGCGCCAGTGCGCGAGCGTGTGCGCGTAGTCCGGTCCGAGGCTGCGCCGCTCGACGATCCGCAGCCCGGTGTGCGCCGCGACGTTCTCCTCGATCGCGGTGACCGACGGGATCAGCCCGCCGGGGAAGACGTACTTGTGGATCCAGGAGTAGTCGTGCCGCGCGGCGAGCATGCGGTCGTGCGGCATCGTGATCGCCTGCAACCCGACCCGGCCGCCGGGCCGCAGCAGCCGGTCGATCGCGGCGAAGTACGTCGGCCAGTACTCGGCGCCGACGGCCTCGATCATCTCGACGCTCACCACAGCGTCGTAGCTGCCCTGCGCTTCCCGGTAGTCGCGCAGCAGCACCTGCACGCGGTCGGCAACGCCCGCAGCGTCGATCCGCTGCTGCGCGAGCGTCGCCTGCTCCGCCGAGATCGTCAGCGTCGTCACCCGCGCGCCGCGCTCGGCCGCACGGATGGCGAGCGCGCCCCAGCCCGTGCCGATCTCCAGCACGTGCTGGCCGGAACGCACGCCGGCCATGTCGAGCACACCGTCGATCTTGCGCAGCTGCGCCTGCGCGAGGGTGTCTGCCGGCTCGGCGAACCACGCGGCCGAGTAGGTCATCGACTCGTCGAGGAACGCGGCGAACAGCTCGTTGGACAGGTCGTAGTGGCGGTGGACGTTGGCCCGCGAGCCGGTCGGGGTGTTGCGGTCGGCCGCGGGTGTGCGCGCTTCCGCCAGCCGGCGCCCGACCTTCTGCAGCACCGGCGGGATCAACGTGGAGAGCGTGGCGGCGAAGGGCGTCAGCAGCTCGGCGAGCTGCGTCGACGTCCAGTCGCCCGCCATGTACGACTCGCCGAAGCCGATCTTCGAGCCGGCCCCGAGCCGGTGGAAGAAGGCCTTCGGACGCACGATCCGCATGACGGGCCCGCCGGTGCCGATCCGCTCGCCGCCGGCGAACACGACCCTGACGGGCAGCGGCGCGACGGCCCTGCGGAACAGCGCCTCCGCGATCCGCGCCCGCGCCGGGGAGTGCGGCGGCGTGGCCAGCCCCGGCCACGTCACCCGGGCCGGGCCTGGCGCGATGTCGTGGTTCGGGCGTGTGGTCGGTGAAACGCTCATCGGGCACGCTCCTTCGTCTTCTGCTGCCGCGGCGTGACGGGCAGGCCCCGCAGCCACAGCGCGATGCCGTGGCGGCGGATCAGTGCGGTGGTGCGGTGTGGCATCAGCGGGTGGCGCAGGAGCATCCGGGCCAGCGCGCCGGCGGTGGCCGGCCGCCGGTCGCCCGTGACGGATGCCGAGAACGCGACCCGGCCGTGCTGGTGCAGCGCGACGGAGATCGCGAGCGTCTCGCCGGGCAGCGGCACCGACATCCGGTACGTCCCTTCGACCTGCAGGAACGGCGAGACGTAGAGGTCCTTCTCCACCTCGGCGCGGCCCGCGTGGTCGGGGTGCAGGAGGTAGCGGTGGCGCTCGCCGTAGGTGTTGTGCACCTCGGCCACGACGCAGGCGAGCAAGCCGCTGGGCGCGTAGCACCAGAACACGCTGATCGGGTTGAACACGTACCCGAGCAGGCGGGCGTTGGCGAGCATCAGCACGCGCCCGCCGTTGAGCTCGACGCCCTTCGTGGCGAGCCAGCCGTCGAGGTTGCCGCGGATCGTGCCGGCCGGGTCGCCCGCGTGATCGCGGGCCTGGAACCGGGCGAACGGACGCAGCAGGCGAGGCATCGACGGCAGCGCGTCGAGATCGACGAGCCAGAGGTAGCCGCGGTGCCGGAAGGAGCGCTCCAGCCGCTGCGTGCGCGAATGCCGGATCGTCACGTCGTAGAGGGCGGTCACCAGCACACGCCGAACGAGGCAGCGGCGCGGACGCTGGACGCGCATCCGTCCTCGTGGAACCCCCAGCCGTGGTACGCGCCCGCGAACGCGAGCCGGCCGTCGTCCAGTGCGGGCAGGTCGCGTTGGGCGGCCACCGACTCCGGCGTGTAGACGGGGTGCTCGTAGGTCATCGTCGCGACGACCGACCGCGGGTCGACGCGGTCGGCGCCGTTGAGCGTCACGACGTAGTCGTCCGGTTCGGCCAGCTGCTGCAGCCGGTTCATGTCGTAGCTGACCAGCACCGGCCCGTCGGCGGCGCAGGCCGGCTTGAGATAGTTCCAGGACGCGCGGGTGGTGCGCGGCAGCAGCGAGGTGTCGTGGTGCAGCTGCGTCACGTTGCGCGAGTAGGTGAAGGCGCCGAGGGTCGCCCGCTCGGCGTCGGTCGGCTCGGCGAGCAAGCGGAGCGCCTGGTCGGGGTGCGTGGCGAGGACGGCCGCGTCGACGACGTGCGCGGTGTCGGCGTCGTCGCGGATCTCGACGCCGTGGGCGAGCCTGCGCACGGCCCGCACCGGCGTGCCGACGTGCACCGCCGAGAGCTGCTTCGCCGCCAGCTCGACGTAGGTGCGCGAGCCGCCGACAACGGTCCGCCACTGCGGCGAGCCGCCGACCGCGAGCATCCCGTGGTGGCGCAGGAACGTGAACAGGTAGCGCGCGGGGTACCGCAGCGAGACGGCGGCGCCGGCCGACCAGACGGCGGAGACCACCGGGATCATGAAGTGCTCGGTGAAGTAGCGGGAGTACCCGCCGACCGCGAGGAACGCGCCGAGCGTGATGTCGCCGGCCCGCTCGTCGTCGACGATCCTCGCGGCGTGCCGGTGGAACCGGGAGACCTCGCCGAGCATCCGCAGGTAGGCGGGGCTGGTGGCGTTCGCGAGCCGAGGGAAGAGCCCGGCGAGACCGCGCGCACCGGCGTACTCGAGACCGCAGCCGTCGCAGCGCACGCTCATCGACATCTCGGCCGGCTGGGTGGCGACGCCCAGCTCGCGCAGCAGCCGCAGCAGGTGGGGGTAGGTGCGGTCGTTGTGGACGATGAACCCGGTGTCGACGGCCGCCGTGCCGCCGTCGGTCGCCACGACGTCGTGGGTGTGCGCGTGGCCGCCCAGGCGGGGCTCGGCCTCGAACAGGGTGACATCGTATCGACGTTGCAGCAGGTAGGCGGCCGTCAGTCCGGCGACACCGGCACCGACGACCGCAGCGGTCGGGCGGCTCATCGGCCCGTTCGGGTCATGGATCGGCTCCAGGTCGTCGACCGGCCGCGAGCGCAACGCGCAAGCCGCCGGGGGCGGGTTGACGCATGGCATTCGCGATGTCGCGGTCCTCCGGTTCGAGGCCTGTGACGCCCATCACAAACCGGCGGACCAAACCGTGCCAGTCGGCCGACCTGGTGATCATGAAGTGGCCGGCGCCGTGGATGTCGAACCGGGCGATCCGGTCCGTCACGGCCGCGGCACGCAGCGCGTAGTCGTAGGAGGCTCGCGGGCTCGTCCAGCGTTCCCGGTCGCCGTGGGCGATGAGCACCGAACGGTCGGCGAGCTGCTCGACGGGATCGGAGCCGTCCAGCCACGGGGCGAGCGCGCACACGGCCGTCACCTCGGGGGCCCCGGCGGCGCCGAGCGCGGCCCGGCCGCCCATCGAGTGCCCGACCAGCACGACCGGACGTCCCGGGTGGCGCTTCGCGAGCTCCGTGATGCCCCACTCGGCGTCGAGCTGCGCGTCCTTGCGCGGCGCGTTCCAGCCGCGCACCCGGTACCGCAGCAGCTGCACGTCCAGCTCGGGGCGGCGGGCGAGCATCGTGGCGAACGGCAGCATCCGCCGGTAGGCGAGCCGCTTCGGCTCACCGCTCTCGGTGCTGTTCGCGCGGCCGCCGTGCAGCACGAGCACCAGCGCGGCAGGATCGGCCGAGGAACGACCGATCGGGTCGAGACGCGGCAGTGCCGCCATGGTCATACCTCGGATCGTCGGGGACGGGGGCCTCGATTACAGTCTGCAGCCCGGTCGAACCGTTCCGGCCCGGATGTCGAATGCTCTCGTGTGAGGACGCTGCTGGTGGCTGACGAGGCCCATGGCTCGAACGCACCCGACCGGCTGGGACTCGATGTGCCGGCGAGCGACGGTGAGCTCGTCGCGTCGGTCGCGGGCGGCTCGTCCGCAGCGCTGGCTGCCCTCTACGACCGGTACGGGCGGCGGGCCTACTCGCTGGCCGTGCGGATATGCGTCGACGAGAAGATCGCGGAGGACGTCGTGCAGGAGGCCTTCATCGCCTTCTGGCGCGACCCCGGGCGCTTCGACGCCGCGCGGGGCCAGTTCGCGTCGTGGTTCCTCACGCTGGTGCACCACAAGTCGGTCGACGCCGTGCGCAGCGAGGAACGCCTCCGCAGGCACACCGGGCCGGCCGCGCCCGACGAGCCGTCGGAGGGTGGCGCCGACACAGCGGCGCTCGACGCCGTCACGGCAGGCCAGGTGCGGTCGGCGCTGGCCGATCTGCCGGCCGACCAGCGGCGGGCGCTGGCACTGGCCTACTTCGCGGGCTACACCCAGCGCGAGGTGGCAGCGTTGACCGGGGTGCCGTTGGGGACGGTCAAGTCGCGGATGTTCAGCGGCATCCAGCGGTTGCGCAACCTGCTCGGCCCGGTGACGGGTGACTCCGAGACCTTCGACGGGGGCCCGGCATGAACGACGAGACGTGCGACATGGAGGGGCAGGCCGTCGCGTACGGGTTGCACGCGCTCGAACCCGACGAGGAGGCCGCGTTCGAGCAGCACCTGCCCGGCTGCGCCGCGTGCCAGGAGATGGTTGCCGAGACCGAGCGGATCGCCGGGGACATCGGCGCCGCGGTGCCGCAGCTCGACCCGCCGGAGCGGCTGCGCGACTCGATCGTCGAGCTGGCCGAGCGGACGCCACAGATCCGCCAGACACCGCCGGTACCGCCGACGCCCCGGCCGCCGGCCCGCGAGGAGCAGCCGCCCGCCGCGCGGCGCCCGCCGCAGCGGCAGGACGAGCGGCGCCCCGCCACCCGAGGACCCCGACGACGGCGGATCGTGGCGGTTGCGCTCGCCGCGGCAGCCGTGCTCGCGTTCGGCGGGCTCGGCGCGTACACCGCGGTCGTCCAGCAGCAGCGCGACGCGCAGGCCGCTCAGGTGCAGGCGATGGCCGAGGCGATCGTCGGGCTGGTCTCGACCCCGACCACGCACGCCACACTGCACTCGTCGCAGGGGGGCCACGCCGTAGCCGCGGTCATCGCGGCTCAAAGCGGACCGATCGTCGTCGGCCCCGGCCTGCAGCCCAACGGCGGCGACACCACCTACGTGCTGTGGGGCATCGCGGGCGACCCGGCCGGCGCCGCGCCGGAGCCGCTCGGTGCGTTCGACGTGACCCGCGAGCAGCCCATGCAGGCGCTGCACTCGGAACACCCGCTGCACTACACGGCGTACGCCATCTCGCTCGAACCCGGCCGCGTACCGCCGACCACCCCGACCGAGCTCGTCGCGCAGGGCCCCGTCGCGCAGTGAAGTTCCCCACCGTTTTGCCAACCTGCACGCCCTCCGGGGTCTGCAGATAGGCAAAACGGTGGGGAAGTTTCGTCAGCCGGGGAAGTGGGCGGCCAGCCTGCGGCACAGGTCGGCCACCGCGGCGTCGTCGCCTCGTGGCGCGCCGGGCCATTCGTCGGCCCGCGACCAGTTGAACTCGGCGGGCGTGCCCCGGTGCCGGACGTAGACGTGCTCGTGGAAGTGCTCCATGCCCTGGTTGATCACCGCCGCGTGCACGAACTCGACATCCAGCTCCGCACGCAGCGCTGCCGCGAGGCGGCGCACCGCCAGCCCGACGGCCGCCGCCTCGGCATCCGTGAGCCCGTCGAGGTACGCGGCGTGGCGCTTGGTCTCGACGATGACGTGCCCGAGCGCGACGGACCCGCCGACCGGCGCCGCGTGGCACACGTACACCAGCTCGTCCTGCCACACGAGGGGCGACACGAGCGCTCCCCGACCGGCCAACGCCGCACAAATCGCACACCCCATGGCCGCACACAGTAGGCCGTCGACAACGACGTTCTGGTCATTTGTTAACGCTCACAACAGCCAAAACGTCGTTGTCGACGGGCACCTTGCCGCGCCGGGCGTGGAATCCTTCCGCTCAGCGGAAGGCGGCGCAGACAGGGCCGGGACGAGGTGCCGATACTCCCTGCCCATGTCAACGGATTCGACGTCGAACCCGCTCCGCTCCTGGGTCGCACCCCTGTGCTGGACGGCGGTGGCGCTGGAAGGTTTCGACCTCGTGGTGCTCGGCGTCGTGCTCCCATCGCTGATGCAGGAGCCGTCCTGGGGGCTCGACCCCGCGAGCGGCTCGCTGATCTCGGTGGTCGGCCTGCTCGGCGTCATGATCGGGGCGCTGGCGATCGGTGCGATCACCGACGTCATCGGCCGGCGCCGCACGATGCTGATCACCGTCGTGAGCTTCTCGATCTTCACGGCGCTGTGCGCCGTCGCGCCCGACCCGTGGACGTTCGGGGCGCTGCGGTTCCTCGCCGGGCTAGGGCTCGGCGGGGTGCTGCCGGTGGCGATCGCGATGGTCAACGAGTTCTCCAAGGGCGGGCGTCCGGGCAGCGCGACCACGACGCTCATGACCGGGTACCACGCCGGCGCGGTGCTCACGTCGCTGCTCGGGATCATCGTGATCCCCAGCCTCGGCTGGCGGGTGATGTTCGTGCTGGGCGCGCTCCCGGCGCTGGTGTTCGTGCCGTTGCTGCTGCGGTTCCTGCCGGAGTCGAGCGACTTCGAACGGTCCCGGGTCGAAACGTCTTCCCGCAACCCGGTGTCGGGGCTGTTCCACGGCGGGATGCTGATGGCGACGATCGCGTTCTGGGTGGCGTCGTTCATGGGGCTGCTGCTGGTCTACGGCCTGAACACGTGGCTGCCGTCGATCATGCGCACCGCCGGCTACCAGCTCGACGCCGCGCTGGCGCTGCTGCTGGTGCTCAACGTCGGTGCCGTGCTGGGGCTGCTGGTAGCAGGACGGGTGTCCGACCGGATCGGGGTGCGCCGCTCGGTGATCATCTGGTTCGCGGCCGCGGCGGTGTTCCTGGTGCTGCTCACCGTCCGGCTGCCCGGCATCGGGGTCTACGTGAGCGTCCTGCTCGCCGGCGTCTTCGTCTTCAGCTCGCAGGTGCTGGTCTACGCCTACGTCAGCCAGACCTATCCCGCCGTCATGCGCGGCACGGCCGTGGGCAGCGCCAGCGGGGTCGGTCGGCTCGGCGCCATCACCGGCCCCGTCATCGGCGGCGCGCTGCTGACCGCGGGCCTGGCCTACCCCTGGGGCTTCATGATCTTCGGCGCGGTCGCGGCACTGGGAGCGGCAGCGATCGCGACGGTGCCGGTCGGAGCTGGTAGCCCGGTCCGGTAGCCCCCTGTCCGGTAGCGCCTGTCCGCTAGATGTCCGGTTCGTGGCCTTGAGGGGCCTCGGGTGGTGCCCGAGAGTCGTCGACACGTTCGTGGACGACTTGCGGGGGGACTCACGTGACGGCTGCGGTGTGTCGACCACGTGTGCTGCCGGGCATGCGGCACGTGGTTGCGGTGCTGGTGCTGCCGGCCGCGTCGGCGCTGGACATCGCTGTGCCGGTTGAGCTCTTCGACGTCCATGCGGCTGCCGCCCTGCCGTACGAGCTGCGGATCTGCGCCGTCGAGCCCGGGAGCACGCTGGTCGTGGGGCGGTTCGCCGTCGAGGCGACGTCCGGGCTCGACGGCATCTTCAGCGCTGGCACGCTGCTCGTGCCTGCGGCCGACCCGGCCACCCGGCAGCCGGTTGCGGTGCTGCAGGCGCTGCGGCACGCCCACCTGCGGGGTGTCCGGATCGTCGGCGCCGGGACCGGGGCGTTCGCGTTGGCGCAGGCCGGGCTGCTGCGCGGCCGCCGGGCGACGACGCACTGGTTGCACGCCGACGAGCTGGCCCGCCGCCATCCCGATGTCGAGGTCGACCCGTCGACGCTCTACACCGGCGACGGGCGCGTCATCACGGCCGCGGGCGGGGCGGCGACGCTCGACGCGTGCCTCGACCTGATCCGCGCCGACCACGGAACGGCCGCCGCCAACGCGATCGCCCGGCGCATGCTCACGCCACCGCACCGGACGGGTGACCGGCCGCAGTTCGTCGCGGCACAGCTGCCGGAACCCGACGACGACATCTCACGCCTGCTCGACTGGACGCTCGCGCGGCTCGACCAGCCGCTGAGCCTCGCCGACCTCGCCCGCCAGGCGAACATGAGCCAGCGCACCCTCGCCCGCCGGTTCCGGGCGCAGCTGGGGACGACGCCGCTGCAGTGGCTGCTCGGCAAGCGCATCGAGATGGTCAGGCAGTTGCTCGAGACCACGAGCGAGCCGATCGAGCGCATCGCCCGGCGCTGCGGGCTCGGCAGCACCGGGAACCTGCGCCAGCAGTTCGTCAGGGCCACCGGAACCGCCCCGCTCGCCTACCGCCGGACGTTCCGCGCCAGCGCAACGACCCGCTGACCGCAAACTTCCCCACCGTTTTGGGCACATGCGCGCGTTTTCGGCGCGCATCCACCCAAAACGGTGGGGAAGTTCGGTCAGCTTGCGGTCAGTTCGGGGAGGTGGGGCAGCTCGACGGCGGTGCCGCGCAGCAGCTGGTCGACCGTCGACGGCAGCACCGCGCGCTGGACGGCGTCCATCCGCTCCGCGGTGATCGTGCCGGTACCCATGGCCCCGGTCAGCGGTGGCGCGACGAAGTAGGCCGCCGCGTCGCCGAAGGCGTTGTGGCCGGCACCGGCGATCGTCGCGACCGCGCTCGCCGGTGTGTGCTCGCGACGGGCCGCGTACCAGTCGGCGTACCCCGGCGGCAGGTCGTCGGCCGCGCACGGGCTGCGCACCGCGCAGCTGCGCTCGGACCCGAGCAGGAGCTCCGGCTTCGCCGTCGCTCCGGCAGGCAGGTCGGGCTGCGGGCCGTCCACGTTGATCGATCCGACGCACCGCGGCTCGCGCGCGCACGCCAGCACGGCCGCTCCGCCGCCGAGCGAGTGCCCGGCGAAGACCACGCGGCTGGTGTCGGCGTTCCCGGCCAGCTCGTCGAGCACCGCCAGCACATCCGCGGCGCCGGCCTCCATCATGGCGTCGAACCGCGCGGGCTCGGGCGCCGCCGACGACGTGCTCGTCAGACGCCGACCGTCGACGACCCGCGCCGGCGTGCTCTCCGGCACCACCATCGCGACGACGTGCCCCCGGCTGGCCAGCTCCTCCGCGATGGTCGTGTACATCCACGGCGCCGACTCGTACCCGGGCGCGAGCACCACCGCCGGGAACCGGCCGGCAGCAGGCGCGGGGTTCAGCGCCGCCCTCGCACGGACCGCACCCACGTCCTGCACCAGCCAGCCGAGCCCGACCGGTGGGGGCAATGTGCCGAACCAGCCGTCCGGCACGTACACCGCCACCGGGGCCGCCGCGGCGGCCGCCGGCTCAGCGGGGTACCAGATCCACACCGCCCTGCGCGGCTCGGCGCCGACGGTCGTGATGGTCCGCCCGACAGCGTGCGTACCGGTCGGGGCGGGCAACACCAGCTCGCGCGAACGCAGCACCCCGACCACCGCGAGGTACCCCAGCAGCAGGCCGAGGACGACCCCCACCGCCAGCACCACCACCCTGGGTCCGGCCTTGCGCCGGACCGGCTGCGCGACGACGGTCATCGACCGCTCGGGACGGCCGCGGCCACACGCTCCGCTTCAGGGGTGCTGACCAGCAACTCGTCGTACCCGAGTGCGCCCGCGGTGACGTCGTCGAGCACCAGCCGCACCGCCGGCACCCACCGCCGCACGCTGACGAACCGGCGGGTGCCGGTCCCGAGACCCCACCGTCCGACCTTCAGCACACCGGTGACGACGAGCCCGGAGCGCCCGCCCGGCGTCGCCGACCACCGGGTCGGCCGCTCGACCACCTCGACGGACCGCAGCCCGCCGCGCGGCACCTCGATCCGCTCCCGGCCACCGGCGAACGGCCGCTCCCACGGCGCCAGCTCCACCGTCACGGCCAGCTCTCCTACGTGCACCTTCGCCATCACGTCCCCTGTCCTAAAGTGATCCCGACACCTGCATTATTACCAGAAATGGAAACAGTCGTCGAGATGGCACCCACCCCCTCGCTCGTGGATCTGCTGCACCACCCGGTCCGGTGGCGGATCGTGCAGGCGCTCGTCGGCCGCCCGCAGACCACCGGGCAGCTCGCCGAGCTGCTGCCGGACGTTCCGACGACAACGCTCTACCGGCACGTCGCGACTCTCGTGCAGGCCGGTGTGCTGCTCGTCACCGACGAGCGGCGGGTGCGGGGCACGGTCGAGCGCACCTACACGCTCAACACCGCAGCGGGCGACGCCGACAACGAAGGCGTCGACCGGGAGCGCCTCCGGGCGATGTTCACGGTCTTCATGGCCGGCCTCGCGGCCGACTTCGACCGCTACCTCGGCCGGGAGGTGCTCGACCCGATGGCGGACGGGGTCGGCATGCGGCAGGGCGCGCTGTGGCTGTCCGACGCCGAGTTCGCCGAGCTGCAGGCCAAGCTGCAGGAGGCGCTGGCGCCGTTCATCGAGAACCAGCCGGGGGCTGGCCGCGTACGCCGGATCCTCTCGACGGTCGTCATCCCCGATCCGTGACGGGCGGGCCGCCGGCTAGCAACCGCCCACGCTCCAGCCGCAGCCACCGGTCGATCTTGATCTCGGCGAGGAACCGCTCGTCGTGGCTGACGACCACGAACGCACCCTCGTACGCCGCCAGCGCGCTCTCCAGCTGGCCGACGCTGACCAGGTCGAGGTTGTTCGTCGGCTCGTCCAGCAGCAGCAGGTGCGGCGCGGGCTCCGCGTAGAGGACGCACGCGAGCGTCGCGCGCAGCCGCTCGCCACCGGACAGGGCCCGGATCGGCAGGTGGATGCGCTGGCCCTTGAACAGGAACCGGGCGAGCACGTTCATGCGTCGCGACTGCGGCATCGCGGGGGCGGCGGCGGTGAGGCTCTCCAGCACGGTGCTGTCGAGATCCAGCAGGTCCAGCCGCTGCGACAGGTAGGCGACCCGACCGTCGGCACTCGTGACGGTGCCGCGCTCGGGGATGAGCTCCCCGTTCACGACCCGCAGCAGCGTCGACTTCCCGGTGCCGTTGGCGCCGGTCAGCGCGATCCGCTCGGGTCCGCGGATCACCAGGTCGACCCCGTCGCCCGCGAAGAGGTCGCGGACCACGATCCCTTCGCCGAGGAACACGGTCCGCCCGGCGGGGACGTTCGTCTCCGGAAGCTCCAGCGCGATCGACTGCTCGTCGCGCACGGCCCGGCTCGCCTCGTCCAGCCGCGCCTTGGCGTCGCCGACCCGCGCGGAATGCACGCCGTCGGCCTTGCCCGCCGACTGCTGCGCGTCCCGCTTCAGCTTGCCCGCGACGATCTTCGGCAACCCGGCGCTCTTGATGTTGCGGGCGGCCGTCCCCGCGCGGCGCGCCGCACGCTCGCGGGCCTGCTGCATCTCGCGCTTCTCACGCTTGACGTCCTGCTCGGCGTTGCGGACGTTCTTCTCGGCGACAGCCCGTGCGGCGCGCAGGGCATCGGTGTACTCCGTGAAGTTGCCCCCGAAGAACCGCAGCTCGCCGCGGTCGAGCTCGGCGATGCGGTCCATCCGGTCGAGCAGGGCCCGGTCGTGGCTGACCAGCAGCAGGCAACCGGTCCATTCCTCCAGCACGCCGTACAGCGCGCGGCGGGCGTCGAGGTCGAGGTTGTTGGTGGGCTCGTCGAGCAGCAGCACGTCCGGGCGCTTGAGCAGCTGCGCGGCCAGCCCGATCGAGACGACCTGTCCCCCGCTGAGCGTCGAGAGCCGGCGGTCGAGTTCGAGGCCGGTGAGGCCGAGCCGGTCGAGCTCGGCGCGAGTGCGCTCTTCGACGTCCCAGTCGTTGCCGATGATGGCGAAGTGCTCCTCGCTCGCGTCGCCGGATTCGACGGCGTCGATCGCGGCGATCACGGGCGCGATGCCGAGCACCTCGGCCACGGTCAGCTCGCCGAGGAACGGCAGGCTCTGCGGGAGGTGCCCGAGCACTCCCGCGACCGACACCGAGCCGGCGCTCGGCCGGTACTCGCCGGCGATCAGCTTGAGCAAAGTGCTCTTGCCGGCACCGTTCGGCGCGACGAGCCCGGTGCGGCCGGCGCCGACGGTGAAGGAGAGTTCCTGGAAGACCGGCGTGTCGTCAGGCCACGAGAACGACAGATCGGTGCAGGTGATGAAGGTGTCGGACATGGAACGCCCTTGAGTGAGGCCTGCCCGGGACGGCACCCGGCAGGGAGGAGACTGATCGACGACATGGCTGCTCCAGGTCTCACCCGGAGATGTCGTCGTCTCCTGTCATCACTGCGCTCCTCAACCGATGATCACTCGCCGAGCACTTTATCAGCCGCGCCGACGGACCGCCGTCCCACTTCCGTGCGTCGCGATTCCGTAGCCGCCAGGTTCGCCCGGATCGCAGCGACGCCTGCGCCGAACTCGCCGGTGCGTTCCGTCCCCAGCACGGCGAAGAGATCCAGCGCGCGCCGCCAGTGGTGCCGCGCCGACTCGGCATGGCCCAACGCCCGGTGCGCATGCGCGAGCCCGTCGTGCGCGCGCACCTGGTCGCCGAGCTGCTCCAACCCGGCCGCCAGCCGCAACGCCTCCTCGTGGAGGGCGAGCGCCCTGGACGGGTCGCCGAGGTGCTGGTGCGCCCGCCCGATGCCGTGCAGCGATTCGAAGACGTAGTTGTGGTTCTCCGACTGCCTAGCGAGCGTCAACGCCTGCGAGTAGGTCTCGACGGCCTTGTCGTGGCGGCCGAGCTGCCGTTGCAGCCACGCGATCCCGACGAGCACACCGGTCTCACCGTGCTGGGCCTTGGTGATGCGCGCGATGCGCAGGGCTTCCTCGAAGCAGCGCATCGCCTCGTCGTGCGCACCGCGCAGCCGGTGGGCGTGCCCGAGCCCGCGCAGGGCGTCCAGCTCGAAGAGCCGGTGCCCGACCACCCGTGCGGTCGCCACCGCCTCCTCGAACCGGTCGACCGCGGGGATCCCCTGGGACAGGCTGATCCAGCCCAGCCCGCACGACGCTTCGAGGTCGCTCCCGGCGGGTGTCCGCCCGCGGGCCCGCTCGCGGGCGCGCTCGTAGAAGTGCTCCGCCTTGGCGAACCGGTCCTTCGCGCGGTGCAGCTCGCCCAAGCCGATCAGCGCGCGCACCTCGCCGGTTCGGTCGTCGATGTCGAGCGCGACGGCAAGCGCGCGACGGTAGTGGTCGGTCGCCTGCCCCGGCTGCTCGATCAGCCGGTGGATCGTGCCGAGCTCGACCAGCACGTCGAGCTCTGCGGAGCGGTCCGCCAGTGCGCGAGCGGCGTCGAGCGCGTAGGTGAGCAGCCGGTTCGCCTCCCCGTAGCGGCACCCGACCCGCAAGTGCAGCCCGAGCACGCCGGCGAGGTAGATGACGTGGTCGTCCCGCCCGCCGCGCGCGAGGTCGAGGATGTTCTGCAGCTCCGCGTCGAGCCACCCGACCGCGTCGGGTTCGTTCCCGAACACGACGTCGGACGCCCCCTCGGCGTACGGCATCGGCCGCCGGTCGCGCTCGTACGGATGCACGAGCTCCATCGCGGCCGACGCCGCCGCGCAGTAGTGGTCGGCCAGCCGGTCGAGCGCGGCGGCCCGTTCGGCGTCGGGGTCGACACGTGCCGAGACGCCTGCGGCATGTGCGCGGGTGAGGTCGTGGAAGCTGAAGCGCCCCGCCACGGGCTCGTCGAGGAGATGCGCGTCGAGCAACCTCTCGACCAGCCGCTCCGTGTTGCCTATCGAGGAGTCGACGAGCGCGGCGACGGCGGCGATCGCCATGTCCGCGCCCGGATGCAGCCCGCACAGCCGGTAGAGCCGCCGCTCGGCCTCGGCCAGCTGCTGGTAGGAGAGGTCCAGCGCAGCCGTGACGTTCAGCTTGGCGCCCGCGTCGAGCTCCGCCAGCCGGTGCCGGTGATCGACGAGTCGCTCGATCAGGTTCTCGGCCTTCCACGTCGGGTGCGAGCGCATCCGCGCCGCCGCGACCCGGATCGCCAGCGGCAGCCGGCCGCACAGCTCCACGACCTGCGCGAGCTCTTCCGGCGGCTCGTCCAGCATCCGCGGCTTCCCGACGGCGCGGGTGAGCAGCTCGACCGCGTCGACGGGCGACATCGGACCGACCGAGAGGGCGCGCACGCAGTCGAGGCCGCTGAGCCGCCGCCTGCTCGTGATCACGACTATGCAGCCGGGGCCGCCCGGCAGCAGCGGCGCGACCTGCTCCTCCTCCACCGCGTTGTCCAGCACCAGCAGGACCTTGCGGCCGGCGAGGTGGCTGCGGTACATCGCGGCGCGCTCCTCGACCCCGGCCGGGATGCGGTGGCCCTGCACGCCGAACGCGCGCAGCACGCGGTCGAGCGCCGCGGCCGGACCGACCGGGTCGATCCCGTCGGTGAACCCGTGCAGGTCGAGGAAGATCTGTCCGTCGGGGCAGCGGGCGGCGACGCGGTGCGCAACCTGAACCGCGAGCGTCGTCTTGCCGATACCGGCCATTCCGTCGATCGCGGCGACGACCACCGCTCCCGGGTCGGCGACGACGAGCCGCTCCAGCTCGGCGATCTCGGCGAACCTGCCGGTGAACGCGGGCGACGCCGCGGGCAGCTGGCGAGGGACCACCCACCCGACCGGACCGCCTGTCCCACCAGGTCCACCCGATCCACCGGGCCCATCCGGTCCACCCGGCCCGGCGGGCCCATCCTGCCCGGCCGGCCCGGCCGGCCCGGCCGAGCCGATCGCGTCGAGCAGCACCGCCTGCTCGGCGGGAGCCAGCTCGAGCGCCGTCATCAGCAGCCGGACGGTTGTGCTCTGCGGCTTCCGCGACGACGCTCCCGTCTCCAGCCTGCGGACCGTCCGCACGTTCAGGCCGGCCCGCGCGGCCAGCTCCTCCTGCGTCATCGCGCGGCGCTGCCGCCACGCGCGCAGGAGCGAGCCCGCGGTCATGCCAGACCTCTTCGTGCTTTCACGACGTCTCCGATACCGATCCCGTCGAGTGATCCTCGTGGAGGACGACCGTGTCGACCCGCCTAGGGATGGGCTGTGTGTGCCACGTCACACTTCCGGCGGGCGGGCGGCGGCGCGACGTAGAGCCGCGGGTGGCGGATAGCGATGAGCGTGCCCCGCACGACGGCCTCCTTGAACGCCGCTGCCGGCCGGCCGGTCAGGACGGCGTTGCGCGGGCTGTCGTCGCGGTGCAGCACCTGGATGAGACCGTCGCGGCGCCCGAGGCTGAGGTTCTGCAGGTAGTAGCGCGGCAGGTGCGGCGAGCCTGGCTTTCCGGCGATGCGGGCGGCGATGGTGTCGGCGACCCTGAAGCCCATCGGCATCCCCGTGCCGCATCCCATCCGCACCGGCGGGCCCTCGGGCGTGTGCACGAGCGCGGCGTCGCCGACCCCGTAGATCTCCGGGTGGGAGATCGAGCGCAGGGTGCTGTCGGTGCGGATGCGGCCGTCGACGTCGGTGGTGATGCCCGCCTCGAACGCGGTCGGCGGCACCCGCAGACCCGCCGCCCAGATGACGGCATCGGACGGCAGGAGCTCGTCGCCCAGGTGCGTCCCCTCGGAGCACACGGCACGCACGGGCGATCCTGCGTGCACGGCGACACCCAGCCGGTCGAACGTGGCGCGCAAGTGGTCGCGCCCCCGCTCCGACAGCCATGAGCCGGGCTCGTCGGCCGAGACCAGCTGTACGTGCAGGCTCGGCAGCGACTCGGCGAGCTCCGCAACCGCCTCGATCCCCGAGGCCCCGGCCCCGACGATCGTGACCGTGCCGCCGGCCGCCGCGATCGACCTGATGTCCGCCGCCGCGGTCTCGGCGGAGGCCAGGTCGGCGAGCGCGTAGGCGTGCTCGGCGGCGCCGGGGACGTCGGTGCGCCCGATACCGCTGCCGAGCGCGTAGACGAGCGTGTCGTACTGGAGGTCGGGCGAGCCGGCGAGGTGCACCAGCCGGGCTTCGGCGTCGATGCCGGTGATGTGGTCGATCACCACGTCGATGCCGGTACCTGCCACCAGCTGCGCGATGGACGTGCCGCGCAGCCGCTGCCCGGCCATGAGCTGGTGCAGCCGCACCCGCTCGACGAACTGCGGTCGACCGTTCACGACGGTGATCCGGACGTCGGAGGGGCTGGTCCGGTACGCGAGGCGGGTTGCGGTGACGAGACCGGCGTACCCGCCGCCGGCCACGACGATCCGGTGGGTCATGGTGAGCTCCTCGTTCGGTTCCGGTTGAGATCGCTACCTGAACCGGCGAGTGGGACCGTCCATGACAGCCCACGCTGTGATCGCGCTTACGCGCCCTGCTCCGGGGTGCGCTGCCGCCACAACGCGATCAGCGTGGCGACCGTCTCCGCGTCGACCGTCGTGTGGCCCAGCTGGCGCGCCATGAACGCGAGCTTCTCGGGGCTCATGACCGAGCGCATCGAGGTGATCCGCCCGCCTTCGACCTCGATGATCGCGACGAGCATGAGGCGCCCGCCTCCGGTCGCCACGACGGCCGGGGCGCCGTTGACCTCCAGCATCGACAGCTGCACATCGAGCGCGGGGATCTCCCGCAGCCTGCCCAGCGTCGCCATGACATAGCGCACGAAGTGGTCGACGCCCCGAATCGGGCGCCGTGCGGCCGGGACCGTGCCGCCGCCGTCCGCCCATGCCGTCACGTCGGCGGAGAGCATGCGCACCAGCTCGTCGTGGTCGCCGCGTTGGGCTGCGGCGAGGAAGCTGCCGACCAGCCGCTGCGACTCGGCGTCCGATGCGGTGAAGCGGGCCTGCGTGTTCGACTGCGCGGCCTCGAGGCGGACCTTGGCACGTCGCAGCAACTGCTGGGACGCCGACTCGCTGATGCCGATCATCTCGGCGATCTCGTGGTGGGTGTGCGCGAACGCCTCGCGCAACACGAACACCGCCCGCTCGGATGGGGTGAGCCGTTCCAGCAGCACCAGCAACCCGAACGAGAGGGCGTCACGCTGCTCGACGACATCGGCAGGGCCGGGCAGAGCGGTCGCGACGGGCTCCGGGAGCCAGGTGCCGACGTACTGCTCCCTGGTGGCGCGGGCCGAGGTGAGCCGGTTGAGGCAGATGCGGGTCAGCACCGTGGTGAGCCACGCGGCGGGCGTGACGATCGCAGCGCTTTCGGCGCCCGCCCAGCGCAGGTACGTGTCCTGCACGGCGTCCTCCGCATCGCCGGCGGAACCGAGCATGCGGTAGGCGACCGCGAACAGCCGCGGCCGATGGGTCTCGAAGACCTCGGCAACCGCCTCTGCCGTCACGGCACCGACGATAGGCGTTGCCGGCGGCGACGTCCCGGCGTCCCGGCTAGCGCGCAGGCGACCGCCGTCGAGGCGGCGGGGGCGGCTCGTCCTCGGTCCGCAGGCGAGAACGCGCGCGGGTGACGACGAGCGCGATACCCGACCCGAACATGGCGCCGCCGAGGAAGATGAGCAGCAGCAGCTGGCTCTGCGGGATGCCAGCGGCCTTTGCGGTGTCGACCGCGGGCTGCAGCACCTTGACGTCGTAGCGCTCCAGCATCGTCTTGACCACCGGGTTGGCCGCTTGCACCATCGCGTCGAGCCCGGTCTCGGCGGCCGATGCCGTCGGCGCATCGAGCTTCACGTCGATCAGCACGGAGGTGCCGAGCAGCGTCGACGTCGCCGCGAGGTCAGTGGGCGCCACGCCTGCGGCCTTCGCCGCGACGTCCTTGAACCGCCCCTGCAGGTAGAACTGAGCCGCGATGGTGCTCGGCGTACCCGCGCTGATCTTGTCCCAGAGCCCGGCGCGCGTCTCCTCCAGCTCGGCGGCCACGTCCGCGGCCGTCGGTGGCAGCTCGCCCGGTTTCAGCGGCTTGGGCGGGGGCGGGACCGGCGCCGGGACGATCGCGAGCACGGTCTCCGCGCGGTAGACGCGCTCGGGGAGCACCCCCGACCCCAGCGCGACCACCACGGCCAGCACACCCACGATCAAACCCGCTGCCGCGATCACGATCATCGAGCGCCGCGATGAACCCGCCATCACTCCTGCCCACCTGATCGGATGCCATCCACGAGGAGAACGGTACCCGGACAGCCGCTTGCGCCTGGAGGCGAGCAGGATGCTCGCGTTCCGCACGCACCCACCACCGCCGATGGTGGGGCAGGCCGTACTGACGTGACCGGCCGACCTGCTGGAGACTCCGGACCATGACCGACGCGGTGCTCCGAACGGCGCCTCGCGTGCTGGGCGGGGCGCGATACCTGCTGATCACCCTGCCTGCGGCGATGGTGACGCTCTTCGCGCCGCCGCTGCTGCTCGCGGCAACGATGACGATCACATTCGCGGGCGCCGGGTTCGTCGTGCTGCCGGCGGCGCTGGGTGTGCTGCGCAGCTGGGCCGAATGGCACCGGCGCCGCGGGAGCCGGCTGCTCGACGTGCCGTTCGAACCGCGCCCGCTCCCCGTCACCGGTGAGGGCCCGCGGTGGCGCCGCTACCTCCGCGACCGGGGTGTGCGCCGCGACCTGCGCTGGATCTTCGTCGCCATCGGCACCGGGTTGCCGACCGGGCTCTTGGCTCTCTACGTCGTCGGGGACGTCCTCTTCACCTGCATCGCCACCCCGCTGTGGTGGGTGTTCCCCGAGGCGGAGCCGCTGCGGCTGCTGCTGGTCGTCCCGGTGACGAGCTGGGCGGCCGCGCTGCTCGCGCCGGTGCAGGTGCTCCTCGTCGGCGCGCTCGGCTGGTGGGCGTTGCCTCGACTGTCCCGGTGGCACGCGCGCACCTGCCTCGCCGTGCTCGCGCCGTCGCCGGAGGACGAGATGGCCCGCCGGGTCGACGTGCTCACCCGCTCGCGGGCCGACGCCGTCGACGCGCACGGCGCCGAGCTGCGCCGGATCGAGCGCGATCTGCACGACGGCACGCAGGCCCGGCTCGTCGCGATCGCGATGCGGCTCGGGGTGGCGAGGGAGTCGCTCACCGCCGATCCGGAGACGGCCGCGATGCTGCTGAAGCAGGCGCACGAGGGGACGGAGGAGGCGATGACGGAGCTGCGTGCCGTGATCCGCACGATCTACCCGCCGATCCTCGCCGACCGCGGCCTGCTCGGAGCCCTCACGGCGCTCACGACCCGCGCGGGGGTGCCGGTCCGGCTCGAGACCGACGACCTCGGGCGGCTCCCGGCTGCGGTGGAGGCCGCCGCCTACTTCGTGGTGTCGGAGGCGGTCACGAACGCGACCAAGCACAGCGGCGCGACGAACGTCCTGGTCCGGCTCGGCAAGCGCGACGCGTCGCTCGCGATCACGGTCACCGACGACGGCATGGGCGGCGTCGACGAGTCGAAGGGCACCGGCCTCGTCGGGCTGCGGGGCAGGGTGGCCGCGTTGGACGGCACCACCGACGTCTCGAGCCCCGCCGGCGGCCCGACGGTGATCTCCGTGGAGCTGCCGTGCAGGTCGTGATCGTCGAGGACAACGTCCTGCTCTCGGCAGGTCTGGAGCTGATCCTCGACACCAGGGGCATCGAGGTCGCCGCGTGCGTCGGCGACGCGCCGACGTTCCTCGCCGCCGTCGAGGAGCACCGGCCGGACGCCGCGATCGTGGACGTCCGGTTGCCTCCGACGTTCCGGGACGAGGGCATCAAGGCCGCGTTGCAGGCCCGCCGGAACCGTCCCGAACTGCCGGTGCTCGTGCTCTCCCAGTACGTCGAGCAGGACTACGCGCGCGAGCTGCTCTCCGACGGCCGCGGCGGGGTCGGCTACCTGCTCAAGGACCGCGTGAGCCGGGTCGGTGAGTTCGTCGACGCGCTCGAACGGGTCGCGGCGGGAGCCACCGTGATGGACCCCGAGGTGGTCGCGCAGCTGCTCAGCAGGCGCGACGACCTCGTCGGCTCGCTCACGCCGCGCGAGCGGGAGGTGCTCGCGTTGATGGCGGAGGGGCACGACAACTCGACGATCCGCTCGCGGCTGGTCGTCAGCGACAACGCCGTCCACAAGCACATCGGCAACATCTTCGCGAAACTCGGCCTCGGCCAGCACGACAGCGGCCACCGGCGGGTGCTGGCCGTGCTCGCGTACCTCGGGAGCGGGCGGACCGGCGGCTGAACGTCGCGGTCACTCGAGCCGGTCGCCGCAGGAGTCCAGCGACCACACCTGCTCCACGGCCGGGACCAGCTGGGTCTCCGCGAGCACCTTCAGCGCGTCGAGCTTGGCCTGGTCGGTGATCGCGTCACGGCGGACGTAGTCGGTGAACGACCCGTGCGATGCGATCTCGACGTAGTCGCGCTCCAGCCGCGGGTCCTCGTCGAGGCCGGGCTCGGAGAACCAGAACTCGTGCGCCTTGATGAAGGTCGGCTTGACGACGTCGTAGATGTGGTCGGCGAACGCCGGGTAGTTCTCGCTCGCCCAGAACCTCGCGATCTGCGCGTCGGCGAGCCCCGCCAGGTCGACGAGCCGCAGCTTGCTCGCCATCGCCGAGCCGCCCAGGTCGGGAGCCAGCACCGACGGGTTCGGAGCTGCCGCGTTCGGCAGTCCGAGCGCGGCCGCGTAGCTGTTCACCATCCGTCCCGAGTGCTCGGTGACCACGCACACGCCGATCGTCGGATCGTCGGTGAACTCGACCGACGCCTCCCACATCGCCGGCGCCGACGACACGGCCGCGGCGCCGAGCACCACCACACCGGCGGCGGTCAGCAGCCGTCGGCCCGACCAGAACGCCGCCGCCAGCTGCGCGGCCGACAAGACCGTCAGCAACGCACCCAGCGCCCACACCGGCGTGGCGAACCGCAGCTGCACCATCCAGTCGGCCTGGAGGATCGTGAACGCCGCCACCGCCAGCACGAACGGCACGAGCACCGCGACCATCGGCCGCCGCAACGGCCCGCCCAGCACGAACGCCGCCACGACGACCACCGCGGCGGCGCCGATCACCGGCCACCCCGCGTACGTGCCCAGCTCGACCGGCTGCGCGAACGCCTCCCAGGTCGGCGCCTGCTGCCCCTTCGCGATCGCGGTGTTCGGCAACCACTCCCCGAACGTCGCCACCCGCCACACCAGGTACGCACCGAACGGCACCACGAACGCCACGCACGAGATCGCAACTGCAGCCGCAGTACGGCCAATCTGCCCGCGCCGCATCAGCACGATCGCCACCAACGGGAATGCCCCCGCGTAGATCACACCGTCCGGACGGGTCAGTGCCGCTACCGCAGCGAGCAACCCGCACCACACCGCCAATCGCGTCCCGAGCAGGCCATCTTCTGTGGCACCGGAATAACGATCGGCAATTTGATCGGAAGCAATAGCGGGCACCATGAGCGCGACCAGCCATACCGCCACGGCGACCAGCAGCGAGTTCTCGAGCCCGGACAGCACCCAGATCACGAACGACGGCGTCGCCGCCACCAACACCCCGGCGATCACCGTCACCAGCGCAGGCCGCGCCACCACCGCACGCGCCACCCGGTAGAACCCGGCGAACATCACCGCCACCAGCACCAACGCCAGCGCCTTCGGGAACGCCACGTAGTCCGGCACCCCGAACCACGTGCCGCGGTCGAACAGCCCCAACCAGCTGCCCAACACGTGCAGCGCCATCCACGCCGGGTTCGAGTACCCCTCCACCGGGGGCGCGCCCACCTGCAGCACCGGCCCCGCCCCGGCCGCGATCGACCTCGCGTACGCGAACGTGATCGCCGCATCGTCGACGATCCACCGGCCGTACAGCCAGCCGTGCGCCCCGACCAGTGCGGTCGGCACCACTACGGCGATCGCCGCAGGCCAGAACCTGCTTGGCGGCCGCACCGCCCGATGCCGTGTGGGCGGCCGCCCGAGCTCCTGCGAACCGGTTCCGTTGACCCTTACGGAAGACGTCGTCATCTGCCAGTCCTCGTGGAAAGGAAAGCCCCCTGAACGAGCCCGTCATCGGGCCCGCTGGCATGCCGGTCGAGGTGCGCTGGGGAGCACCGCTCACTCGACGGACACACAGAGCGTAAGGCACGACACTTCCTTCTTCCTCATCGATCGGTCAGTTCTGACGTGATTCGGATGATTTAGCTACACGGCGTTACCAGACGGCGGCGCGCCGCTCGTACTAATCTCGATCGGGTGCAAGCCGACGTGGGCGCGGAGCCGCCCCTTCGAGTCCGGGTCGGCCTGCTCGGGACGCTGGTGCTGGACACCGGCGCAGGTCCGGTTGCGGTGAGCGGAGCCCGCCTGCGGGCACTGCTCGCCAGGCTCGCGCTCGACGCCGGTCGTGCCGTGCGGCCGGAGGTGCTGGTCGGGGCGCTGTGGGAGGAGGCGGCGCCACCGGCTGACGAGGCGAACGCCCTCCAGTCGCTGGTCTCGCGGTTGCGGCGGATCCTCGGTGATCCAGCACTGCTGACCTCGGACCCGGCCGGATACCGGCTGGCCGCCGACGTGGATACCGCCCGGTTCGAAGCGTTGGCCCGGTCGGGACGGCAACTGCTCGCACGCGGCAGCACCGCCGAGGCTGCGGCGACCCTGCGCGAGGCGCTCGCGCTCTGGCGCGGGCCTGCACTTGCCGACGTCCGCGAGGCCCCGTTCATCGACGCGGAGATCGAGCGGCTGGAACGGGCCCGGCTGGCAGCGCTGGAGGACCGCATCGAGGCCGACCTCGTGCTCGGGTTTCCCCAGGTCGATCCCGATCTCGTCGAGGAGATCGAGCTGCTGGCCGCTGATCACCCGTTGCACGAGCGGTTGCACGCCCAGCTGATGAGGGCGCTCGCCGCAGCCGGTCGGGGTACGGAGGCGCTGGCCGCCTACCAGCAGCTGCGGGACCGACTGGTCGAGGCGTTCGGCAGCGATCCCGGCCCGGTGTTGCAGTCGGCCCACCTCGCGGTGCTGCGCGGTGAGGCGGGCGGCGGCCCGCGGCCCGCGGCTCGTGGCAACCTGGACGCCTCGTTGACCAGCTTCGTCGGCCGCGACGACGACGTCCGCCAGGTGGTCGAGCTGCTCGGCAGAGCGCGGCTGGTCACGCTGGTCGGACCGGGTGGGGCGGGCAAGACGCGGCTCGCCACCACCATCGGCAGCCGGCTCACGGCGCCTGGCGGGGTGTGGTTCGTCGCGCTTGCCCCGGTCGATGCCCCGGACGTACACAGCACGGTGCTCGACGTCCTGCGAGCACGGGAAGCCGGCCGGCCCGCGTTGCCACCAGCGGTCGACACGCTGGATCGGCTGGTCGACCTGCTCAGCGACGACGACGTCGTGTTGGTGCTCGACAACTGCGAGCACGTGATCGATGCCGCGGCAGCGATGGTCGAGAAGCTGCTCGGCCGCTGCCCACGGCTGCGGGTGCTGACGACCAGCCGGGAGCCGCTCCGGATCGGGGGCGAGCACCTGCACCCGGTGCCGCCGCTCGATCCCCCCTCGGCGATCCGGTTGTTCGCCGAGCGCGCCACCGCGGTGCGTCCCGACTTCACGCTCGACAGCGACACGTCGACCGCCGCAACCGAGATCTGCCAGCGGCTCGACGGCCTGCCACTGCCGATCGAGCTGGCCGCGGCCCGCTTGCGGACCCTGCCCATCGAGATAGTGGCAGCACGGCTGGACGACCGGTTCCGGCTGCTCACCGGCGGCAGCCGCACCGCGCTGCCCCGGCACCGGACCCTGCATGCCGTGGTGGCGTGGAGCTGGGACCTGCTTGCCGACGACGAGCGGTTGCTCCTGGAGCGGCTCTCGGTGGTGCCCGGCAGCTTCGGGGAGGACGCCGCGCAAGCCATCGGCGGTCTCGACGCTCCCGAACTGCTGGCCGCGCTCGTCGACAAATCGCTGCTGCAAACCGCCGAGACCGACGGCACGGACGACCCGCGATACCGGATGCTCGAGACCATCCGGGAGTACGGCCTGGAGCAGCTCGCTGCTCGCGCCGAGACCGATGACGTCAGGGCACGGCACGCCGCGTTCTTCCTCGAATTGGCCAAGACCGCCGACCCGCACCTGCGCACCCGCGACCAGCTGCGATGGCTGGCCCGGCTCGAGGCCGAGCGCGACAATCTGCTGACCGCATTCCGCTGGACGATCGCCCAGGCGGACGCCGACGCGGCGGCCAGGTTCGGAGCCGCGCTGAGCTGGTACTGGTCGCTGCAAGGCAATCCACCCGAGACGCTCGATCTGCTCGACCGAACACTCGCGCTACGAGGACCCGCCGATCCCACCGCCCGCGCAGTCGTCGTCGCGGCGCGCGGCCTCAACACCGGCCCCCACAGCCGGCCCGACCAGTTCGCAGCCGACCTCAGCGATGTCGTGCAGGCGATCAACGGCATCGACGGCGCTCTCCACCCGTTGCTCGAAGAGGTCAGGCTGGCGGCCATGATCGCCGCACCGGACGCCATGCAGCAGCCGTTCCCCGACGATCCGCGTGAGCGACCCGATGCATGGAGCCGCGCAGCCGGGCTGCTCATCCGCGGCCAGCTGGCCAGGATCACCGGGAAGGTCGACGAGGCCAGGATCCTCCTCACCGAGGCGTTGAACGGCTTCGAGCGGCTCGGCGAGCGATGGGGCACGGCGACTGCGCTCAGCTCCCTCGAACCGATCCTGAGGCTCTCCGGAGAGCTGCACGGCCTGCCCGAGATGCACGAGCGGGCCACGCGGTGCTTCCATGAGCTGGGCATGGCGGAGTACTCGATCGAGAACGAGGTGGGCGCCGCGGTGAACCGCGCCGCGACCGGCGACCTGGACGGTGGGCGTCGTCGGCTCCACGACCTGCTCGACGAGTTTGCATCCGCTCCGGCCGAGGTCGTCGCCCCCGTGCATTTCGGCCTCGCCCAGCTGGAGTGGCGGGCCGGACGCTTGGAGCAGACGCGCGACCACGCCGAAGAGGGCCTCAGCGAGAAGACCCCGCCCCACCTCGCCGCCCTCCTGCTGTGCCTGCTCGCGCAGGTGGACGCAGCCGAGGAGCGGCCGGACGACGCGGCGCGCCGCCTCAACCATGTCGCCGTGCGGCTGATGCTGACCTGGGACACCCCGATCGCAGCCGAGATCGCCGTCACGACGGCCTGGATCGAGTTGAGCCGCGGTCGGCCCATCGCGGCGGTACAGCTGCTCGGCGCCGCAGCCACGCTGCGCGGCGCCGGCGACGGCGCGGACCTCGACGCCCGACGGATCGCCGAGCAGACCACGCTTGCGCTGGACGAAGACGACTTCATGGCAGCGCATGCCGCCGGGGCAGCGCTTTCGTGGGCCGAGGCGAAGGACCTGGTCGCTGCGGTGATCATCGGGGGCTGACCTGCGCGCCCAGCATGGAGCAGACCACCGCGCTACTCAGCGCCTTGCCCGCCTCGGCGACCTTCGGGTCGACCACGAACTCCGAGACGAGCTCGCTCGGGATGAGCACCGACGCCGTGCGGGTGCCGGTGCGGTCGGTGAGGTTGGTGCTCAGGTACCCGGTGATCCCACCGTCGTGCGCCCAGATCGTGCCGCAAGGCGTGGTGCTCGTCATGATGCCCAGCCCGGCGCCGGGCCCGCCGGGGTCGGCCGGATCCTGCGGGACGGCGGTGAGCATCTCTTTCAGCTGGGCCGGAGGCAGCAGCTGCCCAGACATCAACGCCTGGAAGAAGCGCCCCCAGTCGTGTGTGGTCGACACCACCGCGCCGGCGGCGCCGCCCCACGTCGGGTCGTTGGCGGAAACGTCCACGTGCCCATCGAGGGGCTCTCCGGCGACGGTCCGGAACTCGACCGGCACGCCCTCCGGCATGTGGGCCGAGTCCGGCTCGTACCCGTGCGCATGCCGCCCGCGCCATTCGCCGTCCGTCGCGAGGTAGGTGTGCCGCAGGTCGAGCGGCCGGACGATCCGGTCGCGGAGGAGCTCGGCGAGGCTCGTTCCCGTCGCGCGTTCGAGCACCGCGCCGATCGCGGCGTAGTCGGTGTTGCTGTAGGCCCAACCCGTGCCGGGCGGGAACAGCGGCGCGCCGGCGGCGCCGATCGCGAGCAGCTCGCTCGACCTCCAGGTCCGTCGTTCGGTGCCGAGGATCGACGGCCGCAGGGCGGCGTCCTGCGTGTAGTCGAACAGGCCGCTGGTGTGGTTGAGCAGCATCTTCAGCATGATCGCGCCGCCGTTCGGGACCTGGCCCGGCAACCACTTCTCGACCGGATCGGAGAGACTCAGCTTGTTCTCGGCAGTCAGCTGCAGCGCGACCGTCGCGACCATGGCCTTCGTGTTGGAGCCCATGCGGAACTCGTCGTCGGGCCGTAGTCGCTGGTGCCGCGCCGCCCACGGCGCCTGCTCGACGATCTCGATCGGACGCCCGCTGCCGTCGTCCACGCGCACGATGACGCCCGGTGCGCCCGCGGCCACCACTTTGCGGGCGAGCTCCGTCAGTTGGCCGCGCGCCGGCTCGGGGCCGGTGCCGGCAGGTGTTCGCGCCGCCGCAGCCGCCGGCCAGCCGACCACGACGGCCGCCGCGGCGACCAGCCCGACGACCAGCGCGGGCCCGATCCGCCGTCGCCGGGACCACCGGGCGGTGGATGGATCTCTTCGGTGCATGTCGGTCCTCCGGGCTTGCTCGATCTGACGATCAGAGCGTCCGGCCGGCCGCTGGCATCCCGCGCACAGCACGCTGGCATGCACCGCACACGAGCCTGTTCCGAACCCCGATCAGGCCCGTTCGTAGAGGTCGATCAGCTCGTTGCCGCGCGCGCCGCGGGACACGAGCATGCTCCGCCCGTCCCGCCGGCGGGTCACCAGCCCGGCAGCCATGAGCGCATCGACGTGGTGAGTGGTCGCGCTCGCGCCGAGCGACAGCCGCGTGGCGATCGTCGACATGGGCTGCTCGCCCTCGAGCCCACGCAGCAGCCGGGCCCTGACCGGGGTGAGCAGCGCGTCCAGCGCCGCCGGGTCGGCCTCGTGGGACGTCTCGCGACCCTTGACGACGACCGGGTAGGCCAGCCAGATGAGGTCCGGTCGTTCCAGATTGCTGATCGAGACGTCCAGCCTGCTCAGGACGGGTGCCAGTACCGCGACCTTCCCGGTGGCGTCGAGATCGACCCCCTCCGGGTCGGGGAAGTGCAGGATGCCGTTCTCGGTGCGTCCACGCGGGTGCGCCTGCGCGAGCACGATGTCCAGCGCGCGGCGGACGGCTGCGGAGCCGACCCGGTCGGCCTCGCGCGAACGCAGCGCGGCCTCACGGCGCCAGACCGGTTCCACCACCGCCCAGAGGCTCTCCAGCGCGTCGGCGAAGTCCCGCACCCACGTCTTCGGCGCTGCCGCGACCCGCTCCCACTGCGCCGGCATCGACGATCCGTACGTCAGCTGGAAGTCGGTGTGCAGCTCCCCGGCGGTCAGACCGCGCAACCGGCCCAGCTCGCTCGCGACGTCGGTGTCCCTACCGAGCTCGGCCGGGCTCAAGCAGTCCGGACCGACGGACGCACCCGGCGTGACCAGCCGGGCGACTGCGCGCAACCCGCGCTCCGAGAAGCGCGCGGCGACCTTCGAGAGCTCGCTGTCGGCACCCTGCAACCGGTCGCGCGCGGCGGCGCACGCGAGCGCGAGCACGCTCGTGTACGGATCGAACGTCACCCTGACCGCCGCGCCTGGATCGAGCCGGATCCTGCTCTGCAGAAGATCCATCCCACACCCCCCGGGCAAAAGTAGAACACACATTCCACTAATGTCGGCCCATCGGGATGCGAGGCCTGAGGGGAGATCGTTGTGCGCACCGTCGACCCCGTCAGGCACGCCGAGAGCCGCAAGCGCATCCTCGACGGCGCCGCGGAGGCCTTCGCGGCGAAGGGGTACGCGAAGACCACCGTGGCCGATCTCAGGCGCGCGACACAGGTCAGCTCGGGAAGCCTCTTCCACTACTTCGCCGACAAGGGCGCGATCTTCCGCGGCGTCGTCGAGGAGGACTGCCGGAAGGTGACCGAGCGACTGGCCACGATCGACGAGACCGAGCCACTCACCGCGTTCTGGGCGGCGGTCGACGTGCTGATCGGGGACCTCGGCGACCCGAAGGCCGCCGGGTTGACGGTGGCGATGCTGGAGCGGATCCCGGCCGACTCCGAGATCGCGGTGATCCTCGGCCGGTACGACGCCGCGGTGCTCGACCTGCTCGCCGGCCTCGCCCGCCGGCTTCAGCAGGCGGACCGGATGGACCGCTCCATCTCACCGCTCCGGGTCGCGCGGTGGGTGCTCGGCATGATCGACGGGCTCTACCTGCACTGCGCCGACGACGGCTTCGACTCGAGGAAGGAGGCCAGGTTCCTGCAGCTGGTCATCGGCCGCACCTTCCAGGTGCAGGGCTCCGCTACTGGAAAGGAGTCCCGCGCACCCACGCACGACCCCGGGGAGGGCGCCCGTCCAGCAGCTCCCTGAACACCTGGGTCACCTCGGCACCGGGCTCGACGCCGAGCTCGTCCACCAGCCGGGCGCGCAGGCCGTGGAAGACGGTGAGCGCGTCGGCCCTGCGTCCGACGTCGGCGAGCGCCGACATGAGCCGTCCGTGCACGGCCTCGTCCAGCGGTTCCGCGTGGCACACGGCGGACAACGCGTCGACGGCCCGCTGCTGCAGCCCGCACCGCGCTGCGAGGTCGGCGAAGCGGAGGCAGGTCGTGACGCGGTGGCGGCTGAGCTGCACCGCCTCCGGATGGTTGTCCAGGCGGCCGTCCGTACCACCCAGCAGCTGGCCCTTCCAGAGATCGAGCGCGCGGCCGTACCAATGGGCGGCGTCCATGCGGTTGCCCACTGCCAGCTTCGCGTCACCGGTCGCTGCGTACGCGGCGAACTCCAGGACGTCGAGCGAGTCCGCACCTGCCGCCAGCTCGTACCCGTTGCCACACCACTGGACGTTGACGGCGCCGCTCCCCAGTGGACGGCGCAGCCGTGCGACGTAGGTGTGCAGCCGCTCGCGGTAGGCCCGCGGCGGGTCGGCGGGCCAGATCACGGCAACGATCTCGTCGAGCGCGACGACGCTGTTCGCACGGAGCGCCAGCAGCCCCAGCAGCCACCGCGACTGCGCCGGGATCCGGACCACTTCACCGGCGTGCCGGACCGTCAAGGTGCCCAGTGCGGTGACCCGGACGAAGTCGTCCTCCGGTACCGCCACCGGCTCGGGGACCAACCCGAGCAGCGCAGTCACGGTGCGCACCCCCGTTCGCCGCGCCACACGGCGGCGAAAGCCTGCGTACGTTGTCTCCCCGACATCACCCCATCGTGTCGACATGTGCCGCCGAGAGCAAGAGAACCGGGCAGATCCAGCGGAAACGTCCGGTCAACCGTCTATAGCTTTCCTATAGTGTTCTAGTACGTTTCTGTTATGTCGACTCCTCCGTACCGGCGCATCGCCGACGAGATCGGCCACCGGATCACCTCGGGCGAGCTGCGCCCCGGCGATCAGGTGCCGTCCGCCCGGCAGATCATGAGGACGTGGGACGTCGCGCTCGCGACCGCTTCGAGGGTGCTGCGCGAGCTGCGCGACGATGGTCTCGTCGAGTCCCGGACGGGCTCCGGCACGATCGTCCGCGGCACGCCGACACGTCGGTCCGTCGGCTCGCCCGGTGCGCTGCTGAGCCGCGATCGGATCGTCGCCGCGGCGGTGCGGATCGCCGATGCGGAGGGCGCGGACGAGCTCTCGATGCGCCGGTTGGCGGAGTTGCTCGGCGTCGGTCCGATGTCGCTCTACCGGCACGTCGCCGGCAAGGACGAGCTGATCTACTACATGATCCAGTTCGTCACGCGCGACTACCCGCTGCCCGACCCGCCACCACAGGGTTGGCGCGCGCGGCTCACCGCCGTGAGCCGGCTGCAGTGGAACATGTACGTCGACCACCCGTGGCTGCTGCAGGTGCACACCGTCACCAGGCCGCTGGTCGACCTCGCCGGCCTGACGCACTCGGAGTGGACGCTCGCAGCGCTCTCCGAGCTCGACATCGACCCCGCCGATCGCATCCGCGAGGTCATCGCGCTGCCCGCGCTCGTCCAAGGGCTGGCTAGCGTGATGGCCGTCGAGCAGGCCGCGATCCGCGCCAGCGGACTCTCCACCGCCGAGTGGTGGGCGCTCAGCGAGCAGGAGATCCGCCAGCACCTCAGCATCGGGCACTTCCCGCACCTCTCCCGCGTCACCGTCAACCCGCTCATCGACCTCGACGCGCTCTTCGAGCTGGGCATCCGGCGCCACCTCGACGGGATCGAGGCGGCAGCGGGCCGGGGCGGGATGTGATCAGGTCCGGCTGGCCGACCCCGCGATCGCGTCCTCCAGGAACCAGTGCCGACCCGCGGACCACCCGAGGAACCGCCTGCCGTCCCGACCCCAGGCCTTGCCGTGCGAGCCGAACCGCCCACCGCCGACGACGTGCGCCAGGCCGTCGGTCGCAGGCCGGAAGCGCTTGCCGATCCCGGCCGCAGTCGCCTCCGCGGCCAACAGGTGCGCCTGGCGCTCCTGCTCCTCCTGCCCGCACAGGCCGAGCAGGAAGATCGCCTGACGCCAGGCGTACGCGGCGTTCTTGACCTGGATCAGCGCGGCGTGGCGGTGCGGGGCCGACTGGGCGAGGCGGTGCACGACCCAGCGGAACGTGGTCCACGCCAGCTCCGGGGCGCGCTCCCGAAGCGGCTCGGTGAGATCGAGCCCGGCCACGAGGACGGCAAGGTTGTGCGTGGTCAGGATCTGGCTCTGCTCCAGCAGCGTCCCGTTGCCCGCCACCCGACCACCGCCGCGCCCGGCCTCCTGGGCCCGCTCCGCGCACACCTCGGCGAAGTCCCGTGCGACGACCTTGCCCCACTTGCGCGCGGGTCGCGCCGGCGACGTCCAGCTCGCCTGCTCGGGCAGGTCGTAGTAGCGGGCGTAGAGGGTGCCCTCGAGCGCGGCACTCGCAACACCGGCCGCCAGGCGCCACTTGTCGGTGAAGGTGCCCATGAAGATGTCGGCGGCGATCTCCTCGACCAGCGGCAGCTGGAGGCCCGCCTGCGTCGCCATTGCGCGGAACTCGGTGACCAGCGGGTTGGGCACCAGTTCCTGCGGGAACGACGTGAGCGCGAGCATCGTGCTCTGCTGCAACGCCCGGTACGCAGCCGTGGCCACGTCGGACCGGGCCGCCACGAACGGCACGAGCGCGGCGACCCACGGCAGCTCCTCGAACCGCACCTGCTGCGCGAGATCGAGCAGCAGCAGCCCGCGACGACGACGGAACGCGGTGTAGAGCTGCTCGTGGAGCCCGGCCACCACCGGGTCCGGGATGGCCGCGCTGAGCAGCCTCGACGTGATCTGTGGCAGCACGGTGGCCAGCACCTCGTTCGAGGTGATCACGCCGTGCGCGACGAGCTCGTCGACGGGCGCCTCCAGCGCGCGGACGGCCTTGCGCACCAGGTTGTCGGGAATCGCCGTGCCGGCCGGGACGGCGCTCGCCGCCGGCTCGTCGGCCGAGACGGCAGCGGTGATCGCGGCGAGCGCCGGGATCCCGCCGTCGGCCCGGAACCCCGCCAGCCGGCCCACGACCACGCCGGCCAGGCCGGCACGCGTCGGGATCGACGCGACCGCGGCCTGCGTCTCGCGCAACGCGACCCGACGCTCCGACCCCGGTGCGCCGCGGCGGGACACGGTGTTCGCGAGGGCCCGCCGCACCCAGCCGACGTCGCGCGCCGAGAGCGCCCCGCTGCCCTCCGGGCACCACTCCAGCGCCACGCGCATCCGCGTGAAGTTGCTCTTCGGGTGCGCGTACCGGCCGGCGACCGGGTGCAGCCGAGCCGCGTCGGCGTAGTCGGTGAGCCACCGCGCGCGATCACCGGCCCAGTCCTGCGGCCATCGTCGGCACGGCCAGCCACCGGTGACGGCACCCGTCGCGTCGAGACTTGGCAGCTCACCCTCGACGGTTGCGCACCACAGCTCGACGAGGCGGTCGTACAGCGGGCCCCACACCTGCAGGGTGTCGTTCATCTGCGCGATCTGCGGTGGTGTTCGCACCGCACGCAGCGCGTCGCTCACCTCGCCGACCGAGACCAGCCGGACCGAGGTGCCGGACGGCAACGCGACCGGCTCGAACCGTGGGGTGAACCGCAGCCGGTGCATCAGCGGGCGAAGCTCGGCCACGAGGTCGAGCGCGTGCTCGGCGAATCCCTGCTCCACCAACAGCACAGCAACGGCGATGGCGGCCTCTTCCGGTACCTCGACGCGGTAGTGGCCGCTGCGCAGCGCGGCGAGCAGCTCGGACTGGCCGTCGTCGCCCAGGTACCAGAGGTTGAGCCGCTCGCGGTCGGTCTCGCCCGGGATCCTCGGCGGCAGGGTGTCCAGACGATGCCGCTCCGCGTCGGTCAGCGGACTCTCGGCCAGGTAGCGGCCGGTGGCGAACCCACCGTGCGCCACCTCGAGCGTCACCCATGCCGGGGTGCCGGCAACGGGCGTGCGCGAACCTACCGCGAGCCGGCCGGACTCCATCCCGGAGAGCACGTCCTGCCAGCGCCGCACCTTGGCCAGCGCCCGCTCGCGATCCTCGGCGGTGCCGGACTCGACCGCGCGGGTGATGGCGCGGGTGAGCTGACCCATCGCGTACTCGGGCGCTGCGGCGTGGACTCCCTCGTCAGGCACGGCTCGTCTCCAGTCTCCGAGATAGACCTGGCGGCGAGGATCGAACTCGCGCCCTCCCGGTCCGGAGCCGGGTGCTCTACCGCTGAGCTACACCAGGTGGTGACACCACGGCCTTCGCACCGGCGGCGTCGTTGACATGGAGGCGGGACTCGAACCCGCACCTTCCCGGTAATAGCCGGGTGATCTACCAGATGATCTTCTCCATGGAGTGTCCCGAGGTTACCCAGCGGAAGTGGTAGGGCGCAGCCGGTTTCGAGCAAGATCGGATGGATGGAGTACGTGACCACGCCGCAGCGGCTCGGCGAGACCGAGCTCCCCGACGGCAGGCTGATGGGGTGGGCCGAGTGGGGCCCCGAGGACGGGATCCCGGTCCTGCTGGTGCCGGGTGCCGCGACCAGCCGCCTGCTCGGCGTCGGCGCGGGTGTCCCCGAGCGGGTCGGCGTGCGGATCGTTGCGGTCGACCGTCCGGGTCTCGGTGCTTCGACGCCGCTGCCCGGCCGAACCTTCGCCGATTTCGCCGACGACGTCCGCCAGCTCATGCAGCGACGAGGGCTCGGCAGGCCGCCCGTCATCGGCAGCTCGCAGGGCGCACCGTTCGTGCTGGCCTGCGCGGCGGCGGGGATCACCGGCCCGGTGGCGATCGTCTCCGGCGCGGACGAGGTCGCCCTCCCGGCCTTCGCCGAGGCGCTTCCACCGCACCTGCGGTCGCTCGTGGACATGGTGGCCACCGACCCCGATGCGGCCGAGGCCGGCTTCGCCGGTCTCGACGCCGACGCCATGTTGAAGCTCGTGCACGACGCGAGCCCGGCGTCGGACCTCGGGGTGTACACGAGCCCCGACTTCCACGCCGCCTACCGGGCCGCGATGGACGACGCGTTTCGCCAGGGCCCGGCCGGATACGCCCGCGACACGGTGCTCGCGATGGGGCGTTGGCCGTTCGACCTCGCGGCGATCCGGGTGCCCGTCCAGCTCTGGTACGGGGAGGAGGACACCAGCCACTCCCCCGACCACGGCGCGACCCTCGCCTCCCGGATCCCCACGGCGACCCGCCGGCTCGTCCCCGGCATCGGCGGCGCAGTGTTGTGGACCCACACCGAGCCGATCCTCAGCGAGCTGCTGATGGTTGTGTGATCCCCATGTACTCGATCTCCCTGGGCAGCGGCGCCGAACTGCGACCGCTGGAGCCGTGGCGGGCCCCGGAACTGCTCGCCAACATGGATCGCGGACGGGATTTCATCGGACGGTTCATCGTGCTCCCCGACCTCATCACGGATCCCGCGTCCAGCCGTGCCTTCCTCGACGATTACGCCCGGAAGGCCATCATCGACGCCGGCCGGATCGCCGGCATCTGGTTGGACGGCACTCTCGTCGGCGGTGTCCTGTTCAGGACGATGGACATCGCGAACGGCACCGCCGAGGCCGGCTGCTGGCTGGAGCCCGCTGCCGTCGGGCGGGGTCTCGTCACGCGAGCCGTTCGCGTGATGATCGACTGGGCCGTCGAGGAACGCGGGATCCACCGCGTGGAGTGGCTCGTCGCGGCCGGGAACGCGGCCAGCATCGCCGTCGCGCGTCGGCTGGGGATGACGAGGGACGGCGTGCTGCGCGAGAGAACCAACCACCGCGGCGAACGACTCGACGTCGAGGTGTGGTCGGTGCTGGCGCCGGAGTGGCGGGCGGAGAGGAGTCAATAGGCTGCCGTCATGGAGCTGACAAAAGGGCAGAACGTCGTTCTCGGCGAGCCGGGGGCCACGACGGTCGTCGTGAGCTGGGCGGCGGGCCCGACCGTCGACGCGTCAGCGCTGCTGCTGGGCGGCGACGGCAAGGTGCGCACCGACGCCGACTTCGTCTTCTACGGGCAGCCCCAGCACCCGAGCGGCGCCGTGAGCCACGCCGGCGCGGGAACCAGGACCGACTCGCTCGAGGTGCGCCTGCCCGGCGTCGAAACCGGGGTCGAGCGGATCGTGATCGGCGCCTCGGCGGAGGGCAAACCGTTCCGCGAGGTGTCGGGGCTGGTCGTCGAGCTCACCTCCGGCGGGACGACCCTCGCCCGCTACGCGGTGGACGGGGCGGCCGCGGAGACGGCGTTCCTGCTCGGTGAGCTGTACCGGCGCTCGGGCGCGTGGCGGTTCCGGGCGATCGGGCAGGGGTACGCGAGTGGTCTCGCCGGGTTCGCCACCGACTTCGGGGTCTCCATCGACGAAGAGCCGGCCCCCGAACCGACCGTCCAGCCCGCTGCCCAGCCCGCCGCCGCTCCGGCGCAGGCACCCGCCCAGCCCGGCGTCAGCTTGAAGAAGCAGAAGCTGATCGACATGGAGAAGCGGGTGGGCGCGCAGTCGCCCCAGCTGCTCGACCTGACGAAGCGCGCCGCGGTCAGCCTGGAGAAGCGCGGGCTCGGCGAGCACACCGCACGGGTCGCACTGTGCCTGGACATCTCCGCCTCGATGACGAGCCTGTACCGGTCGGGCAAGATCCAGGCGCTCGTCGAGCGGATCCTCGCGCTCGGATTGCGGTTCGACGACAACGGCGAGGTCGACGTCTTCCTCTTCGGCGAGCACGGCTACGAGGAACCGCCGGTGAACCTCGCGAACCACGCGAGCTACGTGCCGACCATGATCTCCCGCCGGCGTCTGGAGGGCGGGACGAACTACGCAGCGGCGATGCGCCTGATCCGCGAGCGCTACTTCGGCGGCTCGGGCCCGCGCAACCAGCCGTTCGCCGACAGCTACCCGGTGTACGTCATGTTCGTCACCGACGGCGCGACGCAGGACCGGAAGTCGACCGAGGACCAGCTCCGGTATTCCTCCCACGAACCGATCTTCTGGCAGTTCATGGCGATCGGCCCGTCGAGCAAGTCGGTGGACGCCACCGGGACGAAGCGCGGGCTGCTCGCCCGGCTCGCCGACAGCCAGTTCACGTTCCTGGAGTCGCTCGACGACCTGCCCGGCCGTGCCATCGACAACGCCGACTTCTTCGGTGTGAACGACCCGTCGAACATCCCCGACGAGCAGCTCTACGACCTGCTCATGACCGAGTACCCCGGCTGGCTCACCGCCGCGCGCAACGCGGGACTGCTCCCCGTCTGACCGCAGCGGCCCGGGCGGCCCGAACTTCCCCACCGTTTTGGGTGGATGCGCGCCGAAACGGCGCGCAAGTGCACAAAACGGTGGGGAAGTTGTTGGCCGGTGGTCAGCCGGCGGGCTGCCGCAACTCCGCGACGAGGCGTTCGACCTCCGTGACGACCAGCTCCGGCTCGTCGTGCTGCACGACGTGCCCGCTCCGCTCGGCGGCGACGAACCTGGCCTCCGGCGCCAGCGCCTCGAACGCCTCGCGCTGGCTGCGCAGGTGCTGATCGCGGTATTCGGCGGGCGACATCCCGAGCTGGCGACTCATGGCGTCGGGCCACACGGTTGCGGTGATGACGGTGACCGGCACCTTCGCGAAGACCGGGTCCGCGCGGTGTGCGAGCGCGTGGTCGCGGAAGCCGCCGTACGCCCGCAGCTCCGCGCTCGCCGTCCGCCAGTGCCGGGTGCTCGCCTGGTCGGCCACGATCGCCGCACGCTGCCGCGGTGGGAACCCGGCGAACTCCTGGTCCACGCGGCGAGCCACGGCGGGCAACCTGGCGAGGCCGGTCGCCGCCACGCCGGCATTGATCAACATGAGCCACGGGCCTAGCGCGTCGAGCCGCCGCGCGCGTTCCGGGAGACCGTCCATCTCGTTCTCCGTCGCGCTGTCGACGAAGACCAGCGCGCCGACCCGCTCGGGGTGGGCAGCCGCCGCGGCCCGGATCAGGAACCCACCGAGCGAGTGCCCGACCAGCACCAACGGACCGTCGTCGCACAGCGCCAGCACCGCCTCCAGATCGGCGAGGTATGACGCCACGCTCGGCGCGGCCCGCCGGGCGGGGCTGCGGCCGTAACCCCGCCGGTCGTAGGTCACCACCGACGTCGTCGCGGCGAGCAGCTCCGGCACCACACCCCAATAGGCACTGTGGTGCCCCACCCCCGCTTCGAGCAGCACGGTGGGAGAGCCGGTGCCGTGACGTTCGACGTGCATCACAAGATCGTGCCAGCTGCGGCGCACGGAACTGCGTCGACAACGACGTTCTGGTTGTTTGGAACGTTTCAGAACAGCCAGAACGTCGTTGTCGACGGTCACGGGGTGGGTGGCGCCACTGAGATCAGGAACTCCACGGTTGTTGCGCCCGTGTTCAGGTAGCGGTGGGGCAGGCGGGAGTCGAACGTGAGCGCCTCCCCCGCCGCGACGGTGCGGGCCGCGCCGTCGAGCTCGACGGTGAGCGTCCCCGCGACGACGAACGCGCACTCCAGCGACGCGTGGCTCCACGGTTCGGAGCTGATCGCCTCGCCGGGTTCGAGCACGCCGCGCAGCACCTCCATCTGCCCGTTGCCCGGAGTGAGCCGCTCGTACCCGATCTGGCCCCGCGGCCCGCGCAGCACGGACCGCTCACCGGGGCGGCTCAGCCACACCGAGGGGGCTGCGCGGTCCTCGAAGAGCGACGCGACCGACTCGCCGAACACCGCCGCGAGCCTGCGCAGCGTCGCCAGGCTCGGCTCGGTGACGCCGCGCTCGACCTGGCTGAGCAACGTCGCGGAGACGCCCGCCTCGGCCGCGAGCGCGCGCAGGCTCAGGCCACGGGTGCTGCGGAGCTCGCGGAGCTGGTCACCGATCATCGTCACCCCATGCAGTGTGCCTGCACATCTTTGCAGAGCTTGACCGATGTGCTTGACCAATGTGCAGCACTGACCGTACCGTCGCCGCACCTTGTGCAGTCTCACTGCACACTTGTTCATCCCAGGAGCCGCTGTGGCCGCAACCACGCCCGCCCGCCGGTCCACTCGCCACCGCTGGCTGCTCGTGTTGCCGTTCGTCTGGCAGGTGGCGTTCATCCCGGTGGTCAACGAGGTCCCGGTCGCGCCGCTGCACATCCCGTTCCCGATGTTCTGGCAGATGCTCGGGATCCTGCTGACGTCGGCGGTGATCGGCACGGTCTTCGTGCTCGACCGCAAGGCCGGGATCGTCGACGAGGAGGTCGACTGATGGCCATCACGCTGGTGCTCGTCATCGTGATCGGCACGGCCATCGGCTCGATCGCGTACGGCCGCCGGACCAGCACCCGACCGACGCTCACCACGTGGGCCGTCGGCGGCCGCGGTTTCGGGTCGCTGCTCTTCTGGTTCATGAACGCCGGCGAGATCTACACGATCTTCGCGCTGCTCGGCATCTCCGGCTACGCCTGGGCGATGGGCGCGCCCGCCTACCTCGCGTTCACGTCGGTGTCGCTCAGCTACGCGATCGGCTACTGGCTCATGCCGAAGATCTGGAAGGCGGGCCGGCGGCACGGGCTGATCACCGAGCCGGACTTCTTCGCCGCCCGGTACGGCGCGCCGTGGCTGGGTGTCGTGACCGGTGTCGTCGGGATCGCGGCGCTCGTCGTCTACGTGCAGATCCAGCTGGTCAGCCTGGAGCTCGTGGTGCGCCTCGCGCTCGGGCCTGCCGTGCCGCCGACCGTCGCCGTGGTGCTCGGCGCTGTGCTGATGCTCGCGTTCGTGCTGGTGGTCGGCATGCGCTCGGCCGTCTTCTCCGCGGCGGTCAAGGACGTGCTCGTCGTGGTTGTCGTGGTGCTGCTTGCGGCGACGGTGGCGAGCAAGGTCGGCGCGTCGTCGCTGCTCGACGTGTTCCGGCTGGTCGGGGAGCAGCACCCGGGCATCGGCAAGCTGCCTGGGCTCGATCCCAACGCGCCGACGACGACGATCTGGCTGATGACCTCGGCGTTGAACGTCGCGCTGGGCAACTGGGTGTTCCCGCACCTGTTCCAGGTGTCGTTCACGGCCAGCTCGGCCACCGCGATCCGGCGCAACGCGATCTGGCAGCCGCTCTACTCGCTCGCCTACTTCTTCATCATCCTGCTCGGGTTCGGCGCGCTGCTCGCCGGCACGCAGCCAGGCGAGGCGGGCTCGAACGGCGCGTTGCTCCAGTTCGTCGCCACGACGTACCCGTCGTGGGTGGTCGGGCTGCTCGCCGGGACGTGCTTCCTGCTCGCGCTCGCGCCGGGCTCGGTGCTGCTGCTGACCACCGGCTCGATCTTCGCCCGCAACGTGCTCCGGCCACTGCGGCCCGCGTTGACCGACCGCGGTGCGTTGCTGGCCTCACGGTTGTCGATGATCGCGTTCGCGGCCGTCGCCGTGTGGCTGACCTTGGGCAACAGCGAGTCGCTCGTCGAGATCCTGCTCTACTCGTACTCGGCGATCGGAATGCTCGCGCCGGGCGTCTTCCTCGCCTTCCTGTGGCGCCGGACGACCGCGGTCGGGGTGCTGCTCGGGATCGTGGCGGGGTTCGTCGCGCTGCTGGCGCCGTTCGCCGCCGACTTCTGGTCGACGAACATGCCGGAGTGGGAGCCGGGCCTGATCGCGATGGTGATCAACGCTGTGGTGGTGGTCGTCGTCAGCCTCTGCACACCGGCGCCGGAGCCGGCCGAGATCGCCGTCGGCATCCCGGGCGCCGTACCCGCGGCGGTGCCGTCATGACCAGCGAGAACCCGGTGACGGAGCTGTACGACCTGCGGGTCACCGTCGACCGGATCGAAGGCCGCTCGGTGTGCGGGATGCGGGTCGGCGACTACGTCGAGCTGACCGACAGCTGCCGCCTCCGCATTCCCGAAGGGCACCACTTCTGCATCTACGCGCTGCAGGCCGTGCTGCCGCTCCTGCCGGCCAAGCAGCGCAAGCTGCCCGACGGCGACTGGCTGGAGCGCGACTCGCTGGCCTGCTGCCCCGACCCCGACGAGCGGCTGATCATGCGGATCGAGCGCACCGGGACGGTCCGGATCAGCACGGACGAGCTCACGTGAACCGGACGAGCATCGGGCTCGGCCTGCAGGGCGACAAGCCGCCGGGTCGGTACGCCGAGCTGGCGGGCATCGCGGAATCGTTCGACTTCGACGTGCTGAGCGTCTTCGGCGACCTGACGTTCCAGCCGCCGATCGTCCCGCTGCTGGAGATGGCGAAGGCGACCACCAGGGTGCGGCTGGGCGCGGCGTGCTGGAACCCGTTCACGATGCATCCCTACGAGATCGCGGGGCAGGTCGCGGCGCTGGACCTCGTGTCGTCCGGCCGGGCGTACCTCGGGCTCGCGCAGGGCGCGTGGCTCGACACGATCGGCGTCGAGCGGCGCCGGCCGGTGCGTGCGGTCGAGGAGGCCGTCGCGGTGATCGGCATGCTGCTCGCCGGCGATCGGGGTGGGTTCGACGGCGAGGTGTTCCGGCTCGCCCCCGGCACCTGCCTGAGCTATCCCACCCGGCGGGCGAAGGTGCCGGTGCTGATCGGGGCGTGGGGACCGCGGATGGTTGCGCTCGCCGGGCGGGTCGCCGACGAGGTGAAGGTCGGCGGCACCGCGAACCCCGAGATGGTCGCGGTCATCCGCGAGCGGGCGGGCACCGACGCGCTCGGGATCGTCGCCGGCGCCGTGACCGTAGTAGACGAGGACGCCGGGGCGGCCCGTGCGCGGGCCCGGCACGAGGTGGCGATGTACCTCGGCGTGGTCGCCGCGCTCGACCCCACCGTCGACGTGCCGGCGGAGCTGCTCCCGGAGATCGAGCGGTGCGCCCGCGACGGCGAGCACCACCGGCTCGCCGAGCTGATCCCCGACGCGATGCTCGACCGGTTCGCCTTCGCCGGCACCCCGGAACACGTGGCCGAGCAGGCGCAGCGGTTGATCGACGCCGGGGTGTCCCGCGTCGAGTTCGGCACACCCCACGGCCTCAGCGACGATCACGGCATCACGCTGCTCGGGAGCGAGGTCCTGCCGCGGCTGCGCCGGCACGTGTGGTGAGCTGGCGGCATGCACGCCGCCGATATCGCCGCGCTGTTCGACCTCGGCGGCAGTGCACGCCTCTCCGAGGCGCCCGTCGCGCGCGGGAAACAGGGCGAGGTCTGGCAGCTCGAGACCACGGACGGCCGATGGGCCGTGAAGGTCCCGTTCGGCACGACCAGCGAGGCCGAGGTCGGTCCGGCCACCCGTTTCCAGGAGGCGGCCCATGCGGCGGGGGTCCCGACGCCGATGGTGCGGCGCACGACGGGCTCGACCGTGCTGGCGACCGTCGGCGACCGGCAGGTGCGGGTCTACGGCTGGGTCGACCTGCTTTCGCCCGACCCGATGGTCGACCCCGAGCTCGTCGGCGCGGTGATCGCGACCATGCACCGCGTGCCGTTCGAAGAGCCCGGTGAGCTGCACCCGTGGTACCGCGAACCCGTCGGTGCGGCGGCGTGGGACGCGATCCTCGACGACCTGCGCGCTGCCGGCGCGCCGTTCGTCGGGCGGCTCGCGGCGCTGCGGGACGAGCTGGTCGCGCTGGAGTCGTGGATCGAGCCCCCCGAGACGCTGCGCAGCTGCCATCGCGACCTGTGGGCCGACAACCTCCTGCCCACCCCCGACGGCGGACTGTGCGTGATCGACTGGGAGAACAGCGGCGGGGCCGACCCGAGTCAGGAGCTGGCCTGCGCGCTGTTCGAGTACTGCCGAACCGATCCCGGACGGGCCCGCACGCTCACCGCCGCCTACGCCGCTGCGGGCGGGCCCGCCCGCGTGACCCGTACCGGGCACTTCTCGATGCTGATCGCGCAGCTCGGGCACATCACGGAGATGGGCGCACGCGACTGGCTGCAGCCCAACTCGCGCTCCCCCGACCAGGCCACCGCGGCCGCGTGGGTCGGCGAGGTGCTGGACGAGCCGCACACGCGCCGCCTGCTCACCTCACTGCTGCCCCAGTAGCCGAACTTCCCCACCGTTTTGCCTACTTGCACGCCGTTCAGGGTGTGCAGGTTGGCAAAACGGTGGGGAAGTCGCGGGTCAGCCCGCCGTGCTCGTGTCGGGGAACGAGTGGTGCTCGTGCGCGACCAGCCAGCGCCCGTCGTCCTTGCGGAGGCCGAGCGTGAGCCGCAGCCGCGTCTCGGGGCTGGCCGCCAGCTGCTCCGGGGTGCCGCAACGCAGCAGCGCGAAGGCGAACGCGACGTCGTCGCCGGCCGTCACTTCGAGGGAGTCGATCTCGAAGAGCGCGCCGCTCGCCTGCCATTCGAAGAAGCCGGGCCAGGTGGCGGTGTACTCCTCGATCCCGCGGGCGCCGCGGTGCGGGGGCGGCACGTCGAACATCACGATGTCGGACGCGCGGTCGGCGAGCGTCCCCTCCATGTCGCCTGCGTGCACCGCCGCCGCCCAGCGCTCGATCATGCTCCGGATCAGCTCGCTGTCGTCGCCCATCTTGTCCTCCGAGAGTCGTACCGGTTCGGTCACCGCGTACAACCTGCGGCGCCGGCCGAACTCATCGGTGTGGGAGCAAGAGCGGCAGCTCGAACCGCGGGAAGTGCTCGGTGCCGAGGAACGACATGACCTCGACGATGCCCTCGCCGTCGATCGCGAGCAGGTCGACCGAGATCGCGACCCACCCGCCGTCCTGCCACGCGTACGTCCCGAAGGCCGCCTGTCCATTGGCGCGCACCGGCACGAACCGCCAGCGCAGGTCCAGCGCACCGCTCTGCAGGAAATCCTTGATGCCCGCATGCCCCGCGTACCACGCCGGCAGCGGCGGCATCGCGTAGCGGGCGTCGGAGCTGAGCTGCGCGATGATCGCGTCGACGTCGCCGCGCTCCCACGCGGCCGCGTAGCGCGCAGCCAGCTCCTGGGCCTCGACGTCGTCCGCGCCGCGCTCGGGGCGCCCGGCGGCCACCGTCGCCCGCGCACGCTGCAGCGCGCTGTTCGCCGCAGCGACCGACACTTCGAGCACGTCGGCGGTCTCCCGCGCCGACATCCCCAGCACGTCACGCAGCACCAGCGCCGCACGCTGGCGACCGGGCAGCCACTGCAGGGCCGCGACGAACGCCAGCCGCACGGCCTCGTGGGTCTCGTAGCGCGCCTCCGGGCCGGGCGGCGTCGCGGGCAGCCAGGCATCCGGGTACGGCTCGAGCCACGCGACCTCGGCGAGCGGCGCGCCGGGCGTGAGATCCATCGGCAGCTCGCGGCGCCGGCGGACCTCGATCATGCTCAGGCACCGGTTGGTGGCGATGCGGTAGAGCCACGCCCGCAGCTGGCCCCGCTCCTCGTACTGCTCGAAGCCGCGCCACGCCCGCACGAGCGTCTCCTGCATGGCGTCCTCGGCGTCCTGGACGGAGCCGAGCATGCGGTAGCAGTGCAGCTGCAGCTCCCGCCGCAGCGGCTCCACGAGATCGTCGAAGCGTCGCTCGCCCACGTGAACCATCATGCCGCTCAGCGCCGACAACCACGCCACCCTCGATGACACGAGCAATGAAAGCAATCTCTGGCGTTTTTGATAACGAAACTTGAATGACTGGACAACGGGTTATCAGAGGATTACTCTCCGGCATTGCCCATGTACGGCGCCATGGCGCCACCACTCCCGCTTCGAAAGCGGTGAATACCCAGTGATTCCCTTTCGTAGGTCCTACGAGTCTGCGCCCGAGAACGAATCAGGAACAATCGCAGAAAGAATCGTTTTGCGTACCGAAACGGGTGTTGCAAGGTGAAAGACCTCGGCGAGCTTTTCACCGCCCAGGTCGGCAGCCGGCCCGACGCGATCGCCGTCGAATCCCCGACCTGCTCGCTGACCTACCGCGAGCTGCACGACCGCGCCGCCGCGGTCGCCGCGGGCCTCGCCGGGCTCGGGGTCCGCCGCGAGACGCTCGTGGGCACCTCGTTCGAACGCTCGGCCGACGCCGTGGTCGCGATGCTCGGGGTGGTGCTCGCCGGTGGCGCGTACGTCCCGCTCAACCCCGCGTTCCCAGGTGCACGTCTCGCCGAGCTGATCGACGACAGCGGGGTGGCGATCGTGCTGTGCGACGGCGCCGGGGCCGACGTCATCCGGGTCGTGGCACCGCCCTCGACGCTCGTGTGCGCGCTCGACGACGTCGCGACCACACCGGCCGTCACGCTGACTCCTGCCGCCGTGTGGCCGTCGCCGCTCGCGTACGTCATGTACACGTCCGGCAGCACGGGCGGACCCCGCGGAGTGCTCGTCGAACACCGCGGCGTCATCAGGCTGGCCGCCGACCCCGAGTACGTCGAGATATTCTCCGACGACCGGATCCTGCAGATGTCGGCGCTGGAGTTCGACGCGTCCACGTGGGAGGTCTGGGCCGCGCTGCTGAACGGCGCACGCCTCTGCATCGTCGACACCGCGACGGCGCTCGTGCCGTGGCGGCTGCGCGAATGCATCACGCGGTACGGCGCGACCATGGCCTGGGTGACGTCGGCGCGGCTCAACCAGCTCGTCGACGAGGACCCCGGCATCTTCGCGCCGCCGCTGCGCGTGCTGCTGGCCGGCGGTGACGTCCTCTCGCCGAGGCACGTGCGGACCCTGCTGGCCGCCCGACCCGATCTCGAGCTCCACAACGGGTACGGCCCCACCGAGAACACGACGTTCACCACCACCCACCAGATCCGGATGGACTGCGCGGAGCCGATCCCGATCGGCCGCCCGATCCGCGGGACGAGCGTCCTCGTGCTCGACGAGCAGCGGCGGCCGGTTCCGGCGACGGTCATGGGCGAGCTGTACGTGGGCGGCGACGGCGTCGCGCGCGGCTACCTGAACCGCGAGGAGCTGACCCGCGAACGGTTCGTGGTGCTCGGCGGCGAACGGTTCTACCGCACCGGTGACCTCGTCCACGAGAGCGCCGACGGCGTGCTCCACTTCCACGGCCGGGCCGACGGCCAGGTGAAGATCCGCGGCCACCGGGTCGAGCTCGGCGAGGTGACCGCCGTGCTGCGCGCGGTGCCGGGGGTCTCCGACTGCCACGTCCGCGCGACCGGAGCCGCAGGGCTGAAGCGGCTGACGGCCTACGTGGCCGGCACCGATCAGTCCGCGGCGCAGGTGCGCGCGGTGCTCGCGGCCCGGGTGCCCCGCCACCTCGTCCCCGACCAGATCGTGATGGTGCCCGGGCTCCCGCTGAACGCCAACGGCAAGGTCGACCTCGCCGCGCTGCAGCTCCCGAACGGCACGGGTGGAGGCAACGGCAGCGAGCGGCCCCCGCAGCAGCGCGAGCTGGCGCAGCTGTGGGCGGACGTACTCCACATCGACGCCGACACGATCGACCCCGAGGAGTCGTTCTTCGAAGCCGGCGGCGACTCGCTCAGCCTCGGCGCACTGGTCGGGCGGGTCAACCACGGCCTGCGCAAGTCGCTGACGTTCGCCGGCGCGTTCGCGTCACCGACGCTCGCCGCGATGAGCCTTGCGGTGGCGGCAGCGGCACCCTTCGCCGCTGCGCGGATCCCGCGGGTGCCGGACGGAACGCCGGTGGACCTGCATCCGCAGCAGGTCTGCATGTACGCGTTGTGGCAGGTCGATCCACGGTCGCTCGCCTACAACGTGCCAGCCGTCGTGACGGTGCGCGGTCCGCTCGACCCGGCCCGCCTGCGTGCCGCGTTCGCCGAGCTCGTAGCGCGCCACGACGCGTTGCGGATGCGGTTCCTGCTGACCGACGCCGGTGTGCGCCAGCTCGCCGAACCGGTCACGGCGGAGCTGGGTCTCGGGTCCGCCGCCGATGCCGCCGCATTCGTGCGCCCGTTCGCGCTCGACCGTCCGCCGCTGATCCGCGGGCTGCTCGTGGCCGACCGACCAGGGCTGCACCACCTCCACCTCGACGCGCACCACATCGTCGTCGACGGGATCTCGCTCCGCGTGCTGGTCGACGAGTTGTTCCAGCTCTACGGCGGCGCCGACCTCGGGCCGCCGGCCGTCAGCTACTCCTCCGCTGCGCAGTGGAGCCACAACGCGCAACCGGACCGGGCGTCCGAGGCGTACTGGCTCTCCGAGCTGGCCGGCGCTCCCAGCGGCATCGACCTGCTTACCGACCGCCCGCGCGGCGTGCACCGGGCCGTGCGCGGTGCCGTGGCCCATCGATCGCTGTGCGCCGACCGCACGCGGGAGCTCGACGCGCTCACCGGCGGCCTCGGCACCACTCCGTTCGCCGTGCTGCTCGCCGCCTACGTCGGCACCCTGGCCCGCGCCGGCGGGCAGCACGACATCGTCGTCGGGACGCCCATGAACGGGCGTGGCCGACCCGAGCTGGAATCGGTGGTCGGCATGTTCGTCTCCACGGTGTGCCTACGCGCCCGCATCGGGGCCACCACGACGCTGCGTGGGCTGGCCGCTCAGCTCGCCGCGAAGCAGATCGACGCGATGACCCACCAGTGCTACCCGTTCGACCGGTTGGTCCACCGGCTCGGTGGGCCGCGGGACCGTTCGCGCAACCCGGTGTTCGACACGTTCTTCGCCTACCAGCGCCTCGGGTTCGCCGAGATCACACCTGCTGGTCTCGACGTCTCCGTCGAGCTGCGCAACCCGGGAACGACCAGGTTCGACCTGAACCTGCAGGTCTTCCGCCGGCCAGACGGGCTGGCCATGCAGCTGGAGTACGCCAGCGAGCTCTACGCGCCGGATTCCGCTGATCACCTGCTCGACCGGTTCGTCACGACGCTGACAGAGCTGACCGAGCGGCCCGACGACCCGGTGCTCGGACGCACCGCCGACGCACCGGTGGTGTCCGTCGCGGACTTCAGGTTCTAGCGGTATGTCCACCATCTTCGAGCGACAGCGGACCCTGCAGGCCGACCCGGAGGACGCGCGGTTCTGGCAGGCGGCGGTGGCGCGGTCCCCCGAACCCATGGTCCTCGTGCGCGACCTGCCCGGCCGATCGGCGGAAGCCCCGGCGGCGCTCATGTCAGGCGCGCGGTGCCGGCTCGCGGATCCGGCCGTCGAGGGAGCCGGGGTCGTCACGAACGGCGAGCCGTCCTTGCTGCGCATCCTCCACGCCGCGGTCGCGGCGCTGGTGGTGGCCCGCGCGACCGGGCAGGTCGTGGTGACGGTGGTGGTGCCGGCTCCGGAGGGCGCCGCGGTGGTCGCCATGCCGCTCACGGTGGAGGTCACCGGCACGTTCCGGGAGCTGCTCGCCGCCACCCGAGCCGCGTACCTCGCGGTGGCGCCGCACACCGGGGTGCCGCTCTGGACGCTCTACCAGCGTGCGAGGGTGCGCCCGACGGACGTCGCCGTCGGGGTGGCCGGGGTCGTGACCGCCGCTGACGCCGCCGAGCTCGGGTGCACCGTGCACATCGCGGTCGACGGCGCCGACGTGGTGGTGTCCTACCGGAGCGATATGTTCACCGCGGCCACAGCCGCGCGGCTCGCCACCGCGTACGCCGAAGCGTTCGACACGGTGCTCACCGACCCCGGCACCGACGTCACCCGGCTGCTCGCAGCGAGCGAGCGCGAGCGGTCGGAGATCGACGCCGTCAACTCGACCGGGCGCGCGTTCCCCGCCACGCGGCTGTTGCACTCGTACCTCGAGGAGCAGGCCGATCTGCACCCGGACCGGGTTGCCGTCACCCAGGACGGGACGACGTATGCCGAGCTCAACCGCGACGCCAACCGGCTGGCCAACCGGTTGCGGGAGCTCGGGGTCGGCCGCGGCGACGTCGTCGGGGTCTGCCTGCCCCGGTCGCGCGCAGAGCTGGTCGCCATCTACGGCGTGCTCAAGGCGGGCGGCTGCTACCTGCCGATCGACGCCACGCTCCCCCGCCGCCGGATCGAGTTCATGGTCGAGCACAGCGGCGCCCGGATGGTGATCGGCGACCGCACCGCCCGTGCCGTGGTCATCGGCCCGCGGATCATCGACGTCGACGATCCGGCGGTCCTCGCCGCGGACGCCGCCGATCCCGCGCCGGTCGGCACCGCGGACGATCTCGCGTACGTCATCTACACCTCGGGCTCCACCGGTGTCCCGAAGGGCGTGATGATCGAGCACCGGGCGATCGTCAACCGGTTGGCGTGGATGCAACGCGCTTTCCCGCTCACCCACGGAGACGTCGTGCTCCACAAGACACCGTTCACGTTCGACGTGTCGGTGTGGGAGATCTTCTGGTGGTCGCTGGCCGGAGCGGCGGTGGCGACGCTGCCCTCCGGCGCGGAGCGCGATCCCCGGAGCATCGTGACGTGGATCGCCGAGCAGGGCGTCACCACGGTGCACTTCGTGCCGTCGATGCTGCAGGCCTTCCTCGGCTACCTCGACGCGGTCGAGGGGCGCGACGAGCTGGCCGGGCTCCGTACGGTGTTCGCCAGCGGCGAGGCGCTCGGCTCCGCCCAGGTCGCGCGGTTCCGCGAGCTGCTCGACCGTTCCCGGCTGGTGAACCTCTACGGCCCCACCGAGGCCGCAGTCGACGTCAGCTGGTTCGACACGGCTGAGGCCGACCTGCGCCGCGCGGTCCCGATCGGCCGCCCGATCGACAACACGGGGCTGTGGGTGCTGGGTGCTTCCGGCGCGGTCACGCCGATCGGCACACCGGGCGAGCTGTGCATCAGCGGCGCCGGGCTGGCCAGGGGCTACCTCTCCGCGCCGGAGCTGTCGGCGCAGCGGTTCGTCGAGCACCCCGAGCTGGGCCGGATCTACCGGACGGGTGACCTCGCCCGCTGGCGCGGCGACGGCTTGCTGGAGTTCCTCGGCCGGATCGACTCGCAGGTGAAGGTCCGCGGCTACCGGATCGAGCTCGGCGAGATCGAGCACGTCGCATCCCGGTTGACGGCGGTGGCGGAGTGCGCCGTCACGGTGGTCGGCGACGGCGGGAACAACGGCGGGGAGCGGGCGCTGTGCGCGTACGTCGTCCCCGGCGGCGGCTTCGACGCAGCGGCGTTCACAGCGGCCCTCGCCGAGGAGCTGCCGTCGTACATGGTCCCGCAGTGGGTGGTCGAGGTGGACGTGATCCCGACCGGCCACAACGGGAAGCGGGACCTGCGTGGGCTGCCCGCGCCCGGCCTGGCCGGCAGCGGGTACGTCGAGCCCCGCACCGACGTGGAGTGGGCGCTGGCCAGAACGTGGCAGGACGCGCTCGGGGTCGAGCGGGTCGGCGTGCACGACAGCTTCTTCGCGCTGGGCGGCGACTCGATCCGGTTCATCGCGGTGCTGGCCGCGGCCCGCGCCGCCGGGCTCGACATGACCTTCCAGCAGCTGTTCGCCAACCCGACGATCGCGGAGCTGGCCGACGTCGTCACGCGGCAGGAGAGCGACACGGAGCCGCCCGCCAGGCCGGAGCCCTTCGTTCTGTTGTCCGATGAGGACAGAAGTCGGTTGCCGGCCGATGCCGTCGACGCGTACCCGATGTCGGCGTTGCAGGTCGGCTTGCTCTACGAGGCCGAACGTGCGGTGCCCCACTCCGGCATGTACCACGACGTGCTCGGCTACGACATCGACGGCTCGGTCGACGTCGAGACCTTCCGCTCGGCGGTTGCCGCGGTGACCGCCCAGCACCCGATCATGCGGACGTCGTTCCACCTCGGTGGCTTCACCGAGCCGGTCCAGGTGGTGCACCGGCAGGTGCCGTGCCCGCTGACCGTCCACGACCTGTCCGGATGCGCGCCCGCTGAGCAGGACGAACGGCTCCGGGCGTTCAGGACCGAGGAGCTTGCAGCGGGGTTCCGCGCAGGCGAGCCCGATCTCGTGCGCGTGCACCTGCACCTGCTCGGCCGGCGCGGCTACCGGTACACGCTGAGCTACCACGACGCCGCGCTCGACGGGTGGAGCGTCAACACCATCCACCGCGACGTCTTCGAGCACTACTTCGCCTTGCTGGACAGCCCGACCGAGCCGGCCCGGCCGACCGGGCAGCCCGCCGCCGCATACACCGACTTCCTGCGCGCCGAGCGCGCGGCCACCGCGTCGACGGAGCAGCGCGACTTCTGGCTCGGTGTGCTCGACCGGTTCGAGAACGCCCGCATTCCGCGGCTCGACGGCAGCGACGGATCCGGCGGGTCCGGCGTCATGATCCACGACGTGGCGGTCGACGGCACGCTCAGCGCTGCGTTGACGAGCACGGCCGCCGCACTGAACGTGCCGCTCAAGTCGGTGTTGCTCGCCGCACACGTCGCCGTGCTCGGTTTCGTCTGCGGCCGCGACGCGGTGCGCACCGGGTACGAGCACAGCGGCCGTCCCGAGGTACAGGGCGGCGAGCGGCTGGCGGGGCTGTTCCTCAACACCGTCCCGTTCGGTGTTGCGGTCCGCGGGACCTGGGCCGACCTGGCTCGTGACGTCTACCGGACCGAGACCGAGCTGCTGCCGTACCGGCGCTTCCCGATGGCGGAGATGAAACGAGCGGCCGGCACCCGCGAACCACTGTTCGAGTCGGTCTTCAACTTCACCCATTTCCACGTGCTGAAGCAGCTCTCCGCGCGCGACGGGTTCGGGATGGTGCGGTCCATCGTGAACGCGCAGACCGAGTTCCCGTTCCGCGCCGAGTTCGCCCAGGACGCGATCACCGATGCCGTCCAGCTCTCCTTGCACTACGACGCCGCCGCATTCGACGCCGAGCGGATCGCGCGGATCGGCGGGTACTACGCGAAGGCGTTGACGCTGCTCGGTCACCGCCCCCACCTCGACGTGCATGCAGGGACGCTGCTCGACGCCGCGGAGCTCGTGGAGATCACCGGCGCGTCCGGGGCGAGGCTCGACCTGCCGGCGGGGACGTTCGTCGACCGCTTCGCCGAGCAGGTCGCCGCCGTTCCCGACGAGGTGGCGCTCGTGCACCGCGAGCGCCGGCTCACCTACCGCGAGCTCGACGAGATCAGCGCCACCGTCGCCGGGCACCTGCGGGCCGACGGGGTCCGCGCCGGCAGCATGGTGGTGACCGTGCTCGACAGGGGTGTCGACTGGGCGGTCACGGTGCTCGCGCTCCTGAAGGTCGGTGCCGTGTACCTACCCCAGGAGCTGTCGACGCCGATGGCGCGGCTCGGCGCGGTCGTGCGGCGCAGCGGTAGCCGGCACGTCGTCGTCGCGGCGGCCGCGGCGGCCGCGGTCCGGACCGGGCTCGCGGGCGTCGAGGACGGGATGCCCGCTGTTGTGACCGTGGAGGCCACGAGCGGCGGTGGTGCGCTGCGTGACGCGGACCGCCCCGATCGCGACGACCCGGCGTACACGATCTTCACCTCGGGCTCGACCGGCGAGCCGAAGGGCGCGGTGATCCGCCACCTCGGGATGCTGAACCACCTGCTGGCCAAGCAGGTCGACCTGCAGCTCGGGGCGGGCGACCGGATCGCGCAGGTCGCCACGCAGTGCTTCGACATCTCGGTGTGGCAGCTGATCGCCGCCTGGCTGGTCGGCGGCCGGACCGTGATCGTCGACCACGAGGTGGCCGCCGAGCCGGGGGCGTTGGTGCGCACCCTCGCGAGCGAGGAGGTCACGGTGCTGGAGCTGGTGCCCGCCCACCTCGACGCCGTGCTCGCCGAGCTGGAGCGCCGCCCCGTTGCGCTGCCGGCGCTGCGCTGCGCGGTGGTGACGGGCGAGGCGCTGCCGCCCGACCTCACCGGACGGTGGTTCGCGAGGTTCTCGACGCCGCTGGTCAACGCGTACGGGCCGACCGAGGCGTCCGACGATGTGGCGCACCACGTGATGCGCGGGCCCGTCGACGGCGACCGCGTCCCGGTCGGCACGGCGGTGCTCAACACCGGGCTGCACGTCGTCGACGGCAGCGGCCGGCGCTGCCCGGTCGGCACGTACGGCGAGATCATCGTGACCGGGCCAGGTGTCGGCGCCGGGTACGTCAACGATCCGGCCCGGACCGCCGCCGCCTTCCAGCCGAACGTCCTCGACGACCGCTCGGCCACGATGTACCGCACCGGTGACATCGGCAGGTGGCTCCCGGGCGGCGTGCTGGACTGCGCGGGACGCGTTGATCACCAGGTGAAGGTCCGCGGCTTCCGGATCGAGCTCGCGGAGATCGAGGGCGCCGTGCGCAGGTTGCCGGGTGTCGACGCGGCGGCGGTGGTAGTGCAGCACGTCAACGGCAACAAGCTGCTGGCCGCGTTCCACACGGGCCGCGCCCGACTCACCGTCCGGGACCTCCGCGATGCGCTGGCCGCGACGTTGCCGGCCGCCATGCACCCCGATTCGGTGCGGCACCTCGACGCGTTCCCGCTCACCGCGAACGGCAAGGTCGACCGCGCCCGGCTGGCAGGGATGGTCGGCGGTCGGGTGCGCGACGAACCGGTCGAGCCAGCCGACGCGGACGAGCGGCTGATGCTGGCGACGTTCGCTTCGGCCATCGGCAAGTCGGTCGACGACATCGGTGTCACCGACAACTTCTTCGACGCCGGTGGGCACTCCGTCGCCGCGATGAAGGTGGCGGTCGCGCTCGGCGGCGGCGCCACCGTGCGCGACCTGCTCGCCCACCCGACCGCCCGCGGGCTCGTCCGGCACCTGCGCGACCGCGGCGGCTCCGCGCGCGACCTGCTGGTCGACCTGACCGCCGCGGCGGGGTCCGAGGGGCTCGACCCGACGTCCACGATCGTCTGCGTGCCCTACGCCGGTGGCAGTGCCGCGAGCTACCTCGACCTCGCACGGCACCTGCACCCGGCCGGGGCACGGGTGTTCGGTGTCGAGCTGCCGGGGCGGGTGGAGCACGATCCGCGGCCTGCCGTGCCGGCCGAGCAGCTCGGTGCCGAGCTGGCCGCGGAGATCGCCGCCCGAGCCGTCGGTCCCGTCGTGCTGCTCGGGCACTGCGCAGGCGCCGGGCCGGTGCTGACTGCCGGGCGGGTGCTGCACGAGCGGGGCGTCGGGGTCGCACGGCTCGTGATCGTGGCGAAGGTGCTCCGGTCGATCGACCCCCGCGAGCACACCAGTACCGAGGTGATGGCCATGAGCGAGGGCGAGATCCTGCGGTGGTTGGTGGCCAACACCGGGTTCGACCAGCTCGACGGGCTTGCCGAGGCCGACCGGTCCGATCTCGCGCGGGCCTTCCGCTACGACACGGCGGAAGCCAGCCACGCCTTCGCCGCGGCCCTTCGCAACCCGGAACCGGCCGTGCTCCCGATCACGGTCGTCTACGCCCTCGACGACCCGCTCGTCCGCGGCCACGAGCAGGCGGCCGGGCACTGGGCCCGGTTCGGCCGCCTCGACGTGCGGGTGGCACCCGATGGCGGTCACTACCTGAACGTCACGCGCCCGGAGTTCCTCGCGGCGTGCGTGCTCGGCGGCTGAGCCCACCGCCTATCGATCGCCGAGCAACTCCTTCACCACCTCGACGAACGCCGCCGTGCGTGCGTTGAACGACCGGGTGACCCAGGCCAGCGCGGTCCGCGAACGGGGCATCCCGGTGATCGGCACGTACGTCACGCCCGGGTACCGGTGGTACTTGTCGAACGACCGCACCGTCGGGTGGACGATCGAACGCACCGCCACGAGCGGGAGCAGCTCGCTGAACCGGTGGACCTCTCGGCGCGGGATGAGCCGCCCCGACGGCGTGCGCGGAGGGATGAACGCGTCCATCGTCTCCCGAGGCATCTGAGGCATGTCCGTGACGGTGAAGTCGGCGAGATCCTCCACGTCGATCTCGCCGCGCTGCAGGATCGGGTGGTCGACCGCCACCGCGAGCACCCGGTCCTCGTCGGTGAGCACCGGCCCGATGGTCAGGTCGGGCGCCGCGTTCGGCAGCCGCAGCACCAGCGCGTCGCCCTCGCCGGACCGCAGCCACTCCAGCTGGTCCTCCATCGCGATCTCCCGCACCGCGACCTGGCATCCCGGGTGCAGCGCCTCGAAGGCCCGGATGAGGTCGGCCAGGTGGGGCGCGGCATAGCTCGCCGGATCGAACATGCCCAGCTGGAACGTGCCGGCGACACCACGCGCCGCGTCCTGCGTCGAGCGCAGCGCCTGCACCACCGCGAGGTGCGCCGGCGCGAGCGATTTGTACAGGTGCTGGCCGAGCGGCGTGAGCACCACCTTCCGGCTGGTGCGCTCGAACAGCAGCCCGCCGAGGCGCGACTCCAACGCCCGCACCGACTGGCTCACCCGCGACGGTGTGAGGCCCACCTTTTCGGCGGCCCGGCCGAAATGCAGCGCCTCGGCGACGGCGAGGAACGTGCGGATCTCGCGCAGCTCGATCCCCTCGACCATGCAGCGACACTACACGCTGCGCAAAGAAATGCGTCCTTGTTCACCGCAACCCGGGTTCGCCACGATGGATCGGAGAAATTTCCGACACACCAGAATGAATGCCCGAGAAGGGGGAGCAACCGTGCCGTCACGGATTGCAGTTGTCTACTATTCGGCGACCGGCAATGTGCACACCACCGCCGAGGCGATCGCCGACGGCGCGGCGGCAGCAGGGGCGCAGGTCCGGCTGCTGCGCACCGCTGAGACCGCCCCCGCACACGCGCTCGACCGCAACGCCGCCTGGCGCGCTCATGCCGACGCCACCGCCGACGTCCCGATCGCCACGCCGGACGACCTCGTCTGGGCCGATGGGTTCGCCGTCGGCACCCCCACCCGCTACGGGAACATCGCGGCGCAGCTCAAGAGCTACATCGACACGACGGGCGGCATCTGGGAGGCGGGGCACCTCGCCGGCAAGCCGTTCACCGCCTTCACCAGCACCTCGGAGAGGCACGGCGGGCAGGAGTCGACGTTGCTCGCGCTTTACAACATCGCCTACCACTGGGGCTCGATCATCGTGCCGACCGGCTACGTCGACTACGACATCATCCACGCGGCGGGCGGCAACCCGTACGGGCTCAGCAGCGTCTCCGGTGAGGGCGAGCCGTCCAAGGAACTGCTGAACGCCGCCCGTTTCCAAGGCGGCCGGCTCGCGCACCTGGCAGCCGCTCTTGCCCCACTGCGCACGGCAGCCTGAACCCCACTCCGTCGGCTCCGACGGCATTGCCGAATCGCGTTTCCGCATTCGTGATGCCGTCGTTGTCGCGTGTTCTCGAGGAGCACACATGAGCACGACGACGTCCGCGCGGCCCACTTCCGCGGCCGCGTTGGTCGCCTTGTCGGCCAGCGCGTTCGTGATGGGCACGGCGGAGTTCGTGATCGCCGGGTTGCTGCCGTCCGTCGCGATCGACCTCGGTGTCTCGATCCCGGCGGCCGGGCTGCTGATCTCCGGGTACGCGCTGGCGATCGTGATCGGCGGGCCGATCTTCGTCGCCGCCGGTACCCGGACGCCCCGGCGGGCGCTGCTGCTCACCGCCGCGGTGGTCTTCGTGATCGGCAACCTCGTCGCGGCGCTGGCGTCGAACTATCCCGCGCTGATGGTTGGACGGGTGCTCGGGGCCCTCGGGCAGGGCGCGTTCCTGCCGATCGCGTCGGTCGTCGCAGCCGAGCTGGTGGCCCCGGAGCGGCGGGCGCGAGCGATCGCGATCGTGTTCGCGGGCGGGACGACGGCCAACATCGTCGGCACCCCGCTCGGCACGCTGCTCGGCCAGCAGCTGGGGTGGCGCTCCACGTTCTGGGTGCTCGCCGCGCTGGCGGCGGTCAGCCTCGTGATCGTCAGCCGGGCGGTGCCGGCGCTGCCACCCCCACCGGTCGCGGCGACGCTGCGCGCGGAGCTGGCAGCCTTCGGCCGAGTGCAGGTGTGGTTGACCCTCGCCATCGGGCTCGCCGGGTTCGGCGGCCTCTTCGCGATGTTCACCTATGTGACGCCACTGCTCATTTCGGTCGCAGGCTTCCCGGACGCCGCGATCGCCCCACTGCTCGCGCTCTTCGGGGTCGGGCTGCTCGCCGGCAACGTGATCGGCGGCCGGCTCGGCTCTCGCGCGCAGCTCGGCAGCCTCGGCGGATCGCTTGCGGTGCTCGCGGCCGGGCTGGCCGTGCTCGCGGCCGGAGCCTCGAACCCGGTGGTGGCGGTCGTGGCGCTCGCAGTGGTGGGTGCGGCGGCGTTCGCCATCGTCGCGCCGTTCATGACCAGGCTCATCGACCAGGCGGCCGGTGCGCCCTCACTCGCCGCCGCCGCGGGCGGATCCGCCGTCAACCTCGGTGCGGCGCTCGGCGCCTACGCCGGCGGGTTGTCGATCACGTCGGGCCTCGGCTTCGCCGGCCCCTCCGCGGTCGGCGCGTGCGTCGCGGCGGCGGGGCTGGTCGTTGTCGCCGCCGCACGACGGCAGCACGCGCGGTGACCGACCTGCACCATGCCGCACCGCTGCGGTTCACTCCGCGACATCTGTCGGCCATCCGGTACACCTAGCGTCAGCCGGATGTCCAATGCCTTCGTCCTGTTCAGGGAGTTCCTCCGAGCCCCGACGGCGGTAGCGACCGTCACCGCCAGCTCCGAAGCACTCGTCGCGGAGATGCTGTGCCGGTTCCCGACGACAACCGAACCGGTGGTCGTCGAGCTGGGTGCGGGCAGCGGACGGCTGACGGACGCCGTCCAGCGGCGTCTCCGCGGCCGGGGGCGGCACGTGGCGATCGAGCTGAACCCGCTGCTCGCCGAGCGCCTGGCGGAACGCCACCGCGGGGTGGATGTGGTCTGCGCGGACGCGGGAACGCTGCACGAGGTGCTCGATGCCCGTGGCATCGGGCCCGTCGACGCCGTCGTGAGCCTGCTGCCGTGGGCGGCCTACCGCAGCGCACCGATCCCGCGGCTCGTCGCCGACGTGCTCGCGCCGGACGGAACGTTCACGCAGGTGGCGCTGAGCATGTTCCGATGGCTCCCGGAGGCCCGCCGGCACCACGCCGACGTGCTCGGCGCATTCGACGACGTCCAGATGGGTCCCGTGGTGTGGGGCAACCTCCCGCCGGCGCGGGTCCGCTTCGCCTGCACACCGAAGACGTAAAAGGACGAGGCGAGGGCGGGCGCTAGATTCGGCAGTCGGGCAAGGCCGTGCGCAAGTCGGGGCGAACCCGTGCGCGAGTCGGGGTGGACAGGTGAGTCGACACTTTCAGCACGGTGAGTCGCCACTTCTGGAACGGTGAGTCGACACCTCCGGCACGGTGAGTCCCCCGTCTCAGCGCGCGAGTCCCCCGTCTCGGCGGGCGAGTCCCACGTTCCAGCGGGCGAGTCCCACGTTTCGGCGGGCGAGTCCCACGTTTCGGCGGGCGAGTCCCACGTTTCGGCGGGTGAGTCTCGCGTTTCGGCGGGCGGGTCGCGCGTTTTGGGTGGGTGGGGTGGGTTCTCGACGTGGTTCCGTTGGGTGGGTTCGTGGCGGATGGTCTCGCGGTGGTGGTTCTGTTGGGCTTGGTGGTCGCGTTTCTTAAGGGCGCCCTCGCCGGGCGGGCAAGTCTCCGGGATGGTCGGGGTCGTGCCATCCCGTCGACCTCCTTGGGGATACCACACGGCCGCCCGTGGGCGGAGCTTCGTCCGTTGTCTTCCGTTGGGTTGAGGGCCGCCCACGGGCGGCCGTGTGGTGGGGATTATCCAGGTCGACGGGATGGCACTCTCAGCCCCACCTGTAGGTGGCGGGCACGCCTTCGGCGCGACCTCGCAGAGCCCGTTGTGTCCTCGCAGAGGTTGTGCGGTCTGCGACGTCGCACCCGGGTCTGCGCGGTTGGAAACGGCATTACAGGTGCGGCACCCTCGTCCAGACTTGGGGGTGTACATAAGTACACTCTTCGCACCTCAGCCTCCTATTCACTGGCCGACGATCTTCACCTCGCCTAGAATTGAGTCATGTCCCCGGGTCTCGACACCACACTCGACGGTATCGCCGAGTTACAAGTCGAGGCCGCCACCGGAACGTTCCCCGATCGCCTTCTTGCGTCCCGAGATATGGAACGAGTGGTCCGGGAGATCGACCGGGCGCGGGTTCAGTTCGTCGCCGATTTCTTGCGGGAGGGTGGGTTCGGGTCGCTCGGCTACCGGGCGCCGATCGGTGCTCTCGCGGACTCCTGGAACATCGACTGGGGCACAGCCCGCCAGTACGTGAACGCCGCGCAGAACCTGTGCCCACAGGTGAGCTTGACCGGCACCGTCCTGGAACCCCGGATGCCGATCTGCGCTGCGGCGTTCGCGGCCGCGACGATCGGATTGGCCCACGTCGAGGTGATCCGGAAGGTGCTGGAGTCCGGTGAGGCGTCCCGGCTCAGCGCCGCCATGTGTGATGAGGTCGAGCGGCGGGTCGTGGAGTACGCCCCGCTCAACCGGCCGTCGGAAGTTCTCACGTTCGGGATGGACGTCGTGCGCGGCCTGGACCAGGACGGACCCGAACCCGACGACGGACCCGAGTCCGAGGTCAACGAGCTCACCATCACCCCACACCCCGACCGGCCCGGCGGGACGATCAAGGGCCGGTTCGACAATCCGGTCCTGTTCGCCACCATCGCCACCCTGATCGACGCGAAGTCGAAACCGGCGGGATCGGATGATCAGCGCAGCTGCAAACAGCGCCAGGCCGAGGCGTTGGCCGACGTCTGCGGGTACGTCCTCGACCACGGCGACGTCCCACAGTCCGGTGGGCACCGGCCACATCTCAACGTGCACATCCCGCTCGAAGAGCTGGAAACCCGAGTTCGCACCGCAATGCTGGACTTCGGCGGCCACATCACCACCAAAGACCTGCGGCAGCTCGCCTGCAACGCCGCCGTCATTCCGATCGTCATGAACAGCGACAGCCAGCCCCTCGACATCGGCCGCCTCTCCCGCGTGATTCCCGACGGAATGCGACGAGCCGTCGCAGCCCGTGACCGCGGATGCGCACGATGTGGCCGCCCGGCGAGTTGGTGCGACATCCACCATGTCGTCGAATGGCAGAATGGTGGATCAACTGAAATCAACAACCTCGTCATGCTATGCCGGATGCATCACCGGGAAATACATGCCACCGAATGGATCGCCCGGATGGTCGACGGAATACTAGAATTCGTCCCGCCCAGATATGTCGACCCGGACCAAGTCCCCAGGCGAAGACCGTTTACGGGTTCAGGTGTCCACGCAGGCCGTCGGGAGGCGAGCTCCCACCCGCCAGGCTGCGAACCGACCGGGTTCGGCGATATCGTCTGACGGTGCCAATGATCATCCCCAGGTGCCCGTGCCAGATCACCTGACCGGACGGAAGGTGCGGTTGCGGGAAGTCGGTACCCGTGATCGTCGTGCCTTGAAGAGCTTCGACCGTGACGCCGCCCGCAGCGGCCCTTCGCAGGTCGGCGACTACCGGCACTGGGGCGCGCACCGCTCCGGTACAGCCGACCCGGCCCACTTCGGGATCGAGACGTTGCTCGCCGAGCGGCTGGTCGGGTCGATCTGCGCCACCGGCGTCGATCCGGTGACCGGGCGTTTCAGCTACGGCATCGGCGTCGCCTCCCAGCACCAACGCTGCGGCTACGCCAGCGACGCGATCACCACGCTGCTGCGGCACATGTTCTGGCACCGCGGCTTCCGCACGTGCGAGGTCAGCATCTACAGCGGGAACCTTGCGTCGCTCTCGCTGCACGGCGTGCTCGGCTTCCGCGAGGAGCATCGGCTGCCCGACACCGAGATGGTGCGCGGCAAGGTGCGCTACCTCGTGCAAATGGGTATCACCGCGGAGGAGTTCGCGGGACGGCACCCGCGTGCCCCCGTGATCCGCGCGCATCGGGGCCGGCACTGGCGGGCCCGCCGCGGCCAGCACTGGGGGGAGCTCGCCGGCAGGACGTCGGGATAGCCGATCCGGGCGCAGAGCAGCTGGAGGTCAGGCGTGTTCGAGGGGTTCGACGAGTTCGACGTCGAGGCGGGCAGCACGACGGTCCACGGCCGCCGGGGCGGGTCCGGGCCGCCACTGCTGCTGTTGCACGGCATCCCCGAGACGCACCTGATGTGGCATCGGATCGCGCCGGCGCTCGCGGAGCGGTTCACCGTCGTCGCCACCGACCTGCGTGGCTACGGCGGCAGCGGCACCCCACCGAGCGACGCCGAGCACCGGCCGTACGCGATGCGCGCGCTGGCGGCCGACCAGGTCGAGGTGATGGCAAGGCTCGGACACCACCGGTTCGCAGTGGCCGGGCACGACCGCGGCGCCCGCTGCGCGTACCGGCTCGCGCTCGACCACCCCGACGCCGTGACGGCGCTCGCGGTGCTCGACGTCGTACCGACCGCGGAGGCGTTCGCCCGCGCCGACCAGCGCTTCAGTCTCGGCTACTGGGTCTGGTCGTTCCTCGCCGCGCCAGCACCGGTGCCCGAGCGGCTCGTCGCGGGTGCACCGGAGATCTTCGTCGACCACATGCTCGACACGTGGGCGCAGCGCCCGGAGGTGTTCACGCCGGAGGCCCGGGCCGCGTACGTCGAGCAGTTCCGCGACCCGCAGCGCGTGCACGCCATCTGCGAGCAGTACCGCGCCGCCGCCACCCTCGACGTCGAGCACGACGAGCACGACCGCGGCCGGCACCGGTTGCGTTGCCCCGTGCTCGCGCTGTGGGCGGCCGGCGCGGCGGTCGACACCTGGTACGACCCGTTGGCGGTGTGGCGGGAGTGGGCCGACGACGTGCGCGGTGGTCCCGTCGACGCGGGACACTTCCTCCCCGAGGAGGCACCGGACGAGGTAGCGGCGGCCCTCGTCGCCTTCTGCGCCGACCCTTCGAGTTACCGAAGATAGATCCGACTGTTCGAAGACGGCTACGATTCCGGCGATGCCCGACCCCGACCGGCCGCCCTCGCCCGCCGTCGACCGCGCGCTGACGATCCTGGAGACGCTCGTCGCGGCCGACGCGCCCATGACGCTGACCGCGCTCGCGCAGGAAGCGGGGGTCCCGCTCGCCACCTGCGCCGCGATCGCGCAGACGCTGGAGATGCGCGGGTACGCGAGCCGCACCGTCGTCGGTCGGAGCCACTTCTGGCGCCCGACACTGAAGCTCAGCGGGCTCGCCGCGCAGCTCGACCGCAAGGTCGACCTCTCCTCGATGACGCAGCCGTACCTGCGCGACCTCGTCGAGACGACGGGGATGGCCGCGCACGTCGGTGTGCTCGAAGGCGCGCTGGTGATCTACGTGGCGAAGGTCGGCGCGCCGGGGATCGTCCAGTTCAACACCTACCCCGGCAAGACGGCGCCGTTCAACCTCACCGCGCTCGGCAGGGCCATCGCCGCGCACGTGCCGGAGGCGGAGCTGGCGACGCTGCTGCGCCGGATGGTCCCCGGCTCGGGTCCGAACGCCGGACCCGCCACCGTCGCGCGCATGCGCACGTTGCTGGCGGAGGTCCGCGACCTCGGCTACTCCGTCGAGGACGAGGAGGAGGACGCCGGCATCGGCTGCATCGCCGCCCCGTTCTTCGACGCGCAAGGTGCGGTGGCCGGCTCGATCGGCGTCACGGGCTGGGTGGAACGGGTCCGCGGCGACAGCCGCGCCGCGGTCGCCGCGGCCGTCACGGCGCAGGCCCGGCGGCTCACGGAGCTGGCGGCCGGCAGCGGCGGTTAGCGGCTCAGACCCAGCGCCCCGAGCGCGTCGGCGTGGATGATCCCCTCGATCGCGTCCTCGGAGATCCGCGGCATGCCGGTGCCAGCGACGACGTCGTTGACGCGTCGCAGCCCGGCGATGGCCTCCGCGGTGGTGGCGATCGGGAAGTCGGAGCCGAGCAGCAGCTTCCCGGTCGCGCCCCACTCCGACGCGTAGAGCAGCGACTCGTAGCAGACCCACGGCCGCAGGTAGATCGAGGAGACGTCGGCGTAGACGTGGGGGTGCTTGCGGATCGTCATCACCGTCTCGCGGCCCCAGGGGTGGCCCATGTGCGCCATCACGATGCGCAGCTCGGGGAACCGGATCGCGACCTCGTCGGTGACCAGCGGGTGTGTGTAGCGCAGCGGCGCGAACCGGATCGGCGAGGCGCCCTGGTGGAACAGGATCGGCAGCCCGACCCGTTCCGCGTGGGCGTAGACGGCGAGCGCCTCGTCGCACAGCGGCTCGAAGTCCTGGTAGTTCGGCCCCAACTTGATCCCGACGAGGCCCGCGGCGCGCCAGCGTTCGATCTCGTCGATCGCACCGGGCCGCATCGGGTGGACCGACATGAACCCGATCCGCTTCTCCGGGGCGTCGGCGCAGAACGCCGCGGTCGCCGAGTTCGTGTCCTCCGGCCGGTAGTCCAGCCCCGTCGACCCGAGGGGGTCGTCGACGGCGATGTTGAAGACGATGGAGACGTCGGCCGCGGCCATCGCCGTGTTGTAGTCGGCCCACGAGTTGGTGGTGACGACGGGCCGGTCGGTGCGCCAGTTGTCGTAGGTGCGCACCTGGTCGGCCGGCACGGCATCGCAATGGGTCGGCGTGTGCGCGTGCACGTCCACGATCATGAGGGGAGCTCCTAGCCGGTCAGCGGAATCGTTCAGCAGAATCGTTCAGCGATCTCGCGGCGCGGCACGACACCCAGGCCGGGCCGATCGTGCATGCGGGCGCGCCTGCCGTCGCTGTCGAGGCGCTCGGCCAGCACGTCCTCCGCGTAGTAGTGCGCGCCGATGACGTCGGAGGGCAGATCCGTCGCCAGGTGCGGGATCGCGCAGGCGACGTGCAGCTGCGCGGCCGCCCCGATGCCCAGCTCGCCGTTGGAGCCGATGAGCGAGCGGATGCCGAACGCGTGCGCGGTCGCCGCCAGCTCGACGGCCCGTCCCGGCCCGCCCGCCTTGCCGACGTACACGCTGACGACGTCGGCGGCGTCGGCGCGCACCACCCTGGCCAGGTCGGCCAGGTCGAACACCGACTCGTCGGCCACCACCTGCACGCCGAGCGCCCTGGTCATCCGCAGGCCGTCGACGTCCGATGCCGCGCACGGCTGCTCGACGAACGCCACGTCGTAGGGCGCCAGCAGGGTCACCGCCCGCGCCGCCTCGGCCCGCGACCAGCCGCCGTTCGCGTCCACCCCGACGAACGCCTCCGGTCCGACCAGCTCCCGCACCGCCGCCACCCGCGCGACGTCGCCCGCGACCCCGAGCCCGACCTTGACCTTGAACGCGCGGAAACCGGCCCGGACGGCGGCCGCGTGGGTGCGCCGCAGCACGTCGCCGTCGCCGGAGAGCGAGAGCTTGATCGGCACCTCGGTGCGGTACGGCCCACCGAGCACCGTGGCCAGCGGCAGCCCGAGCCACCGCGCCCAGCCGTCCCACAGCGCGATCGAGACGCCGGAGCGGGTGAACGGGTTCGCGGCGAGCGCGCGATCCATCCGTGCATCCAGCGCGCCGACCGGCACCAGCTGCTGCCCGACGAGCGCGGGCGCGAGCACGGTCCGGATCAGGTGCTGCGCGGTGGTGCCGTCCTCACCGCTCCACAGCGGGGTCGCGCTGACCTCGCCGTACCCGACCTCCGTCCGTCCCTCACCGCTGACCGTGACCCTGACCAGCAGGAAGTCCGAACGCTCGTGGCCGCCCTTCGCTCCGTGCACCACCAGCTCGGGGTGCGCGGCGAGGCTCACCGGCGCCGTCTCGACGGCGGTGACGACGGGTCCGTTCATCCCGCCGCCAGCACGACGAGCCGCGCGGCGAGCGCCGCGACGCAGGCGTCGAACCACTCACCGCCGTCGACGGCCGCGGCCGGGTTGTCGCTGAACCCGTCGGTGCGGGTCCAGGCGTCCTGCTCCTGCACCGTCACACCCCGCACGCCCAGCACGTCCGGCGGGGTCCGTTCCGGCAGGTCACCGACGAGGTGCGGGCGCAGCCGCACGACCAGCCCGCTCTCGAACGCGCCCGCGTGCCCCGGCACCGGCGGGTCGTCCGCCGCGGCCGGGCGGTCGGCGCGCAGCAGCTCCCAGTAGTCCGCGTAGGCGATCCGCATGCCGTACGCGGTCGCGGCTCGTTGTGCCGCGCTGTGGCACGCGCCGCGGTTCCCGCCGTGCCCGTTGACCAGCAGCAACCGGCTGGCACCATCGACGTGGACGGACCGCGCGAGGTCGAACAGCACCTCGGTCATCGTCTCGACGCGCAAGGAGAGCGTGCCGCCGAACGGCAGGTGGTGATCCGACGCCCCGAAGGGCAGGGGCGGCGCGAGCACGAGGTCGAGCGTCGTATCCGCGGTTCGTGCCGCGGCCCGCACGACCTCGCTCACGATGATCGCGTCGGTGCCGGTCGGCAGGTGCGGTCCGTGCTGCTCGGTCGCCCCGACGGGCAGCACCACCAGCGCGTTCGGCAGCACGGCACGCAGCTGTTCGCGGGTGAGCTCTTCCCAGAAGTAGAGGGCCATCAGCGGCTCATCCCTTCAGTGCTCCGGCCGTCAGCCCCTCGGTGATCCGCTTCTGCAGGAACGCGAAGACCAGCAGCACCGGCGCGACGGCGATCAACATCGCTGCGAACAGCGTGACCCAGTTGCTCCCGTATGTCGCGGCCTGGCTCAGCTGCCAGATACCGACCGGGAGCGTCATCCGGTCCTCCGAGTGGATCAGCACCAACGCGTAGAAGAACTCGTTCCAGTTGTTCAAGAAGCTGATGATCGTGATCGCCGCAACGCCCGGACCGAGCAGCGGCATGATCACCCTGAAGAACGTCGCGCTCGGCCCGGCACCGTCGACGGCGGCCGCCTCCTCCAGCTCGACGGGCAGCGTCCGCATGAAGCCGACCATCACGAAGATGTTGAACGGCAGGTTGTAGGTCGCGTAGACGAGCACCAGCCCTAGCCGACTGTCGAGCAGCCCCAGGTCGCGCAGCGTCAGGTACAGCGGGATGAACGTGACCATCCAGGGCACCATCAGTCCCATCAGGAACCCGCTCAGCACGAGCGAGCTGCCGCGGAAGCGGATGCGGGCCAGCGGGTAGGCGGCGAGCACGGAGAAGAAGACGCCCAGCACGGTCGCCGACACCGCGACCAGCACGCTGTTGCCGAAGAAGGCGCCGACCCCGCCCGCCTCCCACGCCTGGGCGTAGTTCCCGAACTGCCACGAGGTCGTCGTCGAGAACGGTGGGCTGCCGATGAACTCGACGTCGGTCTTGAGCGAGCTGTTGACGATCCACGCGAACGCACCGACCGCCGCGAGCGCGAACGCGCCCATCAGCACGTAGAAGTACAGGTGGAAGGGCCGGAACCGCGCCCTACCGGCGCCGGCGTCAGTACTCAAGGTCGTCCCGTTTCAGCAGCTTGTTCAGCCCGAGCGCCGCGGCGAGCAGCAGCACGACGATCACGACGCCCATCGCGGCGGCGTAGCCGAACTCGGCGTTCTCGAACGCCACCCTGAACATCAATGTCGCCGGGATCTCGGTGGAGCCGAACGGGCCGCCGCCGGTCATGATGAAGACGAACGCGAACGCCTGCAGGCTCTGCACGATCCACAGGATCGTCAGCGTCCGGAACAGGTCGCGCATCATCGGCAGCATCACGCGCGCGAAGAGCGTCCACTCCCCCGCGCCGTCGAGCCGGCCGGCTTCGAGCACGTCGGCGGGTAGCCGCGCGAACCCCGAGGTGGTCAGCACGATCCAGATCCCGATGCCGTGCCACACCGCCGTGAACGCCACCGCGAGCAGCGCCGTCCGCGGGTCGCCGAGCAGCACCGGCACCAGGTCGCCGAGCCCGATCGCCGCGAACGCCGGGTTCACCAGCCCCAGCGTCGGGTGCAGGATGAACTTCCACATCAGCGCCACGACCGCCACGGAGAGCACCACCGGCGCGAAGATCAGGAACCGGAACACCCGCTCGCCGTGCAGCCGCTGGTGGAACGCCCACGCGATGGCCACGGCCGGCGGGAACAGCATGCAGCCGCCGGCGAGCGCGAGCACCACGGCGTGGCCGAGCGACGCCAGGAACTGGTCGTCGCCGATCAGCTCCGCGTACTGCGACAGCCCGACGAAACGCTGCCGCCCGGTTCGCGTGAACTCGCTGAACGACAGCTGCACCGTCCGCGCCAGCGGGTAGAGGAAGAAGACCGCGAGCAGCAGCGACGCAGGCAGGAGGAACGGGACGACGATCCGTCGCTGCGCCCGTCGGAACATCGCTGCGCCCCTCCCTAGTTCTTGTGCAGCTCACGCAGCTGCTGATCGATGCGGTCGAGCGTGGTGCCGGCGTCCTGCTCGCCGAACATCAGCCTCGCCACCTCGGCGTAGACGAACTCGTACGCCTTGGTACCGGTCATGGCGAACTCGCGCGGCACGAGCGCCGACGCGCCCGCCACCACCTCGTCGATGCCGGTGACACCCTTCGGGCTCGGCACGCCGACCACACCGGAGAGCTCGCCGAACTGCTCGGCCCGCTCGGCCTGCACCTTCGTGCCGGTGAGCCGGCTGACCCACTCCAGCGCGAGCGGGACGTTCGCGCTCTTCGCGTTGATCGACACCATCTGCGGCGCGGCAGCGATCGCCTGCTGGTCGCCCTTGCCGCCGGCGACCGTCGGGAACGGCAGCACACCGAGCCGGAAGTCGGGCGGGATGACGTCCTTCATCTCGCTGGCCAGCCAGCTGCCCATGAGGATCATCCCGGCCTTGCCCTGGAAGAACAGCGCCTGCGCCGGGGTGAAGTCGGTGCCCTGGAAGCCCTTGATGAACGCCCCGCCGTCGCGCAGCTGCTGCACCTTCTCCAGCCCGGCCAGGAACCCGGGGTCGTCGGTGATGTGCCCCTTGCCGTTGACCAGCACGTCGTTGGCCTTCTGCCAGCCGACCTCACGCAGCCACAGGTTGTCCGACCACATGCCCATGTACGGCTGGAAGAGCCCGGTGACGGCGATCGGGTCGACCTGCTTCGCCTTCAACGCGGCGGTCGTCGCCATCAGCTCGTCCCACGTGCGAGGCGGGGTGATGCCGAGCTGCTCGAACATGCCCGCGTTGTAGAAGAGCACCTGCGTCGACATCTCGCTCGGCACGCCATAGACGCCGCCGTCACCCGGGTTGGTGAGGAACCCGTTCGCCGCGGCCGTGAACGAGCTGCTCCACGGCTTGCCCGTCGCGGGGTCGGGTGCGTCGAGGTACGGCTTCAGGTTCAGCAGGAACCCGTCGTCGGCCCAGACCTGCTGCGCGGGCACGGTGCCGTCGAACATCCCGTAGTCGACGTCCGGGCCGTCGCCGGAGCGCCACCGCTGCTCCAGGGCCGGACGGGCCTCGGTGTTGGCGAACGTCAGCGTGATCTGCGTGCCGGGATGCTCGGCCTCGATGCTCTCGGCGAGCTTCTCCAGGTACGCGCGGCCGGGGGTGCCTTCCGCGGGGAGCACGCCGACCTCGATCGAGCCGGTGATCGACTCCCGCCAGGCCGCGGGGTCCGGACCGGCTGCGGCCGGTCCGCCCGCACCTCCTCCGGAGCACGCCGCAAGCAGCGCGCCGGCGGCCACGAGTGCAAGCGCGCCGAATCGTCGATGACTCATTGCGGGCCTCCATCCACATCGGGTGTCACGTCGGGCAGCAGGTCGGCGAACTCGACGAGGAAGCGGTCGACGGCGGCCAGCTCCTGCTCGTCCAGCTCGCGGCGGGGGGCTCTGCAGTGGTCGCTCTCGATCAACCCGCGGCGCTTCGAGATCAGCTTCTCGGCCGCGATGATCAGCTCGGTGTCGAGCATCCAGTAGGACGTGTAGGGCAGCAGCCGCGCGTGCAGACGGTCGCCCGCCGCGTGCTGCCCGGTCTCGTAGAGCCGCCAGATCTCCTGGTAGATCTCGGTGAACGAGCAGCCGGGCTGGGTGCCGACGGCACCGCGACGGATCGCGTCGGGCAGCTGCACGCCCGCGTAGCCCTCGACGGCGAGCATCGGCGGGTCGAGCCGAGCCAGCTCGCTGATGAACGGGCCCGGCGGGCTCGACTCAACCTTCACCAGCACGAGGTTCGGGTGGTCGCGCCCGATCGCGGCGAGCCGTCCGGCATCGAGGCTCGCGCCCGTCTCGTTCGGCGCGTACTGCAGCACGACCGGGGTGTCGGCAACGGCCGCGAGCACCGCCCTGATGTGCACGTCGATCGCTGCGGCTGGGCGGTTGAGCAGGTAGGGCGGCAGGAGGTTGATCGCCTTGGCGCCCGCGGCGACCGACCAGCGGGCGCGCTCGACGGCGAGCTTGGTGGCGTGGTCCTGCACCGCGGCGATGACAACGGCGTCGGGAAACGCCTTCGCCTCCTCGATCAACGCCTCGGTCAGGGTGGTGCGCTCGTGCTCGGCGAGCTTGTAGAACTCGCCCGCGAACCCGGGGAACATCACGCTCGACACGCCGCAGCGCAGGACGTGCCGCACGACCCTGCGGAAGCCGGGCAGGTCGATCTCACCGTCGGCGGTGAAGGGGACCTCCAGCACCGGCGAGACCCCCCGGATCGCGCCGGCGGCGCCGAGGCCGGAGAGGGTTGCGGTCCTCATGCTCGTGCTCATGCTGGCGGCTCCTTCTCGAGCCCGAGCAGGCCCGCCATCGTCGTCCCGAGCACGGCCGCGCGCTCGTGCGCGGGGAGCAGCCAGTCGCGCATCCGCCGCATCTCCCCCACCGCGGTGGCGTAGGGCTGGTCGCTGGAGAACACGAGCCGGGACGTGCCGATCTCCGGGTCGCGGGCGAACTCGCCGAGCACGGTGTCCCACGGCGCGTACGAGGTGTCGCCGTAGAGGTTCGGCGCGTGCCGCAGCGCCGGCGCGGCGTCGATCCAGAAGTCGGTGGCGCCGCTGCGGCCCATGACGAACGCGACCTCGGGGAACCGGCGGGCGAGGGCCGCGGTCGGCAGCGGGAGGTGCCCCGGCGGCGTGCCGGTGCGGACGTAGACCGGCCACCGGTGCTCGGCGGCGAACCGGACGAGCGGATCGACCAGCCCGTCGAGCAGGTCGAACCCCTGCAGCGCGGAGTCGACGGCCAGCGCGCGGGCGCCCTGCTCGTGCGCCCACGCCAGCTCGTCGAGGGCGGCGGCACCCCGCCACGGGTTGGCCACCGCGTACGCGACCAGCCGGCCGCCGGTCGCCCGCGCGGCTTGCGTGGTCGCGGCGTTGCCGGCGCGGTTGTCGTAGGCGATCTGGGCCTCGCTCGGCGCGACGACGGCGCGGTCGACGCCGGTGCGGTCCATCGCGGCGAGCAGGGCCTCGACGCTCAGCGCGGCCTCGCGGTGCTGCCCGATCCTGACGTGCGCGTCGACGACCAGCGTGTTCATGCGGCACCGTCCAGCAGCCGCGCCGGATTGTCGACGAGCATCGCGCGCTTCTGCGCCTCGGTGATGCCCCACTCGTCGATCTCCAGCACTCGCGCCACGGCGTAGTCCTGGCTGGCCTTGTCCGACAGCCCGGCGTCGGTCCCGAACAGCACCTTGTGCGCCGGCGCCCGGTCGAGGATCCGCGCCGCGGCGTACGGCGGGGTGCCGCAGATGCAGAGGTAGAGGTTCTCGGTCTCTTGCGTGAAGTGCAGCGATTCCCGCCAGAGGTCGTGCAGGCCGGCGTGCCCGAGCACAACGGGCACCCGCGGGTGGCGCCGCGCCAGCGCCGCGATCTGGCCGGCCGTCGAGTAGGGCGGGGTGCCGTCGTGGCAAAGCAGGATGCCGCCGTGCGCGGCGACGATCTCCATGATCGGATCGAGCACCTGCTCGTGCATGCTGAACCCCTGCAGCCAGGGGTGCAGCTTGAGCCCGCGCAGCCCGAGCTCGGCGAACGACCGCTCGATCTCCGCGAGCGCCTCCGGCCGGCGCGGGCTGTAGGTGCCGAACCCGACGAGCCGGCCGGGGTGCTTGCCCACGAACCCCGCCACCGCGTCGTTCGCCTCGGGTGTCGAGTGGAACAGGCCGTCGTGGCTCAGCACGACTGCCCGGCTGATGCCGACGGCGTCCATGAACCGGACGAAGTCGTCGGCGTCGAACCCGGCACCGCCGAGCCAGCTCGCGCTGGTCCACAGCGGCGTGTGGGTATGGAAATCAATCATGCCGCCCCCGCTCGTTCGACCAGCTCGCTGACGGCGAGCGCACGCAGCCCGTCGTCGAGGTCCGGCTCCGCGGCCGCGCCGCCGCCCCGACCGCCGCCCCGACCGCCGCCCCGACCGCCGCCCAGCGCGACGAACCGGGCGAGCTGCCGGTCGAAGCAGCGGGTCGCGCGGTCGGGCACCGGGTCGATGACCATCCGGTCGTCGCCGGTGGTGACGGTGAGCGCGAACGTCCGCCCGTCCAGCACCGCGAGCCCGCGGTCGCCGAGCACGCTCAGCTCGGTGCGCGGCAGCACGTCGGTCAGCCAGCCGAACTCCACCAGAGCCTCGGCCGGGCCGTACCGCAGCCTGGCCCCGACGAGGTTGGGCGCCGCGAGACCGTCGCGGGTGCGCAACGACCACGCGTCGCGCAGTTCGGGTTCGGCGCCGAGCAGGTACCGCAGCCAGTCGAAGACGTGCGCGCCCTCGTGAACGACGGGGCTGCCGTGGCGGAGCGTGCGCTCGATCAGCTCGGTGTGCGCCGCGTCCGACGTGCGTTGCTCGTCGTAGACGTGCGCCCGCACGAGCAGCCGGTCGCCCAGCTCGCCCGCCGCGATCACGTCGCGCAGCGCGACCATCGCCGGGTCGTGCCGGTAGGTGAGCCCGACCTGGATGCGGGCCCGCTCGGTCGGGGTGAGCACGTCGTACGCAGCGCCGGCCGCGACCGACGTCGCCACCGGCTTCTCGGCCAGCACGAACCGCCCGCGCCGCGCCGCGGCGACCGCCAGCCCCGGCGTCACCCACGGCGGAGTGGCCAGCACGACCCCGTCGACGTCGGGCCGGTCGAGCACCGCGGCCAGGTCGGGGTGGACGTCCACACCGGGTGGGAGGTCGGCGCGGGCGAGCTGGGCGGGATCCGGCTCGACGACGGCCCGCAGCGTCACGTCGGGGTTGCGCAGGATCGCGGGCAGGTGTGCGGCACGCCCGATCTCGCCCAGCCCGACCAGTGCAATGCCCTTCATTTCGGCCCACTATCTACGAGATTTCGTACATAGATCTGATAAGCCGAAAGATTAGCAGCGGGCGGCCGGGCGGGACAAGGCGTCAGGCGGACTGCTGCAGGTTGACGCCGAGCCGTTCGCGCAGCTCACGCTCACCCAGATCGGTGACGGCCAGCGCGCGGCGGCGGGCGGTCGGCGCCACCCAGCCCTGCCGCAGCAGTGCCTCGAGCACAGCGGCACCCAGCCGTCCGGCCAGGTGGTGGCGCTGCTCGGTCCAGTCGGTGCAGAAGCGCAGCAGCGGGCGGCGGGAGCCGGCGTCCGCCACCTCGTCGACGTCGACGCCGAGCGCCGCGAGCACCGGGCCCGCCTGCGGCCCCAGCGCGTACGGGTGCTCGGGGACCGCGGCGGAGAGCGGATCGGCCGGGCGCCTATCGGTGCCGACGACCCCGTCCTCGCGGCACAGCGCGCCGCGCTCGACCAGCGCCGCCGTGACCGTCACGCCGAGGCCGCCTGCGAGGTGGTCGTAGCAGGTCCGGGCCTTGCGCAGGGCCGCGGCAGCGGTGTGCTGGCGCAAGGAGCGGATCGGTTCGGCCGGCGCGAGCGCGGAGAGCGCCTCGATCGCGTCGGCGACGGCCGGCCCGGCCAACCGGTGGTAGCGGTGCCGTCCCGCCGGCTCGACGGTGATCAGGCCGGCCGCACGGAGCTTGGCCAGGTGCGCGCTGGTGGCGGGCGCGGACACACCGGCCTCCGCCGCGAGCACCGACGCCGGCAGCGCACGGCCGTCGACGAGCGCGAGCAGGATCCTGGCCCGCGCCCGTTCGGCGAAGAGGGCCGCGATGGTGGCGATGTCGGCGGTTGCTCCGGGCATGGACCCAGTCTGCGCCCGCGACACTTCGGCCGCCGGTGAAGTGTTGCGCAACGATCGTGGAGCGCATGCGCCGATCCCTCACCCTCGCCACGCTGTGCGCCGGCATGTTCCTCGTCCTGCTGGACGTCACGGTCGTCAACGTCGCGCTGCCGGCGGTCGCGGCCGACCTGACCGCCGGTGCGGCGGCGCAGCAGTGGATCGTCGACGGGTACGCGGTCGCGCTGGCCGGCGCATTGCTCACCGCCGGGGCGCTCGGCGACCGGTTCGGGCACCGGCGGCTGGTGCTGCTCGGGTTCCTCGGCTTCGGGCTCGGCTCCGCCGGCTGCGGACTGGCGCCGGACGTCGGGTGGCTCGTCGCCGCGCGGGCCGTGCAGGGCGTCGGCGCCGCCGCGCTGTTGCCGACGACGTTGGCCCTGGTCACGGCCCTCTACCCGGAGCGGGCGGCGCGGGCCAGAGCGCTCGGGACGTGGGCGGCGATCACGTCGCTGGCGCTGCCCGCGGGGCCGATGCTCGGCGGACTGCTCGTGACGGTCGCGGGCTGGCGCTGGGTGTTCCTCCTCAACGTGCCCGTGGTCGCGCTCGCCGCGGTGGCCGTCCTGCTGCTGGTGCGGCGGTCGCCTGCTGGTGGGCAGGCGGTGGACCTGCCCGGTCTCGTCGGCTCGGCGGTGGCACTCGTCGGGCTCGTGTATGCGGTGATCGAGGTCGGACACCACGGCGTAGGGATCGAGGCGGTGGTGGCCGCGGCCGTCAGCGTGCTGGCCGGGGCGGGCCTGGTCCGGTGGGAACGCCGGGCGCGGGCGCCGCTGCTGCCACCCGAGCTGATCGGCAAGCGCCGGTTCGCCGCCGCGCTGGTCGTGGCGCTGCTGATGAACACGGCGATGAACGGCACGCTGTACGTCGTCACGCTGTACCTGCAGGTCGTCCAGGGCCGGACCCCGCTCGCAGCGGGAGTTGCACTGCTGCCGTTGTTCCTGCCGCTCGTGCTGCTCGGGCCCGTCGCCGGGCGGCTGACGGCCCGGTTCGGGCCACGACCGCCGATGATCTGCGCGGCTGCCGTCGGAGCGCCCTCGGCGGCCATGCTGGCTGCGGACGACAAGCTGCTCCTGGTGGCGCTGGCCGGGCTCGGCATCGCGGCGGGCCTGCTCACCGCGGCCGTCATGGCCGCCGCACTGCAGGCCGCCCCGGCCGGCCGAGCCGGCATCGCGTCGGGCCTGGTCACAGCCGCACGGCAAGCCGGGACCGCCATCGGGGTAGCGGTGTTCGGCGCGGTCGCGGGAGCCCCGACCGACACCGCCGGGTTCGTCACGGGACTACACACAGTGGCCTGGACGGGAACAGCCATCTGGCTGGCAACAGCCGTGGTAGCCGGACGCGTCGACAACGACGTTTTAGCTGATGTTAGCGCTCACAAACAGCCATGATGTCGTTGTCGACGCTGCTATCGGCGCGCGAACAGGTAGCAGCACATCGCCGCCGGTGCGTACATGACGATCCCGTAGATGGCGGGCGCGATCGCGATCTCCTGACTCTGCAGGACACCTGCCGCGACGGCGATCGCCAGCGTCGCGTTGTGCAGCCCGATCTCGAACGACGACGCGATCGCCTGCTTTCGCCCGACGCGCAGCAACCGCGGGATCCCGTACCCGACGGCGAGGCTCGCCGCGCTGAGCACCAACGCGACCAGCCCGACGGCGGCGAAGTTGTCCAGCACGACCTGCACGTTGCTGATCAACGCCGCGGCGATGACGAGCACCAGCGTGGCGGCGGAGACGATGTTCAGCGCGCGCCGGATCCGGCCGGTGAAGTGCTGGTACCGGTGGCGCACCCACATCCCGGCGAGCACGGGCGCCAGCACGAGCGCCACGACCTGCAGCACCTTGACCGACTGCAGGCCGATGTCGGCCCCGGCGCCCAGGAAGTGGGCTATCGAGAGGTTGACGACCACCGGCAGCAGCACCAGCGAGAGCAGCGAGTTGATCGCGGTGAGCGTGACGTTCAAGGCGACGTCGCCGCCGGCGAGATGGCTGAACAGGTTCGCGACCGTGCCGCCCGGCGCCGCCACCAGGACCATCATCCCGACGGCCAGTGTCGGCGCCAGCCCGAATGCGGTGACGAGGACGAAGCAGAGCACCGGCAGCAGGAACAGCTGCACCGTCAGCGCGACGACCGCGGCCTTCGGCTCGGCGAGGACCCGCCGGAAGTCCCGCGGCTGCAACGTCGTGCCGAGCCCGAACATCACGACGGCGAGCGATGCGAGCAGGCTTGCTGTGACGAGTTCCGAAGTCACCCCGGCGCCTCGACGGACGGCAGGTAGATGCTGCGCCGCGGCATCGCCATGAGCTCACTGACCAGCGGCGCGAAGTGCTCCAACGGCAACGTGTCGTAGCCGGGGTCGAACGCGGGCTGGTCGAACTCGTGGCAGAACTCGGCGGTGTGGTCGAAGTGCTCGTGCCCGCGGAACCGCTCCCGCATGTCGGGATCGAGGCCGAGGTGGTGGAAGAAGTAGTAGCCCTGGAAGACGTCGTGGTTGCTGACCATCCAGTGGTTCCGCTCGCCGACGAACGGCTTGAGCAGCGCGGATGCGATGTCGGCGTGGTTGAACGGGCCGAGGGTGTCGCCGATGTCGTGCAGCAGCGCACAGAGGACGTACTCGTCGTCCTTGCCGGCCCGCTCGGCACGGGTCGCGGTCTGCAGGCAGTGGGTGAGCCGATCGACCGCGAACCCGCCGTGGTCGTTGCCGAGCAGGCGCAGGTGGGCGAGCACCCGCTCCGGCAGGCCGCCCATGAACCGCATCGACTCGGCGACGATGATCTCGTAGTCCGCCGCCGTCGAGTCGGTCATCGCGTGGAACGTCGCTCGTCCGGTCACGGCGCACCCGTCTCGTCGAAGAGGTCGGGGTCGGACGCCGTGATCTGCTCCCAGAGCGGGCGGAACTGGACCCACCCCGCCAACGGCGTGCCGATCTGCTCGCGGACGGACAGCGCGGTCGCCCGGTCGATGTGCGTGGGTGCGCCCGCCGCCATCGCCAGCAGCTGCGCCTGGCACGAGCGCTCCATCGTGATGAACCACCATGCGGCCTCCGCGACCGAACGCCCGACGGTGAGCAGGCCGTGGTTGCGCAGCACGCAGGCCTTCGCCCCGCCGAGTGCGGCGGCGATCCGTCGGCCTTCCTCGATCTCGTCGGCGACCCCGCCGAAGTCGGCGTGGACGGTGTGGTCTTCGAAGAACGCGCACGCGTCCTGCGTGATCGGGTCGAGCGGGACGCCGAGGCTCGCGAACGCCTTGCCGTGCAGCGAGTGCGCGTGCGCCGCGGCGACGACGTCCGGACGCGCGGCGTGCACCTGCGAATGGATCACGAAGGCGGCCCGGTTGACCAGCGCGTCGCCGCTCAGCACGTTGCCCTCGTGGTCTACCTGGACGAGGTCGCCGACGGTGATCCGGGAGAAGCTCATGCCGAACGGGTTGACCCAGAACGTGTCGGGCCGCTCGGGGTCGCGGGCCGTGATGTGCCCGGCCACTCCCTCGCTGAAGCCGAACCGGCCGAACAGCCGGAACGCCGCGGCCAGCTCCCGCTTGCGCAGCGCGCGCTCCTCGTCGACCGGCAGACCTTCCCGTGGCAGCGCGAACGTCGTGTCGACGGGCCCGATGACAGGCGCGGTCATGACCACCTCCAGTGGATTCAAGCATGTATCGGATACAGATACGTATCCGATACAGCCCTGTATAGTCACGACCGGCAGGGGCGTCAAGGAACTACCGGAGGTGGCTCGGTGCCGAAGGGCATGACCAAGCGGCGCCCGCAGACCAGGGCGCGACTGCTCGAGGCGGCGACGGAGGTCTTCGCCGAGCGCGGGTTCCACGGCACGTCCATCGAGGACATCTGCCAGCACGCGGGCTACACCCGCGGCGCCTTCTACTCCAACTTCGGAAGCAAGGACGAGCTGCTGCTCGTCCTGTTCGACGCCAACTCCGAGCGCGTCCTGGACCGACTGCGGGCTGTCGAGCTACCCGAGGGCGACACCGACGTGTTCGCCGCAGCGGTCGCAGCCGCCGCGACGCCGCCCGACGACGACCGCACCTGGTTCCTGATCACCACCGAGTTCACGCTCTACGCCGTGCGCAACCCGCGAGCGGCGGCGGCACTCAACGAGCGCGACGCCCGGCTGCGCACGTCATTGGCCGAGCTGCTCGGCGAGCTCTACACGCGCGCAGGGGCGACCCCCGCCGTCGACCTCGAAGACCTCGCCCGCCTCGTCGTCGCCGTCGTGGAGGGCGCCAGGGCGCAGAGCCACCTGGAACCCGACGCCCTCCCACCCGGCCGGCTCGAACAGCAGTTCCTGCCCACGGTGCTGCGGGCGCTCGCCGCGCCACGGCGCTAGCTGACCCTCGCGCGCAGCGCACCCCCACGACCGCCGGCGCAGGTTCAGGGGTTCAGCCTGATCCCGGCCGCCTCCAGCGCAGCCTCCGCCTGAAGGCGGGCGAACGGCCGCTCGGCCGCGTTCGCGGCCGCCAGCGGCGTGTCGACCCCGACCAGCCGGCAGGCGTTCAGCAGCGCGCAGTCGTAGCTCGCGTAGAAGCCGCCGGGGTTCAGCTGCGGCCGGTGGACCGCCCTGCGGTGCAGCGACCGGAGTTCGGCCACCACCGGTCCGAGCCCGTTCCGCGCGCACGGCTCCCGGCGCAGAGCGTCGCAGATCGCTACACCGACCGCGGGGAGCAGCCGCACGAACAGCAGCGGCAGCACCAGCGGCATGGCCGCGGTGAACGCGTACAAGATCAGTCCGTACCAGGCCCCCGCAGCCACGACATCTCCCGCTCGTCGAAATCGAATCGATTCGATCGAATCGATTCGATTCGATGACTGTACGTCCTGGACTGCACACGGATCAAGTGAACAGGCGTCAGCCGCCGTAGAGGTCGATCAGCGCCGCGCCGCGCGGGGTCCGCCGCACGAGCGTGCTCCGGCCGGCGCGATAGCGGCTGACCAGCCCGTACGCCACCAGCGCGTCGACGTGGTAGGTCGCGACACTCGCGCCCAACGACAGGCCGGCGCGCACGTCCGTCATCGTCCGGTCGCGCGCGACGAACCGCAGGAGGTCGGCGCGCACCTGCGTCAGCAACGCGGCGAGCGCCGCGGCGTCGCTGCGCTCCGGGCGGTCGTCGAGCACCGGGTAGGCGAACCAGACGATGTCCGGGCGTTCGAGGTTGCTCAGCGAGACGTCCAGCTTGCTGAGCAGCGGCGACAGCACGACCGTCCGGCCCGTCGCGTCGAGCTCGACGGCCTCGGGATCGGGGAAGACGAGCGCGCTGTCCTCCGCCCGGCCCCGCGGGTGCGCCTGGGCCAGCACCAGCTCCAGCGACTGGCGGGCCGCGGCCACCCCGATCCGGTCGGCCTCCCGCGCCCTGAGGTTGCTCTCCCGCCGCCACACCGGTTCGACCGAGGTCCACAGGCTCTCGAGGACGTCCCCGACGTCGCGCACCCACGATCTCGACGCGAGACGCTGCCAACGATCCGGCGGGGCACCGCCGAACGTGCTCTCGATGTCGTGCGCGACGTCCGCCGCCGTCATGCCGCGCAGCCGGTCCACCTCGGCGGCCACATCGGTGTCGGTGCCCAACGCCACCGGGCTCAGGCAGTCGGGACCGAGCGACGCTCCGGGCGCGACGAGCGGCGCGATCGCCCGGAACCCCCGCTCGGACATCCGGGCCGCGATCCGCGCCGGCCCGGTGTCGAGCCCACGCTGCCGGTCACGTACAGCGGCGCAGGCCAGCGCGAGCACAGAGCCGTACGGGTCGAACACCACTCGCACCGCCGCGCGCGGGTCGATCCGGACCCTGCTGTCGGCGGCAGTCACCCTGCCGGCGCTTGGCGCAACCACCGCATGCCACTCCCGCTCCGGGCAACCGATCAGCCCTCGACGAGCTTGCGGCCGCCGGCAGCGCTCGACAAGCACCGATCGTTCATCCTTCGATCACCCGGGCTAATCCATCGGGCTCACCGAGGTCGCAACCTCCACGAACGCGCGGATGCCCTCGTTGTCGGTCGGCGAGCGCCAGATCGGCACCAGCACAGCGGGCGGCATGTCGACGATCGGCACCGCGACGATCCCCGGGCACGGCACCCGTTCCAGGACGGACGTCACGGTGAAGTGCAGGCCCCGACCGGCCAGCACCAGCGGGTAGAGGTCCGTGACGAGGATGTCGGGGCGGCCGACCATCGTCACCATGTCGTCGTCGGTGTACCCGAGCCGGCGGCCGGTCGACGTCACGTGCGGAGCCCAGAGCTCGCGCAGCGCCGGCACCGCCCGCGCGCCCGGTTCGATCAGCGGGAACCCGACGAGGTCGTCCAGCTCGATCTCGGCGCGGGCGCTCAACGGGTGGCCGGACGGGACGAGCACCGCGCGCCGGTCGACCGCCAGCGTCGGCCCGATCGCGAGGTGCGGGCCGCGCAGCGTGCGTCCGTCGCCGCCCGGGCACCACATCAGCGCGATGTCGAGGCTCTGGTCCAGGATCAGCGACTCCACCGAGTTGCCGACCCGGATCCCGACCGAGTTGAAGACGACGACACTCTCGGGGTACGCCGCTTCGAAGGCCGCGGTGAGCTCGGCGACGAGCTTGAGCCCGACCGACGTCGAGTAGCCGACGTGGATGCGCCAACCGGCGTCGCGGGTGAGCGCCTGGCAGGCGCGCAGCGTCGCGCCCACCTCGTCGACGATGCGTTGCGCGCCCTTGCGGAACTGCTCGCCGAGCCGGGTGAGCCGCACGTGCCGGCTCGACCGGTCGAACAGCGTGCCGCCGATCTCCCGCTCCAGCGCCTGGATCGTCTGGCTCACCCGGCCCTGGCTCAGGCGCAACCGTGTCGCCGACCGCCCGAAGTGCAGCTCCTCCGCCAGCACGAGGAAGGTCTCGATCTCGCGCAGCTCCACTGTCCCCCGATCCCGCCGGCCGCCCGGCCGGCCAAGGATCAGCGCAGCAACACCGCCCGGCAAGAGGATTCGACAATGGCCGAACCCCCGGCACCCCGAACTTCCCCACCGTTTTGTGCACTTGCGCGCCGTGGGAGCGCGCATCCACCCAAAACGATGGGGAAGTCCTACGGACGGTAGAGCACGGCCAGCCGACACCGCGTAGAACGTCCCCACCGTTTTGCCTACCTACACGGCATTTTGGGCGTGCAGGTTGGCAAAACGGTGGGGAACTTCTACGTCGGGTCGGCCGGGCCGGCAGGGAATGTGATCAACACGTCGAGCCCGCCGGCGGGGCCGGGGTCGGTGGTGATCTCGGCGTCGTGCGAGATCGCGATGGCCGCGACGATCGACAGGCCCAGCCCGAGGCCGTCCCGGCCGGCGGTGCGGGTGGCGTCGAGCCGCCGGAACGGCTGGTAGAGGGCGTCGATGTCGGCACGGTCGATCGCGGCGCCGGTGTTGACGACCCGCAGCGCCGGCCTTCCGTCGCGCGTCCCCGTCCAGACGTTGCAGCGCCCGCCCGGCACGTTGTGCACCAACGCGTTGTCGATCAGGTTGGCCACCAGCCGGTCGAGCAGCGCCGGGTCGCCGCTGGTGATCGCCGGGTCGAGCACGGCATCCACCTGGATGCCGCCGGCTCTCGCGGTCGGACGCGCGGCGTCGAGCAGCGGCCCGGCGACGTCGGCGAGGTCGAGCTCGCGCCGGCTCCACGGGCCCTGCTGCCCGCGGGCGAGCACGAGCATCGCCTCGATCAGCCGTTCCTGGTGCTGGTTGTTGGCGAGCAGCCGCTCGCACGTCGCCCGCAGCTCGCCGGCGGTGGCATCAGGGTCGGCCAGCGCCACCTCGATGAGGGTCCGCTCCAGCGTCAGCGGGGTGCGCAGCTCGTGCGAGGCGTTGGCGACGAACTGCCGCTGCGACCGGAACGACGCCTCCAACCTGGCGAGCAGGCCGTCGAACGTATCGGCGAGATCGGTGAGCTCGTCGCGCGGCCCGCCCAGCTCTAGGCGTTGGTGCAGGTCGCGGGCCGACATCGTGCGTGCCGTGGCCGTCATGGTGCGCACCGGCCGCAGCATCCGCCCTGCCATCAGCCAGCCCGATCCAACCGCGACGACCGTCATCAGCAGCAACGCGATGCCCGAGGCGACGAGCAGCAACCGCAGGTCCTCCGCCCGCTGCCCGTCGAGAGCCGTGAGCTCGGCGGGAAGCGCCGGTGAGGGCACAACCGGCACCGTCGGGCCGCCGAACGGGACCGGCGGCGGCGCCGGCGGAGCGACCCCGAACACGGGCAGCACATGCGCGGCGAGCAGGTAGGTGACGGCGAGCAGCAGGACTCCGGTCGCGACGAACAGCGCGCCGTACAGGAGCGTGAGCCGCGCCCGGATGGTCAATCGCCGTTGCGATCCCATCTCTAGATCCGGTACCCGGCCTGCGGGATCGTCTGGACGACGGGCGGCTCACCGAGCCTGCGCCGCAGCCGGCTGATCGTCACCTTGACCGTCGTGGTGAACGGGTCGGCCGCCTCGTCCCAGACGCGCTCCAGCAGCTCTTCGGCGGAGACGATCCGGCCCTGCGCGGAGAGCAGCAGCTCCAGCACGGCGAACTCCTTGGGGCTCAGGTCGAGGCGCAGCCCGTTGCGGGTCGCCACCCGCGTGGCCGGGTCCAGTCGAAGGTCACCGCTGGTCAGGACGGGTGGCAGCGCCGGCTGCGACCGCCTGGCCAGCGCTCGGATCCTGGCCACCAGCTCGGCGAACGCGAACGGCTTGGGCAGGTAGTCGTCGGCGCCACGGCTCAACCCGTCGACCCGGTCCTCGATCGTCGCCGACGCGGTCAGCATCAGCACCCTGGCCGGGTTGCCGTCGGCGACGAGTGCGCGGCACACCTCGTCGCCGTGCACGCCGGGCAGGTCCCGGTCGAGCACGACCACCTCGTAGCGGTGCACGGAGGTGCGCTCCAGCGCCGCCGCACCGTCCCCCACGACGTCGACGGCCATGCCTTCGCGGCGCAGACCGGCCGCCACGGTCGCGGCGAGCTCGCGGTGATCTTCGACCAGCAGGATCCGCACCGCCCCGAGCATGCCGCACAGCCGGTTACAGGGCGGTGACGTCGCCTGTTCCGCTGCTGTCACCACCCGAGCGGTTCAGTCCCCCACATGATCGGACATGTGATCAGACATCCGTTGGGGACGTACCTCGTGCTCACCTTCGGGCTGACCTGGACGTGGCACGTCGTCGCGCTGGGCCTGCTCGGACTCCCGTTCCTGGGCGCCGCCGGAGCCCTCGGCTCGTTCGGTCCCACGATCGCCGCGGTTGTGGTGACGGCCGCTGCGGCCGGTCGGCGCGGCGTCCTCGACCTGCTGCGCGGGCTCGCGCAGTGGCGCGTGCGCCCGGTCTGGTGCGTCGTCGCAGTGCTGGGTCTGCCCGCGGTGTTCGTCATCGCGGCGCTCGTCCAGCAGCCCGAGGCGTTGGGATCGTTCCAGGTCCTGACGGCCGGCCAGGTCGCCGGTTCGCTGTCGGTCTACCTGCTCGTGCTGGTCACCGGCGGCCCGCTGGGCGAGGAGCCGGGATGGCGCGGTTTCGCGCTGCCGCGTCTGCAGGAGCGTTTCGGTCCGCTGCCGGGAACGTTCGTGCTCGGCGCGCTGCAGGGCCTCTGGCACCTGCCGGTGTACGTGCTGGTCGCCGGCTACAACGGGGCGACCGGCGGCCCGCTGGACGTCGCGGTGTCGTTCGGGCTCTTCGTCGTAGGGACGACGGCGCTGGCGGTCGTGTTCACCTGGGTCTACAACAACACCGGTGGCAGCCTCCTGCTCGCGGTGCTGCTGCATTGCTCGGTCAACACGGCGGGCACGTTCCTGCTGCTCTTCCCCGCGCTCGGGGCGAACGGCGACGCGATCACCTGCACCGCCGCGCTGGTCGGGGCGGCGCTGGTCGTCATCGCGGCGACGCGCCTGCAGCTCGGTTCCCGCCGCCCAGTCGCACCATGACCTTGCTGCTGCCCGTCGACCGGTCCGCCGCGGTTGCCATCGCCTCCGCCGCCTGGTCGAGGTCGAAGGTGTGGGTGACGACCGGGGTGACGTCGAACCCGTCGCGCATCGCCAGCAGCGCGTCGGTGATCTCCTCGGCGAACCGGTACGAGCCGCGCCAGGTGATCTCGCGGGTCACGAGGTCGCCGAGCACGGTCGGCGCCGGTGTCCCCGGCAGGTTCCCGACCTGCACGATCGTGCCGCCGCGCGCGGTGGCGTGCAGGACGGCGCCGAGCGCCGCCGGCGCTCCGGACGCCTCGAAGACCAGCTCGACGTCCTCGGGCAAGGGGTCACCGTTCCCGATGTTGCGGACCTCATCGGCGCCGAGGGCGCGGGCGGTGGCCAGGGCGCTCCCGGCGACGTCGGCCGCGATCACCCGCGCCGCGCCGGCCCGTTTCGCCGCCGCGACCACCAGGCACCCGATCGGTCCGGCCCCGTTGACCAGCACCGTCCGGCCGGTCGGGTCGCCGCCCCGGCGCACTGCGTGCATCGCCACGGCGAGCGGCTCGGCCAGCGCGCCGCTGCGGGTGTCGACCCCGTCGGGCAACGATCGCAGCTGGCCGACGGGAACGGTCTTGAGCTCGCTGAACCCACCTTGTGTGTGCGGATCGAACGCGGCCGAGCCGTAGTAGCGGACCTTCGGGTGCAGGTTGGCGCGGTCCGCGGGAAGGTCGGCGTCGCCGACCAGCTCCGCCGGGTGCACCGTGACCGGCTGCCCCACCTCGACGCCGGCCACGCCGCCGCCCATCCCGACCACCCGCCCGGCCACCTCGTGCCCCAGCACCAGCGGGTGCCGCAGCACAGCCGTCCCGGACGCGCCGTGGCGCCAATAGGAGATGTCGGAGCCGCAGATCCCGCCCCACTCCATCGCGACGAGCACCTCGCCCTCGCCCGCCACGGGGTCGGGCAGCTCGTCGATCCGCAGGTCACCCGTGCCGTGCACGACAACGGCCCTCATACGGCGTCCTCCAGTCGGACGAGGTCGCGGCCGCGGGTCTCGGGTGCGAGCACCGCCGACACCAGCGTGATCAGCGAGTACGCGACGAGCATCGCGGCGATCGGCCACCAGTGTCCGGTGGCGGCGGTGAGCGTCGCCGCGGCGACCGGCCCGATCGCGGTGGCGAGGATGCCGCCGATCTCCTTGGCGAGCGCAAGCTGCGTGAACCGCGTCCGCGAGCCGAACAGCTCCGCCATCGTGACGCTCTCCAGCGCGAACAGGCCGAGCACACCCACGTTCAGGGCGACGATCATCGCCACCGTGATCACCAGCGCGTCGCCGCTGGTGATCATCAGCATCGCCGGAAAGGCGAGCACGATCGTCAGCGCGGAGAGCGCGATGTAGATCGGGCGGCGACCGAACCGGTCGCCGAGGAACCCGACCAGCGGGATGGTGGCGAACCCGATCAGCGAGCCGTACACGATCGCGGCCGTGGGCACCGCCTTGTCGACGAGCAGCGTCGTGCCGAGGTATCCGACGAGGAAAGTCTGCACGAGCCCCGAGTTGCCGGCCTGCCCGAACCGCAGCCCGAGCGCGAGGAAGAACGCCTTGCCCTTGCGCTGCTTGAGCCCGGCCACGAGCACGCTCTCCCCCGTCCCGACCGCGGGACGCTCCTCGAACACCGGGCTCTCCTTGAGGTTCGCCCGCAGCCACACCGCGAAGATCATCAGCACGAAGCTGAGCAGGAACGGCAGCCGCCAACCCCAGCTGAGCAGCTGCTCCTCGGTCAGCACCCCGAGCAGCAGCGCCCACAGCGCCGACGCCGCGAGCGTCCCGGAGTTCGTGCCCAGCGAGACGAGCGAGGCGATCACGCCGCGGCGCCTGGCCGGCGCGTACTCGGCCAGCATGACCGTTGCGCCTGCGATCTCCGCACCGGCGCCGAAGCCCTGGATCAGGCGCAGCACGACGAGCAGGATCGGCGCGCCGATCCCGATGACCTCGTAGGTGGGCAGCGCTCCGATGAGCGTCGTGGAGGCGCCCATCAGCGCGATCGTGATGAAGAGGACCTTCTTGCGCCCGATCCGGTCGCCCATCCGCCCGAAGTAGATCGCGCCGACGAGCCGCGCGACGTACCCGACGCCGTACGTCGCCATCGCCGCGATGAGCCCGATCGCCAGGCTCACCTCGGGGAAGAACAGCTTGTTGAACACGATCGCGGCAGCGAGCGAGTAGAGCTGGAAGTCCATGAACTCCATGGCCGTCCCGAGCCAGCCCGAGACCGCCGCCTTGCTGAGGTCGCTCGTCGTCCTCGTCGCCGCCTTCGGCGCCATCGCTCGCTCCTTCACCAGTCGTGGACGGAGCCGTCGAGGCGGCGCGCCACCGGGAGGTACTTGGGTTCGTAGGGGAAGGCCGCAGCGGCCTTCTCGTCGTACTCGACGCCGAGGCCGGGCACGTCGTCGGCGACGTCGAGCGCGCCGGCGTCGAAACGGACCGTGCTGCGGAAGACCTCCATCGTCTCCGCCGCGTGCTCCATGTACTCCTGCACGCCGAAGTTGGGCACGGTGAGGTCGACGTGCACGGCCGCGGCCAGCGTCACCGGGGAGAGGTCGGTCGCGCCGTGCGAGCCGGTGCGCACCTGGTAGAGCGCCGCGAGGTCGAAGATCCGGCGCAGGTGCGTGATCCCGCCGGCGTGCACGACGGTCGTGCGCACGTAGTCGATCAGCTGCTCGGTGATGAGCGTCTGGACGTCCCAGATCGAGGTCAGCACCTCGCCGACGGCGATCGGCGTGGTCGTGTGCTGGCGGATCAGCCGGAACGACTCCTGGTTCTCCGCGGGTGTCGGGTCCTCCATCCAGAACAGCCGGCACTCCTCCACCCGCTTGCCGAACTGGGCGGCTTCCAGCGGTGTGAGCCGGTGGTGCACGTCGTGCAGGAGGTGGAAGCCGAAGCCGAGGTGCTCCCGCACAGCCGCGAGGTAGGTCGGCGCGAAGTCGAGGTAGGCCGGCGTCGACCAGGGCTGCTCCTCGGGCAGTGCCGTCGACGCCGGCTCGTACGAGCTGCGGGTCCCTTTACGCACGCCGTACGTACCGACGCCCGGCACCGCGGCCTGCGCGCGCACCGCCTGGTAGCCGAGGTCGCGGAAGCGGGCGACGTCGTCGAGCAGCTCGGGCACGTCGGCGCCGCTGGCGTGGCCGTAGACCATCACGCCGTCGCGCGACCGCCCGCCGAGCAGCTGGTAGACCGGCAGCCCCGCGACCTTTCCCTTGATGTCCCACAGCGCGACGTCGACGGCGGCGATCGCGGTCATCGTGACCGGGCCGCGCCGCCAGTACGCCCCGCGGTAGAGGTACTGCCACATGTCCTCGATCCGCGCCGGATCCTTGCCGATCAGGAGCGGCACGACGTGGTCGCGCAGGTAGGCGGCGACCGCCAACTCGCGGCCGTTCAGCGTCGCGTCACCGAGCCCCGTGACCCCGTCGGACGTCGTGATCCGCAAGGTCACGAACGTCCGACCCGGCGACGCGACGAACACCTCGGCACGTTCGATCGTGCTCACCGATCCACCCTCCACTGGTATGGCAGTGCTGGTATACAAGCATCGGTCGCGCAGTGGGGTCAAGGTCCGGCTACCGTTCTCGCCATGGCAGGAACGGATGCGCGGCGCAGCAACCGCCGTGTGGTCTACGAGCTGCTGCGACGCAAGGTGCTCACGCTGGAGCTGCCGCCGGGCGCGGCACTCTCGGAGAACGAGCTGGCCACGAGCCTCGGGGTGAGCCGCACGCCGGTGCGCGAGAGCCTGATCCTGCTCGCCGAGGAAGGCCTGGTGCAGGTCTTCCCACAGGTGGGGTCGTTCGTCTCACGCGTCGACCCGCAACGGGTCGCCGACGCGCAGTTCCTCCGGGAGGCGGTCGAGCTGGCCGCGCTCGACGACCTGCCCGGCGCGCTCGACGAGGACGTCATTGCCGAGCTGCGGGCGAACGTCGAGGAGCAGCACCGGCCGGGGATCGCGATCGAGGAGTTCTTCGAGCTCGACGAGGCGTTCCACCACGGCCTGCTGCGACTGAGCGGCCACGCCAGCGCGTGGTCGACGGTCGTCTCCGCAAAGGCGCACCTCGACCGCGCCCGGCGGCTCGGGCTGATCGAGAGCGCCGTGACGCCCTTCGTCGAGCAGCACGTGGAGATCCTCCAGGCGGTGCTCGACGGGGATCTGTCCCGCGCGCGCGACACCATGCGGACGCACCTGCGGGCGGTCTTCGAGGACGTGGAACGCATCAGGGCGCGAGCACCCGAGCTGTTCGCGCAGGACGGCGGCCCCACCCCCGTCCGGCGCAATGTCGTCGTCTGGGAGTGAGCCCGCCGACGGACATGATCAGCGGCGGCGGCCCCGCGAGCGGAAGCCGCCGAGGCCGGGTGTGTCGACGCTGTGGACGCCGGAGCGGGCGTCCCACGACCAGCGTCCGATCTTCAGGCCCCAGCCCTGGTAGCCACGTTCGGTGAACCGGATCCTGATCGGGCCGAGCTTGAACGACTTGCGCATCCTGTAGCGCACGCTGTCTCCCCTCCTGGTCGTCCCGCCAACGTCTTGGATGCCCGGTTCGTGCCCGCTCATCCGCTGCAGGAAGATGTGGCCAGGATCTGACCGCGTTGCCGCCTACGTTCGGGGGTATCCCATCGGACGTACGGACGAGGAGCACGGATGCGCATCGCGGTCACCACCCCCACCGGCAACGTCGGCCGGCACGTCATCGCCGGGCTGGTCCGCGCGGGCGTGCGGCCGATGGCGCTGCTGCGCGACCCCGGCCGGCTCGACCCCACGCTGAAGGAGCACGTCGACACCGTTGCCGTCGACCTCCGCGACGAGGACGCGGTCGTCGCGGCCACGGTCGGTGTCGACGCCCTGTACTGGGTGGCGCCGCCGATGTTCGGCGACGACCCCGGCGCCGACTACGCACGTGTCGGGGCGCACGCGACGAGCGCCGTCAAGGCGAACGGGATCGGCCGTGTCGTCTTCCAGAGCAGCGTCGGCGCGGAGAAGCGCGGCGGCGCGGGCGAGATCGACGGCCTCGCGCGCACCGAGGAGCTGCTCGACGCGACCGGCGCCGACGTGACCCACCTGCGCTGCGGCTTCTTCTTCAGCAACCTGCTGTTCGAGCTCGACACGATCCGCGACGGCGTGATCAGGGTGGTGCTCCCGGTCGACCAGCCGATGGCGTGGGTGGCGCCGCGAGACATCGCCGAGGTCGCCGTCGGCCGGCTGCTCAACCCGGCGTGGTCGGGCCGGGCCGTGCAGGGCGTGCACGGGCCGGCCGACCTGACGTGGGCGCAGGCGGCGGCGATCGTCTCCGAAGTGACCGGCCGGCCCGTGCGCGCCGAGCGCATCCCCGACGAGCGGATGCGCGAGACGCTCGCCGGCGGCGGGATGAGCGAAGGCCAGGTGAACGCGATCATGGGCATGTCCACGGGCCTGCGCGACGGCTTCACCCCGGAGCAATCCCGCACGGCGGCAACCACAACACCGACCACCCTCGCCGAGTGGTGCTACGCGGAACTGCGCCCCACTCTCTGACGTCGACAACGACGTTCTGGCCGTTTGTTAGCGCTCACAACAGCCAGAACGTCGTTGTCGACGGTCATACCTGGGCTGTCACCGTGTGGTGCGTGACTTTCTTGTCGAAGGTCAGCAGCGCTTCCTGTGCGGCCTGTTCCACCACTGCGGTGTCGATGTCGGCGCCCGCGAAGTTGCGGATCGCGTCGAGCGACTCCCAGAGCGTGACGACCTGGATGTCGACGCCTTCGTCCCCGGCGCGTTCGAGCAGCATGGCGCCGCGGAACCCGCTCGTCCCCTCCAGCGCGGGTTGCACGGCCCCGACGAAGTGCTCGTGATAACGCCGGGCGCCCTCCTCGGTGGCCTTCGCGTTCCAGATCCGTGCAACCACGTGCTTCCCCCTCTTCGGTTCGGACCAGCCGGTCAGCAGGGTGCGGCGATGTTCGGCGGCGCCGCGTCGTCGTCGGTGTCCTCGGCGGACACGACCGACTGCGTCTCCACGACGTTCCCGCACATCGCCCCGGGCGGCGCCTTCGAGTCGAACAGCAACGCGGTCGGTGCGCCCGAGATCCGGTTGCCCTGGACGACGTTGCCGCCCTTGTCGTACTTCTCGTCGTCGCTCTTGATCTTCAGGCTGACGCCCGCGCTGTTGGTGATCTGGTTGTTCCGGATGATGTTGGAGTGTCCGCGCAGCTCGATGTTGCTGCCCTGGAACTCGCTGGACTCGGCGTTGTCGGAGCAGATGTTGTCCTCGAACACGTTGTCGTGCGCGTTCTCCTTGACGTTGAAGCACTCCGAGCCGAACGTCCGGATGGTGTTGCGGGCGACGGTGTTGCGCGAGCTGCCGTCGTCGGCGGCCATGGGCTGGTCGGACGACTTCGGGCTCGTTCCGATGTAGACGCCCTCTCCGTTGTGGTAGAGCGCGCGGGCGACGCCGTCGCCCTTCTTCTTGCCGAACAGCCCGCAGTACTGGATCACCGAGTCGATGATCGAGTTGCCCTGCGCGTTGTTCCGCAGCCGGACGCACTCGGTGCCGGCGCTGCTCAGGAACATGTCCTTGACCGTGACGCCGGTGATGTCGCGCGACTCGTCGGCGGCGCCGATGTAGATCAGCTTGCTGTCCTCGACCTTCGCCTTGACCTTGTCCTTGAAGGCGTCGGCCTGCCGGAAGTCGGTGGGGAACGTGGTGCCGGTCAGCTGTTCCTCACCGTCGATGGTGAAGCCTTCCAGCGTGTAGTGGCTGTGGTTGATGCTGAAGATCCGGCCGGTGAAGTGCAGCGTCGCCTTGTAGCGCCCGCTCTTCTCCTTGCCCGTCTCCGGCCCCTTGATCACGATCGGCGCCGCCGCAGTGCCGTCGCGCTGCGTCTCAACGCGCTCGCTGTAGACGCCGGGCGCGAGGTTGACCACGGTGCCGGGCTGGGCCGCGTCGAGCCCGGCCTGGATCGTCTTGAACGGGGAGCCTTCCGACCCGTCGTTGTTGTCCGAGCCGGTGGGGCTGACGTACAGCTGCCGCGTCGGCGGCGCCGCCGCGGGCGGCGCGGTTGCCGTCGGCGCACCGCCACAACCCGCGACGAGCAGCCCGATGGCCAGCCCGATGACCGTTCCCCGTGCGGCAGACCGCCGACGTGCCGTCCATGTGAGCAACGTGCGAATCCTTCCATCGCCGTGACCCGGAAGTATGCCGTCGGCCCGAACGCGGCCTGCGGCGCCCGTCGATCCCGAGGCTCTTGACCTCTAGCCGACTTCAGCTCCGAGGATCGTCGACATGGGATCTGACGAGCTGCGTGACGAGGCGTACGAGCGGTTCAGCTGCACCGGGCCGGAGTTCGACGGGTGGCTGACCAACCACGGCCCGATGGCCGCCGACGCTCATCCGGCTCGGCCGCGCAGACGTCGTCGAGGACTGGGTGGGCGCCTACACGAAGCGCCTGGAGGGCGAGCCCAGCCCGCGGTGGGCGATCGACGACCGCGGCTGGCGGGAGCCGCTGGGCGACCCGTCGCGGCTCGGCGACTGGCTGCAGTTCTTCGGCAGCCGGGTGCACGACCGGCCGTGGGAGGACCTGCTCGCGCAGTGGTGGCCCCGGCTGCTCCCCGGCGCGATCGCGTCGTCGACGCACGGGCTGATCCGCACCGGGCACGCCGTGCGGGCGTTGCGCGAGCACGTCACACCGCAGCGGCTCGACGAGCTCGGGCAGGCGCTCGGCTACTGGGCGGCGCGCTGGCAGCCGCTGCACGGCGACCCGGCGCCGTCGGGGACGGTGGGCGTCGACGAGGCCATGGAGCGACTCCCCGTCATCGAGGCGGAAGGGGGCACCCGCACCCGGCTCGCGCGCCTGGCCGAGATCCCGGCGTGGTCGCAGGTGATCAGCTCCGCCCGACCTGCCGGGTCCGCCGCGTCGGTGCCCGGGGCGCTCGACGAGCTGGTGGACCTGGCCGTCGCCCGCTACCGGCGCTGGGCGCACGGCAGTCCCGTGCTGCTCGTGCATGCCGCGACCCGCGCCGCGCGCCGCCGCGCTCGTGCTGCCGACGCTGCCCGAGACGATGTGGGCCGCAACGTACGACATGGCCTGGGCGGTGAGCGCAACGATCATCGCGGCCTACCGACCCGCGCACGAGGCGCAAGCGCCGACCGCGGACGCGGTTGACGTCGGCGCAGAGGACATACACACGGTTGTCGACCGCGCCGTCGCGAGCGGCGACGAGCACGCGATCAAGTTCGTGGAGGTCGCCGTCGAGTCCCACGCCCGCGGGAACGGGGACGCGCTCGCCGCCGGCGAACGGGCCGGTCGAATGCTGGGAGGCTGACCAAAATCTTCTTATGAACTGCACAGAAAGGTTTGGTCGTCCGCTAACCATTCGCGTCCCATCCCCTCACCACCCCGCTCTTAACGTGGTGAACGTAAGAGGAAAGCCGGGGTGAGCCACCCCGCTCACCGACCTCGAGGGGACCGCGCCGATGTCCATCGTCCAGACGCTCACGCACCGCATCACCCGGTCGCGGCACGCCTCCGTTTCGAGCCTGCACGCCCTCTACGCCGACTGCATCGCGCACGACGGGCTGACCCCGCGCGACTCCGTGATCGACGACCTCGCCACCTACTACCCGATCGGGAGCCACGACGACGGGCCGGGGCGGCTGCGCGCGAGCGCCCTGCTCTGGCACGCCTACACGATGACGCGGACGGCCGAGCCACCGTCGATCGTCGCCGCGCTCGCGTGGCTCGACCGGCATTGCGAAGGCCGCCGGCACCTCGACGTCGGCTCCGGCGTCGGCGTCATGACGGAGCTGTTCGTCCGCTCCGGATGGCGTTCGACGCTCGCCGAGATCACGCCGGAGGTGCTGGACTTCGCCCGGTTCCGACTCGGTCGGCGTCGGATCGACGCGACGTTCATCAACCTGTGCACCGAGCAGCTGCCGGTGGCGCAGTACGACGCCATCACCGCGTTCGAGATCTTCGAACACGTGCACAACGTCGATGACGCCGCTGCCGCGCTCTGCTCCGGGTTGCGGCCGGGTGGCTTCCTGGTGGTCGACCACATCCCGCTGCGCGAGGACGCCGCCGGCGTCGCGGCAGCCCTTGCCCGGATGGGGATGTGGAAGCAGGCGGCCATCGGCACCGAGGTCGACATCTACCGCTCGGACGCCGAGCGGCTGGTGACGGTGCCGGCGCAGCGCGGGCCGTCCGACTGAACGAGGCTCAAGGGTCGAGGACGCGCTCGGGGTGCGCCCCGTCGACCATGCCCACGAACGGCGGGTGGATGCTGTAGCCGAGCATCCCGCGGATCTCCTCCGAGACCTCCCGGACGACATCAGCGCTGGTGGAGAGCGTGAACGCCTCCTGGGTGCGCAGCCACGGCTGGCAGTACTGCGCCGTGGCGGCAAGCCGCGGCGCGGCGCTGCGGTTGGCGCCGCCGCCGTGCCAGAGCGTGCCGACGAACAGGATGCAGGAGCCGGCCGGCATCACGGCGGCGTGGCGCGCATCGGTTCCGGTCGGGGTCCGGCCGTCCGGCCAGCGGTGGCTGCCGGGTACGACGACGGTGGCGCCGTTCTCCTCGGTGAACTCGTCGATCGCCCAGACCGTGGCGCGGCACACCTCCGGTTGCCCGCTCATGCCGTCGCCGCCGCTCCGGCGACGAACGCCCACACCTCGTCGGCGACCTGGGTACCCGGCGGCCGCGGCGACCTGGTCAGCGCGATCGCGACCCAGGCCCTGACCCTGGCACGTTCCCGCTCGTGCCATGTGCGGCCGGCGAACTGCTTGGTGATGACCGCATCGTCGAGCCGGTCGTAGAAGGCGGAGAGCACCGCCGTCAGCAGGCCGCTCCTCGTGCCGAAGTAGCGGTACGGCAGCCCGACGCTAACCCCGGCCCGGCCCGCTACGGCAGCCACCTCGACGTCGCCGGTGGCCGCCAGCTCATCGACGGCAAGCCTGTCCGCCCTGACCGCCCCCGGAGGTCCTATATGGTGGCCCGCGGGTGAGGGGGGTGGTGCATGGCTGAGGAGATCTTCGGGCCGTACAGCCTGATCTCCCTCATCGGTCGCGGCGGTATGGGCGAGGTCTGGCGGGCTCGCGACACCCGCAAGGACCGCATCGTCGCGCTGAAGCGGCTCAGCCCCTGGTGGGGCGACGACCCCGACTTCGCCCGCCGGTTCCGCCGGGAAGCGGCGCTCTCCGCGAAGCTGAGCTCCCCCTACATCGTCCCGATCCACGACTACGGCGAGATCGACGGGCACCTGTTCATCGACATGGCGCTGATCTCCGGGACGGACCTCGGCGAGCTGCTCGAACAGCATGGGCCGCTCCCACCGCAGCGTGCGCTCGGCATCATCGGCCAAGTCGCCAAAGCCCTGACCGTCGCGCACCGCTCGGGCACGGTGCACCGCGACATCAAGCCGTCCAACATCCTCGTCAACACCGTCGACGCGGACGACCACGTCTACCTGATCGATTTCGGGATCTCGCACGCCGGCGACGTCTCCCGGATCTCACGATCGGGCAGCGTCGTCGGCACCCCGGCCTACATGGCGCCGGAACGCTTCTCCGGCGACGGCGACCACCGCACCGACATCTACGCGCTCGGGTGCGTGCTGCACGAGACCCTCACCGGCCGGCAGCCGTTCGACTCGACCAACATCTACGCCGTCATGAACGCGCACCAGCAGGCGCCGCCGCCCAGGCCGAGCTTGGTCCTCCCAGGGATCCCGCCCGCGATGGACGACGTCATCGCGCACGCGCTGGCGAAGGACCCGGAGCAGCGCACGCCCTCCGCGGCCGCGCTGGCCGAGGCAGCCCGCCTGGCGCTCGGGACTACGCCGGCACACGGCCCGATCGTCGTGGAGCCCGCGCCCGCGCCCCCGCTGCCCGTAGCCGATCCGGCAGCTCGGGCCACGGTCGACCTGCGCCCGCCCGTCCGGCGGAAGTGGCATCCCGTCCGCTGGATCGCGGCCGCCACCGCCGTCGTCGTGATCATCGCGTTCAGCATCTACCTGGCTCAGCAGCCGAAAGTCGTCAGTTCGACAAAAATACAGTTCAGCGACACCGTGAACGACGTCGCGTTCTCCGGTGACGGCAACCAAGCCTTCGTCGCCACGAATGCCGGGATCGGTGTTGTCGACACCGCGACGTCACAGATCCTGCGTTCGATCCCGTTGCCGCACGCAACGAGCATCGCGCTCTCCCCCGACCGCCCGGAGGCGTACGTGACGACAGCGGGCGCCGTCGCGGTCATCGACACTTCCTCGTTGCAGGAGAAGGCGAGGATCAGCACGCCGCAGGTCGCGGTCGGGATCGCGGTGGCCCCGCACGATCCGAAGGCGTTCGTCCTGATGCAGGACTTCACCCGGCGCTATTCGCTCACCGCGATCGACACCCGGACGAACACCGTCGACCCCGACCCGATCCCGATGTCGGACCGGTCGGGCCTCGACGTGCGCAGCCCGCGGTTCAGCCCCGGCGGCCGGTACGTCTACGTCCGGAATCCGGAAGGACTCACCGTGGTCGATGCCGCCACGGAGGCGCTCGCCTACAAGATCGACTCGTTCGACGTCACCACCGTCGCGATGGACGAAGGGAACAGGGCCTTCCTGGCTCGCGGCAGCACCGTCGAAATCTACGGATCCAACGCCCAGAAGCTGCGCCCCATCAGCCTCACCCCGCTGCCGAACCTGGCGGGGCGACCGGCCGCCGTCGACGACATGCACGCCTCCACGGACGGCAGGAACATCCGCGTCCTGCTCAACGGGCGGACGGTATCGATGGTCGATGCGACCCGGAGCCACGCCGTCGAGGAATTCACCATCGACGGAGAAGAACGGGACCACCTCCGCGTCTCCCCCAACGGGATGTTCACCTACCTCATCGGCGGAGCCTCCGCTTCGACCGTCACCGTGGTGGTCACGTCCGCCTACCGGTGACGGTCGAGCGTCACCGTTTCGTGATCACGAACGGGTGACGGACCCCCTAAGGTCGACCTCTCGACCTCCCGGGGAGACGCGCTGCATGAGTCCGGACTTCCACGAACCGGTCAGCTATCGCGACGCGAGCGGGGGCACGGTAGCCGCGATCCTGATCTCGGCGGCGTCGCTGGTGACGGGAACCCTCGCCGGGCTCGGAGCCATGGAGCTGCCCGGCTGGGTGTCGGTCCTGATCGCCGTGGTCGTGTTCGCGGTGATCGCATTCGCGGTCCTCTGGGCGCTGCGCTCGGCCACGACGCTGGAGCGCGAGCACGTGCGCATCACCGGCGCGGTGGGCTCGCGGACGGTGCCGTGGCGCGAGGTCGGCACGGTGCACGGCGCGCACCAGGTCTTCCTGCTGGTCGACGGCGAGTGGCTGCCGCTGCCGCCCAGCGGCGACCCGGCCGACCAGCACCGAACCGTCGTCGCGTGGTGGACGGCGCACCGCGGCACGCGATGGCGCCCGCCCGCGCAGATCCCGCCGACACCGACGGAACGGGCCGCGGCCAAGCGACGGGAGGATGCCGCACGGCCGTACGTGGCGCTGCGCGGCTGGTGGGTCGCCCCGGCGATCGTCACCGGGTTCCTCGGCGCCCCGATATCGCTGGCGCTGATCTCGGAGATCGGGTTCGTCACGTCGCTGATGGTGGTCGGCATCATCTTCAGCACGCTCGGCGTGATCGCGCTCGTCGCACACCTGGTCGGCGCACGCCGCCGCCGAGCGTCGGTATCGCCGGTGCGCCTCCTCGCCGCGATCGCCCTGCTAGTCGTCGTGGCCCTCGGCACGATCGTGCTGCCGTCAGCCCTCGTGGCCGTATAGGGCGCGAGTCCCACGCCCCAGCGGGCGAGTCCCACGTTCCGGCGGGCGAGTCCCACGTTCCAGAGCGGTGAGTCGACACTTTCAGCACGGTGAGTCGACACTTTCAGCACGGTGAGTCGATACTTTTGGCACCGTCAGCGCTACCTCGCAGAGCCAAGCCTGCGCAGTCATGCGCTCGCCGCCTGAACCAGCGATCATGGCCGGGTGACGGGCCGCTGGCAGTTGCCGAACACCTACCGCAGCAAGGCGGGTGTCGTCCGATGGGAGTGCATCGGCGACCCGGCCGCCGATCCCGTCGTGCTCCTGCACGGGACGCCGTTCTCGTCGTACGTCTGGCGCGGCATCGCCCGGACGCTCGCCCGACACCACCGCGTCCACGTCTGGGACATGCCCGGGTACGGGTCGTCGGAGAAGGCCGAGGGGCAGGACGTCTCGCTGGCGATGCAGAGCAGCGTCTTCGTCGAGCTGCTGGACGAGTGGGGCCTGGCCGAGCCGACCGTGCTCGCCCACGACTCCGGCGGCGCCGTCGCGCTCGGTGCGCACCTGCTGCACGGCGCGGCGTACCGGAAGCTCGCGCTGGTCGACGCCGTCGCCCTGCCGCCGTGGGGAAGCCCGTTCTCGCAGTTGGTCGGCGAGCACGCCGACGTCTTCGCGCGCCTGCCGGCGCCGGTGCACCACGCGGTGCTGCGGGAGTACGTGAACTCCGCCAGCAGCCCCGGCCTGCATCCGGCCACCCTCGACGCGCTCATGGAGCCGTGGCTCGGCGGCGACGGCCAGGCGGCGTTCTACCGCCAGCTCGCCGCACGGCTCGACGACCAGCGCTACACCGACTCGATGCAGGCCCGCTACGCGACGATCGACGTACCCGTTCTCGTCTGCTGGGGCGAGGACGACGGGTGGGTCCCCGTGGACCGGGGGCGCGACCTCGCAGCCCGAATCCCGGGAGCCGACCTCAGGGTGTTCGCCGACGCCGGCCACCTCCTGCACGAGGACCGGCCGAGCGAGCTCACCGGCGCGCTCGTCGACTTCCTGTCGTCCTGAAGGTTCCACGTCAGGTGACGGCGTGCCAGATCGCCAGGCCCAGGTAGGTGCAGGCGAAGTAGGCGAAGAGCAGGTCGAGCGCGATGTAGGCGATGGTGAAGAACCGCCCCTTCGGCCACGCGGACTTGCCCATCCACGGGTCGATCGCCAGCCGGACGAGCCAGTACAGGCCGATGAAGATCGCCAGCGCAAGAGCCGCCTTGTCGCCGTTCAGCAGCTCGTCGTGCAGGACCAGCGTCAGCACGGCGAAGGCCAGGTACGTGAACACGACGTACCCGCCGTAGATCCACAGCAACTTGCGGTTCATCGGCGACAGGACGGCCAGCTCGGTGCGCCACTTCAGCTGGCGGGGGACGTTGACGCTGACGGTCAGCAGCGTGAAGTGCCCGACTGCGGCCAGCCACAGGGCGATGTCGAAGATCGTTCTCATGATCAGCTCCAGAAGAGAGGTGTGACGAGCGCGCTCCGGAAGGGCGCGTGGAACAGCAGGGGCAGCGGCGCGAGCACCCAGAACCAGGTCCAGAGCCGTGCGGCGAGATCGGGCCAGTGGACGACCCGCAGCCGCGGCTCGACCGCGGCCAGCGCGGCGTGCAAGGTGAAATAGGCCAGCGGCCCGCCGTACCCGGCTTGCACCGGGAAGCTGATCGCGAGCTCGTGGAAGACGCCGGAGAGCACGAATGCCGCAGCCAGCGCGCCGCGGCGGCCGACACGGCGCCGCAGCAGCGGCACGAACAGCACCTGGTTGAGCTCGACGTAGGCGAGGTTCCAGCGGCGCGACCAGAACTCGCCCAGCGAGCGGCTCAACAGCGGGTCGCGGAACAGCCGCCGCACCGGGTAGCCCGCCCGTCGCAGCGCGGCGGTGACCACATCGGTGAACCCCATGTGGAACGCCGTCAGGATGACGGCGACGCCGAGCCAGCCGACGACGTCGGGGTTGAGCCCCGGCGCCGCCCATTGCAGCGCGAACCCACCGAGCACCCCGATGAGCAGCCCGGTCGTCCCGCGTCCCAGCCACGGCCAACCGCGCTGCGGAACCGCCGGTTCGACGAACGGCCGGGGGTCCATCCCCGGCCACAGCAGGAAGAGCCAGGTCCGGCGGCCCATCGCGGGGCGCCGACTGCACAGGACCGCAACTTTGCAGCCCAGGAACAGCACCACCAGCACCCAGATCAGACGTTCTACGCTAGCGTTCACTTCTCTAGTAAATACTAGCGAGGTAGTGACATGTCAGATCGTGACCGAAGACATAGGGTGGGCCGATGTCCGCGGACCTGACCATCGACGAGCTGGCACGGCAGGCCGACACCAAGACCTCGACCGTGCGCATGTACCAGACGAAGGGCCTGCTCGACCCGCCCGAGGTGCGCGGCCGGGTCGGCTACTACTCCGCCGCCCACGTCGGCCGCCTGCGCGCGATCGGGTCGCTCCAGCAGCGGGGCTACTCCCTCGCCGCGATCAAGGAGCTCTTCGACGGCTACCGGCGCGGCGCGCGCCTCGACCAACTGCTCGGCATCAAACAAGGCCGCCCGCCGGCCCGGCTCGACCCGGCGGAGTTCATGGCGCTGTTCCCCGACGGCACGATCGACCTGGAGGTAGTCACCCGCGCGGTCGACCTCGGCCTGATCGAGGTGAGCCCGTCCGGCACCGAGATCCGCGCACCGAGCCCGACGTTCGTCGAGGTCGGGCGCGCGCTGGCGGGCTACGGGGTCCCGCCCGCCGTCGCGCTCGACGAGTTCGAGGCGCTCACGGCCGACACGCGCCGGATCGCCGACCGCTACGTCGCGCTGTTCGAGCGGTACGTCGTCGGCGACGATCCGACCCTCGACCGGATCGCGCAGCTGGCACCGGCGATCGAACGGTTCCGCGGGCTGGCCGTCGAGGCCGTCGGGGAGGCCCTCGAACGCGCGATGGACGAGGCCGCCGCCGAAGCAGCGACCCGGCTCCGATCAGCGCACGACGATCAGGACGCGGCAGGGCGGTAGCGCAACCAGATCACACCCGACCGGAACGGCGTCGACGCCACCAGCTGCAGCCGCACGGGCCCGACGCCGTCGAAGATCCGCGGGCCCGTCGCCCACAGGTGCGGGTTCACCCAGAACCAGAACTCGTCGACGAGGCCGCGCACGGTCAGCGCGTGCGCGAGCTCGCCGCACCCGCTGACGATCAGGTTGCCGTCGTGCTCCTCCTTGAGCCGCGGGACGGCGTCCTCGAGCTCACCCTCGATCAGGGTCGCGTTCCAGTCGAGCGGCCCGGTGAGCGTCCGCGACGCGACGTACTTGGGCATGCCGTTGACCCGCTCGGCGAACCGGCCGAGCGCCGGATCCGCGCCGAGGTGCGGCCAGACGGCGGCCAGCCCTTCGTAGACCTTCCGCCCGAGCACCAGCGCGTCGGCCAGCATGAGCTGTTCGAGCGACGCGTCGTTGCTGTCGTTGTCGACCTCCAGCCACGTGTCCGGGGCGGGCGACTCGAAGGCGCCGTTGACGGTGACGGCGTTGTGCACGATGAGCTTCGCCACGGCTCAGCCCGCCTTCCGGTTCAGGACGCGGTAGCGCTGGTGCGTCACGCGGGAGGTGGGGATCGTCTCGATGATCTCGAGGCCGATGTGCGCGCCCACCTGGTCGTAGAGCCGCAGCCCCTCGCCGAACAGTTCCGGGACGACGTGGACCACCAGCTCGTCGACATACCCGGCGCGCAGCAGCTGCTGGCCGACGTCGGCGCCGCTCACCGCGATGTCCTTCTCCCCCGCGGCGGCCTTTGCCCGCTCCACCAGCTCGTCGACGCCGCTCGTGACGAACGTGTAGACGCTGCCGGCCTCCGGTCCCGGTACTCCGCGGTTCGTGAGGACGAACACCGGGAGCCGCAGCTCGCCGGCCGGCCCGTCCGGTCCCCATTGCGAGATGTCGTAGGTCCGGCGGCCGGTCATCATCGAGCCGATCCGCTTCATGGTCTGGTCCAGGAGCGCGCTGCTCTCCGGGGCGGGGTCGACGAACAGCCATTCGTGAAGGCGCTCCCCACCGGCGCCGAGGCCCGACTCGGCGCTGACCCCCGGGCCCGCGACGAACCCGTCGACCGACATGCTCATGTCCAAGTAGACGATCTTGCTCATCGACATCCTCCCTGGTTGTGGCAAGTGCCGAACACGCTAGGGACGTCGAGGGGCCACGGAATCTGTCAACTGTCTGTTGCTCTACCGGTCGCCACCGGCCGCGGATCAGAAGTCGAGGTCCGCGAGCTCGTTGCGCTTGCTGACCCCGAGCTTCGGATAGGCCTTGTACAGGTGGTGGCTGACGGTGCGCGGGCTCAGGAACAGCTGGACGGCGATCTCGCGGTTGGTCAGCCCGAGCGCCGCCCGCCGCACCACCTGCAACTCCTGCGGCGTGAGCACGCCGATGCCGGTGACATCGACGTCCCGGTCGGGCGCGGAGCCGCCGAGCGCACCGAGTTCGGTGCGCACCCGCCGCTGCCACCCCATCGCGCCGATCTGCCCGAACGTCGCCTGCGCCGCTTCCAGCACGGTCCGCGCGACGGTTCGCCTGCGGTGGCGCCGCAGCCACTCGCCGTAGACGAGCTGCGTGCGTGCCCGGTCGTACGGGCTGCAGCCGTCGATGCCGAGCGCTGCCTCGAAGGCCTTCTCCGCCTCGTCCTCCGCGCCGAGAAGCGCGTCGCACCGCAGCACGAGCGCGGCACCGGTCGGGCTGCCGGTGTGCCGTGCCCATTCGGCGAGCCGGGACAGCTGCTGCCGCCCGCGGGCCGGGTCGCCGGCGCGGACGGCGGCTTCGACCAGGTCTGCGACGGCACGGATGGACAGGTCCCAACCCACCGGGCCACTGCAGACCGCGCCGAGTTGCTCGAGTGCGCCCTCGGGATCACCGTCCATGAGGTCGACGAGCGCGAGCGCCCACGTCGCCTGGCCGGCCGCCATCGCGTGGCGCCGGGTGTCGGCCAGGACGGAAGCGGCCAGCACCGTGGCCCGGGCGGCGTCGCCCCGGACGGCCGCGAGCCACGCCGAGATCGCAGTGAGCACCACGACCTCCATGCCTTGGCCGAGATCGGCGGCCGCTGCCCTCGCCTCTTCCGCGTGCGCTTCGGCGTCGCGGAACCGGCCGGTGAGCAGCTGCGCGAGCGCGAGCGGTTCCAGCGCGTACGACAGCCAGCCGAGCGCGCCCTGTGCTCGCAGTACCGCAACGTGCTCGTCCAGCACCGTGAGGGCGAGCGAGTCCTCGCCGATCAGCAGCCCGGCGAACCCGGCGGTCAACCGGTCGAGGGTCTCGTCGGCGTCGCCGGCGCCCGCCCGCAGGAGCGCTCGCAGCGGCGCGACGGCGTGCTCGACGTCGCCACGCAGCAGGACGGTGAAGCCCGTGACCGCATCGATCACGGTCGACGGTCCGCCACGCACCGCGCCGAGCAGCTCCGCACAACGGCGGAGCAGGTGCTCGTCTGCGGCGTCACGGGCACACCACGTGGCCTCGGTCAGCACGGACACCGCCCGTCGCGGGTCGAGGGCGAGCACCGGCTCGGCGGCGTCGAGCGCACGCGCGGCCGCCTCCGCGGGCGAGTGCCGCTCGTACGCCACCTGCGCCTGGATCCAGCCGGCTTCGGCGACGTCGCCCGGTTCGCTCGTCAGCGCGATCCCGGACGTCGCCAGCTCGACCGCGTGGTCGAGCCTGCCCGCGTCGTACGCCGCTCGCGCGGCAGCGACGAGCCGCCGGCCGTTGGCGGAGTGGTCCGCACCCAGCTGAGCTGCCCGTTCGAGCGCGTGCGCCGCCGCGGACGGCGCACCGCGGGTCGTCGCGCGCTGCGCCGCCCGCTCCAGCTCGACGGCCGCGCTCTCGTCGGTCCCGCCGGCGGCCGCGGCGAGGTGCCACGCCCGCCGGTCGGCGTCGCGCGGCTCGCCGAGCACCTCGGCCAGGGCCCGGTGCGCCTCCAGCCTCTTGGCGAACGACGCCTCTTGGTAGGCCGCCGCGCGGATCAGCGGGTGCCGGAATGCCACGGCGTCGGGGCCGACCCGGACGAGCCCGGCCTGCTCGGCCGGTTCGAGGTCCGTCGCCACGACGTCCATGCGACGGCCTGCGGCCAGCAACGACCGCGGCTCCGAACCGTGATCGGCCGCCGCGAGGAGCAACGCGATGCGGGTGCGCTCGGGAAGCTGCCGGATCTGCTGCCGGTAGTGCTCGTCGAGGCGGCCCGCGGCGGACAGCGGCGCGACGGCGGGCGGGAGCGGGCGGCGACCGGACGTGGTCGACGCGAACTCGACGATCGCGAGCGGGTTGCCGCCCGACTCCGCCAGCACCCGATCGGCGACGTCGTCGGGCAGCGGCCGGACCGCAGTCAGCAGGCGGGCGGAATCGCCCCGGTCGAGGCGGGAGAGCGTAACGGGCTCGATGCCGGGAGCGCTGAACGGCCGGTCGCCGTCACGCACGGCCAGCACCGTCGCGATCGGATCGGAGCGGAGCCGCCGCAACGCGAAGAGCAGGGCGTCGATGGACGACCGGTCGAACCACTGCACGTCGTCGAGCAGGCACAGCAGCGGTTGGTCGCCGGCCAGCTCCGCGAGCAACGTCAGCGTCGCCGCGCCCACCATGATCCGGTCGCCGGGCTCGGTGCTCCACCCGAACGCCGAACCGAGCGCCTTCGCCTGCGGCGCCGGCAGCGCGTCGACGCGGTCGGCGTCGCCCGCGAACATCAGCTGTAGCGCCGCGAACGGGATCTCGGCCTCGGACTCGATCCCGGCCGCCCGGATCACCCGCATGCCGCCCGCGATGCCCGCCGCGTAGTCCAGCAGCGCCGTCTTGCCGATCCCGGCCTCGCCGTGCAGCACCAGCGCCCGGCTCCGACCGTCCTTCGCGTCGGCGACGAGGCGGTTCAGCCGGGACCGCTCGGCCTGCCGCCCCACGATCACCGGCGCAGGCTAATGCCAGGTCAGCCGCCGCGGAACCGGCCGGATGGCCAAGTTCCCCACCGTTTTGCCAACCTGCACACCCTTCAGGGTCTGCAAGTAGGCAAAACGGTGGGGAAGTTGCGGCTCAGGCGGCGGCGAGCAGCTTGCGGCGGCGGTCGACGTTGCGGACCGCCCAGATCGTCACCAAGGCCGCGACGAGCGTCAGCGGCCAGCCCATCGCCACCCGTGCGATCCCGAGCCACGTGGTCTCGTCGATCCCGTAGAGCCAGCTCTGCACCGCGTACCGGACGAAGCACAGCAGCACCCAGAACATCGTCGCCACGTCGTAGTAGGTGCGCGACGCGCGGTCCTTGCGCCACGACATGCCCTGCAGGTTCGTGCCCGACCAGATCACGCCGATCAGCGGCCAGCGCACGACGACCGACAGCAGCAGGACGCACCCGATCGCCAAGGTGACCCAGATTCCCCACAGGTAGTAGCCCTTGGCGGCGCCGACGACCAGCGCGACGGCGCACGCGAACACGGCGCCGCCGAGGCCGGCGATCGCCGCCGTCAGCTTCTCCTTGCGCAGCAGCTGCACGGCCCCGACGAGCACCGCCGATCCGATCGAGAACCAGATGGCCGGCCACAAGCCACCGATGGCGTTGCCCACCACGAAGGCGAGGATCGGGATCGTGGTGAGGATCGTGCCGGTGACCCCGCCGACGTGGTTCCACGCCCAGCTCAGCTGGTCCTGGAAGGTCTCCGGAAGCTTCTCGCTCCCCGCGTCGCTCATGATCGTGCGCCTTCCGCTCCCGGCGTGTGCCGGCCGGCGAAGATGCGGTCGAGATATCCCCCCAGCATGCGACGGGCCGTATCGCCGTCGTAGACGTCGGGGCTGTGCAGCATGCAGCTCGACAGCCCGTCGAGGAACGCAGTCAGTGCTGCCGACTCGAGCCGGCCGTCGAGCCCGGCCGGCACCTCGCCGAGGTGCTGTGCGGCGGAGAACACGCGCTCGAACCCCACCAGCTGGCGATCCAGCGCAGCCCGGTGCAACGCAGCGAGATCGTCGTCGACGGCCGTCACAGGCACGAACGCCGCCCAGACGACGGCCTCGCGACGCCGCTCGTCGTCCAGCGGCAGCAGCACCTCTGCCAGCTCCTGGAACCCGACGCGGAGCGGCCGGACGTCCCTGATCCGCTCGACCCGCGCCTCGATGCGCTGCGAGACGTGCTCGACGGCCGAGCGCAGCAGCTGCGACTTCGACCTGAAGTGGTGCTGCACCAGACCGACCGACACACCGGCCCGCTCGGCGACCGTCACGAGCTTCGTCTCGGCGAGCCCGCGCTCGGCGATCACCGCCACGACGGCCTCGACCACCTGTTCCCTGCGGACGTCCGCATCCATCATCTGCGCCACGATCCACACAATATTGCCGTATTATTTACAGGTCAAGTCGACCTATGACGGTTCTCAGGCGATCCGGCGGGCCGATCGGGGCGCCGGACCGGCCGGGCGCCCGACCCTGGTGACGTGCATCAGCCGGCGCGGGTCGGCGATCCCGAGGCGGGCCGCGAGCCGCGCTCGGGTGGCGGCGCAGTCGACGATCTGGCTGACCGGGTGGCACGCGAATCCGGCGCCGGAGAGCGTGAGCCAGATCCGCATCAGTGCCCGGCCCAGCGTCACGGTCCCGTCCGGCCCACTCCCGTCCGGCGCGACCAGCACGAGCACGGTTCCGTCACGGTCGAGCAGACCGCGCCCGGCCGCCGCAAGCAGGCGGGGCAGGCCGACCCGCCGCAGTGCCGGAAGTGCTCGCAGCGCCACCCGCAGGCCGAGTGCCTCGCCCGCGCTCAACGCGAGCGCACGGTCAGTGAGGCCGTCGAGCAGGTAGCGCGGGTGGCGCGGGGTCAGCCGCAGCCAGGCGCCGAGCTCGGCGGCGACGGCAGCATCGCCGAACATGTGCCGGTCGGCCTCGGCGAGCGACTCGACCAGATCGCGACTGGGCAGCGCCTCGACACCGCCGCCGGCCTCGGCGGCAAGCGCGCCGAGCCGCACCGACACGCCGGCGGGCAGCGTGCCGGGCAGGTACGCGCCGCGGTTCGTCGTCCGGGCGCGGACCGCCGCGGTGTCGAAGGTCGTCCGGTACGGCCGCGGCGCATCAACCAGCCATCCGACGCGCCGCGCCGGCCCGTCATGGTCGGCGACGAAGTCCAGCGCGATCCCGGCGTCGGCGGCCACGATGAGGCACGTCTCGACGAAGGCACCCATCGCGAGCAGCAGGTCGCGACCGGTGGGGTCGCCGGCCGGGAGCGTGCAGGCCGGATCCCACGCCACTTCGACGCGGTCCCCGGCGTAGCGCAGCACCCACGGCTGGGTGTTGTGCGCGCTCGGCGCGCGCCAGAAGTCCGGTTCCAGGCCGCGCATGGCGTCGAGGTCGGAGATCACGCCACGGCCTTCGCGTAGAAGGTGTAGCCGTGCAGCGGGCGCCCACCCATCGCCCGGTATTGCGCGGCCGACGCATTGTTGGTGCGCTCCACCCACGTGCTGCGCAGCGTCCGGTAGCCGCCGGCGCGCAGGTTGCGCAGCAGCTCGCGGTTCAGCAGCTGGGCGTAGCCCTTGCGCTGCTCGTCCGGCACCACGCCCTTGATGATCAGCACTGCGTCCCGGCGGTAGCGGCCGCGGGTGGCCAGCAGCCGCAGCTGGTTGGCGGGGTGCAGGTTGCCGCCGGTGGCCGAGAGGAACTCCGAGATGTCGGGGACGCACAGCACGAACGCGATGGGCCGGCCGGCCTTGGTCAGGTACAGCAGCAGCCCTTCGTCCAGCAGGAACGCGAGGCCGTCCGTCGCCGCGCGCAGTTGCTCGGCCGAGATCTCGGTGTAGTAGCCGAGCTGGGCGAAGCTGGCGTTCAGCATCTCGCGCAGCAGCGGCAGCTGCCGGTCGAGCCCGCGACGGCGGCCGCGGTGCACGACCAGCTCCTCGGCGGCGATCCGCCGGTCGTCGAACGCGAAGACCTCGCCGGCCTCGCGGTCGTCCGCCTGCAGGTCGGGGCAGATCCACGTGTCGGAGCGGAACCGCTGCTCGAACCCGTGCCGCTCGTACGCGGCCGGGTAGTACGGGTGGTTCCACGCGCTGTCGACGAACCCGCGATCCGCGAACCCGGAGGTGACGACCCCGCCGGACTGGTTGGGCAGCAACGACACCGGCCCGAACACCTCGTCCCGGCCCGACCGGCGGGCAGCCGCGTCGATCCCGTCGAACAGCGCGGCCGCGACCGCCGGGTCGTCCACGAACTCCGTCAGCCCGAACAGCTGCATGCGGCGCCCGAGCTTGGCGTCGAACGTGTCGTCGGCGTGCAGCGTCGTGCGGGCGACGACGTTCCCGCTGCCGTCGCGCAGGACGTGCAGCCCGACGGCGGGGTCGGCGTGCCACCCCCGCACCGCCGCCCGCGTCGGCGGGACGAAACGCGGGTCGCGCCCGTAGATCCGGTCGGTCACTCCGATGAACTCGCGCAGCGCCCTGCCGTCGGTGACGGGTTCGAGCTTCACCGGCGCACCACCGGCGGGCCGCTGGTCTCGCGCGAGAGCGGGCTGAACGTCTCGATGTGCCGCATGACGTTCTCCTCGGCGCGCCAGACGCCGTTGGCGTAGCCGCCTTCGTCCGCCGAGTAGAGCCTGATCCAGCCGCCGTCGGCGTTGCGGGTGCCGTCGCACACCCACTGCATGAGCGCACGGTGGTGCCGGCTGCGCGCGAATGTCAGCATCGCGTCGCGGTCGGTGAAGAACGCGATCGTCCCCAGGGTGAAGGGAAACTCCCAGTAGACCTTGTGCCAGCAGTAGCCGCGCACCCGCTTCAGGTCGCGGACCAGGCGGAACCACGTCCTGGTCAGCGTCATGATCGAGCGGATGCCGCGGTAGCGGGTGGCGCCGATGAACATCGCGGTGGCCTGCGCCTGCGCGGGCGCTGCGCTGAAGTCGGTGGTCCTCACGACTGCCTCACCAGGTAGGTGTTCTTGATCTTCTGGTCGGCCGCGGCGAACGGCCCCTCCCCCGGCCGCACCACGCGCACCCGCAGGTCGGCGGCGGTCGGGTCCTCCGAGAGCGATTGGGCGAAGTCCCTGGACACCGTGGCGAGATGCCGGAGCACACCGTCGCGGCAGCGTTGCGCCAGCTCGGCACGACCGTCGTCGTCCAGCTCGGCGTCGGGCCGCAGCTCGATGTTGACCACCGGTCGCGGCTCGAGGTCGGCCTGCTCCTCGATCGTGAGGCAGAACCGTGCGATTGCCGCGGCGGCCGGGTTGTCGTTGTAGAGCCCGTACTCGACGTCCTGGGGGTAGATGTTGGCCCCCATGTAGGAGATCGTGCTGTCCTTGCGGCCGAACAGGAACAGCAGCGGCAGGCTCATCCGCTCGTCCTTCACTTCCGCGAGACGCTCCCAGCGGTCGGGGTCGCGGCGGACCAGCCGCCGCACGTCACGCAGCGAGAACAGCCGCGCCTCGTCGCCGACGTTGTAGCGCAGCTTCGGCTGCAGCACGTGGCTGCTGTTGACGGTGCACAGCAGCTCACCGCGCTCATTGGTCTCCAGGTACGTCTCGAGCGGGTTGTACTGGAAGATCATCGGCAGCCGCTGCTCGTCGGGCCCGAGCAGCTCGTGGCGCAGCTCGGCGTCGCTCATCAGCTCCTTGCGCAGCCACACCGTGAAGCCGGTCTCCGCGCCGATGCCGATCGACAGGTCGCTCGCGCCGTAGCCGGAACGCACGATCTCGAAGCGTTCCTGCAGGTAGTCGCGCAGGGCCTCGGTCATGGGCTCGCCGCCGACCATGCCGCGGATGCGGTACTCGGCCCACGGGAAGCCGACCGCGTCCAGCCGGTCGCGCAGGTGCTTGAGGAACGGCGGGTAGGCCGAGACGACGTAGTCGAAGCCCGGCCCGAAGTGGGTGAGCGTGTCGACGATCTTCTCGACGTCCGGCCCGGTGTTCTTGACCATCGCGATGCGCGCCATCGCTGTGCCCGTCGTGGTTCCGGTTGCCCACGCGCCCATCGAGAACGCGTTGATCGCGAACGGCCGCCGGGCAGGGAAGACCAGCTCGGTGTAGCAGGACGTGTTGCGGTAGACGGTGCGCAGCTCGCGCTTGCCGCGCACCCAGTTGAAGGGGCGGCCGGACGAGCCGGCCGACTCGTCCACGACGGTGCCGACCATGTCGAGCTCACCGTGCTGGCAGCGGCTCACCTCGTCGTAGACCGTGACGTAGTTGTCCTTCGTCGTCTCCGGGAAGTCGGAGAGGCGCCGGTGGCCGGTGGCGCCGGTGCGACGCACGAGGTCGCGGTACGCGGGCACGTCGACCGCGGCGTACGCGCAGCTCAGCCGGGCGTGCCGGCGCGCGAGCGCGTCGAATGCGGGGCGGTAGGTGCGCACGAGGCCCTTCCACACCGCCGGGTGTAGGTTCGTCAGCCCGTAGACGCCCGTGAGCGCGCCGCCGTAGATGCCGAGCCGGGCGCGCCGCCACCGCTCGCGCAGACCCATGTCGTCGAGTGCCGGCGACCGACGCTGGGCGGATGACATGAGGAACATGCACACATCCTGCTGACGCCCGACCGGGTGGGGATGCGTGCTTCTACCGAACCCACGCAACGGTTGGTGCACTGCCATGATCGGGCGATGGATCTGAGCCGGCGGCCGCTGCGGATCGTCCTGCTCCGGCACGGGCAGTCCGAGGCGAACATCGACCAGTCGATATTCGAACGGGTGCCCGATCACGCCATCCCGCTCACTGACGCGGGCCGCAGCCAGGCCGCGGCTACCGGCGCGGCGCTGCGCAGCCGGTTCGACGGGCTGCCGGTGCGGGTGTACGTCTCGCCGTACCGCCGAGCCCTGCAGACGCTCGACGCGCTCGGCATCGACGACCTCGTCGAGACGGCCCGGCAGGAGCCGCGGTTGCGCGAGCAGGACTGGGCGAACTTCCAGGACAGCGTCGACATCGCCCGGCAGCGCGAGCTGCGCGACTCGTACGGCCACTTCTTCTACCGTTTCACCGACGGTGAGTCCGGCGCGGACGTCTACGACCGGGTCTCGACGTTCCTGGAGACCCTGCACCGCGACTGGGACCATCCGGGCTCGCCGCGAAACGTCCTGATCGTCTCGCACGGCCTGACCATGCGGCTGTTCTGCATGCGCTGGTTCCACTGGTCGGTCGACTTCTTCGAATCGCTCTCCAACCCGGAGAACGCCGAGAGCTACACGCTCGTCCGCCAGCCCGACTTCCGCTACAAACTGGACCGCCCGTTCCCGCAGTGGTCGGACTACCGACCGACAACGCGGGAACGGGCGGCTTGGACGTAGGTGCTCAGCCCGGGTTGCAGAGGGCGTTGCACCTGCAGGACGGTCGGCCGCCGCCGCAGTACCGGCACTCCATCCAGTACGCGGGGCCGCACGCCGCTTCGTGACGGCATTCCGTCGAGCAGCCCTGCTGGTTCCACGCGGCCGCGGTGGTCTTGTGGACGAGGACGTCGAGCATCCGGTCGCTCAGCTTGGCGAGGAGGTTCATGCGGATCCTTTCGAATTGAGCTTCGGTAAGGGAACGTATCCAAAGCTGTGCGCCAAATACCTGGGAGCACAGGAGGTTCAGCCGACGTGCATCCGGTGTTCACGCTGACAGGACTCCTCTTCGAATCCGGGACCGCGCGTCCTCGACCACACCGTGCGAGTCGGGGCCCGACAGTGCGCGAGTCGGGGTGGGCGGGTGAGTCGACACTTCCGGCACGGTGAGTCGACACCTTCGGCACGGTGAGTCGACACTTCCGGCACGGTGAGTCGACACTTCCGGCACGGTGAGTCGACACCTCCGGCACGGCGAGTCCCACGTCTCGGCGGGCGAGTCGCGCGTTTTGGAGCGGCGAGTCTCGCATTCGGGAGCGGTGAGTCTCGCGATCCGGAGCGGTGAGTCTCGCGGTTGGGTGGGTGGGGGTGGGTTCTCGACGTGGTTCGTTGGGTGGGTTCGTGGCGGATGGTCTCGCGGTGGTGGTTCTGTTGGTCTTGGTGGTCGCGCGTTTTCAAGGGCGCCCTCGCCGGGCGGGCAGATCTCCGGGATGGGTTGGGTCGTGCCATCCCGTCGACCTCCTTGGGAATACCACACGGCCGCCCGTGGGCGGAGCTTGCTTTGTTGCCTTGCGGATTCGTTGAGGGCCGCCCACGGGCGGCCGTGTGGTAGGGATTTTCCAGGTCGACGGGATGGCACTCTCGGCCCCACCTGTGGGTGGCGGGCACGCCGTCGGCGCAGGCCGGGCTTGGGTGTCGACAACGACGTTTTGGCTGTTGTTAGCGTTCACAAACAGCCAGAACGTCGTTGTCGACGGTTTCCCCTGCGGTGCGGTGGGTGGCGGGCACGCTGTTGGCGCGACGGCACACACGTGGTGGTGTCGGCACACATGTTGTGACGTGTGTGCGGAGTCCATCCGGTGTGTGCGGTGCGAAAACCGTCTCTAGACGGCACCACCGGAAAAGAGGGAAGAAATCGAAATTGGAGTCTTCACCGCGTCTAAAATGGAGGCATGTCCGAGAACCTGCAGACCGCCCTCGACGGGGTGACACAACTGCAGGCAGACACCCTGGTCGGGACGTTCGAAGAACGCTGTAGTGCGACCCGCGAGTTAGAGATTCTCGGGCGGCGAGTGGACTTCGCGAGGGTTTGCGCGATCAGTGCTTTCGTTCGTGAGGGTGGCTTTCATGCCCGTGGCTACAAGTCGCCGATCCACGCGATCCGGGACCTGTGGAACCTCGACCACAACGACGCCAAACGGTACGTCACCGCAGCCGAGCACATCTGCCCGCAGATCACGCTGGACGGTCAGGTGCTGCCACCCCGGCTGCCCGCCACGGCGACGGCGTTCGCGGCCGGGGCGATGAGCCTGCGGCACGTGGAGAAGATCGCCGAAGTCCTCGGGTCGAAAGAGGCTGGGCGGTTGACCCCGGCGGTGTGCGCCGACGTCGAGGTCCAGCTCGCAGACCACGCGCCCGTGTTCGAACCGCAGAGCTTGTACGTGTTGGGGATGCGGATCGTCCGGTCGTTCGACCAGGACGGACCCGAACCCGACGACTGACCCGAGTCCGAGGTGAACGAGCTGACGATCACTCGTCATCCGGACCGACCGGGCGGGACGATCAAGGGTCGGTTCGACAACGCGGTCCTGTTCGCCACCATCGCGACGTTGATCGATGCGAAGTCGAAGCCGGCCACCAGTGATGATCAGCGCAGCATGGGACAGCGCCAAGCCGCAGCACTCGCTGATATCTGCGGGTATGTGCTCGACCACGGCGACGTCCCCCACGCCGGCGGGCACCGCCCGCACCTCAACGTGCACATCCCACTCGAAGAGCTGGAGAACCGGGTCCGGACCGCGATCCTCGACTTCGGCGGCACTATCACCACCAAGGATCTGCGGCTGCTCGCCTGCCACGCCGCAGTCATCCCCATCGTCATAACGGCGACAGCCAACCACTCGACATCGGCCGCGCAAACCGCGTCATCCCCGACGGAATGCGCCGAGCCGTCGCCGCCCGTGACCGCGGATGCGCCCGTTGTGGTCGCCCGGCGAGCTGGTGCGACATCCACCATATTGTTGAATGGCAGAATGGCGGATCAACCAAGATCAACAACCTGGTGATGTTGTGCCGAATGCATCACCGGGAGATCCATGCCACGGAATGGTCCGTGCGAATAGTCGATGGCCTACCGGAGTTCATCCCACCCAAATGGATCGACCCCGACCAGAATCCACGCCATGCCGTTCACGTCGACCGGTCCGCGCCGACCGCGACCCCGACGATCATGCAGGGCTCGGTGCCGTGATTGCGCCACGCGTGCCGGGTGCCGTTCTGGACGACGACGTCGCCGGCGCGCAGTACGGTCCGTTCGCCGTCGTCGAGCTCCAGGGTCACTTCGCCGGAGACGACCACGACGTAGTCGAGGGAGTCCGTGGTGCGCATCCCCGGCGTGTCGGGCTCCATGTGGGCCATCGCGCCCGGCATGCGCAGGTCCAACTCCGCGAGCGCCGCGGGCACGTCGACGTCCGCGGGTGGGCTCGGTTCGCCCGGCGGGATCAGGTTGACCATGAAGCGGGAACCGTTCCGCGGCGGGAAGTAACTGTCGGCCGGGAGCGGCGAGCCGTCGTCCGGGAACGTCGGAGGCTCGTCATTGCCCCAGAGTCGGTAGGCGGCGTAGCCGGGCATCAGGTCGGACGTGATCGGCTCGACCGCGCCGTCGTCCACCACGCGACCCTTGCCGTCGACATCGTGGCCGGTGACCACCCTGCGGATTCCATACGGTGGCGTATCCATACGGCACCGTATCTTTCGTGGTCGGGAGCGGTCAATACGGTGGCGTATGTTCTCTCCCGTGGTGAAGGACACGACCCGGTTGTCCGCCCAGGACTGGGCGCGGGCCGCGCTGCAGGCGATCGCCGACGGCGGGCTCCCCGCGGTTGCGGTCGAACCGCTGGCCCGGACGCTCGGCGTCACCAAGGGCAGCTTCTACGCGCACTACCGCAACCGCGACGAGCTGGTCGCCGCAGCGCTCACGGAATGGGCGCGCAGCCACGGCGACGCAGGGCTCGCCGGGCTCGCCGCGATCGCCGATCCGGCCGAGCGGCTGCGCGAGCTGCTCGACACCGTCGTGCACGCGGTCCGGCCGCTGGCGCCGTCGGTGCAGCTCAGCCTGCTCGGCGACCGCAACAACCCGCAGGTCAAGGACGCCGTCCAGCAGGTGAACCAGGCGCGGCTGCGGCTCATGACCAGCACGTACATCGAGCTCGGCCTGCCGCCCGACCGCGCGGAATCACGGGCCCGCGTCGCGTACGCGGCCATCCTCGGGCTGCTGCAGCTGGCCCAGACCGATCCGCACGCTCCAGACCCCGACACGCTCGCCGAGGAAGCGGCCGCGGTGTTCCTGCCGGCCGATCTCAGGTGAGGCGGCTCTGCTGCAGGACGATCCCGTTCCCGTCGACGTCGTCGAGCTGGGCGAGCGCAGCCCACGGCTGATCGTCGACCTCGCCGACCGCAACACCGACGGCGATCAGCTCCTTGCGGGTGGCGGCGACGTCGGCCACCTCGATCACGAGACCCTTCATCGAGCCGGGCGGCATCGAGGGGAACCACGTGACCAGCGTGACGGTGGCGCCGCCGCCCGGCGGTGCGAGCTGGACCCAGCGCCGGTCCGGGCCGAAGACGTCGTCGGCCACCGGCCGGAAGCCGAGCTTCCCGACGTAGAACTCCCTCGCGCGGTCCTGGTCGCGGACGGGCACCGCGACGATGGCGATCTGCATGGCACCGACGCTAGACAGCACCGATCCGAGCAACCTTCTCCGAAATTGCTGGGCCGCGGCAGGATGGAGCCGTGGGGGTGCCGCTGCGGGCTCGGTCGGTCGGCCCCGGTGGGCGCCGATCGTCCTACCGGGAGTGGCAGCCCGCGCCCGAGATCGCGGCGGCCGCTTGCGGCACGTGGGAGGGCACGCCCGGGTGGTCCCGGATGCTGCGGGTCGTGCCGGACGGCTGCATCGACATCACGTGGGACGGGGCCAGGGTCAGAGCCGTCTCGGCCGGTTCGGCGCCGCTGTGGCTGCCCGTCGCCGCGTCCGGGACGACGGTCGGGATCCGGCTGCGCAGCGGCGTGGCGGGCAGGCTGCTGGGCGTCGACGTCGACTCGTGGATGCATCGAAGGGTCGTCGACCTTCGAGAGATCCTGCGCTGGACGTTGCCCGGCGAGTTCCGGCTCCGCGACGAGCTGCGCACTGCCCGGGCGCCCGCGGCACAGCGGCTGGTCCTGGAGCAACTGATCGCCGGGCGGTTGCGCCGCGGGTTCTGCCCGGAGCCGGTGGTGCTGCGGGCCGTCGCGGCGTTGGCGGCGCCGGACGCGCGGGTCGACGACGTTGCAGAGCAGGTCGGGACGAGCGATCGGACCATGCGCCGCCAGGTGCGGGCGGCCACCGGGTTCGGGCCGAAGGAGCTGCACCGGGTGTTCCGGTTCCAACGGTTCCTGCAGGTCCTGCCGGACATCGCGGCAGGCCGGACGACGATCGCCGCGGCCGCGTTCACGTCCGGGTACACCGACCAGTCGCACCTGGGGCGGGAGTGCCGGCGGCTGTCGGGCTCGTCGCTGGCCAGGTTGACAGCGACCTGGCGACGTCACAGCGACGTGGCCGAAATCGACCAGATCCGGTAGCCCGCCGGCGCGCAGGATCGTCGGCATGGACATCGTGGTGCTGCCCGTGCGGGCCGACGATCTCGACGTCAACGGGCACGTCCGCGGCCCGGCGTACCTGGCGTACGCCGACCACGCGCGGTGGGCCGGGCTGGTCGCGGCCGGTGTCGACGTGAACGGTCTCCTCGAACGCGGCTTCGGTCCGGTCAACCTCGAGACCACCGTGCGGTTCGCGGCGGAGGTGCGGGCCTCCGACATCGTCAGCGTCAGCACGGCCATGCTGTGGGGCGAAGGCAAGACGTCGCGGGTCGTGCAGCAGCTCCACCGCAGCGACGGCGTGCTCGCCGCCGAGGTCAGCAGCGTCTCCGGGCTGATGGACCTCTCGACGCGGCGGCTGGTCCCCCGGCCCGGTGAGCACTGGCGCGCCCACGCCGCGGCACCGGAGCTGCTGGGGCTGTAGCCCTCGGATCGATCAGGAATCAAGAAGCACCGCTCACACCGCACTACCTAGCGTGACCAGCACCAACTTCTCAGGAGGTGCCTCATGAGCAGGAGCATGTGGATCCGCCAGATCCACCGCTGGGTCGCGATGACGTTCGTGATCTCCAGCATCGTCACCGCCATCGTGCTGTTCCAGCCCGAGCCGGCCGAATGGGTGGCGTACGTGCCGCTGTTCCCGCTCGCGTTCCTGCTGGTCTCGGGCCTGTATCTGTTCGTGCTGCCGTACACGACCCGGGCGCGCGCGGCGCAGCGCTGAGCCGGCGGCTCACCGCTCCCGCCCCAGCAACAGCCGCTCCTCGACCGCACACACCCGGAAGTACGGCCTGCGGGCGGTCGGCGGCTCGACCGACAGCACCACCGCACGGTGTCCTGGCGGGAGCACCCCCTCCCACTGGACGAACGGCCGCTTCCCACCGAGCCAGACCGCCGCGGACGTCACGTACTCGAACAGGACCCCGACGTGCCCTTCCGGGTGCCAGCCGGCGTAGGAACGCGGGTGCTTGCCCTCGTAGGAGACGAACTCCGGGGCGGCGGCTTCCAGCACGTCACCGGCCCGCAGCGGGCGCCCGTCGGGTGAGGTCGGCACGGTCCCGGCCGCGCTTGCGCCGAGCTTCGAGGGCCGGACGCGGACGGCGAACCCGCGGTGGACGAGCTGCGGCATGCCGCGGCGGTGGTGCGCGAGCGCCGAGTAGACCACCGGCACGTCACGGGTGAGCTGATCGTGCCTCGGGCCGGTCGACCGCCCGAAGACGGCGGCGTGGTCGAGCGCCGCGCGGGCGGCGAGGTTGTAGTACTTGAACGCGCTCACGGCCGCCCGTTCCCGGCCCTGCAGGGTCGACCACCACATCCAGAACCGGGGTGTGCGCCACCACGCGGCGGACCAGCGGCAACCCGGCCAGCCGGGTGGTCAGCCCGTACCGGATCGCGGCGGTACGGCGCAGCTTCGCGACAGTCTCGGCCGACATCGACGGCTCCGCGTCCGGCCTGGCGTCGGCGACCATCGACTGCACGAGCTGGCGCCAGTCCCACCAGCGGGCCTGCGCCTGCCCGATCAACCCGCCGGCGTGCTTGTCGCCGACGACGTCCAGCACCGACGCGGACGGGTCGGCCCGCGCGAAGTGCGAGCGCGGGCCGTCCGCTGCCCCGAGCCGGTGAGCGAGCACGTAGCCGAGCGGGCTGCGGGCGTCGACGCCGGCCAGCAAGGCCGGTGAGAGCAGGTCCAGCGGCTGCGACGCGAGACCCAGGCGCTCGGCGGCAGCGCCGACGATGCTGGCCAGCCAGGCCAGCTGGCCCAGCTGTTCCACCTGCTTCGGTGCGGTGTCGGCATCAACAAGCAGCGGCGCGAGCGCGGCCAGCTCGCCCTCCAGCTCGGCGAGCAGGCTGTCGTAGCGGACGAGCAGCTGCCGCTCCCGGTCGGTGAGGGCGGTCTCCTGGACGGTCGGGGCCGTCGCCCGGTCGAGGATCAGGTTCTCGACGAGCGCCGGCAGGATGATCGCGAACGCCGGGTGCAGGTGGCGCGGCAGCCGGTCGAGCGGGAACCAGGCGACCCGCTTGGTCTCGTGCCGAACGCCCCTGGGCAGGCGCGGCTTCTGCCGGGTCTCGACGTGCGCGAGCTCCGTCGTGTAGATCCAGCCGCCGTGGTCGTCCTCGTAGCGCCGGTCGGCGAGCGTGTAGTCGGCCCACCGCACGAGCCCGGTCTCCTCCCGGGTCTCCCGGACGGCGGCCTGCGCCGGGGTCTCGCCGCGCTCGACGGCGCCGCCGGGGATCCCCCACGTCCCGGCGTGCTCGTTGATCCGCCCGCGCAGCTGCAGGAGCACCCACGGCCGGCCCGTCCGGTCGCGGTGCACCAGCAGCAGACCGGCGGCGCCCGGTCCGCTGTGGTACCCGCCGCACTTCAGGCACTGGCCCGATGTTCTCTCCTCGGCCGCGGGCGCGGGTGTGACCTCCGGCCGGACGCCGCTTTCCAGCACGCCAGCGACGTGCCCACGCAGGGTGTCGAGATCCACCGGCCCGGCTCCTGCCGGCCCTGGGCGGCGCAGCACGTCCTCGACCGACCCGGCCGCGCCCGGATACGGCAGGCCCGTCCCGAACCGGCGGGCCAGCAGCAACGCGGCGACTACCGTCGTCGGCGCGCCGAGCAGGAGCAGGAGCCTCGTCAGCTGCCGCAGGTCCTCGCGGCCGTCCTGCCGATCCGTGAGTTCCTGCAGGTCCGCGCGCAGCCGCGGCAGCTCGCCGCGCAGGGTCTCGATGTTGCCGGCGAGCTCGTCGAGCCGGCTCTGCAGCTCGTCGAGCCGTGCCGCCACCGCCACCGCGGGGACGGCCGGGTCCGCTACATCCCGCACGAGCGTGAACGCGTCCTCCAGCAGGTAGCCGTGGTAGAGCCGGTCCGGCAGCAGCTCGCGGATCCGCCGGGAGACCGCGTACGCGGCGGCCGCGTCCTGCCGGAGTTGCGTGTCGTTCGCGTCGGCGTATGCCGAGATCCGGTCGCCGAGCGCCCGCGCCGGTTCCTGCACCTCGTCGGGCCGCAGCGCGTCCTGCGCCAGCGTCAGGCGGCGGACCTGCCCGACGAGCTCCCGAGCGCGATCCGCCGGCGGAACCCGCTCGCCCCCGTCCGGCTGCGCCGCGGTGCGCAGGGTGCTGCTCGACACCGGTGGGGTGACGTCCGCCCGCGATGTCACCGCTCCGACGAGCCCACCGATCATGAGCGCCCCGGCCGCGGCCACGACCGCGACGGCGCGCTGCAGCATGCGCGGCGGCCCCCGGGTCGTGCGCGCGCCCGCGAGCGCGCGGACGGCCCATCGCACCGCCAGCACCGCACCGGCCAGTGCGGCAAGCGCCAACCCGACCTGCGCGACGGCCTGCACCACGTCGGCCGCCCAACCCTCGCCGACCACCACCAGCCCGGCCATGCCCGCCGAACCGGCCCGGCGCGAGCCAGGAGACCGCGGGCCACGTTCGTCGCCCAGCAGTTCGTCGCGCACGGTCGGCCACTTCGCGGCGAAGCCGGGGTGCAGGTCGAGCGCCTCGATCTCGTCGACGCGGACCCAGCGCACCTCGATGCTCTCGTGGTCGGACGTCGGCGTCAGCAGCGAGTCGGCCTCGGCGAGCACCCAGGTGTAGCTCCAGTTGCCGTGGTCGTCGACGTACCGGCCGGTGACGCGGTAGTGCTTGGGCCTGATCCCGGCCTCCTCACGCCCTTCGCGCCCGGCCGCGTGCTCCGCCGGCTCCCGGTACGCCCGCGCCCCGCCGGGCAGGCCCCAGGTGCCGGCGTGCTGGTTCATGCCCGAGCGGAGCTGCATGAGCACGTACCGCGTGCCGTCCGGTGCCTGGTGGGTGAGCAGGAGGCCGGCCGCGCCGTGCAGCCCCCAGTGCTGCTCCCCGCAGGTGCAGGCCATCCAGTCGTCGCCCGACCACGCCGGCTCGGGCGCGTCGGCCGGCGGCGCGGGGTCGACGAGCGTCGCGGTCCGGTTGACGATCAGGTACTGCCGCCCGAAGTCCGGCTGTCCCCGCTCGATCCAGACGGCATCGACCCCGCTGAGCGCCGCCCACAGCCCGATGTCCTTCGCGAGCGCGTCCGCCATCGCGCGCCGCCCGCGCTTGCGCAGAGCGGCGACGTCGGCGTCGCGGCGCTGGTCGGCCTCCTTCGAGTGCACGATGACGGCGTCCTTGTGCAGGTAACCCAGCAGCAACGCGGACGCGGCGCTGCGCCGCCGCAGGCTGAAGCTCCGATCGTGGTCCGAGCCGGTGAACTCGTCGGCCGTGCTGTGGTCAGTGGCGAAATTGGTGCCGCGGCCCCGCATGTTGGCCGCCCAGCCGATGAACGCCTCGTGGCTGCGGTATTGCTCGGCCATCCGCACGGAGTAGGCGCCCGAGATGCCGCGGTACATCGGCCGGTGCCCGGCTGCGACGATCGCGGGCCACTCGGCGGCGGACACAAGAACCGGCGGGCCGTCCGTCCCCTGAGCTGCCCATACCTGCCGCAGCGCCTGATCGGGCGGCAGCTTCGCCAGCCGGTCCAGCTCGGCTGCCGACCATTCGAGCACGCTCGTGCGCAGGTTCGGGGAGACGACGAGCGGGTTGCGCCACGGCTGCTCGGCCTCGGGCGTCCGGGCGCCGGCCGTGCCCAGTCGCCGCTCCGCCGCGATGCGCAGCACCGCCGTCGTGCGCTCCAGCACCCCGGCCCGCTCCGCGGGCTCCGCCGCGCGCAGCCCGGCGTCCAGCCGCTCGACGAGCCGGACGGCCGCCGGGCCCGGTCGCGTGCCGTGCGTGAGCACCTGCGCGTCGGACACCAGCGTGCGGACCAGCCCGAGCCAGGCTTCGACGAACTCCGGTCGCCCCGGCTCGTCCGGTGCGAGCAGCAGCAGCGCCTCGACGGGGGCGGTGAGCGCCTCCAGGTCGAGTGCGACGCCCCAGTCGGCGAGCGCCCACAGGACGTCCGCACGGCGACCGGACTCCGGCAGCTCGGCGAGCACCCCGTCGCCGCCGACGGCGAGAACGGCCATCGCGAGCGCCGCCCGGTCCTCGTCCGTGGCGTCGGCCCAGTAGCCGGCCACCCATCCACCGGCCGGACCGAGCGCGGTCGTGATCCCGCCGAGCATCACATCGGCGAACAGGCGCGGTTGCTCGGCGCCACCGAGCGCCATCTTCTCCATGGCCGAGAGCAGCACCGCCGCGGCCCGCTGGACGGCGTAGCCCTCGAACGAGAGCCGCTGCGCGGGCGGCGTCGCGGCGATCCCGGCGAGCACCGGCCCGACCTGCGCCCACTCCTGTGCCGACGGCGGCAGGTCGCGCCGCACGCCGAGTGCCAGCAGCAGCGGCAGGGTGCGCTCGAACGCGGCCAGCGTCGAACGCAGCCGCTGCGCCTCGGCCGGCACCGGCTCGCCGACCTCCAGCAGCCTGAGCCCGGCACGGACCACGGCGAGGTGGGCGTCGAGCGTCGTGCGGCTCGTCCGCCACGACTCGAAGATCAGCGTCACGGTGGCCTGCATCGCCTCGTCGACGCCCTCCACGACGTGCCGCGGCCCTTCCGGACCGCCGAGGTGGGCCAGCCGGCCCGTCCAGCCCGGCGCAACGGCCAGCGCGGCAACGGCGAGCCGGGTGGCGGGGTCGAACCGCTCCCACGCGCCGAGGAGGTGCGCGTCGGTGTCGACGAGCACCCGCAGCGCATGCAGCAGGCGGGGGTCGTCGAGGACGCCGGTGTCCAGCGGCGGCCCGACCTGCAGCATCGCGCCGGCCACCCGGAGCCGCCACGTCTTCACGTTCCTGCTCTGGCCGTCGAGCATCGCGAGGAGCTGCCAGAGCCGCGCCCAGTCGACCGCGTCGGCAACGGCACCGTGACCCCCACCGAGCAGGTGGTAGGACTCCGCGACGGCCAGCCGACGCCGGAGGTCGCCGGTGTGGTCCGCCGAGCGCCGGTCCTCGCTCAGCACGCGGCGCAGCCGCGCGTAGGTCCGCAGGCCCTGCTCGACCCGCTCGAGCTGGGCCCACATGTCCGCGAGCGGTCGCGTGTCCTGGGAGCGAGCGGCTTGCCGGAACCAGTCGTCGAGGTCGTGCCCCAGCACCTCCAGGCTCTCGCTCCGGGAGCGGCTGCCACGCCGGAGCCACCACACGGCGAACCACGTGCCGCCGGTGCCGAGGACCCCGCCGCCTGCGAGCGCCCAGATGAGGATCTGCCGGTAGGTTTCGCGGTCCTGCTGGCGCTGGGTCAGCTCGGTCAGCTCGGAGCGCAGTCGGGGCAGCCTCGCGTCGGTGGCGTCGAGGATCCGGTCGGCCGCGTCGATGTCCGCCGCGAGGTCGTCGGCGTTGCGGCGCAGTGCCGCGACCGCGATCCGCGGGTTCGTGGCGTCGCCCTGCAGGCGGTGGGCGTATCCGCGCAGGAAGTACGGCTGGATGTGCTCCGGGATGTCCGGTCGGGCCTGCTGCGCGATCCGCTCCGCAGCATCCTGGATCCGGCGCGACTCGTCGTCGTCGGCGAACTGCAGCGCCCGCCACGACAGGTCCCACGCGGAGTGCCGGACGTCGTCCGAGTAGTACGCGTCGGACCGGCGCAGCAGGTCGTCCGCCTGCCCGTACAGCTCCCGGGCCCGCTGCGCGAGCTGCGCCCGCTCGTCGGACTCGACCTGCGCGGGCGGTTGCACGGCTGCTCGCTGGACGGTGGGAACCACCGGCGCGGTGTCCGCTGCGGCCGCCGGCACGATCGCGGCGAAGCCGCCGCCGATCATGAGCGCACCCATCGCCGCAACGACGGCCGCGGCCCGCCGGAGTCCGTTCGGCGGCCCGGTCGTGGTCCGCCCACCGCGCAGCGCCTCGACCAGCCAGCGCACGCCGAGGAACACACCCGCGCCGGCCAGACCGACCAGCCCGACCTGTGCGACGACCTGCACGGCGTCGGCGAGCCACCCGCCGTCCAGCCCGATCAACGGCGCCGGCAGCATCGCCCCCGCGCCGGCCAGGCGGACGTCCGGCGTGACGTCGATCAGCCAGATCTTCCAGTGCCCGGTGACGGGGTTGCGCTCGCGCCGCAGCGGCAGCAGCCTCGTGCCGGGCGCGAACACCACCTCGTTCATCGCGATCCCGAAGGCGACCGACCGCTGGTAGCGCTGTACCGCGGCGACGTTGCGGCCGGTGCGGGAGTAGATGACGAACTCGATGTTGCCGCCGAACCCGCGGTCGCCTGCGTTCGTGGAGAGGAACTGCCGCTCGGTCACGATCCGACCGCGCTGGTACCCGGCCGCGACCTCGTCGGGGGCGGCCACCTCGATGCCGCGGTTGACCCAGCCGACGTGGCTGGGCAGCTGGTTGAGCCCGGAGACGGTGACCGCGATCCGCGCGTCGTAGGTGTTGATCGCCGGCGAGGACCACATGTCGAGCTCCGTGCCGGAGTCGCGCAGCGCCCGGTTCAGCGCCGGGGCGTCGACCGCGGTGTAGAGGTTCACCGCGACGAGCTCCTCGAGCGGGATCCCGGTCAGTGCGGGGTTGCCCGCGACCCGGTCCAGCACGAATCCCTCGGCGTGGCGGTAGTCGTCGTAGTGCAGCTCGGCGAACCACGCCCGGTCCGCGGCGGTGGCCCGGAACAGCGGGTTCGCGACGTACCGGGCCGTTCCGCCCGCCTCGACCACCGCCGCCTGCAGCGCGGCGGCCCGCCACTGCCGCCCGTGCTGCCGCAGGGCCGCCATCAGCTCGGGGTGCGCGTTTTCGTAGAGACGCTCCAGCGGGCCCATCACGGCCCGGAACCGCTCGATCACCTCGGCGAGCTCGCGCGGGTGGTTCGCGACGAGGTACGTCAGCACCGCGGCCGGCACACCCTCCGTGCCGGGCCGCGCGGGCAGCGACTCCACGACGTCCCTGGGCAGCCGCTGGACGAACGCGTCGGTGACCAGGCTCCACCGGGCGATCCGCAGATCACGGGCGAACGGGCCGGCGTCGGCGTCGTGCCGGACGCCCGTGTGCTCGGGGAAGTGCGCCCCGCCGGGCAGGTGGAAGTCCCGCTCGTGCACGAGCATGTCGAACCACCACTGCTCGCTCAGCCGGCCGACCGCGATGTGCTCCACGATCTCGTCGAGCATCGCCCGGGTGATCACCACGACGTCGCGCTCGGCCCATCCGAACGCGATCACCCCCGGCGCCGGCAGCTCGCCGTCCAGTACCAGCACGGTGACGCCGGGCGGGCCGCGCGGCCTCCGGTGGGGCATCGCTTCCAGCGGCGTCATCCGGTGCTCCAGGCCCGGCAGCGCCGCGAGCACCGTCTCGACGACGCTCGGCTCGGCGCGCCCGTCGACCATGACGGGCCCGCCGCCGGTGATCCGGCTGATCGTGATGACCGCCGCGGTCTGGTCGTCGGTGCGGCTCGCCGCGCCCGCGGCGACGAAGAGGTTGTCGACGGCCACCGCCGGGTCGGTGCGGCCGGCGGCGGTGAGGGCGGCAGCCGGGTCGCCGACCTCCTCCCACATCCCGTCGGTCAGCGCGATGACGCTGCCGGCGCCGACGTCGTGCCTGCTCTGCGTGGCGGGCTCCGGCCTGCGGTCGATCGCGATCCAGGCCGTGAGCGCCCCGGAGCGGGTGTGGTCGACGGTCAGCTGCTCGGCGGCGGTTGCACCCTCGGGCACCCAGTAGGCGCGGGTGTCGCCGACCCACGCGACGTGGACGTCGAACCGGCCGGTGCTGACCGCGGGTGTCACCAGCGAGATCACCAGGGTCGTCGCGGGCGGCTGCGCCGCGTCCGGCAGGCCCAGCTCGCCGACCGCCGCAACGGCCGCGTCGTACGCGCGCCGCACGGTCGCCGCGGGGTCGTCGCCCGGCTGGTGCCGCCGCAGCACACCGGCCGCCGCGTCGACGGCGGCACGTGCGGCGCGCTCGGAGCCGAAACCGACCGAGAGCCCGTCGGCCGTGACGGAGAAGCGGCCGATCCCGTCGACCGTCGACCCGACCAGCGCCCTGTCCTGGTTCACCGGGTGGCGCCGACCGCGCACGCTGACGGCTGCGGCACCGACCGGTGAGCCCGGCTCGGACAGCACGCCGATGCCCTGCTCGATGGCCGGGGCCCCGCCGGCGGCGGCGAGCTGGCGGCGCAGCTTGTCGGCCTGGCTGCGGGCCCGGGCGATCGCGACGTAACCGAAGAGCGTCCGCCAGTGCAGTGCCTCCCAGGCCGCGTCGTTCGCGACGTCGTGCAGCCCGAGCGCCACCAGTGCGGTCCGCTTGGCCGCCTCGCTGCTCGGCGCGGCGGCGAGCGTGGCGCGCACCTCCTTCAGGTTCGCCCGCATCCGGCGCAGGTACGAGAGCACGGCCGGCTCGGACGGGTCGGCGCCCGGCCGGGCGTCCAGCGTCTCGTCGGCGGCGGCGAGCAGCGCGTCGATCTGGTGGGGGTAGGCGTTGGCCGCCCTGGCCGCCTCCTCCGCCGCCGCCCGGGCCTCGTACAGCGCGATGTAGGCGTGGGTCTGCGCGATCCGCGCGGCCAGCAGCGCGTCGAGGACGGCCTGCGGCGGGCCACGCGGCTGCAGCCCCGGGACCGTTCCGGAGCTGACGAACGCCCGCAGCGCGCGTTCCAGCAGCCGGGTCGCGACCAGCACCTGCCGGCGGTGCTCGTCGAGCACCGCCGCGTGCTGCTTCAGCACCGACGCCCGCACCTTCGGCTGCTGCGCCGCACGGACCGCCTTCAGCTGCGCCCTCGTCTCCGCGAACGCGCTGCGCTCGGCCTCGTCGCTCGGCCAGATCGGCCGGCCCAGCGGGTGCGCCGCCTGGTAGCGCACGCTCGCGAACAGCGCGCGCAGCGCGGCGGTCTCGTAGCCGAAGCCGTCGTAGGGGCTGCGGAAGATCACCGTGACCGCACGCAGCACCTCCGAGAGCGCCCGCACCCCGGCGGCCACCGCCGCCCCGTCCGCGTCGAGCCGCGTGAGCGGGGCCAGCTCGTTGTTGCCGGGGAGCACCGCCGGGTTGTGCCGCAGCGCGTGGCGCAGCACGGCGTCGGCGGCCGACCAGCGGGCGCTCAGCTCCTTGTTGAGCAGGTAGCCCGCCGCGGCCGAGCCCTCGACCGCCTTCGCGGCGGCGAGCGCATCGAGCTGCAGCTGCCAGGCCTGCGGTGTGCCGGCGCCGTACTCGGCCGCCAACGCCTCCGCGGTGACGGGCGTGTTCCGGCCGGCGACCGAGAGCAGCACCCCCAGCGGCGAGAGCTGGTCGAGAACGACCGGCCCGGTGGTGGCCTCCAGCAGGTGATCATGCCACTCGTCCTGGGCCCGCGCCTGCTCCGCCGGCGCGACGACGAGCTCGGTGACCAGCATCGCCAGCTGCATCGCGGTGCGGTGCGCCAGCTCACCGGCCCGCAGGTCCGCCTGGCTCTGCTGCCGGTTGCGGTTCGGGTCGACGAGGCTGCCGGCCCGCTCGCCCATCAGGTGGGTGCCGGCGTAGAGCGGGTCGACGTCGCCCTTGCGGATGTCGGCCTTCGCGTCGTCGACCTTGACCAGCACGAGCTCCTGCTCGACCCACTCCCGCTCCCTCGACCCGTGCGGGTGGACCAGCCGCAGCTCCATGAGCAGCTCATGGCGGAGCGCGAGGTACCCGACCCGCAACGTGTTCCGCAGCTTGATCTGCTCCGCCAGCCGGCCGCCCCAATCGCCCTCCGGGCCGACCCCGGCCGGGAGCGCGCCCACGATGGCCGGGTCGGCGCGGAGCGCGTCGAGCAGGAGGCCGAAGAACGCCATCAGCTCCTCCGCGTCGAAGTAGCCCGCGCCGCGCAGGCGCTGCGCAGCGCGGTCGCGCATCTCGGGGCCGGCGATCGCGGAGAGCAGCGCGATCACGTGCGCCGCCGCGACGACGTGCTGCTCCTGGCGCTCCTTCGCCTTCTCCCGCTCGCGCGCGACAGCGGCGGCCACGCCGGCACCCGGCGAGTTGGTCATCCACCCGTCCAGCTCGTCGGTCACCACCTCGGTGAGCCGCGTCGCGAGCCGCTCGGCGATCTTCGCGGCCAGGTCCCGCCGCTCCGCGACGGTCATCGTGCCGAGCCCGGTCATCACGTCCGGGTCGCCGACGACCTCGCCGAGCTGGTCGCGCAGCGTCAGCAACCCGGCCCGCAGCCGACCGCCCGGCTGCATCGGGCCGAGCACCCCGCCCGGGCGGACGGGCGCACGGATCTGCCGCGGGCTCGAGTACCCGTAGTAGCCGGCGTACCACTCGTACGCGTCGCGCCACCGGTTGAGCACGATCAGGAACACGCCGCCGACGGCGAGCCGGGCGAGCATCGTCCAAAGGTTGTCGCCCGGCCACGGCCGCGTGACGAAGTACGCGATCCCGGCGCTGAGCACCGAGTCGAGCTTGAGCAACGACAGGCGCGGGTCGAACGGGTTGATGCTCAACCGGTCGAGCATCCGGCGGGCCGCCCAGCTGATGCGGAAGCGGAACCACCAGCCCGCCTCGTGGTCCGGGCTGCGGGTCTTCGCGCCCAGCTGCGACCACTTGTCCGTCGCGCGCTTCGACATGATCCGGCCCCAGAACGCCGCCGCCGCGTCGCTGATGAACGGCACCGGGGCGACGACGAGCAGCGTGACGAGCAGCCCGAGCCACCACTGCCCCGTGGTCGTCGCAACGACCTGCGCGCCGATGATCCCGCTGATCAGGCTGGCCGGGAGCACCCACAGGCCGGCGATCACCGCGTTCGAGCCGCGCTTGAACCCGGTGTCCTTGCGCTGCAAGGCGTTGACTACGGCGGCGACCAGCCCGGCGGCCAGCAGGCTGGTGACGATGCCGGCCACGCCGCCCGTCGCGAGCAGCTTGGCCAGGCCGAACGCGACCGTCACCAGGCCGAAGCCCAGCGCCGTCCAGCGCCCGTCGCCGCGCGGGTTGCGCTCGAGGCCGCGGCTGCGGTTCAGCGTCTGGCGGCGCAGGACGTAGCGGAACGCCAGCGCCGTGCTGATAGTCAGAGCGACCAGCCACGAGTTGGCGACCTGCCGGAACTGCGGGCGCTGCGCGAGCCACTTCGCGGCGTCGACGACCACCGTGACCAGATCGCCCAGCAGCGCCGGGTCGACCCTGACCACCACTGCGACGGCAGCCCCGAGCAGCGCGGCGCCGGCGCGGACGATCTTCGCCAGCGGGGGCGCCCGGGCCTGCACCAGCCAGCGCAGCGCCTGCAGCGCCGGACGGACGAACAGCGCACCGAGCAGCGTGCCGGCGGCGAACACCGGCCAGGTCGGCGGGAGGAACGCGACGAACCCGGCGATCGCGCCGCCGATCACGAAGAGCGCGGCGCCCGCGGTCGCGGTCGACCTCGGCATCCGGAGCCGGTCGAGGCCGATCCGGTGCGCCGCACGCACCGTGCGGACGACCATGCCGGCGCCGCGTCCGGCGCGCTCCACCATCCCGGCGGCCCAGCGGCCGCGCGGCCCGGCACCGAACCCGCTGAGTGCGAGCGCGTCGAGCGCGTCGCGCTGCGCGTCCTGGACCGCGGCCCGTTCGATCTCCAGCGCCGAGCGGACCACCTCGACGTCCTTGACGTCGGTCGGGTTGGCATCGGCGATCCGGTCGGCGATGTCGGCGACGACGTCCACGAAGGGACCCGTCGTGAGCGGCGGCTCCGTCGCCGCCACCTTGGTGTCCGCGAGCAGCTTCGCGGCCGCCACCTGGGTGATCCCGAGCCGGTCCGCGACGAGCGCGGCGACGTCCACGCCGGCGGGTGCGTTCTGGCCGAGCCAGCGCAGCCAGCCGCGCTGCTCGCCGGTGAGCCCGGAGACGATCATCTTGCGGGTGTTCGTCAGCGTGAACGCCCGGGTGCGGGCCTGCACCACCGCGGCGGCGATCCGGGCGAGGTGCCTGGCGAGCACGCCGAGCTGACGGGTCCAGGCGCGCAGCCCGTTCCTGGCAGGGATGCCCGAGCGCAGCAGCCCGTCGACCGCCTCGACCGCCTGCGCCATCCGCTCCGGCTGACCGGCCAGCGTGCGGGCGTCGAGCTCGCGCAGCGCGAGCGCGACGGTGTCCATCGGGTTGCCGATGCCGGCCAGCTCGTCGCGGAACCCCTGCGGCGCGGCGGTGAGCAGCTCCACCAGCCGCGGCACGAGCCGGTAGGTGCCGTTGCCGAGCGACTCGGCGAGCCCCGCCGCGGCCAGCTCGTCGAGCACCGCCGTGACGGCGCGGACTGGGTCGGTGACGCCGAGCCGCGTGCGGACGTCGGCGGCGGTCACGGCGCCGGACGCCCCGGCAAGGGTCCGGAACACACCGAGCAACGTCAGCGGGCGCGGAGCCGGCGCGGGTGCGGGCGGGGCCGGCGGGGCCGGCGGAGCGGGCGGAGCGGGAACGCTCGGCGAGCCGGGCGGCGGCGTCTGGGCCGGCGGCGTCTGGGCCGGCGGCGTCTGGGCCGGCGGCGTCTGCGGGGTCTGCACGGCCGGTGCGCCGGGGGCCCCGTTGCCGAGCCGCTCCTCCCACCACGTGGCGGCGTTCCCGCGCAGCGCGGCGCGGTCTGCGTCGTTCGTCGGGCGCGGGCCGAGATCGGCGAGCAGCTCACGCACCTCGTCGGCGGTGAGCCGGATGCGCCGCCCGCCGGACGTTGTGGCGACGATCCCGCCGTCGCGTCCGAACCGCAGCGTCACGCCGTTCGCCTCGGCGACCCCGCGCCAGGCCTGCAGGGCCGACCAGGTGCCGTCCAGCACGGCGGTCAGCTCCGCGAGCCGGGCCCATGCGGCAGCGACCTGCTCGGGGGTCGGGCTGCCGGTGAAGAGCTTGTCGAGCACCCGCATCGCCGCGCGAGCGGCCTCCCACTCCTGGCGGGTCCGGCTGCCCTTGAGCGCGACCGCGGCCACGAACTCCGCGCGGCGCTGCTCGTACTCGCGGGCGAGCCGGACCAGCTCGACCGGCCAGCCGGCCTTGCGCGCGACGCTGCGCGGGCTCGCGCCGGCTTCGAGGGCGTCCACGACCGCGGTGACGAGTTCGCCGGCGGCGGCGTTCTGCTCGGCGGCTCCGGTCGCCTTGCCGAGCTCACCCGCCCGCTCGGCCACCCGACCGCGCAGTGTGCGGCGTTCGGTCACCCCCAGCCGGAGCCGGAAGAGCGGTCCGACCGTCGCGAGGTAGCGCAGCCCGGCACCACCGAGCACGACGAGCACCAGCCCGCCCATGACGATGCCGAGCCACGTCAGGAGGCCGCTGCCGCCGGTGGGGCCGCGCACCGGCGGGGCCATCGTCGGCGGGGTGCCGGGCGGCTGGGTCGACGGTGCCTGGGTGGTGGGTGCCTGCGTTGTAGGTGCCTGGGTCGTGGGTGCCTGGGTCGTGGGTGCCTGGGTGGTCGGCGCCTGGGTGGTCGGGGACGGGTTCGTTCCCGGCACGTTCGGCTGGCCGGGCTGGTTGGGCTGACCCGGGGGCGTGACCGGCGGCACCGGGGCGGCCTGCTCGACGACCTGCTTGTCGCCGGGGTGGATGAGGTCGGGGCTCGGGTCCGCCGCGTAGGCGGCGTCGTACAGCTGCGGGCGGTGGAACCGGGTGTGGAAGACCGTCCACAGCGAGTCGCCGTCGATGGTCACCCAGATCCCCGACCAGCCCGGCTGCGTGACCAGCTGCAACCCGCCGATCGCCGTGCCGGGCCCGGCGAACGCGTAGCCGTTCGCCGCGTTGAACGTCGCGAAGTCCGTGCCGAGTGCAGCTGCGACCGCACCGGCGGTGTCACCCGGCGCGCCCGTGAACGCGACCTGGTTGATGCCACCGGTCACCACAACCGCGGTGCCGGACACGACGATCCGTACTGCCGACGCCGGAGCGGCCTGCGCTGCGTCCGGCGCGACGATCGCACCGAGGCCGAGCATCGGCAGCATCAGCGCTCCGAGGAGCGCGGAAGCAACGACCGCCCGCTTGGTGCGTCCGGTGTTCTGGTTCTGCTCCTGGGCCGTGCCCTTGGTGTTGTCCTTCCCTGCGGAGGTCGTCTTCGGAGCGGTCAGTGCGATGGCGACCACCGTGACCGCCATGAGCGCAGCGGCGAGGGTTGCCCCCACACCACCGGAGGACGCGATCACCACCAGCGGCGCCGTGCTGAGCAGGCCGCCGGCCAGCAGTACCCGTGTCGAGGGCGAGGTAGCACCGACGGTTGCCGCGGGAGCCCTGACGATCAGGCCCACGAGCGCGCCGGAGGTCGTGATCATCGCGGCGCCGCCACCGAAGGCGAGGCCGGTCAGAACACCGATGATGGCTGCGGCCGGCAGGTTCTCCGCCGCCGCGAGCAGTCGGGAGACCAGCGGTGGGCCACGCGCCTGTCGTGAGCTCCTGATGGGGCGCAGCTTCGCCCCTGCGATCGCTCCGACCAGCGCGCCGGCGATCAGCGCGCCGAGCCCGAAGACGTACCCGGCGATCGCCAGGCCGCCACCGAGGAGCAAGGCGACGCCTGCCGCCAGCACTCCGGCGCGGACCGGCGGGGCCAGCCCCGACCACCGCCACCAGGGCAGCTGCTCCTGCTTCGCGGGCGGCGGGTCGACCTCGTCGGAGCCCTTTTCGAAGTCGCCGGAGACGATCCACCGCTGCAGCGCGTCGGCCTTCACACCGGCGAGGGTCGCCTTCTGCTCCAGCTCGTCCGCACGTCCGCGCAGGTCGGCCACCTGCGCCAGGATCCGATCGGCTGCCTTCTTCCAGCTCACGTCCGGCTGACGGCCGGGCTTGCGCTTCTGCGGCGGCAGGAAAGCCTGGTAGGGCACGGTCTTCAGCAGCTCGTCGGCGGCGCGGTTCAGCTCGTCGGCGAGCCCCTGCCACGTCAGCTGCATGCCGCGCTGCTCACCCTGCTGCCGCACCACGTCGGCGAAGATCTTGCGCAGGGCGGCGCGCGACTCCTTGAACTTCGTGAGCTTCGCCTGCGGCAGCCGCTCGAACGCGAGGTCCTGGATGCCGTCGGCGAGCGCGCCGATCGCGGCGGGACGCCACGCCAGCCCCTGCTCGTCGGCGAACTTCGCCAACGCGCGGTCGGCGCTGATCGGTCCCGAGCGCAGGACGGTGGCGACGATGTCGACGAAGTCGGCCTGCGTGACCTCGCCCGCCCGGACCGCTGCCGCCAGCTCCCTGCCGGCCGCTTTGTCAGGCAGGATGTGGTCGGCCATCCGTCGGGTCTCGATGGCCAACTGCTCCACGGCGGTCGGCAGGACCTCGCTCCGCCACGACGCGAGCTGCTCGGTGAGCGCATCGTTGCTCGACGCGTCCTTCGCCAGCTCCTGCCACATCTGCGCCCTGAGGTACGCACGCACACCGGCCGGCAGCGCGGCCCGGGTGCGGACCGGCACCATCCGCAGCCCGCCCAGCGTCCCGTTGTTGATCGCCCGCTCCAGCTCGGGAGTCATGGCCAGGCGCGGCGGCAGCAGCAGATCGGGCCCGCCAGGGCCGCCGAGGGGATCGGCGACCGGGCTGCCCATGGCCCCGGCAGCGGCCGAGAGCCCCAGCGTCGCGGCCGTGGAGCCGAAGCGGATCGGGTTGCCGACCGTCGCCGCGCCGGCGGGGCCGGCTTCGTTGAACCGCGGCGCGGCCGCCCGCGCCTGCCCGAACGGCGACGGTGCGTCGGGCGCCGGCTGGGTCGACCGCAGGCCGGCCGGGGCGCCGACGTTCTTGCCGGGAACGGCCGAGGCGTGCACGCCGATCTCCGGCGCCACGTGCACCGGGGCACCGTCGCCGGCTGCCGGCGCGATGATGCTCGTCGCCGCGAGCACGATCGGCCCCAGCACCTGCCGCTTCTCCGAATATCCCGGCATCCACGGCTCGTACTCGGCCGGCCGGTCGGGCAGGTTCGACAGCTGCCGCTCGGCCTCCCCGAGGCGGACCGGGAACTCGACGGTCGGAGTCCGCTTGCCGCCCGGCGGCACGGGCGCCAGGACGATCTCGCCCGAGTCGGTCTGCACCACCTTGAAGGTCGGCGGCGCGGGCGGCTCGTAGACGACGAGCTCCTTGCTGCCGGTCCACGGCGGGGCCTCGGGTGCCGGTGCCGGCGGGTCCGGGGTCGACGACTGCGGCTGCCGCAGGGTGACCACACCGTTGTCGATGTCGACCTTGGTGACCGGGTTCGGGCCCTTCCACCAGTAGATGCCGGTCGACCCGCGCGGTCCGGGGCCGGTGTGGAAGCCGGCCGCCGACGGTGTGGCTGGCCGGATGGTCGTCACGCCGTCGCCGCCCACCTCGAACGTGCGCCGTCCGATGCTGGCCGGGTTCGCCGAGATCGCGGCCGACACCTCGCTGCGCGACACCCCGAGCTGGTGGGCGATCGTCGTCACCGGCAGGCCGGGGTTGACCTTCAGCAGGTTGCCGATCCGCTCTCCGAGCGGCAGGTTGCGCCCCACGCTCGCCGAGGCGGGGAACCCGCCTGCGATCGGGTTGCCGAGGTTGTCCAGCGTCGGGGTGAGGCGGATCCCGGTCGACCGCCCGGGCACGAAGAGCCCGACCATGTTGGTCCGGCCGGACCTGGTGGCGACCGGTGCGAGCAATGTTGCGGCCCCTTGGACGAGCCCGGAGATGGCGATCTTCCGGCCCTCCGGCCCCAGCTCGCCGAACTCGTCGACCACCTCGCCGACGTGCACGCCGTACATGGCCACCCCGCCGGCGACGGCCGCCCGGTCGGCACCCCGGATGATCGCCGCGCTCACGCCGGCCTTGGAGGCGACCTTGGGGATCGCCCCGACCAGCCGGCCTGCGCCGGGCAGCGCGCTCAGCCCGAGGTTGATGTACTCGGCGCGCGCGGTCGGGTTGTCCCAGCTGTTGTCCTGGTTGTGCGCGGCGCGGTCGTTGAGGTTGTAGAGCGAGCTACCCACCCCGGCGGCCAACGCCGCACCGCCGAACAGCAGTGCCGTCCCGCCGGATGCGGCGGTGGCCCCGATGACACCCACGACGATGACGGTCGTCGTGGCCACCTTGCCCGCGTCCTGCCAGAACGTCGTGTACTTCGCCTCCGCGGAGTTCAGCCGCACGGTCCCCACGGCGCCGTCGAGGTCCTTCGTCCACGACAGGTAGCCGTCGGGGGAGAACATCTCGTTCTTGTTCCGGAACTGGTCGACGCTCTCCCAGGTGGCCCCGGTTTCGTCGATGAAGGTTTCGGTGCCGCCCTTCTTGACGCGGAACAGCACCGGCTCCGACGTCTCGCCGCTCTCCGGGTCGCGATACATCATCGGGATCGCGGTGACGTCGCCGTCTCGCATCCGCGCGAGGATCTCGTCGGCCTTGCCGCCCGTGATGCCGGCCGCCGCGAGCGCCGCCGCACGGTCCTTCTCGGGCAGTGCCCGCGCCCGCTTCTCCGTGTCGAGGAAGCCCTGCGCGGTGTACCTCGCCATGACGTTGGCGAGGGTGTCGTTCTTGTAGCGGGCCTCGAACTGCTGCCGCGTCCCTTCGTCGGCGAAGTGCAGCGCACCGGGTGTGTTGATCGCGACCTGCTGCGCCATCAGGCTGTCCGTGCGGCCGGTCGAGGGCAGCTGGACGTACCGGCCGAGCCGTTCGTTCGGGTCGATCGGGTTCTGCCGCAGTGAGCTGTAGTGCGTCTCCGCGAACGTGCCGTAGCTCCACATGGTCGGCGCGAGCACGATCTGCGGCTGGTCGTTCGACGTCTCCATGGCCTTGGCGAGCCCGTTGAACCGCGCGATGTCGCCGTTGGTGGCGATGAGCCGGTTCGCCCATTCCTTGTCGGTCGAGCCGCTCACCATGGCGAGATCGGCCTGCCGCAGCATCGCCGACGACCGGTCCAGTTGCTCGTTCGCGGCGCCCAGCAGCTGGTTCGACGCGTTCTGCCGGTCGATGAGCGCCCCGCGGTCCTTGTTGAGCTGGTCGGCCCACTCCTGGGTCTGGTTCGGCGACTTGTCGAAGGCGTCGGCCGACGTGTTCCACGCCGCGATGTCGTTCTCGAGCTTGCGGCGTTCGGTGGCGAGCCCCATCGCGACCGTCTGCGCCTGGCCGCGCTCCGCCATGATCGACTGCATGTTCATGTTCGCCACCTGGAGCGGCGTCAGCGTCGGGTCGTCCTTGCGGATGTCCCTCGTGCGCTCCGGGTCGAGCTGGTTGATCTTGGCGATGACCTCCGGCTTCGCCTGCAGGTCGCCGTCGGCGTTGCGGAAGTCCTGGGGGAGGTTCGCGAGGGTGATGGTGTCGATCAGCCCGCGGTCCTTCACCCACTGCGCCAGCTCACCGGTCTTGTCGTCACCGACCGCCTTGTTGATCTTGTCGATGGTCGGCTGCACCGCGTCGAGCTTCGACTTGTCACCGGTCGTGCGGTACGCCTCGACACCCGCGGCGACGTCGCGCATGTCCTGCTCGATGCCCGGTGCCTTCACCCGCATGGCGTCGTCGCGGATCCGCGCCTCGTAGAACGAGCCCATCGCGATGTCGTGGTTGGCGTCCGACATCGGGATCAGCTTGTCGTACTGCGCCCGCTCCTCGGCCGAGAGCTGGTTGTAGCTGTCGGTGCTGAGCAGCGGCAGCCGCAGGTTCGGGTCCTTCGGGTCCTTGCCCATCGCGACGGCGATCGCGTCGTCCTTCGGCGTGTGCATCGACGGCCGGTCGGCGTCGGGCCGGACGGTGTGCGGCAGCCAGCCGCGGTCGGAGTCGCCGATCCAGTCGTACTTCGTCGAATTGCCGTTGGGGATCCTCCCGGCGAACCCGCCGTGCTCCCGCGGCACGCCGGCCAGGTTGTAGGTGTTGCACTCCGCGCTGCAGATGTAGCGGCGGCCAGTCCCGTCCGTGTTGCCGAAGAAGAGCCCGATCGTGCTGTCCGGGGTGACGTTCTCGATCGCCTCGCCCGTGCGGGAGCTGCCGATGCCGCACGCGTGCCCGGCGCAGATCGTGTAGCCGCCGTTGCCCTGCGCGTCGGGCGAGACGTTGGTGAAGTGGCACTTCTTCAGGCAGACCTGGCCCTCGCCCGTCGGGCTCACGTAGAGGATCGGGCCGTCGGTGTGGTTGGTCATCGAGAAGTAGCCGTTCGGGGCCATCGGGGTGGCCCGGAACTCCCGCTCCATGAAGCAGTTCTCGCAGCTGGTCACGCCCAGCTTCAGCCCGTTGTCGTCCTGCCAGCGGGTGACCCACGCGCAGCCGCTCGTGCACGTGATGTTCTTGGCGATCCCGTCGGGCATCGTCTCGACGCACGGGCCGTTGCAGACCGCGCGCCCGCCCTTGCCCTCGTCGTCGGTGAAGATGCCTTCCAGCCGGTCGTTCTCGCCGGGGTTCTTGTTGACGTTCTCGTACTTGAACCCGTTGCCGAGGAAGAAGCTGCCGCTCTGCGCGGTCATCACGAACGAGCCGGGGTTCCACTTGCCCTGCGCGTCGAGACCGGGGCCGAGCACCCGGGTCCAGCCGCCCATCTTGCTGGCCGGGCCGTTGCCGTCGGCGAAGATCGTCGGCTGGCCGTAGGGGGTGAGCTTGCCGGCGCCGTTCCAGGAGATGTCGGACTGGTGACCGGCCTCGTCGATCGCGTTGATCTTCGCGTTGGTGCCCGCGATGACGAAGCTCTCCATCTTGTCGCGGAAGCCGACCGTGCCCGAGCAGCCGTTGGGGCACTCGGTGCGGAAGGTGCGGCCTGTCCTGTCCGCGAAGGACATGTAGTGGGTCGCGTCGGCGGGACCGCGGTCGTAGGTGACCGTCGAGCGGCTGTAGCTGTCGTACGTCGTCGAGTTGCGGCCCTTCACCCAGCCGTTGGCGTGGCCCTCCTCATCGGCCACCGCCATGGCTGCGCCGCCCGTGCCGACGTTCTTGTCGACGCCGAGGTCCGGGCGCCCGGCCGTCCGCGGGTTCTCGACGGTCGCGACGCCGTGCTCGTCGACCGTGACGGTCTGGCCGCTCTTGCCGGGCAGGCGGCAGGGCATCGGGCACGGCACCGACGGCGTGCCAGCCGCGGGGCGGTCGGGCTCGAAGAGGATCACGTCGCAGGTCTTGGCCGCGACGTCGCAGACGACCTGGCCACCGTGGATCTTGTCGCCGAGCGGCTCCTCACCGGGCTTCGGCTGCGGCTTCGCCGGGATGAAGCTCGCCTTCGCATCCTTCTCGCACCAGCCGTCGCCGAAGCAGTCCGACTTCGCGATCTGCCGCAACGCGTCGGCCTCCGCGGTCACACCGCAGCCGCCGCCGCTCGCGCCGCCGCCACCGCAGGTCGCCCACGCGTCGGCGAGGTAGAGGCCCTCGGGCCGCTGGACGGCGTCGTGCATCTCGGCGTGGGCGTAGAAGCTCGTCGTGCAGTTCGCCGCGCCGGAGCACGACGCCGACGCGTTGGCGTAGCCGGGCCCGGCCGACGCCTGCGCGGAGACGGCCACCCCGCCGCCGCCCATCGCGCCGCCGCCGGAGCCACGTGCTGACGCCCGCGCCGAGCTCTTGCCGCCGGGACCGGTCCAGCCGGCCGAAGCGTTGGCCGAGGCGGAGTACGAGTGGGTGCAGGTGGTGCCCGGCGAGCCCTGGCAGGACGCCGACGCCTGGGCGCTGCCCGGCCCGGCCTCGGCCTGCGCGGTGACCATCACCTGGCCCTGCCCGATCGTGCCCGACCCGTGGCCGAGGGCGTTTGCCGACGCCTTCGTCCCCCGGCCGGTGTCCGCCGCGGCTGCGCTGGCGCGGTAGCTGTAGGTGCAGCCGGCGTTCTCGCTGCCCACACAACCGGCCGCGGCCATTGCGGCGCCGTCCTCGGCGACGGCCATCGCGTTCGTCGCGCACCAGCCCTCACCGGCGCCACCACTGGCCTGGCAGCCCGCGTTCGCCGTGGCGGCGGTGCCGGCGGCGGTCGCTGCCGCCGCCGAGGTCGCCGAGAACACGAAGGTGCACGCCGAGCCGGTGTCGCCGGCGCACGACGACGACACCTGCGTGCCGGCTGCGGACGCGCCGACCTGTCCCGAGCCGGCGCACTGCCCGTCGGCGCCGGCGGTGCACGCCGAGGTCGTCGTCGCGGTGTTGGTGCCCTCCGGGCCGGCGAACGCGGCGTTGCCCTCGATCCGCGTGGTGCAGCCGGTTCCGAGGCAGCCCGCCGTCACCTCGGCGATGTAGTCGCCGACGAACCCGCTGGTGCCGCCCTCGCAGGCCCCGTCGGCCGCGCAGGTCGTGGTGCCGATGGCGCGGGTGGTCTGCGGCAGCTGGCCGGCGCGGCCGGTCCGGACGGTCTCGCTGATCGTCGCCGGGTCGTCGGTGGCGACGGTAGTGCTGCTCGTCGTGACCGGGCAGGCGCCGGCCTCGGTCCGGCACATCCCCTGGACGGTGGCCGTCGTCGTGCCGAAATGCCCGGCCGAGCCGCTGGCCGCGGAGCTCACGGAGATGCCGGCCTCGCAGGGGCCGGTGCCGGGGCAGACGGTGCTGCCCTTGGCGAGGGAGACGCTGGTCGGGTCGGTCGCGTCGCCGTTGCCGGCGGGGGTCGGGGCGTTCGGGTCCTGCGCGGCGGCGAGCGCGGCCCGAGCGCCGCCGTCGGGGGATGCGGCGGACATCGACTCGCCGGTCGCCGTGCCCGTGCAGTCCTTGTCGGGGCACTGGACGGTGGCGGCGGCCTGGGTGCCGCCGGCCCGGCCGGGGATCATCGCCGCGCCGGGGTCGGTGCTCTCCGGCATGCCGGAATCGGTGGTCGTGGTGACGGATGCGGTCGACTCGACCATGCACCCGTTGGCGCCGGAGCGGCAGGTCGCCTCCGCACGGGAGACGCTCGCCATGGCCGGGTCCTGCTCGCCGGCCAGCGCGGCCGTGACGGTCGACTCGGCGACCGTGTTCGCGGTGCAGCCCTTCGAGAGGCACTGCACCGACGCCGTGGAATCGGACATCGTGGCCGGGGCGCCGGTCACCGGCTTCGCAGCCAGCTCGGCAGCCTGCTTCGCAGCTTCCGACGTCTGCTTCGCCGTCTCGGCCGCCTCTGCAGCCTTCTTCTTCTCGTCCTCGGTCGCACCCGTACCGGCCGCGACCTTCGCCGCCTTCGCGGCGTCCTGCTCCGCCTGCTTCGCCTGCTCCGCAAGCGCCTCGGCGGTCTGGTTCTGCTGTTCCGCGATCACGTCGGCCACAACCTGGCCGGCACCCGCGGTCGAACTCGTCTGAACCTGGCAACCACCCTTGCCCGAGCAGCTACCGCTGGAAGTCGACACACCCTCCGGTGGGCCACGAGCCCCGTTCGCCCCGGCCACGTTCATCGGACCATCAGAACCCGCCGCCGTGCTCGACGCCGTGCCCGAGCACTTGGTGCCCGCCGCGCAGTCCATGGTCGCGTTGGCCATCGACCATGCCGACGCACCCGCCACCGTCGGACCACCCGCATTCGCCGACGAACCCGGCGCGGTCGGAGCCGGCGTGGTTGCGGGCTGCTCGCCCTTCTTACCCTGCTCCTCCGACGGCTGCGGCTGCTGCTCACCGGTGGTCTCCTGCGAGACGGTCGCATTCGCGGTCGACTTGGCCTGCACCACCGGAGCGATCACGTTCGCGTCCGGCCCGGTCGAAGCACCCGAGTTCGTCACCGCCTGGCACACACCACCGGTCACACCGGTGCAGGTGCCCTCGCTGCGCGCACCACGCGGCTCCCCCGACACGCTCGGGTCCGTCGCGGTCGCCGAACTGGTGACCTTCCCATCGCACAACTTCGCGCCATCACACACCAGGACCGCACCGGCGACCGACGCCGCCGATGGACCGGCCGGCAGGCGGGCGAGGTTGATCTTGTTGTCCTCACCGGCAAACGCGAGCGCAGCACCCGGGCCACTCGACGCGTTGGACTTCGACACCAGCTCACACCCACCCGTGCCACCGGTGCAGGTGGCGGTGCCCTCCGACGTCCGCGGCGCCGCGGTGCCCTCGAACGCCGTCGTGGCCGTCTTGACCGTGCCCGAGCAGTCGTTCCCGGCCTCGCAGCTGATCGTCGCGGTCGACGACGACGTCGACGACGGCCCGGTCAGCGGCTGACCGGCGACCGGCTTACCCGTCACCGGGTCGAGCACCTGGAAGTCCGGAGCGCTGGACGCCTTCGACGACGCCTCACCCTTGCAACCGCCGCCCTTGACCGTGCACTCCGCCGTCGAGGACGTGCCCCGCGCATCCGGCGTGACCGCGGTGTCACGAGCGCTCGTCGCCGCCGCGCCGCTGCCGCCGCACTCCGCCGCGCCCGCCTCGCAGGTGATCGTCGCGGTCGCGGTGGAGACGCTGACCGGGCCCGACACCGGGGTCACCCCGGCCGGGTCGGTCCTCAAGGCCTTGGTCGCGGCCCGGTCGGTGACCTCGGTGCCCGAGGTGGCCTTGCACCCGCCGCCGTTCGCGGTGCAGTTCGCCGACCCCTTCGAATCCCGCACACCGGTGATGTCACCCGATGCAGCACCGGTGGTCTCAGTGGCGCCGGTGCCCTTGCACGTCGGGCTGTCACAGTCGACCTTCGCGGTCGCGTTCGAGTCAGCGGTCAACACCCGACCCGCCGGCTCGGTGTCCAG
>NZ_JAJGSX010000021.1 GCF_021245725.1 Pseudonocardia sp. TRM90224 | reverse complement strand
CTCGACATCGGCCGCGCAAACCGCGTCATCCCCGACGGAATGCGACGAGCCGTCGCCGCCCGTGACCGCGGATGCGCCCGTTGTGGCCGGCCGGCGAGCTGGTGCGATATCCACCATATTGTTGAATGGCAGAACGGCGGACCCACCGAAATCAATAATTTGGTGATGCTGTGCAAAATGCATCACCGGGAAATCCATGCCACGGAATGGTTCGTGCGAATAGTTGATGGCCTACCGGAGTTCATTCCGCCCAGATGGGTGGATCCGGATCAAGTACCACGACGACGACCCCACCATGCCTTCACGGCTTCGGCAGCCGTTCGGCGTAGGTGAGGTAGCAGTCGCGCACCATCCGGCCCCGGTTGACGTCCACGAGCATCTCGGTGAGGAACTCGGAGCGGTAGTTGGCGTCGGTGACCGTGTAGACGGCGAAGTACAGCGCCGAGAACGCACCCAGCACGACGGCGACGTGGATGAGCTGCGTGGAGACGGGGAGCGGGATCTGCAGGCTCTCGGGGAACAACATCCCCGGCTCCGGCGGGCGGCCGGTCCACGACTCGATCACGCCGTCGGTGATCGCCAACCTGCCGAACAGCACGAAGAACACCCACACCACCAGCCCGAGCAGCGCCGACTGCATCACCTGCTGCAGCGCCATCGTCAGCAGCAGGTTGAGCCGTTCCACCGGCCGCAACGGGTGCTCCGTGACACCGGCGCGCGCCACCTCGCCGACCACCGCGGCCAGCGGCGTGCCAGCGCACGCCTCGGTCGGCGAGACCTCGTGCACCGGTGGGAGCGCCGCCAGCTCCTTGGGTAGCGTCGCGCTGAGGAACAGCAGCATGCAGACCACGAAGAACGCCGCGACGCCCCACAGCTGCGGGCGGTTCAACGCGGAGGCGACCTGCCAGTTCTCGGTGTTGATGAACAGGAACGTCACGAAAAGCAGAAGCAGCGGCAACGCGCGGCTGGTCAGCCGCAGCACGTCGGCGAAGTTGACGACCGCCTGCCGTGCCGTCCACAGCACCACGGCCGCAAGCCCGCTGCGGACGGCGAGCAACACCCCAACGAGGAACACCGCCGCCCGCAACAGCTGCTCGAACGCCTCCGACATGCTGACAGAAGCCACCGCGGTCAGGATCGGCGTGATCACGAGCGTGCCCGCCGCGATCGCCATCGGGAACGGACCCGACCAGTCCGCCGGCTTGCGCCGCGCAACCCGCCCGACGACCAGCGCTGTCGCGAGCCCCAGCACCACCGGTGCGGCCAGGCCCGCGTAGAAGTAGCCGGCATCGTCCTCCGTCGCCCGCTCCATCGCGTCGTCGAACGGCAGCTCCCACAAGCCGGGGAGGCGGCGCCAGATGCCGTCGGCGACGGCACCGGCCACCAGGTACACGAACAGCCCGGCCAGCGCGGGCGCCGACCGGTACAGCACCCGGTGCCCGGCGAACCCGCGCGACAGCAGGGGCGTCCCCGAGCGTCGCAACCACCGCTCGGTCTCCGCGACCACCTGCTCGTCCATGATCGTGCACCTCCACCACGACCTTAGAGTCCGCGCACCGACCTTCCACAGACCGCGGCCGACGCAGGTGGGACGATCGCGCGATGCCACGACTGATCGAGACCCCGAGCCGCGTGACCGCCGCCGGCGAGCCACCGAAGACGATCGACGAGTTCGTGGGGCACGTGAACACGGGCGAGGGCCGGCTCTCGATGGCCCACATGCGCAGCCCGTCCGGGTGGGCCGAGCCGGGCCAGCGCCCCGAGTTCGACGAGTTCACGCTGGTCCTGCGCGGCGCGCTGCGCGTCGAGCACCAGGACGGCGAGTTGACCGTCGAGGCCGGGCAGGCCGTGCACACCGCACCCGGCGAGTGGGTGCGCTACAGCTCACCGGGCCCCGACGGCGCCGAGTACGTCGCCGTCTGCCTGCCCGCCTTCACCCTGGACACGGCCAAACGCGACGACTAGCTGCTCTCGAACCGCAACTCCAGCGCGTCGTACACGGGCTGGTAGCCGAGCCGCGGGTAGAGCCTGTTCGTGGTCGGGTTGGCCAGGTCGGTGAACAGCACCACCCGCTCCGCCCCCGCGTCCAACGCCCACTGCGACGCTGCTGCGGTGGCCGCGGCCGCGTAGCCGTGACCGCGCAGCTCCGGCGGGGTGTAGACCGGGCCGACCCGGCTCATGCCGGCGACCGGCCGCCGCGCCGACGCCAACGACACCGGCAGGCCGTCGACCTCCCACAGGACTTCCGCCGATCCCAGCCGCAACGCACTGCGCGCTCGCTCCCGCGACGAAACGGTATCGGGCGTGCGGTGGCTCGCCTCGGCGTCGAACTCAGCTCGCCACGCGCCGAGCACGTCCAGATCGGCCTCCGTGCCCAGCCGCGCCGCACCGCGGATCCCGGTGGGCGCAACGAGCGTGCCGAGCTTGAAGAGCCGCAGGTGCAGCACCAGCTGCGTGGAGGATCCGGTGCGGGCGGTGTGCGCCGCGGCGAACGCCGACGCCTCCCGCTCCGGCCCGGCGACCTCGTTGATGCCGGGGTCGGACCCGGCGAGCGCTGCGTCGACAGCGACCGCGAGCTCCGCCGGCACCCCCGAGGCGAGCAGCGGGAACCCCGGCGAGCGCAACGCGGCCGCGACCGTCTCGCCGCCCTCGTGCACGGTGAGCATCGTGGCCAGCGGGTCGCCGAGCCCACTGGCCGTGTCGAGCACGGTCAGCGCAACGGTGTGGCGGTACGGGTCGGCGTCGTAGAGCGGCTTGGCGTGCTTGGTGAACTCCACGACGTCCTGGTGCAGGACGATCTCCATCACCGCACCTTACGAACTCGCCGAGCTAGAGGACAGGCAGATAGGTGGCCAGCTCGTAGGGGGTGACCTGGCGGCGGTACCCGTCCCATTCCTGCCGCTTGTTGCGCAGGAAGAAGTCGAAGACGTGCTCGCCGAGGATCTCCGCGACCAGCTCGGAGTGCTCCATCGCGGCCAGCGCCTCGGTGAGGTTCTGCGGGAGCGACTCGTAGCCCATCGCGCGCCGCTCGGTCTCGGTGAGCGACCAGACGTCGTCCTCGGTCGGTTCGCCCAGCTCGTAACCCTTCTGCACGCCCTGCAGCCCGGCGCCGAGGATCACCGCGAACGCCAGGTACGGGTTGCACGCCGTGTCCAGCGTGCGGATCTCCACCCGGCGGGTGGAGGCCTTGCCCGGCGAGTACATCGGCACCCTGACCAGCGCCGACCGGTTCGCGTGCCCCCACGAGACCGCGGTGGGCGCCTCCCCGCCGGTGATCAGGCGCTTGTAGGAGTTGACCCACTGGTTGGTGACGGCGGTGATCTCCCGCGCGTGCCGCAGGACCCCCGCGACGAACGCCTTGCCCGTCTCGGACAGCTCGTACGGGTCGTCGGGGTCGTGGAAGGCGTTGCGGTCGCCCTCGAACAGCGAGAAGTGCGTGTGCATCGCCGAACCGGGATGCGCCGAGAACGGCTTCGGCATGAACGACGCCCGCACGCCCTGGGTGAGCGCAACCTCCTTCACGACGTACCGGAACGTCATGATGTTGTCGGCCATCGTCAGCGCGTCGGCGTAGCGCAGGTCGATCTCCTGCTGGCCCGGTCCGCCCTCGTGGTGGCTGAACTCGACGGAGATGCCCATCGACTCCAGCGTCTCGATCGCGTTGCGCCGGAAGTGCGGCGCGACGTCGTGGCTGGCCTGGTCGAAGTAGCCGCCCGAGTCGGCCGGCGTCGGAGGTGTCCCGTCCGAGGGAAGGTTCTTGAGCAGGTAGAACTCGATCTCCGGGTGCACGTAGCAGGTGAACCCCGCCTCGGCCGCCTTCGACAGCGCCCGCCGCAGCACGTGCCGCGGGTCGGCCCACGACGGCGAGCCGTCGGGCATCGCGATGTCGCAGAACATCCGCGCCGAGTAGTGCTCGCCGGTGCCGGTCTCCCACGGCAGCACCTGGAACGTCGACGGGTCGGGGCGCGCGACCATGTCCGACTCGTAGACGCGGGCGAAGCCCTCGATCGCGGACCCGTCGAACCCGATGCCCTCGGCGAAGGCGCCTTCGAGCTCGGCAGGGGCCACCGCGACCGACTTGAGGTAGCCCAGTACGTCGGTGAACCACAGCCTGACGAAGCGGATGTCGCGTTCCTCGAGCGTGCGGAGCACGAACTCCTGCTGGCGGTCCATGCAGCGAGCCTAGGAAGGCTGCGTTACGGACATGTTTCGTGGTGCTGCGACGCGGCGCACTGGCACGTCATCGGTCGGCGCAGCGGGTGCCGTCCGGCGGCAGCTTCAGGTCGGTGAGGTAGGCGTTGACCACGGCGTCGATGCAACGGTTGCCCTGCAGCGCGACGGTGTGCTGGTTTCCCTCGAACGTGAGCAGGCTGCCCTTGAGCCCCTTCGCGAGGTCGACACCCGCCTGGTACGGGGTGGCCGGGTCGCCGGTGGTCGAGACGATCAGCGTCGCCGGCAGGCCCTCGACGTGCGGCACGTGCGGCTTGCTCGACGGCGGCGCCGGCCAGAACGCGCACGGGTCGAGCGCGCCGACCGCGCCGCGGCCGTCGTCGCGGAACGGCGCGGCCTCGTTGGCGCGGCGGATCAGGTCTGCCTGCACCGCCCGGTCGGTGATGCGCTCCTCGTCGACGCAGCTGATGGAGATGAACGCCTCGTTGTTGTTGCCGTAGACGCCGTCCTGGCCGCGGTCGTAGTACTGGTCGCCGAGCGCCAGCAGGATCCGGCCGTCGCCGGTGGCGAGCCCGGCGATCCCGCGGGTGAGCACCGGCCAGTACGCCTTCGCGTAGAGCGCCTGCACCGTGCCGGTGATGGCGTCGGGGAACGACAGGATCCGGTTGCCGACGGGGATCGGCTTGTCGATCAGCGGCCGGGCCAGCGCTTGGAACACGGCCGTCGCCTTGCTCGGGTCGGTGCCGAGCGGGCAGGTGGGGCTCTTCGCGCAGTCCGCGGCGAATGCGTCGAAGGCCAGCTGGAAACCGGCGTTCTGCTCGACGGTGCGGTCGATCGTCGTCTGCGTCGGGTCGAGGGCGCCGTCCAGCACGAGCGCCCTGACGTTCTGCGGGAACGCCTCGGCGTACTGCGACCCGATCCGCGTGCCGTAGGAGAACCCGACGTAGTTGAGCTTCGGGTCGCCGAGCGTCGCACGCAGGATGTCGACGTCCTTCACGACGTCGCGGGTGCCGGCGTTGGCGAGCACCTCGGGCCCGCCGGACCGTTCCGTGCACCACTGCGCGTACTGCCGGTTCTCCGCCTCGCTCTGCTCGACACCCGCGGGCGATGGGTCGACGTCGAGGTCGGCGCGCTCGACCGCCCAGTCGGCATCGGTGAGGCAGTCGATCGCCGGTGTGCTGGCTCCGACCCCACGCGGGTCGAATCCGATCAGATCGAAGCGCTGCCCCGCCGGGCTCTGCGTCAGCTGGCCGGCGAGGCTCGCCACCAACCCCATGCCCGACCCTCCCGGACCGCCTGGGTTGAACAGCAGCGAACCGATCCGCTGGGCGGGCGGGCCTGCGGCCTTCTGCCGGAGCACCGCGATCGAGGCGGTCCGCCCCTCCGGCGCGGCGTAGTCGAGCGGGACCTCCAGGCGGGCGCAGTCGAACTTCTCGTCGGCGAAGCGGGCGCTGTCGGACTCGCTGGTGGCGTAGTCGGCGCACGGTCCCCACGAGAGCTGCTGCGTGTAGAAGCGCTGCAACGGATCGGGCGGAGCGGGGGCGGCCGTCGACGGCACCGCCGCGTTCTGATTGGCCGGTGCGCACGCCGCGAAGATCGCAAAAGCACTGACGAAAACAACACAGGACAGCAACGTTCGGCGGGGCGACACGAGGCCCAGCATGCCAGCGCCCCACGTTTGCGCAGCGTGTGCCGCGCCGACCCGCCGGAGTGGGCCCGTCCCCGCCGGGAGGCGCGGCGGAGGCGATGATGGGCGGATGCCGCAGCTGCGCCTCGCTCTCGCCCAGGTCGACGCGACCGTCGGAGACATCGCCGGCAACGCCGGGCTCGTGCTCGAGTGGTGTCGCCGGGCCGCTGATGCCGGCGCCGACGTCGCGGTGCTGCCCGAGATGGTGCTCACCGGCTACCCGGTGGAGGACCTCGCGCTGCGCGAGTCGTTCGCGGTGGCGTCGCGGCGCGCGCTCGACGCGCTGCCCGCGCGGCTCGTCGAGGCCGGGTTGGGCGAGCTGCTCGTCGTCGCCGGCTACCTCGACCTCGACGACACCGGCCCCCGCAACGCAGCGGCGCTGATCCACGGCGGCGTCGTGGTCGACCGCTACTTCAAGCACCACCTGCCCAACTACGGCGTCTTCGACGAGTTCCGATACTTCGAGCCGGGCTCGACGCTGCCGGTGGTGCGGTTCCGCGGCGCCGACATCGGCGTCGTGATCTGCGAGGACATCTGGCAGGACGGCGGCCCCGTCGCCGCGTACGGGGAACTGGGTCTCGACCTGCTGCTCTGCATCAACGGCTCGCCGTACGAGCGGGCCAAGGACGACACACGCGGGGCGCTGGTGGCGCGGCGGGCCCGCGAGGCGCGCGCGCCGATGGCCTACGTGAACCTGGTCGGCGCGCAGGACGAGCTGGTGTTCGACGGCGACTCGATGGTCGTCGACGCCTCGGGCGCGTTGCTGGCCCGGGCGCCGCAGTTCGTCGAGCACCTGCTGACCGTGGAGCTGGACCTGGCGGGCGGCGCCGCCCGGACCGGCGCTGTGGAGGGGTTCGCCGTGCGCCACCACGAGTTGCCCGGGGAGCTGCCCGGGGAGCCGGCCGCGGATCGTCCGGCGTTGCCGGCGCCCGCGATGTACGAGCCGCTGCCCGACGAGGCCGAAGTCTGGTGGGCGTTGCGCACCGGGCTGGGCGACTACGTCCGCAAGAACGGCTTCCGGTCGGTCGTGCTGGGCCTCTCCGGCGGCATCGACTCGGCGGTGGTCGCGGCGATCGCGGTCGACGCGCTCGGCCCGGACGCCGTGCACGGCGTCTCGATGCCGTCGAAGTACTCGTCGGAGCACTCGAAGAGCGACGCCGCCGACATGGCCGAACGCACCGGCCTGAACTACTCGGTGCAGCCGATCGGCGAGATGGTGGAGGCGTTCGTCTCGCAGCTGGCGCTGACCGGGCTCGCCGAGGAGAACGTGCAGGCCCGCTGCCGCGGCGTGACGCTCATGGGGCTGTCCAACGCCGACGGGCACCTCGTGCTCGCCACCGGCAACAAGACCGAGCTCGCCGTCGGCTACTCGACGATCTACGGCGACGCCGTCGGCGGCTTCGCCCCGATCAAGGACGTGCCCAAGACGCTGGTCTGGCGGTTGGCGCGGTGGCGCAACGAGCAGGCCGTCGCGGCCGGTGAGACACCGCCGATCCCGCCGAACTCGATCGAGAAGCCGCCGTCGGCCGAGCTGCGACCTGGGCAGCTCGACAGCGACTCGCTGCCCGACTACGAGCTGCTCGACGGCGTGCTCGACCTGTACATCGAGTCGGACCGCGGGTTCGACGAGCTCGTGGAGGCCGGGTTCGAGGCCGAGACCGTCGAGAACGTCGTCCGGCTCGTCGACCGGGCCGAGTACAAGCGCCGGCAGTACCCGCCGGGCACCAAGATCACGTCGAAGGGCTTCGGCCGCGACCGGCGGCTGCCGATCACCAACAGCTGGCGGGAGAAGCGCCCGTAGGACTTCCCCACCGTTTTGCCAACCTGCACGCCGTTTCGGCTGTGCAAATAGGCAAAACGGTGGGGAAGTTGGCGGTCAGAGCGCGCGACGGGTCTCCTCGGCGAGCGGGTCGACGAGCAGCCGGCGCGGTCCGTAGCCCTCGTCGCCGAGCACGTCGTCGCGGTTGCGCAGGATGCAGCGGTCGAGGGAGAGGCAGCCGCACCCGATGCAGTCGGCGAGGTTGTCGCGCAGCTCGACGAGCTGGTCGATCCGGACGTCCAGCTCGGCCCGCCACTGCTCGGAGAGGCGCGCCCAGTCGCCCCGGTCGGGGGTGCGGCCGTCCGGGAGCCCTGCGAGCGCCTCGCCGACCATCCGCAGCGGGATTCCGACCCGCTGCGCGACCCGGATGAACGCGACCCGGCGCAGCGTGTCGCGGGTGTATCGGCGCTGGTTGCCGGTGGTGCGGCGGCTGCGGATAAGCCCCTTCTCCTCGTAGAAGTGCAGCGCGGAGACCGCCACGCCGGATCGTTCGGCGACCTGGCCGACGCTGAGTTCGGTTGCGGTGTGCGGCGGCTTCGTCACATCGAAGATGCTATCCCTTGACCTCAGCCATACTCGAGGTTTCATGCTCGACCGGTGACCACGACGCAGACCGCGGGCCGCCGCGAATGGATCGGCCTGGCGGTGCTCGCCCTCCCCGCACTGCTCGCCTCGCTCGAGCTGACGGTGACGCATCTGGCGCTGCCCTCGATCGGCAGGGCGCTCCACGCCAGCAGCGCGCAGCTGCTCTGGATCGTCGACGTCTACGCGTTCCTGCTCGCGGGCTCGCTCATCGCGATGGGCGCGCTCGGCGACCGGATCGGGCGCCGCAAGCTGCTGATGTTCGGCGCGCTCGCGTACGGTGTGCTCTCCGTGGTCGCGGCGTACGCACCGGACGCCGAGACCCTCATCGTCGTGCGTGCGCTGCTGGGCGTCGCAGGCTCGACGCTGATGCCCTCGGTGCTGGCGCTGGCCGTCGCGATGTTCCGCGATCCCCGCCAACGCACCGTCGCGGTCGGGATCATCATCGCCAGCGTGTCGGGCGGCACCGCGATCGGACCGCTGGTCGGGGGCTGGCTGCTGGGGAGCTTCTGGTGGGGGTCGGTATTCCTCCTGGCGGTGCCGGTGATGGTGCTGCTGATGGCGCTGGGCCCGCTGCTGCTGCCGGAGCACCGGGCCGCAACTGCCGGGCCGCTCGACGTCACCAGCGCGGTGTTGTCGCTCGCGACGGTGCTGCCGGTGGTCTACGGGTTGAAGCAAATCGCGGCCGACGGGCTCACCTGGAGCTCCGTGCTGGCGGTGGTGGCCGGGCTCGGGTTCGGCGCCGTCTTCGTGCGACGGCAGCACACGCTGGCCGACCCGATGATCGACCTGCGGCTGTTCACGAACCGCACCTTCAGCACCGCTGCGGCGACGCTCGCGCTCGGCATCTTCGTGCTCTGGGGCACCAACTACGGTGTCGCGCAGTACCTGCAGCTGGTGCGCGGGTTCGACCCGCTCACCGCGGGGTTGTGGACGGCGCCGTCCGCGATCGGGGTGATCGCCGGCTCGCTCAGCGCCACGCGGATCGTGCGCCGGGTCCGGGCGGAGCACGTGATCGGCGCCGGGTTGCTGCTCTCCGCCGCGGGCTTCGTCGTCCTCACGCAGGTCGGTGTCGCCGGGTCGCTGGCCGTTCTCGTCACAGGGACGGTGGTCGTCTCCGCGGGTCTCGGCCCGATGATGGCGCTCGCGACCGACATGGTCGTCGCGGCGGCACCGCCGGAGCGGGCGGGAGCGGCGTCGGCGATCTCTTCGACCGCCCCGCAGCTCGGTGGAGGGCTCGGGATCGCCGTGCTGGGCAGCGTGATCACAGCGGTGTACCGGTCGGAGATGGCCCCGGAGACGGCCCAGCTGCCAGGTCCGGCCGCCGACACGCTCGGCGCCGCGGTCGCCTTGCCCGCCGCGCCCGACGTGCTCGACGCCGCTCGCGCCGCGTTCACCCACGGCTTCGCGATCACCGCCGTCATCAGCGCGGTGCTGATGGCCACGACCGCTGCGCTCGTGCTCGCACTCGCCCGACGGTGACCCCGTTCGTTCCCCGGTGGTGTGAACCTCGTCCCACGACGATGCAGGTGCCCTCGACCCGGTGACACGCTTTTGCAGGTCAGCACTTTCCCTGACCACCCGGGTACCCGCCAGGCGGGACTCGAGGGAGGACGGCAGGCGATGACCGGCACACCCATCCCGAACTCCGGCGAGGTCGAAGCGCCGTACCGAACGGGACCCGCAACGCGCGCGACGGTCCGGCCGAAGCGCACCCGGATCCACCACCTGCGCGAGCTCAAGGAACGCGGCGAACGCTGGCCGATGCTCACCGCGTACGACCGCTACGCGGCGGAGATCTTCGACGAGGCCGGGATCCCGGTGCTGCTGGTCGGCGATTCGGCCGCGAACAACGTCCTCGGGTACGACACCACGATCCCGGTGACGGTCGACGAGCTGTTGCCGCTGGTCAAAGCGGTGGTGCGGGCGACGAGCAACGCGTTGGTGGTGGCCGACCTGCCCTTCGGCAGCTACCAGATCGGGCCCGAGCAGGCGCTCACCACGTCGTTCCGGTTCATGAAGGAAGGCGGGGCGCACGCCGTGAAGCTCGAAGGCGGCGCGCGGTTCGGGCCGCAGATCGAGGCGCTCGTCGGTGCGGGCGTCCCGGTGATGGCACACCTCGGCTTCACCCCGCAGAGCGAGCACGCTCTCGGCGGGTACCGCGTGCAGGGTCGCGGTGCCGCCGCCGACGCGCTGGTGGAGGACGCGCTAGCGGTGCAGGCAGCCGGGGCGTTCTCGGTGGTGCTCGAGATGGTGCCGGCGGATGTCGCGAAACGGGTCACCGGCGAGCTGGCCATCCCGACGATCGGGATCGGCGCCGGGCCCGACACCGACGCGCAGGTGCTGGTCTGGTCGGACATGGCCGGCATGAACCGCGGACGGACACCGCGGTTCGTCAAGCAGTACGCCGCGCTGGGCGACACGTTGCTCGACGCAGCCGTCCGGTTCGGTGACGAGGTGCGCGGCGGGACCTACCCGGCCGCAGAGCACTCGTACTCATGAGACCTCCCGCACGGGCGCGGCGTGAGGTGTCGCGCCCGTGCGGTGAGCCACCCTCACCTTTTGCACAGTCGGGTTCTGTTGCACAGTGGGGTTCTGGCCGATCAGTTCCTCCGGATGCCCGCGACGGCCTCGCCGGCGTCGTAGCGGGCCAACATCCCCGTCGCGGGACTCTCGCGGCGGGCCCAGCGCTCGCGCAGGGCGTCGAGCCGGGCGAGATCGGGGTCGCGCCCCGCGAGCGCCTTCGCCGCGGCGTCGAGCAGGGCGCCCGTCTCCGCGTGCACGTCGGGATCGGCCAGCCCGACCGTGGCGGTGTGCTGGTGCAGCGCCGCATCGGGAGTCGTGCGGCGCCCGTCGAGGGTGGTGTCGAGCACGAGCCCGGTGAGCAGGCTGAGCAGCTCCCCGTACAGCTCCGGGTCGGGACAGGCGTCGAACGCCTTGAACTCGATGCGCCCGATCTCGGCGGGCAGCCGGGCGAGCTGCGTGAGCGACGGATCGGCCTCGACCTGCGGATCGCCGGGCCCGAGGAACACCATCGCCGCAGGTCGCAGGCCCGTCCGGACGAACGTGCGCGCCGAGAGCCCACCCCACGGCCGGCCGTCGCGAAACGGCGAGGAGAACGACAGCGGCACGAGCCACGGGCCGTAGTGGGTGAGCTTTCGGCCGACGTCGACCAGCGCGGCGGCGTCGAGCCCGGCGCACGACAGGTTGAGGTCGGGCCCGTACGTGGTCATGTGCAAGTGCGCGGTGCGTTCCTCGGGGGAACCGAGGCGGTGGCTGCGCTCCCATTCGTTGAGCGGTGGCTCGATCACGTACTCGGACCGCACCGGGTTGAACGCGATGACAGACGGACGCAGGTCGCGGGCGGCCAGCTCGGCGTCGAGCGCGACCACGTCGGCGCGCAGCGCCGCAACGGCCGCCTCGACCGAATCGTGGATCCGGGTGCGGATCTCCAGCCCTTTCGGATCGCAGCGCAGCAGGTCACCGGCCTCGTCGAAACGCTCGAACCCCTCGACGTACCAGCGCTTGCGCTTGATGCCCTGGTCGCCGATCCGCAGGTCGGGGTAGTCGGCAGGGTCCTCCGGCAGGGCGTCCACGACTGCCTGCAGCACCTCGAACGAGACGCTCGTGAAGTCGGCGAACGTGCCGTCGCCGTGCAGGAGCGCGAGCTCGTGCTCGATCCCGTACCTGAACTCGGGCAAGGCCACGGGTGGCTCCCTTCGGATTGCAGCGCGCTGTGTGAGGGTAGCCTTATCTCATCGACGCGAACGGAGGGCTGCGGTGAGCGGTGACGACCCGTTGGCTGTGCTGCGGAGCAGGCGCTCGCGCGCCGCGCTCGTGGCCCCCGGCCCGGACCGCCCGCAGCTGCGCGAGCTGCTCGAAGCCGCCGCGACGGCACCCGATCACGGCCGGCTGCGGCCATGGCGGTTCATCGTCGTCGACGGCCCCGCGCTCGGCCAGCTCGGCGAGTCCTTCGCCGCGGCCCACGCCGAACGCGAACCGGGCGTCACCGCAACCCAGCTGGCGCGCACCCGCACCAAGCCGTTGCGCGCACCCGTCGTCGTGGTGGTGGTCGCCGTGCTCCGCGACCATCCCAAGGTCGGCTGGGCCGAGCAACGTGCCAGCGCCGCGTGTGTCGCGCACGGGCTGACCCTAGCCGCGCACGCCCGCGGTTTCGGTGCGATGTGGCGCACCGGGTGGTACGGCGAGACCGCGAAGGTGCGCGCCCACCTCGGCCTCCTCGACAACGAGGAGGTCACCGGCTGGATCTACCTCGGCACCCCGACCGGTGGCCCGCCCCCACCCCGACCCGACACCCCGCTGCCGGTCACCTGGCTCGACTGACTCGGCGTTCACAAGACCGAGCGCTCAACGGTGGAACCGGCCGGCGCCGCCCACCGTCAAAATGGCATGCGACTCCCACACCTCGAAGAAGTTCCGACCAATCGGCGAACAGCGGAACCAGACGGCCGCGGATTTCGTCCAAGGGAGGAATCGACGGCGCGACCGGGACACACCGTAGGTACCCGGGGCGCCGGCGAGCCGATCCGCTACCCCGTCAGTCCGGAGCCGCGGTGAAGGAGATGCGGCCGGTGGCCGGGTCGGCCTCGGCGAGCGTCACACTGCGCTGCTCGCCTGCCGTCAGCCGGCCGGTACAACGGGCCAGCACCGGAGGCTCGTGGAGGTAGACCTCCCCCGGCTCGCCCTCGGGCCCCGACGCGCGCAGCACAACGACCTCGAACTGCTCACCGATCCGCCCCACCAGCAGCGCGGCCTCGGTGCGGTCGACGCAGGCACGCTCGACCTTCGCGGCGAGCGTGTCGGAGTTCGCCATCACCTCCGGCATCGTCGGCAGCGCCTCCCGCACCCACTCCGGAACCTCGGTGCCTGAGGTGACCGCCAGGCACACCTCAGTGCCGAACCGGTCGGCCAGCCGCCGCAGCGGCGCCGTGACGTGTGCGTAGGGTGCGCCGATCCCGCCGTGGCCGGGGTCGGCGGGCGGGCGGGTGCCCGCGGCACGGTCGAACGCGGCATATCCGGCGCCGCGCAGCATCGTGGTCGCGGCCCGGCGCAGCGCGAGCGCGGCCGCGGTGTCGAGCGGCAGCGCAGCGAGCACCTCGGCCGGCGTCGCGCCGTCGGGCCATTCGACACCGAGCCGGCGTGCCGTCCGCCGGAACTCCGCCACCGCCTCGGGCTCGGGCGCCGGCAGGGTGCGCAGCAGGCCGACCCCGGCGTCAAGCATGATCCGGGCCGCGGACATGCCCGTGAGCAGCGAGATCTCCGCGTTCCACCCTTCGACATCCAGCCTGCGGCGTACCTGCACCGTCCAGCCGCCCGCGCCGTCGGGCACAACCTCCTGCTCGGGCAGCTCCAGCTCGATCGCACCACGCGCCACCGCGAGCGCGCGGCGCAGCCGTCCGAGCTCCGGCAGTGCGGCGATGGCCGGGTGGAGCTTGCCGGCGTCGACGTCGCCCTGCACGCCCGCGTAGTCGAGCCGCGCCCGCGACCGGACCACCGCGCGTCGTACGTCGACATTGACCGATTCGCCCGTTTCGTCCAGATCGATGGTCCAGAGGACGGCGGCGCGCGGGCCGTCGGGCAGCAGGCTCGCGGAACCCTCCGACAGCACGGGTGGGTGCAGCGGAACCGACCCGTCGGGCAGGTAGATCGTCTGGCCGCGCCTGCGCACCTCGGCGTCGAGCGCACCACCGGGCACGACAACAGCGCCCAGGTCGGCGATGGCGTAGTGCACGCGGAAGCCGTCGTCGCGCCGGGCCACCCCGAGCGCCTGGTCGAGGTCCTTCGACCCGGGCGGGTCGATGGTCACCAGCTCGACGTCGGTCGCGTCCACCCGCTCGGGGCCCGGTGTCGGCGCTGATGCCGCCTCCGCCTCCGCCAATACGGGCGGCGGGAAGCCGGCAGGCAACGCGAACTCGGCACGAACGGCCGCGAAGTCGGGTGCTGAAGCCACGGGCGGGAGCTTTCCACGCCCGCCCGTCGCCGTCACAACCAGCGCGGCACCGAGGGCAGCTTGCTTCCGGCGGTCGTCGAGAGGGCCTTCCCCCGCGAGCGGCCGAGCAACCACGCCGTCAGCTCGGCCGCCGGCCCACGCACCGGCTGTGCGACATCGGGGTCGCCGACCACCCATTCCATGGGCCGGTCGGTCGCGATCAGCCGCACCGACGGGCAGCCGGGCCGGCCGGCGATCACCCTGGACGCGTCGTTGAGGAGTGCCGCGAGCATCGGCGCCGGGAAGTCGCTGAACGACGCGCCGACGTCGAGGTCGACCGAGTGGATCCAGGTCTCCTTCGCCCGGATCCAGGGGATCTCGACGGCCGGGAACTCCCTGCCCCGCAGGTTCTCCACCGTCGCGGCCCACGCCTCGGCCGGCATCACGCGCACCGCCTGCGCGAGCCGGTCCGACGACGTGATCACGTCGTCGCACACCGCAGCCGGCGGTCGCGTCGCGCCTGCCTCGATGTCGGCGTCCCGCTGGTCAACGCTCTCGTACGCCGCCGTCCGGACACCGGTGCGGGCCCAGGTCAGCAGGTTGATCATGCTGTCGGCGCCGCGCGCGATGTGCGTGAGCACATGCGCCCGGCTCCATCCCGGCAGCAGCGACGGCGCGCCGAACGCGTCGCCGCCCATCCGCGTCATCAACCCGCGCAGGTGGGCTGCCCCGTCACCGGCCCACGCGAGCGAGTCGGCGAGCCGTTTGGCCCGTGCCGGATCGGCTTTGCCTGCTGAGACGTCGCTCAAGAGCTTTCCGCGCGACAGACGTTGCGCAGCTCACCCACCCCGGCCACCTTCGTGACGATCGTCGCGCCCTCGGTCAAGTAGCGCGGTGGTTTTCGGGCGTGGCCGACCCCACCGGGAGTTCCGGTCGCGATGATGTCGCCCGGGTTGAGCGTGATGATCGTCGACAGGTAGATGACGAGATCAACCGCGTTGAAAACCAGCTCGGCGGTGTTCGAGCTCTGCATCACCTCGCCGTCGAGCTCGCTGCTGATCGCCCAGCCGCCCTCGGGCAGCTCGTCGGGTGTGACGAGCCACGGGCCGAGCGGGGTCGACCGCTCGAACGTCTTACCCTGCAGGAACTGCGTCGTGCGGTTCTGCCAGTCGCGCACGCTCACGTCGTTCAGCACGGAGTAGCCGGCGATCGCGGCGCCGGCCTGCTCCGGCGTCGCGTGCCGCACCGGGCGGCCGATGACGACGACCAGCTCCGCCTCGTAGTCGATCTGCTTCGACTCGTTGGTCAGCAGGATCTCGTCGTTGGCCCCGACGAGAGCCGGCGCGAACTTCGCGAACAGCGTGGGGTGGTCCGGCAGGTCGCGACCCATCTCCAGGACGTGGTCGCGGTAGTTCAACCCGACGCAGATGATCTTCTCGGGGGAGGGCACGAGCGGCGCGTAGTCCAAGCCCTCCACCGGGTGCGACGGGCCTGCGGCCGCGGCCGCGTGCGCTGGCCAGTCGGAGCGATCGAGCAGGGCCCGCACGTCGGCGTCCCCCGTCTCGACGGCGGTACCAGCGCCGAGGTCGACCCGCACCGCCCTCGTACCGGTCGCCGTCCGGATGGTCGCCAGCCTCATCGGTTCTCCTCGCTCGTCACGGTCGGCAGTGTGCTCGACCGGGTGGTCGCCCCGCATCTCGGGGCGGTGCGATCCCGGTCGGGCTCAGATCTCTCCGCCGGACGCGCCGGCGGAGCTCCCGGTGCGCACCGGGAGATCGTCGAACACCGCGGGCGGCTCCCTCCACAGGCCGTCCTCGCCGGCCTGTGCCGCGCGGATCGCCGACCACACCCGCTGCGGCGAGCACGGCATGTCGACGTGGCGCACCCCGAACGGCCGCAGCGCGTCGACGACGGCGTTCTGCACAGCCGGGGTCGACCCGACCGAGGCCGACTCGCCGATGCCTTTCGCCCCGATCGGGTTCAGCGGTGTGGGGGTCTCGGTGTTGGCGGTCTCGTACCAGAAGAGGTCCGCGGCGCTCGGCATCCGGTAGTCGGCGAGCGTCGCGGTGAGCGGCTGCCCCTCGGGGTCGAACACGACCTCCTCGTAGAGCGCCTGCGCGACGCCTTGCGCCAGGCCGCCGTGCTGCTGACCGGCGACGAGCAGCGGGTTGAGGACGCGCCCGCAGTCGTCCACGGCGATGTGCCGCAGCGGCACAACCTTCCCGGTCTCGATATCGACCTCGACCACGGAGATGTGTGCGCCGAACGGGAACGTGGCATCGCTCTGGCGGAAGTCGAGGCCGGCGCTGAGCTCGTCGCCGTTGCTCGCGACCTGCACCCACGACAGCGTCACCGCCGGGACGCCCGCCACGCCGAACGCGCCGTCGTCGGTCAACTCGACGTCCTCGACGGCCGCCTCCAGCATCTCCGCCGCCCGGCGCCGCGCCTGCTCGAGCACGTCGTCGGCGGCAGCGCGGACGGCGTTGCCGCCCATCTGCAGCGACCGGGACCCGCCGGTCCCGCCGCCCCGCGGCACAACCGCGGTGTCCGACTGCACGAAGTGGATCTTCTCGATCGGGATGCCCAGCCGGTCGCTCGCGAGCATCGCGAACGCCGTGGCGTGCCCCTGTCCGTGACCCGAGGTGCCGGCGGAGATCGTGGCCGAGCCGTCCGCGTGGACCGTGACCGAGCCGTACTCGGTGCCGCCGCCACCGGCGGTGATCTCGACGTAGACGGCGATGCCGATGCCGAGCTGCACGGTGTCACCCTGCTCGCGGCGGCGGGCCTGCTCCTCGCGGAGCTTGTCGTAGTCCGCGATGCGCATCGCCTCGCGGAGCGGCAGGTCGTAGTCGCCGACGTCGTAGGTGGCACCGGACAGCGTGGTGAACGGGAACGCCGTCGGCTGGATGAAGTTGCGCCTGCGCAGCTCGACCGGGTCGATGTCCAGTTCCGCCGCAGCGATGTCCATGATCCGTTCGAGGTGCGCGGTGGCCTCGGGGCGGCCCGCGCCACGGAACGCGCCCATCGGCGTGGTGTTGGTCAGCGCGACAGCGGCGTCGAAACCGATCTTCGGGATGTCGTAGACACCCTGCGCCATGACGTAGGTCGAGACATCGACGAGCTTGCCGCCGAACCCCGCGTACGCGCCCGAGTCGCCGACGACCCGCGCCCGCATCCCGGTGATCGCGCCGTCGCGGGTGAGGCCGAGCTCGTAGTACGCGACCTGGCCACGGCCGTGCGGCATCGAGACGAGGTTCTCCGACCGGCTCTCGACCCACGTGACCGGTCGGCCCAGCGCCCGCGCGACGCCGACCGCGGCAGTGTGCTCGGCAAGCATGCCGGCCTTGCCACCGAACCCGCCCCCGACGTGCGGAGCGATCACGCGGACGTCGTCGCGCTCGATGCCGAAGAGGCTCGCGGCCTGGGCCTGGAAGGCGTGCGGCATCTGGGTGGACACCCAGATGGTGAGCCCACCGGACTCCTCGGGCCGCACGGCGATCGCGTTGCCCTCCATCGGCATCACCGCGACACGCTGGTTGACCATCCGCGCCCGCACGACGACCTCGGCGTCGCCGAGCGCATCCACATCGGACCGCTCCCCGCTCGCGAGGTTGGTGCCCAGTTCGGGGAACTGCAGTGGCGCATCCGGCGCCAGCGCCTCCTCCATGTCGACAACCGCCGGCAGCGGGTCGTAGTCGACCTCGACCAGCTCGGCGGCATCCACGGCGGCGGCCTTGGACTCCGCGACGATCACGGCCACTGCCTCGCCGACGAACCGAACCCGGTCGGTCGCGAGCGGAGGTCGCGGGACGTTCTCGTTGACGACCATCAGGCCGTGGTGGGCCGGCAGGTCGAGTTCGGCCGCGGTATGGACGGCAACGACACCGGGCGCGGCAGCAGCCTCCGCCGTGTCGATGCCGGTGACCCGGGCATGCGCGAACGGGGAACGGACGAACGCGAGGTGCAGCACGCCCTCGAGCGAGAGATTGCCGACGAAGGTGCTCGCACCGGTGATCAGGTCGCGGTCTTCGACACGGCGGACGGAGGTACCGAGGATCGATCCAGGCATGTTCCGACCCTACGTCCTCAGTCATCCGACGTCTCGCCACGAGTTGACGAGAGCCGCGCGGAAGGACAGGGTCCTTGCCGGAGACCACGCGCGGACGGCCCGGCCGGACCACGCGTTCCCCGGGAGGTCGGACTGGTCGGGGGCCGGTCCGGCCTCCCGACCATTCCGGCTGGCTTGCCGCGAGCGGCCCGAGCAGGCGGGCGGGCCCGCGGGAGCGGTACCGTCCGAGCGTGCCGTTCCACCACACGGATGTCCTCCCGCTCGGCCCCGACAACACCGAGTACCGCCGCCTCGACCTCGCCCCGGGCGCGGTCGTCGAGGCAGCCGGCCGCCGGTTCCTCCAGATCGATCCCGCGACGATCACCTCGCTGGTCCGCGAGGCCGTGCACGACATCCAGCACATGCTGCGCCCGTCGCACCTCGCCCAGCTGCGCGCGATCATCGACGACCCGGAGGCGTCCGCGAACGACCGGTTCGTCGCGACGGACCTGCTGCGCAACGCCTGCGTCTCCGCCGGTGGGGTGCTGCCGATGTGCCAGGACACCGGCACCGCGATCGTGGTGGGCAAGCGCACCGAGACGGTGCTGACCGGTGGCACCGACGAGGAGTCGATCTCCCGCGGGATCTTCGAGGCGTACGACTCGCTCAACCTGCGCTACTCGCAGATGGCGCCGACGTCGTTCTGGGACGAGCGCAACACCGGCACGAACCTCCCGGCGCAGGTGGAGCTCTACTCCGTGCCCGGGCAGGAGCCGAAGTACGAGTTCCTGGTCATGGCCAAAGGCGGCGGTTCGGCGAACAAGACCTTCCTCTACCAGGAGACGAAGGCGCTGCTGAACCCGAAGAAGCTGGCGTCGTTCCTCGACGAGAAGCTGCGCTCGCTGGGCACCGCGGCCTGCCCGCCCTACCACCTGGCGATCGTGGTCGGCGGGATGTCGGCGGAGTACACGCTCAAGGTCGCGAAGCTGGCGTCCGCCCGGTACCTCGACACACTCCCGGAGGCGGGTTCCGAGCTGGGGCACGCGTTCCGCGACCGCGATCTCGAGCAGCAGGTGCTGGAGCTGACGCGCCAGTTCGGCATCGGCGCGCAGTTCGGCGGCAAGTACTTCTGCCACGACGTGCGAGTGATCCGACTGCCTCGCCACGGCGCCTCGCTGCCCGTCGGCATCGCGGTCTCGTGCTCTGCCGACCGGCAGGCCAAGGCCAAGATCACCGCCGAGGGTGTCTTCCTCGAGCAGCTCGAGCGCGACCCCGCCCGCTTCCTGCCGGAGACCACCTCGGAGGACCTCCCGGAGGAGGTCGTGCAGGTCGACCTGAACCGGCCGATGGACGAGATCCGGGCCCAGCTCTCGGCGCTGCCGGTGAAGACGAGGGTCTCGCTGACCGGGCCGCTCGTGGTCGCCCGCGACATCGCCCACGCGAAGATCGCGGAGCGGCTGGAGGCCGGCGAGCCGATGCCGCAGTACCTGCGTGAACACCCCGTCTACTACGCCGGCCCGGCCAAGACGCCCGCCGGGTACGCCTCGGGCTCATTCGGCCCGACGACGGCAGGGCGGATGGACTCCTACGTCGAGCAGTTCCAAGCGGCCGGCGGCTCGCTCGTGATGCTCGCCAAGGGCAACCGCTCGAAGCAGGTCACCACGTCGTGCGCAACTTACGGCGGCTTCTACCTCGGCTCGATCGGCGGGCCCGCCGCCCGGCTCGCCCAGGACTGCATCCGCAAGGTCGAGGTGCTCGAGTACCCCGAGCTCGGCATGGAGGCGGTCTGGAAGATCGAGGTCGCCGACTTCCCCGCCTTCGTCGTGGTCGACGACAAGGGCAACGACTTCTTCGCCGGTGTCAGCGAGCCGACGCTGCAGGTGAGCTTCCGCCGCTGACCCCCGAGGGTCGAGCTCAGCCAGGCACAGCTCAGCGCAGGCGGCGAGGGCCGCCGTCGTCGCGGGTCGGTGGCGGGCCCAGCGCAACACGCGCTCCGGTGACGTAAACACCCTCCGCGGAGGCCAGCACCGGGTCGAGGGCGAGCGAGCGGACCTCCGGCAGATCCTCCGCGATCTTGCCGACCCGCAGCACCAGCTCCTCCAGCGCGTCGAGCCTGGTCGGCTCGGCGCCCCGATAACCGGCCAGCAGTGGGGCCGCGCGCGGCGCCCTGACCAGCGCGGCTGCATCCTGGTCGGACACCGGGACGACGCGGAACGCGCGGTCGCCCAGCAGCTCCGTCGCCACACCGGACAGACCGAACGACAGCAGCGAGCCGAACGATGGGTCGTCGACGATCTCCAGCACGCACGACACCCCTCTGGGGACCATGCGCTGGACGTAGACCTCGGTGCTGCCCGTCAACCTGGCGATGTCGGCGTGGGCGCGCTCGACCTCAGCGGGCCCGGCGACATCGAGCCGGACACCGACGAGGTCGCTGCGGTGGCGCCACCGGTCGCCGACCGCCTTCACCGCCACCGGGTATCCCAGCTCGGTCGCGGCGGCCACGGCTGACTCGGCCGAGCCGACCTGCCGGAACTCGGCGACAGGGATGCCATAGCAGGCGAGCAGATCCAGGATCTCGGCGTCGGTGAGCGAACGTCGTTGCGTGATGCCCATCGCTGCGACGAGCGAGCGGGCCCGCTCGGTGTCGACGCCCTCGGGGGTGACGAACTCCCCCATCGGGCGGGAACGCCAACGTGCGTACCGGCTCACCCTGGCCAGCGCCGCGGCGGCCCGTTCGGGGCTCGGGTAGCTGGGCACAGATCCGTGGCCGGGCGACCCGTCGCCGGCCGGCACCGCCAGCTCCGCCGGCACCCCCTCCGCCGCGAGGAACACTGCGACGATCGGCTTCGCCGACTCCGCGGCCGACTCACGCAACGCGCGGGCGTACGCCGCTCCGGGTGTCGCGACCGGCGGCACGAACACCGTGACCAGTGCGTCGGTCGACTCCTCCGCGACCGCCTTGCCGACCGCCGTCGCGAACTCCTCCGGCGTGGCCGCGGCGCCGACGTCGACCGGTTTGCCGGCGAGCTCCATCCCCTCGTCGAGCAGCGCATCGGCCACCAGCAACCCGAGCGCGCTGGAGTTGCCGACGACCGCGACGCGCGGGCCGGCCGGCAGCGGCTGGGTGGACAGCAGCAACGCGGTGTCGAACAGCTCGGAGAGCGTGTCGACCCTGATCACACCGGCCTGTTCGAAGAGCGCGCGCACGCTCGCGTCGTCGATCGGGGCAGCGCTGGCGGCGAGCGCTGACGTGGGGCCGGAGTGCCGACCGCTCTTCACCGCCACGATCGGTTTGGTCCGGGCCAGGCGCCGGGCGAGGCGGGCGAACTTGCGCGGGTTGCCGAAAGTCTCCAGGTAGAGCAGCACGACATCGGTGCCGCTGTCGGTCTGCCAGTACTGCAAGAGGTCGTTGCCCGAGACGTCGGCCCGGTTGCCGGCGGAGACGAACGTCGAGAGCCCCAGACCCCGCTCCTTCGCCGCGGCCAGGATGGCGATGCCCAGCGCACCGGACTGGGAGAAGAACCCGACGCGGCCACGCGCTGGCACCTCCGGGGCGAGTGTGGCGTTGAGCCGTACGTCGGGTGCGGTGTTGACCACCCCGAGCGCATTGGGCCCGACCACGCGCATCCCGTGCGACCTCGCCTCGCTCACCAGCCTGCGTTCAGCGACCGTCCCGCCCTCCCCCGCGTCGGCGAAGCCCGCGCTGACGACGACCAGCGCCTTCACCCCCTTCTCCAGGCACGAGTCCATGACGTCGTCGATGCCGGCGGCGGGCACCGCGACGACGGCGAGGTCGACCTCGTCGGGGATCTCGGTGACCGACGCGTAGGCCCGCACGCCCCGGACCGATCGGGCATCGGGGTTGACCGGGAACACCGGTCCGGTGAAGTTGCCGCGCAGCAGGTTCGCCAGCACCGCGTGGCCGATCTTGGACGGATCGGTGGACGCCCCGATCACCGCGACCGACGACGGGTGCAGCACGTTGTGCACGCTGCGTGCCTCCGCGCGCTGCTCGCGGGAGTCGCGGACGACGAGCGAGCGCTCGGTGGGGTCGACGTCGAACTCCAGGTGCAGGACACCTTCGGCGAACGCCCTGCTCACCTGGTAGCCGGCCTGCCGGAACACCCGCACCATCTGGTGGTTCTCGACCAGCACCTCGGCCTCGAACCGGCGGACGCCGTTCTCCCGCGCGGCGGCCGCGAGGTGCTCCAGCAGGATCGAGCCCAATCCCCTGCCCTGGTGCTCGTCGCGGGCCACGAACGCGACCTCGGCGGACTCCGGGACCGACCCAGCCGGCGCGCCCTGCGGCAGGAGTCCCTCGTACCGGCCGACGGCGATGATCTCGTCGCCGAGCAGGCACACGAACGCGACCCGCGCGTGGTGGTCGACGGTCGTGAACCGCTCGAGATCACGCGGCGGGATGCGTGGGTAGGGCCCGAAGAACCGCAGGTATCGCGTGCGTTCGGACAGGCTGGCGTGGAACCGGAGCAGCGCGTCGCCGTCGCTCGGGAGGATCGGGCGCAGGTGCACGACACCGCCGTCGGAGGCGACGATGTCGGCCTCCCAGTGCCGCGGGTACGCCGCGACCGGCGGGTCGGCGCTCGGCTGGTCGGCGCTCGGCTGGTCGACGCTCGGCTGCTCGTCCATGGCTGGTTCCGGCTCCCCGGTCAGTCGCGCGGATCGTCGGGGTCGAGCCCGTGGAGCGGGAAGACCGCACGCCGCGTCTCCAGCACGGCAGTGTCGACGCGGTCGGCTCCCTCGCTCCACGGCTGGTGGCTGGGGTCGCGGCCGTCGGTCATCGACGTGGGCAGCACCTGGCCGGTGAGCCCCGCCGTGTGTGCGACCCATCCGGCGGGAAGCGGCCGGTTCGGCTCGATGTCGCGGTCGAGCACGGTCGCAACCAGATGGGTCCAGGAGCGCGGCACCACCCGGAACAGGCCGTATCCGCCGCCGCCGACGGCCAACCACTTGCCACCCGCGGTGTGTTCGGCCAGCTCGCGCAGCGCCCGGTAGATCGCGCGGTGGCCGTCGACCGAGAGTCCCAGGCTGGCCAGCGGGTCCTCCGCGTGCGTGTCGACCCCGCACTGGGTGACCAGCACCTGCGGCCGGAACGCCGTCAGCAGCGACGGCACGACGGCGTGGAACGCCCGCAACCAGCCCGCGTCGGGTGTGCCGGGCGGCAGCGGCACGTTCACGGCGTAGCCGGCGCCCGCGCCCGTGCCGTATTCGGCTGGCCACCCCGTGCCCGGCCACAGCGTCATCGGGTGCTGGTGCATCGAGATCGTGAGCACCCGCGGATCGCTGTAGAACGCCGCCTGCACGCCGTCGCCGTGGTGCACGTCGACGTCGATGTAGGCGATGCGCTCGAACCCGTTGTCGAGCAGCCAGGAGATCGCCACCGCGCAGTCGTTGTAGACGCAGAACCCGGCCGCGTGGTCGGCCATGGCGTGGTGCAGGCCACCGGCGATGTTGACCGCACGATCCGCTCGACCCTCGGCGATCTCCTTCGCCGCGAGAAGCGACCCGCCGCAGACGAGCGCGCTGGCCTCGTGCATGTGGAAGAAGATCGGGTTGTCCTCGGTGCCGAGGCCGTGGCCGACACCGAACGGGCTCTCCGGCGCCGACTTGACGGCCGAGATGTAGGAGGGCACGTGCACCCGCTGCACCTCTTCGTCGGGTGCCTGGGTGGGGACGAGCGGATCAACACCTTCGAGCACGCCCAGACCGGTGGCCAGGCGCATCGTGAGATCGAGCCGGACGGGATCGAGGGGATGGTCGTCGCCGAGGTCGTAGCCGAGGAAATCCGGTGTCCACACGACCGCCGATCGGGGGCTCATGTCCGGCGACCCTACGGGGTCGGGCCGGTGGACACCGGCCGCGCGGGATCGGCGACCCAGTTCGACCACGACCCCACGTACAGCGCCATCGGCGCCGTGGGCGGGCGGATCCCGGAGTACTCCGCGGCGAGCACCAGCGTGGCCGCGGTGACGCCGGAGCCGCAGTAGGCGCCCACCTCGGGCCCGGTGTCGTCGGGCGAACCCGGACCCTGGCCCAGACCGTGCTCGGCGAACAGCCCGGCCACCGCCTTCGGCTCGGCCCAGTGCCCGTCGGGCCCGGTGAGATCGGTGAAGGGCAAGTTGCGTGCGCCCGGCACGTGCCCGGCGACCGGGTCGATGGGCTCGGTCTCGCCCCGGTAGCGGGCTGCTGCCCTGGCGTCGAGCAGCACACCGCTGCGGGCGAGCCCGGCGGCGGACTCGGCGTCGAGCACCGGCATGCCACCCGGCCGCACCACGACGTCGCCCGCCGGCGGGCTCGACGGCTCCGCCGTGGTGGGCAGTCCCGCGGCGACCCAGCCGTCGAACCCGCCGTCGAGCACCAGCGCCTGATCGGGGGCGAGCCCGGCCCAGCGCAGCAGCCACCACGCGCGGGCGGCCGCGGAGCCGTTGCTGTCGTCGTACACGACGACCCGGCTGGTGCCCTGCACCCCCGCGCCGCGCAGGACGGCCTGCAGCGCCTCGGACTCGGGCAGCGGGTGCCGGCCGCCGGCGCCGGGCGTGCCCGCGAGCTCGGTGTCCAGGTCCACGAACACCGCTCCAGGAACGTGCGCGGTCTCGTGGTCGACTCGGCCGGGCGGCCCGCCGAGCCGGTAGCGGACATCAAGCACGACGAGCGGTTCCGGCGGGTTCGAACGATCGATTTCCGCAGCCAGATCCGCCGCGCCGATCAAGGGGCCGAGCGGGGGTGCCTTCCGAGTCGTCACCGGCACATCCTGCCGGGTATGGCGCGCGACCTGCGAGGTGTTCTCCGGATAGGATGGGGGCTTGACGAAAGGGCTGTACGCGTGAATGAGCTCATCGATACCACCGAGATGTACCTCCGGACGATTTACGAGCTGGAGGAAGAGGGTGTGGTACCCCTGCGCGCACGTATCGCGGAACGGCTCGGACAAAGCGGTCCGACCGTCAGCCAGACGGTGGCCAGGATGGAGCGCGACGGGCTGCTCGTCGTGGCCGGCGACCGCCACCTCGAGCTGACCGAGAGCGGCCGGGCCCGCGCTGTCTCCGTCATGCGCAAGCACCGGCTGGCGGAGCGGCTGCTCACCGATGTGATCGGGCTCGAGTGGGAGCTCGTACACGCCGAAGCGTGCCGCTGGGAGCACGTCATGAGCGACGCGGTGGAGCGCAAGCTCGTCCAGCTGCTCGACAACCCGACGATCTCGCCTTACGGCAACCCGATCCCCGGCCTCGACGAGCTCAGCCGCGCACCCGACGCCGGTCCGGGCGCCAGCGCCTCGGCGCCGCCGGCACTGGAGGTCGGCCTGCAGCGGCTCGACGAGTTCGCTCGTCGCGGCGGTGGCCGGGTGGAGGTGCGCCGCATCGCCGAGCACGTGCAGATGGACACCGAGCTGATGGCCGAGCTGAAGGGCGCGGGCATCGTCCCGGGCAGCGATGTCGAGGTCACCGCGATCGCCCGGTTCGGCGACGCCGTGCCGGTCGCCGCGCTCGACTCCGCCCTCGACTCCGCCGCCTCGGCGGTCGCACCGCTGATCGCACACGCCGTGCTGGTTCGCGCTCGCTGACCCGACCTTCCTCGGGGCCGTCGCCCGTCGCCTCGGCCACCTTCCTGTGTGGACCTCCGCCGGCCGTGAGACGGTAGTGGCACGTACCGTCGTCACGGAGGAGAGCCCAGCGTGAAGTTGCTCGTGACCGGCGGAGCCGGCTATGTGGGGAGCGTGTGCACCGCCCACCTCCTCGCAGCCGGCCACACCGTGACCGTCCTCGACGACCTCTCGACGGGGCACGCTGACGCCGTGCCGGAGGGCGCCGAACTCGTCAAGGGCGATCTCGCGGAGGCTTCGGACGAGCTGCTCGCCGACGGGTTCGACGGTGTGCTGCACTTCGCGGCGCGCTCGCTGGTCGGTGAATCGGTCGCGCATCCCGAGCGCTACTGGACCGGCAACGTCGTCGCGACCTTGCGGCTGCTCGAGGCGATCCGCCGACACGGGACGCCGCGGCTGGTCTTCTCCTCGACCGCCGCGACGTACGGGCAGCCCGAGCAGGTGCCGATCCGCGAGGACGCACCCACCCTGCCCACGAACCCCTACGGCGCCAGCAAGCTCGCGATCGACCACATGATCAGCTCGTACGCCGCGGCGCACGGGCTGGCCGCGGTGAGCCTGCGCTACTTCAACGTCGCGGGTGCGCATGGCCGGTTCGGCGAGCGCCACGCCGTGGAGACCCATCTCATCCCGCTCGTGCTGCAGGTCGCGGCGGGAAAGCGCGAGGCGGTGCAGATCTACGGGGACGACTGGCCCACACCGGACGGCACGTGCGTGCGCGACTACATCCACGTGGACGACCTCGCCGCCGCGCACCTCCTCGCGCTCGAAAAGGCCGCTGCGGGCGCCCACGCCGTGTACAACCTCGGCAGCGGCGCCGGCTTCTCGGTGCGTGAGGTGATCGACGCCTGCCGCACGGTGACCGGGCACCCGATCCCCGCGGTCGCGGCGCCCCGGCGCGAAGGCGATCCCGCCGTGCTGATCGCCTCCAGCGACGCCGCCATGGCCGAGCTCGGTTGGCGACCGGAACGCACGGAGATCACGACGATCGTCGGCGACGCCTGGCGCTTCACGCAGGAGCACAGCGCCTCCTGAACTCCACGCCGACCGCACGCCGATCATGACGTCGGCCCGGCGTGCTCGTCGCTCAGCAGCGCCCCGGCACACGCCCGCACGGCGGAGGGCCGCAATGCGGACTCGACCATCACCCGCAGGAACTGGGCGCGCGGGTACCCGGGCCACGCCGAATCCACCCGGTCGAGCGCGATCCTCGCGAGTGTGATGTCGCCGCGCAGCATCGCGGAGAACACGAGCAGCCCGGCCGGCTCGGCGGCCTCGGGATCGGGCATCTCCCTCGTCAGCGCCGCCCACAGCATCTCGACCACATCCGCGTCGTGGCCGAGGCAGCGCAGCACCGCCGCGTCGTACACCTCCGGCAGCATCAGCGCCGTGGCGAGCGCCAGCACCGTGTGATCATCGAGCACCGGCAGGGCACTCGCCGCGGCGCTCATCTCGGCGCTCATCTCGATGCTCATCGAATCCGCCTCGGCTGTCTCGGCCATCTCGGCGATCGCGGTGTCGAGCGCGGCGATGCCGATATCCGGGTCGATCACAGGCAGCACGATCGGCGAGCGATCGCCACCGGTGACGATGCCGGTGCCGGCGATCTCGGCGTCGGCGGCGTCGATCAGGAGCAGCTCGCGCCGCCGGATGCGGAGCGGGTCGGCCGGCTGGACGATGTGCTCCAACGCGGTCCGATCCGGATGGATGATCTTGTCGCGACCATCCACGGCGGCGGCGAACGGTGTGTCGGCCGGATCCGGGAGGACCCCGCCGCACCGGCACGGCCCGTAGCACCTCCACGGTGCGCCGATGCCGGTGTGCTGGACGTGGATCGCCAGGCGCACCTCGATGCCGAGGTCGTCGAGACGGCTGCGGACGTGGTCGACCAACCGACGGTGCGGCGGCGATCCGCGGCCCTCCGACGACACGACGACCACCGCGGCGCCGGCCGGCGAATCGTGCAGCATGCTGCACGCGACCTCGTCGGCGAGCTCGGAGTACTCAGGTGGCTCAGGCAGGTCGGCACGTGCGGTCAGCCCGATCCGGTTGCCGGAGCGCCCGCCGAAGGCGACGACGACAAGGGATTCGCTCGGGTGGTAGCCGAGCAGCATCGGGATGACGGCGGCGAGCTCGCCGGGATCTCGGAGCCGGGCCGTGACCGGCTCGCTCTCGGGTAACGGCGCTCCGCGCTCCGGTGCGCATCGACTGGTGATCTGGCCTGGGTGGCGGGGAGTGGGCATGCCGCAATCGTGGGGCGGGGGCGGAGAGGCGCGGGGGCATTGCTCCATTCGGGTGTGGACAAATCGTCTTGAGGGTGTGCAGGAGGGGGCCGATGTGGACAGCTGCCGGCAGTGACGGTCGAGACGGTGGTTCTGTCGTAGCCCACTGTTAATCTGCTCGGCTTGCCGGGCGCCGCCCGCGCCGCAACGCTGTGCACGGGTGCACCGAGCGGGCCGCCGCTCGTGGGGACGTCGACGGGAAGGCCGCCGCTGATGTACGACTACGACCTGCTGGTGATCGGCTCCGGGCCGGGTGGCCAGAAGGCTGCGATCGCTGCCGCCAAGCTGGGCAAGCGGGTGGCGGTCGCGGAGCGGCGCAACATGATGGGCGGCGTCTGCGTCAACACCGGCACGATCCCGTCGAAGACGCTGCGCGAAGCCGTTCTCTACCTCACCGGTTTCGCGCAGCGGGACATGTACGGCGCCAGCTACCGGGTCAAGTCCGAGATCACCATCGCCGACCTGCTGGCCCGCACGACCCACGTCGTCGGGCGTGAGGTCGAGGTGATCCGCAACCAGCTGCTGCGCAACCACGTCGACATCCTCGGCGGCACCGCCCGGTTCGACGACCCGCACACCGTCACCGTGCAGGGCGAGGCTCGGGGTGACCACAGCACCGTGACCGCCGAGAAGATCGTCATCGCCACCGGGACACGGCCCGCCCGACCCACCGAGGTGGAGTTCGACGACGACAAGATCATCGACTCGGACACCGTGCTGCGGTTGCAGCGGGTGCCCGGTTCGCTCGTCGTCGTGGGCGCCGGGGTGATCGGCATCGAGTACGCGTCCATGTTCGCGGCGCTCGGCTGTCGCGTCACGGTCGTCGAGAAGCGCCCGCAGATGCTCGAGTTCTGCGACCCGGAGGTCGTCGAGTCGCTCAAGTTCCACCTCCGTGACCAGGCCGTGACGTTCCGGTTCGGGGAGGAGGTCGAGAAGGTCCAGGTCGCCCAGAAGGGCACGGTCACCAGCCTCGCCAGCGGCAAGCGGATCGCGGCCGACATGGTGATGTACTCCGCGGGCCGGCAGGGCGTCACCGCGGAGCTCGACCTGGAGAAGGCCGGGTTGAGCGCCGACAAGCGCGGCCGGATCACCGTCGACGGCCACTACCGCACCGAGGTGCCCCACATCTACGCGGTCGGCGACGTGATCGGGTTCCCGGCGCTCGCGGCCACGAGCATGGACCAGGGCCGGCTCGCCGCCTACCACGCCTTCGACGAACCGGCCCGTGAGCTGCAGGAACTGCAGCCGATCGGGATCTACACGGTGCCCGAGATCTCCTACTGCGGGAAGACGGAGGCGGAGCTGACGTCGTCCGCCGTGCCGTACGAGGTCGGCATGTCCCGCTACCGCGAGCTCGCGCGCGGCGCGATCGTCGGCGACTCCTACGGGATGCTGAAGCTGCTCGTCTCGACCGACGACCGCACGCTGCTGGGCGTGCACGTCTTCGGGACGAACGCCACCGACCTCGTGCACATCGGGCAGGCGATCATGGGGTGCGGCGGCACGGTCGACTACCTCGTCGACACGGTGCTGAACTACCCCACGCTCTCGGAGGCGTACAAGGTCGCTGCGCTCGACGTCACCAACAAGATGCGGGCGCTGTCGGTCTTCAGCGGCGACTGAGCGCCGACGGCCGGCTCACTTCAGGTAGCCGATGCCCTTCTGATCCAGCCAGGTCCTCGGGTTGATCTTCTTCCCGCCCGGGGTGACGACCTCGATGTGCAGGTGCGGGCCGGTGGACTGGCCGCGGTTGCCGACCTCGGCGATGACCTGGCCGGCCTGCACCTTCTGGCCCTTGCGGACGAGCGACTTGTTGATGTGGCCGTAGATCGTGATCGTGCCGTCGGAGTGCTGCACGCGGACCCACAACCCGAACCCGCTCGCGGGGCCGGAGTCGATCACGGTGCCGGCCAGCGGGACCTTGATCGGGGTGCCGATCGGCGCTGCGATGTCGAGGCCCTGGTGGGCCGCGCCGGCGCGGAGGCCGAAGCCGGAGGTGACCCGGCCGACGAGCATCTGGATCGCACCGCCGGCGGCGATGCCCGGGCGGGCGGCGGCCTTGGCCTGCTCAGCTGCCTGCGAGGCGGCCGCCGCGGCCGCTTCCGCCTGCACCTTCGCGGCCTGCGCGGCGGCCTGCGCGGCGACTTCGGCTGCGGCCTTCTGCAGGTCGGCGGCCTTCACCAGCTCGGCGGCGTCGGCGACGACCGGTTCGAGGTCGACCGGGGCGACGGCGGGGCCGGCGCCCAAGGACAGGTCGAGCGGCTGCGTGACCGAGGAGACGGGGGCGACCGGGACGGCGGCCTCATCGGTGAGCGCGGCGGCGCCCTGCGCTGCCGATCCGCCGCCGAGCAGCTGCTGGACGCCGAGCCGGAGCTGGTTGGCGCCGTCGGTGGCGGCGGGGAGCGCCTCCGCGAGGGCGTGCTGACCTGCTGCGGCGACCGCGCCGCCGGCGATCGCCATCGCGACGAACCGCGCGGGCATCGAGGACGCCGTCGTCGAACCTGCCAGCGCCTTGAGCGCGGGGAACGGCGAGCTGGGCAGCTTGTGCATCGGGATCGAGCGGACGCCACCGCCACCGACCCCCGCTGCCGCCATCATGGCGGACAGCGGGGGTCCGAGGTGTGCGCGCCGGCCCGAGGGGGAGCGGTGCCGTGCCACGACCTATCCTTCCGGATCCAGCGACCCGGCCGGACGTCCCCGTCGGGGGTTCGGGGCAGATCACCTGGGGCGTGATCCGTGTCCGGGCTGTAACCGGGTCGTTATCGATCCGCCGGCAACGCTAACCGCTCTCGTGCGTCTTTTAACCAAGCGAGGCCAGAACTGAGGCCGCCGGGCCGGCTGGAGCGACGAACGGACGCTTTCGGCGTGTCGTCGCAGACACGCCGAAAAAGCACCGTCCGTTCACCGCAGCGTCGCCACCTCTCCCCCGCCGCGGCGGGGTTCTTGTCGCTCTGCGTGGTCGTTCGTCGGTTGCGGTACCGGCGAACGGGGGATGCCGAGCACCTGTTCGAGGACGAATCCGGGTCGGATCTGCGCCGGACGGCCACCGCCGAAGATCGAGATCAGCCGGCGAGGTCGACGTCAAGAGCCGTCAGTGGCCGGCGTCACACTGCAGGCCGTGTTGACCTTCCCGTTGGGGCAAGGTTCACCCTTGCCGGGCCAGCACGAGGAGGACCGTCGTGGATCTGTTGACGATCGGGGAGTTCGCGCGGCTGTCCCGGCTGTCACCGAAGGCGTTGCGGCTCTACGACGAGCTGGGGCTGCTGCGCCCCGCGCAGGTCGACCCCACTACGGGCTACCGCTACTACCAGCCCGAGCAGCTGGAACGGGCGCGGCTGGTGCTGTGGCTGCGGCGCATCGGCATGCCGCTGGCGACCGTCCGCGAGGTCTGCGACCGCGACCCCGCGTCGGCCGCGGCCGAGATCCGCGCGTTCTGGGCCGAGGTCGAGGAGGACACCGCGGCCAGGAGGGACCTCGTGACCTTCCTCGTCGACCACTTGTCGCGACGAGGTGATCCGGCTCCGGACATCGCGCCCGCCGCTCACCGCTGGGCGATCCGCTACGCCGCGCTGACCGACGCCGGCCGGGTGCGCCCGACCAACCAGGACGCCGTCCTCGCCGGTTCACACGTGCTCGCGGTCGCCGACGGGTTCGGCACCGACGGCGCCGCGGCGAGCACGGCCGCCGTCGACGCGATCGGCGCGCTGGAGTCGACGCCCGTCGCCGCGGACCTGCTCAACCTGCTGGAGGACGCCGCGCTGCAGGCCAACGAGGCGATCCGCGGGATCGCCGAAAGCAGGGCGGGGGTCGGTACGACGCTCACCGCCATGCTGTGGTCCGGCACTCAGCTCGCGCTCGTGCACATCGGCGACTCCCGCGCCTACCTGCTGCGCGACGGCGAGCTGCTGCAGATCACCCACGACCACACGCTCGTGCAGTCGATGGTCGACGACGGCCGCCTCAGCGCCGCGGAGGCGGAGTCGCATCCCCAACGATCGCTCCTGGTCAAGGCGCTCGCGGGCGATCCCGAGAACGCGACGCCCGACCTGCACCTCCACGATGCGCGGCCGGGCGACCGGTACGTGCTGTGCTCCGACGGCCTCTCCGCGGTCGTGCCCGACACCGAGATCCGCGAGCTGCTCTCGGCCGCCGCGTCACCGGAGGATGCAACGCGCGAGCTGGTCGCGGCCGCGATCGGCGCCGGCGGACCGGACAACGTGTCGTGCGTCGTCGCCGACGTGGTCGAGCCGGCCTGGTAGTTGGTCAGCTCACGCCCAGTTCGACCAGCCGCGCGCGGTAGCGCCCGACGTTCGCGATCTTCACGTCCTCGTAGCCGCGGACCAGCTCGGCGGCCTGCGCCGCGGCGACCGCCGTCGGGTGGTTCGCGGTGGTCAGCCCGTCGGCGAGCCGCAGCACCATCGTGCGGTACTCGTCGCGCAGCGCACGTTCCATCCGTCGCACCGCGGTGCGGGCGAACGGGTCGAGCGGGGTGCCGCGCAGCCGCTTCCCACGCGCGAGCAGGCGCAGGACGGGACGCATCCACGGCCCCAGCGCGATCTTCTTCTGCCGCCCCAGCGCCTTGAGCACCGGAGGGTGCAACCGGTAGCGCATGCCGGTGCCGCCGGGCACCTGCTCCGCCAACGTCGCCTCGAACGCGGGTTCGGTGAGCAGGCGGGCCACCTCGTACTCGTCCTTGTAGGCGACGAACCGGTGCAGCCCTCGTGCTACGGCCTCGCTGAACTGAGTGCTGTCCCCGACCTGCCGTTCGGCGCGCCAGGCGGTGAGCACGTCGGCGACGTAGGCCCGTGCTGTGGCTGCCGACTGGTAGTCGACCAGCCGCGCGGCCCGGATCCGCACGAGGCGGCGGGTCTCGCCGGCGAGCTCACCGAGGTCGACCGGCACCGGCGCCTCGGACGGCGTGCGGTGCGGCGGTCGGGTGGCCGCGGCGAACGACCCCGGGTCGGCCACGGCGACCCGCCCCCACCGGAATGCCGCGACGTTGACGGCGACGGCAACACCGTTCAGCTCGATCGCCGCCTCGATCGCGGCGGCCGAGACGGGCAGCGCGCCCGCCTGGTACGCGGCTCCGACCAGCAGGAAGTTCGCCGGCATGGCGTCGCCGAAGAGCGCGACGGCGGCCGACTGCGCGTCGAGCACGATCACGGACCGGGCCGCGCCGGTGATCCGGCGCACGAGCGCATCCCGGTCCGGGGCGGCCACCTCGGCGTCGCGGACCATCGCTCCCGTCGGGACTGCGCTGGTCGACACGACCGCCACCGTCGCCTCCGGCGAGGCGTTGCCGAGGTGGCGGGTGTCGGCGCCGACGAGCACGTCGAAGGCGAGGTAGCACGCGACGCCGCCGGCGACGCGGTTGGCGGGCCCGATGCGGTCGGGCGAGGCAGCGACCCGCAGGTGCGACGTCACCGGCCCGGCCTTCTGCGAGAGCCCGGTCTGGTCGACGCCGTGCACGGTGAGACCGTCGCTGACGGCGGCCGAGCCCAGCACCTGGTTGACCGTGACGATGCCGGTACCGCCGATGCCGGCCATGAAGACGTCGGCCGTGCCCTGCACCGCGAGTCGCGGGACGTCGGGCACGTCAGGGGGCTCGACCCGGGTCCGCGCCGGCCGCGGCGCGCCACCTGCCGGCAGCTCCACCGTGACGAACGAGGGGCAGTCGCCGTCGAGGCACGAGTAGTCGGTGTTGCAGGAGGTCTGGTCGATGCGGGTCTTGCGGCCGAACTCGGTGTCCACCGGCTGCACGGACAGGCAGTTGCTCTTCACCCCGCAGTCGCCGCAGCCCTCGCACACCGCCTCGTTGATCACGACGCGGGTGGGCCGGACGGCCAGCTCGCCACGCTTGCGCAGCCGCCGCGACTCGGCGGCGCAGCGCTGGTCGTAAACGAGGACGGTGACCCCCGCAGTAGCGGCGAGCGTGCGCTGCGCATCGTCGAGCCGGTCGCGGTGCCACAGCTCGACGCCGGGCGGAAGCGCCGGCAGCGCGCGGTACCGCGCCGGTTCGTCGGCGCACACGATGATCTTCGAGACGCCCTCCGCGACGAGCTTCGCCGCCAGCGCGGGCACCTCGAGGCCGGCCTCCGCGTCCTGCCCGCCCGTCATCGCGACGGCCCGGTTGTAGAGCAGCTTGTAGGTGATCGTCACGCCGGCCGCGACACACGCCTGCACGGCCAGCTGCCCGGAGTGCGCGAACGTCCCGTCGCCGATGTTCTGGAAGAGGTGGCCTGCGGTGGTGAACGGCGCCTGCCCGATCCACTGCGCGCCCTCGCCGCCCATCTGCGTGATCGACGAGACCTCGCTCGACGCGCGGTCGGTGAGCGCGACCATCGCGTGGCAGCCGATGCCGCCCGCCCCGACCGACCCTTCCGGCACGACCGTCGAGCGGTTGTGCGGGCACCCGGAGCAGAAGTACGGGGTGCGGCCCACCGGGAGCAGCTCGAGCGCGGGCGGTTCGCGGCAGACCGGCGGGAGCTGCACGCGCTCGGCCAGCACGCGGCGCAGCGGCCCGGCCAGCGCCGTCGCGGTGATCTCGCCCGCGATCGGCACCAGCGGCGCACCTGCGGCGTCGGCGGAGCCGATCACAGCGGGCGCGGCCGGCATCCCGTACAGCGCGTCCCGCACGGCCGACTCGACGAACGGGCTCTTCTCCTCCACGACGAGCACCGTCGAGAGGCCGGCCGCGAACCCGCGCAGCTGCTCGCGGTCGAGCGGATGGATCATGCCGAGCCGCATCAGCCGGATCCCCGCGCGGCGGCAGCCCTCGTCGTCGAGCCCGAGGTCGGCCAGCGCCTGACGGACGTCGGTGAAGGACTTGCCGCCGGCCACGACGCCGAGCCATGCGTCGGGGGTGTCGACCTCGACGGTGTTGATCGGGTTGGCGGCGAGGAACGCGCGCACCATCGCCCAGCGCGGGCCGTACAGCTGCGCCTCGGCCTCCAGCGACGCCGGCGGGATCAGCATCGGGATCTGCTGGCGCTGCCACGGCCGGCCCTCCCACTCCAGCTCGGGCACGGTGATCTGCACCGGCTCGGCACCGCCGACGGTGTAGATGCCGTCCGCGACGTCGGCGACGATCTTCATGCCGACCCACATCCCCGACGCGCGCGAGAGCTCCACCCCGTAGCGGCCCAGTCGCACGATCTCGTCGGCCGTGCCCGGGAACAGCACGGGGAGGCCGTAGCCGGCCAGCGTCCGCTCGCTGATGCAGGGAATGGTCGAGGACTTGCAGCTGGGGTCGTCGCCGGCCAGCACGAGCACCCCACCCTTCGGATGGGCGCCGCACATGTTGCCGTGGCGCATCGGGTCGCCGGCGCGGTCGACACCAGGGCCTTTGCCGTACCAGACACCGATGGCGCCGTCGACCGTCCAGTCGTGGCCGGGCACCTCCAGCTGGCTCCCCCAGACCGCGGTCGCCGCCAGCTCCTCGTTCACGCCGGGGCGCAGCACGAGCCCGGCGTTCTCGCGCAGCTCGGCGGCCTTGGCGAGGGTCTGGTCGAGCCCGCCGAGCGGGCTGCCCTGGTAGCCGGAGACGAACGACGCCGTCCGCAGCCCGGCGGCCGCGTCGGCGGCGTGCTGCTCGACGAGCATCCGGGCGATCGCCTGCACCCCGGTGAGCAGCACCGGGCCGGCTCCGGCCCGATAGCGGTCCGCGAGCGCGAACCCGACGGGAGTGTCCTGCAGCGTCATCGCCACCTCCGGTAACCGGCCTCGGGAACACTCTGCACGACGCGACGGCGACCCGCTCCACTTGCGATCTTCCACACGGGTACGACGGCGGCTCAGAAGGAGCGCGGACGGCGTTGCGGCGGGTACGGTTCTTCTCATCGGGCGGTGGACGGGAGGCACGTTGTTCCGGAGATCGGATCGCCACGACGACGCCCCCGACGAGCGCACGCAGGCCGCTCGGATCGCCGCTACGCAAGGCTTCCTCGCACTCGACGACGAGCAGCGCGCCGCCGCCGACGCCGTCCGCGCCGCCGAGGAGCTCGACGGCACGACCGCGATCCGCTCGATCCGCGCCGCGTGGGAACAGGTGTCGGCGGCCTGCGACCGCGCGACGGAGGCGTACCTCGCGGCGACGCAGGAGTTCCCGCTCGACGGCACCGGCCGGGTTGCGGGCGCACGCGCCGCCGACGAGCGCGCCCTGCGCGACATCGAGGCGGCGCGGGAGGCGATCCGACGCTTCCGCACGTCGCATTCGCGCACCTTGGACGAGGCGACGGCGGCGCTCACCGCGTTGCCGCAGACCGTGCAGGAGGCCAGGGTCGCGCTCGTCGACGCGCGCAAGGCGGTGCAGGACGCGGACGCGTCGGGCATCCGGTCGCGCCGGGCCGTCGACCAGCTGGCGCAGGCCGAAGAGGTGGCGCTGCAGCTGGAGGCGGCCGGCTCGGGGCTGCGGCAGCGGCGCGATCTCGCAAAACGGACGCTGGACCTCGCCCGGTCGGCCGCGACGCTGGCCGCGGAAGCCCCCCGCACGGCCGCGACGGCGCGGGCGTCGCTGACCAGCGTGGCCACGCGCCGTTCGGCGGCGATCACGAAGACCGAGCGGATCGAACCGGCGATGTCGGCGCTGCGCAGGGAGTTCTCCGAGCCCTGCTCCCGCGATCTCGTCGGGTCGGAGCAGATCGCACATGACGCGATCGCGGCCGCCGACGCCGCGATCTCCGCCGCGACGCGGCACGCCGAGCACGGCGAGTGGGACGACGCCGCCGATTCGATCGGTGCGGCCCGCGCGCAGCTGCGGAAGGCCGAGGACAGGCACGACGCCGTCACCGAACGGCTCGCCGAGCTGCGCGCAGTGCGGACCGACCCGTCGAAGCAGGCCACGGACACGCGCTTCGTGCTGCGTGACGCGCAGCGGCTGGTCGTCGACCGCGGGCTGGTCAAGGAGTTCGGCGCCGTCCTCGACGCCCAGTCGGTGCGGTTGGCGAACGCGCAGGAACGCCTCACCGGCGTGCACCCCGACTACTGGCTCTACCTCACCGAGCTGCGCGGGGTGCGGGAGCGCGCGAAGGACGTCGTCGCGGAGGTGCGGAAGGCGACCGCCCGCTGAGCGGGCGTGGTCGGGGCCGCGCCGCCTGGACCTGACCATGGTCCTCCCCGTGGCGGCACGGCCCCTCGCGGCCCCGCTCGCCCGGACTACCTGGCCGGGACGGCGGGAATGGCTGGCAGGGTGTCGATGACACCGTCGGGGAGCGCGCAGGTGATGGCGCCGACCGGTGGCACGCCGTCGACGCCCTGCCGCGGGGCGACGTGCACGGTGCCCTCCGGTTCGGCCAGCTCCCAGCCGGGTTCGGCCGGAACGGCCTCCGCCCGCGGCACGAACCTGACGTCGCCGCCGGCCTCCGACGCCTCGATGGCGTCGGCGCGCTCGATGATCAGCACCCGGCCGTCGGGGCCGCCCTCCTCGCGGATGCGCGCGGCCTCGTCGTCCGACAGCTCACGGACCTCGCCGGCGCGCCCGTCGCACGTGAAGATGCGGGTCTCGTGGGTACCCCGGTCGCCTCGATCGCCGTGGTCGTCGCCGGGGTCGCCGGTCGACGCGAACGCCGCCCCCGACACCCCTACGGTGAGCGCGGCCGCACCGAGCAGCGCGGCGCACAAGCTTCTGATTCTCATGGAACAGCTCCTTTCGCGGACATTGCCGGAGGAGATTCGCGCAGGCGCCCTGAACCCACACTGAAGATCGCCGAACGCGTCTTCAGGTTCGCCATAGGTTGCGGCGGCACACTGATCGTCGTGCGCGTGCTACTGGTCGAGGACGAGAAGCGGCTGACCGACCTGCTCAGGAACGGTCTGTCCGGCGAGGGGTTCGCGGTGGACGTCGCCCACGACGGCCCCGACGGGCTGTGGATGGCGACCGAGAACGCCTACGACGTGATCGTGCTCGACGTGATGCTGCCTCGCATGAACGGCTACACCGTGTGCGCCCGGTTGCGCGCCGCCGACGTCTGGACGCCGATCCTCATGCTGACCGCGAAGGACGGCGTGCACGACGAGGCGGAGGCGCTGGACACCGGCGCCGACGACTACCTCTCCAAGCCCTTCTCCTACGTGGTGCTGCTGGCCCGGCTGCGCGCGCTCGTCCGCCGCGGTGGCCCGGCCCGGCCGGTGTCGCTGGTGGTCGGCGACCTCACCGTCGACCCGGCCGGCCTGCGCTGCCGGCGCGGCGAGACCGACATCCCGCTCACGCCGAAGGAGTTCGCCGTGCTGCACGGACTGGCCCGCCGCCCCGGTGAGGTGGTGTCGAAGGCGGAGCTGCTCGCGCAGGCGTGGGACTTCGCGTTCGACGGCGACCCCAACATCGTCGAGGTCTACATCAGCGCGTTGCGTCGCAAGATCGATGCCCCGTTCGACCGGCGGTCGCTCGTGACGGTGCGCGGCGCCGGGTACCGGTTGGAGGCCTGATGCGGTTCGCGCCGAAGATGTCGGTCCGGTTGCGGGCGACGCTCAGCGCGACCGCCGTGGTGGCGCTGGCGCTCGGTGTCGCCTCGTACGTGCTGGTCGGGGTGCTCAGCCGGACCCTGCAGGACAATGCGGCCGACGCCGCGTTCGCCCGTGCCGACGCCGTGGTCAGCGAGCTGTCCACCGAGCCGGGTGTGGTCGCGACGCCGTCCGCCGGAGTGATCTTCAACCCGGACGTGCAGGTCCGGGGGCGGGTGATGGACGCGACGCCGGTCCAGCAGACGGTCCCCGCGGAGGTGTGGGCGCCGCCGGAGCGGTACCTGGTCGCGGCGCGGACGGCGACGGTCGACGGCGCGCAGCTGATCGTCGAGGCCAGGCAGTCGCTCGACGGGGTGCTGACCGCGCGGGACACGCTGGTGAGCCTGCTCGTACCGGGCATACCGGCGTTGCTGCTGCTGGTCGCGGGGATGACGTGGTTCGCGGTGGGCCGCGCGCTCGCGCCCGTCACGGCGATCCGCAAGGAGCTCGCCGAGATCACCGCGACCGACCTGCACCGCAGGGTTCCGGTGCCGCGCGCCGGCGACGAGGTGGCGCAGCTCGCGACCACGACCAACCACACGCTCGACCGGCTGGAGCAGGCCGTCGAGCAGCACCAGCGGTTCGTCGCCGATGCCGCGCACGAGCTGCGCAGCCCGCTCGCGGTGCTGCGCACCCGGCTCGAGATCGCACCGCAGCAGCCGCTCACGGTGGAGGCCCTCACCGATGTCGAGCGCATTCAGCAACTCGCCAGCGACCTGCTGCTGCTGGCCAGGCTCGACGCGCAGGAACCACCGCCGCGCGACGAGGTGGACCTCGGCCAGATCGCCGCGGAGGAGGCGGTGCGCTCCCGCGACCGCGGCGAGGTCGCGGTGGACCTGCAGATCGCTCCCGGTGTGGTGGTCGCCGGGTCCGCCGACGAGCTGCGCAGGCTGGTGACGAACCTCGTCGACAACGCGGTGCGCCACGCCGCCGGTCGGGTCGTCGTCCGGCTCCGGCCGAGCGGTCCCGATGCCGTGCTCGACGTCGGCGACGACGGCCCCGGCATCCCCGTCGACCAGCGCGAAGCCGTGTTCGGCAGGTTCACCCGGCTCGACGAGGCCCGGGATCGCGACCAGGGCGGCACCGGGCTGGGGCTCGCCATCGCCCGCGACATCACCACCCGGCACAAGGGCACGCTCGCGGTCGTCTCCGGGCCGCCCGGTGGGCACCTGCGCGCCCGGATCCCGCTCCACGCGGCCGTCGTCCCAGGCGAGCCTGCGCCACGAGCGCTACCCGCGTCGCCGGAGTGACGTGCGGGAGGGTCAGGAAAGCCACTTTCCTGACACCACGTTGCATGAAAGTGGCTTTCCTGACGTCCCCCGGCACGCGGTCGTAGTGAGCTACGTCTTGCTGGCCGCGAGCGCTCCGGCCATGCCGAGCAGGACGACGCCGGTGCCGCGGTCCATCCGCCGGCGGGCACGAGCGGTGAGTTTCGCCGCCCGGACGACGGCGCCGATAACGACGTACGCGGTGCCGGCGATCGCCTCCGCGAGCAGGTAGAGCGCGCCGAGCACCGCCAGCTGCACCGTGACGGACCCGCGGGCGGGGTCGGCGAACTGCGGCACGAACGCCGTGAAGATCAGCAGGGCCTTCGGGTTGCTGATCGCGACGAGGAACTCCTTGCGCACCAGCTGCCCGCCGGTGATCGCGACGGGCTCGGCCACCGGCTCCGCCGCGCCGTCGGCGGCGTTCCCCCGGAACGTGGCGATGAGCAGGCGCACCGCGATCCACACCAGGTACGCCACACCCACCCACTTGATCACGGTGAGGGCGATCTCCGACGCGGCGAGCAGCGGCCCGAGCCCCGCCACCACCGCGACGATCATGATGGCGAACGCGCCCAGGCGGCCGGACAGCGCGAGGACGGCCCGCCGCGCGCCGTGCCGCACACCGTGGTGCATGCCGAGCAGGTTGTTCGCTCCCGGTGTCAGCGCGATGACCACGGACGCACCGAAGAACACGGCCAGCCACATGCCGGCGACGGTAGCCGTCGCCGCTACGGGCGGGAACCGGTTTCGGGCCCGGCAGCCGGCACGACAGCCGGCACGACGATGGGCAGGGCCGCTTCGCGCAGGTGGACGACCGCGGGCAGTAGCCCGACCTCGTCACCGTCGGCGCACAGCGGGAGCGGCCGGTCGACGTCGATCGTCACCGACCGCCCGACCGCCAGCTCCACCTCCGGCCGCCGCACGTGGGCGCCCGTCCGTGCCTCCGCGATGAACCGGACCACCGCGGAACGGGGCCCCTCACCGATGACGAGCACGTCGAGGTGCCCGTCGTCGACCACGGCGGGCGGGACGATCCGCAGGCCGTGCCCGTAGCGGCCGGAGTTCGCCACGACCACGCTGCGCGCCTGCAGCGTCCTGGTGACGCCGTCGACGTCGATCGTGTAGGTCGACGGGCGCCAGCGGGTCACCGCGATCACCCCGGCGAGGCGGTAGAGCAGCAGCGCCGGCATCCGGCGGTTGTTGTTGATGATCTGGGTCGCCATCGAGTCGACCCCGACGTAGACGTTGCCGGGCGCGATCACCCCGTTGACGTCCAGCACGTCGATCGCGCGCTCCGGGCCGTCGAGCAGCATCGTGACCAGCGCGGCGGGCCCGGTGGGGACACCGAGCGTGTGGGCGAGGTCGTTGCCCCGCCCCGCGGGCACGATCGCCATCGCGCCCGAGCCCGCGGCGACCACACCACCCGCGACGTCGCGGACCAGCCCGTCGCCGCCGACCGCTACAACCACGTCGCCGCGCCCGGCGGCGACCTCCGCCAGCTCCAAGGCGTGGACGCGGCCGCGGGTGGGCTCGGTGCGGACCGTCGCGCCGCGGTCGCGCAGCCCTGCCGCCACCGGCTCCCACGCCGCTGCGGCCCGGCCGCCGCCGGAGATCGGGTTGACCAGCGCGGTGAACTCGCGCATGTCAGCGGTCGGCCGGGACGAGCACGCCGGGGTTGAGGACGCCGTCGGGGTCGAGCACGCGCTTGACCGCTTGCAGCACCTCGACGGCCAGCGGCCCGACCTCCTCGGCGTAGGCATCGCGGTGGTCGGTGCCGACGCCGTGGTGGTGGCTGATCGTCGCGCCGACCTCCCGGATGGCGGTGTTCGCGGCCGCCTTCGCGCGTGCCCACTTCGCCAGCGGGTCGTCGGACTGCGCGCAGACCACCGTGAAGTAGAGCGACGCGCCCGTCTCGTAGACGTGGGAGATGTGGCAGAGCACGAGCGGGTGCCGGCCCGGCTCGGTCAGCGACTCGGTGAGCGCGGCCGTCACCGCGGTGCGCAGCGAGTGCAGGTTCGACCAGAACGTCGCCGTCTCCAACGTCTCGACGAGCACACCCGCGTCGAGCAGCGGGTCGCGCAGGTAGGGCGCGCGGAAGCGGCCGGCCCGCCACGCGTCGCCCGGCCCGGTGCCCAGCGGCGTGCCGCCGAGCTCGGTGAGCCGCGCAGCCGCGCCGGTCCGGCGGGCCTCGACGACGGCCGGGGTGCCCTCGAACCCGACGATGGCGAGGCAACCACCGGGCCCGGCGCCGATCACGCCGGTCGGGTCGGAGAGGTTGACGGCCGTCTCGGCCTCGTCGGAGAGGCGCAGGACGCTCGGGAGCGGCCCGCCCTGCACGAGACAGCGCAGCGCGTCGGCGCCCTCGGCGAAGGTGGCGAAGCGCCAGCCCTCGTAGATCGTGACGTCGGGAGCGGGCCGCACGCGCACGGTGACGGCCGTGATCACACCGAACGCGCCCTCCGAGCCGAGCACCAGCTGACGCAGGTCGGGCCCGGCCGCCGAGCGGGGCGCGGTGCCGAGCTCGACCGTCCCGCGCGGGGTGGCGAGCACGAGCCCGACCACCATCTCGTCGAACCGGCCGTAGCCCGCGCTCGCCTGCCCGGCCGAGCGGGCCGCGGCGTAGCCGCCGATGCTCGCGCCCTCGAACGACTGCGGGAAGTGCCCGAGCGTGTAGCCGCGCGCGTGCAGAAGCCGCTCCGCGTGGGGCCCGCGCACGCCGGCCTGCAGCGTGGCGGTCCGGCTGACGTCGTCGAGAGCCACCAGTGCGTCGAGCCGGCGGAGGTCCAGTGCGATGACCCCGGTGAAGCCGTCGCGCTGCGGTGCCAACCCGCCGACGACGGACGTCCCGCCGGAGTACGGCACGACCGCGATGCGGCGCCGCGCGCACTCCGCCAGCACGGCGACGACCTCGTCGTGCGAGCCGGGCAGTACAACGGCGTCGGGCGCGTCGGTGGTGTCGCCGGCGCGCAGGCGGAGCAGGTCGGGGGTGGACCAACCGCGCGTGTGCGCGATGCGCGTAGCTGCATCGGTGTCGACGTGCTCGGCGCCGACGAGCTCCGTGAGCGCCCTCACCGCGGCGCCGTCCAGCACCGGTGGCGCGAGCGGGACGTCCTGTGGCTCGATCGGACCGTTCGCCGGCGCCTCCGCACCCAGCAGCGCGAGCGCCTTCACCGCGGCGGCCGGGAGCTCGGCGGGGCGGGTCGGGTCGCCCCAGCGGTACGGGTGGAAATTCACCACCGGGATGTCGGCTTCGCTCATCGGCCGCCTCGCTCGATCTGTTCCTACAGGTCACAAAGCTGATACACTTAACCACATGCTGTCGCAGCGTCGCAATGTTGGCGAGCTGAGAGCTGCCAACGCGATCCCCGAGGAGACCATCCTCGATGCCGCGTACACGCTGCTCCTCTCGATCGGGATGCGCCGGATGACGATGGCCGACATCGCCCGGCAGGCCGGTGTCTCGCGGGCCACCCTGTACCGGCGGTGGGGCGGCGTGCGCGAGGTGATCGGGACGCTCATCACGCGCGAATGGGCCGCGCTCGGCGCAACGGCCTTCCCGCCCGCGGACGTCGGGTCGGCTCGCGCACGGCTCGTCTCGGGCGCGGTCACGATGGTCCGCGCGCTGCGCAACCACGCGATCCTCCGCACGATCGTCGAGCTCGACCCCGAGTTCCTGCTCCCCTACCTGCTGCACCGGCGCGGCACCAGCACCACGCAGCAGCTCGGTGTGCTGGAGGCGGCGATCACCGCCGGGGCCACCGACGGGTCGATCCGGGCCGGCGACGTCGGGCTGCAGGCCAGGACGGTGCTGCTGATCGCGACGTCGTTCGTGCTCAGCGCGCCCGTGTTGCTCGACCCGCCCAGCACCACGGGCCCTGCGATCGACGAGCTCGACCAGGAGCTTCGCTCGGCGCTCGACCGGTATCTCGCGCCGTGATCGGCACCTCGCTCAACGCCCCACGGCGCTCGGCGGAGCTCGACGCGCTGGCCGATCGGCGCGAGCCGGTCGACCTGCTCGTGATCGGCGGCGGGGTGACCGGTGCCGGGGTGGCGCTCGACGCCGCCACCCGCGGGTTGACGGTCGTGCTCGCCGAGAAGCACGACCTCGCGTTCGGGACGAGCCGGTGGAGCTCGAAGCTGGTGCACGGCGGGCTGCGCTACCTCGCGGGCGGCCATGTCGGGATCGCGCACGAGAGCGCCGTCGAGCGCGGCATCCTCCTGCGGCACACCGCCCCGCACCTGGTCAGGGCGCTGCCTCAGCTGCTGCCGCTGCTCCCGGCGACAAACGCGTCGATGGCGGGCGTCGTGCGGGCCGGGCAGCTCGCCGGTGACGTCTTGCGCATCGCCGCCCGCACCCCCGGCCACATGCTGCCGCGCTCACGCAGGGTCTCGGGCACAGAAATGCGGCACTACGCCCCGACCGTGCGCACCGAAGGGCTGCGCGGTGGCCTGCTGTTCTGGGACGGCCAGCTCGTCGACGACGCGCGGCTCGTCGTGGGGCTGGCCCGCACCGCGGCGTCGCACGGCGCGATCGTGCTCACCCGCTGCGAGGCCACGCAGGTCACCGGCCACGGCGCGGTCATCAGGGACGGGCTGACCGGGGCGGAGCTGCCCGTCGCGGCCCGGATGGTGATCAACGCGGCCGGGGTGTGGGCGGGCGGGCTCGCCGAAGGCATCCGGCTGCGGCCGAGCCGCGGCACCCACCTCGTGCTGCCGCAGGCGGCGTTCGCAGGCGACGGACCGGGCCTGCAAGCCGGGCTGACCGTGCCCGTGCCCGGCCGCGTCGGCCGGTTCGTGTTCGCCCTGCCGGCGCTGGACGGCCGGGTCTACGTCGGCATCACCGACGAGGACGCGCCGGGCCCGGCGCCCGACGTGCCGACGGCGTCCGACGCGGAGATCGACTTCTTGCTCTCGACGATCAACTCCGTCCTGCGCGCCCCGCTCACCCGCGCCGACCTGCTGGGCACGTACTCCGGTCTGCGCCCGCTGCTCGACGCGGGCGGCGGAGCCTCGGCCGACGTCTCACGCAAGCACGTCGTCGCGACCGGCGCCGACGGGCTCGTCACCGTCGTCGGGGGCAAGCTCACGACCTACCGGCGGATGGCGCAGGACGCCCTCGACGCGGCGTTGCGGCACAGCCGGATCGTGGCCGGCCCGTGCCGGACTGCACGCCTGCCGCTGGTCGGCGCGAGCGGATCAGCGGATCCAGCAGTAGATCTGGCCCCGGCCCGTCTGGTGCGCCTCTACGGCGCAGAGGCAATGGCGGTGGTGGCCGAGGCCGGCGGCGATCCGGCCCTGCTGGAGCCGATCGCGCACGGCGTCCCGACGACCATGGCCGAGCTACTGTTCGCCGTGCGGCACGAGGGCGCTCTCGACGACGCCGATCTGCTCGACCGGCGCACCCGCATCGGCCTCGACCCGGCCGCGCGGGAACGAGCGCTCCCGGCGGCACGGGCGGCGCTCGCCTTCGCTACCGGGTGAATCAGATGGTGAGCACCAACTTGCCGGTGGTGCGGCCCATCTCCCCCGCCCGATGCGCGACGGCGGCCCGTTCGAGCGGGAACGTCTCCGAGACCAGCACCCGCAGCCGTCGCTCGTCGACGAGCCGCGCGAGGTCCTCGAGCCCGTCGCCGTCGGGCTCGACGAGCATGCCGGTGGCGCGCAGACCGCGGTCGGCGGCCGCCGCCATCGCCGCGGACGACGCCGCGGATGGCAGGCAGATGAGCCGACCGTCGGGGTGCAACACGTCGAGCGAGCGCTGCGCGACCTCCCCGCCGATCAGGTCGAACACCACGTCGACGGGGTCGACGGCCTTCTCGAACGGTTCGGTGCGGTAGTCGACGGCCTCGTCGATGCCCAGGTCGTGCAGCAGGTTGTGCTTCGCACCCGAAGCCGTGCCGATCACGTAGGCGCCGCGTGCCTTGGCGATCTGCACGGCGAGGTGCCCGACTCCGCCCGCGGCGGCGTGCACGAGCACCCGCTGCCCGGGCTGCACGTCGGCGATGTCGACCAGGCACTGCCACGCCGTCAGCCCGGCCAGCGGGAGCGCCGCCGCGGCCTGCTCGGAGAGCCGCGCGGGCCGGTGCGCAAAGTGCCGCGACGGCGCCGTCACGAACTCGGCGTAAGCGCCGGCCTGCCTGGGGAACCAGGGCATCCCGAACACCGAGTCGCCCACGGCGAACCGGGTGACACCCGTCCCGACCGCGTCGACCGTCCCGGCGACGTCCCACCCGAGCGTGAACGGCGGCGGGCCGAGCACCGCGGCCATCCCCGCGCCGGCGCGGGTCTTCCAGTCGACCGGGTTCACCCCGGCAGCAGCGACCCTCACCCTGATCTCCGTAGGCAGCGGCTCCGGGATCTCGGCCTCGCCGATCTCCAGCACCTCCGGTCCACCTGTCGAGAGCTGCGTGACCACGCGCATCGTTCCCACGTGCGATGCCTACCATCGCGGCGCCGGGAACGCGGGACGGGATTCGTCCGACGGGGGGACGGGTGCGGTGAAGCTACCGGCGGCCGCGCACGATGCTCGCGGAGACGCCGCCGATCGCCCAGTCGTCCGGATCGACCTGGACGATCCGGCCCCGGACGAGCCTGCGGTCGGCCCCGACCACGTCGACGAGGACGTCGGTGAGCGCCCCGAGCAGGCGTCTGCGCAGCTCACCGCTGCGGCCTTCGAGCAGCGTGGCGGTGAAATAGGGAGCCTCCGCCCCGGCGACACCACCCGCCGCCCACCGATCCGGCGCATGCGCGGTGACGTACGCGCGGACGCGGTCGATGGGGGTGTCCAGGACCTCGGCGCAGCGGGCGCTCATCGTCTCGAGCAGCTCAGCAAGGTGCGCAGAAGCGTGTTTCCCCTCGACGAGGTGCACTTCGAGGACCGGCATGATTCACACGGTAGAGCCGGCCCGGCACACCGATCATCACGATCCGGCGCCGACTCACCGTTTGCGGTCGCCCTCGATGACTGTGGGCTGCTGGCGTTCCCACTCGATGAAGCGTTCGGTCTCGACGAGGAACGCACCGCCGAGCCACAAGGCGACTGCGGCGTCGTCGCCGAGCCCGAGCAGCGGGATGAACAGCTCCGGCACGAAGTCGACCGGCGACACGATGTAGGCGATGGCCAGCAGGAACATCGTGAGCCGGCCCCAGCCGAGCTGCGGGTAGGCGCCGCTCACCGCGCCGCGGAGCAACCGCGGCAAGGCGCGCAGGCGCTCGCCGAAACCCGGTGCGCCCGGGCGGCTGCCCTGCGAGAGGGCTCGCCAGAGGGCGTGCAGCGCCGCCATGCGGCGGGGTCCGATGCTCGGCATGCACGCTCAACGAGCGACCACACATCCACGTTCCGTCCGGAAGTGCACAGTGTGGGGGTCACAGTGTGGGGGTCACGGTGCGGCACTCCGGAGCCGCGGCGCTACTGTTCGTGCTTGCAGTTGATCGTCTCGGGGAGAAGCTGGATGGGGCGTGTGTCGCGCAGGACCGGACGCCCTGCACCTCTTGTCGTTGCGGTGCTGGGCGCCGGCGTGCTGGTCGCCGCCTGCGGCGGCTCCGTCGCCGACACCGACCGCCCGGCCGGGCAGCAGCGCAACCAGCCGCCGCCGACCCCGTTCTGCGCGGCCGCAGCGGCCAACTCGGACACGCTCGAACCGATGATCGCGTTCGTCAACGGTGGTCCGGCACCCCAACGTCTCGACGACCTGGTCGACGAGCTGCGCCGCACCGGGAGCGAGATGACCATCACTTCGCCCGAGGAGCTGCGCGGCGACGTGCAGCGCCTCATCGACATCCAGAACCTGCAGCTCGACGCGATCGTCGCGGCGGGCGGCGACGCCCGCGCGCTGCAAAGCAACGTCGACCTGCGGGCGAAGGTCACCGCACCGGAGATGAGCGTGGCGCGCCAGCGGGTCTCCGGCTACGTCACGGCCAACTGCGGGATCGGCGCCCGGCCGACCCGCTGAGCCGAACCCGGGGTCAGCGGCCGATGGACCGCTGGGAACGGTTGCGGATCGCCGTGTACGCGGCGGCGCCGACGAAGAGCACACCGCCGATCACGAGAGCCCACACCAGGAACTTGAACACAGCACCCAGCAACGAGAGCGCGATCCACACGGCCAGCGCGATGCCGAGGATCTTCACTATCTTCACAGCTGCCTCACCTTCGCTGATCCACCTTCGGAGCCCACGGAGCCCGACATCATGCTGACGAAGGGGAACCCTCCCGGGTTCCCGGTTCGAGGTAGCTCTCCCACGCGTCGATCGTGACGGTGAGGTCGGCAGCGGCGTCGGCGCCCCAGAGCTCCCGCCCGTCGAACCGCACCGTGTAGAGCCATTCCGGCTGTTCACCGAGCCCGTGCGCGTGTGCGTCGGGCAGGACGTGCACGCCGTGGACCCGCTCGACGACCCCGGCCTTCCCGCGGGCGTACCGGGGCAGGCGGGTGTGCCCGGTGGGGTTGCGCACCACCGTGCGGACGGGCTCGCCGACCGCGAACGCGGCCGGCCGGTGTTCGGGCCGGTCGGCGCGCGTCCCCGTGGCCAGCACGGCAGGAACCTCCGCCGCAGTCAGCACCCGGGCGGGCTCGCCGGGGCCGAGCGCGCGCCGCTGCGCGATCTCCTCGGCGCTGACCAGCCCCGATGACACGAGCAGCCGCTCGAGCCCTTGCACCCAGATCGCGTAGTAGCTCGACGTCAGGTAGACGGCGGGGTGCAGGGTCTCTCGTGCATGGCGGCTCTGGTCGATGTTCCAGCGACCGGGGCGGGCCGCGGCGAGGGTGAGCGCGAGTGCCCTGCGTTCCCAGTCGGCGTGGAACCGCTCGTCCTCCGGTTCGGGCACGACCGGCCCGAAACCCATCATCCCGCCGAGGTCCGCAGCGCCGTTCACGGCGCCGCCAACACGCCGGTGCCGATCATGGAGTCGCGGGTGACGAGCGCGGCGAGCGCCTCGACGTCCCACCCGTCCGTGCCCGGCGGGCGCATCGGCACGACGAGGTAGCGGACCTCCGCCGTCGAGTCGTGCACCGTGATGCGGGTGCCCTCCGGGAGCGTCACGCCGAAGTCGGCGAGCACACCACGCGGGTCGAGCACCGCGCGCGACCGGTAGGGCGCCGACTTGTACCAGGTGGGCGGCAGCCCCAGCACCGGCCACGGGTAGCACGAGCAGAGCGTGCAGACGACGAGGTGGTGCTCGTCGGGGGTGTTCTCCAGCGCGACCATGTGCTCGCCCTGCCGGCCGCCGTAGCCGAGCTCGGCGATCGCGGCGGTGGCGTCGGTGAGCAGCCGTTGCCGGTACTCCGGGTCGACCCACGACAGCGCGACGACGTGCGCCCCGTTGCGCGGCCCGACGTCGCGCTCGTAGGTCGTGATGATCGTGTCGAGCGCGGCGGGGTCGACGTAGCCCTTCTCGACGAGCAGCGACTCCAGCGCCTCGACCCTGAGCGCCATCGTGTTGTCGCCGTGCCCGGCCACCTGCCCGGCCGCCTGCCCCGTGTCGCCCGCTGCCACCCGCCCACCGTAGGCCGTCCCGGCCCCGAAGTTCCCCACTGTTTTGTGCACTTGCGCGCTCAGAAAGCGCGCAAGTGCACAAAACGGTGGGGAGGTGTGTAGCCTCAACCAAGTGGTTGGTGGAGACAGGGTTCGCCGCGACCAACTGGTCGCGGCCGCGTACGCACGGGTGGCCGAGGTCGGCTTCGAGGGTTTGCGACTGCGACAGGTGGCGGGTGATGTCGGGATCGACCACTCGACGTTGCACCACCACATCGCAACGAAGCAGGAGCTGGTCGAGGCCGTCGCCGCATACACGACGAGCCGGTTCTTCGGCACCTCACCGCCGGGCAGCGGGTTGCGCGACCACCTGCGCAACTTGCGGCAGCTGATGGTCGAGGACGCGCAGCTCTTCACGGTGACGGCCGAGCTCGACCTGCGCGCGCAGCGCGACCCGGCGGTCGCCGGGCTGATGCGCCGGATCGAGGAGGGCTGGCGGGAGGCGCTGATCGAACTGCTCTTGCCGCACGTCACCGATCCGGCGGCGGACGCGGAGCTGGTGATCGCGGTGGTCAAGGGGGCGCGGTTCGCGCCCCAGCACGCGCAAGCGGTCTTCGACCGGCTCGAAGACCTACTGCTCGGCAGCGACAGCAACAGCAGCAGTGAAACCAGCAGCGAGAACAAGGGGGAAACAACATGAAGGTGATCGTGATCGGCGGCGGCATCGGCGGTCTGACGCTCGCGCAGGGGCTGCGCGGCACGGGCGTCGAAGTCGAGGTCCACGAGCGCGACAGCGCGCCGGGCGCGCGCTGGGAGGGCTACCGCATCCACATCAACCCGGCGGGCGCACGGTCGCTGCAGACCGCGCTGCCCCCGGACCTGTTCGACACGTTCGTCGCGACGTCCGGGCGCGGTGGCGACTTCGGGTTCCTGACCGAGCAGCTCGCCGAGCTCGTCGTGATCGAGGAGTCGATCATGTATCCGGGCCGGGCCGCGGGCCCCGGTGAGGACCACTACGCCGTCGACCGCGCCACGCTGCGCCGTCTCCTGCTCGCCGGTCTCGACGAAGTGCGGTTCGGCGCGGAGTTCGTCCGCTACGAGCACACCGACGACGGCCGGGTCGCCGCGATCTTCGCCGACGGCCACCGCACCGTCGGCGACCTGCTCGTCGGTGCCGACGGCGCGTCCTCCCGCGTGCGCAAGCAGTACCTCCCGCAGGCCACGCCGGTCGACGCGGAGGTCGTCGGGATCGCGCACAAGGTGTTCATGGACGGGGACACCGACCACATACCGCCCCGCCTGCGCACGGGCATGAACGCAATCGTGGCGAACGGCCCGGTCGGCCTGTTCGCCTCCGCGTACGTCCCACCGGCCGGAGCACTGGCGGAGCTGGAGGCGGCGGTCGGGACGGCACCGGACGTGAGCGACCGCCCGTACGTGCTGTGCGCGCTGCTCGCCGACCCGGCCGCGCTGCCCGACGACGTGACCTCGCTCGACTCCGACGCCATTCGGGTCGCGGTCGACGTCCTGATCTCGCACTGGCACCCGGCACTGCGCCGGCTGCTGGCGGAGTCCGAACCCGCGGCGCGCAGCGCGCGGCGGTTCACGGCGTCGCCGGCACTGCCGCCGTGGACCCCGACCAACGTGACGCTCCTCGGCGACGCCGCGCACACCATGCCGCCGATCGGCGGGCTCGGCGGCAACGCGGCCATGCGCGACGCGGTGCTGCTCACCCAGCAGCTCGGTGCGGCGCAGGACGGCCGGCGCCCACTGCTCGACGCCGTCGCCACCTACGAGGAAGGGATGCGCGAACACGGGTACGCCGCGGTCGCGGAGGCTCTCGCGGGCCGCAAGCAGCTCATCGGCGGGAACGCGATCGGCACGGCCGCGGCGCGGGCCTTCTTCCGCTTGTGCCAGGCGGTGCCGCCGTTGCGGCGGCGCAGCTTCGGCGAGTGGGCGGCACCGACCAAGCCGTTGAGCTGGGAGCGTCGTCAGACGCCTGTGACGCAGCTCACGTAGTCGAACGACAGTTAGCGATATATCGTGATGGCACACGAGCTGCTCAGTGCTATCGGAGCACGGAGGGCTCAGAGACTGAGGAGAACACTCATGAACGCCATCAACACCCCCTGGGAGCACCCGATGAGCGGCTGGTCGCGCCGGATGCGCGCACCCTTCGCCGCCATGGCGGCCGGCATGGACGTCCCGCACGGCCGTGGCCCAGGCACCGGGGACGCCGACGACGGACCGCATCCCGAAGATCTCCGGGACCGCCTCCGGCGCGGACCGGGAAGGCGGGGCCGCCGCGGCGGACCGCCGTTCGGTCCCGGCCCCGGCGGCTTCGGCCCCGGGTTCGGCCCGGGCTTCGGTCCGGGACGCCACGGCTTCCCCGGCCCTCGCGGCCGCGGCCGTGGCCGGCGCACCGCACGCGGCGACATCCGCATCGCGGTGCTCGCGCTGGTCGCGGAGCAGCCGCGGCACGGCTACGAGATCATCCAGGAGATCGCGGACCGCACCGGTGGCGCCTGGCGCCCCAGCCCCGGCTCCGTCTACCCCACGCTCTCGCAGCTGGAGGACGAGGGCCTGGTCCGGATCGAGAAGGCCGAAGGCCGCCGGGTCGTGCAGCTCACCGAGAGCGGCACGGCGTACGTCGAGGAGCACCGCGCCGAGCTCGACGCGGTATGGGAGTCGGTCGGCCGCGGTGCCGCCGATGACGAGTCGACGGAGCTGTGGGAGCAGCTGGGCCAGCTGAACGCGGCCGCGCAGCAGGTCATGGGCGCAGGCACGCCGGAGCAGGTCACCGCGGCGTCGGCAGCGCTCGCCGAGGCCCGCAAGACGATCTACCGGCTGCTCGCGGAGTAGCCGACCGCCACCACGTGGAACAGGCCCCCGGCGCGTGCACCGGGGGCCTGTTCTGCATGCGCAGGATCAGCAGTCGCGCAGCTCGGGGCTCTGGTTGAGCACCTGCCCCCGCACGCTGATGAACTCGCGGTACATCGGCGAGCCGACCTGCGACGGCGCGAACGCGGCGACGCGGTGGCAGTTCTGGAACGCCAGCACGACGCCGAAGTGGCGCTCGAGCGCACCGCGGATCGCGTTGCTGGCCAGGGCGCGCAGCAGCTGCCCGCGGGCCTGCTCCGACGGCGGCGGCACCTCGTGCTCGCCGAACGGTGCGTCCGGACGGGCGACCTGGTCGGCAGCCGCGGAGGAGATCACCTCCCACGCGTAGGGCAGCGACTCGCGCACGACGGCGACGAACTGCGCATCGTCGAGCTCGCCGCGCTCAGCGGCATCGAGCACGTGGGTGGGGACATCGAGCGACACGGTTTCCTCCCGAGTTGGATGAGATACCTGGACGGTCCGGATGATCACGCCCACACCGGCGGTGCGTACGTGAAGTCCGGGTACGTGAAATCGGGGTCGACCTGCGCGGCGAGGTCCGCGCCGACGGCGCGGTTGCCCCACGCCTCGGCGTTGCGCAGGTGGAAGGCGACCGAACCGCGGTGGTAAGCGGCCCAGTCGCGATCGCGGGCGTCGAGCGCGGCGAGCAGGCGTCGAGGACCGCGAGGTTGGCCGGCTCCAGCTCGGCGACGGGAGCCGCGGAGCCGCGTTCGGCTGCGCGCACCCACGCCGACGTCCCGATGCAGCCGATCAGCGCGTCGCCGACCTGCTCTCGCAACCAGCCGGCGTCCTCGTCGTCGCTGACCTTGTTGCCCAGCACCCGCAGCTCGACGCCGTGGCCCGCGGCGTGCTCGGCGTACTGCCGGTAGACGCCGACGCCGCGCCGGGTCGGCTCGCTGACCAGCACCGTCAGGTCGAAGCGGGTGAACAGGCCCGACGCGAAGGCGTCCGCGCCCGCGGTCATGTCGACCACCACGTACTCGCCGGGCCCGTCGAGCAGGTGGTTCAGGTAGAGCTCCACCGCCCCGGTCTTGGAGTGGTAGCAGGAGACGCCGATGTCGGCCTCGTCGAACGCGCCGGTGACGACGTAGCGCACGCCACCCGGGGCCACGGCCGAATACCGCGAGAGCAGCTCGCCGGACGGGTCGAGGTCGAGCAGGCGGGAGCCGGCACCCGGCGGCGTCGTCTTGATCATCGACGCCGCCGATGCAACACGCGGGTTGGTGCCGCGCATGTGGTCCTTGAGCCAACCGAGGTCGGTGCCGAGCGCGCGCGGCGGCGCTCCCTCGTCGCCGAGCGCCTGGCCGAGGTGCTGGTTGATGTCGGCGTCGACGGCGAGCACCGGGCGACCGAGTGCGGCCACGAAGCGGCTGAACACCGCGGCCGACGTCGTCTTCCCGCTGCCGCCCTTGCCGACGAAGGCGATGCGCATGCCGTGTCCTTCCGGGCCGATGAACTGCCAAATGAACCGTGGCGCTGATGATAATCGTTATCACCAACGAGTGATCCACTCGGCCCGGCGGTGTGACGGGCTGCGACGGCCGGTGCCCTGATCGGGGTAGCGCGGAGCGTCAGGGCCGGCGGCGCGTCAACACCTCGCGCAGCGGCGGGACGACCACACCCTGCGCAGCCATCTTGCGCCGCGCCCGGCGGCGCGCGACGAGCACGCCGGCCAGCCCGAACGCCCATATCGCGTACTGCACCGTCCAGGCCACCCGGAACGACTCCGGGGTGTACCCACCGGGCCCCACGGCGCCGAGCACGATCCCGACCCCGAGCGCCACCAGCAGCGACGCGACGAACCCTCCGACATTGACGATGCCGACGGCGGTGCCCTGCCGGTGTCCGGGGTTGAACGTGCGGGCGAAGTCGAAGCCGATCATCGAGCCGGGGCCGCCCAGCGCCAGCACGACCACGAGCAGCACCAGCAGCCACCGCGGCGCGGGCGGCGGCACGGCCAGCACGATCGTCCACATCAGCGCGGTCACGGTGATCACCGACAGCACCAGCCACGAACGCCGGAGCGGATGGCGGGCGGTGAACTCACCGAACAGCGGTCCGGCGACAACCCCTGTCACGACGAACATCGTCAGCAGCGCGCTGGCCTCCGTCGTGCTGAAGCCCTGCCCGGCCACGAGGTAAGGCACACCCCACAGCAGCGCGAACACGGTGCCGGAGAACTGCGTGCCGGTGTGCGTCCAGAGGCCGAGCCGGGTGCCCGGCTCCCGCCACGAGCAGACGAGCGACTCGACCACCTCGCGGGGTGACGCCGCCCGGGGTGGCGCCGGCGCGCCCGGCGGGCGGTCGCGCACCACGACGAGCACGGCGATGGCCGCGGCCACCCCCAGCGCGGCGGCGGAGACGAACGCGGTCGTCCAGCCGGGCCCGTGCAGCAGCGCCGCGAGCGGCACCGCACTCAGCACCTGACCGAACTGCCCGAGCAGACCTGTGAGCTGGGTCATCACCGGCACGCGCCGGCTCGGGAACCATGCCGTCACGACGGCGAGAACGCTGATGAACGTCAAGGCGTCGCCTGCACCGACGAGCACACGCGCGGCGATCGCGAGCGGCACCCCCGTCGCGAGGCCGAGCAGGGCCTGCCCGCTCGCCATGATCAACGCGCCGGCGACGACGAGCTTGCGCGGCCCGAAGCGGTCGAGCAGCACCCCGGCCGGGACCTGCAGGATCGCGTAGACCAGCAGCTGCAGCACCAGGAACCCGGACAGCAGCGCGGGCCCCGCAGAGAAGCGCTGCGCCGCGTCGAGCCCCGCTACGCCGAACGAGGTGCGGTGCATGACGCCGACGAGGTAGGCCGCCAGCCCGACGGCCCACACCACCCACATCCGCTGGGCCCGATTCATGTGCAGGTGACTCATCTCGAACCCCATGGTGCGCGAGACCCACCCGGAACGGGATGCTGTGCGGGGAGTTTCACGTTGTGAGCTGTGGAACGTGAGACGTGGAGCGCGCAAGGGGCGTGGACATCCGTCCCGTCGGAAAGTGGAGGTGCGCAGTGCTGGAGCCTGCCGAGCTGTACGAGATGGCACCCGATGCCCCTGAGCTGGAGCAGCCGGTGCTGCTGGTGGCGCTCGACGGATTCGTCGACGCCGGGAACGCCGCGCGGCTCGCGGTGGCGTCGCTGCTGGCCGAGCGGGAGCCGCGCACGGTCGCGCGGTTCGACATCGACCAGCTCATCGACTACCGCTCGCGGCGCCCATCGCTGCGGTTCGACACCGACCGCTGGGCGTCGTACGACCCGCCCGAGCTGAACGTGGTGGCCGTCGGCGACACCGCGCAGACCCAGTACCTGCTGCTGACCGGCCCGGAGCCGGACACGCAGTGGGAACGGTTCTCCGCGGCCGTCGAGCAGATCATCGACCGGCTCGGGGTGCGCCTGGTGATCAACCTGACGGCGATCCCGATGGCGGTGCCGCACACCCGCCCGATCGGCGTGACGGTGCACGGCACGCGGCCGGAGCTGACCGAGGGCCACGAGGCCTGGTTCGCGACCGCCGAGGTGCCCGGCAGCGCCGTGGGGCTCATGGAGTTCCGGCTCGGCGAGAGCGGCCACGACGCCATGGGCTTCGCCGTGCACGTGCCGCACTACCTCGCGCGCGCGGAGTACCCGCAGGCCGCGCGGGTGCTGCTGGACCACGTGGGGATCGCGGCCGACCTCTACCTCCCGACCGAGCCGCTGTCCAAGGCGGCGGAGCGGGCCGAGGAGGAGATCACCGAGCAGGTCGAGGCGTCCGACGAGGTGCGGCAGGTCGTGCTCGCGCTGGAGCGCCAGTACGACACCGTCGCGAGCGGCCGCGGCGAGCACACCGGGCTCGGCCTCGCCGGCGAGCTGCCCAGCGCCGACGAGCTCGCCGCCGAGGTCGAGAAGTTCCTGGCCGACCAGGACGACGAGCAGGACCGGTAGGTCTGCATCGACAACGACGTAATGGCTGCTTGTTAGCGCTCACAACAGCCAGAACGTCGTTGTCGACGCCTCAGCCGAGCAGGTCCAGCCCGGCGCGGACGATGCTGTCGGTGTCGATGCCGTGGTGGCGGTAGACGTCGTCGAGGTCGCCCGACTGCCCGAAGCGCGAGACGCCGAGGTGGGCGGCGCGCACCTGGTTGACGGTCGCGAGGAACGCGAGCGTGTGCGGGTGCCCGTCGAGCACGGTGACGAGCGGGGTCGCGCGGCGGGCGGGGAACGCGGCGTCGAGGATCCAGGTGTCGCCGCTCCCGCGCCCCCCGCGGGCCTGCACCGCGTCGAACACCAGCCCGGGGCTGGTCACGCACACGACGTCGGCCGGCGTGCCACCCGCGGCCAGCCGGTCGGCGGCGGCGAGCGCCTCCGGGACCATCGCGCCCATCGTCGCGATGGTGAGCGCGGGTGGACCGTCGGCCCGCCGCAGCGGGTAGGCGCCACCGACGACCTGGCGCCGCCGCCGCTCGCGGGCCGCGGGGTCGGCGGGCACGGCGGCGAGGGTCTGGTCGACCGGCCGGGTCGAAAGACGCAGGTACGCCGACGTCCCGCCCGGCCGACCGAGCCGGGCCAACGACGCGAGCAGCGTCCACTCCACGTCGATCGCGAACGCCGGCTCGTACGTGGTGCAGCCGGGCTGCTCGAGCCCGACCGACGGGGTGCTGATCGACTGGTGCGCCCCGCCCTCCGGCGCCAACGACACGCCCGACGGCGTGCCGACGAGGATCGACTGCCCGCCCGCGTAGATCCCGAACGACCACGGCTCCAGCGCGCGCTCGACGAACGGGTCGTAGAGCACCCCGATGGGCAGCAGCGGCTGCCCCCATCGCGACCACGTCGCACCCAGCTCGCCGAGCAGCCCGACCAGGTTCGTCTCGGCGATGCCCAGCTCCATGTGCTGGCCGCTCGGGCGCTCGCGCCAGTGCAGGATCGTCTCGGGGTCGTCGGCGAACCAGTCGACCTGCTCGCGCGCCGCCCACACGCCCACCTTGTTCACCCAGCCGCCGAGGTTGGTCGACGAGCTGACGTCCGGGCACAACGTGACCACCCTGCGGGCGGCGTCCGGTGCGGCGCGGGTGAGGTCGAGCAGCGCGCGGCCCAACGCGGCCTGCGTGGTCGCCGTCCCCGACGGCGTGCGGCCGATGTCCACCGGCAGCTCGGGCACGGGCGCCGCCGCGAACGGCGTCCTGCGCAGCCGCTGCGCCACCTCCTCGCACAGCCGCGCCGCAGGTGAGTCGGCCGGCAGCGGCGCCCACGGCGCGTCGACGTCGGCGCCGACCCGCTCGGCCAGCTGCACCAGCTGCTCGTTCGTGAGCAGCGACGAGTGGTTCTGCGGGTGCCCCTCGCTGGCCAGCCCGTACCCCTTCACCGTGTAGGCGAAGATCACCGTCGGCCGGGTGTCGTCGATCGAGGTCAGGGCGTCGCGCAGGGCGCCGAGGTCGTGCCCGCCGAGGTTGCGCACCGCGGCGTGCAGCGTGGCGTCGTCGAGCTCGGCGATCAGCGTGGCCAGCTCGGCGCTCTCCCCCGGCAGCCGCTCGCGCAGCTGCGCGGGCGTGCAGCGCAGCAGCCGCTGGTACTCCGGGTTGGGCATCTCGTCGATGCGCGTACGCAGCGCGGCGCCGCCCGGCCGGGTGAAGAGCTCCTCCAGCAGGCGCCCGTACTTGACGGTGAGCACCTGCCAGCCCGCGGCGGCGAACATGCCCTGCAGGCGGGTGGCGCCGATGTTGGGCACGACCCTGTCGAGCGACTGCCGGTTCAGGTCGACGATCCAGACGACCTCCCCCAGCTCGCCCACCATCGGGTCGAGCACGGCCTCCCAGCACGCGCCCTCGTCCAGCTCGGCGTCGCCGACGAGCGAGTACTGCCGGCCCGTCCCGACCTCGGGCGCTATCGACGAGGTGTAGCGACGGGCGAGCGCTCCCCAGATCGGCGCCGTCGCACCGATCCCGACCGAGCCCGTCGAGTAGTCGACGGGGTCGGGGTCCTTCGACCGGCTCGGGTAGCTCTGCAGGCCGCCGAACTCGCGCAACGTCGTGAGATAACGCTCGTCGAGCTCACCCAGCAGGTGGTTGATCGCGTGCAGCACCGGCGACGCGTGCGGCTTCACCGAGACCCGGTCGGCGCTGCGCAGGTGCTCGAACCACAAGGCCGTCATGATCGTCACCATCGACGCGCTCGACGCCTGGTGCCCGCCGACCTTCAACCCGCTCTCGTTGGGCCGCACCCGGTTGGCGTGGTGCACGATCGCCGTGGCCAGCCACAGCACGCGCTGCTCGATCGCGCGCAGCGCCTCCGCCGTGCCGGCGGGTTTCGTGTCGAGCTCGGTCATGCCGCAACTGCATCACCCACCGGGCGGCGAGCACAACCTCACTCGACACTGAGGCCAGGCGACTGGGGGTCCATCGACTCGTAGGTCGTGTAGGTGTACCTGTAGACGTTGTCCGATTCCGGCGGCCGGTCCATCGAGCAGACGGCCAGGTCGTCAAGCACGCTGCACTCCACGGTCCGCGGCTCGCCGTTCTCAGGTGTCGCGAGCATCTCCGCCCGCACGACCTTCGGCGGAATCCGGATGATCGCGAAGGGATCGGGCCCGGTGGGGTGTGCCCACCTCACCATCTTCGCCCGGGTCGGATCGTCCAGCGGCGGCAGCGGGAACCCGTCGAACGCCCGGTAGTAGTCCGGGAGGTCGGTCGCCGGCGGATCCAGCTCGCAGAAACCCACTCCGACGTCGCCGACCCGCGCGATGAGCAGCGGCGGGGCGCCCTCGATCTCGTGGCGGCCGAACGGCACCCACGATCCGGGATCGCTGAAGACGTGGGTCGGAGCCTTGGCGATACAGGCGTCCAGCACCGCGTCGTCCGGTGACCCCGTCCGCTTCGGAAGCTCGCGGTCGACGTACCGCGTAGCGTCCTCGGGCTCGGGAAGCGGTCCGTCGTACAGGGTCTCGCCGGTCCGGCGGTCGATGACCTGCACCTGGATCATCTCGGGAGCCTCATCGTCGTTGATGTCGTAGAACGCGACGTTGGCGTCCTTGATCTCCGACGCCTTGTCGGGATTCGACCGCGGACCGACGATCAACCTGCGGTCGTCGGGGTTGAGGAACACGAGCTTGCCGGGCGCCATCCGGGTCACAGAAACGTTGCCGGGGATCGGCGTTCCGGCCGAGGCGGACGCGATGTTCTCAGAGAAGATCGTCGCGCCCGGCGTCAGCAGGCAGGCGAAGAAGTCGTCGATGATCACGTCGGTCTCCAGCGCACCCGTGCCGACCGCCGACGTGACCTTCCACTCGTCGGGTGGCCCGTAGAACTGCGACTGGTCGCTGTGCTCGACGGCGTTCCCGCACCGGTCGACGAAGGACTTGTCGGAGCCGTCGCTGAGCGGCCACCCCACGATCCCGTGCGGGATGGACGCGACCCGCGGCGGCGGGCGCTCACCCGGCCCGAAGCCGGACAGCGCGAACGTCGTCGTCACCAACAGCGTGACGACCACCGCCGCCGCGGCCGCGGCGAGGAGAAAGGGACGCCGCTGCCGAGGCGGTGCGTCCAGCCCGGCCAACACCGTCTGCAGCGCGCGCTCCCGCACCTCGGCCGGCAACGGCGGGGCGGGCGGCAGGTCGAGCTCGTTCATCGGACCTCCTCCGGGAGCAGCGTGCGCAGCCGGGTACGGGCGCGGTGGATGCGGGACCGCAAGGTCACCTCGCTGATGCCGAGCGCCCTGGCGGCGTCGGCGTGCGACACCTCCGCCACCAGGCACAACGCGACGGCCTCACGCTGGCCGGTCGGCAGCTCGGCGATCGCGGCGATGACCTGGTGCAACCGCCTGCGGTCGTCCAGCGAGGCCACGACGGTGTCCGCGTGGTCGCTCACGTCGGGCGGCGGCCCGACCCGCAGCTTCAGCCGTTTGTGCCGGGTGGTGCGGCGCCAGTCGGTGCGGGCCTCGTTGCTCGCGACCGTCAGCAGCCACGGCAACGCCGTCCCGTCGACCAGCCGCACGTCACCTCGGCGGCGCCACGCCGTGAGGAAGGTCGCGGCCAGCACGTCCTCCGCGGCCGGGAGCGTCACGGTCAACCGGTAGGCCTGGCTCCACACCGCCGCGGCGTGCTGGTGGTACAGAGCGGTGAACGCGGCGCGGTCCCCCCGTTGCGCAGCGGCCCACAGCTCGGCCTCACCCGGCGGTGCAGGCAATCGAACGGCCCCCTCGCTCGTCGTCATACCCCGCTATGTCCAGCAGTGCACCTTCCGTTGCACTCGTTCGTGTTGCGCAGTACGAGACAAACGGTAACGACATGGTTGAACTCGACGCCTCGAGTTGACGGGGCAACCCGGCCGTCGGATCGTGGCCCCCGTTACGAGGCCAGCCACCACCGACAGGCCGGGAGCAGCGCTGCGCCCGGCCTCCGAACGCGGGAGGGGGGAGGCGCCGCCGACAGCCGGGCGCCGCCAGCATGACCGTCCACGAGAAGCCCGAAGGCACCGCACCGGCATCCGATGCGGCACCTCCGGGCAGCACACCCTCCGACAGCGCGCCGTCCGAGAGCGCACTGCCACGCTCGACCACCGCTGAGCAGCAGCACCCACTCGACCGGTGGATCTTCGGCATCGCCGCGGCGCTGGTCGTTGCGTTCATCCTCTGGGGTGCGTTGTCCACCAGCACGCTCAGCGCCGTGTCCTCCGCCGTGTTGGCCGGCGTCATGAGCGCGGGCGGATGGGCGTTCGTGCTCACCGCTTCCGGTTTCGTCGTCTTCGCGCTGTGGCTGGCGTTCAGCAAGCAGGGCCGCATCCCGTTGGGCGCCGACGACGAGGCGCCGGAGTTCCGCACGGTCTCCTGGATCGCGATGATGTTCAGCGCCGGGATGGGCATCGGCCTCATGTTCTACGGCGTGAGCGAGCCGCTCTCGCACTTCGCGAGCCCGCCGCCCGGCACCGTCGCCGCCGGTGACCCCGAAGCGCTCGACGTCGCGATGGCGACGACGCTCTTCCACTGGACACTGCATCCCTGGGCGATCTACGCCGTGGTCGGGCTGGCCATCGCCTACAGCACGTTCCGCCGCGGGCGGCGCCAGCTGATCAGCTCGGCCTTCGCACCGCTGCTGGGCGAGCGGCACACCGAAGGCGCGTTCGGCAAGGCGGTCGACATCCTCGCGATCTTCGCGACGCTGTTCGGCTCGGCCGCGTCGCTCGGGCTCGGGGCGCTGCAGATCGGCGCGGGCCTCAAGCTCAACGGGGTGTCCGCGGTCGGCGAGGTGCTCCTCGTCGTGATCATCGTGGTGCTGACGATCGCGTTCGTGTGCTCGGCCGTCACCGGTGTCGCCAAGGGCATCCAGTGGCTCTCCAACATCAACATGGTGCTGGCGGGTGTGCTCGCGCTGGTCGTGTTCGTCGGCGGGCCGACCGTGCTGATCCTCAACCTCATCCCGACCGCCATCGGCGACTACTTCGGCAACCTCGCGCAGATGGCCGCGCGCACCGCGGCCAGCGGCGGCGACGCGACGGCGGAGTGGCTCTCCGGCTGGACCGTCTTCTACTGGGCGTGGTGGATCTCGTGGACGCCGTTCGTCGGCATGTTCATCGCCCGGATCAGCCGCGGCCGCACGATCAAGCAGTTCGTCGTGGGGGTGCTGCTCATCCCGAGCGCGGTCAGCCTGATCTGGTTCGCGATCTTCGGCGGCGCCGCGATCAACCTGCAGCGCTCCGGGACCGACCTCGCGGCGCAGAGCACGGAGGGCCAGCTCTTCGGGCTGCTGAACACGATGCCGCTCAGTGGTGTGCTCAGCGTGATCGCCATGGTCCTCGTTGCGATCTTCTTCGTCTCGGGCGCCGACGCCGCGTCGGTGGTCATGGGCACACTGTCGGAGCGCGGCTCGATCCTGCCGAGCCGGTGGGTCGTCGTGTTCTGGGGCGTCGTGATGGGCGCGATCGCCGCGATCATGCTCCTCGTCGGAGCGGGACAGGACGAGGCGCTCAAGGGCATCCGGGACATCACGATCATCATGGCCGCGCCGTTCGCGATCGTGATGGTCGTGCTGTGCGTCGCGCTGGCCAAGGACCTGCGCAACGACCCGATGATGCGCAGGGACCGGCGCTCCGCCCTGGCCGTCGAGCGGGCGGTGGAGTTCGGCACGCAGAAGTACGGCGACGAGTTCTTCATGCCGGTGAAGCCGCACTCCGAGGCTGACCCGCCACCCAAGAACTAATCGCACGACTGATCGCGCGTCGACGTCATGGCTGCCCAGTAGGCATCGGGGCAGCCATGACGTCGTTCTGGGCCCCTTCTAAGGCTCCAGCACGACCTTGCCGGTGACCGCGCGCTCGTCGATGCGGGCCAGCGCTTCCGCGGCCTTCTCCAGCGGGAACGTCTCGCTGATCAGCGGGTCGAGCCTGCCCGCCCGCAGGTGCGGGAGCAGCTCGTCCCACTGCTGGTGGATGAAGCCCGCCCGGCGCAGCGCGAAGGCGCCCCATCCGACGCCGACGACGTCGATGTTGTTCAGCAGCAGCCGGTTGACCTTCACGGTGGGGATCTCGCCCGCGGTGAAGCCGACGACCAGCAGCCGGCCCTCGGGCGCGAGGCAGCGCAGCGAATCGGTGAAGCGGTCGCCGCCGACCGGGTCGACCACCATGTCCACCCCGCCCGGGAGCAACTCCTTGACGGTGTCGCGGAAGCCGTCGGCGAGCACGACGTCGGTCGCGCCCACCGTGCGCGCCACCTCGCCCTTCTCCTGCGTCGACACCACGGCGACCACCCGCGCGCCGAGCGCCCCGGCCAGCTGCACCGTCGCCGTCCCGACGCCGCCGGCCGCGCCGTGCACCAGCACGGTCTGCCCCTCGCGCAGGTGTCCGCGGGTGAGCAGCGCGAAGTGCGCGGTGAGGTAGTTCATCGGGAGGCAGGCCCCTGCGGCGAACCCGACCTCGTCGGGCAGCGGGAGCACGTTGGCGGCCGGCACCGCGACGACCTCGGCGAACGCGCTCCCACCCGGGAAGGCGGCCACCCGGTCGCCCGGCCGCAGCTCGGAACCCTCCGGTGCCTCGCGCACCACCCCGGCAGCCTCCGAGCCGAGCGTGAACGGTGTGTCCGGCTTGTACTGGTAGAGGCCTTTGCTCTGCAGGACGTCGGGGAAGTTGACGCCCGCTGCCTTCACGTCGACCAGAACCTGATCGGCGCCCCGCGTCGGTTCCGGGACGTCCCGGATCTCCACAGCGGACGGCCCGTCCAACCGCACAACCTGCACAGCGCGCACATCAGCCCCTTTGCTCGACGAGAGGGGCCCATCCTCACCCGGGGAACGGTCAGGCGGGAACTCCGTCGTCGTACTGGATGACCCGCGGCGCCTGGGTGAGCTCCTCCACCAGCGCCATCAGCCAGCCGTCGAGCCGCTGCTGGACGCGTTCGAGCACGTCCAGCTCGCACGCCAGGTCCACCGAGCGCGACGCCGCCTGCTCGTCCTTCGCGGCGCCGCCGTCGAGCAGGTCGCGCAGCTCGTCGCGGGTGCGGTCGATCCGGATGCGACAGGCGTCGGAGCTGTCGACGTGCGAGTAGAGGCGGGCGCGCTGCTCAGGGCTGAGGCCATCGGGAACGGTGGCGACGAGCTGCTGGAGCCGGTGCGGGTGCAATGTGGTGGTCCCCTCACGTGACGATCGTCACCTGTGACCGTATGTGGAACGCGGCGATCACGGAACCCCACCCCGTTACGGTCCGCCCTATGTCGCGCCTCGCGGACACCGGCCTGTTCTTGCGCGAGTTCGTCAAAGATCCGCTGCACACCGCCGCCGTGGCGCCCAGCTCCCCCACGCTCGCCGCGGCGATGACCGGTCCCCTCCCCGCCGCCGGCGAACCGGTGGTGGTCGAGCTCGGGCCGGGCACCGGCGCGTTCACCGAGGCGATCCAGCGCCACACCGGCGGGCGGTGCCGGCACATCGCCGTCGAGCTGCACCCGGGGTGGGCCGAGCTGCTCCGGGAGCGCCACCCGGGCGTCGACGTGGTGCTCGGCGACGTCCGCGACCTCGCGACGATCCTCGCCGACCGCGGCGTCACGTCCGTCGATGCCGTAGTGAGCGGGCTGCCGTGGGTGGCGTACGTGCCCTCGCCCGGCGGACGCCCGCTGCACACCGTCATCACCGACGTGCTCGCGCCCACCGGGGTGTTCACGCAGTTCGCCTACACCTGGACGCGCTGGGCACCGCCGGCCCGGCGGCAGCTGGCCGACCTGCGCGCCCACTTCGCCGACGTCGTGATCAGCCGGCCGGTGTGGCGCAACCTGCCGCCCGCCGTCGTCTACGAGGCGCGCAAGCCGCAGCCCACGTCCCGGACGTAGCGCCCGGCCGCCGGGGAGTGCCTGGAAAGTGGCCTTCCAGGCGTGTGGCGCCGGGAAAGTGGCTTTCCAGGCACAAGCCGGGCGCGCGAGGGCGCGGCTAGAGGTGGGGTTCGACCAGCTCCACGTACCGGCGGGCGAGGGTGGCGACGACGTCGGCGCCGGGGGCGGCCCAGATGTCGGCGTGGAAGATCTCCACCTCCACGTCGCCGGTGTACCCCGACGCCGCCATCGCTCGGGTGAAGGCAGTGAAGTCGACGTGCCCGTCGCCCATCATCCCGCGCGCGAGGAGGGTGTCGGCCGGCAGCGGGGTGATCCAGTCGCACACCTGGTAGCTGATGATCCGCTCCCCCGCGCCGGCGAGCAGCTCGTGCACGCCCGGCTCCCACCACAGGTGGTACGTGTCGGCGATGACGCCGACCTCGTGGGGCGCGAACCCAGCGGCCATCTCCAGCGCCTGCGCGAGCGTCGAAACCACACCGCGGTCGGCCGCGTAGATCGGGTTCATCGGCTCGATGCCGAGCGTGACCCCCCGCTCGACGGCGTGCGGCACGAGCGCGCCGATCGCGTCGAGCGCCCGCTGCCGGGCCGCGACGAGGTCGCGGTCGCCCGCCGGGAGCCCGCCCGGCACGAGCACGAGCGCGCGGGTGCCCAGGCCGGCGGCCTCGTCGATCGCGGCGACGTTGTCCGCGTGCGCGCTGGTCCGCTCGTCGGGGTCGGACGCGGTGAAGAACCCGCCGCGGCACAGCGACGAGACCCGCAGGCCGGCGTCGTCGACCCAGCGCCGCGCCTGCTCCACCCCGACCTCGGCAACCGGCTCGCGCCAGAGCCCGATCGCGCCGATCCCGGCCGCGACGGCGCCGTCGATCGCCTCCCGCAGCGACCAGTTGGCGGTGGTGCGCTGGTTGAGGGAGAGGCGGGCGAGCCGCGGGTCACCGGGCGATGGCGTCGGGACCCGCGGCTGCGCGCCGCTGGGGACGTCGAGAACGGCCGTCACGGCGTGAGCCCCGCGACGGCGAGCAGCGACCGCATCCGGGCCGCGGCCAGCTCGGGGTCGGGGAACAGCCGGGCCGCGTTGGCGAGCACGAACAGCCGCCCCAGGTGCACGGGTGAACGGGCCGACTGCATCCCGCCGACCATCGTGAACCCCGGCTGGTGCCCGGCGAGCCACGCCAGGAACGCGATCCCGGTCTTGTAGTGGAACGTCGGAGCGGCGAAGACGTGGCGCGAGAGCTCCAGCGTCGGCGCGAACTCAGCGTCGTACCGGTCGAGGTCGCCGTCGTCGAGCGCGGCCAGCGCGGCCGACGCCGCCGGCGCGATCGCCGCGAACGCACCCAGCAGCGCGTCGGAGTGGTGCGTGCCGTCGCCGCGGATCAGCTCGGGGTAGTTGAAGTCGTCGCCGGTGTAGAGGCGCACGCCGGCCGGCAGCGCGGCCCGCAGCCCGATCTCGTGCTCCGCGGAGAGCAGCGACACCTTCACCCCGTCGACCTTCGCCGCGTGCTCCCGCACGACCTGCAGGAACGTCTCCGTGGCAGCGGCGACGTCGGCGGAGCCCCAGTAGCCGCGCAGCTGCGGGTCGAAGACCTCGCCGAGCCAGTGCAGGATCACCGGCTCGCGCACCTGCCGCAGCAGCTCGCCGCACACCCGCAGGTAGTCGTCGGGGCCCTTCGCGACGGCGGCCAGTTGCCGCGACGCCATGATGATCACCTGCGAGCCGGTCGACTCGACGAACTCGATCTGCTCGGTGTAGGCGTCGATGACGTCGTCGACGGTCGTGAGGTCGGTGCGGTGATCGGTGCCCGCACCGGACGCGATGCGCGCGCCGGACTCGGCCGCCTGCTTCGCGCTGCGCGCCACCAGCTCCTGCACCGCGGCCCAGTCGAGGCCCATGTTGCGCTGGGCGGTGTCCATCGCCTCCGCGACACCCAGGCCGTAGGTGAACAGGTGCCTGCGGAACGCGAGCGTCGCGTCCCAGTCGACGGCCGCGGGCGCACCGGGCACGTTCTCGCCGAGCGGATCGGCGACGACGTGCGCGGCGGCGAACGCGACCCGCTCGCGGTAGGGCTGCGGGTGCTGCACCCACGCCCGCGGCTCGGCGAGCTCGACCCGCTGCCAGCCGCCGGGGGCAGGAACGTCGACGGCATTCACGCCAGCTCCACCCGCTTGCCCTCGGCCGACGAGCGCAGCGCGGCGTCGACGAGCTTCAGCCCGCGCACGCCGCTCGCGAAGTCGTACGGGTGCGGCCGGCCGGCGTCGACGTCGAGGAGGTACTGCTCCCACTGCGCGCGGAACCCGTTGCCGAACTCCTGGTTGTCGGGCACCTGCTCCCACTGCCCGCGGAAGTCCTGGTCGGTCGGCACGTCCGGGTTCCACACGGGCTTCGGGGTGCGCACCCGAGGCTGGATGCGGCAGCCGAACAGCCCGGCGACGGCGGAGCCGTGCGTGCCGTCGACCTGGAACTCCACCAGCTCCTTGCGGTCCACCCGCACCGCCCACGACGAGTTGATCTGGGCGATGACCCCGCCCGCCAGCTCGAAGATCCCGTACGCGGCGTCGTCGGCGGTCGCGTCGTATGCGTTGCCCTGCTCGTCCCACCGGGTCGGGATGTGCGTGACGGCCTTGGTCATGACGGCCTGCACACCCCCGAACAGGTGCTCCAGCACGTAGTTCCAGTGGCAGTACATGTCCAGGACCATCCCGCCGCCGTCCTGGGCGCGGTAGTTCCAGCTCGGCCGCTGCGCCGGGATCAGGTCGCCCTCGAACACCCAGTAGCCGAACTCGCCGCGCACCGACAGGATGCGGCCGAAGAACCCGGAGTCGATCAGCCGCTTCAGCTTGATCAGGCCCGGCAGGTAGATCTTGTCGTGCACCACGCCGTCGACGATCCCGGCGGCGCGGGCGGCGTCGACGAGCTCCTGCCCCTCCGCGACGGACTCCGCGAGCGGCTTCTCGGTGAAGACGTGCTTCCCGGCGGCGATCGCGGCGAGGATCGCCTTCTTCCGCTCGCTCGTGACCTGGGAGTCGAAGTAGACCTGGGCGGAGTCGTCGGCGAGGGCGGTGTCGAGGTCGGTGTGGAACTCCTCGATGTCGTGGCGGCGCGCGATGTCGGCGAGCTTCTCGCGGCTGCGCCCGACGATGACGGGTTCGACCTGCAGCCTGCTGCCGTCGGGGCGCAGAACGCCGCCCTCGTCGCGGATCGCGAGCACGGAGCGGACCAGGTGCTGGCGGTACCCCATCCGCCCGGTCACGCCGTTCATGACGATTCGCACGATCTACCTGCTTTCTGGAGAAACGGGGACTGCCGGGCGGCCGCCGAGGTACAGCTCGGCGAGCCTCGGGTCGGCGAGCAGCTGCGGCGCCGGCCCGCTGATGTGGACGCGGCCGAGGTCGAGCACGCACCCGACGTCGGCGGTCTCGAGCGCGCGGCGCGCGTTCTGCTCGACGAGCAGGATCGCGATGCCGGCCTCGCGCATGCGCACCACCTGCTCGAACACGGTGGTGGTGGTCTTCGGGTCGAGCCCCATCGAGGGCTCGTCGAGCAGCAGGACCTTGGGGTCGACCATCAGCGAGCGGGCGAACTCCACCTGCTTCTGCTGGCCGCCCGACAGCAGCCCCGCGAGCGACTTCCACCGCTCCTTGACGACGGGGAACAGCTCCTGGACGAACGCGACGCGCTCGGCGACGGCGGCCTTGTCGGCGATCGTGTACGCGCCGAGCCCGACGTTCTCCGCCACCGTCATCTCGCGGAACACGCTGTGGCCCTGCAGGACGTGCGCGAGGCCGGCGGCGAGCATCTGCTGCGGCCCGCGGCCGGTCACGTCGACGCCATCGACGTGGATCGTGCCCGAGCGCGGTGCGAGCAGCCCGCTCGCCACCTTGAGCACCGTGGACTTGCCAGCACCGTTGGGGCCGACGAGGCAGACGACCGTGCCTGCGTGCACGGCGACGGACAGGCCGCGCAGCACCAGAGCGGCGCGACCGTAACCGGCCTCGATGTCCTTCAGTTCCAGCAGGGGTTCAGACACCGAGATACGCCTCCAGCACCGCTGGATCCGACTGGACGTCGGCCGGCGGACCCTCCGCGATCGGCCGGCCCCGGTCGAACACGACGACGTGGTCGGACAGGCTCATCACCAGCTCCATGTTGTGCTCGACCACGATGAACGTGCGGCCTTCCGCGTTCAGCTCGCGCACGAGCGCGGCGATCCGGTCGATCAGCGCCGGGTTCACCCCGCCCGCCGGCTCGTCCAGCATGATCGTCTCGGGTTCCGCCATCAGCACCCCTGCCAGCTCCAGCAGCTTCTGCTGGCCGTAGGACAGGTCGCGGGCCTCGGCCGCCTCCAGGTGATCGATCCCGACGCGGTGCAGCCAGCCGCGGGCCCGCTCGACGTCGGCGGCGCCGCCGGACCGGCGCAGGAGCGCGCCGATCCCCTGCGGGCGGACGGCGGCGAGCAGGTTCTCCATCACCGTCATCCGCGGGAAGATCCGGCAGAGCTGGAAGCTGCGCCCGATCCCGGCGGCAGCGACCCGGTGCGGCGCGGTGCGGGTGATGTCCTTGCCGCGGTAGCTCGCCGTTCCCGAGTCGGGGCGGATCATGCCCGTGACGCAGTTGAAGAACGTCGTCTTGCCCGAGCCGTTCGGCCCGATCAGTGCGTTGACCTTGCCGTGGCGGAACGACACCGTCGCGTGGTCGACCGCGACCACGCCGCCGAAGGCCTTCGTGAGCTCCCTGGTCTCCAGTCCGGCGGTCACGGCACACGCTCCTTCTGCAGCTCGGCGGCGCTGACCTCGCGGATGGAGCTCTGCTGCGGGCCGCGGCGGGCGAGCAGGCCGCGCACCGCGGGGATCACGCCGTCGGGCATGAACAGCACGACGACACCGAGCAGCAGCCCGGTCGCTACGAGGTGGAACTGGGTGTCGCCGTACTGCTGCTTGAAGAACTCCAGCGCCACCCCGACGACCAGCGCGCCCAGCACCGGCCCGAACAGGTGCCGCACGCCGCCGAGCAGCGCCATCAGCACCATGTAGGAGCCGATCAGGATGGAGAACTGGAACACCGGGTCGAGGTCGCCGAACCACAGCGCGTACATGCCACCGCCGAGCGCGGTGAACGTCGCGGAGAGCACGAACGCCGCCAGCTTGTAGGCGAACGTCGGCACCCCGAGCGCCTGCGCCTTGTCCTCGTCCTCCCTGATCGCCTTGAGGCCCATGCCGAAGCGGGAGCGGTCGATCGTCCACCAGGCCAGCAGCACCAGTGCGAGCAGCGCGGCGAACAGGTAGAAGAACACGAGGTGGTGCTGCGGGCGCAGCAGCTCGGGGAACGGCCGGGGCACGACCAGCCCGTCCGAGCCACCGGTGACCTCGCGCCAGCTCTGGAACACCAGCAGCAGGATCAGGACCAGCGCGATCGAGACGATCACGAACGACGCGCCGCGCACCCGCAGCGCGGCGATGCCGATCGGCACCGCCAGCACCGCGACGACGAGCCCGGCCAGCCCGAGCGCGAGGAAGCTCGGCACCCCGGCCCGGGTGATCAGCAACGCCGTGCCGTACGCACCGAGGCCGAAGTAGGCGGCGTGGCCGAGCGAGATGTAGCCGGTGAAGCCGCCTACGACGTTCCACGAGGTGGAGAGCACCGCGTAGTGCAGGATCACCACGGCCGCCGAAAGGATGTAGGCGTTCGGGCTGACCAGCGGGAACGCCAGCACCAGCGCGACGCCGACGGCCAGCGCTACCCACCTAGAAGCGCTGCGCAAGGCGACCTCCGAAGAACCCCTGCGGGCGGATCATGAGCGTCGCGAAGAGCGCGAGGTAGAACACCGTCTGCGCCCACGTCGTGCCCATCGGCAGCTGCAGCAGGCTCTGCATGATGCCCAGCAGCATCGCCGCGATCGCCGCACCCGGCACGCTGCCCAGGCCGCCGACCACGATGATCGCCATCAACGGCCCGATCCAGTGCCAGTGCAGCGACGGGAAGATCGTCGAGTCGAGCGCGAGCGCGGTGCCGCCGATGGCGGCCGTCGCCAGGCCCAGGCCGAAGCCGAAGCCGGCGATCCGGTTGGTGTCGATGCCGAGCAGCTGCGCGGCCTGCGGGTGCTGGATGGTCGCGCGCAGCGCCTGCCCGAACCGCGTGCGGGTCAGCACCAGGAACAGCCCCAGCAGCGCCAGCGCCGCGAGCCCGAACGCGATCAGCTTCACCACCGCGATGCGGGCGCCGAAGAAGTCGATGCTCGCGCCGCTGTAGGGCAGCTGGATGCGCCGCTGCGTGCCCGAGTAGACGAATCCGAGCAGCCCCTCGATGGTCAGCGCGACGGCGAACGTCAGCAGCACCGACATCATCGTCACGGTCGCCGGCCGCAGCCGCGCGATCAGCAGCCGCTGCATGCCGACCCCGGCGAGGAAGAACAGCGGCACCGTCACGACGAGCGAGACCAGCGGGTCGAGCCCGGTGCGCTGGTTGAAGTCCCAGGCCAGGTAGGCGGCGAGCACGAGGAACGCGGAGTGCGCGATCATCACGACCCGCATCACCCCGAAGTACAGCGTGAGGCCGGCGGCGAGCAGCGCGTACAGGCCGCCGAGCAGCACGCCCAGCACGAGGCTCTGGAAGAGCAGGGTCCCCGTCACCAGGCGGCCTTCGGGAAGGTGAACTCCGCTTCCTTGCTCTCCGCCGGCAGCACGATCTTGATCTTGCCGTCGACGTACTGCTGGATGAGGTGCGCGCTCTGCGGGCGGCCCTGCGCGTCCCAGCTGAGCGGGCCGACGACGGTGTCGACGGTGTTGGTGCGCAGCCAGCCGATCAGCTTCTGCTGGCAGTCGCCCTGCGCGGCGCACCCGACGGCGGTCACCGCAGCCGCGACGACCTCACCGGTCGTGTACGCGTTCGCCTCGTCCTCCGACGGCGCCGAGCCGAACTGCGCGGTGTAGAGCTTCACGAACTCGACGTTCGACGGGAACTTCGCCTCGGCCGTCCACCCGGTCGGCGAGAGGATGCCCTCGGTCTTCGACCCGATCGCGGCGGGGAACTCGGGGTTGGTCGGCGCCGTGGTGAACGCCGCGAGCTTGGGCTGGTAATTCAGCTGCTGCAGCGCGACGATCAGGTTCACGGCGTCCTGGTACTGGGTGCCACCGACCATGATCTCGGCGCCGGAGTCGCGGATCTTCGCCGCGATGCCGCCGAAGTCGGTGGTGTTGGGCGGGTAGACCTCGTCGACGACCGTCTGGATGCCGGCCGCTTCCAGCTTCTTCTTCAGCCCGTAGGCCGTGCCCTGTGCGAACGGGTCGTCCATCGCGGCGTACGCGGCGGTCTTGGGCCGCTGGTCCGGCGGCATCGCGATGATCGTCTCGGCGAGGTGGTTGTAGTGGTCGTCCGCGATCGCGGGCGCGGCGTAGAAGAGGTTGTCGAAGCCCTGCTCGAACACCTGCGCCGCGGCACCGGCCGGCTCGACGAACAGCATCCCGTACTCCTTGGCCACCCGCGCCGACGGCACGACGAGCCGCGTGGAGAACGGGCCGAAGACGAGGTCGACCTGGTCCTGCTCGATGAGCGACTCGTAGTCGGAGACCACGCGGTCGGCGTTGGACTGGTCGTCGAGGATCTTCAGCTCGACCTGCCTGCCGAGCAGCCCGCCCTTGTCGTTGACGGCCTTCGCCCACGCCTCGTAGCCGCGCTGGACGCCCTTGCCGGGCTCGGAGAAGTCGCCCGTCAGCGGCAGCGAGACCCCGATGGTGATCGGGTCGGTGGGCGCGCCGCCGCCCGATGCCCCGGGCTGGGCGCCGCCGCAGGCCGTAAGGGTGAGCGCGGCGGCCATGGCCGCGCCGCCGAACCGGAGGAGGGTGCTGACCTTCATTGGTGCGCTCCACAAGCCGAGGCGGACGTAAGCGCTTTCGTAAGCGCTTTCGCGACCCTAGAGCCGGGAGGCCGCAACCGCAAGCACCCCGAGGTCAACCGTCGACAACGACGTTTTAGCTGTTGTTAGCGCTCACAAACGACCAGAACGTCGTTGTCAACGCGCTCCCCCCGGCCCGTCAGGGCCTTGCGAGGATGCTGGCCAGCAGTGCCGCGCGGTCCGCCAGCGACGCGACGACGATGTGCTCGTGGGCGGCGTGGGCGCCCGCACCGCGCGGGCCGAGACCGTCGAGCGTGGGGATGCCGGCCGCGCCGGGGGCGTTGGTGTCGCCGCCGCCCGCCGCGGGCGCGGCACCGACCTCCTGGCCCACCGCGGCGGCCGCCGCTGCGACCCGCGCTAGCAACTCCGCCGACTCGACGTCCCACACCGGGCGGCTCGACACCACCTCGACCTCCACCACCGCGCCGTCGCGGATCGGGTGCAGCGCCGTGAGCTGCGGCAGCACCCGCCGTTCCGCGGCGGCGTCGACGAACCGCAGCCCGACGGCAGCCTCGGCGGCGGCGGGGACGACGTTGGTCCGGCCGCCGCCGCTGATCGTCCCGACGTTGCAGAGCACACCGGGGCCGCGGGCGATCCCGCGGACGGCGACGAGCTGGTCGACCAGCTCGTCGATGGCCGAGATGCCGGCGTCGGGGTCGAGCGCGGCGTGCGACTCGCGGCCGGTGACGGCGATCCGCAGCCGGGTGCTGCCGAACCGCGCGCTCTTGAACCGCCCGTCGGGGTGCGGCGACTCCAGCCCCAGCACGGCGACCGCTCCCGCCATCTCGGCCTCGACGACCGCACGCGCCGTGGGGCTGCCCACCTCCTCATCGGCCGCGACGACCAGCCGCACCGGACGCGCGAGCGCCGTCCCGCAGCGGCGCAGCACCTCCATCGCCATCTCGACCACGACGAGCCCGCTCTTCATGTCGAAGACCCCCGGACCGCGCAGCACGCCGTCCTCCAGCACGACGGGCATCGACCCGAGCGTGCCCTTCGCCCAGACGGTGTCGTGGTGACCGACCAGCAGCACGTGCGGCTCGTCGCGCGGGCCCCACCGCGCGACGAGGTGGTCGCCCGTCGGCTGCGCGACCCGCTCCACCTCGGCCCCGAGCTCGCGGTGGCGCTCGGCGAGCAGGGCTGCGAGCGCGTCGAGCGCGGCGGCGTCGCCGCTGGGGGTCTCGTGCTCCGCGTAGCGCCGGAGCCGTTCCACGGCGTCGTCGAGCAGTTCCGCGGCCGAGCTCACGAAGTCCGTCTGCATGGATACACACCTTATCCGTGCATCGATAGATTGACATCCTGCAGTTCTGCCCGTAGGAACGCGGAGATAGTCCTTCTATGGACACAGTCCCTCTATGGAGGAGTCGCCGGTGGAAGCCCGCCCTCTCGAGCGCACCGCGGAGCGTCGCGCGGCCGCAGAGCTCTACCGCTCCGTTTTCGGGCTCGGCCCCACCGATCCCGCCGTGGCTCCCAAGCTGCTCTGCGCGCTCGCCCGGCACGGCGGCTCCGCCGTCGGCGCCTTCGACGGCGACCGGCTCGTCGGGTTCGCGTACGGCTTCACCGGCCTCGACGAGGGCGTCGTATACCACCACTCGCAGGCGGCCGTCGTCGAGCGCGGCCTGCAGGGCACCGGGGTCGGGCGCCTGCTCAAGCACGCGCAGGCCGACGTCGCGCGCGCCACCGGCGTCGCGACCATGCGATGGGCGTACGACCCGCTCGAAGCCCGCAACGCGCACTTCAACCTCGACGTGCTCGGCGCCACCGGCATCCGCTTCTACCGGGCCTACTTCGGCGCCGATTTTTCCAGCGCCGACTTCGCCGACAGCAGCTCTGATGCCGATCGGGCCGACCGGATCATCGTCGAGTGGCCGCTGGACGCGCCCGCCGATCCGGAGCTGCCTGCCGACCCGCCCGACGGCCTCGCGTGGGGCGACTGCGTCGAGCACGCCGGCGAGCACTGGCTCGCCGTGCCCGCGAGCTGGGCGGAGGCGCGCTCACCGGAGCTGCGCGACCGGGTCGCCGCACACCTGGAACGGCTCGTCGGCCGCGGCGAGGTGCTGCGCTCGTGCCGCCGCGTCGACACCACCACGGCCGTCTACCGGATCGGGCCACGATGACCCGGCCGCTCGACAGCCCCGGCGACCGCTTCGGCGCGCGCCTGCAGCGCCGCTCCACAGCGGCCGCACTGCTGCAGCGGGTGGTCGCACAGGAGACCGCGACACTCGCCGCGACGTTCGAGCGCGTCCAGGCCGACGGCTCGCTCGAAGCGGTGGCCCGCCGCGTGGTCGCGGCGAAGCGCCGGTTCGTCACCGGCGGATCCAAGTCGTGGTCCTACGCCTCGCTGCTGGCCACCGACCTCTCCGCGAGCCTCGCCAACGTCACCCTGATCGACGGGACCGTCGTGCGCGCCGTCGACGTGCTGTGCGACGTGCGCCCCGACGACATCCTCATCGCCTTCTCGCTGCGCCGCTACGCCCGCTCCACCGTCGTCATGGCCGAGGAGTTCGCCGCCGCGGGCGGCACCGTCGTCGCGATCGTCGACGACCCCGGCTGCTCCGTGGCGCGGGTCGCCGCGCAGAACGTCGTGGTCAGCACCGACAGCGCCTCCTACGCCGACTCCCCCACCGCCGTCGCCGCCGTCGTGCACGCGCTCGCGACGCTCTGCGCCGCCAGCGCGAAAGGCGCTCGGCGCAGGCTCGCCCGCCGCGACGCCGTCACCGAGCGGCTGGCCGTCTACGAACCGGAAAGCGGAGACCGATGATGCAGGTGACCGGCGCCGAGCTGTTCCTCGTGCGCCTCCCGCTGGTGCGCGAGTTCACCACCAGCTCGCACCGCAAGGCGTTCCTCGAACACGTGCTCGTCCGCGTCGAGGACCGCGACGGCGCCGTCGGGTGGGGCGAGATCGCCTCGCCGTCGGGGCCGTTCTTCGCCGCGGAGACCGTCGAGACGTGCTGGTCGATCACCACCGAGCACCTGCTCCCCCGCCTGCTGGGCGCCGAGTGGGAGCACCCCCGCGACGCCGCAGCGGCGTGGGCCGCGGTGCGTGGCAACGAGTTCGCGAAGGCCGGCGTCGACATGGCCTGCTGGACGCTGTGGACGGGCGCGCGCGGCGAGCCGCTCGCCGCCGCGCTCGGCGGGGAGCGGGAGACCGTCGTCGCCGGGGTCAGCCTCAGCATCGAGCCGACCGTCGACGCACTGCTGGAGCAGGTCGCCCGGCACGTCGAGGCCGGGTACCCACGCGTCAAACTCAAGATCGCGCCCGGGTGGGACGTCGAGCCGGTCCGTGGGGTCCGCGCAGCGTTCCCCGAGCTGGCGCTGCACGTCGACGCCAACGGCGCCTACCCCGGCGAGGCGGCCGACGACCCCGGGTCGCCGCTCCGCGCGCTCGACGACGCCGGGCTGCTGATGATCGAGCAGCCGTTCGCGCCCAGGGATTTCCGCGCGGCCGCCCGGCTGCAGGCCGGGATCGACACGCCGGTGTGCCTCGACGAGTCCGTCGTCGAGCCGGCCGACCTCGAGACCGCGATCGCGCTCGGCGCGTGCCGGGTGCTGAACATCAAGGTGTCGCGGATGGGCGGGCTCACCCCCGCTGTTGCGGCCCACGATCTGGCGGGCCGGCACGGCATCCCGGTGTGGTGCGGCGGCATGCACGAGTTCGGCGTCGGGCGCGCGGCGAACGTCGCGCTCTCCAGCCTGCCCGGCTTCACGCTCCCGTCCGACGTCTCCGGCTCGGACAAGTACTACAGCCGCGACGTCGTGCTGCCGCCGATCCGCGCCGACCGCGGGACCGTCCGCGTGCCGTGGGACGTCGCGGGGCTCGGGCACGCCGTCGACGAGGAGTTCGTGCGCGCGCAGGCGACCCGGACGGCACAGCTCTCAGTGCAGCCCGGAGAACAGCCCGGAGAACAGCGCTGAGTACTGCCGTGTGCACCCTGTGTGTAGTCGCGGGACCACGCTGCCGGAGGATGGCGCAGACCCGATCGTGGTCCGCGACCGCCCGACGAGTGTGAAAGCGCTTTCGTAAGCGCTTACGCAGACCTATGATCAGCCCCGACCTCGAGGAGGCACCGGATGGCGAAATCCCGATCCGCCCCGCGGCTCGCCGACGTCGCGGAACGCGCCGGGGTGTCGCTCGCCACTGCGTCGCGCTCGCTCGCGGGCCGCGAAGGGGTCAGCGAGAGCGTCGCGGCGCACGTCCGCGAGGTCGCGCTGCAGATCGGTTACGTCGCCAACGTGCACGCCCGCACGCTGGCCGGCGGCGCGACGTCGACCGTCGGGCTGATCGTCCACGAGATCGGCGACCCGTACTTCTCCGAGATCGCGAGCGGCGTGCTCGGCGTCGCCACCGAACGCGGACTCACGGTGCAGATCTGCCACTCCGGCCGCGACCCGGGCAACGAGCTGCACCAGATCAGGACACTCATCGCGCACCGCACCGACGCCATCGTCATCGCCGGCTCCGGCTACACCGACCCGGCGTTGCAGGAGGAGTCCGACCGCGTGCTGACGGCGTTCCAGGAGACCGGTGGGCGGGTCGCGGTGATCGGCCGGCACCACCTCTCCGTCGACGCCGTGCTGCCCGACAACAAGCCTGCGGGCGAGGTCATCGGCGCGCACGTGCTCTCCCTGGGGCATCGCAGGATCGGCATCCTCGCCGGCTCGCCGCTGCTCACGACGGTGGCCGACCGGCTCGCCGGGATCGAGGCCGCGCTGCACGCCGAGGGCCTCTCGCTCGACGACATCCCCGTGCTGCACACCGAGTTCACCCGCGACGGCGGGCACGCGGGAGCCGAGGAGCTGCTGCGCGAGCACCCCGACCTCACCGCGATCATCGCGCTCAACGACGCCATGGCGATCGGCGTGCTGTCGGTGCTGCGCAAGCACGGTGTCGCCGTGCCGGGGCAGATCTCGGTGGCCGGTTTCGACGACGTCGCCGTGGCCGCCGACCTCGCGCCCAGCCTGACCACCGTCAAGCTCCCGATGGTCGAGATGGGCGCGGCGGCGCTCACGATGGCGCTCAAACCGGCGTCCGCGAGGCGGCGCCGCAAAGGCACCGGGCACCAGTTGATGGCTCGCGATTCCACGGGCCCCGTACGCGCTCGGTGAACGGGCCACCCCCCTGATCGAAGTCGGCGGGGGTGCTGAGACAGTGGGCCGAGTGCGACTCGTCTTCGGCCCCGATGACCTTGAGGGGTACGCGCACGCCCGCGATCGGCTCCGGTTGCACATCGTCGCCTGGGCGCGACGCAGGGGCATGGAGGTCGAACCGTCGCTGGTGGCGGCGGCGCTCGACCACAAGCACGGCGTCGACGGCCGGCTCGGGCACTGGACCCGCGCGCACGTCGCCGACGCGCTGGCCGTCTGGTTCCCGCGCACGGTCGCGCTGCTGGAGGACGACCGCGACGCCGTCCCGGCCGCGCTGCACGCCCTGATCGGGTTCCTCGCCGACAACGACTGGCTCGACTCGCGCTCCGCGACCCCCGCCGAGCTGCACGCGCAGGTCACCGGCTCGACCCCCGCGCTGCACGACGCGCTGGACGACGAGCGCAACCACGACCTCGGCACGTTCTGGGCGGTGCAGATGCTGCGCCACGGCGTGCCGACCGCCGACCCGTCCGCAGTGGCCCGGTTCCTGGAGCAGGTCAACGCGGGCGAGCTGGAGATCGACCGGGTCGCGCTCGACGAGATCACCCGCCGGCAGGCCGCCGACACGCCGGAGCCGGTGCGCGCGCAGCTGCCGCCCGTGCTGCTGCCGAGCGCGGCGCGGATGCTCGCGGCCGCCGACTCGTCGGTCGCGCTGGCCCGGCTGCGTGCGTTCACCCGCTGGGTGCGCGCGGGACGGGCGCTCAACCGCGACGGCAAGCTCCTGCTGACCGACGCGCGTGCCGTCGCCGACGCGCTCGACCTCGACCACTTCTCCCGCGAACGCGCCCGCACCAGCGACGACCTCTCCGAGATCAGCCTGCTGATGTACTGGGCGCGCCAGGCCCGGCTCGTGCGGGTGGTGCGCGGCAGGCTCGTGCAGGTCAAGAGCGCCGCCCCGCTGCTCAGCCGCCCGATAGAGCTCTGGCAGCGTGCGTTCGAGGCGGTCGGCGGGATCGGGGAGCACTTCGGCGGCAGCAACGTCTTCGGGGCGCCGTCGCTGTTCGGGATGAGCCTCGGCGAGGCGTTCCCGATGCTGCTGCAGCAGCTGTACGCAGCCGGCGGCGAGCCGATGCCGGTGGAGAAGTTCCACCGGCTCGTCCGCGACACCGTCAACGAGCGGATGGGCTGCGTCGTCGACGACCTCGCCGGCGACATCGAGCACCGGCTATGGCGGCGCGACGTCACCGCACTGCTCGACGCGCTGGAGCTGCTCGGCGCCGTGCACCTGGAGGAGAGCCTCGACGGCGAGGACCTCGTCGAGCTGATCGAGCTGGCCGGGCGCGACGACCCCGACCCGACGCTCGTCGCGCTCACCCCGATCGGGATCTGGGCGGTGCGGGAGATGCTGACCGAGCTGGGCATTCACGCTCCGCTCGTCGGCGAGCTGGCCGACGAGGACATCGAGTTCGTCTGCGTCCGCATGAGCAAGGTGCGACCGGAGGTCGCCGAGGCCGAGCTTGCGATGTGGGTGGAGGCCCGCCCGCGACGCGTGGCCGCGCAGGAGATCCTGCGCTACCTGCAGCGGGCCGAGGACCCGGCTCACCGCGGCCTTGCGCTCTTCGCGCTCGCCCGCACCGGCGCACCCGGCCGCGAGGTCGCCCGCCAGCGCCGGGAGCGGCCGTCGACCACGGCGGGCCACCGAGCCGTCGGCGCCGGCGCGCAGCCCAGGGTCGAGTGCGACGCCCGCACCCGCCGCCCCTGAATCGATCCTTTGGTCTGGCGCCTTACCCATCCTCGTGTCATGATTCCAATGCGGAAATCTCCGCTACCGAATCCATCGTCACGGGGGACGACCATGTCTGGAAGATCTGCAGTGCGCGGCGCGCTGATCGCCGCCGTCCTCGGGCTCGGCCTGCTGGCCGGCAGCGGCGTCGCGGCTGCCGAGCCGGAGAACCGCGAGTTCAGCGTGGCGTCCGACAGCGTTCGCATCACGAGCGACGGCGACATCGCCTACGGCGCACAGTCGACCGACTGGACGTAGACACTCGCCCCGCCGCGGGGTCGTGGCGAGGTCAGGAAAGCCACTTTCATGCAATGTGGTTGCATGAAAGTGGCTTTGCTGAACCTCCGGCACGGCGGGTACGGGCCTACAACACGCGGAACGCGATGTCCTCCAGCACGTCCGGCGCGGTGACGATCACGTAGCCGACCAGCGTCATCGGGAGCACCAGCACCGCGGTGAGGGCCAGCTGGCGGGCGCCGCGGGCGGCGAGCAGCCCGACCGCCAGCACGGCGAGCACGGCGAACACCAGCAGCACAGGCGACTCGTTGCGGTGCCCGATCTCCCGCACGCCGTCGGCTATCAGCAGGCCGGCGGCCGCTGCCGTCGCGGCGGCGCCCGGCCAGCCGGTGGAACCGATCCGGTGGAACGCCAGACCCAACGCGATCCCGCCCACGACCGCCAGACCGCACCACAGGGTCAACACCGTGAGGTTGAGCGCGAACGGCGAGCCCGGATACCTGATCCCGTAGATCAGGTCCTTGCCGACGTAGAACGCCACGACGGCGGCCAGCAGGCTGACCACGCAGTCCACCATCGCGCGCCTGGCCGGCTGCCGGGCCGCCGCCACCACAGCGACCAGCAACCACGGCCCGAGCACGTGCGCCAGCGGGCGCAGCAGCTCGTTGTGGTGGGCGTAAGCGCCGAAGGCTCCGGACAGCGCGCCGACGACCGCGAACACCGCCGTCCGGCGGGTCACGCCAGCGCGGCCGTCACGACGTCCTGCGCCTCTTCCTGGATCCGAGCGAGGTGCTCGGGGCCCTGGAAGCTCTCGGCGTAGATCTTGTAGACGTCCTCGGTGCCGGACGGGCGGGCGGCGAACCAGCCCGATTCCGTGGTGACCTTCAGCCCGCCGAGCGGCGCGCCGTTGCCCGGCGCCTCGGTGAGCCGCGCGGTGATCGCCTCGCCGGCGAGCTGCTCCGCCTTCACGTCCGATCCCGAGAGCTTCCCGAGCTTCGCCTTCGCCTCCGAGGTCGTCGCGACGTCGATCCGGGCGTAGGCGGGCGCGCCGAAGCGCTCGGTGAGCGCCGCGTAGCGCTGCGACGGCGTCTCACCCGTCACGGCCAGCATCTCCGAGGCCAGCAGCGCGAGGATGATCCCGTCCTTGTCGGTGCTCCACGGCCCGCCGTCACGGCGCAGGAACGACGCCCCCGCGCTCTCCTCACCGCCGAACCCGATCGAGCCGTCCAGCAGCCCCGAGACGAACCACTTGAACCCGACGGGCGTCTCCACCAGCGTCCGACCGAGATCAGCGGCCACGCGGTCGATCATCGAGGAGCTGACGGCGGTCTTGCCGATGCCGGCGCCCGCGGGCCATTGGGGGCGGTGGGCGTAGAGGTAGCCGATCGCGACGGCGAGGAAGTGGTTCGGGTTCATCAGGCCGGCGTCGGAGGTGACGATGCCGTGCCGGTCGGCGTCGGCGTCGTTGCCCGTGGAGATCGGGAACCGGTCGCGCGCCTCGACGAGCGACGCCATCGCGTACGGCGAGGAGCAGTCCATCCGGATCTTGCCGTCCCAGTCGAGCGTCATGAACCCGAACTGCGGGTCGACGGCCGGGTTGACGACGGTCAGGTCGATGTTGTGCCGCTCGGCGATCGCCCCCCAATACGCGACGCTCGCCCCGCCCAGCGGGTCGGCGCCGATCCGGACGCCCGCGCCGCGGATGGCGTCGAGGTCGACCACCGAGGGCAGGTCGGCGACGTACTCGCCGAGGAAGTCGTAGCGGCCGAGCGCGGAGCGGTCGAGGGAGCGCCTGCGCACGCCGTCGAGCTTCGCCGCGAGCAGCTCGTTCGCGCGCGCGGCGATCCACCCGGTTGCGTCGGTGTCGGCGGGGCCGCCGTTGGGCGGGTTGTACTTGAAGCCGCCGTCGGCGGGCGGGTTGTGCGAGGGAGTGACCACCACACCGTCGGCCAACCCCGTGATCCGGCCCCGGTTGTGCTGCAGGATCGCGTGCGACACCGCCGGCGTCGGGGTGAACGCGTCGTCGCCATCGGCGAGCACGTGCACGTCGTTCGCGCGGAACACCTCGATCGCCGTCATCCACGCCGGCTCGGAGAGCGCGTGCGTGTCGCGCCCGATGAACAGCGGCCCGTCGGTGCCTTGCGCGGCGCGGTACTCGCAGATGGCCTGGCTGGTGGCGGCGATGTGGTCGTCGTTGAAGGTCGAGCGCAGCGCGGAGCCGCGGTGCCCCGACGTGCCGAACGCCACCCGCTCGCCGGGGACGTCCGGATCGGGGTGGCGGTCGTGGTAGGCGGAGAGCAGGCCCGCGATGTCGACGAGGTCGCTGGGCTGGGCGGGAGTACCGGCGCGGGGGTCGGTCGGCATCGGGTGTCTCCTCGGGTGCGGGCTTGCTGTGCGGCCCCACCCTGCCATCCCGACGCGTCGCGGTCAGCCGGTCGCCCGCCGCGTCAGCGCGACGCTGGTGCCAGGAAAGTCAGCCATGGCCCTCCGGCCACCACGAGGGGTGAGAATCTGTGGTGCGGCCAAGATGCGTGCGTTCCGCACGCAAGGGCAGGAAAGCCACTTTCAGGCCCTGCAGGGGCAGGAAAGTGGCTTTCCTGCCCTCCACACGCACCCGGCGCAAGTGGCCGGCCGTGCGCCGTACACCACATGGAACCGTGTGACCCAGCCAGTCCGTGCGACCGGTCCGGGTCGAGACAGCCACTTTCCTGTCCTGTGGCGCCAGGAAAGTGGCTTTCCTGGCAACGTGTGCGTTGCGCACGCATCCTGCTCGCGGGTAGACGCCGTGCGACGAGGTCAGGTTCCCGGAGGAGGAAGTAATCGTCAGGCCGTCATGCGGTCGCGCTGCTGCGGGATGCGCAGGTGCAGCGGCAGCATCGAGCGCGGCGTCGTGTCGGTGGTGAGGTGGAAGTGCCCGCTGCGGGAGCGCCCGCACAGGTACGGGCGCAGGTAGTTGGCGCCGAGCGCCTCGAGCTCGCGGGCGGCCGCCTCGGCGTCCTCGCGGGTCGGGTAGATCACCTTGCCGTCGGTGCCGCGCGTCTGGCGGGCCGGCACCTGCCCGGACAGCTCGGCCCGGCTGGGCGTGCAGAAGATCGGCTTGCCACTGTTGGAGAGCCGGGCGTAGCGGTGCAGGACCTCGCCGCGTGCCGCGTCGCGGATGCCGCGCTGCTGTGGCACTGCGTCGTGGACCGGGCCGACAGGCTCGACCGGCCCCGTCGTCGTCTCGTCCATCTCCGTCCCCTTCCCGCGTTCTTGCCCGGAGATCGCGTGGGACACAGCTTTCCGTTAACCGGTCGGTAGCGGGATACCACCATCGTGTCGTTTACAAGTGGCTGTCACTCAGGGTGAGCGACCGCGCTGGGCATCTACCAGACACTTCCGGAGACCCGGCCGGGTAGGCCGATGATCACGATCCGCCCGACTTGCCCACCGTTTTGCCAACCTGCACACCCTCCGAGGTGCGCAAGTAGACAAAACGGTGGGGAGGTTGCGCCCCGCGTCCGGGACCGTCGGGGCGGCGCCCTACCTTTCTGGGTCATGACCGACGGGCCAGTGCCCCGCACCGGCCGGCTGCACGTGCACCGGGCCGAGCGGGCCGACGCGCTGGCCCGCGCGCTGGGCGAGTTGCTCGCCGATCCGCTGCCCGACCCGTTCACGGCCGAGGTCGTCGCAGTGCCGGCGAAGGGGGTCGAGCGCTGGCTCGCGCACCGGCTCTCCCACCGGCTCGGGGTCGGCGCCGACCGTGTTGATGGCGTCAGTGCCGACGGCGTCCGGGCCGACGGCGTCCGGGCCGACGGCGTCCGGGCCGACGGCGTCCGGGCCGACGGCGTCCGGGCCGACGGCGTTCGGGCCGACGGCGCCCGGGCCGACGGTGTCTGCGCCGGCGTGACGTTCCCGTCGCCGGCCACGATCGTGGCCGCGGCGGTCGGGGAGGCAGTCGGTTTCGACCCGGCCGACGACCCGTGGGCGCCCGCCCGGTCGGTCTGGCCGCTGCTGGAGGTCGTCGACGCGAGCCTGCAGGAGCCGTGGTGCGCGCCGCTGCGCAGCCACCTCGGCCCGGATCTGGTCGCCGCCGGCGGCCGGCCGGGCCGCCGCTACGCGACCGCGCGGCGCCTCGCGGAGCTGTTCGCCTCCTACGCCGCGCACCGGCCGCAGATGCTGCTGGAGTGGCAGTCCGGCGGCGCCGTCGCCGGCGACCTGGCCTGGCAGCCGGAGCTGTGGCGGCGCCTGCGCACCCGGATCGGCGTGCCCGGGCCCGCGGAGCGGCTGGTCGCGGCCTGCGCGAACCTGCGCGACGACCCGAGCCTCTCCTCGTTGCCGCAGCGGCTGTCGCTGTTCGGGCCCACCCGCCTCACTGCGGAGTCGCTCGCGGTGCTGGCCGCGCTCGCGGAGCACCGCGAGGTGCATTTGTTCGTCCCGCACCCGTCGCCCGCGCTGTGGGCCCGGATCGTGCCGCCGCCGGACGTCCCGCGCCGGGCCGACGACCCCACGGCTGCCGCGGCGCGCCACCCGCTGCTCTCCTCGCTCGGGCGCGACGTCCGCGAGCTGGGGGTCCGGCTGGCCGTCGCGGCGCCGGACCACGTCGATCACCACCACGAGCTCCCCGAGCCGCCCGCGACGCTGCTCGGCAGGCTGCAGCGGGAGCTGCGCGACGACCGCCCGCCGGCAGCACCGATCCCGGTCGACGTCTCGGACGACTCGGTGCAGGTGCATTCGTGCCACGGCGCCGACCGGCAGGTCGAGGTGCTGCGCGAGGTCGTGCTCGGGCTGCTCGCCGCCGATCCGAAGCTGGAGCCGCGCGACATCGCGGTGATGTGCCCCGACATCGAGACGTTCGCGCCGCTGATCTCGGCGAGCTTCGGCCTCGGCGAGCCCGACGGCACGGGGCATCCCGGCCAGCAGCTGCAGGTGCGGCTGGCCGACCGCGCGTTGCGGCAGGTCAACCCGCTGCTCGACACCGTGGCGCAGCTGCTGGAACTGGCCCAGGCCCGGCTCACGGCGTCGCAGGTGCTCGACCTGCTGGGCACGGCGGCCGTCCGTCAGCGGTTCCGCCTCGACGACGCCGACCTCGACCGGCTGCGTGAACTCGCGGTCCGCTCCGGTGTGCGGTGGGGGCTGGACGCCGCGCACCGCGGCCCGTTCCGGCTCGACGGGTTCCCGCAGAACACCTGGCAGGCGGGGCTCGACCGGCTGCTGCTCGGCGTTGCGATGCCCGGCTCCGACCACCGGTGGCTGGGCACGGCGCTGCCGATGGAGGAGGTCGACTCCGGCGACACCGAGCGGCTCGGCAAGCTCGCCGAGTTCGTCGCCCGCCTGGAGGCGGTCCTCGCGTCGCTCGCGGGCGAGCAGCCGCTCGCCGGCTGGGTGGCTGCGCTCGGGCGTGGGCTCGATCTGCTCACCGCGACCGTCGCCGACGACGAGTGGCAGGCCGTCCAGGCGCGGGCCGAGCTGGCCGAGGCGGGTGAAGCGGCCGGGCCGCACGCCGCGACGGTGCCGCTGGGGCTCGCCGACGTGCGCAGCCTGCTCGCCCAGCGCCTCGGCGGCCGTCCGACCAGGGCGAACTTCCGCACCGGCACGCTTACGGTCGCGACGCTCGTGCCGATGCGCTCCGTGCCGCACCGGGTGGTCTGCCTGCTCGGGCTCGACGACGGCGTGTTCCCGCGCGCCGGTGTCCCCGACGGCGACGACGTGCTGGCCGCCGATCCCGTCGTCGGCGAGCGCGACCCGCGCAGCGAGGACCGCCAGCTGCTGCTCGACGCCGTGTGCGCGGCGACCGAGCGGCTGGTGATCGTGCACTCGGGGGCCGACGAGCGCAGCGGCGCCCGCCGCCCGCCCGCCGTCCCGCTCGGCGAGCTGCTCGACGCCGTCGCGGCGAGCACGGGAGGCCTCGACCGGGTTGTCGTGCGGCACCCGCTGCAGCCGTTCGACGCCCGCAACTTCACCACGGGCTCCCTCGCGAGCGGGCGGGTGTTCAGCTTCGACCGCACGGAACTGGAAGGCGCCCGCGCGGCCGCGGGGCCGAAGGTGCCGCCGTCGCCGTTCCTGGGCGAGCCGCTGCCCCCGCCCGATCACGACGTGGTCGCGCTCGACGACCTCGCCACGTTCATGGAGCACCCGGTCAAGGGCTTCCTGCGGCAGCGGGTGGGGCTCTCGCTGTACACCGGCGACGACGACCCGGCCGACGCGCTGCCCGTCGAGCCCGACGGCCTGGCGACCTGGGCGATCGGCGAACGGCTGCTGCGCGACCGCCTCGCCGGGCGCGATCTCGAACGCTGCCGGCAGGCCGAGTGGCGCCGCGGGGAGCTGCCACCCGGAGCACTCGGCGACATGGTGCTCGCGCGGGTGCTCGACGACGTGGAGCCGCTGGTCGCGGCGGCGGCCGAGCTGGCGAGCGGTGAGGCCGGCGACATCGACGTCGAGGTGGCGCTGCCCGACGGCACGCGGGTCGTCGGGACGCTCGGCGGGCTGTACCCCGGCCCGGTGCTGCTGCGCGTCGAGTTCTCCAAGCTGGCCGCCAAGCAGCGCATCCGGGCGTGGGTGCGGCTGCTCGCGCTCACCGCCTCGACCGGGCAGCCGTGGCGGGCGGTCACGCTGGGCCGCGGGTTCCGCCACGGCATCGCGCGGGCGTCGGTAGGGCCGCTGCGCCGCGAGCAGGCCGTCGAGCTGCTGGCCGACCTCGTGGCGATGCACCGCGAGGGGCTGTCCGCGCCGCTGCCGCTGCCCACGATGGCGGCGGCCACCTACGCCAGGGTCCGGCGCGGCGGCGCGTCCGCGGGCGACGCGGTCGAGGAGGCCTTGCGGTACTGGGGCTCGGGCACCGTGCCCGAACGCGCCGACGACGCGATCACGGCGGTGTGGGGGCCGGCCGCGGCGCCCGAGGTGATCACCGGAACACCTGGGCCGCCCGGCGGCGAGCCAACCCGGTTCGGGGCGCTGGCGATGCGACTGTGGACGCCACTGCTCGCGGCCGAGGACATGGTGCGCCGATGACGATCTCCGTGCTCGCCCCGGCGGCCTTCGACGTCTGCGGGCCGCTGCCGGGCGGGACGACGGTGCTGGAGGCCAGTGCCGGCACCGGGAAGACGTTCACGATCGCCGCGCTGGCCACCCGGTACGTCGCGGAGGGCCACGCCAGGCTGCCGGAGCTGATGCTCGTCACTTTCGGCCGGGAGGCGACGCAGGAGCTGCGGGAACGCGTGCGTGGGCAGCTGAGCGCGGCCCAACGGGCGCTCGCCGAGCCCGCCCTCGCGCGAACGAGCCCGGAGCCGCTGCTGCGCCTGCTCGCCGACGTGCCCGACGTCGAGGTCGAGCTGCGCCGGCAACGGCTCGCCCGCGCGCTCGCCGAGTTCGACGCGGCCACGATCGCCACCACCCACCAGTTCTGCCAGCAGATGCTCGCCGGGCTGGGCGTCGCGGGCGACAGCGATCCCGATTCGGTGTTCGTCGAGTCGATCGAGGAGCTGATCACCGAGGTCGTCGACGACTTCTACGTGCGCAAGTACGGCGACCGCGCGGCCGGGACACCCGCGTTCAGCAGGGCCGACGCGCTGGTGCTCGCGCGCAAGGCCGTGCACGACGGGCAGGCGCGGCTGGAGCCGAGCACTGCGGAGTCGGGCAGCACCGCGCACGTCCGGCACCGGTTCGCGGCGGCCGTGCGGGCCGAGGTGGCGCGGCGCAAGCGGGTGCGGCGCCTCTACACCTACGACGACATGCTCACCCGCCTCGCCGAGGCGCTGGCCGATCCGACGCGCGGCGCGCCGCAACGGCTGCGCGACCGGTTCCGGGTGGTGCTCGTCGACGAGTTCCAGGACACCGACCCGGTGCAGTGGGACATCCTGCGCCGCGCGTTCCACGGCCACACGACGCTCGTGCTGATCGGCGACCCGAAGCAGGCGATCTACGCCTTCCGCGGCGCCGACGTCGTCTCCTACCTCGACGCCACCGACCACGCCGACGCGCACGCCACGCTGGCCACGAACTGGCGCAGCGACGCGCCGCTGCTCGCGGCGCTGGAGCAGGTGTGGGGCGGCGCGGCGCTGGGCGACCGGCGGATCGCCGTGCACCCCGTCGAGGCGGCGCACGCGGGGCAGCGGCTGCGGGGCGCGCCGGTCGACACGCCGTTGCGGGTGCGGGTGGTCCCCCGGTCGTGGTTGCCGCGGGCGCCGAAGCGCGACCTCGCCGTCGTCGGGCCGGCCCGCGAGCTGGTCGCGCGCGACACGGCGACCGACATCGCCGCGTTGCTCGCGAGCGACGCACGGTACGACGGCCGATCGCTCGCCCCCGGCGACATCGCGGTGCTCGTGCGCACGAACGACCAGGGCACGCTCATCCACCGCACGCTCACCGCGGCCGGGGTGCCGGCGGTGGTGTCGGGCACGGCCAGCGTGTTCGGGACGACCGTCGCGCGCGAGTGGCTGGTGCTGCTGGAGGCGCTGGAGCAGCCGCGGGTCACCCGCCTGCGGGCCGCGGCGCTCACCAGCTTCCTCGGCGTCACCGTCGAGGAGCTGTGCGGGCCGGCCGCCGAGGAGCTGCTCGACCGGCTCGGCGCGCAGGTCAAGGCGTGGGCGGTGGTGCTGCACGAGCGCGGCGTCGCGGCGCTGCTGGAGGCCGTCACCGCCGACACCGCGCTGCCGCGACGGCTGCTGAGCCGCACCGACGGCGAGCGGCGGCTCACCGACCTGCGCCACATCGGCCAGTCGCTGCACGCCGCGGCGGTCTCGGGCCACCTCGGGCCGGGCGCGCTCGTCGACTGGTTGCGCCACCGCATCGAGGACGCCGCGGCCGACGTCGGGGTGGAGCGCAGCAGGCGGCTGGAGTCCGACGCCGCCGCGGTGCAGATCATCACGATCCACCGCAGCAAGGGGCTCGAGTTCCCGATCGTCTACGTGCCGTTCGGGTGGGACCGCAACGTCCGCGACCCCGAGGTGCCGCTGCTGCACGACCCGCGCGGCGCGCGGGTGCTCGACGTCGGCGGCGAGACCGGCGAGGGCTGGAAGGAGCGCTGCGCGCAGCACCTCGCCGAGGAGGCCGGTGAGGACCTGCGGCTGCTGTACGTCGCGCTCACGCGGGCCAAGAGCCAGGTCGTCACGTGGTGGGTGCCGGCCACGACTACGTCGACCTCGCCGGTGCACCGGCTGCTCATCGGGCGTCCGGAGCCGGGTGAGCAACCGGCGCAGGCCTACCGGATCCCGCCCGACGCCGCCGCGCTCGACGCGTTGCGTTCGCTCGCCTCCCCCGTGCTCGCCGTCGAGGAGGTGCAGGTCAGGGCGCTGAGCCAGTTCCCGAGCCGCGACGGTGGCGGCGGCGAGCTGACCGCTGCGACGTTCGCGCGGGCGCTCGACCGGCAATGGCGGCGCACCTCCTACTCCGCGCTCACCGCCGGCGCCGGCCACCACGGTTCGGGTCCAAACGGTTCCGGCAATGAGCCGGAGGACGCCGGGAGCACCGACGAGGTGCCGGTCGAGCTGGAGCCGGTGCCGTCCACGGGTTCCGGGATGCCGTCGCCGATGGCGGACCTCCCGGTCGGAGCCGCGTTCGGGACGCTCGTGCACGCCGTCTTCGAGGCTGCCGACCTGACCGTGCCCGATCTCGGTGGTGAGCTGCTCGCGCGGTGCCGTGAGCAGTTCGTCCGGTTCCCGGTGCTGGGCGTCGACGCGGCGACGCTGGCCGCGGCGCTCGAACCGGTCGCGCGCACGCCGCTCGGCCCGCTGGCCGGCGGGCTGCGGCTCGCCGACATCGCGCCCCGCGACCGGCTCGCGGAGCTCGACTTCGAGATGCCGCTCGCCGGCGGCGACGCCCCCGGCCCGCAGCGGCTCATGCTGGGCGACGTGGCAGCGGTGCTGCGGCGGCACCTGCCGGTCGGCGACCCGCTCGCCGCCTACCCGGCCGCGCTGGAGGAGCCCGCGCTGGCCGAGCAGCCACTGCGCGGGTACCTGACCGGCAGCGTCGACGCCGTGCTGCGGGTACGGGGCGATCGGTTCGTCATCGTCGACTACAAGACCAACTGGCTCGGCCCGGTGGGCCCTGACGGGCGGGAGCCGCTCACGTCGGCGCACTACACGCCGGCGCTGCTCGCCGATGCCATGATCGCGGCGAACTACCCGCTCCAGGCGCTGCTCTACGGCGTGGCGCTGCACCGCTACCTGCGTTGGCGGCTGCCCGGTTACGTCCCCGACCGCCAGCTGGGCGGTGTCGCGTACCTGTTCCTGCGCGGCATGTGCGGGCCGTCCACCCCGACCGTCGACGACGTCCCGTGCGGCGTGTTCAGCTGGGCACCCCCGCCCGCGCTCCTCGTCGAGCTGTCGGCGCTGCTCGACACGGGGCCCGCCACGTGACCGTGCACCGCCGACACCCGGTCGAAGTTCCCCACCGTTTTGCCCATTTGCACGCCTTGCAGGGTGTGCAGGTTGACAAAACGGTGGGGAAGTTCGGGGGTGCGGCGTGACGGTGGGTGTCGAGGTGACCGTCGACGTCGGCGATCCGCGCCTGGCCACGTCGGCGCACGGGTTGCTCGCCGCGTTCAACGTCGCCGGGGTGCTCGCACCGGCCGACGTGCACGTCGCGACCAGGCTGGGCCGGCTCGGCGGCGAGTCCGACGAGACCGTGCTGCTCGCCGCCGCGCTGGCGGTCCGTGCGGTGCGTCTCGGCTCGGTGTGCGTCGACCTCGCCGCGGTGAGCCACACCGTGCTCGGTGAGGGCGACGAGCTGGTCGACGTCTCCGCGCTGCCGTGGCCCGAACCTGCGGCGTGGCTCGCGGCGTGCGTTGCCGGCCCGCTGGTCGCCGACGGCGCCGATGCGCCCGGCGGACGCCCGTTGCGCCTGGTCGACGGCCTGCTCTACCTCGAGCGCTACTGGCGCGAGGAGGAGCTGGTCCGCACTTCGCTGCTGGAGCGGGCGGCCGCCGCGCCACCCCAGGTCGATCTCGACGTGCTGCGCGACGGCCTCGACCGGCACTTCACCTCCGCCGGGTCCGAGCAGCAGCGGCTGGCGGCCGCCGTCGGCGCGTTGCGGCGGGTCACGGTGCTCGCCGGCGGCCCGGGCACCGGCAAGACCACGACGGTCGCGCGGCTGCTCGCGCTGCTCGCCGAGCAACCCGGCCCGCCGCCGCGGGTCGCGCTCGCGGCCCCGACCGGCAAGGCGGCGGCCCGGCTGCAGGAGGCCGTCACCGCCGAGCTGCCGGCTGAGCTGCGCGCCCGCGTGCCGGAGGCGTCGACGCTGCACCGGCTGCTGGGCTGGCTGCCGGGCACCGGCCGCTTCCGGTACGACCGCACCCAGCGGCTCCCGTTCGACGTGGTCGTCGTCGACGAGACGTCGATGGTGTCGCTGACGATGATGGCCCGGCTGCTCGACGCCGTGCGCCCGACCTCGCGGCTGGTGCTGGTCGGCGACCCCGACCAGCTCGCGTCCGTCGAGGCCGGCGCCGTGCTCGGCGACATGGCCGGGGCGCGCGGACGTCCGGAGCCCGCGCTCGAGGAGTCGCTGCGGGTGCTCGGCCTGCCCGGCGACGTCGTGCACGGGGTGGTGACGCTGCAGCACGTCTGGCGGTTCGGCGGCACGATCGCCGAGTTCGCGCACGCCGTGCAGGCGGGCGACGCCGAGACCGCGATCACGCTGCTGCGCCGCGGGTCCGCCGACCTTGCGTTCGTCGAACCGGGCGCGCTCGACGAGGTCCGTGGGGACGTCGTCGCCGCAGGTACGGAGCTCGCCACGGCGGCTGAGGCCGGCGACGCGGAAAGCGCGCTCGCCGCGCTGGAACGCCACCGGGTGCTTTGCGCGCACCGCCGCGGGCCCTACGGGGTGGCGCGCTGGACGACGGAGATCGAGCGCTGGCTCGCGGGCCCCGCGCTCGGCCAGTGGTACCCCGGCCGACCCGTCCTCGTCACCGCGAACGACTACGACGTGGGCCTGTTCAACGGCGACACCGGCGTGGTGATCGCCCGTCCGGAGGGCCTGCGGGTGGCGTTCGCGCGGGGCGGCCCGCCCACGCTGTACCCGCCCTCACGGCTGTCGGACATCGCGACGGTGCACGCGATGACCGTGCACCGCGGCCAGGGCAGCCAGTTCCGCCGCGTCACGGTCGTCCTGCCGCCGGCCGAGTCGCCGCTGCTCACGCGCGAGCTGCTCTACACGGCCGTGACGAGGGCACGCGAGTTCGTCAGGGTCGTCGGCACGGAGGACGCCGTGCGGGCCGCCGTCGAACGACCCGTGAGCCGCGCGAGCGGTCTGCGCAACCGGCTCGACCGCTGAGACGGGAACTCCGGCGCGCCCGCACGCGAGAGCAGGAAAGCCACTTTCCGGCCCTCACAGGGCAGGAAAGTGGCGTTCCTGCCCTCCCCCGGGCCTCGGAGGACCATCCGGGGGAGGGCTGCTAGGTGCGGCGGGAGCCGATGCCGCGGGTGGAGTCCCACTCGCCGGTGTCGGGCCGCTCGTGCGCGGCCGGCCTCGGCGGGACGCATGCGTCGGTGTGCACGTAGGTGTGCACCCACGTGACGCTGCCGTCGTCGTGCGCGTGGTCGATGTGGGCGAGGCGCAGCACCTTCTCGCTCTCCCCGATCGGCGCGTAGCACCGCTCGCACAGCATGATCATGAGGCCTCCAGCCCGGTGTCGATCAGGCGAGAGGACCGTGGTCGCCGTTGACATCGGCCGCTCACGACACAGTGTGACCGCAGATCCGGCCGTAGCCGGTAGCGACGTGCCGAACACCACGTTCACCGGCGGTTTTCCTAGCCTTTCCTCGCCGACACCTCACGGCCGCACACGCACCGTGAGCATCAGGGGTTGCGCCACCACGTGTCGGTCGGGGTCACCGGCAGCGCCCGCTTGTGCCGGGTGCCGAGGAAGAGCAGCTCCACGCGCGCCGCGACCGCCCGCGTGACGTCCTTGCCTTCGAGGTAGTCGTCGATCTCCGAGTACGTGACGCCGAGCGCCTCCTCGTCCGGCAGCGCGGGCCGGTCGTCCTCGAGGTCGGCCGTCGGCACCTTCGCCCAGACGCTCGGCGGCGCGCCCAGCTCCTGCAGCAGCGCGGCGCCCTGGCGCTTCGTGAGCCCGGAGAGCGGGATGAGGTCGACGGCGCCGTCGCCGTACTTCGTGAAGAACCCGGTGACGGCCTCCGCGGCGTGGTCGGTGCCGATCACGAGGTAGCCGAGCTGCCCGGAGAGCGCGAACTGCGCGACCATGCGCTCGCGGGCCTTGACGTTGCCGCGGACGAAGTCACGCAGGTCGCCGCCCAGCGCGCCGCGCACCTCGGCGGACACCGCATCGACGCCCGGCTTGACGTTCACGACGACCGATCGGTCGGGCCGGATGAACCGCAGCGCGATCTGGGCGTCCTCCTCGTCGGCCTGCGTGCCGTAGGGCAGCCGGACGGCGATGAACTCGGCGTCCCCGCCCTCCGCCCTGATCTCCTCGACGGCGAGCTGCGCCAGCCGTCCGGCCAGCGTGCTGTCCTGGCCGCCGCTGATCCCCAGCACGAACCCGGTCGCGGGGGTGGCCGCGAGGTAGCCCTTCAGGAATTCGACCCGGGCGCGGATCTCGGCGCTCGGGTCGATCGTGGGCCGGACGCCGAGCTCGGCGATGATCTGGTCACGGAGGTTCGACACGTTCGGGCACTCTACTGAGACCAATGCAACCTTAAAGCTGCCCCCAACGTCCTCAGGTTTGCTCGTCTTCTGCGACCGTGAGGAGCTCGACATGCGGAAACTCGCTCGTGTGCTGGTACTCGCGCTTGTGCTCGCCGGTGCCGCAGTCGTGGTGCCGGGCGTTGCGGCAGCCTCCGCAACCGAGGGCTACTGCGGCATCTCCTGGGGCAGCACGCCGAAGGTGGCGGACGACGCCGGCAGCGGGTTCGTCCGCTCCGCCCGCGCCGGCCGCCACCAGTGCTTCGACCGGGTCGTCTTCGACGTCGACAAGGACGCCGGCGGCTTCCACGTCGCCTACGTCGACGACGTCCGGCTCGACGGCTCCGGTGCAGTGCTGCCCGTCCCGGGTGGCGCCCGGCTGCAGGTCACGCTGCACAACCGGGCGTACGACGACGCCGGCAACGCCACCTACGACAACAAGAAGGTGGACGTCGCCGGCTACCGGACCCTGCGTTCGGTCGTCTACGGCAACAGCTTCGAAGGCGACACCACGTTCGGTGTCGGTGTCCGCGCGCGGCTGCCGTTCCGGGTGTTCACGCTCGGGAACCGCGTCGTGCTCGACGTCGCGCACCGCTGGAGCTGACGCTCACCAGCCCCAGTGGCGACGCTGCGCGGCGACGGCCCACGCGGTGATCGTCTCGAGATCGGGGTGGCTCGGCAGCGGGGTGCGGCCCGCTGCCAACCGCTCCTCGATCTCGGCCTGCAGCTGCTCGACGCGGGCGAGCACGTCGGCGAGCTCGGGGACGTCGCCGCGCTTCACGCGCAGCACCTCCGCCCGCTCCGCCTCGGGCATCGGCAGCGTGAGCCGCCCGTCCCTGACAATCTCCAGACCCTGGAGGACCAGCCGCAGCGCGTGCGACGCGTACTTGACGTCGTACCCGTAGCGGGCGACCAGCTCCGCACGCGGCGACCCGCGGCCCTCGCCGAGCAGCCGCTTGCGCTGGCCGTTCATGTAGCCGAGGAACCGGTGCACCGCGCGCTGCGAGAGCACCGCCGGCGCGAGCGCACGCAGCTCCTCACCCAGCGGGGTGAGCACCACGATCGCGTCGGGCGGCGCGAAGAGCGGCAGCAGCGCCGTCGGGTTGCCCTTCGTCGCCAGGTGCAGGTACTTGCGCAGCGAGTAGAGCACGAGGTCGGTGTCGCCGGGCCCGGAGCGGACCCCCTCCGGCTGGGTGCGCCAGACGTAGTGCGGCACGTCGGGCGACATGCCGAGCACCCGCTCCGGCGGCTCCAGGAAGACGCCCATCTCGTCGTGGTCGTCGGTGCCCGCGATCGCGATGCCGTGCACGCCGGAGCCGACGACGGTGCGGAGGATCTCGCCGCCGAGAGCCACCTCCCGCGTGCCGTACTCCGTGTGCTGCGTTGATCGGGTCACGTGCTGGATGGTGGCACGGCCCCCGCGTCGACGCGCTCCGTTTTCGGGTGCTCACCGGGGCCGCCGAACGCGATCCCGGCCAGCCCGAGGCCCATGACCGTCATCGCGGCGGGCATCACCCCGGTGTTGCGTCCGGCGATCATCGCGACACCGAGCAGCACGATCCCGGCCGCCAGGGCCACCGGCGGCGGCATCGGCACGGTGCGCCGCCAGGCCAGCAGGACCGCGAGCACCAACAGTGCGACGAAGATCAGCTGCGCGCCGACCGAGTACACCAGCGGCTCGACGGCCGGCAGCGAGCGAAAGCCCGCGAGGCCGGCCCGCAGCTCGTCGCGCGAACCGGCCTGGAACCCGACCACCAGGTCGACGCCCATCTGCACGATGTTCGCGACCGCGCTGAGGACCACCGCGACGCCCGCAAGGTCGGCGATCACGCTCGGCCGGGCCAGCGTCCGCAGCGCCAACCCGACAGGGATGAACGCAACGAAGCCGACGAGCCACACCACATGCGCGGACGTCCACCAGAACCCCGGTTCGAGCCCGCCGCCGATCGGCCGCATCAAGAGCCAGCCGCCGAGGAAACCTGCCGGGGCCACCAGGAACGACACCCGGGCCACACCACTTCTGATCACGTCTCGATGTTGCGCCTCGACGCGACCGGCGGGCATCGGGGAAGACCCTGGCGCCGACCCGGACCCGCGCGCGCAAATCTCCCCACTGTTTTGGGTGGATGCGCGCCGAAATGGCGCGCAGGTGCCCAAAACGGTGGGGAAGTTGGTCAGGCGGCCGCGGCGGCGCCGCGCAGCGCGCGGTAGACGACGGAGGGCTCGCCGAGGCGACGACGCAGCGCGCGTTCGAGCCCGGCGATCGGGTAGAGGTTCTGCGGGGCGCGGGAATCCTTGTACTCGGTCGACGCGTACCGCACGAGCGTGACCTGGCTGATGTCGGCGAGCGCGACCGCCGCATCCGTCGTGATCTCGGCGCTGCACTCGACCCTCACGACGCCGGCCCACGGCGCTCCCGGCGCGCAGGGCAACCGCAGGTACCAGGTGTGGCGCTCCCAGGAGCTGCCCAGCTTGAACACCGGGGTGCGCTGCCCGGGGCGCAGCATCGCGACCACGCCGCCGAGTCGCGGCGGCAGGTAGTCGCTGCGGTGGCTCTTGACGAAGCCGATCGTGCGCGGCAGGTGCTGGCGCCCGCGCAGCGGGCCGTCGAGGACGAGCAGGTCGTCGGAGCCGGTGTGCTCCTCGCGCGCCGCTGTGGCCGCGACCAGCTCGGTGTCGCCGAGCTCGCGCTGCAGCGCGAGCGACAGGTTCTGTACTGGCGCGATGTCGGGCCGCCCCGACGTGTAGGTCGCGCGGTAGGTGCCGGCGGCGGTGACGACGTCGGCGCCGTCGGTGATCGTCGTGAACAGCCCGCGCCGGACGTGCGCGGCAAGCAGGTGCGCCCCGTCGCCGTCGCAGCAGCAGACCACACCGGCCGCGTAGGACGCGCACAGCGCCGCGGAGGCGGACCCGTCGGGCTCGTCGACCCAGACCTGCGCGTCGACCCGGCGCACCCCGTCGACGAACAGGACGCAGGCGGGCGGCAGCACCCCTGGGGACGGGTCGACCGGCGCCCATTGCTGTGCCGGCACCTCGATGTCGACCGCGACCTCGGCGGTCGACTGCCCCAGCTCGGCGTCGAGGCTGGTGCCGTAGGTGGGGTCCCACGGGTCGACGCTGAACCTCACAGGTTCTCCCGCTCGACGGACGACGTGCGCTGGTCGCGGGTGACGGTGAACCGCACCGGCACGCGTTCGGCCAGCGCCGGCACGTGCGTGATCACCCCGACCATCCGGTCGCCGCGCGCGGCGAGGCTCTCCAGCGTGCTGGCGACCACTTCGAGGTTGGCCTCGTCGAGCGTGCCGAACCCCTCGTCGAGGAAGATCGACTCCAGCCGGGCGGCGCCCTGCGCGGCCAGCCCGGACATCTGCGCGGAGAGCGCGAGCGCCAGCGCCAGGCTGGCCTGGAACGTCTCGCCACCGGAGAGGGTCTTCACGGGGCGCCGCGCGTCGGCGTCGGCGTGGTCGATCACGAGGAACTCACCGCCGGAGTGGGTGAGCTCGAACTGCCCGCCGGAGAGCTCGGCGAGGCTCGCCGAGGCGTCGGCGACCAGCGCGTCGAGCGCAGAGGCCACCAGCCAGCGCGGGAACCCGTCGGAGCGCAGCAGGCTGCCCAGCATCTTCGCGACCTGCTGCGCCGAAGCGGCCTCGTCGCGATCGGCCGCGATCGTCGCGGCCGCAGCACGCCGCTCGACGACCCGGTCACGCAGGCCGCGAGCCCGTTCCAGCATCCCGACGGCAGCCGGGAGCGCCGTGCGGCCCAGCGGGGAGGCCGCAGCGACCGCGTGGGCGGCGAGGTCGTCGGCGAGCCGGCGCTCGGCGGCCGCCAGTGCCTCGCGCCCGGCGGTCGCAGCCTGCTCGGCCGCGGTGAGCTGCTCGGCGCGGGCGCTCGCCGCGCCTGCCGCCCACGCCGTGAGCGTCTCCCATGCCGGGAGCAGTGGCCCGCCCGCGTCCAGGATCGGCGCATCGAGCGCGACGAGCGGGTCGCGCGCGCGGCGCAACGCCTGCCACGCCGCCGCGACCTGCTGCCCGACCTCGGCGGCGGCCTGCTGCGCGGCGCGCGCGGCCGCCCGGGCCGCGCGCAACGCGGCGTCGGCCTTGCGGGCGGCCGACTCCAGCTCCGCCAGCCGTGCCAGCTCCGCCGCGGCTGCCTCGGCGGTGACGGCGCCCTCCAGCGCGGCCCGCAGCTCCGACGAGCGGCGTTCGAGCTGCTCGGCGACGCCGCGCGCCTCCTGTTCCGTGCGCGCCGCTGCCGTCTCCTCCTCGCGCCGCTCCTGCGCGCGGCGCTGGGCGGCGAGCAGCGCGCGTTCGGCGTCGGCGAGCGCGCGCTCCGCGGTGGTGACGGCGTTGCCGGCCTCCGGGAGCGCGGCCTCGCGGACCTCCGCCTCGGCGTGGGCCCACCTGACCAACGCGCCCCAACCGGCAAGCACGTCGTCGTCCTCGACGGCGGGCGCCCCGAACGGCACCAGCGGGTCGCGCGCCGCGCGCAGGCCCGCGGTCGCCGCCGCAACCTCCTCGCGCACCGCCTCGGCCTCGCGTGCGGCGTCCTCGCGGCCACGACGGGCCTTGCGGACTGCGGTGTCGGTCTCCTCCAGCTGCTGGGTGAGCCGATCGAGCGCGGCGAGCGCAGCCTCCAGCTCGGCGGACGTCACCACGGCGCCGGGCTCCTGATCAGGCAGGACCCCGGTCAGCGCGGAACGCAGCCCGGTGATCGTCGACGCGAGGCGGGTGACCTCGGCGACGGCCTGCGCCTGCCCGGCCGCCGCGGCGCTCTCCCGGCGCCGCGCCTGCTCGTGGGCGGCCTCCGCCTCGCGCACGGCCGACTCGGCCTCCTCGAGGTCGGGATCCGGGGCCGCGGCGGGAAGCACCTGGACGGTCTGCTCGCAGACCGGGCAGGCGTGCCCGACCTCCAGCGCCGGTCGCAGCGACGCCGCCAACCCGGCGCGCGCGGAGGCCGCGTTGCGCTCACGGGCATGGTCGAGCCGGTGGCGTGTGGCCGTCACCTCGGCCGTCGCGGCCTCGGCTGCCTTCTGCGCCGCACCGGCCCGCTCGACGGCCACCCGGTGCTGCTCCTCGGCGGCCACCAGCTCGCGGCGATCGCGGCGGGCCTCCTCCAGCGGGCCGCGGGCGGGCGCGGCGGCCAGCGCCTCGCGAGCGTTCGTATCGGCGATCTCGGCTCCGGCGAGCGCGGCGGCGGCCCGCTCCAGCGCGCGGGCCGCGCCGGAGCGGCGGCCGTCGACGGCCTCCAGACCTGCGGGAACGTGCAGGCCCCGCAGGCCGTCGCGCTCGGCGACGAGCCCGGCGACCGTGTCGCGCGCGGCCGTCGCCGCCGCGGTGGCGGCGTCGCGCTCGGCCCGGGCCGCCTCGACCGCCGCGCCCGCGTCGGCAGCGTCGCTCGCGGCCGTCTCGAACGCGGCACGGGCCTTGTCGCGGCGGTCGCGCGCGCCCGGCAGCTCGGCCTCGCACACCGCGAGCTCGGCCCGTTCGCGACGCACCTGCTCCAGCGGCCCCCGCGCCGGCGCGGCGGCCAGCAGCTCGCGCGCGGCGGTGTCGGCCTCCTCCGCGACGCTCGCCCGGTCCCCCGCCTGCTCCAGCTCCGCGGCGACACCGCGGTGGCGGGCGTCCAGCTCGGCCAGCCCGTCGGGCGCGCGCAGCGCGGCGAGCCGGTCGCGTTCGCCGCGCAGCCGCTCGACGGTGGCCTGCGCCGCCTGCAGCTCGGTGGCCGCGGCCGCCAGCTCGGGCACGGCCGCGCCGACCCGCTCGACCAACGCCTCCAGCTCGACGACCCGTGCGGTCGCGACCTGCTCGGCCTCCGCGGTGGCGTCGGCGTAGGCGTCGAGCTGCTCGGTGAGCACCTCCGCGCGCTGCCGCGCCGCGGCGGCCTCGCTGTTGGCCTCGCGGGCGATGACGTCGTAGACGCCCAACCCGAGGATGCGCACCAGCTTCTCCTGGCGCTTGCGCGGCTCGGCGTGGAGGAACTCCGCGAACTCGCCCTGCGGGAGCACCACACACGTGCAGAAATCGCCGAACGGCAGCCCGAGCAGCGTCTCGACGGCCGTGGTCGTCGGGCCGGCGCCGTCGGCGAGCGGCTCGGTCTCCTCGTCGACCGCGCCGAGACCGGCCGGGTCGCGCAGCCGCTCCAACCGGGCGCTGCGCACCGACACGCTGCCGCTGGCCGCCCGCCGCAGCTCCCGGGCGACGACGTAGCGGGCGCCGCCGACGTCGAACACCAGCCGGACCGTGCCCCGCCCGACCGTCGGGGCGAGTGCGAGCGACACCGTGCGGCTGTTGTCCCAGCGCGGCACCGAGCCGTAGAGCGCGAACGTCATCGCGTCGATCACCGTGGACTTGCCGGCGCCCGTCGGCCCGACCAGCGCGAAGTACTCGGCACCGACGAAGTCGACGGTGGTGGGCTCGCGGAAGGCGGCGAACCCCGCCATTTCCAGCAGCACCGGACGCATCAGCCGCTCCCGGACTCGGTGACGCGCTCGTGCAGCCGCCGGAACAGCTCCTCGACGCGCTGGTCGGCGACCGAGCGGGTGCCGAGGTACTCCTTGAACAGGTCGATGGGGCTGCGTTCGGCGCCGCCGCCGGACGGCCGCGACGACTCGACGGGCGCGGCGAACTCGGGGTCGATGCGCACCTCGAGCGCGTTGGGCAGCAAGGCCGTCACCTCCTCCCGCAGCCCGGCGCGGGCCGGTTCCTTCACCCAGACCCGCAAGAAGTCGTCGCCGACGGTCTCACCCAGCTCCGACAGTTCCGCGACCGTGCCCCGCAACGTGCGCAGCCGGCGCCCGGCGGTGATCGGGATGTCGGTGACGCTCGCCGGCGTGCCCGGCGCGGCCTCGACGAGCGTGACGACGGGTGTGTTGTCCTGCTCGCCGAAGTCGACGGCCAGCGGCGAGCCGCTGTAGTGCACCGGGCACTGCGCGGCGATCTGCTGGCGGCGGTGCAGGTGCCCGAGCGCGACGTAGTGCGCGTCGATCGGGAAGATCGCCGCCGGCACCGCGTACTCGAAGATCGACTGCGCGGCCCGCTCCCCACCGCCGAACGTCCCGTTCAGGACCGTGAGGTGGGCCATCACGAGGTTGACGGCGTCGTCGGCGAACCCGGAGGTCAGCGAGCCGAGGATGTCGCGCAGCTGCTGGTCGTAGGCGCTGGTGTTCTGCGCCGGGGTGTTCGTCATCAGCTCGGCGGCGCGCACGGCGTAGCGCTGCGAGAGGAACGGCAGCACCGCGACCGTGCCCCGCTCCCCCGAGGAGCGCGCGGTGAACTCGACCAGCCCGCCCTTGTCGGCGGTGCGCACCGAGCCGACCAGCGTGATTCCCGCGGCGTTGGCCAGCGGCCGGTAGGCGTCGAGGGTCTGCGCGTGGTCGTGGTTGCCGGCGATCGCGATCACCTCGGCGCCGGTGCCGGCCAGCGCCATCAGCGTGCGCACGACCAGCTGCTGCGCCTGCGCGGACGGCGCGGCCGTGTCGTACAGGTCGCCGGCGATCAGCACGGCGTCGACCTCGAGCCGGCGGGCGATCCCCACGATCTCGCGGAGCACCTGCTCCTGCTCCTCGAGCCGGCTGTGGCCCTTGAGCGTCTTGCCGACGTGCCAGTCGGCGGTGTGCAACAGTCGCATCAGGCCGTCATCGTAGGTCGCGGCACCGACAGCGCCGCGCCGCCGCGCCGCACACTCGTCGACCCGGACCTCAGCGGAACTCAGCCCTCGGGCATCCACCCGCTCGACCAGCGCTCCTGCGTCCTTTTCGCCGCCTCGTCGCCCTTGAACCGGCGGATCAGCTGCACCTGCGCCGCTACTGCGATCCGGTCCGTCGCGTCAGGTGGCACCCGGAGCTTCCGACGCAGCTGCGAGCGCCCCAACACCGCGGTGGTGAGGGCTTCCTTCCACCCGTCGGGCCCGGTCATCGCGGCGATCCGCTCGGGCCCGATCAGCGCGACGTGCCGGTCGTACCATTCCAGTGCTCCCCTGGGATCACCGTTCGCGGTGAGCTGCTCGGCCGCGATCCTGCACTCGTCGGCGTCCAGGTCCGGGTCTGCCGCCAGCGCCGCCAGCTGTTGGTCGGCCTCCGCGGGTCGGTTCTCGATGATCGCGAACAGCGCCAGCACCACGCGTGCGTAGCCGCGATCCCTGTCGACGTACCTGCCGCCGTCCTCGGCCAGCTCGGTGAACAGCCGCACCGCCCGGTCGCGGGCTCCGGTATCCATCCAGTGCCGGATCGCGTCGCTCAGCAGCAAGTCGTTCCCCGCCAGCAGCTCGAACACAACGCCGGGGCTCGCCAGGATCTCTTCGTAGATCTCGGCGGGATCGTCGTCGGCCTCGTCGTCAGGGTCGTCGAGGTCGTCGGGGTCGACCGGATCCATGGGCGAACGATATCGAGTGCTGCCCGACGGCGTGCTTGATACGGTGAACCACGTGCCAGGCATGTTGTTCTTTCTCTGATACCGCCTCTCGGGAGCTCCGGCGGCGCTGACGCGTGCGCGCTCCCACTCGGTGACATCTGGTCATTCACTCCCGAGATGGTGGAACAACCATGCAGAACGTTCTGCGTACCCGTGCACGAACATTCCAGGTCGTCCTGGACGACATCACCCGTGCGCCCGGCGGCCGGCGGCTGCTCGACGGCGTGCGCCAGTCCGTCGCTCTCGGCGAGCGCATCGGGATCATCGGCGAGAACGGGTCCGGCAAGTCGACCTTGCTGCGGCTGCTCGCCGGTGTCGACGCGCCCGACGGTGGCACGATCGGCGTGCACGCGCCGGGCGGGGTCGGCTACCTGCCGCAGGTGCCCGACCTGCGGCCGGACGACACCGTGCAGGACGCGATCGACCACGCGCTGGCCGAGCTGCGCTCGCTGGAGGCCGGCATGCGAGCCGTCGAGTCGGCGCTGGCCGACGCCGATGATCTCACCGGTCTGCTCGCCGAGTACGGCGAGCTGACCGAGGCGTTCGAGGCCCGCGACGGGTACGCCGCCGACGCGCGCGTCGAGGCGGCCTTGCACGGGCTCGGGCTGGCCGCCGTCGACGGCTCCCGGCTGCTGGGCAGCCTCTCCGGGGGCGAGCAGGCCCGGCTCGGGCTGGCGTGCGTCCTGGCCGCGGCGCCGCAGCTCATGCTGCTGGACGAGCCGACCAACCACCTCGACGCCACGGCGTTGGCGTGGTTGGAGGAGCACCTGCGCGGCCACCGCGGCGCGGTCGCGGTCGTCTCGCACGACCGGACGTTCCTCGAGCGGGTCGCAACGGCGTTGTGGGAGGTCGACGCCGACCGCCACGTCGTGCACCGCCACGGCGGCGGCTACGCCGGGTACCTGCAGGCCAAGGCGACGGCGCGGCGGCGGTGGGAGCAGGAGCACGAGGAGTGGGTGGAGGAGCTGGGACGCCAGCGCGAGCTGGCGCGCAGCGCCGCCGACCACCTCGTCGCCGGCCCCCGGCACAACACCGACCGCATCAACGGCCGGCACCAGCGCAACGTCGAGAAGCAGCTCTCCGCGCGGGTCCGCAACGCGAAGGAGCGGGTCCGCAGGCTCGAGGAGAACCCGGTGCCGCGGCCGCCGCAGCCGGTGCGGTTCACCGCGCGGGTGCACACGGCCGCCGAGGGAACCGCGCCGGCCGAGCTGCACGGCGTGCAGGTGGGCGGCCGGCTCGACGTCCGGGAGCTGACGGTCGCCCCTGGCGACCGGGTGCTCGTCACCGGCGCGAACGGTGCCGGCAAGAGCACCTTGCTGCAGGTGCTGGCGGGTGAGCTGGAGCCCGACACCGGGCGGCTGGGGCGGCCGCGTTCGATCGGGTGGCTCCCGCAGGAGTCGCCGGTCGACGACCCGGACGAGAGCCTGCTCGACGCGTTCGCAGCCGAGTTGGACGGGCCGGCCGACGAGCACCGCGGCGCGCTGCTCGCGTTCGGGCTGTTCCGGCCGGTCGACCTCACGGTGCCGGTCGGGAAGCTCTCGGTCGGGCAGCGCCGGCGACTCGCGCTGGCCAGGGTGCTGCGCAGGCCCGTCGACCTGCTGCTGCTCGACGAGCCGACCAACCACCTCTCCCCCGCGCTCGTCGAGGACGTCGAGGAGGCGCTCGCGCACTACCGCGGCTCCCTGGTGGTGGTCTCGCACGACCGCCGGTTCGCCGAACGCTTCACCGGGCGGACGGTGCGGATGGCCGGGGGCAGCATCGTGGCCTGAAGCTTCCCCACCGTTTTGCCAACCTGCACGGCCCTGGGGTTGTGCAAGTAGGCAAAACGGTGGGGACCTTTCGTGTCTGCGGGACCACCAAGCGCCAACTTCCCCGGGTCTAGATGCGTGGCTTGACCTCACGGTCGAAGATGCCGGTGAGGGTGGTCTTCAGCGCCGCGAGCTCGGTGGCGACGTCGGCCTGCTGGGTGAGGATCTTCGCGCAGGTCTTGGCCATCTCCTGGTCGGCGCCGGGGAAGAACACCCTGGCCCGGTCCTGGACGCGGGTCACGGCCAGCTGGTCGATCGCGATCTTGCTGAGCGGCGACTTCGCGATCAGCCCGGCCGTGTCGGCGGACGTCCGGACGGGCATGTAGCCGGTCGCGCCCGCGAACGTCACGGTGTTCTCCGGCGAGGTGAGGAACTTGAGGAACGTCGCTGCGGCGAGCTGGCGCTCCTTGCTGATCGCCTTCGGGATGCCGACCCCGGCGCCGCCGGTCGGGCAGACCGGTGACGTCGCGGCGGGGCCGCCGGGCAGGAAGCCCGCGCCGACGTCGAACTTCGCCGCCTTCAGGATCCCGACGAGGCTGCCCGTCGAGCTGACGGTGGCGCTGACCGCGCCGGCGGAGAGGTCGTCCGCGGAGTCCTTGCTGGCCACGCCGGCCCACTTGCCGGTGTAGACGGCGTCCTGCAGGAAGCGGATGGCGCTGACCGACTCCGGGCTGTCGCACGTGACGTCGAAGTCCTTGCTCCAGCCGCCGCCGTGGCCCCAGAGCACGTTCTGGAAGGTCCACCCCGCGTACCCGGCGAGCGCGGGGAGCTGGAACGGGTGCTGCAGACCGGCGTTGGCCGCCTGCAGCTTCGGCGCCCACTCGGCGAACTCCGCCCACGTCGCCGGCGCCCGGTCGGGCAGCCCGGCGGCCGCCCAGTGCGCCTTGTTGTAGTAGAAGAGCGGCGTGGAGCGCGCCCACGGCAGCGCCCACTGCGCGTCGCCGTACTGGTAGTCGGCCAGCAGCTGCTGACGGTAGTCGGCGGTCTCGATGCCGACGGCCGAGATCAGCGCGTCGAGCGGGATGATCGAGCCGAGCATCTTGTAGCGGAACCACCACACGTCGGAGAGCACGACGAGGTCGGGCAGCGCGCCGCCGGTCTGCGCGGTCTGGAACTTCTGCGCGATCTCCTCGTAGTCCTTGCCCGCCGAGACGAGCGAGACCTTGATGTCCTTCTGCGAGGCGTGGAAGGCGTCGATGATCTGCTGGGTGACGGCCTGCGAGCCGCCGGGGTTGTTCGACCAGAAGGTGATCTCGGGCGCGGGCTTCACCCCCGTGTAGTCGAGCTGCTCCGGGGCGGCCGGGCCGGCGCCGGGTGCCGTCGTCGTCGGCCCTCCGCACGCGGCGAGAGCGGCGGTGATACCGGCGGCGCCCGCGATGCGCAGGAAGCCGCGCCGGTCGACGTACTGAGTGGTCACGGAAACGCCCTTCGGTTTCTGGGTGGGGGGGTTCAGTCCTTGACCGCGCCCTGGGTGAGCCCGGCGATGATGTAGCGCTGCAGGGCCGTGAAGACGATCAGCACGGGCACGATGACCGCGACGGAGCCGGCCATCAGCAGCCCGTACGCGTCGGCCCCGCTCTCGCTGTTGACCAGCAGCGTCAGCCCGACCGGCAAGGTCATCATCTCCGGGTTGCTGACGATCACCAGCGGCCAGAGGTAGTCGTTCCACTCGAAGACGATGCTGACCAGCGCGACGGTCGCGATGCTCGGCGCCGAGATCGGGACGACGATGTTCACCAGCCGCCGCCAGTGCCCGGCGCCGTCGATCTCGGCCGCCTCGAGGATCGACATCGGCAGCGTCATGAAGTGCTGGCGCAGCAGGAACGTGCCGAAGCCCGTGCCGAGGCCCGGCAGGATGATCCCCCAGTACGTGTCCGCCCCACCCAGCCCGCTGACCAGCAGGTAGTTGGGAAGCAGCGACACCTGCGGCGGCACCATCAGCGTCGCGAGAATGCCGGCGAAGATCAGGTTCTTCGCCGGGAACCGGACGAACACCAGCGCGTACGCCGTGCAGATCGCGAGCGCGACCTTGATCGCCGCGCCGACGACGGTGACGATCGTCGAGTTCAGGAACAGCCGCAGGAACGGCACCTTCTCGGCGGCCGCGACGTAGTTGTCCGGCGCGAGGCTGCTCGGGAACAGCCGGACGTCGGTGGTGATCAGCTCGCTCGGTGTCTTGAACGACGAGAGCAGCATCCAGAGCAGCGGGAGCGCGACGAGCGCGACCGCCAGCACGAGCGGGATGTACGCGCTGACGGCCGCCGCCACCAGGTTGCGCGGCGCCAGCGGATGCGCGACCGGGGCGGTGGGCGGCGCCGGCGGCTGTACGACGGTCGTGGTCACCGGTAGTGCACCCGCCTCTCCAGTACGAGCACCTGCACCAGTGTCAGCACGACGAGCAGCGCGAACAGCACCGTCGACACCGTCGCCGAGTAGCCGGCGCGGTTGTAGCCCCCGAACGCCTGCAGGTACGCCTCGTAGATCAGGGTGGTGGTGCCGGTACCGAGCGGCGTCATGATCCGGATGATGTCGAAGGCCTGCAGCGAGCTGAGCACGCTCGTGATCAGCAGGAAGAACGTGGTCGGCGAGAGCAGCGGCAGCACCAGCGAGCGGAACGTCCGCCACGGGCCGGCCCCGTCCAGGGCGATGGCCTCACGCAGGTCCTGCGGGATGGCCTGCAGCCCGGCCAGGTAGATCACCGCGGCGTAGCCGACGTTCTTCCAGATGTAGACGATGATCACCATCGCGAGCGCCAGCGACGGGTCGTTGAACCACTGCGGGCTCGGCAGTCCGATCATGCGCAACAGCCCGGCGAGCACGCCGATCACCGGGTCGAAGATGAAGAGCCAGACCAGCCCGACTCCCACGCCCGAGAGCACGTAGGGCGAGAACACCGCGGCCCTCGCGAAGCCGGAGCCGGGCATCCTGCGGTGCAGCGCGAGCGCCACGAGCAGGCCGAGCACCATCGAGCCGCCGACCGTGGCCGCGGTGAACACCGCCGTCACCGTCGCCACCTGGGTGAAGTCGGACGAGGTGAAGAACTCGACGTAGTTGCCGAAGCCGACCTGCACGGCCGTCGCCGCGCCGAGCGTCCAGTCCAGCGTCGAGAAGTAGATGTTGTTCAGCACCGGGCGGTAGGTGAACGCGACGATGAGCAGGATGTTCGGCGCCGCCAACGCCAGGAACACCAGGAAGTCGTGCCGCTCGCGTTGCCCGAACCGGCGCCGCGTCGTTGCCGCCAAACCGTCCTCCCAGCTCACCGTGCCCTGACCGAGCGGGAACCTCTCAGGTGAATGTGTACGGCCGATGATCCGCAGGATTACGGACCGACAACAAAAGGACTGGACAAAATGCGCTTGACCGCTAAAGACCTGCAGTTTACTGTAGCGCTACAGACCCGCTACCACGGAGAGAGGTTTCGATCATGGACTCGCAGCTCGGAATGTTCCTCGCGACACAGTCGGTGAGGTCGGCGTTCGACGAGGTCCGGCCCGATGCGCCCGCGGTGCCGGAGGTCGAGCGGGCGCCGCGGACGAGGGCTGCGCTCCACGAGGCACGCGCCGCGCTGGCCGGGCTGCTGCTGCGCGCGTCGCAGGCCGTCGCGCCGCCGGCACGCACCCCGTCGGGATGCGTGCCGGCGAGGTAGCGTGGGCGGCGCGATGGGACGGGTGACGCTCAAGACGGTGGCCGAGAAGGTCGGGGTCAGCTCCATGACCGTCTCGAACGCGTTCTCCCGCCCTGACCAGCTCTCGGCACAGCTGCGCGAACGCATCCTCGCCGTGGCGGCCGAGCTCGGGTACGTCGGGCCCGACCCGGCCGCGCGGACCCTCGCCCGCGGCACCACCGGCACGGTCGGCATCCTGCTCACCGAGTCGTTGCGGCACGCGTTCACCGACGAGATCTCCACCGCGTTCCTGGCGGCGATCGCGGACGAGCTGACCCCGAGCGGGTTGGCGCTCACCCTGCTGCCGGCGACGGAGCCCGGCCCGATCGTGCCGGCCAGGGACGTCGCGATCGACGGGGCGCTCGTCTACTCGTGCCGGGCGGACTCCCCGGCGCTCGACTGGCTGCGCCGGCGCGGTCTGCCGCTGGTCTTCGTCGACCAGGCTCCGGTGAGCGGCATCCCGAGCGTCAACGTCGACGACCGCGGGGGCGCCAGGGCCGCAGCGCAGCACCTCGTCGACCTCGGGCACCGGCGCGTCGGGCTGCTCAACGTCGGCGACGAGGAGAGCACCACCCGCCTGAACGACTGGCACTCATCGCGCCAGCGCCGGCTCGGCTGGCTCGACGCGCTGGAACCGGCCGGTGTGACGGTGACGGTCGCGCAGTCGAAGCACTGCAATCAGGACGAGGGCTACGAGCTCGCGAAGAAGATGCTCGCCCGCGACCGCCCGACCGCGCTGCTCTGCTTCTCCGACGCCATCGCCGCAGGCGCGATGCTCGCCGCCGACGACCTCGGGCTCTCGATCCCCGGCGACCTCTCGATCGTCGGGTTCGACGACAACCCGCTCGCCACCCGGCTGCGGCCCGCGCTGACCACCGTCGACCAGGACGTCGCCGGCAAGGGTCGCGCGGCGGCGAACGCGCTCACCGAGGCCGTGCGCCGCCACCGCTCGAACCTCGCCGGCGGCACACCGGCCAAGGTGCGGCACCTGACGCTGCCCACCCGGCTGGTCGTGCGCGACAGCACCGCGGCGGTCACACCTCGCTGAGGCAGAGGGTGTAGCCGGAGAAGTCGCTGGTCTTGCGCTGGACCCCCGTCGTCGCGCCCTCGACGCTCCGACAGGCCAGCTCGACGCCGAGCAGCGCGCTGTCGTTGCGCTCCAGCACCCGGTAGCGGGCGGTCGGGTCGCCGCAGCCGACACGCGTGTAGGTGTCGCCCGACTCGGCGAGGCAGTCGCCGGCCTGCGCGAGGTCGGCCGACGCGTTCGGGTCGGCGTCCTTGGGGGCCAGGCAGAACACGAGCTCGGTGTAGAGGTTGGCGAGCGGCGCGTCGCCGCTCTTGCGCAGCGACCACGCGTAGGACTCGGTCGTACCGGGCACCTTCGAGCACTCCTGCTGGAGGCCGGCGCTGATGCTGGAGCGCTCTTCACGGGCGAGCACCCGGTGCACGGCGTCGGGAGCGCCGCAGTCGACCTTGCGGACGCCGACCGTGTCGGCCGAGGGCGCCGGCGCGTGGACGTCGGTGAGGCAGTCGTCCTTCTTCGCCACGTTGATGGCAGTGGCCGGGTCGACGTCCTTCGGGCCCATGCACAGCTCGCCGCCGACGCGGGAGTCGTAGTAGCTGTAGGTCGTGCCGGCGACGTCGTAGCAGGCGTTGTCCGTGGTCGGGCGCTCCAGCACCCGGTAGGTCGCCGCCGGGTCGGTGCACTCGACGGCGACGAACTGCTCACCGTCGAGCTTCGCGCAGGCGCCCGTCTCCAGCTGCAGGCCCGCGCAGCCCGCCAGCGCGCCGAGCAGCAGCGCGATTGCGGGCACGAGCAGGCACAGGTTCCGGACGATCCGCATGATTCTCCCTCAGATCAGCGTGGGGCCACATCATGGCGGGCGGCGGACCGGCGTCAGAACGGGGCGTCGTCGTCGCTCGCGGTGGCCGGCAGCCGCGCGAACGGATCACGGCGCCCGGCGCCGTTCGTGCTGGCCACAGGCTCGCCGGCGCTCTCGGAGAGGCGAGTGGCCCAAGCCGGGAACGGGAACTCCACGGCGAGCGGCACCGGGATCTCGGGCTGCGAGACGAACATCGTGCCCGGTTTCGCGAGCGTTGCGCGGGTGCGCTGGGACGCCGGGAGGAAGCCGTACTCGGGGCGGCCGGCCTCCGCGGGGTCGAGCCTGCCAACCACCTTGATCGAGGAGTTGGAGACGATCCGGCGCTCCACCTCGCTCGCGGTCTGCTGGGCGCCGATCAAGATGATCCCGAGCGAGCGGCCGCGTTCCGCGATGTCGAGGAGGACCTCCTTGATCGGGCTGCCGCCCTCCCGCGGGGCGTACTTGTTCAGCTCGTCGATCATCGTGAAGAGCAGGCCACCGGCCCCGGCGGCCTCCTTGCGGGCGGTCTCCGCGGCGAGCACAACGCCGACGACGAACCGCTGCGCCCGCTCGGGCAGGTTGTGCAGGTCGACGACGGTGACCTGCTGCCCCTCAGTGCTCACGCGGCGGCCCGGCGCGTCGGCAAGGTCGCCGCGGACGAGCGTGCGCAGCGGCTTCTGGCTGGAGCGGAGCCTGCGCAGGAACGCGTTGACCGTGCCCGTGCCGGTGACGGGACCGGCCCAGTCCTTGCGGGCCTCGTCGTCGGTGAGCCGGTCGGACACGAAGTCGATCAGATCGCTGTAGGTGCGCAGCACCTGGCCGTCGATGGAGACCGCGCCATCGCCGACCGGGACGGCCTCGCGGCGCAGCTTCGCGGCGACCTGGTGGATCACCATCGTGTACTGGTTGCGCTCGTCCTCGGCGTCGGCGAACACGTACGGGAGCAGCTCGCCGGCGCAGAACTCGGCGAGGGTCCACCAGAACGCGTGGACGCCGCTGGTGCGGCCGGTGACGTGCGGGCGGCCGGTCGGGTCGTCGGGCGTGGGCGGCGCGAACAGCCCGACCGACGCGAACGGCTCCGCGGCGAGCCCGAGCGTCGCGTACGTGGCACGCAGGTCGGCGCCCTCGGGGGCGTCCAGGCGGGTGTTGCGCTGGTCGAGGAACAGCAGGTCCTCGCCCTTCACGCTGAACACCAGCGCCTTCGCGTTGACCGACTTCTTGCCGAGCACGCCGCTCGTGAAGATCGAGTAGAGCAGGAAGAGCGCGAAGCTGGTCTTGGTGGCGACGCCGGAGATGCCGCTGATCGACACGTGGCCGCCGCGGGTGCCGTCGAGGAACTCCAGGTTCACGTAGATCGGGGCGCCGTCGCGGCCGATCCCGACCGGCACCTTCTTGTCCATCTTGTCGAAGTAGAGCGCCTGCGCGCGCTCCTCACCGCTGGCCCGCTGGACCGTCGCGCCCGGCGTCGGCGGCACGTAGCACTCGGGCTCGACGCGAGTGGTGGTGACCTCGGCGATCTCCTGCACCTGCGCCGGCAGCACGCCGTCGGCGATCAGGAAGACGTCGGAGCCGAACGTCGCGCCTTCGTGCCGGGCCCTGACCTGGGTCACGACCCCCGAGGTCAGCACCGGGCCGACGCCGGGCACCAGCCGGAGCGTGACGACGACGTCGTCGAGCTGGAGGTAGGCGTCGGGCCCGAGCGCGACGCTGAACTGCAGCGGCGTGGAGTCCTCGGTGCCGACGACGCGACCGACGGTGTCGCCCGGCGGCTCGGTGACCCCGCGGCGCCTCGCTGGAGCGGTCATCGGCACGGTCCTTCCGAGCGGCATGGCAAGGGGCCGAGGATAGTCGCCGCGTCCCGGCGGCCCGGCGTCGACGTGCCGCGCGGGCGGACCCTATGCGCGGAAGAGCGCGCTGTAGGCGTTGAGCGCGGGCTGGCCGCCCAGGTGCGCGTAGAGCACGTTGGAGTCGCGGCCGATCTCGCCGCTGCGGACGAGGTCGATCAGCGCCGCCATCGACTTCCCTTCGTAGACCGGGTCGATGATCATCCCTTCGAGGCTGCCGCTGAGCCGGATCGCGTCCAGCGTCGAGGCGACCGGGATGCCGTACCGGTCGCCGGCCCAGCCTTCGAGCACCGTGATCTCGTCGGGCCGCAGCTCCCGCCCGAGGTCGACCAGCTTCGCGGTGGCCCGCGCGATCCGCTCGACCTGGTCGCGGGTCTCGTCGATCTTCGCCGACGCGTCGATTCCGAGCACGCGGCGTTCGCGGTCCTGGCCCGCGAAGCCGGCGATCATCCCGGCCTGCGTGGAGCCGGTGACGCTGCAGACGACGATCGTGTCGAAGAAGATCCCCAGCTCGGCCTCCTGCTGGGCAACCTCGTCGGCCCACCGCACGAACCCGAGCCCGCCGAGGCGGTGGTCCGACGCGCCGGCGGGGATCGGGTAGGGCACGCCGCCGCCCGCGCGGACGCCCTCCAGCGCGCGTTCCCAGCTCTCCTTGAACCCGATGCCGAACGTCGAGTCGACGAGCTCGACGTGCGCACCCATGATCCGCGACAGCAGGATGTTGCCGACCCTGTCGTTCACGGCGTCGGGCCAGTCGACCCAGCATTCCTGCACCAGCCTCGCCTTCAGGCCGACCTTGGCGGCGACGGCGGCGACCTGCCTGGTGTGGTTGGACTGGATCCCGCCGATCGAGACGAGGTGCGTCGCGCCGATCGCGAGCGCGTCGGGGACCAGGTACTCGAGCTTGCGGGTCTTGTTGCCGCCGAAGGCCAGACCCGAGTTGCAGTCCTCCCGCTTCGCCCAGATCCGGGCGCCGCCCAGGTGCGCGCTCAGCCGCTCCAGCGGGTGCACGGGGCTCGGGCCGAACGTCAGCGGGTGGCGGGGGAAGTCGGCCAGAGCCATGTCCGTCTCATTCCTCTTCGAGGGGGTCGATGATCGGTACGAGGGTTCGCCAGTTGGCGCGGGCGGCGAGCGCGGCCGCCTCGGCGTCGCCCGCGGCGCAGAGGGCGATGATCCGGTCGTGCTGCGCGACGGAGTCGCGCCCGGCGAGCGAGCCGAACCGCGCCCGTTCCAGCCGCCGCATGAGCGGGGTGAACTGGTCGAGCACCGCGCGGACGGCCGGGTTGGCGCAGGCCGCGACGGCGACGTCGTGGAAGGCGTCGTCGCCGGCGAGCGCGGCGTCGACGTCCTCGCGGGCCAGCGCCTCGGCGAACCGGGTGTTGGCCGCCCGCATCGCGTCGAGGTCGGCCGTCGTGAGCAGCGGGACGGCGGTGCGCACCGCGAGCTCGTGCATGGCAGCGACAACGGCCTGCGCCGCGCGCACCTCACCGGCGTCGAGCGGGCTGACGATCGTCGACCGGCCGGGGACCGTCTGCACCAGCCCCGACCGCTCCAGCCGGGCGAGCGCCTCGCGGATCGGCGTGCGGCTCACTCCCAGCCAGCCGGCCAGCTCGGGGTCGTTCAGCCGCTCCCCGGGCGCGAGCGTGCCGTCGACGATCGCGTTGCGGATCGTGACGTAGGCGCTGTCGCGGAGCAGGGTGCGGCCGATCTGACCATGACGTGGAGGGACCGGCATGCAATATATTGCACATCGGTCCGTCCGGCGCTGTCAACCCCAGCCCCGCCCGAACGGCCGACGCCGCAGGTCAACGTCGGTGGAAGACTTCGCGGCCCGCCCGCGTCACCCCACACCGATGGAGGTGCGAACCATGACCACACGCTCCGACCCCTGGCCCGCAGGCACACCGTGCTGGGTCGACATCGCCGTCCCCGACCTCGAAGTCGGCAAGGCCTTCTACTCGGCCGTGTTCGGTTGGACGTTCGTCGACACCGGCGAGGAGTACGGCCACTACAGCCTCGCGCAGACCGATGGGAAGGCCGCCGCGGCGCTCGGCCCCGTGCAGGATCCCGGCCAGCCCACGTTCTGGACGGTCTACCTCGCCTCCGACGACGTCGACGGCACCGCGAAGCTGATCACGGACAACGGCGGCAACCTGCTGTTCGACCCGATGGACATCCCCGGCAACGGCCGCATGTGCGTCGCACTGGACAGCACCGGCGGAGCGTTCGGCATCTGGCAGGCCGCCGGCATGATCGGCGCCGAGATCGCCAACGAGCCCGGCTCGCTGACCTGGACCGACGCCAGGCTCACCGACGCATCAGCCGGCAAGGACTTTCTATGCGGCCGTCTTCGGCTACACCTACGACCCCGTGCCGGGCGCACCCGACGACTACGCCACGTTCGCCGTCGACGGTGCCATCGCGGGCGGCATCGGCGGGATGATGGGCTCCCCGCCGGGGATCCCGTCGCACTGGCTCTCCTACTTCTCCGTCGCCGACGTCGACGCGGCCATCACCACCGCCGAGTCGTCCGGCGCCACCCTCGTCATGCCGGCCGCGAACACAGCGTTCGGACGGATGGGTGTGCTCGCCGACCCGTTCGGGGCAACCTTCGCCGTCCACCAGCCGCCGGCGACGTAATCCCTGGCCCGGGCGCCACGACCCAAATCCGGTAAGGCATCCTCCACATTTGTGAAGAGCCGTACCGCCCTGCTCGCCGCAGCCCTCGTCGCACTGGTCACCGCCGGGTGCACGACGTCGATCACCGGCACGCCGACGGCCGGAACCGCCGGCCCGTCCGGCGGTGCGGCCGGTCCGTCGATCTCGGAGGAACCCGCCGACTGGGCCGTGCAGGCGCTCGACCCGTGCGCGCTGCTCGCCGACACCCCCGTCAACACGACCAGCAACCCGTTCGCCACAAAACCGCACAACTGCGGGGTCGAGTACACGCTGCCCAACGGCGAGAAGGACCGGCTCGTCGTGCGCATCGGCACGACCTTCGACACCTTCGACCGCGCGCAGAGCAGCCCCACCAGCGTCGGTGGGCTGCGCGCCTACCAGATCCGCGACACCGAGGTGGACGCGTACACCCCACCGCAATGCGTGATCGACATCCCGATCTCCGCGACCCGCTCGGTGCAGCTGGAGGCGCTCTCGCTCGGCGGAGAACTCGACAAGGCCTGCAGCAACGCCCGCGAGGCAGCCGAGCCGGTCGCCGCGAAACTCGCCGACCCCGGCGCCAACACGCGCAACGGCCCGCCCACCTCGCTGGGCCGGTGGCACGCGTGCGATCTCCTCGAAACCGCGACCGGCCTCTACGCCGAACGCAACAAGCTCGGCAGCAGCAGCGCCGACCAATGCTCAGCGGTGGCCGAAGACAGCCCCGACAGCCCGAAGACCGACATCGAGTCCACAGGGGGCCCCGCAACGCTCGAACAACCCGCGTCCGACGACCGCCTGGTCACCCTCCCGCAAGGCCCGGGCCTGCAGAAGTCCTACGGCACGTTCTGCACCATCACGTTCGTCGCAGAAGAACTCCCCGGTGCTCCCACCGACTACGCCGCGCAGGTCACGACGCTCAAGACGCGCGGCGCGCAGGACAACTGCACCGCCGCTGCCGACGCCGCCACCAAGATCCAGAACACGCTGGCGAAGCCCGCGCCCGCTCCACCCGCACCGCCCGCGAAGCTCGGCTTCGCCGATGGCCAGACCGACGACATCCTGCCCATCGCCTGCGGACGGATCGGCAACGCGGCATCCGTCAACTGCCGCGAGGCCCAGCAGGTCGACGTCCCCAAGGGAGCGCGCGCACTGCTCGCGCTCGACGGCAAGGACCCGGCCACCGCGAACGTGACCTGCACGATTCTCAAGAACGTCGCCGAGCCCGTGATCGGGCCGACCGAGGTCGCCGCGTTCGGCGACGGAAGCTGCGTCGCCGCCGGCGACACCGGCTACTCGGTCACACTCGGCTTCTGGGCGGCGGACCCCGCAACCGGCTACTGCGCGGGCTTCGACCTGGAAAGGCAAGACATCCGGATCGCCAACAGGCCGGGTATCCGCTGCTCGCCCTCAGCAGCCAACTTCAACGCCATCATGCCGGCGCTCGGGGCCGACCCCGGAGCACCCGGTGTGGTCCTCGTCGACGGCACCGTCGACCACCCGCGCGGGGCCCGCACCAGTGACCAGGCAGTCACCGACGACACCCGCGTCAGCCAGCTCACAACGAAGATCATCGACGGTGTGATCACCCAGTACCTGACTTGATCCGCGTCAACTCCGCGATCCGAACCCCTGCAGCCGGATAACGCGCTGTCAGCTCCGCCCGCCCACCGAGCCGGAACCCCACCCACTCGAACGGCGGCGCCACCGTCGTACCCACCAACGACCACGCACCGGCCGAACTCGACCCCTGCCACACCCCCGCCGGCACCACCACCTGCGGCCGCTGCCCCACGATCACATCCGGCCCGAGCACCGGCTCCGCCACCGACCCGTCCTGATGCAGGAGCAACAAGCGCAACGCCGCTCCCGCGTACCAGTGGTACGTCTCGGTCGAGCCGAGCACGTGCATCGCGGAGAACTCCGGCGCGACCACCATGAAGTAGATCGCCGACGAGAACGCGTCCAAATGCGTCCGGCGGAACAACCCACCCTCGTCCGGCAACGGCTCGAGCCCCAACACCCGCGCCACCCGCTCCCCCACAGCACGCTCGTCGCCTTCCTCCCGGGCCCCCACCCCCACCCCCTCCCCGCCCTCCCGTGCCCCCGTGCCCTGTCCCCCGGTGGCCGCGTCGCGGTCGGCGGCCGCTCCGCCGCCGGCCGCTGCGGGCACCAGCCCGCCCGCTGCCCCGCCCGCTCCCTTCGCGCAGGCCTCGCCCTCGCGCACCCCTTCGCCCGTGCTCTCGCCCATGCCGAGCTCGGCGTCCCCGCGATCGACGGCGTTGCCTTCCGCGGGGTCTCGCCGACCGGTGCCCGCACCCGTCCCGTCGCCGGTCACCACGCCGGCACCGCCGACATCCCGCCGTCGACGACCAGGTCGTGTCCGCTCACCCACCGCGCCATCGGGGAGGCGAGGAACACGCAGGCGTCGCCGATGTCGGACGGCTCGCCCAGCCGGCCCAGCGGCGCGGCGCCGCGCCAGCTCGCGACCCCGTCCGGCCAGCCGCCCTCGATGCCCGGCCGCCGCACGAGTCCCGGCGACACGGTGTTCACCCGGATCCCGTGTTGCCCGTACTCGAGCGCACCCGCCCGCGCCAGCATGATCACCGCCGCCTTCGCGGAGGCGTAGTGGGCGTGGGACCGGGCCGGGCGGCTGCCCTCGATCGACGCGATCACGGTGATGGAGCCGCCGGCCGCCCGCATCCGTGCAGCCGCGGACTGCACGGTCACGAACGAGCCCGTCGCGTTGGTGTCGACGACGGCCCGCCAGCTCGCAACGTCCATCGTCTCGAGCTCCGCCACCGGCTGGATGCCGGCAGCAGCCACCACGGCGTCGAGCCGGCCGAACCGCTCGACGGCGACGTCCATCACCGCTGCGCACGCGGCGGGGTCGGTGACATCGGCTTGCGCGGCGACCGCGCGCCCGCCGCGCCGACCGATGCCCTCGACCACCTCCGCTGCTGCCGCCGCGCTCCGGTGGTGGTGCACCACCACCGCTGCGCCCGCGTCGGCGAACCGGGCCGCAACGCCGGCGCCGATGCCGCCGCTCGCGCCGGTGACGACGACCGTGGAGCCGCTGAGATCGGGAAGCGCGTGATCACGAAGCACATGCCGAGTGTGCCCGCTCCCGCTCTCGACTCCCGACTACTAGCGCTCGGCGTGCGCGCCTTCCGGGACCTCCCGCTCGGCCGGGAGGACCGTGAGCCGCAACGCCCCCGGCGCTGTTGCCGGCACCGCCGGCCGCTCCGGTGCGACCGGGGTGAGCCGCTGGTACGGCTCGCCCTGCTCGGGACGCGGGTCGGGCGCGCCCTTGTTCGGCCAGAAGGCGAACGCTCGCTCCGCCTGCGCGGTGATCGTCAACGACGGGTTCACCCCGAGGTTGGCGGAGATCGCCGCACCGTCGACGACGGAGAGCCCTGGATAGCCGTGGACGCGGTGGTACGGATCGATCACCCCCTTCCCGGGGTCGTCGGAGATCGCGCATCCGCCGATGAAGTGGGCGGTGAGCGGGATGTTGAACAGCTCTCCCCATGTGCCTCCTGGGTCGCCGCCGATGCGGGCGGCCGTGAGCTCGTTGGCCTGGTGACCGGCGGGGATGAACGCAGGGTTCGGTGCACCGTGACCCTGCTTGGAGCTGAGGACGCTCCGGCCGAACATCCCCCGCTTGACGAACGTGGTGATCGAGTTGTCGAGACTCTGCATCACGAGCAGGATCAACGTGCGCTCGCTCCACCGCCGCACCGACATCATGCGGACGAAGCGGAGCGGGTGCCGCACCACCTGCAGGACGAACTGCACCCACCTCGGTGTCCGGGCCGAGCCGTCGGTCGCGAGCGTCTGCAACAACCCCATGGCGTTGCTGCCCTTGCTGTAGCGCACCGGCTCGATGTGGGTGATCTCGTCGGGATGGATCGACGACGTGATGGCGACCCCACGCGAGAAGTCCCGATCGGGGTCGACGGTGCGTCGCGCCGCACCGATGATCGCCTCCGAGTTCGTCCTGGTCAGCTCGCCCAGCCTCGGCGAGATCCCGGGGAGCACACCCTGCGCCCGCATCCGGTGCAGGAGGTTCTGCGTGCCCCACGTGCCCGCCGCGAGGACGACCTGCCCCGCCGTGATCGTGCGTTCCCCCTTTCTCATCGAGGCGCCCGTGCGCCTGGTGGTGACCGCCCAGCCGCCGCCGGGCAGCTGCCGCACCCCGGTGACCGTCGTCAACGGGAGCACCCGCGCCCCGCGCTGTTCGGCGAGGTACAGGTAGTTCTTCACGAGCGTGTTCTTCGCGCCGACCCGGCAGCCGACCATGCACGCGCCGCACTCCGTGCATCCCGTGCGCTCCGGTCCGGCGCCACCGAAGTACGGATCAGGCACCCGCCGTCCCGGCTCACCGAAGTAGACGCCGACCGGTGTGGGACCGAAGGTGTCGGCGACGCCCATGTCGGCTGCGACCTGCTGCATCACCTCGTCGGCCGGGGTCGTCGTCGGGTTGGTGACGACACCGAGCATCCGGCTCGCCTGGTCGTAGAACGGCGCCAGCTCCGCCGCCCAATCGGTGATGTGCGCCCACTGCCGATCCGCGAAGAACGGCGCGAGCGGCCGGTAGAGCGTGTTCGCGTAGACCAGCGACCCGCCGCCGACGCCCGCCCCGGCGAGCACCATGACGTTGCGCAGCACGTGGATGCGCTGGATCCCGAAACACCGCAACCTCGGCGCCCACAGATAGCGGCGCAGGTCCCACGAGGTCGTCGCGAACTCGTCGTCGGCGAACCGGCGACCCGCCTCGACCACCGCGACGCGGTAGCCCTTCTCGGTGAGCCGGAGCGCGGCGACGCTGCCCCCGAAGCCGGAGCCGACCACAACAACATCAACATCGACATCAACATCGAAATCGGGCGCGACATCGGGCTCGGGCTCGACGTCGGGAACCGCGCTGGGGCGTTCAGCCATGCGCCGACGTTAGATGTAACTTCCGGTAACGCCTAGGGGGTCCTGAACGACTGGGGCCGTAGCGAGCGGCGTTCAGGTGGTGTCCTCGCAAGGCGCGCGGATGCGGCGATACCGCTGTTGTATCGACGTATTCGCGCAACGCCGCGAGGGCGCCGCCTGGGCGCCGCGCAGTAGGTCCCAGTTGTTCAGGGCGCTCCTCGGGCTCCGGCCCGGGAGGCCCGTTTCGTGGATGTCGGTGCGGGGTGCTGTCCATGCTTCGACGATGGCACGGTCGGCAGGCCTTCGACGGCCGGATCCGACACCTGTGGACAACCGCCGTTCGGCCGCACCCGATCGAGCGAATGTGCACAACCTCGGTCGCCTGCACTGCTCCGAACGGCTGGTTCGAGCCTCGTCCGTCCACAGGTGACAAGGCGCACTCCCACCCGCACGGTCGTGCGCGGTAGCCTGTCGCTCACAGTACGTCAGGGGAGGTCGGGATGGCTGCCCGCCGGCTGGATGGGCTCTCCGTCCGCCTGCTCGAGGAGATCGGCCGCCACTTGTGGGGCTTCCCTCCTCGGCTGATGTCCTACATCGTCGCCCACCTCGGGGCCGTCCCGGCGCTGGTCTGGTTCGTCCGCAACATGCCGCGCTACGAGCGCACCCTCGCGACGCTCGGACCGCTGCGCACCCACCTGGCGTGCATGGCGATCTCCCTCCACAACGGCTGCCGCTACTGCACATATGGCCACGCCTATGCCGCCGACCTGGTCTACCTCCAGCAGCGCGATCGAGTCCTCCCGGTCGGTCCGAGGACGATCGTGAGTTGGATCGGCGTGCCGGCCACCGAGCTGCGCGAGAACATGCACCGGCTCCTCCAGGAAGCCGACCTCCACATCGAGGTCCTGTGGATCGACCGCACCCTCGCCATGGCCCGCGGCGAGCAACGCGCAATGGACCGCGAAGAGGCACGGATCGCCCACCTCGTACGCATGTTCAATGTGTTGAACACGGTCGGGATCGCCGGGAAGGTCGAGCCCGACCAGGCCCACGACCCGCTCAACAAGGACGTAGCCCTCACCAACCTCCACATGCGTATGCGCGAGTCGATGGCCTAGTGGGGCCCCTGCCCCGGCTCACTTCTCGATCGGGATCCCCTGCCGCTGCAGCTCGCGCTCGACGGCCTCGATCCCCCGCTGGAACTCCTGGCTGCGGATCCGCTCGGGGGTCATGTAGAGGAACCGCTGGAACGTCACACCCTGCACGTTGCGCCGGGTCGGATCGGCGCCCGCCCGCAGCAGCTCCAGCACGGCGTCGGCCTGGTTGATCTTCGCGGCCTGGTGCAGTGCGGTGTTGCCGGTGCGATCGGCCATGTTGACGTCGATCCCGCTCTCGATCAGGAACGTGACCGTCTCCGGCCGCTCGTTGAACAACGCGTTCTGGATGGCGCTGCGCCGGGTCACGGTGTTCGGCGTCGACGGGTCGGCCCCCCGCTCGAACAGGAGCTTCAGCATCCGCGTCGAACGGAGCTCCGCGGCGAGATGCACGGCGGTGTCGCCGTTCACGTCGCCGAGCGCCGGGTCGGCACCGGCGTCGAGGAGCGTCCCCACCCCGCGCTCGTTGCCGGCGAGCACCATCCAGAGCAGCGGTGTCCGCTCGTGCAGACCGCGGAACTCCAGGTCGACGCCCTCCGCCCGCAACCGCTGCACGGCGGCGAGGTCGCCCGCCCCGGCCGCGTCGACGAGCTGGACGACACGCGCGTCGGCGAACGTCTCCGAGGCCTGCGGGCCTGCGCACCCGGCCACCGCGAGCACACCCACCAGCACACCAACAGCCGACCGGAGCCACCGTCCACCCATAGGCGGAACGCTAGTGATGGTCACCGGCCGGCAGTGCCGTGGAACTACCGATTCGATGGATCTCCGGTTGGCCGCCGGCCGCGAGCACCGACGCCCGCGCGAAGCGCAGCAGCCACGGCCGCATCCGGACGAGCGTGAGGCCCGGGTCCTGCGGCCCGCCCGGCCAGATCGTGGCGGGGTCGAACCCCGCCGGCGCCGGGGTGCCCGCGAGCAACTCCCACACCCGCTTCCGCTCGATCTCGTCGTCGACCACGTCGGTGTGGCACTCGGCGACCGCGGTGTCGTGGTTCTCCCGCCAGTAGGAGCACGAGACGTGCGGCGTCGCGGCGATGTGGCGCAGCTTCGGCGTGCCCGACCGGGTCGTGAGCCAGCCGAACAGCTCACCGTCGCCGGTCACCTCCCAGACGGGATGCACCACCCGCGAGCGAGGGCGTCCGGCTGTGTCGATCGTGACGAGCGTGCACCAGACGATCTCGTGGGCGAGCGCGACGAATCCAGCAACCATATTCACAACCATAGTTGTGTAACTGAGGTTGTCAACCTGCCGTAGAGTTCGCCGGTGCCCGTCACCGATGAACAGCTCGATTTCGCCGTGGTCGCCCAGCTCGCTGGGCTCGCCTTGACCGACCGCGCGCTCGAACGGGTCCGCGCGCGTGGGCACACGGCGCTGCGCGTCAGCCACGGCTACGTGTTCCAGCACCTCCTCGACGGCCCGATCACGATCGGCGAGCTCGCGCAGCACCTCGGCGTGACCCAGCAGGCGGCGTCGAAGGTGACCACCGAGCTGGACGCCACCGGGTACGTCCGCCGCACCTCCGACGCGGCCGACGGGCGCGTGCGCCGGGTCGAGCTCACCGAACGCGGCCGGGCCGCCGTCCGTGACACGCGCGAGGTCAGGGCCGAGCTGGTCGCCGAGCTCACCGACGCGCTCGGCGCCGATCAGGTGGAGTCAGCCCGGCGCACCCTGCTCGCGGCGCTCGACATCGCGGGCGGCACGGCGGCGGTCCGCCTGCGCCGCGTGCGCCCTCCGACGTAGCCGGATGAACGCCTCCGCGACGGCGAGGTTCACCACCCAGCCGAGCACCTGCCCGATCGGGATCAGCCCCGACGCCGCGGCCGCCGCACCACCCGCCGTGACCGAACCGGTCGCGATCTGCCCCACCAGCAGCAACGGGACGATGATCCGCGCCGTTATCGCGAGGAACGTCAGCGCATAGTTGCGCGCCATCCACGAGCGGTGCGCCTCGACGTCGCCCCGGCGGATCGCCCGCACCGCCAGCCAGGCCGTGACCAGCCACAACACCGCGGGGATCGAGAGCCCGACCTGCGTGACCAGCCGCCCCGACATGATCGCGACCGGTACCGCGAGCACCGCGGAGGGCACCACGCCGGCAAACAGGTACGTGCGCCCGATGCGCTTGTGCACCCGGCGCCGGGCCCGGATGGCGGGGACGAACTGCAACGGCCCGAGCACCAGCGCGACCATCGCCGTGCCGATGTGCCCCACGAGCAGCGCGTAGTACAGCGCGCCGGTCACCGCGAGCCGGCTCGACCCCATGTCGAGCGTCACGTACGGCGAGATCGCCACCGAGCCGACGACCACGCCGAGCGCGAGCATCGCCCACACCTTGCGGGGCCGCAGCAGAGGCTGCGACCGCCGCTCGCTCATCACCTGCACCGGCTGATTGTCGGCCGCGGGATGCGGCGGTGTCGTCAGCCTGCGAGCGCAGCCCCGCCTACCTCAGGCGGAGTACACGGCCCGGACGGATCTGAGGATCTGACGGATCAGACGTTGACGCCGTAGTCGCGCGCGATGCCTGCGAGGCCCGACGCGTAGCCCTGGCCGACCGCGCGGAACTTCCACTCGCCGCCGTGGCGGTAGAGCTCACCGAACACCATCGCGGTCTCCGTCGACGCGTCCTCCGACAGGTCGAACCGGGTGATCTCGCGCCCGTCGGCCGCGTTGACGACCCGGATGAACGCGTTGGTGACCTGGCCGAAGTTCTGCCCACGCTGATCGGCGTCGTAGATGCTCACCGGGAACACGACCTTCGTGACCTCCGGCGCCATCGCCGCGAGGTTCACCTTGATCGCCTCGTCGTCGCCTTCACCCTCACCGGTGAGGTTGTCGCCGGTGTGCTCGACGGTGCCGTCGGGGCTGGTCAGGTTGTTGAAGAAGACGAAGTGGTTGTCGGAGATGACCTTGCCGTTGGCGTTGAGGAGGATCGCCGAGGCGTCCAGGTCGTAATCGGCACCGGTGGTGCTGCGGACGTCCCATCCGAGGCCTACCAGGACGTTGGTGAGGCCGGGCGCCTCCTTGCTGAGACTGACGTTCCCGCCCTTGACCAGCGTGACAGCCACGTATCGCTCCTATCCCCTCGGTGCGGACGCGGCCAACCCTAGTACGGCGGCCCTGACGAAACACCCGGGTCGTCCACCATGACGTTTCGCCGTTTCGGGAGGAGCATCGGTGTCGACCCCACGGAGGTGGACGTGCCGGATGACCGCCCTGACCTCGGGCCGCTCGACGAACTCGTCGGGCGGCTGCTGGGCAACCTCGAGTCGAGTTTCGGCTCGTTCGGCGAGCGCCCGCCGCCCGACGAGCCCGGCACCCCGAGGAACGTGCGCACGCACCGGCTCGACCGGTTCGGCCGCGACCTCACGGCCGCGGCGCGGGCGGGCACGCTCGACCCGGTGATCGGCCGCGACACGGAGATCGCCGAGGTGCTGGAGGTGCTGGCGCGGCGCACCAAGAACAACCCCGTCCTCGTCGGCGACCCCGGCGTCGGGAAGACCGCGATCGTCGAGGGCATCGCGCAGCGGGTCGTCGAGGGTTCCGTGCCCGAGGCGCTGCGAGGGGTGCGGGTGGTCTCGCTCGACCTGGCCGGGATGGTCGCGGGCACCCGCTACCGCGGCGACTTCGAGGAACGGCTCACGAAGGTGATCGACGAGGTCGTCGCGGCCCGCCGTTCGATCGTGCTGTTCGTCGACGAGCTGCACGCCGTCGTCGGCGCCGGCGCGGCCGAGGGCGGGGCGATGGACGCCGGCACGCTGCTCAAGCCCGCGCTGGCCCGCGGCGACCTGCAGCTCATCGGCGCCACGACGGCCGGCGAGTACCGCCGGCACATCGAGAAGGACCCCGCGCTGGAGCGGCGTTTTGCGCCGATCCGGGTGGACGAACCGACCGTCGCGCGCACGATCGAGATCCTGCGCGGCCTGCGGTCCCGCTACGAGCAGCACCACGAGGTGCGCATCGACGACGCCGCGCTGGTCGCGGCCGCCGAGCTCGCCGACCGCTACATCACCGACCGGTTCCTGCCCGACAAGGCGATCGACCTGATCGACCGAGCCGGTGCGCGGGCCCGGATCACCGCGGCCGGCCCGCAGGCGGCGGCGCCGGTCGAGGAGGACGAGCGGATCGTGCAGCTGCGCCGCGCCCGCGACGTCGCCGTCGACGCCGAGGACTACGAGCGCGCTCATCTGCTCACCCGGGAGATCGACGCGGCCGGGGTGACGTTCTCGGTGCCGGCGGGCGATCCGGGGGTCGGCGCCGACGAGATCGCCGCGGTCGTCGCGCAGAGCACCGGGATCCCCGTCGCGCGGCTCACCGCCGGCGAGCGCAGCCGGCTGCTCGACCTGGAGGACCTGCTGCACCGCAGGGTCGTCGGCCAGTTCGCGGCCGTCGAGGCGGTCGCCGACGCCGTGCGGTCGGGACGGGCCGGGCTCGCCCACCCCGACCGGCCGGTGGGGTCGTTCCTGTTCCTCGGCCCGACCGGCGTCGGCAAGACCGAGCTGGCCCGCTCGCTCGCGGAGGCGCTCTTCGGGAGCACCGACGCGCTGCTCCGCTTCGACATGAGCGAGTACGCCGATCGGGCCAGCGCGTTCCGGCTGGTAGGCGCCCCGCCGGGGCACATCGGCTACGACGACGCCGGGCAGCTCACCGAGGCGGTGCGGCGCACCCCGTACGCCGTGCTGCTGCTCGACGAGATCGAGAAGGCACACCAGGACGTCACCGCCACGCTGCTGCAGGTGCTCGACGCCGGCCGGCTGACCGACTCGCACGGGCGCACCGTCGACTTCACGCACACCGTCGTGATCATGACGAGCAACCTCGGCGCCCAGGAACTGCTCGCCGCCGCGGCCGCCGGGCGGTCCGTCGAGGACGTGCGCGAGCTGCTCCTGTTCGCGGTGCGCGCCCACTTCCGGCCCGAGTTCCTCAACCGCATCGACGAGGTCGTGCTCTTCCACGCGCTCGGCCCGGAGGAGCTGCGGCGGATCACCGCGATGATGGTGGGCGAGACGGCGCAACGGCTCGCCGCGCAGCGGATCACCCTCGACGTCAGCGACGCCGCGCTCGACCTGCTGGCCACCCGCGGGCACCAACCGGAGCTGGGCGCCCGGCCGCTGCGGCGCACGATCGGGCGGGAGCTGGAGCGCCGGCTCTCCCGGATGATCATCGGGAACGAGCTGGTCGCAGGCGGGCGAGCGGTCGTCGACGTGGCCGACGGGGAGATCACCATCGCCGTGCGGATATCGTGACCGCATGGGCCGGGTCGGGCCAGTCACCCTCGTCGAGGTGGCGAGGGCGGCAGGGGTATCGACGACCACGGCGTCGGCTGCGTTGCGCAACTCGGGCCGCGTCTCGGCGCGAACGAGGGAGCTGGTCGAGCAGACCGCCGCGCGGATGCGCTACAGCCCCAACACGGCGGCGCGCTCGCTGCGTGGGGCCCGCACCGGCGCGATCGGGCTGCACCTCCCCGAGATCCTGACCCGCTCCGAGTACTTCATGTCGTTCGTCCTCGGCGTCGTCGACGAGGCCGGCGCACAGGACCTCGACGTCGTGCTGATCACCGGGCGGCACGCCGGCTCCGACGGCCGCTTCCACCGCGTCGACGGGCTGGTGCTCGGCGACCCGCTCGCCACCGACCCCGTCGCCGCACGGATCATGGCGGCCGACATCCCCGTGGTCACCTGCGAGCGGTACCCCGGGCCGGGCAGCGCCGCCGGCGTGGTGCTCTCCGACCACGGCGCCATGCTCACCGAGCTGCTCGACCACCTGCTCGCGGCCGGGGCGCGCCGGCCCGCGCTCCTCGCGTCCAGCTCGGTGAGCGACTGGGGTGCCACCCTGCAACGCGCCTTCCTGGAGTGGTGCCGCGGCCACGACTGCCCGCCCATCCTGCGCGAACTGCCTTATGGGGCGACGTCCGAGGTCGTGCGCGAGACCGTCGGCTCGCTGCTCGTCACCGACCCGGGCATGGACGCGCTGGTCTGCGCCCCGGACGGGTCCGCCGTCGCCGCGCTGCCCGCGCTGCGCGAGGCGGGTCGCGCCGTCGGCACCGACCTGCTGCTCGCCGCGTGCGTCGACTCGACACCGCAGCAGCACAGCGACCCGCCCATCACGGCGATCGACCTGCGTCCCCGCGAAGCCGGCGCAGCGTCCGCGCGGCTGCTGCTCGACATCATCGCCGGGCGCGCGCCGCACGGGACGGAGCAGGTGCTGCCGATCGGGCTGGACGTCCGCGCGTCCACCCGCGGTGGGTGAGCGGGGCGGGCCGGCGGGGTGCCTGGAAAGCCACTTTCCCGGCGTGTGGGGCCGGGAAGGTGGCTTTCCCGGCAACGTGTGCGTCCCGCATCCATCCGGTGTGCGCCGGGCGCGTGCGGACGGGGCGACCGGGCTCGCAGGCTCGGCGCACGCGAGGGCAGGAAAGCCACTTTCCGGCCCCCACAGGGCAGGAAAGTGGCTTTCCTGCCCTCCCCAACCCCCAGGTGAACCATTCGCGGCCGTCAGCCGAGGGTCTGCCAGGTGTCCGCGGTCACCCGGCACGGGCCGCCGGTGTGGGCGTGCAGGCGGCCGTTCGTGACGTCGAGCGCGATCGTCGCGAGCGACTCCCACCGGTCCACCAGCGGCTGAGCGGGGTCCGCGTGCGCGCACACGGCGCCGCTCCCGTGTGATCGGAGCAGGTGCGCCCGCGCTGAGTGGTCCTCGACGCCGAGCGCGCCGGCGAGCGCGCGCAGCTGGTCGAGCCGGTCGTAGGACGTGGACTCGTGGGCGAGCGTGCGCTCCCCCGGCGCCAGCGCGGCGTCGAGGAAGTGGTTGGTGTGCAGGAGCGTTCCCGCCGCGTCGGGGTGCACGACGCCGACGCCGGCCGGGCTCAGCTCCAGCACCACCGCGTCGTCCGCGGTCACGACGGTGAGCACCGTCGACGCCGAGAGCCGCGCCGAGCGGGCCAGCGCCACCGCATCGGCGGTCGACCTGGCCTCGTCGAGGATCCGGCGGGCGACGACGTGCACGGGCACGCCGATGTCGGCGCTGTCGGTGGCGTGGCGCAGCACGTTGAAGTGCACGCCGACGCCGTGCCCCGAGACGCCGATCTTGCCGACGATCCCGACCTCGGTGAACGTGCGCACGGGCCCGTCGGGGCCCTCGATCGTCCACAGGAGCATCCCGGCGCGCAGCCAGTCGAGCCAGTCCCACGTCTGCACCGTCACCGGCGCCCCGCCGGAGCGCACCACGGCCGTCGAGCACTCCCCTTCGCCGCCGGCGCGCACCGCGGCGAGCACCTCGGTGCGCCCGTTCAGCGCGCCCACCTGCCACGGCGCGAGACCCGAGCCCTCGGCGAAGCCGTCCATCTCGGCCGCGAGGTCGGGTGCCCAGCCGCGGGCCGCGTCGAGCGCGGCCGCGCCCCACTCCCTGACCTGCGGCTCCGCCGCACCGTGCTCGGCGAACAGCCGCTGGTAGCCCTCGAACCCGTTGCGCAACGGCTCCCGGAACGCGGCGCCCAGCTCCTTGCCCCGGTCGAACGGGTCGGCAGCCGTGGAGACGTGTTGGGGGATCATTCGGCCGCGCACAGCACGGCGTCCCACGCGACCTCGGACGCGAGCGCGCCGAGGCCCGCCGACGTGCCGGTCGGCTCGACCTCGTCGGTGGTCACGGTGAACAGGATGTCGCCGTCGAGCTCGGTGTGGAACGGCTGGATCGCCCGGTGCATCGAGCTGTGCACCTGCGTGCCGAGCTGGTTCAGGGCGCGGTCGTCGAGGCGGACGTTCGTGACGAGCACCGTGAGCGTCGTGTTGCCCGCGATCGCCGGCACGGGCGCGCCGGCCGCCGCGGCGGCGTAGTCGTCCACCGGCGGTGTGCGCACGCCGCCGTTCACGTTGCCGCGCACCACCCGTCCGGACCGGTCGACCACCACCCCCACGGCGTTGACCACCGTCGCGACCAGCACCTTCATGTCCCCGAACGCCCGGTAGGCGGCGCCCTGCCCGCAGAACTCCGCCCGTCCGAAGTCGATCTTGCCGACGGACGCCGACCGGCCGGCGCCGCAACGCCCGACCGGGAACCCGCCCGCGACCGCCGACCGCAGCGCAGCCCTGCCCAGCTCGGCGTCGGGGACGACGGCGGTGTCGCGGGCCGAGAAGTCGTAGATCACCGCGCCGGACACGTGCGGCAGCGCCGCCCAGTGCGTGCGGTTGTCCGCCCTGCTCAGCAGCTCCCGGTTCACCCCGGCGGCCGCCTCCAACCCGTACACCGAGCCGCCCGCGAACACGATGGCCTGGCTGAGCGGGTAGCCGCCGCTCAGCCCGACGGCGCCGCCACGGGCGTCGACCGCCGTCCGCGCACCGGCCGGGAAGTGCAGGACGGTGCAGCCGGTCGGGCCTTCGGCGTACTCGGCCGTCCCGACCAGCACCCCGTCGATGTCGAACGGCACCACGGCGCGGCCGGGGCTCGGCTGCGGGGTCAGCCCGCCGTCGTCGTTGCCGACGGCGCCCGCGGCGAACGTCGAGGGTCGCACCAGGCGGATGTCCCCATGAGTCACAGTGCCTCCAGAACTCACAGTGCCTCCAGCAGTCGTTGCGAGTACTCGTGGGCGGGGCGTTCGTAGAAGACGGCGGCGTCGGCCGTCTCGACGATCTCACCCCGGCGCATCACCGCGATCCGATCCGCGACGTAGCGCACAGCGCCGAGGTCGTGCGAGATGAACAGCGCCGCGAACCCGTGTGCCTCCTGCAGGTCGCGGATCAGGTTCAGGATCTGGGCCTGCACCGAGACGTCCAGCGCGCTCACGGCCTCGTCGAACACGAGGAACGGCGGGCGCGTGATCAGCGCCCTGGCGATCGAGGCGCGCTGGCGCTGCCCGCCGGACAGCTGGTGCGGGTAGCGCTGCGCGAACGACGGATCGAGCCCCACCTCCGCCAGCGACTCCGCGACCTGCGGCGCGGTGTCGCCGCCGCCGAGCACAGCGAGGGGTTCGGCGACGGAGGCTCCGATCCGCATGCGGGGGTCGAGCGACCACTGCGGGTGCTGCAGCACGGCCTGCATCCGGCCGGCGAGCGCGCGTCGCCGACGGGGGAACGGGCTGCCGTCGAACCGGACGGTGCCGCTCGTCGGGGCGCGCAGCCCGAGCGCCACCGCGCTGGTCGTCGTCTTGCCAGAGCCCGACTCGCCGACCAGCCCGAGCGTCTCCCCCGGATCGACCCGCAGCGACACCCCTCGGATCGCCCGGATCGACGTGCGGCGCAGCGGGCCGCCCATGCGGAACGTCACGCTGACGTCGTCGAGCTCCAGCACCGGCGTCACCGCGCCGCCCCCACGGGCGCGGGGAGGTGGCAGAGGACGTCCCGATCCAGGTCGCCGACCAGCGGCGGCCGGTCGACGGTGCACGGTTCCAGCACCGCCGGGCAGCGCGGCGCGAATGCGCAGCCCACCGCCGCGCCGGTCAGCACGGGCGGCTGACCGGGCACCGGGACGAGCCGCTCGCCGCGGCCCGCCGCCGACGGCACCGACCTGCGCAGCGCGGCCGTGTACGGGTGCCGCGGCGCGACCAGCACCTCGGCGGCCGGCCCTGATTCGACGACCCGCCCGCCGTACATCACCGCGACCCGCGAGCACCGCTTCGCAACAGCCGGCAGGTCGTGCGAGAGCCAGAGGATCGCCGTGCCCGCGCCGGCCGCGAGGGTGAACACCAGGTCGAGCACCTCCTCGCGGACCTCGCTGTCGAGCGCCGCGGTGGGCTCGTCGGCGATCAGCAGCGCCGGTTCCGACGCCATCGCCATCGCGATCGCCACCCGTTGCGCCATGCCGCCGGAGAGCTGGTGCGGGTAGGCGGCGGCGACCCGCGCGGGGTCGCGCAAGGCCACCCGCTCCAGCCAGTCGAGGACGGCGGCGCGCCCCTGCCCGCGCAGGACGTGCCCGAGCTGCCGCCCGATGCGCATCGTCGGGTCGAGCGCCCCGATCGGCTCCTGGAACACGTATCCGAGCTGGTCGCGGCGCATCGCGCGGCGCTGAAGCGGGGTCATCGCGGCCACCGACACCCCGCCGACCCGCACGTCACCGGCGACGGTTCGCGCCGCCGCGGGCAGCAGGCCGCCGACGGCCGCGCCGAGTGTCGACTTGCCGGAACCGCTCTCCCCGACGACGCCGACGGTCGCGCCCTCCTCCACCACCAGCTCCGCGCCGTCGAGTGCCCGGACGGTGCCATCGCCGGAGCCGTACTCCACCACAAGTGCCTCGACGTGCAGGAGAACCGTCATTTCAGGGCCCTCGAATCTCTCGGCTCCAGCCGGTCACGCAGCCCGTCCCCGAACACCGTGATCGCCAGCACCGCCGCGACCAGCACCATCCCCGGCCAGACGAGCAGCCACGGCGCCGCGAGCAGGTAGATCCCGCCCTGCTGGATGAGCGCGCCGAGCGACGAGGCCGGCGGTTGCACACCGAACCCGAGGAAGCTGAGCCCGCCCTCGACGAGGATCCCGACCGACAGGGCGTAGGTGCCCTGCACGGCGACGGTGCCGGCGACGTTCGGCAGCACGTGCCGCGCCAGCACGTACCGGTGGGACGCGCCGCTGATCAGTGCGGACGTGACGAAGTCGCGCCGGGCGACCGTCTCGGCCGCGACCTTCACGAGCCTCGTCATCAGCGGGACGGTCACCAGCACGATGCTCGCCAGCGTCGCGGACCGCCCCGGACCGAGCACGGCCGCGACGAGGATCGCGAGCACGATCGTCGGGAACGCGTAGAGGACGTCCACCCCTCGCAGGACGACCTCACCCACCCAACCGCCCCGGTAGCCGGCGACGAGCCCGAGCAGCGTGCTCGCCGTCGCCGTCACGGCCACCGCGACGGCCGAGAGCAGCAGCGTCGTACCGATGCCGGCGAGCACCCTCGGCAACATGGAGCGGCCGAGCTGGTCGGTGCCCAGCGGCCACTGCCCGTCGGGTGGCGCGAGCCGCGGCCCGACGATCGCGTCCTGCGCCCCGCCGACCCCGAGCAGCGTGCCGGCGAGCGCGGCGCCGACGAGCAGCGCGAGCACGGCGAGACCGGCCAGCGAGAGCCGGTCGAGCCCTCGGATCCAGGTCATCTGGCCTCCCCCGCCGAGCCCAGCCGCGGGTCCAGCACCCCGGTCGCGGCGTCCACCAGCATGTTCAGCACCACGAACACGGCCGCCGCGAGCAGCACCCCCGCCTGCACCACCGCGTAGTCGCGCCGCCCGACCGCCGCGACGACGTACGAGCCCACGCCGGGCAGGTTGAACAGGTACTCGACGATCACCGCGCCGCCGAGCAGGTAGGCGGTGATCGTGGTCAGCACGACGAGCACCGGCATCGCCGCGTTGCGCAGGACGTGCCGCACGACGATCGTGAACGGGCTGTCGCCGCGGGCCACCGCCGCGGTGATGTAGGGCTCGACGAGCACTCCCATGACCGCGTCGCGGGTGGTGCGGGCCGTGACGGCGACCGCGAAGAACGCCAGCACGGCGGCCGGCAGCACGATCGAGCGCAGGTTCGCGCCGACGTCCTCGTCGAGCGGCCGGTAGCCGCCGATCGTGAGGCCGAGCGCGAACCGGGAGAAGACGAACACGACGAGGCTGCCGAGCACGAACTCCGGCACGCTCACGCCGATGCCCCCGGCGAGCCGGCCGGCGGCGCCCCCACGGCCACCGGCCCGCACCGCCGTGACGATGCCGAGCGGCACCCCGATCACGGCCGCCGCCGCCACACCGAGCAGCGTCAGCTCGACCGTCACCGGCATCCGCAGCAGGAACTCGACCGTCACCGGCTCACCGCTGATCATCGACGTGCCGAGGTCGCCGCGCAGCACGGCGGCGAGCCACAGGCCGTACTGCTCGACGACGCCGCGGTCGAGCCCGTAGCGGGCCGACACCTCGGCCTGCTGCTCCGGCGTCGCGAACGGGCCGAGCACCACCTCGGCGAACCCGCCCGGCATGAGCCGGGACGCCGCGAAGATCAAGATCGAGACGAGCGTCAGAGTGGCAGCCGCGCTCGCGACGCGGCGGGCCCACCAGCCGATCAGGCGCACGGCAACCCCCTCACCGACCGAGGACGCGGAAGTCGGCGGCGCGGCGCAGGACGTTGCCGTAGCCCTCGGTCGCGAACACCGTCGGGCTGACGGCGTCGGCCCGGTAGCCGACGACAACCGGCCTGGTCACGAGCGGGATCATCTGGGCGTCGCGGTCGACGGCCGCGCACAGCTCGCGCAGCGCGACCGGGCGTCCCGGGCCTTCCGGTGCGGCGAGCGCGGTGTCGACGGCAGCCGTGAGCCCGGCGTCCGGCGCCATGAAGCCGATGTTGAACTGGGCCTGCTCCGGCTTCCACCACTGCGCGACCATGCCGGCGTCGGCGTAACCGGCGAACCACGAGAGCGCCGCGTCGAACCGGGCCGGCACCTCGCCGTAGACGGCGCCCGCCCAGCTGCCCTCGTCCAGCTGCTGGATGGTGACGCGCACGCCGATGCGGGCGAGGTTCTGCTGGATCACCTGCGCGACGGCGGGCGCGGGCTCGGTGGAGAACGCGGTGAGGGTGAAGGACAGGTCGGTCGCGCCGGCCTCGGCGAGGAGCCGGCGGGCCTCGTCGAGATCGGCCGTCGCGGACGGGAGCGCTGCCGGGTCGCAGGCGTCCGGGAGGCCGGCCGGGGTGACGCCGGTGGGCGTGCCCAGGCCCGCGGTGGCGACCGCGGCGATCTGCGTGCGGTCCATGGCGATGTTGACCGCGGTGCGGACGCGCGGGTCGGCGAACTTCCCGCCCGGCGCGTTGTTGTTGAGCATCAGGTAGTAGAAGTCGGTGGTGGCCTGCGGGAGCGCGACCACACCGCGGACCCCGGCGAGCAGCTGCGGGGCGTCGACGTTGCCGAGCACCGCGAAATCGGCGCTCTGGTTCTGCAGCGCGGCGATCCGCGTCGACTCCTGCGGGACGATCGAGACGATGATCTTGTCGGCGGCCGGCCGGGCCGGCGCCCAGTAGCCGGGCCGGCGGGCGAAGCGCCACAGCACGTCCTGGCGGTGGAACTCGGCGACGAACGGGCCGGTGCCGAGCATCGTCGTGGCCGGGTCGACGGTGCCGGCGGCGATCTCACGCATCGGCAGCACCGCGGCCGGCGTGTTCGCGAGCGCGGCGAGGAACGGCGTGTACGGGCGGTCCAGCACCACCCGGACGGTCCGGTCGTCGACCGCGGCGACCGACGCGACCGGGCCGACCTGCGTCGCCCAGACGCCGGGCCCGGCGAGCAGGCGCTCGAGGCTGCCGACGACGTCAGCGGCATCCATGGGCCGGCCGTTGGCGAACGTGACGCCCTCGCGGAGGTGGAAGACGTACTCGGTCGGGCTCGGCGTCTCCCAGCTCACCGCGAGACCCGGCTCGATCCGGAAACCCGGGCCGATCACCACGAGCGTCTCGTAGACCAGCGACATCAGCTGCCACGAGACGGCGACGTCGGCGAGCTGCGGGTCGAGTCCGCTCGCGGCGCCCGTGTCGATCGGGATCTGCAGCTCCAGCACACCGCCCGGCGGGGCGGCGGGGTCGGCGATGGCGAGCAGGCCCGGTGCGACCGGGGTAACGGTCGGCGCGACGACGGGGGCCGCGCACGCGCTGCCCAGCACGGCGGCGGCAGCCACGAGCACGGTCCCGATCCGTCGCACGGAGCCTCCTGCCGGAACGTTACGCATTGGGCAGTGATTAGAGCGTCCGCCCCCTCCGCCCGTCAAGGGGTGGGTGCGGGAGGGTTCAGGAAAGCCACTTTCCTGAACTCTCAGGACAGGAAAGTGGCTTTCCTGAACCACCGGCGGAGCCGGAGGATTGCCCGACGACGTCCCAGCCGCTTATCGTCGAGGCCAGTTTGCCGCAACGTTCCGGCACGACGTCTGGAGGGCTTGTGACCCACCCGCTCGCACCGCTCACCCCCGGCGAGATCACCGCGGCGCGGGCGGTGCTCGACGCCGCGGGCGTGCTGGGGCCGTCCGTCCGCTTCGCCTACGTCGGTGTGGTCGAGCCGGGCCGTGCCGCGATCACCCGCTTCGAGCAGGCCGGCGAACCGGTCCCCCGGCTGGTGCGGGCCCTCCTGCTCGACGTCATGACCGGGCGCTCCGAGGACGTGCGGGTCTCGCTGACCGACGCCGCCGTCGTCGCCCGCATCCCCCTCGATCCCGCGCACGACGGCCACGTGCCGCTGCTCGCCGAGGAGCACGAGCGGGTCCGGGAGATCATGGCGGCCGACGAGAAGTGGTGCGCCGCGCTGCAACGGCGCGGCATCGCCGACCCGAAGCAGGTCTTCGTCGCCGCGCTCTCGGCCGGCCACTTCGCCGACGACCCGCCCGGGCACGCCGGACGCCGCCTGGTGCGCGTCCTCGCGCACTGGCGCCCCGCCGAGGAGACGATGATCTGGGCGCACCCCGTCGACGGGCTGGTCGCGACGGTCGACCTGATCGAGCGCGCGGTCGTCGAGATCGTCGACACCGGCGCCCTGCCGATCCCGCAGGAGTCGGGCGACTACGACGACCCGCAGGTCAGCGGCCCCGTCCGGACCACGCTGAAGCCGCTGCGCATCACCCAGCCCGAGGGGCCCGGCTTCACGGTCGACGACCACGTGCTGGAGTGGGAGGGCTGGCGGCTGCGCCTCGACTACGACATGCGCGAAGGCCTGATCCTGCGCTCGGTCGCGATCCGCGACGGCGAGCGGATGCGGCCGGTGCTGCACCGGGCGTCGGTGGCGGAGATGGTCGTGCCCTACGCCGACCCCGGTCCCGTCCGGTTCTGGCAGAACTACTTCGACACCGGCGAGTACCAGCTCGGCAGCCTCGCGAACACGCTCGAGCTGGGCTGCGACTGCCTCGGCGAGATCACCTACCTCGACGCCGTCATCGCCGACGGCGCCGGTGAGCCGATGACGCTGCGCAACGCGATCTGCATCCACGAGGAGGACGTCGGGGTGCTGTGGAAGCACACCGATCCGGCCAACAAGAGCCGCCAGACCCGGCGCCAGCGGCGGCTGGTGATCTCGTTCTTCGTGACGGTCGGCAACTACGACTACGGCTTCTACTGGCACCTGTACCTCGACGGCACGATCGAGCTGGAGGCGAAGGCCACCGGTGTCGTCTTCACCGCCCACTACGACGAGCGGATCGCCCCTTACGCGTCGCAGGTCGCGCCCGGGCTCGCCGCCCCGTACCACCAGCACCTGTTCAACGTTCGGCTCGACATGGCGGTCGACGGCAGCACGAACGCGGTCGACGAGGTCGAGGTGGAGCGCGTCCCGTTCGGCCCCGACAACCCGCACGGCAACGCGTTCCGCCGGCGCAGCACCCGGCTGCGCACCGAGCTGGCCGCGCGCCGCGACGCCGACCCGGCGGCCGGCCGCGCCTGGCACGTCGTCAACCCCGAGCGCCGCAACCGGCTCGGCGAGCACCCGGCATACGCGCTGGTCCCCCAGGCGCAACCGACGCTGCTCGCCGCCGAGGGCTCGGCGATCCACGGCCGGGCGACGTTCGCGACCAAGCACCTGTGGGTCACTCGCTACGACGAGGCCGAGCGGCACCCGGCCGGTGATCTCGTCAACCAGGGCGCCCCCGGCCGTGGCCTGCCGGCGTTCGCCGCCGCCGACCGCGACGTCGACGGCACCGAGATCGTCGTCTGGCACAGCTTCGGCATGACGCACTTCCCGCGGCCCGAGGACTGGCCGGTGATGCCGGTGGACCGTTGCGGCTTCGCGCTGCGCCCGGTCGGCTTCTTCGACCGCAACCCGACCCTCGATGTGCCGCCCTCGGCGCGCTGATGCACGTCTACGGGGCGTACGCCGCGCCGTCGGCAGCGGCCGAGGTGGAGCTGGTCCGCCGGCACCCGTTCGCCCTGGTGGTCAGCACGTCCGACGATGCGCCGGTCGCGACGCACGTGCCGGTGATCCTCCCGCCCGACACCCCGGCGCCGGACGCGCTCGACGGCGTGACCCTGCTCGGCCACATGGCACGGCGGAACCCGCAATGGCAGGCGTTCGCCGACGGCCCGCCGGTGTTGCTGGTCTTCTCCAGCGGCCACGGCTACGTCTCACCCAGCACCTACGGGTTCGCGCCGGCGGTGCCGACGCTGAACTACGCAGCCGTGCACGTCACGGGCACCGTCGAGCTGGCCGACGACCCCGCGACGACGCTGCACGTCGTCGAGGCGACGGTGCGGGCGTTGGAGTCGCAGCGCGACCCCGGGTGGGACATGGCTGCGTCGCGGGCCCGGTTCGCCGAGCTCGCCCCGCACGTCGTCGCGTTCCGGGTGCACGTCACCGCGGTGCGGAGCATGTTCAAGCTGAGCCAGGACATGCCGGCGGACGTCCGCGGGCGGGTCGGGGCGGACATCGCCGGCAGCAACCCCGCGCTCGCCGAGCTCATGGCCGCCGTGCAGCCGCAAGCTTCTCCGGGCTGAGCACGGCGAGCAGCTCGGCGACGCGACCCGCGCCGTCGATCTCGAAGGCGGCGACGAGGAACGGGGTGTCGCCACCGGTGACGAGAACGCCCGGTCCCCCGTTCACCGCGGTCACGCCGACCTGCAGGTCGGCAGGCCAGAACGGGGCCGCGAGGCGGAACCACGCTGCGATCGCCGCCGCACCGCGCACCGGCTCGCGGGGCGTCTCGCGGCGGCCGTCGGAGTCGGCGCGGAACTCGGCGTCGGGCGCGAGCAGCGCCAGCAGCCCCTCGACGTCACCGTCCACCGCGGCGGCCATGAACCGCTCCACCAGCTCGCGGTGGTCACCGGGCGCCGGCTCGCCGCGCGGGCGGCCGGCTCGCACGTGCTGGCGCGACCGGTAGGCAAGCTGCCGCACGGCACGCTCGCTGCGCCCGAGCAGCTCCGCGATCTCGGCGTGGCCGAAGTCGAACGCCTCGTGCAGCACGAACACCGCACGCTCGTCCGGCGAGAGCGATTCCAGCACGAGGAGCAGCCCGAGCGACGCCGACTCGCGCAGCTCCACGGCCGTCGCCGCGTCGCCGACCAGCGGCTCGGGCAGCCACGGGCCCGTGTAGTCCTCACGTCGCGCGCGGACCCGGCGCAGGTGGTCGATCGACTCGTTCGCGACCAGCCGGAACACGTAGGCGCGGGGATTCTCGACGGTGGTGCGGTCGACGCGGTTCCAGCGCAGCCACGCCTCCTGCAGGACGTCCTCGGCGTCGGTGCGGGTGCCGAGCATCCGGTAGGCGACGCCGAAGAGCGCAGCGCGCTCGGTCTCGAACGGGTCGGTCATGTCGATCTCGAACGTACCCGCGTGACGCGGCGGGCTCGGGATCCGTCTCCCCTGCATGAGCAACCGCATGATCGTCGAAGAGCTTGTGGCACTCGTCTTCGACGCCAAGGACCTCGACGCCGCCGCTGTGCTCCTGCACGGCGACTTCGTCTCCCACAACCCGGTCATCCCGCACGACCCTGCCGAACGGACCGCCCGCGACGCGTTCCTCGACTTCTTCCGCACCCCCGCGGGCGAGGCGTTGATCCACTCCGAGTCGACGGTCCGGCGGGTCATCGCCGACGGCGAGCTGGTCGCCGTGCACAGCAGCCTCACCCGGCCGGACGGGGTGACCGTCGCGATCGTCGACATCTTCCGGCTGCTCGACGGGCTCGTCGTCGAGCACTGGGACGTCGTCCAGCCGGTCCCCGCGACCCCGTTGAACCCGCACGGAATGTTCTGACCGAAGTAGGACAACTTCTGTCCGGCAAGGGCTGTTGACTCTTCCCTATGAGCAACGAGGAGATCATCCCCTTCCGGATCGACGTCCCCCAGGCGCAGATCGACGACCTGCGTGCGCGGCTCGGCGCCGCCCGGCTCCCCGCGCCGCTGCCCGGCGACGGATGGGACACCGGCGTGCCCGTTGCGTACCTGCGCGAGCTCGTCGAGCACTGGGGGACGTCGTACGACTGGCGCCAGGCCGAGCAGGAGCTGAACAAGCACCCGCAGTTCACCACCGAGATCGACGGGCAGCGGATCCACTTCCTGCACGTCCGCTCGGCCGAGGCGGACGCGATGCCTCTCCTGCTCACGCACGGCTGGCCCGGCTCGATCGTCGAGTTCCTCGACGTGATCGGGCCGCTCACCGACCCGCGCTCGCACGGCGGCGACGCACGCGACGCGTTCCACGTCGTGATCCCGTCGCTGCCCGGGTTCGGGTTCTCCGGGCCGGTCACCGAGGCGGGTTGGGACACCGCGCGCATCGCGCGGGCGTGGGCGGAGCTGATGCGCAGGCTCGGCTACGAGCGCTACGGCGTGCAGGGCGGCGACATCGGCGCGTCCGTCTCGCCCGAGGTGGGCCGGGCCGCGCCCGAGAACGTCGTCGGTGTGCACGTCAACGGCGGACCGGGCGTGATGCCCCCGCTGCCGCTCGCCGACGACGAGCTGGCCTCGCTCACCGACGTCGAGCGCGACCGGGTGCGGCGCATCGGGGCGTTCATGCAGGAGGAGTTCGGCTACATCGCGATCCAGGGCACCCGCCCGCAGACGCTCGCGTACGGGCTGGTCGACTCGCCCGTCGGGCAGCTCGCGTGGATCATGGACAAGTTCCGGGAGTGGACGCACCCGCGCCACGAGCTCCCCGACACGATCCTCGACCGCGACCGGATCCTGACCAACGTCAGCCTGTACTGGTTCACCGGCACCGCGGGCTCCGCGGCCTACGTCGGGTACGCGCAGGCGTCCGGGTGGGGCGCGAAGCCCGCGAACTCCGGAGTGCCCACCGGCGCGATCGTCTTCGCCCACGACGTCGGCATCCGCCGCTACGCCGAGCAGGAGAACACGATCACGCACTGGGTCGAGGTCGACCGCGGCGGCCACTTCGCGGCGATGGAGGAGCCGGAGCTGCTCCTCACCGACGTCCGGGAGTTCTTCCGCACCCTGCGCTGACGAACGTCCCCACCGTTTTGCCAACCTGCACGGCCCTGGGGGTGTGCAAGTAGGCAAAACGGTGGGGAAGTTGCGTCCGCCCCGCCCCGACTTCCCCATCGTTTTGGGTGGATGCGCGCCTGCGGAGCGCGCATCCACCCAAAACGGTGGGGAGGTTTGCGTTAACCCTTGCGGCCGTTTGCGCGATGTCCAGGTATGACCGCCATCGCACCCGGCAGGTCCCCGGCGCGGGGCCCGCTCACGGCGAGCGACACCGCGGGACGGATCATCGGCGTCTTGTTCGCCGGGACCGTGCTGCTGTTCGTGCTCGCCCTCATCCTGTTCTGACCGCTTCTCGATACGCAGCGGCACGGGCGGCCGCGCGCGAGGCAAGATGAGGTATGACCTCGACCTCGCCCGAGACGCGAAGCGGTATCGACCTCGACTGGGTCGATGCGGCGACCCGCCCCCAGGACGACCTGTTCCAGCACGTCAACGGCCGGTGGCTGAACACGCACGTGATCCCCGACGACCGCTCGCAGGACGGCACGTTCCGCGTGCTGCGCGATCGTTCCGAGGAAGACGTCAGGACGATCGTCGAGGAGGCCGCGGCGTCGTCGGCGGCCCCCGGATCGGACGCGCAGAAGATCGGCGACCTGTTCACGTCGTTCATGGACGTCGAGCGGATCGAGGCCGCCGGTGCCGCGCCGCTGCGACCGCTGCTCGACGACATCGCCGCGGCCGGTGACGCCACGCAGCTGGCCGCCGCGCTCGGACGCCGCCAGCGCGAGGGCCGCGCGTCCCTGTTCGGCGCGTTCGTGAGCACCGACGCGAAGGACTCCACCCGCTACCTCGTGCACCTCTCCCAGTCGGGGCTCGGGCTGCCCGACGAGTCGTACTACCGCGAGGACACCTACGCCGAGATCCGCACCGAGTACGTCGCCCACCTCGCCCGACTGGCCGAGCTGGTCGGCCTGCCCGAGCCGGCGGCGCTCGCCGCGACGGTGATGGAGTTGGAGACCGCGCTCGCGGCCGAGTCGTGGGACCGCGTCACCAACCGCGATGCCGAGAAGACCTACACGTTGCTGACGTTCGCCGCGTTGCGCGAGCAGGCGCCGCAGTTCCCGTGGGAGGCGTGGCTGGCTGGGCTCGGCGCGCCCGCGGGCACGTTCGACGAGGTCATCGTGCGCCAGCCGAGCTTCGTCACCGCCGCCGCGCGGCTCTTCGCGGAGCGCCCGCTCGCGCAGTGGCAGGCGTGGCTCGCCATCCGCACCGCCGCGACCTGCTCCGACTACCTGCACGACGCCGTCGTCGAGGAGGACTTCGCGTTCCACGGCCGCACCCTCTCGGGCACCCCGCAGCTGCGTGAGCGGTGGAAGCGCGGCGTCGAGCTGGTCGAGGGCGCCGTCGGCGAGTCGATCGGCAAGCTCTACGTCGAGCGCCACTTCCCCGGCGCGGCGAAGGAGCGGATGGTCACGCTCGTCGCGAACCTCGTCGAGGCCTACCGGCAGAGCATCAGCACGCTCGACTGGATGAGCCCCGGCACGCGCGAGCGCGCGCTCGCGAAGCTCGAGAAGTTCACCCCGAAGGTCGGCTACCCGGAGCGCTGGAAGGACTACTCGGCGCTGGAGATCAAGCCCGACGACCTGCTCGGCAACGTGCTGCGCACCGGCGCGTGGCTCACCGACCACGAGCTCGACAAGATCGGCAAGCCGGTCGACCGCGACGAGTGGTTCATGACGCCGCAGACCGTCAACGCCTACTACAACCCGCGGATGAACGAGATCGTGTTCCCCGCCGCGATCCTGCAGCCGCCGTTCTTCGACGCCGAGGCCGACGACGCCGCCAACTACGGCGGCATCGGCGCCGTGATCGGCCACGAGATCGGCCACGGCTTCGACGACCAGGGCTCCAAGTACGACGGCGACGGCAACATGACCGACTGGTGGGAGGCCGCCGACCGCACCGAGTTCGAACGCCGCGCCGACGCCCTGATCGCCCAGTACAACGCGCTGTCCCCGGCCGGGCTGCCCGACCACAAGGTCAACGGCGCGCTCACGGTCGGGGAGAACATCGGCGACCTCGGCGGCCTCACGATCGCGCTCAAGGCGTACACGATCGCGACGGCCGGGGCGGAACCGCCGGTGCTCGACGGCCTGACCGGGCTGCAGCGGGTGCTCTTCGGCTGGGCGCAGGTGTGGCGGGTCGTCACCCGCGAGGCGGAGGCCGTGCGTCGGCTCGCGATCGACCCGCACTCGCCGCCGGACCTGCGGTGCAACGCCGTCGTCACCAACCTCGACGCGTTCCACGACGCCTTCGACGTCAAGGAGGGCGACGCCCTCTACACCGCACCGGAGGAGCGGGTGCGCATCTGGTGAGACCGTCCCCGAGCCGGTCGGGCCGGTCTATCCGACCGGCCCGACCGATTCGATGCCGGTGAGGGTGAAGTCCCGCTCGGCCTTGCGGGTGTGGCACCACGACGTGAGCCACCTCCCGCGCAGCTGCAGCGGGCGGATCACGCGCTCGGACCGGTTGTGGGCGGAGTTGCGGTAGACGATCCGCACGTCACGGCCGTTGTCCAGCGCATCGGCGAGCAACGTGACCTGCGCGAGATCGAGGTGGCGGGCCAGTTCGGTGAGCCGGCCGAGCGACGCCGGCGCCGGTACGTCGACCTCGCCGGCCAAGCGGTCGACGAGGTCCGCGGCGGTGATCCGCGGGCGGGCGGCCACGCGAAGCTCCTGCGGCGCCTCGGTCACCTGCCGCCGCTGCAGCACGACGACGCCGTCCTCGTTCTCCGGCATCGGCGCGAACCCGGCGGCGCGCAGCGCGGCAAGCACCTTTCCCGCCTCGGTCGACGTGACCAGCACGGTCGGCGCGATCCGGCGCAGCGCGAGCGGCTTGAGCGAGCGCGTGTGCTCGATCTCGCCGATGTCGCCTTCGGCGCCGGTGACACAGCACTTCACCGTGCGGACCCGGACCGCGCCGTGCCGCCGCTGCACGTCGGAGATCAGGTAGTCCAGCGGTTGCGGCAACGGCCGGCCCGACACCTCCACGAAAGCCGCCCGCAGCTCGTCGGCCGTGTAGCCGGTGTCGAAGGCGGCCCGCATGCTGGCCGGGGTGAACCGCCAGGTCGCGGCGACGTCGTTGGCCTCCAGCACGGCCGTCGCGGTGAGCAGCCGGTGCGCAGCGACGCTGACCTGGCCGGACACGACTGCGGAGAGATCCGACTGGAACACCACCATGCCCTCGGTCGCCGCGAGCAGCTCCGAGGCGCGCGCCGCCAGCTCATCCGGCCGGTCTTCCAGCTCGACGAGCAGCTCCCCGAGCTGCGTCAACCGGTCACCCGACAGCACACCGAGCGCGGTGGCCTCGTCGCGCACCGCCCGCACCTTGCGGGCCAACCCTTCGTCGTCGTAGCCGTTCATGGGGCAGAACCATCCGACGGTCGCGACCACCGCGCGGAGCGACCGGCCGCCCGCTGCCGCCCGCAACACCGCACGTCGCACCAGCCCCGCGCCGGACTCCATGTGGACGGGCGGCGGCGCTTCGCCGTCGTCGGTCTCGCGGCTCGTCGGGGCGAAGTCGAGGTCGAACCAGGCTTGCACGAGCCCCGCCCAGCGCCGCCCCGGCGCACCCGCCCGCCACCCGGGGAAGTCCGGCGACGGCACGTACCCGTCGGCGCCCTCGGCGAGCAGCCCGGTCGCGTAGGCCGCGTCGATGGCCAACGCGGGCAGCGTGACGCCGGCCTGCTTGCCGAGCCTGGTGCGTTCCCTGCTTCCGACGCCGCCCCTCTTCAAGGCCGCGAGCGGGCGTCGCGCGGCCTCGTCGAGCAGAGCGGTCACCATCCCGACGGCCGCCTCCGCCGCCGCTCGACCCTCGTCGAGCGCTTCGGTCGCCGCGGGGAGCCGAGGGCGCCCGCTGACTCTCCTCGAATCGCCTGCCGCGAACACGACGGCCACCTCGCGCGGCAGCTCCACCCGCCCGTACAGCCCGCGGACCAGCAAACCGGCCCGGACCAGCACACCCTCCTGGACGCCGGCGGGTGATCCGAACACGATGCCACCCGGCTCCCGCAGCCGGTCCAGGTGGAGACGGGCGGGCACCGGCAGCTGGTCGTAGGCGGCCACGATGCGGTCCGCGGAAGCGAACCGCCTGATGACCTCCTCGACGGCCGCCGGCTTCGTCAGACCGGCCGGGTTGCCGCCGAGCGAGCCGAGCAAGGTGCGCACGTCGTCCGCGTACGCCTGCTTGAGGATGGCGCGGAGCGGGCGGAACGGTGCGACGCCACGCGCGAACAACTCGTCGAGCAGGTCGGGGAACCGGATCCGCTCGCCGACCCGCCATGCCAGGCCCCTGGCGAACAGCCCGTCGAGCACCTCCACGATGGTCGCGGCATCGGAGAGGAGGGACGCGGCAAGCATCTCCGGCTCGGCCATCCCGGTGAGCACGATCATGCGAGCGACCGACAGCTCGTCGGCGTTCATCGATTGCAGCGCGAGGGTGAGCGAGTCGACGCCGTTGAGCCGCAGTTCGAGTTCCTCGAAAGAGCGCGGCGCCGGCTCCACGAGCACGTCGGGGCGCTGGTCGAGCAACGTGACCAGCGCCTTGCTGTCGAGACCCGCGAGGTGGTCGGCATACGACATGCCCTCCATCGCACCATCACGGCGACGAAGCCCGTGCAGCGCCTGGCCGAACCGGATGGGCCACCCGATTGAGTGACCGACCAGTGCGTCTATGGCTGCAAGGTGATCGTCAGCGCGATAAGGTCCCGGCCAGGTTGTCTCGTTCACCGGCGAAGGGGGCCGTCATGGCTGGCAAGTTCGAGGTCTACGAAGGCAAGGACGGGAAGTTCCGGTTCCGTCTGAAGGCTGGGAACGGCGAGGTCGTCGCGTCGGGCCAGGGCTACTCGTCGAAGGCGGCCGCGCACAAGGGCTGCGAGGCGGTGCAGAACGCCGCCAACGGCGCGAAGATCGTCGACACCGAGGACTGACTCTGCCCGCAACGGGCACGAGTTGGTCGCATTTGTCTGATCTGTCGTCCTGAGCGGGTGCGCTCAGGCAGGATGTCGCGGTGCTCATCACCGTCGACGGAATCCCGGCGCACCCGCTACTCGTCCATGCCGTGGTCGTGCTGGTCCCACTGGCCGCCGTCGGCGCGATCGCGCTGGCGGTCCGGCCGGTGTGGGGTCGCACCTACGGCGTGCTCGTGGCGCTGGCCGCGGTTGTCGGCGCCATCACGGCCACGATGGCGAAGCTCGCGGGCGACCAGCTCGAAGCGGCCATCGAGATCACTCCCGGCTTCGCGCCGGTGATCGCGCAGCACGGCCGGTTCGGCCTCTACACCGTCGTCGCGAGCTGGATCTTCGCCGTGCTCACGGTCGCGTCCGTGGTCCTCGAACGCCGCATGACGGGCCCGGCGCCGCGGGTCGCCGCGACGGCGAGCGCGCTCGCCGGCATCGCCGCGATCGTGTGCACCGTCCTCGCCGGCCACAGCGGCTCGGCCGCCGTCTGGGGGCACGTCACGCCGTAGTCAGGGCGCCCGCCCCCGTCAACCGTCAGCACGGCTCTCCGAACGTGATGCACCCGCTGCAGTCACGGCCGGTCTCGCCGTTGACCTCGATGTAGCCCCGCTCGATCCGGCCCTGGCTGACCCGCGCGCAGCACGGCCGGATCAACCAACACCAGACCAGGGGCCGCGCGGCGGCCGTCGAACGGGGCACCACGCGCTCCAGGAGCCGGTCCCCGGCATCCGTCACTCGTCGATCGATGAAGTGCAGGAGGTTCACGGTCAACCACTCCCAATTGTCGGATACGTCCACCGGCGGCCGACCGTAACCGCTGGTCCTGACGAAATCCTGGACGCGATCTGACACGTCACGCGGCAGGCGTGCGCCCGACCGCGAACCGGAACGCGTTGACCGTCCGGTAGCCGCCGTCAGCAGTGCGGAACGGCTCGGCGGCGGCGACCACCGCAGGTGCCGCCGCAGCGATCCCCTCGTCGTCCTCGCCCATCAGGACGCCCCGGACGAGCGTCTCGTCGTCGGCGACGGCCCACGGCACCTCGACCAGACCTGCCGCGACGACCTCGAAGCCGGCCTCGCGCAGCACCCCCTCCAGCCCGCCGGGCTCACGCAGCTCCCCGCCCGGCCGGACCTCCTCCCCCGCCGCGGCCGCGACGGCGGCCTCGATGGTGTCGAGGTCGTTGCGCGCGGCCTCCGCCCAGTTCACGATCGCAACGAGGCCCGCCGGCCGCGCGACCCTGCCGAACTCGGCGAGCGCGTCGAAGGTGTCCTCGGCGAACTGCAGCGCATTGAACGCCGTGACCAGGTCGAACGTGCCGTCGGGCCAGGGCAGCGGCTCCGCGGTGCCCTCGCGGATGTCGGCGCCCGGCACGCGCGCGCGGGCGAGCCGGACCATGTGCGGCGCCGGATCGACGCCCGCCACCTCCGCACCAGCAGCCGCGGCGAAGGCGAGGAAGTTGCCGGAGCCGCAGCCGACGTCGAGCACCCGCGAACCGGCCCCGACACCGGCCGCCTCCAGCACGACCGCCCACGCCGGTTCGGCGAACCGGCCCCACAGCTCGTCCCAGACGTCCGCGACAGCGGACCAACGGTCGGGCTCAGGACCATCCACGTCTCGATCATGCCTCGCCCGGGGCTCCGCCCGGTGCGGCACGTGGCTGGGAAGGGCAGGAAAGCCACTTTCCTGCCCTCACAGGGCCTGAAAGTGGCTTTCCTGCCCTCGCGTGCGGAACCCGCGGCGGTGGAGATCAGGCACCAGTTGCCGACGTGGTGGTCGGCTCCGGGTCCTCGGTCGGCGCCGGCTTCGTCGTCTTCGTCGGTTTGGTCGGCTTCGTGGTCGGTTCGGGGTCGGGGTCCGGGCCGCCCCCGTCGATCGTCGTGCGTGGCGGCCGCGTCGGCTCAGGCTCAGGCCGCGGCGGCTCCGGCACCCGCGGCGCCTCGACCGTGTCCTCGGTCCAGCACGTCAGCCGGATCCCGGAGCCCCACTCGGGTGGGGCGATGTCGATCACGACGACGCCTTCGTCGTCGGTGCCGGTGTTGCACGGCAGCCCGGCGAGCTCGTCGAAGCTGGTCAGGGCGTCGGGCTCGGGATGCGACTGCGACTGGGTCGCGTACGCCGTCCCGGCGATCAGCACGCCGAGCGTGGCAACAGCGAGGCCGAGGAACGCGAAGCGGTGTGCACCGAGCACGGTTGATCTCCGATTCAGGGGTAGAGCGATCGGCGGTTCGGCTCGCGGCCGACGGGGAGCGCCGATGTGCGGGGGGCGCCTGGAATTTCGACGACGCAGCGCAAGCCGTTACGCACGATCGGTGACTGAGGCCGTTCGGCGCAGCGTGTTCGTCCGATATGTATAAGCACTGTTACAGTGCCTGCATGTTCGACCCGACCGAGGACAGCGTCTGGCGGCCACTGCGGCTCCTGCAGTCCGCGATGGACAACGACATCGCCCTGCTGTACGCCGAGGCGGAGCTGCCCGAGCTGAAGCCGAGCTGGGTGATGGAGCTGCTCCGCCTCCACGCCCGGGGCCCGATGACGATCCGCGAGCTGGCCGATTCCGTGCAGCGCACGCACTCGGCGATGAGCCAGAAGGTCGCGGCGATGCGCGACGCCGGGTTCGTCCGGACCACCGCCGGTCGCGATGCCAGGAGCAAGCGGGTGGCGCTCACCGAGAAGGCGGAGGCGCTGGCCGCGAAGCTCGCCGCCGAGTGGCGGGCGACGGAGGCGGCGATGATCGAGCTGGAGGCCGAGCTGCCCTACCCGCTGAGCCGGGTCGTCGCCGACATGGAGGAGGCGTTGCGGCGCCGCAGCTTCCACGACCGCATCCGCGACCAGCTGCGGCAGGCACCGGAATGGCACTGAGCAGGGCGTTCATCGATCTCACCCCGCTGCGCGTCTCGCAGCAGTTCCGGATGCTGTGGCTCGGACGCGCGTTCTCGGCCATCGGCGGCCAGATGAGCGCGGTCGCGGTGATGTTCCAGGTGTGGCAGCAGACCGGCAGCACGATCTGGACCGGCGCGGTCGGCCTGGCGCACGCGCTGCCGCTGGTCCTGTTCGGGCTCTTCGCCGGGACGGTCGTCGACCGGGTCGACAGGCGCCGGTTCTACCTGTTCACGACGACCGGGCTCGCGGCGTGCTCCGCGGTGCTCGCCGTACAAGCGTTCGCCGGCGGGATGCCGGTGCTCGCGGTGCTGGGTGTGCTCGCCGTGCAGTCCACGATCGCGGCGGGCTCCGGACCGGCCGCCCGGTCGTTCATCCCGGCGCTGCTGCCCAGGGAGCACGTTGCTGCCGGCATGGCGCTCAACGGCATCTCGTTCCAGCTCTCGATGCTCGTCGGACCGGCGCTCGGCGGGCTCGTCATCGGTGCGTGGGGGCTCGGCGCGTGCTACCTGGTGGACGCCGCGTCGTTCGCGCTCGCCTTCCTCGGCGCGTTCGGGCTGCCGGCGATGCGCCCGTCCGGACCGTCGCTGCCGGGGCTCGCCGCGACGGTCGAGGGTGTGCGGTTCGTGCTGCGCACCCCGGTCGTGCGCGGCGCGCTGCTGACCGACCTCGCCGCGACCGTCCTCTCCATGCCGATCAGCTTGTTCCCGCTGGTCAACGCCGAGCGGTTCGGCAACGACCCGCGCACGCTCGGGCTGTTCCTCACCGCGATCGCGGTCGGCGGGGTGGCCGCGTCGCTGCTCTCGGGCACGTTCACGCGCCGGCTGCGTCCCGGCTACGTGATGATCGGCGGCTCGGCGGCGTGGGGCGCCTTCCTGGCGGTGTTCGGGCTGGTCACGGACCCGTGGGTGGGGCTCGCGGCGCTGGTGCTGGCCGGCGCCGCCGACACCGTCACCGTCGTCTCGCGCAACACGGTGATCCAGCTGAGCACCCCGGACGGCCTGCAGGGCAGGGTGCTCGCCGCGGAGATGATCGTCGGGGCGGCCGGGCCCGACATCGGCAACGTGCGCGCCGGTCTCGTCGCGAGCGGGACGTCGTCGGTGGTGTCGCTGGTCAGCGGTGGTGTGCTGTGCGTCGTGGCCGTGCTCGGGGTTGCCGCATCCACGCCGGCGCTGCGCACGTTCACCGCCGTCAAGCAGGGAACGCCGTCCACCGAGCCGCCGCCACCACCCCCGCCGCCATGAGCGCCAACGCCAGCCCGACGAGCCAGACGCTCACCTCCACGTCGCGCTGCTGGGTGGAGACGGTGCGTGGCAGCTCGTCCAGCACGGTCTGCAGCCGGTCGGCGTCGGCGGCGGAGAAGTACTCGCCGCCGGTACGGTCGGCCACCTCCTGCAACGTCGACTCGTCGGCGACGAGGTAGCTCCGCCCGACCCGGTCGGACCTGCCGAAACCGCCGCCGGAGCCCTCGAACCCGGAGCCGCCGAGCTGCGCCGCCGAGCACACCATCGACGTCGGGTTGCGGGTGCCGAAGCCGATCGGGTACACCCGCACGCCACGTTCCGCGGCGATGTCGGCGGCCTCCTCCGGCTCGATGCCGCGTGTGTTCGCACCGTCGGTCAGCAGCACGACGATCTCCGGGGCGTACTGCCCCTCCGCCCGCGGCGGGGCAGCGGGGCCGGCAGGAGCGCCGGCAGCCGGGTCGGCCGGAGCGACGTCCGGGTTGATCTCCGCGATCGCGTCGACCGACTTCAGGATGGCCGCGCCGATCGTGGTGCCGCGGCCGGTGGTGAGTGAGTCGATCGCACGCAGCAGTGGGTCGCGGTCGGTGGTCGGGGCCACCGCGACCTGCGCGAACCCGGAGAACAGCACCAGTCCGATGCTCGTCGAGCCGTCCTGCTTCGTCACGAACTCGCGGACGGCCGCCTGTGCGGCGGTCAGCCGGTTGGGCGCGACATCGGTCGAGCACATCGAGCCGGAGACGTCCAACGCGATGATCAGCGCCGACTCCGATACCGGGACGTCCATCCGCACCTGCGGACGCGCCGCGGCCACCCCCAGCACCGCCAGCGCGCCGAGGACCAGCGCAAATGCGACGTGCCGCCGCCACGCCGAGCGCGGCGGCGCAGCCGCCTTGATCAGCGCGACGCTCGAGTAGCGCACCGCCTGGCGGCGGCGCCTGCGCAGCTGCCGGACATAGAGGTAGGCCACCACCGGCACCGCGAGGAGGGAGAGCAGGACGAACGGCCACTGGACACCCATGCGCTACACCGCCCTGCCGAACCACGTGACCGAGAGCGCGACGCCGAGCAGCACCAGCACCGCGGCCGCCGCGGCGACGAGCGCGGTGATCTCGATGTGCTCGGCCTCGACCGTCCACTCCAGCTCGATCGAGTCGTACACCGCCGCCAGCGCCCGCTCGTCGGCCGCCGGGAAGTACCGGCCGTCGGTCCGGGTCGCGATGTCGCGCAGCATCGGCTCGTCGAGCGCCGTCGCCACCTGGAACCCGTCGATCTCCAGGACCGTGCCGTCCGGGCTCCCGATGCCGATCGGGTAGACGCGCACGCCCGCGCTGGAGGCGATCTCGGCGACCTCGATCGGGTCGGGATCGTCGGTGTTCTCGCCGTCGGAGAGCAAGATGATCGCCGCGGATCCGTGATAGCCCAGGTCGGGGCCTTGCGGCTCGATCGAGCCCGCCCCGCCTTCATCGACGAGCACCGGCTTGCCGGCGACGGCGCTGAGCGAGGTCTGCAGTCCGCGCGCGAGCGCGGTGCCGCCGTGGGGCGCGAGCCGGTCGATCGCAGCGAGCACGACGGCGCGGTCGGCCGTCGCCTCCTGCGTCACCAGCCCGCTGCCGCTGAACGCCACCACGCCCACCCGCACGGTCGGCGGCTGCCGGTCCACGAACGCGCGGGCGGCGACCTTGGCCGCCTCGATCCGGCTCGGGGTGATGTCGGTGGCCGCCATGCTGGACGACACGTCGAACGCGAGGATCACGGTGCCCTCCTGGCGCGGTTGCGGCACGACCGCCTCCGGGCGGGCCAGCGCAACCAGCATCAGGGCCAGCGCGACGAGCAGCAAGACGGGCGGGATGTGCCTGCGCCGCCCCGACGCCGATGCGGGGGCGACGAGCCCGATCGCGGCCAGCCGGGCGCGGCGCTCCGCGCGGGCTCGCAGCAGCCGCCGGTACCAGAGCACGGCGAGCGGCACGGCGACCAGGCCGAGCAGCATCCACGGCCACACGAAGCTCATGGCCGGCGCCTGCGCAGGTGCGCGATCCGCAGCAGCGCCCTGACCATGTCCTCGTCCGTCGACACCGTGAACAGCTCGAGACCCGCGGAGCGCAGGTCGGCGGCGAGCCCGGCCTGCCGCGCGCCCGCGCCCGCGCGCAGCCGTTCCTGGAAGCCCGGGTCGTCGGTGTCCACGAAGATCACCTCGCCGGTCTCGGCGTCCTCGACATAGACCATCCCCGCGGCCGGAAGCTCGAACTCGCGCCGGTCCACCACCTGGATGGCCACGACGTCGTTGCGCCGGGCGAGCTGCCCGAGCGGCCGCTGCCACCCGGGCTCACCGAGGAAGTCGGAGACCACCACGACGAGCGAGCGGCGGCGCACGATCCCCAGCGCCGCCCGCAGCGCCGCGGTCAGGTCGGTCGTGCCGCGCCTCTCGGCGGGGACCACCGCGAGGAGCCGGGCGAGGATGCGCAGCACCTGGTTGCGGCCGCTGCCCGGCGGCACCGTCTCGCGCACCTTCGAGTCGAAGAGCAACGCGCCGACCCGGTTGCCGCCACGGGAGAGCAACTGCGCGACCGTCGCGGCCACCTCGGCCAGCACGACGTGCTTGCGCCGCTCGACGGGACCGAAGTCCATCGACGCCGAGCCGTCCAGCAGTAGCCATGCCGTGACCTCGCGGTCCTCGTGGAACTCCCGGACGTGTGTGACGTCGGTGCGGGCGGTGACGTTCCAGTCGACGTGCCGCAGGTCGTCACCGACCTGGTACTCGCGCAGGTCGGCGACGTCGACGCCGGTGCCGCGGAACACCGTGCGGTAGTCGCCCTGCAGGCGACCGTCGAGGCGGCGCAGCACCCGCCACTCGATGCGGCGCAGCACCCGTTCGGGGGTGAGCGCCGCGGTTCCCGTCACTGCTTCGGCGCGCTCAGCGCGCCGCGCTCGGGCACCTCGATCTCCGGGAGCGGAACGGCCGCGATGAGCGGATCGAGCAGGTCGTCGGCGGAGACGTCGTCGGCGAGCGCCTCGTAGGAGAGCACGATCCGGTGCCGCAGGACGTCCTTGGCCAGCTCGCGGGCGTCGCTCGGCAACGCGTAGTCGCGGCCGCGGAGGAACGCGAGCGCCCGCGCGCCGAGCACCATGTTGATCGACGCGCGCGGGCTCGCCCCGAAGGACACGTACTTGGCGAGGTCGGGATGGCCGGCGGCCGAGAGGTCGCGTGTTGCGGTGCTGAGCCGCACGGCGTACTGGATGATCTCCGGGTCGACGTAGACGGCGTCGGCGGCCTGCTGGAAGCCGAGCAGCGTCGGGAGGTCGATCACCGGCGCGACCGCCTCGACCGCCGCGATCATCCGCTCCACGACGACGAACTCCTGCGTCGCGGTCGGGTAGCCGACGAGCACCTTGAACATGAAGCGGTCGAGCTGCGCCTCCGGCAGCGGGTAGGTGCCTTCGGACTCGATGGGGTTCTGCGTGGCCATCACCAGGAACGGGTCGGGCGCCGGGTAGCTCTCGCGGCCGATCGTCACCTGCCGTTCCTGCATCACCTCCAGCAGCGCGCTCTGCACCTTCGCCGGGGCGCGGTTGATCTCGTCGGCGAGCAGGAGGTTCGTGAACACCGGGCCGAACGACACCTGGAACTCGCCGGCGCGCTGGTTGTAGATGCGGGTGCCGACGACGTCGGCGGGGACGAGGTCGGCTGTGAACTGAATGCGTTGGAACTGCCCGCCGACGGTCCCGGCGAGCGTCTTGATCGCCATCGTCTTGGCCAGCCCGGGCACCCCCTCGACCAGGAGGTGACCGCGCGCCAGCAGCGCGACCAGCATGCGTTCGAGCAGGCCGTCCTGCCCGACGATGGTCTTCTTCACCTGGTAGAGCGCCGGTTCGAGTGGAAGCTCGTTGCTGGTCATTGCTCCCCTGTTCATTGCTGGGGCCCACCGGCCCCACCGGCGGCGGTGGCGATCGGGACGGCGAACCCGATCCCGACGAAGAAGTCCTGCTTGGCCGGGTTGGCCAGGCCCGTCACGATGCCGACGACCTGCCCGGCCGGGTTGATCAGCGGGCCGCCACTGTTGCCGGGGTTGACGGCGGCGTCGAACTGGATGAGCCCGAGCAACGGTGGCCCCGAGCCTGACGAGATCCCGCGGTCGGTAGCGGACACCACCCCGGCGGTCAGCGTCCGTTCCAGGCCGAGCGGGTTGCCGACGGCGAACACGTCCGCCCCCACCGACGGCGGGCCGGCGAGCACCGCGGGCACCACGATCTCGGGCAGCCGGTCGACGGCGAGCACGGCGATGTCGCTCTCCGGCTGGCTGCCCGCCACGCTCCCCGTGGCCGTCGTGCCGTCGGCGAACTCCACCTGGATCCGCTCGGCCCCGGCGACGACGTGCAATGCCGTGAGCACCACCCCGTCGGCATTGACGATCACCCCACTGCCGAGGCCGGCATTCGCACCGAACGTACGGACCGTCGCCAGCGAGGGACTGATCGCCTGAAAGGCGACGGACGCATCGGGCGGCAACTCACGCTCCTGCCGCTCGGCCTGCTCGATGCCCCGCTGCACGGCAGCATCAACATCCGCCGAGGTCAGCGGGGTGGGCGAGGCAGGGATGAACCACCACAGCGCAAGCCCGAGCAGCACGACGGCGGCCCCTGCACCGAGCAGCACCACCCGCCTCCGCATTTATCGCACACTACGCCGGGAAACCGAGAAACGATGTGGACGAGGATGAACACATAGTTGATCCACACAGATCACGGGGAGATTACGACATTCGGCGTACGGGCGCGCGAGCGTCGAGCGCGGGCAGGCTCGGGCGAGTCGGGCCGGCCCGGTGCGCGAGCCGGGGCCGGGCCCGGGCGCGAGTCGGGGCCGGGCAGGGCGCGAGTCGGGGTGGACGGGGGTGACGTCCCCGCTGGTGGTGTAAGTCCCGGTCGTCGCGCGCGTCGCAGCGCATGGGAGAAGCCATCGCGTGA
>NZ_JAJGSX010000020.1 GCF_021245725.1 Pseudonocardia sp. TRM90224 | reverse complement strand
GATGCGTGCGCAACACACCCGTTGCCAGGAAAGCCACTTTCCTGGCACCACAGGACAGGAAAGTGGCTTTCCTGGCACCCCCGTGCGCGTCCTACAACCGGCGCAGGCCGCTCAGCACCCGTTCCAGCAGTGCGAGGTCGGGGCCCTTCTCGCCGGGCGCCGAATGCACCTCGACCAGCCCGGCCATCGCGAGGTCGCCGATCAGCACCCTGGCCACCCCGAGCGGCACCCGCATCAGCGCCGCGATCTCGGCCACCGACCGCGCCTCGCCGCAGAGCCGCACGACCTCGTCCTGCTCCATCGTCCGCGGCGGGCCGGGTGGGGCGGCCACGGCGGTCACCAGCGCCTCGATCGCCAGGTCGAACCGGGGTTTGGTCCGTCCTCCGGTGAAGACGTAGGGGCGCACGGCGAACGCGGGCTCGGGCGCTTGGTCCGCGCCCGCCGCGAAGTCGGGCGCGGCGTCCTCGCCGTAGATCATGTCCGGTTTCCCCCCGTCGCCGAATGTGCCGATCATGTCGGATATTCGGCTCGACGGCGACATGGGGCCGGATTTCGTCGGCGAATCGTTCCCTCAGAGGCGGCGCAGCCCCGACAGGACGCGTTCCAGCAGTGCCAGATCGGGACTTGCGGACGCCGCCACATGCACCCTGACCAGTCCGGCAGTTGCGAGATCACCGATCAGGACGCGTACCACCCCGAGCGGGACCCGCATCAGCGCCGCCACCTCCGCGACGGAACGGGTCTGCGCGCAAAGCCGCGTCACCTCTGCCTGCTCGGGGCCGGAGTCTTGCCGGTGCGGCGACGGCACCGTCGACACGAGCGTCTCGACGGCGAGCTCCATCCGGGCCCGCGTCCGGCCGCGGGTCAGAACGTACGGGCGGACGGCGACGGTCGGGTCGGGGCCGGACGCCGGCTCCGGTTCCGTGCCAGGCAGCGGCGGCGACGTCGCCAGCCGCACGACGATCGGCTGCGGGAGCAGGTCGGCCGCCTCCCGGGCGGGTCGGGAAGGGCGGGCCGCCCCGGCGAACCGCGCCCCGGTCGCGCCGACGGCAGGCCCCTCCGGCTCCACCACCGGCTCCGCAGGCACCTCCGAGGGCGGCGCCCCCGCGAACCGGGCCCCGACCGCAGCAGCCGGCTCGGAGGAACCAGGCTCGACCACCGCCGCCGGCTGCACCGTGCGTCGCGATCTCCCACGCGCCCGGCCGGCGCCCCCGAACCGCGCACCGGTCATCCCCACCACCGGCTCGGCGTCCGCTTCTGCATCCAACTGCGCAGCATCGTCCCGACTCGCCTCTGGACCCTGGCTCATCTCCGGTCTCCCCGTCGCCGATCGTGAGCAGCGCACGACACACTGTCGTCAGCGTGTTTCGGGGACGTTGCCCGGCGGTTCCGCCGCCATGACATCTGGTGACGATCCGATCACTAAACGTCACGCGTAGAAGGTCTCCAACAGTGGGCGCAACGCCGCTGCGTTGTTCAGCACGTTGTGGTCCTGCCCGTCGAGGGTGACGTACCGGGCACCGGGGATCTGCGCCGCAACCTCACGCGCACCGTCGCGCAGCCACTCCGGGCTCGTCCCGCCGCCGATCGCCAGGGTCGGCGCGGTGATCCCGACGTAGCGGTCGCCCCCCAGCTCGCCCCCAGGACCGACGACTGCCAGATCCTGCGGCAGCGTGTGGGCGAGCGCCGTGAACCAGCCCCAGACCGGGTCCTGCCGCATGCCGGCGACCATCTCCGGCGGCGTCGCCGCACCCTCCACGAGGAACAGCTCCACCGCGGCGTCCCGGTCGCCCGCGGCAAGCCGTTCGAGGATCCGGTCGCGCAGGTCGACCGGCCGCGCCGGACCCCCGGCAACGACGAACGGCGGCTCGTAGACCGCCAGCCGCTCGACCGGGACACCACGAGCGGCGACCTCCAGCGCGAGCACTGCACCCGACGAGTGCCCGAACAACCCCAGCGGCCCACCCACCGCGGCCGCGACAGCGGCAACGTCCTCGATCTCCCGCTCCACCGCGTACGGCGACTTTTCGTCGCTCTCACCACGCCCTCGGCGGTCGAACGCCACCGTCGTGCAGCCGGCCGCGGCCAGCTCGCCGGCCAGCACCGTCATCGTGCTGCGGTCGTTGAACGCGCCGCCGATCAGCACGACGGTCGGGCCGCTGCCTTGCCGCTCGAACGCGATGGTGGTGCCGTCTGCGGAGGTGACCATCTCCACGCTCATGGTGTCCGCTCCTTCTCGGGGGATCCGTCACCTCTCGGTCGGAGCACCGGCGGGGTTCTCGACATCGTTCTCGACACCGCTGTTGCCGGCACTTTCCAACGCCAGCAGCACGACCGCGGCATCAGTCGGCACCGTAACGTCGCGCCCCGTCAGGTCGGTGAATCGGCGCAGGCGGTTGAGCACGGTGTTGCGATGGCAGTACAAGCGGGTCGCGACCGCGCCGACCGATCCGACGCCGGCGTAGGCCCGCACGGTGGCCAGGATCCGTTCCCGCTCCCCCGCGGGTGCGGCAGCAAGTCCGCTCAGCACCGACGCCGCCAGCTCCGGCGCCGTGTCGGTGAGCCGCCCGGCCGCGAGCGGCAGCCACGCGTCCGCCAGCTCGTGCGGCCCGGTGGCGCGCGGGAGCACGTCGGCGATCTCGCACGCCAGCCGGGCCGTGCGCGGCACCGCGGCCAGCCCCCGTGCGATCGGCCCGACCCCGCACGGCACCCCGGCGAGCGCGGCGCGCACCGGCGCACCCGGCCCGCCGTCCCACCGCGCGAGCAGCACGCTGAACCGCCCCGCGGACTGCACGTGCACCATCCGCCCGTCGGCGCCCAACCGGTCGGCCGCCCGCCGCAGCTCACGCGCCGCGGCCGCGCCGGCGGCGGCGACGAGCAGGTCGGCGTCGACGTCCACGTCCAGCGCGAGCGCGGCCCGCACCACGTCGTCCGGGTCGGGGTCGTCGCTGCTGAGCAGCGCGGCCACCAGCATCGCCTGGTCGCCGAGCCGCTCGCGGGCGAGCAGCGCCGCCTCCGTCTGGTAGCTCTGCTGGATCTGCGACGTGTAGTCCTCGACCACCCCCCACACGTCCTCGACGTGCGCGACCAGCAGCTCCTCGTCGTCGGGGCCCGCCCGCTCGCGCAACGCGCTCCACAGGATCGTGAAGTCCAGCCGCACCGCCGTGAGCAGGTCGTTCAGCGGGACGCCCCGCCGCGCCCGGTCACGCCCGATCGACGGTCCGATCGCGGCCGACCGTTCGGGCACCGGGTGGCCCGCGACCCGGCGCAGCAGGTACTCGAACGTCGCGTCGGCATCGGCCTCCAGCCGGGTGGTCGGGACGAGCCCACGGCCGTAGGGCGGGATCGCGCGCACCCGGGCCACGAACGCGGTGACGAGCACGTCGGCGTCGGCCCGCAGGCGGTCGACGAGCGCCACCCAGCGATCCATGGGGCGATCCGTCGGGTGATTGTGCATCTGCACAAGGTATCGATCGGATCGCGTGACGAACACGCCTATCGTCGCCGGTCCGCAGCGCGGATAGTGTGCCGATGCATCTGACACCGCGAGAGCAGGAGCGTCTGCTGCTGCACAGCGGCGCGGAGCTCGCCCGCCGCCGGCTCGCCCGCGGTGCCCGCCTCGGCGCACCCGACGCGACCGCGCTGGTCTGCGACGAGATCTGCGAGATGGCCTGGGACGACCTGCCTTACGAGGAGGTCGTCGCGAAGGCGCGCCAGGTCGTCGGACCGGAGCAGCTCGTGCCGGGCGTCGCGTCGGCCGTGCCGTCGTTGCAGGTCGAGGCGCTGTTCCCGCACGGGAGCGTGCTCGTGCACGTCGACGCGCCGTTCGGGGCACCGGCACCGGACGGGCCCGGCGCGCTGCGCGCGGCCGAGGGCGAGATCGAGCTGGCGCCCGGTCGCGAGCGCGCCACCGCGACCCTGCGCAACACCGGCCCCCTCGCGATCTGGGTGTCGTCGCACGTCCCGCTGCACCGCCTCAACCCCGCGCTGGAGGTTCGCCTGCCGGTCGAGGGGTACTTCCGACTCGACATCGCCACCGGCACCGCGCTGCGGATCGACGCGGGCGCCGAGCGCGACGTGCAGGTGGTCCGGATGGGAGGTGCCCGGTGAACGCAACACAGCAGAACACGATGCAGCGCGCCGACTACGCCCGCCTCTACGGCGCCACCACCGGCGACCGGATCCGGCTCGCCGACACCGACCTGTGGGTCGAGATCGAGGCCGACGACACCGAGCCGGGCGAGGAGATGCTGGGCGGCTGCGGCAAGACCGCGCGGCACGGCGCGCTGGTCTCCAGCTCGGCCGACCGGGCGTCGGCACTGGACATGGTCGTGCTGGGCGTGGTGCTGATCGACCCGGTGCTCGGCGTGCGAAAGACCAACATCGGGATCAAGGAGGGGCGCGTGGTCGGGGTGGGCCGCGCAGGCAACCCCGACGTGCAGGACGGCGTGACGCTGGAGGTCGACGCGCACACTGCCATGATCACCGGCGAGGGCCTCGTGGCGACCCCGGGCATCGTCGACTCGCACGTCCACCTCTCCAACGCCGACCTCGTGCCCGCCGCGCTCTCGGCCGGGGTCACCACGATCGTCGGGATGGGCATCGGCGGCGTGTGGGACGTCGGTGCGAACCCGCGCTACAACCTGCACGCGTTGATCTCGGGCTGGGCGTCGGTGCCGGTCAACGCGGCCTTCCTGGCCCGCGGCTCGTCGACGTCGAGCGCGCTGCTGGAGGAGGCCGTACTCTCCGGGTGCGGCGGGTTCAAGGTCCACGAGGACTGGGGCGCGACCCCACCGGTGATCGACAACTGCCTCGGGGTCGCGGAGGCGGCCGACCTGCCCGTCGCGCTGCACACCGACACGCTCAACGAGTCGGGCTACCTGGGCGACACCCTCGCCGCGGTCGGCGGCCGCACCGTGCACGCGTACCACGTCGAAGGTGGCGGCGGGCACCCCGACCTGCTCTCGATCGTCGGGCAGGAGAACGTGCTGACCTCGTCCACCACCCCGACGCTGCCGCTGACTCCCTCGACGGTGGCCGAGCTCGGCCCGATGACCCTCACCGTGCATCGCGGCCACGCGCACGTGCCCAGCGACGCCGCGATCGCCGCGAGCCGCATCCGCGAGCACGCGATCTCGGCGGAGAACTGGCTGCACGACCAGGGCGCGATCAGCATCGTCAACTCCGACGCGCTCGGGATGGGCCGGGTCGCGGAGACCGCGCGGCGCACGTGGCAGCTCGCGCACGTCCAGGCGACGCTCGCCGGGGAGACCGGCCCCGATGTCGCCAACAACGCGAGGGTGCTGCGTTACCTCGCCAAGCTCACGCACAACCCGGCGGTCGCGCACGGCCTGTCCGCGCACGTCGGCTCGATCCGGCCGGGCCGGCTCGCCGACATCGTGCTCTGGAACCCGGCGTGGTTCGGCGCGCAGCCGGAGTTGGTGATCAAGTCGGGGTTCGTGGCGTGGGGCGCCGCCGGCTCCGGTTCGGGCTCGACGCGGCTCACGCAGCCGCGCCGGATGCAGCCGTTCTACGGCGGGCTGGGTGCGGCGCCGGCACGCTTGGCGCACGTGTTCGTCTCGCAGCGCTGCCTCGACGACGCCGACGCGCGCGCCGCGCTGCCCGCCGGGCGGCAGTACTCGCCGATCTCCGGCAGCCGCGGTCTCGGCTCGCGCGACATGCTGCACAACACGGCCACGCCGCGCGTCGAGGTCGAGGCCGGGCCCGTCCCGGTGCGCGCCGACGGCCACGAGATCCCGCTGCACCGCTCGCCCGAGCTGCCGCTGACCCGACTGCACCACCTGGGGTGAGGATGACCTTCGACGTCGACATGGTCGTGCGCAACGCCGCCGTCGTGACGATGGACGGCGAGCGCCCACGGGCCCGGACGCTCGCCGTGCACCACGGCCGCGTGCTCGCGCTCGACGCGGACGGGCTGCGCGGGCGTGTCGAGATCGACGCGCAGGGCGCCGCGCTCGTGCCCGGCTTCGGCGACGCGCACAACCACATGGCGTGGTTCGGGCAGGGGCTGGCCGCCATCGACCTCACCGGCCTCACCGACCTCACGTCGCTCTACGAGCGGGTGGCGCTGCGCGCGGTGACGCTCCCGGCCGATGCGCTCGTCGTCGGCACTGGGTACGACGACACGGCGATCGGCGGGCACCCGCAGCGCGCCGCGCTCGACCGCGCCGCCGGTGGGCGGCCGGTCTGGTTGCAGCACCGCTCGGGGCACGTGTGCACGGTCAACAGTCCGCTGCTGAAGCAGATCGGTGTGCTCGACGGCACCGCGGTCGTCCCGGCCGGCGGGGTGGTCGTCACCGACGACGCCGGCGAGCCGACCGGTGTGCTGGAGGAGCAGGCGCAGAGCCTCGTCGTCGGCCTCGTGGTGCCGTACCCGGCGGCGGAGCTGGCGACGGCGATCGGGCGGGCGTCGGCGGTCTACGCCGCCGAAGGCCTCACGCACGTCACCGAGTGCGGCATCGGCGGCGGTTGGATCGGCCGCTCCCCCGTCGAGCTCGCCGCGTACCAGCGGGCCCGAGACGACGGCTCGCTGACGGTGCGGGTGCAGCTCATGCCCGCCGCCGACGCGCTGCACGGATTGCGCGGGCACGCCGGCGACGACGAGCAGTTCGGCCTCGACCTCGGGGTGCGGACCGGCTTCGGCGACGACCGGCTGCGGATCGGGCCGATGAAGATCTTCCTCGACGGGTCGCTCGTGGCGCGGACCGCCGCGATGGTCGAGCCGTTTTGCGACCGGCACTCGCACGGCTACTTCCAGGACGACCCCGACACGCTGCGCGGCCGGCTGCTCGACGCGCACGCCGCTGGCTGGCGGATCGCGGCGCACGCGATCGGCGACCGCGCCGTCGACCTCGCGCTGGACTCGTTCGCCGAGGCGCAGGCGCGGCACCCGCGGCCGGACGCGCGACCGCGGATCGAGCACGCCGCCGTCACGACGCCGGCGCAGGTCGAGCGGATGGCGCAGCTGGGTGTGACGCCGGTGCCGCAGCTGCGGTTCCTCTACGAGATCGGCGACACGATGGCCGCTGCGGTCGGCGAGGAGCGGGCCGGCGGGCTCTACCGGCACGCCGCGTTCCTGCGCGCGGGCCTGCGGGTGCCGGGCAGCTCCGACCGTCCCGTCGCCACCGGTGCGCCGCTGCTGGGCATGCAGTCGATGGTGCAGCGGCGCACGTCGTCCGGCGCGGTGATCGGGCCGGACGAGCGGGTGGACGTGCTCACCGCGCTGCGCGCCTACACGCTCGACGCCGCGTGGATCGCCGGGGAGGAGCGCGAGCGCGGCAGCCTCACCCCCGGCAAGCTCGCCGACTTCGTCCTGCTCGGCGACGACATCACCGACGAGATGGCTGTGCCGGCCGACCGGATCGGATCGACCGAGGTCGTCGCGACGTTCGTCGGCGGCACCTGCACGCACGGCGGGCCGGCACTCGGTATCTAGGCCGCGCACAGGCCGCGCATCCTCCCCGAAGCGAAGGGACACGACGATGGAGCACGCAGCACGGCCGGTGACCGTCAGCGACGCCGAGGCCCGCAAGGTGGCCTTCGGCGCGTTCGTCGGTACCGCACTCGAGTGGTACGACTTCTTCCTCTTCGGCACCGCGGCGTCGCTGGTGTTCAACCGGCTCTACTTCGCCAGCAACGACCCGGTGGTCGCGACCTCCGGCGCGTTCGCGTCGTTCGCGGTCGGGTTCCTGGCCAGGCCGGTGGGCGCGGTGCTCTTCGGCCACCTCGGCGACCGCATCGGGCGCCGCAAGTGCCTCATCATCACGGTCGCGATGATCGGCTTCGTCACCGGCGCGATCGGGCTGCTCCCCGACTTCTTCTCGATCGGCGTCGCTGCGCCGATCCTGCTCACGCTGCTGCGATTGCTGCAGGGTGTAGCGGTGGGCGGGGAGTGGGGTGGCGCCGTCACGCTCGCTGTCGAGCATGCGCCGAAGGAACGCCGCGGCCGGTACGCCGTGATGCCGCAGATCGGGTCGCCGATCGGCACGCTGCTCTCCTCCGGCGCCTTCGCCGCCGTCGCGCTGCTGCCCGACGAGAGCTTCGACGCGTGGGGTTGGCGGCTGCCGTTCCTCGCCGCGTTCCCGCTGCTCGCCATCGCGGTCTGGATCCGCAGGCGGGTCGAGGAGTCGCCGCTCTTCGAACAGCTGCTGGCCGAGGACGAGCTGGCCGGCTCGCCGGTGCGCGACGTCCTCGTCGGCGCCTGGCGGCAGCTGCTGGTCGGGGCCGCCTCGACGTTCCTCGGTGTCGGCGGCTTCTACCTGATCACCACGTTCGTGATCAGCTACGGCACCGAGCACCTCGGCATGGCGAAGTCGACGCTGCTGAACGCGACGCTGGTGGCCGCGGCCGTCGAGATCGTCGTGCTGGTGATCGGCGGGCGGCTGGCCGAGCGGTACGGGCCGGGCCGGATCACGCTGATCGGCGGGCTCGCCGCGGCGGTCGTCGCGTTCCCGGCGTTCTGGCTGATCGACACGACCGACTCGCTGCTGGTGATCCTCGGGGTGACGGCCGCCGTCGCGTGCCTCTCCATCCCGTACGCGGTGTCCGGGCCGCTGCTCGCCGACCTCTTCCCGGCCAAGCTGCGCTACAGCGGCATCGCGCTCTCGGCGAACATCGCTGCGATCGTCAGCGGGTTCATGCCGCTGCTGGCCACGGCGTCGCTCACGCTCAGCGGCGGGAAGTCGTGGACGCCCGCGCTGCTGCTGATCGTCATCGCGTTGATCACCGCGAGCGCCGGGGTGCTGGCCCCGCGGCTCTCGCTCAGCACGGACGAGGTGGTGAGCAAGTGACAGCCGAAACCCGCACTGCGGGAGCCGCGATCGTCGCGCAGTTGGAAGCGCTCGGGGTGCGCCGGGCGTACGGCGTGCCGGGCGAGAGCTACCTGGAGGTGCTCGACGCGCTGCACGACAGCCCGATCGAGATGGTCGTCTGCCGGCAGGAGGGCGGCGCCGGGTTCATGGCGGTTGCCGAGGGGCGGTTGACCGGGCTGCCCGGCGTCGCGATGGTGACCCGCGGGCCGGGGGCCGCGAACGCCGCCATCGCCGTGCACACGGCGTGGCAGGACGCCACGCCGATGGTGCTGTTCGTCGGGCTCGTGCCGGTGGACGACCGCGACCGCGAGTCGTTCCAGGAGTTCTCGCTCACGGGCTGGTTCGGCTCCACCGCGAAGCGGGTGATCACCGTCGAACGGCCGGACCGGGCAGCGGCGCAGGTGGCCGAGGCGTTTGCCGTCGCCGCGGCCGGGCGACCCGGGCCGGTGGTCGTCGGCTTGCCGGAGGACGTGCTGGTCGAGCCGACGAGCGCGCCGCTCGCGGCACCCCGTCCGATCGCGGGTGGGGCGGTGTCGAGCGCGCAGCGGCAGGCGCTCGGCCGGATGCTCGAGACCGCGCAGCGCCCGCTCGTGGTGCTCGGCGGCGACCGGTGGGACGCCGCGAGCACGGCTGCGGTCACGGCGTGGGCCGAGCGGGCCGAGCTGCCGCTCGTCGCCGATTGGCGCACGCACGACGTGGTCGACCACGACAGCCCGGCGTACGTCGGATGGCTCGGCTACGGGCGCAACCCGCGACTGGCCGGCGCGTTCGACGACGCCGACCTGCTGCTCTTCGTCGGCACCGGGTACGGCGACGTGATCTCCGGCGGGTACCGGGGTGGCGCGGCCGACGCCGTGACGGTGGTCGTCGACCCCGACCCGGAGCTGCGGATCCACCAGCGCAGGGTCGACCTGCACCTGCTCGCCGACCCGTCCGCGTTCGTCGCCGAGCTGCCCGACGTCGCGAAGGAACCGGACTGGGCGAAGCAGCTGCGCGCGGCACAGCTGGAGTTCGCGACCCCGGGCGGCGAGGTCGGGCCGTACGTCGACACGAACTATGTCGACATGGACGTGGCGATGGCCCAGCTCGCTGCTCGGCTCGACCGCGACGCCGTGATCACCTACGGCGCGGGCAACCACGCGGTGTGGGCGCAGCGGTTCCTGCCGCACCACGGCGTCGGCTCGCTCGTCGCGCCGCGGAACGGGGCGATGGGCATCGGCGTGCCGGCCGCCGTCGCGGCGTCGCTGGTGCATCCCGGGCGGCAGGTCGTCTCGATCGCCGGGGACGGGTGCTTCCTGATGAACGGGCAGGAGCTGGCCACCGCTGTCGCGCGCGGCGGGCGGCCGCTGATCCTCGTGGTCGACAACGCGCAGTACGGCACGATCCGGCAGCACCAGGAGCGCGAGCACCCCGGGCGGGTCAGCGGCACCGCGCTGGTCAACCCCGACTTCGGGGCCTACGCGCGGGCCTTCGGCGCGTTCGGGGAGCGGGTGAGCAGGACGGCCGACCTGCCGGCGGCGCTGGACCGCGCGCTGGCGTCAGGCACGGCGGCGGTCCTGCACCTCGACGTGGACCCGGCGATCCTGCAACCGCGCGGCGCGTAACCGTCGACAACGACGTTCTGGCTGTTTGTGAGCGCTAACAACAGCCAAAACGTCGTTGTCGACGTCAGCGTGGGAGCGGTGCGCCGGCGCGTTTGACCGTGCGGATCACCGGGGCCGTCTCCACCGAGTGGATGCCGGGCAGCGGGCTGACGCGTTCGGTCAGGTAGCGCAGCAGGTCGGCGTTGTCGCGGCAGACGACTGCGGCCACGACGTTGGTCGGGCCCGTTGTGATGCCCACGAACGACGTCTCGGGGTGCCTGCCGAGCGCCTGCGCGACCGCCATCAGCTGTGCCGGCGCGACGGTGATCCACAACCGGGCCTCGCCGCGGTGTCCGATCGCCGCAGCCGGTAGGTCGACGTCGAGCACCAGCACCCCGTGGTGGCGCAGCAGCTCGATGCGCCGGCGGAGCGACGACTCCGACCACGCGGTGATCGCGGCCAGGTCGGCGACGGTCGTGCGGCCGTCGCGGGCGAGCACCGCGAGCAGGGCACGGTCGTGCTCGGTGAGCTGCACGGGTGCGGGCTCCGGTGCCGGCCGGCGCAGCTGATCCACCTGGTCGTCGGTGAGCTCGTCGAGCCCGCCCCAGCCCGTACCGGCACCGCCGAGCAGGGCGTGGGCGCTGACGTCCAGCACGCGGGACGTGCGCGGCAGCGTGTCCATGAGCAGGACGTCCCGTTCAGCGTCGTTGCGCGCCTGCAGGTTGCAGGAGATCTCGGTGCCGCCGGAGAGGACGTGCACCCAGTAGGTGTCGGGGCGGCGGGCCAGTGCCGCCGCGATGGCGTTCGCGGCGTCGGGCATGCAGCGGATGCGCAGCGTCCACGACGTGTAGCCGAGCAGCATCCCGTTCGCCGAACCGACCACCCGCAGCACGCCCGCCGCCCGCATCCGGCGGTAACGACGCGCGACCGTGCTCTCCGAGACCCCCAGCACGTCACCGATGAGCCGGAACGGTGCGCGGCCGTCCAGCTCCAATGCCTGCACGATCGCCCGGTCGACGGATTCCAGCACCACACGCGCCATCCTGCCGGAAACCACCAACAGACGCGCACGGCCCGAGTGCGCCTGGCCCTTCGGGCCGCCGCGGAGGTCCCGTCTGCAAGGGCAGGAAAGCCACTTTCCGGCCCTCACAGGGCAGGAAAGTGGCTTTCCTGCCCTCCCTGGGGACGCCTGGGTGCTCTGCCGGATTCCGCCAACGGGTGGCGGGCGGATGCCGGACTCCGCCCGGCTCGGCCACGCGACTCCGCGGCCGGCCGGCTGCCCGGCCATCGTCGCCGTCATGACCACCTACCTCGTCACCGGCGCCACGGGCAACGTCGGGCGGAACGTCGTCCGGCAACTCCTCAATATCCCCGGAGCCCAAGTCCGCGCCGTCAGCCGGGATCCTGGGCGCGCCGACCTGCCCGGCGCCCAGGTCGTCCGCGCCGACATCACAGACAAAGCCGACCTCGAGCCGGTCGTCGACGGCATCGACGCCGCGTTCCTCATCTGGCCGCTGCACACCGGTGCCGCGCTGCCCGGTGTGCTGGCGACCCTCGCCCGCCACACCCGGCGTGTTGTACTGCTCGGCTCCGGTGCCGTTGCCGAACTCCCCATGGAACAGCAGCGCGACCTGCTCGCCGCGACGATCCCGGAGTGGACGTTCATCCGGCCGAGTACGTTCGCCGCAAACGCGCTGTGGTGGGCGCGGCAGATCCGCGCGGGCGACACGGTCGGCGGCGCACACGGCGAACTCGCCATGGCGATGCTGCACGAAGCCGACATCGCCGCGGTCGCCGTCCGCGCGTTGACGTCCGGCCGGCACGTGGGCGAGCTGGCCCTGACCGGTCCGGCCGTGCTGAGCCAGTCGGAACAGGTCCACGTGATCGGCGAGGCGCTCGGACGCCCGCTGCGCTGGGTCGAGCTGCCGCGGCCCGCCGCGCGCCGTCGGCTCGTCGCGGACGGTGTGCCCGAGTCGTTCGCCGACACCCTCCTCGACGCCTACGCAGCGATGGCGAAGCAGCCGCGACCGCCGGTGACCAGCACGGTCGAGGAGGTGACCGGCCGGCCCGCGCGCACGTTCGCGCAGTGGGCCACCGACCATGCGGCCGCCTTTGCTCAAGCAGCGCCGACCTCCGCCGCCACCTCCTGAATCGCGGCCCACTCGGCGGGCGGGAGCGGCACCCCGTCGGCCAGCCGGGCCGCCTTCGTACGGGCTTCCTGCTCCCCCGGCAGCAGCACCTCGCCGCCGGGTTCGGTCGGCCGGGTCGAGAGCACCCACTCGACGTACTCGCGCCCGACCTGCTCGAACTCGGCCTGCGTGCCGAAGTGCCGCGGCGAGAGGTAGATCGAGAGCATCCCGTTGGAGATCCGCCCGCGCGGCCCGTCGACCGGGCCCGCGCAGCCGCCGCCGGTGAACGCGCCGGCTAGCAGCTCGCACATCAGCGCGAGGCCGGAGCCCTTGTGCCCACCGAACGCCCTGATCGCGCCGGCCCCGTTGCCGGGGGTGCGCATGTCGGTCGGCCCGTACTCGCCGTAGAGGGTGTGCGGGTCGCTCGACGCGCTGCCGTCCGGCTCGACGAGCGCGTCGGACGGGAGCGCGGGCCCGCCGAACGACGCCACCTGCACCTTGCCCTCCGCGACGAGCGACGTGGCGAAGTCCAGCACCAGCGGCCGGTCCGGCAGCGGCACCCCGACCGAGAACGGCGCCGTCGAGAAGCGCCGCTCGACCCCGCCGAACGGCGCCACCAGCGGCGAACCGGCGACGTTGACCAGGTGGATCGAGATCAGCCCCGCGGCGAGCGCGGTCTCGGCGTACGCGCCGACCCGCCCGACGTGCCCGGAGTTGCGCAGCGCCACGACGCAGATCCCGTCGCGCGACGCCCGCTCGATGCCCAGCGCGACGGCCTGCGGCGCGATCGTCTGCCCGAACCCGAACTGCCCGTCGAGCAGCGCGAACGCGCCGCCGTCCGTGACGATCTCGACGGAACGGCCGGCGCGGACGTGCCCGGCGCGCAGGAGCGAGACGTAGAACGGCACCCGCACCACACCGTGGCTGTCGTGGCCGGCGAGGTTCGCACCCACCAGCTCGACCGCGATCCGCTCGGCCTCGTCGGCCTCGCAACCCGCCGCAGCGAAGATGCCGGCTGCCGTTCGCTCCAGCTCCCCGGCCGGCACCCGTACGAGCTCCCTGCCGTCCCTGCCGTTCTCGGTCATCGCGACGTCACTCCGATCTTCTCGACGCGCACACGGTAGCCGCGCGGCGTGTTGATCAGCGTGGGTAGGCCGGCCCGGGTGTCGACCTGGATGCGTGCGTTCCGCACGCAAGGGCAGGAAAGCCACTTTCCGGCCCTCACAGGGCAGGAAAGTGGCTTTCCTGCCCTTCCCCGTGCCCTGTGTTCCTGGCTCTGCCGATCAGCGGGCGTCCCGCAACGCCACGGTGTGCACCCGCTCCCACCGCTGTCCCGTCACCAGGCGTGCGGTGCCCTGCGCCGGCTCGTACACGATCGACCAGCGCGTGTGCGGCTGCGCGACGGTGCGCAGCAGCTCCATCGGGTCCGTGCCGGCCGCCGATCCCTCGGCGAGAAGGCGATAGCGGCGGTCGGCGAGACGTTGGGCGGGCTCGGTGCCGGTCATGGCGATGTTGGTGAGGATGCGGTCGTCGACGACGTTGAGCGTGCCGCCGGAGTACTCGACCACGACGGTCCGCCCGGCGGCATCGGAGATGAGGTAGTGGATCTGCGGGCCACCGCTGAAGTCGACGGTGTATTCGCGCATGACCGCCACCGCCTCGTCGACGGTGACGGCCCGGTCGAGCATCATGCGGACGACCCGCAGGCTGCCGACGACCGGCTTGTCGGCGGTCGGCAGCGGGAGCTGCGCCTCGGGCGTCGCGGCCATGCCGACGACGAGGCCCTTCTCGTTCATCCCGTCGAACGGCACGAGAACGGCGTGGGCCAGCGCGCGCCGCGTCGCCGGGTCGGCGAGGTCAGGCCGGCCGCGCAGGCCGAGCGACGTGGTCAGGTCGACGACCGAGACCGACGCGTAGCCGCTCGGCGGGTCCGACCGGACGATCATGGCCGGCCCTGGGTCCCAGTCGAAGTTGCGGGCGAACCCGCTGGGCAACGCGATGAGCGAGCACGCCCATTCGGGCGCCTCCGCCCCGAGGTCCGGGGGCACGAGCGGGACCGTCGGCACGTAGTCGCCGTGGTAGGTCATCTCGTAGAGCGGGTGGTCGTCGAGCTGCCGCAGGCTCGCGACGGTTGCGTCGATCTCGGCGGGCGACTGGCGCAGCGGCTCGAACACCACCGCGTTCTGGGCCGGGACCGGTGCGCTCGAGACCGGCGCCGGCGCGCAGGCCCCGAGCAACACCGCGAGGAGGGCGAGAAGGACCGCTGCGCTTCGCCGCATTCGTCCAGTCTCGCCCGTCCGCGCGCCCCGCTCAGCCGTACGTTCGGGTGACGACGGTGATGTCGGAGTCGTGGTGGTGGCTGCGGACCTCGGTGGCCGGACGCTCGGCATAGCCGGGCAGGCCGGCGAGCGAGGCCGTGTAGTCCGACACAGAGAACCGCATCCCGACCGGGTCGGCCACCCGCAGCGTCACGGTCACGCCGTCGGTGGGCGGCGCGTAGATGCGCAGCTGGAACGGCCACTCCCGCTGCCTGTCGTACGTCGGCACCGCGTCGACCGCCGGCCCACCGGCCGGGGCCACCAGCACCTGCTCGACGGGCCGGTCGACGGTCAGGGAGAGCACGTCGGCGTCGCGCGGCGTGCTCACCTGCACCTCGACGAGCGTCGATCCGCCGTCCGGGTGGCTGCCGACCACCCGCAGCTCGGGCGCCGGCAACACGGCGGCCTGGGCCGGTCCGGTCCAGCGCTCGCGCGGCCGGTAAGGCAGCGACGACGACGTGTCGGGGCCTGCCTGCAGGACGTAGTCGCTCGCCCATGGCGACGGGGTCGGGTCGTCGCTCACCCAGCGGGCCGCGCCGGTGTCCGCGTCGAGCACGTACATCAGGAACGACTGCTGCGGGTGCTGCTCGTCGAACCGATCGACCCCGAACCCGGCCGCAACGAGCAGCACCGTCAGCGCCCCCGCCGTGGCGGGGACCGCCCACGACCGCCGCGCCGGCAGCAGCTCCGCCATCAGCGGGATCACCAGCAGCGTCGCCATCGCGAAGCAGAACGCACCGACCTCGGCCATCCCCATGCCGACGCCTTGCAGCAGCCCTCGCCCGTCGCTCATGAGCTGGAACACCGCGGGCGCGAGCGTCACCGCCAGCACGGCCGCCCGCCAGCGACCGGCCGCCATCGCGCCGATCGCCGCGAGCAGCGCCGGCAGGGAGAACATGAACGCGAGCGCCGGCGCAGCCAGCGCCACGAGCATGCCGAGCAACGCGATGACAGCCGGCCCGCCGACGGTCAGCGCCGCCGCGCCGACCCTCCTGCGCAGCGCGACGACCGCGGCCACGACGACCGTGATCGCGATCCCGCCGACCGCGAAGCGGTAGAGCACCGGGCGGTACGGCTCCCCGACCATCATCGCGCCGTACCCGGGCCGCAGCTGCACGAGCAGCCACCACATCGCCATGGCGGCTAGCGCGGCGAGCACGACCGCGCCGAGAGCGACCCCGAACCCGGCCAGCATCCGCGGCACACTCGCGTCGCCGCGCCTCCTGGTGAGCACGGCCAGCCCGATCACGGCGACCACGGCCAGCACCGCGATCGGCACCGCCAACGCGGTCGGGTAGCTCACGACCAGCCCGAAGTGCGTCACGAACGTCGAGTCGACATCGGAGAACAGCGTCGGAAGATCGCGCTCGCCGAGCCCGCGCGCACCCGAGAGCATGTTGTCGCCGTACTGCTGCAGCGACGCCTTGTCGAACCGCGACGTCGTGTCCAGCGACGAGTGGTAGTAGGCGCGCCCGTCGGTGAACCCGAACGTGACGCCCTCGTAGCCCCTCGTGTTGAACACGTCGAGGTCGGTGTGGTTGGGCATGAGCTGGAAGAGCGGCGGGACCAGCGAGTCGCCGAGCGGGTGGCGGATGTCGGCCAGCACCGCGCCGACGACCCCCGCGGCCCCCGTCGTGGTCTGGTACATCGCCGACGCCCCCGCGTTGCCGGGTCCGTCCCAGTTCAGCACGACGGTCGGCCGCGAGCCGTCGGGGTGTTGCCGGACGTAGGCGGAGGCGCCGAGCATCTCGGGCTCCTCGGCGTCGGTGAGCAGCAGCACGATGTCGTTGCGCGGGCGCGGCCCGGCCGCCAGCGCGCGGGCCGTCTCGACGGCGGCGGCGACCGACGACTTGTCGTCGCTGGTCCCCGGCCCGCTGAAGGTCGAGTCGTAGTGCGCGGCAACGATCAGCCGACCGGTCGGCGCGGTGCCGGGCAGCGTCGCGACGACGTTCTCCACGGGCGCCACGGACATGCTCGACCCGCCCCGCTCGCTGATGCCGGTGCCGCGTTGCACCTCGGTGCGCAGGCCGAGCGAGCTCAGCTCCGCGACCAGGAAGTCGCGGATGGCGTCGCCTTCGGCGCTGCCCACCGGCGACGGCGCGGGGCCCGCGATCCGCTCCAGCACGGGCCAGGCGCGTTCCGCGCTGAACTCGGTGGCCGGCGCCGTTGTGGGAGCGGGTGGCGGTGGCTCGTCGTGCCACCAGCCCAGCGCCGTGTAGAGGACGATCACCAGCAGGGCCAACGCTGCGGTCAGCCGGCGCCGAGGCACCGGCGGGACGGCATCGAGGGTCGCGTTTTCCGGGCGCGCCAAAGAAACCATGGGATTGCCTCCTAATTCAGATCCGAATCCGAAAGGTCAGTCGAGCGGCGGTGCGGGGTGGGCGAAGAAGCGCGCGTAGACCGTCCGCGCACCCTCCGGCCGCTGGTCAGGGCGTCGCTGGTAGCGCTTGAGCAGCGCGATGTACTCCTCGAAGAACTGCACGAGCTCCTCGCCCGTCACATCGATGGAGCCCCGGGAATGCAGAAAAGCGTCGGACCACGGGTCCGACGCTTCTGCCGTTGCTTCGTACGCGCGCGCGAAGTCCTCCAGGTCGGCCGCGAAGCCGATCCTGCTCATCTCCTCGAACGCCTGGCGCATCTCGGGGCTCTGCTCGCTGCGGCGCGGGAACCGCAGGTCGTGCCGGGCGGCCTGCCACCAGCGCTCGCGGCCGCTCGCCCGCTCCGGCACGTCCTCGACGAGCCCGCTCGCCGCCAGCTCCCGCAGGTGGTAGCTGGTGGCTCCGGTGTTGAGGTCGAGGTCACGGGCCAGCATCGCCGACGTCGCCGGCCCGCCGAGCTTGAGCCGCTCCAGGATCTGCCGCCGGCGCGGGTGGGCCAGCGTGGTGACGGCGGCCAGGTCGGCCAGGCGCGGCTCGGTCTCGTCGGGCATGCCGCCAGCCTACGGAATGCACAAAGCTCTGTGCAAGCAAAGCTGTGCACAAACTTCTGTGCAACTCTCCACCGGGCAGGCCCGCCGGGCCCCTGGAGGGCAGCAAAGCCACTTTCCTGCCCTCACAGGGCCGGAAAGTGGCTTTGCTGCCCTCGCGTCAGCGGGGCGACGCGCGCTTCCCCGCACACGTCGGCCCCACGCGGGTTGGTTACGGCAGCGAGATGTGTGCGCAGAAGCGGAACATGTCCTCCGGGTCCCACGCCTTCTTGACCTGCTGGAGCCGCTCGAAGCGGGCCTCGCCCATCGCCCAGCGCACGCGGGCGTCGTCCGACTCGTCGAGGTTCAGGTACGTGCCGGTCTCCCCGCTGGCCCTGATGATCGCGGCGAGGTCGCGGGTCCACGCGATGCCGGCCTCGTCCGCGTCGGGCGCCGGCCACACGCCGACCGGGTGCACGAGCCAGCGCCCCGAACGCGACGGGAACGCCGTGGCGTCGTCGGGAAGCACGCGCACCGAGTCGGGCAGCGGCGAGATGATGATCTGCGAGAGCGGGCTCGGCATCCGCACGGCGGCGTCCTGCAGGGCCGCGACCAGCTCCGGCGCCACCTCGTGCACGAACCCGCCCGACCAGCGGTTGCGCATACCGGGCTGCGAGCCGGCGTCGAGCATCGACTGCAGCGCGATGTAGGGCATCGGGGCGACGGCGTCGATCACGGGCGTCGCGACCTCGTGGAACCGGCTCAGCAGCGCCATGCCCTTGTCGACGTCGCCGAACCACGCCGGGATGACGCCGATCACGGGACGGCCGACCACGTCACCGGGCACGAACGGCGCCGGCGGCGCGGTCAGGAACGCCGCCGCCGCACCGAGGTCGGCGTGGCCCTCGGCGTGCAGCTCCTGCAGCACCCGCAGCACCTCCGGCGCCGCGGCGATCTCGAACGCGAGCATCCCACCGAGCACCAGCGGCCCGACCGGGTGCAGCCGGAAGGTGAACGACGTGACCACACCGAAGTTGCCGCCACCGCCGCGCAATGCCCAGAACAGCTCGGGCGATTCCGTCGCGCTCGCCACCACCAGCTGCGCGTCGGCCGTGACGACGTCGACGGCGACCAGGTTGTCGGAGGTGAGGCCGTGCCGGCAGGTCAGCCAGCCCTCCCCGCCGCCGAGGGTCAGGCCGGCGACGCCGGTGTGGCTCACCCGCCCGCCCGGGACCGCCAGCCCGTGCGCCTGGGTCGCGGCGTCCACCTCGGCCCAGGTCGCACCGCCCTGGACGACGGCCGTGCCCGCCACCGGGTCGACCGTCACCCCGCGCAGCGCGGAGAGGTCGATGACGATCTCGCCCGCGACCGCCATGCCGGCGACGCCGTGCCCGCCGCCGCGGACGCTGACCGTGAAGCCGTGCTCGCGCGCGAACCGAACGGTCCTCGCGACGTCCGCGACGCCGCTGACCTGCACCACGGCTTCGGGACGGCGGTCGATCGAACCGTTGTAAACCGCCCGCACGTCCTCGTACCCGGCTTCGCGCGGCGTGAAGACAGCCCCGTGGACGAGCGATCGCAGCGAGTTCTCCGCGGCTGCGTTCAACCGGCCCGACACCGGCTCCACCGTCGTTCCCATACTTGTGCTCCTGCCTGCTGGACCAGCTTCCAGGAGCCACCCTCGCGAGCGCGGATTGCACGACCGACTCATGGGCATTACACGCGCCGTTGCGTGCGATGCGCACACGAGGGCAGCAAAGCCACTTTCCGGCCCCACAGGGCAGGAAAGTGGCTTTCCTGCCCCATCCCGACCGGCGTTTGCCAGCACCCGCCTCCCGACACCACCGTTATCGATCCGAACTGTCACTACGCGTCCCGCCGTGCCATCGTGATCGACAATCCGGAGACGAAGGGGTCGCATGGTGGACACGACGAAGCGGGACCCGAAGCAGCTGCGCAGGGTCGTGGTCGCGAGCGCGATCGGCACGACGATCGAGTGGTACGACTACTTCATCTACAGCACCGCGGCCGGGCTGATCTTCGCCACGCAGTTCTTCCCGAACTTCGACCCCGCCTCCGCGCTCCTGCTCTCGTTCACGACGCTCGGCGTCGGGTTCGTCGCGCGTCCGATCGGCGGCGCGCTCTGGGGGCACTTCGGCGACCGCATCGGCCGCAAGCGGATGCTCGTCTCCTCCCTGCTCCTGATGGGGTTCGCGACGGTCGGCGTCGGCCTGCTGCCCACGTACGGACAGGTCGGGGTGCTCGCGCCGATCCTGCTGGTCGTCATGCGCCTGCTGCAGGGGCTCTCGGCCGGCGGGGAGTGGGGCGGCGCGGCGCTCATGGCCGTCGAGCACGCGCCGCCGGGCCAGCGCGGCCGCTACGGCTCGTTCTCGCAGATCGGCGTGCCGGCGGGGCTGATCCTCGCCCAGCTGATGTTCTTCCTGGTCCGCAACACCATGACCGAGGAGCAGTTCCTGTCGTGGGGTTGGCGGATCCCGTTCCTGGTCAGCATCGTGCTGGTGGGCGTCGGCCTCTTCGTGCGGCTGCAGGTCGAGGAGAGCCCGGTGTTCCGCTCGCTGCGCGACGAGCAGGCGCGGCTGCGCCGCCCGCTCGCCGACGTGTTCCGGGAGCGCCCGCGCGAGCTGGTGATCGCGTCGCTCACGTTCGTCGCCAACACCGCGATCGGCTACGTCTTCCTCGCCTACCTGCTCCCGTACGGCACGCGGACGCTGGGCGTGAGCGGGAACATCATGCTCATCGTGATCATCATCGGCAGCGTGTCGTGGCTGATCAGCATCGTCGCCGCCGCCATCTGGTCCGACCGGGCCGGCCGCAAGCCCGTGTACCTCATCGGGTCGGTGCTGCTCGTGCTGTGGTCGTTCCCGTTCTTCCTGCTGGTCGACACCGCCTCGATGGTCTGGATGATCGTCGCGGTGGTGCTGCTGACGATCGGGCTCGGCCTCTCCTACGGGCCGCAGTCGGCGCTGTTCGCCGAGATGTTCGAGCCGCAGTACCGCTACAGCGGCGCCTCGTTCAGCTACGCGATCGGCGCGGTGCTCGGCGGTGGTTTCGCGCCGACGGTGGCGACGTGGCTGCAATCGAGCACCGGGACCTCGCTCTCGATCTCGGGATACATGGTGCTGATGGGCGTGATCAGCCTGGTCGCCGTCATCGCCATGCGCGAGACGAATCCGCCGGCTCACCGTCACCCACAGGCGTAACGGTGTCGTCACTGGTCACGCCCTGTCCACAGCGGAGTACTGCTTTCACCTGAAGGGGGAAACCCCATTCTGGGCGTCTCCGCCTATGCTCGATTAGCCGCCCGACCACATCGGACGGTACAACTGGCACCGTGCGAGGCTGATCGTCGCGCAGACGCGTGGAGGAGACCTGCAATGTGCACCGGAAACGGGCGTCCCGCCCCGCAACCACCCCCGCCCAGGCCCAGCTCAGGGCACTAGGTTCTGCCCCGCAGAGCAGGCCTTGACGGCTGCGGCGACCTCGTCGATCGCCGCCCGCGCCGCGCCGACCGTCGCCGCCCGCGCCGCGCCGACCGTCGCCGGTCGGCGCCAGAACCCGTGCAGGTGCAGCACCACCCCGGCGGCCTCGAAGGGGCGGTACCGCCGGCACGGCACACCGCCGACCGTGACGTCCTCGACCAGCTCGACGTGCTCCGCCGACCGCGGCGGGCTCGTCGAGCAACGCCTGCGCCTCTGGGTGGATCACAGCGTGGATGGCGGGGGTGCGTCACCCCTTGTCCACCTGGTTGAGCATCCCGTACGCGAGCCGCTCCAGCGCCAGCGCCGCAGCGTGGGACGACTCCGTGGCCACGTCGATCACCTGCTTCGCGACCGCCGCGGCCAGCGCGGGCTGCGCGGCGGCCTCGGCCGCGACGGCGAGCGCCGCATCGAGCGCTCCCCCGGCCGGGACGACGTCGGTGAGCAGCCCCAGCCGGTCGACCGCCGCCGCGTCGTAGCGGCGCCCGAGCAGCACCAGCTCACGCGCCTTCGCCGGGCCGACCATCCGGACGAGCCGGGCCAGCCCGCCCGAGCTCGGGACGATCCCGATGCCGACCTCGGGCAGCCCGAAGACGGCCGTCCCGTCGGCCACCCGGAGATCGGCCGCGAGCGCCAGCTCGAACCCGCCACCGAGGCAGTAGCCATGCACGGCCGCGACCGTGACCTGCGGCAACGCGGCCACCGCCTCGTACACCCGACCCGAACCGCGGTAGTACTGCGCGATCTGGGCCGGACCGAGCTCGCGGACCTCCGTGAGGTCGGCGCCGGCGGAGAACGCCCGGCCCTCCCCCGCGATCACGACGGCCGCGCTGGTCCGCACGTCGTCGGAGTCGATCGCGTCGAGCAGCGCCTGCTCCAGCGCCGTGGAGAGCGCGTTCAGCTTCTCCGGGCGGTCCAGCGTGAGCACCGCGATGTCGGCGCGGCGCTCGATCCGGACGTTCGTCACGCGGTCCCCAGCTCGCCCGGGTACGAGAGCACCGCGTGCACCCCGCGCTTGGCGATCTCGTTGCCGATGATCAGCCGCTGGATCTCCGACGTGCCCTCCCAAATGCGGTCGACCCGCAGCTCGCGCCAGAGCCGCTCCACCGGGTTCTCCCGCATGTAGCCGCGCCCGCCGAAGATCTGCAGCGCGCGGTCGACGGCGCGGTTCGCCGCTTCCGACGCCGCCAGCTTCGCCACGGCCGCCTTGGCGTGCAGCGCCTTGCGGTCGATGCCCTGGTCGGCCTCCCACGCCACCTGGTAGACGAAGTTGCGGTTGGTCACGACGTCGACGACGTTGTCCGCGAGCATCGCCTGCACCAGCTGGAAGTGCGAGATCGGCTGGCCGAACTGCTCGCGGTTGTTGGCGTGCTCAGCGGCCAGCTCGGTCGCGCGGGCCGCCGCACCGACGGTGCGCGCGCCGATCATGAGCCGCTCCTCGACGAACCAGTCGCGGATCAGGTCGTAGCCCTGCCCGACCTCGCCGAGCCGGCAGTCGTCGCCCAGCTCGACACCGGTGAACGTGAACTCGGGGTGCTCGTAGACGAACGTGTGCGTGTAGCGGGGGATGCGCTTCACCTCGACCCCCGGCAGGTCCTTGTCGACGAGGAACGTCGTCGGCCGGCCGTCGACATCGGCGAGGAGCACGAAGAAGTCGGCCGCGTCGCCGACCGTCACGAACCACTTCTCGCCGTCGAGGATCCATTTGTCGCCGACCTTGCGCGCCTTCGTCGCCAGCCCCTGCGGGTCGGAGCCGGCGTGCTCCTCGGTGACGGCGACGGCGTCGCGGCGCACCCCGCGGATCTCCGGCAGCAGGTAGCGCTCCCGCTGCTCGGGTGTGCAGGCGCGCAGCGCGTTCGCAGGACGCCACAGGACGTCCCACAGCGCGCCGGTGAGCCGCCCGAGCTCCTCCTGGACGATCGCCTGCTCCAGCACGGTGAGCCCGGCGCCGCCCCACTCGGCCGGCATGTTGATCGCCTGCAGGCCGTGGTCGAGGATCGCCTGCCGCAGCTGCGCGTGCACCTCGTCGGAGAGCCCGTTGTTCAGCTCGTTGTCGAGCTCGTGCTCCATGATCACCTTGGTCAGCGAGGCGGCGCGCTCCTTCAGCTCACGCTGCCGCGGGGTGTAGGTGAAGTCCATCAGTCCTGCTCTTTCTGCTCGGGTTTCAGCTCAGCGGAAGGGTCCTGCTGGTCGGCAAGGACGATCCGGGCGTCGAGGCACACGGCCCCTGACGGGCCCGCCGCGACCGGGTTGCACTCGATCTCGGCGATCTCGGGGTGCGCGGCCGCGAACGTCGAGAGGCAGGCGACGACGTCCGCCGCCGCGTCGAGGTCGATCGGGGGCCGACCGCGGGCGCCGGTCAGCAGCGGCGCCCCGCGCAGGTCGAGCAGCAGCCGGCGGGCCGCCACGGCGTCGAGGGGTCCGAGCGCGCAGCGCACGTCCCGCAGCACCTCGGTGTACACACCACCGAGTCCCACGAGGACGACCGGCCCGAACCGCGGGTCCCACCGTCCGCCGACGATCAGTTCGACGGCGCCGGTGAGGTCGGCCATCTCCTCCACCGACACCGCCGGCGGGGCCAGCCGCACCTGCAGACCGTCGTACGCGGCGAGCACCGCACCGGCATCGGGCAGCCCGAGCACAACGCCGCCGCGGTCGGACTTGTGCTCGTCGCCGAGCGCCTTGAGCACCAGCGGGTACCGCAGCGCCGGCGACGTGGCGAGCAGCTGCTCGCGCGAGGTCACCTCGACGGCCTCGACGAACGGCAGCCCCGCCTCTGCGAGCACCCGCCTGGCCTGCATGTACCCGGTGTCGATCAGCGGCGCGGCGGCAGGCGGCAGCGGCGCCGCCCCGGCCGGGACGCTCCGCGCGACGATCCGCCGCAACGTCCAGACGGCATCCTCGATGCTCCGGTAGACCGGCACCCGCGCCGCACGCAGGATGTCGGCCGCGGCGGAGCGGTGGTTCATCGTCTGCACGACGACCGGCTTGTCGCCCGCGCCCACGACCTCGGCGATCCGGTGCGCCGCCTCCAGCTCACCCGCGCCGAGCTCGGGGCTGTAGCCGCCGTACCCGCCGAAGTACCCGGTCATGACGACGGTGTCGACCTCGGCACTGCCGGTGAGCGTCGCCAGCACGCGTGGGAAGCACCCGATGTCCTGCTCGCCGCCACCGGCGACGTCGACGGGGTTGGACAGCCCGGCAGCCGGCGGGAGGTCGGCCGCGACCGCAACCCGCAGCGTCGAGGAGAACTCCTCGACGGCCATCCCCGCGTCCTCGACGCAGTCGCTCGCGACCGAGGCCTGCCCACCGCCGTCGGCGAACACCGCGACCGCCCGGCCGCGGACCGTCCGCGGCAGCGCGAGGCCCTGCAGCAGGTGCACCAGCTGCGTCGGGGTGCTGACCAGCTCGACGCCGGCCGCCCGGCAGGCCGCCTCGACCACCACACCGGAGCTGACCATCGCCCCGGTGTGCGAGGCGGCACCGCGCGCCGACGCGCTCCCCCGCCCGACGGCGAGCAGCACCACCGGCTTGCCGAGCCGCGCGGCCTCGGTCGCGGCGGCGATGAACCGGCGTCCGTCGCGGAAGTCCTCGGCGTAGACCGCGATCGCGTCGGTCCCCTCGTGCAGCGCGCAGGCCTCGACGAGGTCGGCGACCTCCAGGTCGGCCTGGTTGCCGAGACTGGCGAACCGGGAGAAGCCGACGCCGTGGTCGGCGCCCAGCTCGGCGATCTCCAGCGCGATGTTGCCGCTCTGCGAGATCAACGCGACCCGCCCGGCGGGCAGGTCGTTCGAGGTCAGCTCCAGCCCGGTGGTGTGGTCGAGCACGCCGAGGCAGTTGGGGCCGAGCAGGCTGGCACCGGCGCCGCGGATCCGCTCGGCGAGGCGCTCCTGGCGGATCCGGCCCTCCGCGCCCGCCTCACCGAGGCCCGCGCTGATCCCGACCAGCGCCGTCACGCCCGCGACGAGCGCGTCGTCGACGGCGTCCTCGAAGCGCGATGCGTTCACGGCGATCACCGCGAGATCGACGGGCTCGCCGAGCGTGCGCAGGTCGGGCACGGTGGGGCGGCCGAGCACGGTGGACCGCCGCGGGTTCACCAGGTGCACCGGTCGCGCACCGCGCAACGCCCTGATCGCGATCCAGTTGCCGTACTTGGACGTGTCGTCCGTGGCGCCGATGATCGCGACCGACTTCGGGTCGAACAGCGTGGTCAGGTCGCGGCTCATGTGATCGGCCCGTTCCCCCAGGCGTCCACGCCGCCGTCGACGACGATCGTGGTGCCGGTGATGTACGAGCCCGCCGGGGTGGCGAGGAACGCGACCAGCTCCGCCACCTCGTCCGGGGTGCCCAGCCGCCCGAGCGGCACCATGCGCGTCCAGCCGTCGATCGCGTCGGGCGGATATTGCTCCTCGAGACCCTCGGTCAGGATCGTGCCGGGCGCGACCGTGACGGCCCGGATGCCGTAGCGGCTCCAGTCGATCGCGAGGCCGGCGGCGAGGTTCTCCAGCGCCGCGCGGGCCGCGGTGGCGTGCACCATGCGCGGGATCCCGCGGCGCGGCGAGAACGCCATGAAGACGATCAGTCCGCTGCCGCGCGGGATCATCGAGCGGTTCGCGACCTCGCGGCTCACGCTCCACGCCGACTCCACCGAGAGCCGGTGCACCGCGCGCCACCCGTTGACGCTGATCTCCTCCGCGGGCGCCATGAACTGGCCACCCGCGTTGTTGACCAGCACGTCGACGTCGCCGAGCCGGTCGACGACGGTGTCGAGCGCGGCCCGCACCTCGTCCGGCTCACGGACGTCGCACGGCAACGCCACGCACCGCCCGCCGGCGTGCTCGACCAGCTTCGCGGTCTCGGTGAGCGGCTCGGGGCGCCGGCCCCAAACCGCGACGTCGGCGCCGGCGGCGGCGAGTGCCAGCGCGGCGGCCCGGCCGATCCCGGTGCCACCGCCGGTGACCAGGGCGACCTTCCCTTCCAGGGCGTCGTGCCGCAAGACATGCGTGCTCAGGGCGTTCCCTCCAGTACGAACGTGGGCGTGTCCTTCATCAGCGAGCGGGTGTAGGCGTGCTGCGGGTTCTGCATGACCTCGCGGACGGGTCCGTGCTCGACGATCCGGCCGTGCTCCAGCACCGCGACCTGCTGCGCGATGTTGCGGACCAGCGCGATGTCGTGCGTGACGAACACCAGTGTGAGGTCCAGCTCCGCCTGCAGCCGCTGCAACAGCTCGACGATCGACGACTGCACCGAGACGTCGAGCGCGGACGTGACCTCGTCGCAGACCAGCACGTCCGGCTTCGCCGCCAGCGCGCGGGCGATCGCAACCCGCTGCCGCTCGCCGCCGCTGAGCTGGTCGGGGAAGCGGTCGGCGAGGTCCGGGCGCAGCGCCGCCTGCGCGAGCACGTCCTGCAGCAGGGCCTCCGGGTCGGCGACGGCGCCGCACAGGTGCTTCACCGGCGCCAGCACCAGCTCGCGCACGGTCTTGCGCGGGTTGAGCGACTCGTACGGGTTCTGGAAGACGTACTGCACGCGGCGACGCTGGTCGGTGGTCCGCCGGAAGCTGGACGCCGGCAGCGGCTCACCGTCGAGGGTGATCGTGCCCTCGAAGTCGGCGTGCAGGCCCGCGATGCAGCGCGACAGCGTCGTCTTGCCGCTGCCGGACTCGCCGAGCAGCGCGGTGCAGTGCCCGCGCGCGACGGTCAGGTCGACGCCTTCCAGCACCCTCTTGCGCCCGTACCGCGCCGAGAGGCCGCTGATCTCGAGCACGGGCTCGGGGGTGGGCGCGACGGCGGGTTCCACCCGCGGCGAGGGCTCGACCCGCACCTCGCCGGCCTTGAAGCACCGCGCGGTGTGCCCCTCGGCGATCTGCCGCTCCGGCGGCCGCTCGTGCGTGCAGCGGTCCTCCGCGAGCAGGCAGCGGGGTGCGAACGCGCAGCCGTCCGGTCGGTGCAGCGGCGACGGCGCGTGGCCGGGGATGCCGAGCATCTGCCGCTCGCCGGCGAGATCGGGAACCGCCATCAGCAGCCGGGCGGTGTACGGGTGCCGCGGGCGCGCGAGCACCTCGGCGGCCGGTCCGGCCTCGACGACCCGCCCGGAGTACATCACCGCGATCCGGTCGACGAGGTCGGCGACCACCGCCATGTCGTGCGAGATGTAGACCGCGGCGCTGCCGTAGATCGAGCACATCCGCCGGACCGTCTCCAGCACGTGCTTCTGCGTCGTCACGTCGAGACCGGTCGTCGGCTCGTCGAGGACGATCAGCCGGGGCTTCCCGATGAACGCCATCGCGATGGCGATGCGCTGCTGCTGGCCGCCGGAGAGCTGGTGCGGGTACCGCTTGAGGAACGTGTCGTCGTCGGGCAGCGCGACCTCGCGCAGCACTTCGCGGACGCGCGCCTCGTCGACGTCGCCGACGCACTCGCGCAGCTGGGTGCCGATGCGCAGCGCCGGGTTCAGCGCCGACGCGGGCGACTGCGGGATGTACGCGACGCTCACCCCGCGCATCCGCCGGACCTCACCGGCCGGGAGCACGGCGATGTCGCGGCCACCGATCAGGATCCGGCCGTCGTCGAGCCGGGTGCCACGCTTGCAGTAGGCGAGCAGGCCGAGCCCGAGCGTCGTCTTGCCGGAGCCGGACTCGCCGACGACACCGACGATCTCGCCGGGTGCGATCTCCAGCCGCACCTCGTCGACGATCACGGCGTCGGAGGGGACGCCGCTGATCCGGAGGTGGTCGACGTCGAGGGTGGCAGTAGTCGGGGTCGTCGGGGTGGTCGAGGTCATCGCGTCACTCCCCTGTCGATGCCCGCCGAGGCCCGTGAGAGGCCGTCGGTGATGAGGTTCGTGCCGATCGTCAGCACCGCGATGGCCGTCACCGGGAGCACGACGGCCCACGGCGAGACGGTGAGCGCCACCCGGTTCTCGTTGATCATCAGGCCCCAGTCGGCCGTCGGCGGCTGCAGCCCGAGCCCCAGGAACGAGAGGGCGGCGATCAGGCCGATCGAGTAGGTGAGCCGCAGCCCCAGCTCGACCATGAGCGCGCCGGTGACGTTCGGCAGGATCTCGCTGAACGCGATCCGCCACCGCGGCACGGCTGCGGCCTCCGCGGCCTTGACGAAGTCGCGCTCGGCGACACCGAGCGTCGCGCCGCGGATCACCCTGGCCACCCGCGGTGCGTGGCTGAGCCCGACGATCAACACGATCAGCCACAGCTGCGGCCCGAGGATCGACAGGAACAGCAGCGCCACGACGACCTGCGGGAACGCCAGCAGCACGTCGCCGGTCCGCATGAGCGTCTCGTCCACCCAGCCCCGCCGGTACCCGGCGGTGACGCCGACCGCGGCGCCGATCCCGACGCCGATCAGCGTGGCCAGCAGCGAGAGCACCAGCAGCAGCTGCCCGCCGTGCAGGAAGCGCGTGAGCACGTCCCGCCCGAGGTTGTCGGTGCCGAACACGGTGCCGGGTGATTCGGCGAGGTACGGGCCGCCGACGAAGTCGTCCACACCGTGGGGTGCAACGAGCGGCCCCAGGAACGCCGTGGCCAGCACGAGCAGCGTCAGCGCCAGCCCGATCCGGGTGCGGCGCACCCGCACCGCGCGGACGAGCAGCCCGTCGCGGTGCCGCCGGGCGGCCGGCGCGGAGATCGCGATGGCGGTCATGAGGCCGTCCTCACCTTCGGGTTGGTGGCCAACGCGACGACGTCGGCGGCGAGGTTGACCACGATGTAGACGGCGGCGATCAGCAGCGAGAGCCCCTGCACCACCGGGAGGTCGCGGTTGTTCACCGCGTCGACCAGCGCGAACCCGACCCCGGGGAACCGGAACAGGTACTCGACGACCACCACACCACCGGCCAGCCACGCCATCTGCAGCGCCACGACCTGCGCCACCGGCCCGATCGCGTTCGGCAGCGCGTGGCGCAGCAGCACCGTCCGCTCCGGGAGGCCCTTCAGCCGGGCCTGCTGGACGTACTCGCTCTCCAGCACCTCCAGCATCGTCGCGCGCATCATCCGCACGATGTAGGGCGCGACGGCGAGCACGAGGGTCAGCGTCGGCAGCACGAGCTGCAGCGGGTCGATCCAGATCGGGCCCGGCTCGTTCGCCACGAACACCGCCGGGAGCACGTGGAACACACCGGTCGAGAGCAGGAGCACGAGGAAGATGCCGATCACGAACTCGGGCAGCGCGGCCAGCACCAGAGTGAAGCCGGACGTGACGTGGTCGGTCGCGGAGTCGCGGCGCAACGCGCTCCAGGTGCCGAGCGCGATCGAGAGCGGCGTCGCGATCACGGCCGCGATGAGCATGAGCACCAGCGAGTTGGAGATGCGCGGGATCAGCAGCTCCGACACCGGCAGCCCGCTCGCGAGCGACTGCCCGAGGTCGAACGTGACGATCCCCTGCAGCCACGCGAGGTACTGCCCGACCAGCGGCTCGCCGAGGTGCAGCTGCCCGCGCAGCGCCGCGAGCCGCTCCGGGGTGGCCTCACGGCCGAGGATGGCCTGCGCGGCGTCGCCGGGCAGCGCCTGCGTCGCGAGGAAGACGACGATCGAGACGGCGAACAGGATCACCAGGCCGTGGAGCAGCCGGCGGCCGACAAGTCTCAGCATCATGCCGTGAACCCGACCTTCCGGAAGTTGTACCCGGAGAGCGGGATGCCGCCCCGGTCCGGGGTGAACCCCGCGAGCCGCCTGCTGTAGGCGTCGACCTGGTTGCCGAAGCCCCAGACGATGTAGCCGCCGCGCTCGTGCTCGATCCGTTGCGCCTGCCGGATCAGCTCGTTGCGGGCCGTCTCGTCGACGGTCGCCTTGGCCCGGTTGACGATGTCGATGAACTCGGGATCGGCCCAGTGTGTCTCGTTGTAGGGCGCGTCGGGAAGGCTGCCGACGGCCGTCTGCGGCAGGAAGTTGCGGGTGAACCAGAAGTCCTGCGCGAAGTCCCACTGCAGGTAGTTGTCGCCGTAGAACTCGCCGGAGTCGACCTTGCGGATGGTGACGGTGATGCCGGCCTCCTTGGCCTGCTCCGCGTACACCTGCGCGGCCTCGACGACACCCGCCGCGACCGCCGAGGTCACCAGCTCGACCTGCAGGTTCTCCTTGCCGGCTTCCTGGAGCAGCCGGCGGGCCTGCGCGATGTCGCGGGTGCGCTGCGGGATGTCGGCGGCGTAGCCGGGGTCGAACGGGGCGTAGAGGTCGTTGCCGACCTTGCCGCGGCCGGAGAGCACCTGGCGCACCATCTGCTCGCGGTCGACGACCAGGCGCATCGCCTGGCGCACCCGCACGTCGTCGAAGGGCGGGCGGTCGACCCGCATCGTGAACGGGAGCCACGCGCCGGTCTCCGCCTCCAGCACCCGCAGGCTCGGGTCGGCCTCGACCACCCGCATCAGCCCGATCGGGAGCTGGTCGATCGCGTCGACCTGGCCGCCCAGCAGCGCGTTGACCCGCGCCGTGTCGTCCGGGAAGTCGATGATCACCAGCTCCGCGACCTGCGGCTCGTTGGGGCGCCAGTGGTTGTCGTGGCGCAGGAAGACGCTCTGCTGGCCGGGCTGGAAGCTCGCGTTGCGGAACGGACCCGCGCCGATCGGGTTGGCGGGGTCGTACCCGACCGGGACGATCCCGTTGGAGTACTGGGCGAACGAGTCGAGCAGCGTCGCGTCCGGGGTGGCGAGGGTGAGCCGCAGGGTGCGCGGGTCGAGCACCTGCATGCCGCCGGCGTCGACCGACGCGAAACCGGTCGCGCCGGACTTGGGGTCGTCCGGGTCGATGATCCGGCGCAGCGTGAAGGCGACGTCCTCGGCCGTCACGGGCTTGCCGTTGTGGAACTCCAGCCCGTCGCGCAGGCGGACCGTCCACACCTTCGCGTCGGCGGAGGGCTCGATCGACTCCGCGAGCGCGAGCTGGATGCGGTACTGGTCGTCGAACGTCGCCAGCCCGTCGTACATGTTGATCAGGCGGGCCTGGTCGGGGTGGGTGACCGGGATGTGCGCGTCGAGCGTGTCCTTGATCGAGCCGCCGACCACGCCGACGCGCAGCCGCCCGCCCGCGCCCGCCTGGCCGCCGCGCGCGGTGGCGCCGGGTATCGCGGCGGACGCGCAGGAGGTGGTGAGCCCGGCCGCACCCGCGGCGGCAGCTCCCAGCATCCCGAGCCGCAGCAGCTCGCGCCGCGACAGCCGTCCGCCACCTCTGGGTCGGGTCATCGTCGACACCTCCGCCGGTGGATCGCAACTGACTGACGTATCAGTCGGTGCGGCAAGGATGGCCACCACTGGGCGTCCTGTCAACCCGTCGACAAGGACGTTCCGGTCGTAAACTCGCCCTCGGAGCAGCCAGCACGTCATTGTCGACGGCCAACCGAAATGGCCGATGTGATTGCGATTCTCGCAATTCCGCGGTAGTGTGTGCGGGTGACGGTGGATGTGGTGCCCGAGCGGGTGCGCGATGTGCTGGCCTCACGCGGCGAGACGCAGCGCGACCTCGCGGCGGCCATCGGGATGGAGCCGACGAAGCTGTCGAAGTCGCTCAACGGGCTGCGACGGTTCCGCACCGACGAGCTGGCCGCGATCGCCGAACAGGCCGGCGTCACCGTCGACTGGCTGATGCACGGCACCGGGGCCGGGCCCCGCCGCGCGACGGTCGTGGCGGTGCCGGCGGGCGACGACGACCCGCGCACCCGGCTGCTGAACGCGGCGTGGCGGCTCATCGCCGCGCGCGGCTACCACTCGGTGCGGATCGCCGACATCGCCAGCGCGTGCAGCACCAGCTCAGCGGCCGTGCACTACTACTTCCCGACGAAGGCCGACGTGCTGGAGGCGGCGCTCAGCCACTGCATGGAGGCGGCGTTCGCGCGGCAGTCCGCCGAGCTCGTCGCGCTGGAGAGCGGGCGCGACCGGATGCTGCGGCTGATCGAGATGCAGCTGCCCGTGGGGCAGGTCCGCGACGAGTGGTCGGTGTGGCTGCAGTTCTGGGCGGAGTCGGCGGTGCGACCCGCGCTGCGCTCGGCGCACACGGCGTTCTACGGACGCTGGCGCGAGGCCGTGGAGCGGATCATCGAACGCGGCCGGCGGCAGGGACAGGTCCGCGACATCGACGCGAAGCTGGTGGCGCTGCAGCTGACGTCGCTGACCGACGGGCTGGGCATCCAGGTCCTCACCGAGGCCCCCGGCGTCACGGCCCAGACGATGCGGGCGGCGCTGCTCGCGTTCGTCGAACGCGAGATCTTCCTGCCGGCGTGAGGTGGGCTCCGCCCCGCCACCGGCGGAGGCTCAGGAAGGTCCGCGCGGGACCCCGGCGGGAGGGCAGGAAAGCCACTTTCAGGCCCTCACAGGGCAGGAAAGTGGCTTTCCTGCCCTCGCGTGCGCGCCGTCCCGGCGGAGCCGGGCGCCGGGGAGCCGGGCCTGAGCGAACCGTGGCACCGTGCGACCGGCCCGCCGCCGAGGGGTCGCCTCGACGGCGGGCCGTTGTGCCGCGCGGCCGGAGCGGAGGAGATCCGGCCGCGACGTTCCCTGCGGGCGCTAGTGCGCGATGGGCTTCTCGGACCCGACCCCGGTGAGGGAGCGGACCTCCATCTCGGCGTACTTGCGCGGGTCGGCCTTGTCCTTGCTCAGCACCGTGCCGAGGTATCCGAGCAGGAACGAGATCGGGATCGACACAATGCCCGGGTTGTCGAGCGGGAACCAGTGGAAGTCGACGCCCTGCAGCATCGACGCGCTCTTCTGGGTCACCGGGTCGACCGGCTTGCCCGACACCACCGGCGAGAACACGATGAGCACGACGGTGACCGCGAGGCCGCCGTAGATGCTCCACAGCGCGCCGTTGGTGTTGAACCGCTTCCAGAACAGCGAGTAGAGGATCGTCGGCAGGTTCGCCGAGGCCGCCACCGCGAAGGCCAGCGCCACCAGGAACGCGATGTTCTGCCCGTTGGCGAGGATGCCGCCGGCGATGGCGACGACGCCGATCACGACCGCCGTGATGCGGGCGACCTTGACCTCCTCGTCCTTGCCGTCGACCTGCCCCTTCTTGATCACGTTGGCGTAGATGTCGTGTGCGAACGATGCCGACGCGGTGATCGTCAGGCCCGCGACCACGGCGAGGATCGTCGCGAACGCGACCGCCGCGATGATGCCGAGCAGCAGCGTGCCGCCGAGCTCGTAGGCCAGCAGCGGGGCCGCCGAGTTCGCGGCGCCGGGCGCCTTCTTGATCGCGTCCGGGCCGACGAGCGCCCCCGCCCCGTACCCGAGGACCAGCGTGAACAGGTAGAACAGACCGATCAGCCAGATCGCCCACACCACCGAACGGCGCGCTTCCTTCGCCGTCGGCACGGTGTAGAAACGCATCAGGATGTGCGGGAGCCCGGCGGTGCCGAGCACCAGCGCCAGGGCGAGCGAGACGAAGTCGAGCCTCAGCACACCGGTCTTGTACTGCTTGCCGGGGTTGAGCAGCGCCTCGCCGGCCTCGCCGCCGCGTGCGACGGCCTCGCCCAGGAGGTGCGAGAGGTTGAATCCGTTGAGCCCGAGCACCCACAGCGTCATCACGCCGGCGCCGACGATGAGCAGCACCGCCTTGATGATCTGCACCCACGTCGTGCCCCGCATGCCGCCGATCAGCACGTAGGCGATCATGATCGCGCCGACGACGGCGATCACCACCGCCTGGCCGAGACCATCGCTGATGTTGAGCAGCAGCGCGATCAGGCCGCCCGCGCCGGCCATCTGGGCGAGCAGGTAGAAGAACGACACCGCGAGCGTCGAGGTGGCCGCGGCGGCCCGGACGGGGCGCTGGCGCATCCGGAACGCGAGCACGTCGCCCATCGTGTACTTGCCGGTGTTCCGCAGCAGCTCCGCGACCAGCAGCAGCGCGACCAACCACGCCACCAGGAAGCCGATCGAGTAGAGGAAGCCGTCGTAGCCGTTCAGCGCGATCGCGCCGGCGATGCCGAGGAACGACGCGGCCGAGAGGTAGTCGCCGGAGATCGCGACGCCGTTCTGCGGGCCGGAGAAGCCGCCGCCGGCGGTGTAGAAGTCCGACGCGCCGCGGGTGGCGCGACGGCTCACGCGCACGACGATCGCGAGCGTGATGACGACGAAGACGCCGAAGATCGCGATGTTGAGGATGGGGTTGCTGCCCTCGACACCCTGGGCAAGAGGCATGGCCGTCACTTGGCCTCCTCCTCGAGGTCGGAACGGATCTTGCCGGCCAGCGGGTCGAGCCTGCGGTCGGCGAAGCGGACGTACCAGGCCGTGATCGCGAACGTCGACACGAACTGCAGCAGCCCGAAGATCAGCCCGATGTTGACGTTGCCGAAGACCTTCACCGACATGAACGCCGGCGCGTAGCTCGCCAGCAGCACGTACAGCAGGTACCAGGCCAGGAACAGGCCGGTGATCGGGAAGACGAAGTTGCGCAGTCTCCGCCTGAGGTCCTGGAACTCGGGAGCGGACTGGACCTCTCTCCAGTCCTTCTCACCCGTCGACGGGGGTGGGGACGACGACGACTCTGTGCTCACTGGGTGCCTCCTCGCGCCTCAGGTGACACAGCAAAGAACATGTGGATACCCGGCAAAAGTGGCGCACGACACGTCGCCGGGCGACGCGACGAACGGCCGACGAACGGTCGCGGACCACGACAAGCGGTCACTCGCGGTGAGCGGATCGCTCCGTCTCGTCAAGGTGGAGGCGCAGCATCGCGGCGTTCGCCCACGCCGGGGGCCGGCCGCGCAGCGACACCAGCACCATCGTCAGGAAGGCCAGCGGCACCGACCAGAGCGCGGGTTGGCCGAGCAGCAGCGCCGCGAGGCCCGGTGGGGCCCCGATGAACAGGTCGATCGCGATCACGCCGGCCGATGAGCCCAGCCCCACGACGATGCCGACGACGGCACCGCGCGCGGTGAGCCGCGGCCACCAGATGCCCAGCACGAGCAGCGGGCAGAACGTCGAGGCGGCGACGGCGAACGCGGAGGTCACGAGCACCCCGACGTCCAGGTGCACGGCGGGGAGCGCCAGTGCGACGACGATCGCCGCGGCCAGCAGCGTCGTGAAGCGCAGCCTGCGCACGGTCGTGCCGGGCAGCAGGTCGTGCGAGACCGCGCCCGACAGCGCGAGCAGCAACCCGAGCGACGTCGCCAGGAACGCCGCGAACGCGCCCGCGGTGAGCAGCGCGGTGAAGAAGGTGCCGGCCCACCCGCTGTCGACCCGCGCCGGCAGCTCGACGACGACGGTGTCGGTGCCGCCGCTCAGGAACAGCTCCGGCAGCAGCACCGTCCCCAGCAGCCCGTAGACGGCGGGGAAGAGGTAGAAGGCGCTGAGCAGCACCACCGTGATCGACGCGGTGCGCCGGGCGCCGCGGCCGTCGGGGCTGGTGTGGAACCGCACGATGATGTGCGGGAGGCCCATCGTGCCCAGCACGGTCGCCACCAGCACCGACCACGTCGTGAGCACCGGGTAGCCGGACCCGGCGTCGAGCAGCGGGCGGCCCCAGCCGTCCCCGCCTGGCGCGAACCCGCCGGCGACCGACGGCACGTCCGCGCCCTTCTCGAACACCCATTCGCTGCCGGCGAGCGCGGTGTAGTGGCCGGGCGCGAGCACGGCGGGCTGCCCGCCCGCGACGGTCACCGCGGTCGGCTCGGTGATCGTGAGCTCGGTGTCGAGGCGGAACTCGACGGGCGTCCTGCGCTCGAAGCGGGTGAACTCGACCGGCGAGAGCGCCTCGCTGCGGGTCGTCTCGCTGACGGTCAGCACCAGCCAGATCGCGGGCACGATGAACAGCAGCATCTTCAGCCCGAACTGGAACGCCTGCACGTAGGTGGCCGCGCGCATGCCGCCGAGGGCGAGCGTGATGCTCACGGCGGCGCCGGCGACGACCACGCCGACCCAGTACGGGGTGCCGCCCGCGACGGTCAGCACCAGCCCGGCCGCCTTGAACTGCGGAACCAGGTAGAGCGTAGCGATCACCAGCACCACGACGGCCGAGAGCTTGCGCAGGCCGGAGGAGCCCAGGCGGGCCTCGGCGAAGTCGGGGACGGTCAGCGCGCCGGTGCGCCGCATCGGCGCCGCGACCAGCGCGAGCATCGCGATGTAGCCGGCGGTGAAGCCCACCGGGTACCAGAGCGCGCCGATGCCGTCCTTCACGACGAGCCCCGCGACACCCAGGAACGACGCCGCCGAGAGGTACTCGCCCGAAACTGCCGCCGCGTTCAGCGTCGGGGAGATCCGGCGGGATGCCACGAGGAAGTCGGACGTGCTGCGGATCGCCACGACACCACGGGCGCCGATGAGCAGCGTCGCCAGCACGACGACCACGATCGCGGCACTGATCACCGGCCGCGCTCCGTGCGCTCCGCCCTGTGCAGCTGCCACCGCGAGAGCACCACCAGCAGCGGGTACGGCAGCACCGCCACCGCGAGCCACGACACCGGAACGCCCGCGACGCGGACCTCGTCGAGCGCCGGGAACGCCGCCAGCAGCAGCGGCAACCCGATGATCATCGCCCCGAGCAGCCCCACCGCCACCAGCGCCTTGCGCAGCTGCGCGTGGTGGATGCGGCGGGCGCGCTCGGCGTCGGCCGGTGCGAGGTGAGGCAGCTCGGCCCGCATGCCCGTGCGCCGCCGCGCGAGCGCGAGGCGGGTCTGCGGGCTGGCGACGGCCACCCGCTTCAGGCGGGTCACCGCTGCTCCCGGCGCGGCTGCTCGTGTCGGACGCCGCGGTCGAACTCGCCACGAGTTGCAGCGTCGAGCAGGTGTTCACGCAGCTCACGGGCGTGGCGGCGGCTGACCGGCACGTCACCGAGGTCGGTGTGGGCGAGCAGCCCACCGGTGACGTCGCTGCGCAACTCGCGCACGGCGGGCACGGAGAGCAGGTAGCTGCGGTGCACCCGGATGAACCCGGCGTGCGACCAGTGCTCCTCCAGCCGCGAGATCGGGATCCGGACGAGGTGCGCGCCCGACGGGGCGTGCAGCCGCACGTAGTCGCCCTGCGCCTCGGCGAACCGGACGTCGTCGCGGCGCACGTACCGGGTGCGCCCGGCCAGCTCGACGGGCACAGCGGCGAGCGCGTCGACCACCTCGGGGGCCGCCGCCGCGCCGCCGGTGTCGGCGCCGATGAACCGCCTGATCCGCTCCAGCGCGGAGCGCAGCCGCTCCTTGCTGACGGGTTTGAGCAGGTAGTCGACGGCGCCGATGCCGTAGGCGGACGCCGCGTGCTCCTCGAACGCCGTCACGAACACGACGACGGGCGGGTCGCTCATCTTGGCCAGCAGCGACGCCAGCTCCATCCCGTCCATCGCCGGCATCGAGATGTCCAGGAACACCGCGTCGTACGTCTCGGCCTGGATGAGGCGCAGCGCGGTGAGCGGGTCGCCCGCGGCGGCGACGGTGCTGACGCCCGGCGATGCCAGCAGGAGCCGGCGCAGCTCGTCCAGCGCGGGCGCGACGTCGTCGACGGCGAGCACCCGCAGCCCATGCGGCGCGATCACTGCGGGACCACCCCCGGTTGGAAGCGAGGTACCCGCAGCACGACCCTCGTGCCCGCCCCCGTCGCGGTCTCGATGACCAGACCGTAGCCCGGACCGAAGACCGTGCGCAGCCGCCGATCGACGTTCACCAGCCCCAAGCTGCCCGGCTTCCCACGGCCGGCGAGTATCTCCGCGGCGTACACCGGGTCCATGCCCGGCCCGTCGTCCTCGACGGTGATCACGCACTCGCTCCCCTCCGCCTCGCCGGTGACCTGCACCGACCCCCGCTCCCCCGTCACCTCGACGCCGTGCTGGACGGCGTTCTCGACCAGCGGCTGCAGCGCGAGGTACGGCAGCGCCACCGGCAGGATCTCCGGCGCGATCCGCACCTGCACCCGCAGCCGCTCGCCGAGCACGGCCCTGGCCAGCGCGAGATAGGCCTCGATCGCCTGGAACTCCCCCGACACCGTGGTGTAGTCGCCGTGGCGGGCCAGGCTGTGCCGCGCGTACTCCGCGAAGTCGAGCAGCAGCTCCCGCGCGCGTTCCGGGTCGGACTGCACGAACGACGCGATCGCCGTGAGGCTGTTGTAGACGAAGTGCGGCGAGATCTCCGCCCGCAGCGCGCGCAGCTCGGCCTGCACCGCAACCTCGGCGGAGGCCTCCAACTTCGCCCGGTCCAGCGCGTCGCTCACGAGGATCGCCGCCTCACGCGCGTCGGCCGTGGTCACGCCGCCCTCGACGACGAGCGCCCCGACCAGCTCGTCGCGCGCGTGCAGCGGCAGCGCCACCATGGTCTTGCGGACCGCGCGCGCGTCGGTCCGCAGCACCTGCTCGACCAGCGCCGCCGCCGTCTTCTCGTCGGCGGGCCAGCCGGCCCAGACGATGTCGCCGTCGAGCCCGGTCAGGCCGACCGCCTCGGCGTCGAGGAGGTGCTGCAGCCGGCCGGCGGCCGACGTGACGCCCGGCCCGTCCAGCCCGGCGCGCATCTCGGCCGCGACCCGGCGGCCGACGGCGAGCGACGCCATCGCGTCGGGTCCCAGCCGCGCCCGCGCGACACGGCGCCACCGGCCGCCTCGGCGCGCGCGGTTGGGCTCGGGTGAAGCGGCCATCACCACCTCCTTCGTGCCGACATGTAACACCTACGGCACGTCCGGGGTGTGCGCCCGCGCCCGTGTCCGCCGGCCGCCACCCGAACGTCCCCACCGTTTTGCCAACCTGCACGCCGTTTTGCCTGTGCAGGTTGGCAAAACGGTGGGCAACTCCGGGTCAGCGCGGCGCCGGGCCCGTGCTCCCGCGCGCCACGAGGTGCGTCGGCAACCGGGTGGGGCGGGGCGCCGCATCGTTCCCGGCGATCGTGGCGAGCAGCAGGTCGACGGCGTTGCGGACCGCTCGCGCGAACGGCACCGACACCGTGGTCAATGGGACGCCGGCCATGGCGGTGATGGCGACGTCGTCGCAGCCCACGACACTCAGCTCGGCGGGCACCCGCACCCCGCGTTGCGTGAACATCGCGAGCAGCCCGAGCGCGACGAGGTCGTTGAAGGCGATCACCGCCGTCGCCCCGCTGGCCAGCACCGGGTCGGCCGCCGCGCCGCCGCCGTCGAAGTGCGGCGGGTGGTGCCCGATCTCGACCAGCTCGGCGTCGGACCTCCCGATCGCGGCCTGCAAGCCCTCCCGCCGCAGCGCACCGGCCCGTGAGCCGCGCGGACCGGCGACATAGGCGATCCTGCGGTGGCCCAGCGCGACCAGGTGGCGCACCACCTGCTCCATGCCGTCGGCGTAGTCGACGAGCACGCACGGACGGCCCGGCACCTCGCGGTACATCGTGACGATCGGCAGCCCGGCCGGCAGGTCGGCGAGCTGCTCGTCGCTCATCCGCGGCGAGCACAGGATCAGCCCGTCGACCTGGCCCGCGAGCCGCCGCACCAGCACCGGTTCGAGCTCGGGATCCTCCTCGGAGTCGGTCAGCACCAGCTCGTAGTCGGCGCCGCGGGCGCGGCTCTGCAGCGGCTTGAGGATCTCGGTGTAGAACGGGTTGGCGAGGTCGGGGACGACCAGGCCGATGTTGCCGGTGCGGCCGGTGATCAGCCCGCTGGCCTGCCGGTTCGGCAGATATCCGAGCCGCTGGGCGGCGTCGCGCACGCGGCCCCTCGTCTCCTCGCCGACCAGGTCGGGTGCCGTGAACGCACGCGAGACCGTCGACGCGGACACCCCCGCCGCGCTCGCCACGTCGCGAATGGTTGCCGCCACCCCACGCCCTCCTGTCACCGCCTGTTGCGTGACACACAGTAGCGTGAAACATTGTGGGAACGTTTGCAGCAACACTCCGTCGTCGGACTGAAAGGGTGCTCACGTGACCTCTCGCCGCAGGTTCGCCGTTGTCGGACTCGGCGGCCGGGCCGGCCTCTACACCGAGGCGCTCGCCGGCCCGTACCGCGACCAGGCCGAGCTGGTGGCGTTCTGCGACCCGAACGCGACGCGGATGGCGGTGCACAACCGCGCGGTCACCGCTCTCGGGCACCCCGAGGTGCCGACGTTCGGGCCCGACCGGTTCGCCGACGTGCTCAAAGCGCAGCGGCCCGACACGGTGGTCGTCACCTCGATGGACGCCACGCACGACGGCTACATCGTCGCGGCGCTCGAAGCGGGCTGCGACGTGATCACCGAGAAGCCGATGACGATCGACGCCGAACGCGCCCGCCGGATCCTCGACGCGGAGCGGGCGTCGCGCGGGACGGTGCGGGTGACGTTCAACTACCGCTACAACCCCGTGCACGAGGAGGTGAAGAAGGCGCTCGCGGCCGGCTCGATCGGCGAGATCGGCTCGGTGCACTTCGAGTGGCTGCTCGACACCCGCCACGGCGCCGACTACTTCCGGCGGTGGCACCGGATGAAGGCCAACTCCGGCGGGCTGATGGTGCACAAGTCGACCCACCACTTCGACCTCGTCAACTGGTGGCTCGACGACCGCCCCGAGCTGGTCTTCGGCTCGGGCTCGCTCTTCTTCTACGGTCGCGAGAACGGCGAGCGGCGCGGGCTGGCCCGCGACTACGTGCGGGCGCACGGCGCCCCGGAGGCGGCCGACGACCCGTTCGCGATCCGGCTCGCCGAGAACGACGAGCTGCGCGAGCTGTACCTCGACGCCGAGGGCGACGACGGCTACCACCGCGACCAGAACGTCTTCGCCCCCGGGATCACGATCGAGGACGACATGGCGGTGCTCGTGCGGTACGCGCGCGGCGCGACGATGAGCTACCACCTCACGGCGTACTCGCCGTGGGAGGGCTACCGGGTGGCGTTCAACGGCAGCCGGGGGCGGCTGGAGCTGATCGTCCACGAGAACCGGTGGGCCCGCGCCGAGACACACGGCATCCACGGCACGAAGGCCGAGCAGGACGCCCGCGCGACGCTCACGCTGCACCCGCACTGGGAGCCGCCGCAGACGCTGCTCGACTCCCCGCTCGGGCACGGGCACGGCGGCGGCGACGCACGCATGCTCGCCGACCTGCTCACCCCGGACCCCACCGACCCTCTCGGCCGCAGCGCGGGCGCGCTCGACGGGGCGTGGTCGTTGGTCACGGGCCTGGCCGCGAACCGCTCGTTCGAAACCGGCCTACCGGTGACGGCGAAGGAGATCCTCACGCCATAGCACCCGCGGAAGGCACCCTCCGGGTGTGCCTGGAAAGCCACTTTCCCGGCCCCACGCGCCTGGAAAGTGACTTTCCAGGCAACGTGTGCGTGACGCACGCATTCCCTTCGTGCGGTCCCCCGTTACAGGCCCCGCGACGCCGCCAGCGCCACGATGCGCTGGTAGCCGGCCCCCAGGACGCGGGGCAGGGCGTCGATGGCGCGCGCGTCGGCTCCGATCAGGATGCGCGGGCGGTTGCGTTCGACCCCGCGCAGGATGGTGCGGGCCGCGGCGGTCGGGGTGGTGCGGGCGATGCGGGCGAAGTCCTTCGCGCGCTGGTCGGGGGTCCGTTCCCGGGGTGCGCGGGCCGCGCGGGCGATGTTGGTGCGGATTCCGCCGGGGTGCACGCAGCTGACGCCGACGGGGTGCTTCGAGATCAGCATCTCCTGGCGCAGCGCCTCGGTGAAGCCGCGCACGGCGAACTTCGTCGCGTTGTACGCGCTCTGCGTCGGCACTCCGATGAGGCCGAAGACGCTGGAGAGGTTCACGACGTGCCCGTCGCCGGACGCGATGAGGTGCGGCAGGTAGGCCTTGGTGCCGTGCACGACACCCCAGAAGTTGATCCCGACGATCCAGTCGAGGTCCTCCCACGTCATGTCGGCGACGTTGGCCATCAACGCCACACCCGCGTTGTTGACGACCAGGTTGACCTGCCCGAAGTGCTCTGCGACCGCGTCGGCGTTCGCGTGCACGGCGGCCCGGTCGGCGACGTCGAGCCGGTCGGTGCGCACCTGCGCGGCCAGCTTCTCGCAGCGGGCCCCCGTGTCGGCGACGGCGCCCTCGTCGATGTCGGAGAGCGCGAGCCGCGCGCCGCGTTCTGCCAGCTCGACGGCCAGCGCACGGCCGATCCCCGAGCCCGCACCGGTGATCACCGCGACCTTGCCAGAGAAATCCCGCATGCGGCTCATGCTGCCTGATGGCGCACGCGCCATGATCGGGCCATGCACCTGCGGGCCATGACGCACGACGAGTTCGACCGCTTCCTCGCGAACCAGGCCATCGACTACGGCACGCTGAAGGCCCGCGCGGGAGTGTTCGACGAGGCGACCGCGGAGCAACAGGCCCGCAGCGAGCTGCTGGAGCTGCTCCCCGACGGCAGCTCGACGGCGGGCATGCTCTTCTTCACCGCGGTCGAGGACGGCGCAAACGAGAACGGCACAGACGAGAACGGCACAGACGTCGGCTGGCTCTGGCTGGCGATGCCGGCGCCTGGCCGGCGCCAGCCCTGGGTGTACGACCTCTGGGTGGATCCGGAGCACCGCCGGAAGGGCTACGGGCGGGCGATCATGCTGGCCGCAGAGCGGGAGGTCGCGGCGCGCGGGCACAAGGAGCTCGGCCTGAACGTCTTCGGCGACAACACGTACGCGATCGCCCTCTACGCGAGCCTCGGCTACCACGTCACGGCGATGCAGATGGTCAAGCCGCTCGTGCCGTAGCGGCGGACTACATCACGTCGCGGATCGCCTTCTCGAACCCGACGACGTGCTCCAGCGCGAGCCGGGCGGCCGCGTCCGCGTCGCCCTCGATGATCGCGGCGAGCAGCTCGGCGTGCTCGCCGATGTGGCCGGCGAGGCCGGGGAGGCGGTCGAGGAACAGGCCCCAGATGCGGGTGGCGAGGTTGTCCTGGCGCACGAGGATGTCCTCGAGGTGCGGGTTGCCGGCCGCGCGGTAGATGCTGCGGTGCACCTCGACGTCGCGGCGCAGCAGCGCCCGTCGCTCGTCGATCTGGTGTGCTCCGGCGATGCCGGCCGCGATCGCGCTGAGCTGCGCGCGGGTCGCGGTCGAGGCGTTGCGGGCGGCGCGGGCCGCGGCGAGCGGCTCCAGCTCGGCGCGGATCTCGGAGATGTGCGCGAGGTCGGTGATGTCGACGGCCGTCGCGAACGTCCCGCGGCGCGGGTAGGCGACGACGAGCCGGTCGCCTTCGAGTCGCTTGAGCGCTTCGCGCACCGGGGTGCGGCCCGTCGCCAGCTCCTGCGCCAGCAGCTCGTCGTTGAGCGGCTCGCCGGGCCGGATGTCGAGCATGATCAACCGGTCGCGGATGGCCTCGTACGCGCGATCGGCGAGCGAACCGGGTAGCGACACATCCTGCAAGCTCACAGGACCCCCTCCTTGACCAGGCGCACAACGCGCGCCTACCGTACACCGCGCATTGATATATCAGTATCCGGACACTGACCCCGCAGAAGGTGGCCTCGTGACACTCGCGACCGACGCCGACATCCTCAACACCCCGCTCGCCGAGACCGACCCCGAGATCCACGCCGCCGTCGTCGCAGAGCTGGACCGCCAGGAGTCGACGCTGGAGATGATCGCGAGCGAGAACGTCGCCCCGCTCGCCGTGATGCAGGCGCAGGGCTCCGTCCTCACCAACAAGTACGCCGAGGGCTATCCCGGGCGGCGCTACTACGGGGGGTGCGAGCACGTCGACGTCGTCGAGCGGCTCGCGATCGAGCGGGTCAGCACCCTGTTCGGCGCCGACTACGCCAACGTCCAGCCGCATTCCGGCGCGCAGGCCAATGCCGCCGCGATGGCCGCGCTGCTCTCGCCGGGCGACCGGATCCTCGGGCTCGACCTGGCCCACGGCGGGCACCTCACCCACGGCATGCGGCTCAACTTCTCCGGCAAGCTCTACGACGTCGCCGCCTACCACGTGCGCGAGGACGACCACCGCGTCGACATGGCGGAGGTCGAACGGCTCGCCCACGAGCACCGGCCGAAGCTGATCGTCGCGGGCTGGTCGGCCTACCCGCGCCACCTCGACTTCGCGGAGTTCCGGCGGATCGCCGACGAGGTCGGCGCATACTTGATGGTCGACATGGCGCACTTCGCCGGGCTGGTCGCCGCGGGGCTGCACCCCTCCCCCGTGCCACACGCGCACGTCGTCACGAGCACCACCCACAAGACGCTCGCCGGCCCGCGCGGCGGGTTCATCCTCTCCGCCGGCGACGCGGCCGAGGAGCTGCGCAAGAAGTTCAGCTCGGCGGTCTTCCCCGGGCAGCAGGGCGGCCCGCTGGAGCACGTCATCGCGGCGAAGGCGGTGGCGTTCAAGCTCGCCGCGGGCGAGGCGTTCCGCGACCGGCAGCAACGCACGCTCGACGGCGCCCGGTTGCTGGCCGAGCGGTTGCTCGCCGACGACTCGCGCGCCGCCGGCGTCAACGTCGTTAGCGGTGGCACAGACGTGCACCTCGTGCTCGTCGACCTGCGCGACTCGCAGCTGGACGGGAAGCAGGCCGAGGACCGCCTGCACGCCGCCGGGATCACCGTGAACCGCAACGCCGTCCCGTTCGACCCGCGCCCCCCGATGATCAGCTCCGGCGTCCGGATCGGCACGGCGGCGCTCGCCACCCGCGGGTTCGGCGAGGCTGAGTTCACCGAGGTCGCGGAAACCATCGCGACGGTGCTGCGGCCCGGGACCGACGAGGACGCCCTGCAGGTGCTGCGCGGGAAGGTCTCCGCGCTCGCCTCGCGGTTCCCGCTCTACCCGGCCCTGCAGAAGTGAGCGCACCAGAGATGGCGGTGCCCGAGCACCCGGACTTCCTCTGGGACAACCCCGAGCCGAAGCGCTCCTACGACGTCGTGATCGTCGGTGGCGGCGGCCACGGTCTCGCCACCGCGCACTACCTCGCGAAGAACCACGGCATCACCGACGTCGCGGTCGTCGAGAAGGGGTGGCTGGCCGGCGGCAACATGGCCCGCAACACCACGGTGATCCGCTCCAACTACCTCTGGGACGAGAGCGCGGGCATATACGAGCACTCGCTGAAGCTCTGGGAGGGCCTGGAGGAGGACCTCGACTACCCGATCCTGTTCAGCCAGCGCGGCGTGCTCAACCTCGCGCACACGCTGCAGGACGTGCGCGACAGCGTCCGGCGGGTCGAGGCGAACCGGCTCAACGGGATCGACGCGCAGTGGCTCACGCCGGACGAGGTGGCGAAGGTCTGCCCGATCGTCAACGTGTCGCAGGAGATCCGCTACCCGGTGCTGGGCGCCACCTACCAGCCGCGGGGCGGGATCGCGAAGCACGACTACGTGGCCTGGGGGTTCGCCCGCAAGGCCGCGGCGGCGGGCGTCGACCTGCTGCAGGACTGCGCCGTCACCGGCTTCACGACCAGCGGCGACCGGGTCACCGGCGTCCGGACGTCGCGCGGCGACATCGCCGCGGGCCGGGTCGTGTTGTGCGCCGCCGGCCACACCTCGGTGCTGACCGACATGCTCGGCTTCCGCGTGCCCGTGCAGAGCCATCCGCTGCAGGCACTCGTCTCGGAGCTGTTGGAGCCCGTGCACCCGACGGTCGTCATGTCCAACGCCGTGCACGTCTACGTGTCGCAGGCGCACAAGGGCGAGCTGGTGATGGGCGCCGGCGTCGACTCCTACAACGGGTACGGGCAGCGCGGCGCGTTCCACATCATCGAGCGGCAGATGGCCGCGGCCGTCGAGCTGTTCCCGGTGTTCGCGCGGGCGCACCTGCTGCGCTCGTGGGGCGGGATCGTGGACGTCACGCCGGACGCATCGCCGATCGTGGGGCGCACGCCGTACTCGAACCTGTACCTGAACTGCGGATGGGGTACAGGTGGTTTCAAGGCGACCCCCGGCGTGGGGTGGTGCCTCGCGCACACCGTCGCGCACGACGAGCCGCACCCGTTCAACGCCCCGTTCACGCTCGACCGGTTCGTCACGGGCGCGCTGGTCGACGAGCACGGCGCCGCCGCCGTGGCCCACTGAGGAGAATCCCGTGCAACTCATCGACTGCCCGTGGTGCGGGCCGCGCGAGGAGACCGAGTTCCACTACGGCGGGGAGGCCGGGGTCGTCTACCCGCCGGAACCATCGGCGCTCGACGACACCGAGTGGGCGCACTACGTCTTCTTCCGCTCCAACCCGAAGGGCCGCTTCCGCGAGCGTTGGACGCACTCGACGGGGTGCCGGCGGTGGTTCGACGCCGTGCGCGATACCACCACGTACGCGTTCGATCCGGCGCCGGCCCGAGGCCCTCGGGGTCAGCGCCGGGGAGGGCAGGAAAGCCACTTTCCTGCCCCCACAGGGCCGGAAAGTGGCTTTCCTGCCCTCCCGGCCACCCACGCAGGAGGGCGTGAGGGCGAGTTGCGGGTTCCGGGGCGCGGTCGCGTCGACGGCGACGCGGTGCTGCGGTTCACGTTCGACGGCCGCCAGCTCACCGGGCACCCGGGCGACACGCTCGCCTCGGCGCTGCTCGCGCACGGCATCCACCGGGTCGGGACGAGCGTCAACCTCGGCCGCCCGCGTGGCATCGGCGCCGCGTGGGCCGAGGACCCGGGCGGGTTGGTGCAGGTCGAGGAGCCGTTCCCGGAGCCGATGCTGCTGGCCACCACGGTCGAGCTGAGCGATGGGCTGGTCGCGCGCGGCCTCCCCGGCCGCGGCCGGCTCGCCACGGTCGCCGACACCGCCCGCTACGACGCGATGCACGCCCACGCGGACGTCCTCGTCGTCGGCGCCGGCCCGGCCGGGCTCACCGCCGCGCTGGCGGCGGCCCGGGCGGGACGCCGGGTGGTGCTGGTCGACGAGCAGACCGAGCCGGGCGGCGCGCTGCTCGGCACCGCCGACCTCATCGACGGCCGGCCTGCGCTCGACTGGGTCGCCGCGGTGACGGCCGAGCTGGCCGCGCACCCCGACGTGCGGCTCCTGCAGCGCACCACCGCGTTCGGGCACTACGACGACGGGTTCGTGCTCGCCGTCGAGCGCCGCCCAGTCGTTGGTAGCGCGGTCGTCGGAGGCGCAGCGCACCGCTCCCGGCAGCGCGTCTGGCGGATCCGGGCGCGGGAGATCGTCATCGCGACCGGGGCGCACGAGCGCCCGGTGGTCTTCGCCGACAACGACCGGCCGGGGATCATGCTCGCCGCCGGCGCGCGAACGTTCCTGCACCGCTACGGCGTGCTCGCCGGCCGCGAGGTCGTCGTCTTCACCACCGACGACGCCGCCTACGCCGCTGCCGTCGACCTCGCCGACGCGGGCGCGACCGTCCGCGCGGTGCTCGACGCCAGGCCCGCGCCGCCCGCGCACTGGCTCGGCGAGTGCGAGCGCCGCGGCATCCCCGTGCACGCCGGAACGCTGGTCACCGGCACCGACGGCGACCCCACCACCGGCCGCGTCACCGCGGTGCACGCCGGCGAGCGCTTCCCGTGCGACCTGCTGCTGGTCAGCGGTGGCTGGAACCCGGCCGTCCACCTGTTCAGCCAGGTCCGCGGCGAGCTGCGCTACGACGAGGCGCTCGGCGCCTTCCTGCCCGGCCCGCCGCTGCCCGGCGTCACGGTGGTCGGCGCCGCCGGCGGCACGTTCGACCTGGCGGGCTGCCTCGGCCGGCCCGTGGACGAACCGCCGCGGACTGCCCCGCTGGTCCTGTGGCGCACGCCGGGCGACGAGTCGGCGCAGTTCGTCGACATCCAGCGCGACGCGACCGGCGCCGACATCGCGCGCGCGGTCGGCGCCGGCATGCGCTCGGTGGAGCACGTCAAGCGGTACACGACGATCGGCACCGCGCACGACCAGGGCAAGACGTCCGGGGTGATCGCCTCGGGCATCACGGCGGAGCTGCTGGGCGTCCCGGTGGCGCAGCTGGGCACGACGACGTTCCGCGCGCCGTACACGCCCGTCGCGTTCGCCGCGCTGGCCGGGCGCGACCGGGGCGCGCTGTTCGACCCAGAGCGGTTCACCGCACTGCACGACTGGCACGTCGCGCAAGGCGCGGTGTTCGAGGACGTCGGGCAGTGGAAGCGGCCGCGCTTCTACCCGCATCCCGGCGAGGACATGGAAGCCGCCGTGCTGCGCGAGTGCGCGGCCACCCGCACCGGTGTCGGGATCATCGACGGCTCGACCCTCGGCAAGATCGACGTGCAGGGGCCCGACGCCGCGGTGCTGCTCGACCGGATCTACACGAACCTCATGAGCAGCCTCAAGGTCGGTTCCGTGCGCTACGGCGTGATGTGCGGCGTCGACGGCATGGTGATCGACGACGGCACGGTGCTGCGCCTCGCCGACGACCGTTTCCTGGTGATCACCACGACCGGCGGCGCCGCGCGGATACTCGACTGGATGGAGGAGTGGCTGCAGACGGAGTGGCCGGAGCTGCGGGTGCACCTCACGTCGGTGACCGACCACTGGGCGACGTTCCCGGTCGTCGGGCCGCGCTCGCGCGACGTGATCGCCGCGGTGCTGCCCGACCTGGACGTCTCCGCGGCCGGGTTCCCGTTCATGACCTGGCGCGACGTCCGGATCGCGGACGTGCCGGTCAGGGTCGCGCGGATCAGCTTCTCCGGCGAGCTCGCGTTCGAGGTGAACGTCGACTCGTGGCGCGCGCAAGCGGTGTGGGACCTGCTGATCGAGGCCGGCCGCCCGCACGGGATCACCCCGTACGGCACCGAGACGATGCACGTGCTGCGCGCCGAGAAGGGCTACCCGATCATCGGGCAGGACACCGACGGCACCGTCACCCCGCACGACCTCGGCATGGCGTGGGCGGTGTCGAAGAAGAAGCCCGACTTCGTCGGGAAGCGCTCGTTCGACCGCGCCGAGAACCACAACCCCGACCGCAAGCAGCTGGTCGGGCTGCTGCCCGTCGACGGCACGACGCTGCTGCCGGAGGGCTCGCAGATCGTCGAGCACGCCACGCTGCCCGAGCCGCCGGTGCCGATGCTCGGACACGTCACGTCGAGCTACCGCAGCGCCGAGCTGGGTCGGCCGTTCGCGCTCGCGCTGGTCAAGGCCGGGCGGGCGCGGATCGGCTCGACCCTGCACGTGCCGATCGGCGGTGAGCTGGTGCCCGTCGAGGTCACCGGCCCCGTGCTCGTCGACCCCGAAGGAGCCCGCCGTGACGGCTGACCTCGCCCGCATCGGACCCTTGCACCAGTGGGGCGGGCTGTTCGCGACGCTGCCCGACTCGGTGCAGGTGCTCACGGAGCAGTTCGTCGCGCAGGTCGACCTGCGTCTCGATCCCGCCGGGCCGGCCGGTGCCGACGTCGCGGCGTACCTGGGCGTCGCCCTGCCCGAGGCGCCGAACACCTGGGTGCAGGGCGACACGGCCACCGTGATCTGGCTGGGACCGGACGAGTGGCTGGTGACGAGCCCGTTCGCCAGCCCGGAGGCGCTGGAGGCCGGCCTGCGGGAGGCGGTGGGGGCGGACGGCGCCGTCGTCGACGTCTCGGCGCAGCGCACCACGCTGCGGCTGCGCGGTGCGCACGCCGCCGACGTGCTCGCCTCGGGCTGCGCCGTCGACCTGCACCCGAGCGTGTTCGCGACCGGTTCCGCGGCGCAGACCACGGTGGGGATGGCAGGGATCGTGCTGCTCGCGCTGGACGACTCCGCGAGCGACTACCGCCTGCTCGTCCGCTCGACGTTCGCGCGGTACCTGGCGAGCTGGCTGCTCGACGCCGCGCAGGAGCACTCGTGACCATCAGCGTGTTCGACCTGTTCAAGGTCGGGATCGGGCCGTCCAGCTCGCACACGGTCGGCCCTATGCGCGCGGCGTACCTGTTCGTCGAGCGGCTGCGCGACGACCGGTTCCTCGACCGCGTCGCGGGCGTCCGGGTGGAGCTGTTCGGCTCGCTCGGGGCGACGGGTCACGGGCACGGCAGCGTCAAGGCGGTGGTGCTCGGGCTGGAGGGTGAGCAGCCCGACCTCGTCGACCCCGCCGGCGCGCAGGAGCGGGTCGACACCGTGCGCGCGACGGGACGGTTGCGGCTGGGCGGCACCCACGAGGTGCCGTTCGCGGTCGACGACGACGTCGTGCTGCACCGGCGCAAGCGGCTGCCGTTCCACACCAACGGGATGCTGTTCCGGGCGCTCGACGCTGCCGGCGAGGTGCTCTTCGCCAGGGAGTTCTACTCGGTGGGCGGCGGGTTCGTCGTCGACGAGGACGCCGCGGGCAACCCGGTGCTCGTCGCCGACCCGACCCCGGTGCCGTACCCGTTCTCGACCGGCGACGAGCTGCTGAAGCTGACGACCGACACCGGCCGGAGCATCAGCGAGCTGATGCTGGCCAACGAGCTGGCGTGGCGCACGGAGGCGGAGGTCCGCGAGGGCCTGCTGCACATCTGGGCGGTCATGCAGGAGTGCGTCGAGCGCGGCGCGCACACCCCCGGCGTGCTGCCGGGCGGCCTGAAGGTGCGCAGGCGGGCAGCGACGCTGCGCGAGAAGCTCGAATCCGGCGGCGACGAGGACGACCCGCTGCGCGCGATGGAGTGGGTCACGATGTACGCGCTGGCCGTCAACGAGGAGAACGCCGGCGGCGGGCGCGTCGTCACCGCGCCCACCAACGGCGCAGCCGGGATCATCCCCGCGGTCCTGCACTACTACCGGCAGTTCGTGCGGTCGTTCAGCGACGACGGCGTGGTGCAGTTCCTGCTGACCGCGGGCGCGATCGGGCTCCTGTTCAAGGAGAACGCCTCCATCTCCGGGGCGGAGGTCGGCTGCCAGGGCGAGGTCGGCTCGGCGTGCTCGATGGCGGCCGGCGGGCTCGCCGAGGTGCTGGGCGGCACGCCCGAGCAGGTGGAGAACGCCGCGGAGATCGGCATCGAGCACAACCTCGGCCTCACCTGCGACCCGGTGGGCGGGCTCGTCCAGATCCCGTGCATCGAACGCAACGCGATCGGCTCGATCAAGGCGATCGCCGCGGCGCGCATGGCCGTGCGCGGCGACGGGCGGCACCACGTCACCCTCGACAAGGCGATCAAGACGATGCGCGAGACCGGCGCGGACATGAAGGACAAGTACAAGGAGACCGCGCGCGGGGGTCTCGCGCTGAACGTCGTCGAGTGCTGAGGTCGCAGCTACGCTGAAGGCGTGATCACCGACTGCGCCGCGTACCGGGCAGGTCGGCGTGTCGAGGGCACGCTCGACCTCGACCGGGCCGCTGCGGTCTGCGTCGAGGACGACACGTTCGTCTGGGTGGGGCTGCACGACCCCTCCGCCGACGAGGTGGCCGCGGTGCGAGCGGAGTTCGGGCTCGACCCCGAGGCGTTCGCCGAAGCGATCCGCTATCGCAACCGGCCGGAGGTGGCGGTCGACGGCGAGGTCCTCTACGCGGTGTTCAAGACCGCTCTCTACGTCCCGGAGGACGAGCGGGTCGAGCTCGGGCGGATCGTGGTCGTCGCCGGCCCCACGTTCGTGATCACCTTGCGCTACGGCGCGTCGAGCGAGCTCGCCAGCACCCGCAAGGACCTCGAAGCCAAGCCCGAACTGCTGTGCAACGGGCCCTGCACTGTGGTCTACGCGGCCGTCGACCGGATCATCGACGACTACATCCCCGTCCTCGGAGGTCTCGACGACTCGCTGCGCGAGGTCGAGCAGGCCGTCTTCTCCCCCGAGGTCGCCGAGCACGCTGAGCGGATCTACCGGCTCAAGCGCGAGGTGCTGGAATTCCAGCGGGCGAGCGCGCCGCTGACCAGCCTGATGATGCACCTCGCCGCCGGCCGGTTCCCGATGGTGCCGCAGAGCGTCCGCACCTACTACGGCGGTGTCGAGGACCGGCTGGTCAGGGTCGCCGAGGACGTCGAGCGCGTCAGCTCGCTGCTCAGCAGCATGCTCGACGCGAACAGCGCGCAGGTCGCGATGCAGCAGGCCCGGCTGGCGCTGGAGCAGACCCACATCGCCACCCGGCAGAACGCGGACATGCGCAAGATCTCCGCGTGGGTCGCGATCATCGCCGTCCCGACCATGGTCGCCGGGATCTACGGCATGAACTTCGACGCGATCCCCGGCCTGCACTCGCCCTTCGGCTTCCCGGTCGTGATGGTGGTGATGGTCGCGCTGTGCGTCGTGCTCTACCGCGTGTTCCGGCGGAGCGGGTGGCTGTAGGGGCCCATCACGGGCGAGGTGGGTGCAAAGATCCGCGCCCCAACCGCCGACTTCCCCACCGTTTTGGGTGGATGCGCGCCATTTCAGCGCGCATGTGCCCAAAACGGTGGGGAACTTCGGTACGCACGCCCCCGCCTCCCGGCAGGGCGCCCATCAGCCCCGCCGGCGCATCGGCAGCGCCGCGGCCACGCACAGGGCTCCCGCGATCAGCACCAGGTTCTTGATCACGAACTCGCCCTCGGTGGTCAGCAGCAGCGGGTTGCCGTCCTGGAAGGCCACGTTGAACTGCGTCACCAGCACCAGGAACGTCCCTGCCAGGTGCCCGACCATCACGGCCAGCACCGGACGGAGGACCCGGCCTGCCATCAGCGCGATGCCGACGACCACCTCGAACGCGCCCAGCGCCGGCAGGATCACCGCCGACGGGATCGGGACGAACGCGAGCGTGTCGGCGACCAACCCGGCCACCGGCGTCAGGTTGACGATCTTCAGTACTCCGAACCACACGAACACGAGCCCCAGCGCCCAGCGCATCAACGTCGGCGCCCAGACGCGCAGGCCGGCGATCACGCGGTCGTCGATCGCGACGGGGCGGGCCTGCTCGGTCAGGTACGGGCGGGGGCGGGTCACGGTCTGCACGGCGTCCTCCTGGACTGGGTGTCTGTCTCTCCTGCGAACGAGGACAAGACTCCGGCCCAGGACCCCCTCCGGTCGTCCGTCGAGCACGGACACCTTCGCTACCGGCGCGGGCGTACGCCTCAGGGCGATCCCGTACGCCCGCTGCGGTACGCAGGGGTCAGGGCTCGGTCAGGGCGTCCCCGTCCACGCGCCCAGGGTCGCCGCCGCCCAGCGCGCCACCCGCTCCTCGTAGCCGTCGGCGGGGAACGTCCCCTCGACCGCGACGTCGGCGATCGTGACGGCGAACCCGCCCGGCTCGGCCAGCTCCGGGCCCGACGGCTCCGGTGGCCACGCCGACCGCGACCGGTGCGAGTTGCCTCGCCGCGACGCCGCTGCCCGTTCCGCGACCGCCTGCAGCCCACCGTCGACGAAGTCGCGCAGCAGCACGAGCCGCGGATCGTCGGACCTGACCTGCCCCGGAGCCGTCTGCAGGAGGTGGCAGGCCACCACGACGCCGTGCAACGGCCCCCACGGCGGACGCCGCGAGTGGTCCAGCGCCAGCAGCTCGTGGAACAGCTCGTCCGTCATGCGGACATGGTGCTGGTCAGCGGACGGGACGCGGCGCCGACGGGCCGAACAGGTCCACCAGCTCGTCGAACATGACGATCAGCACGGCGACGATCAGGCCCACCCCGACGGCGAGCAGCACCCCAGCGGCCTCGACCGCTCCGCCGCCCACGGCCGACGCCACGGCGGCGAGCAACGCGACCGCGATGAGGAACCCGTTGCGGACGAGGTGACGTGGCCCGAAGGGACGCTCGGTCACCCCGAAGCACAGGCACGACGCCGCCGTCCCGCGCCGCAGCACCGCGGCCACGCCGACCGTGAACGCCGCCAGCAGGCCCAGCGCCAGCACCGCTCCCGCCACCGCCGTGGCCGGCACCACCAGTGCCACGGCGGCGACGGCTTCGAGCACCGGCACGGCAACACCCACGGCGCCGACCGCGCCTGCGGGCAGCACGTCCATGTCCTTCACCGAGCGCGTGAACGAACGCAGCGCCGCGCCCGAGCGCAGCTTCCCGACCGACGACACGGCGAACACCGCGGCCAGCAGCCAGCTGCACCCGATCCCGACCACGCTCATCGCTCCACCTTAAGCACACCCATGTCCCTTGCCTCGATCTCCAGCAGCACACCGGGGTCGGCCGGCTCGCCGAGATCGCCCAGGGCACCGGAAGCGTCGCCGGCATCATCGCCGGAATCGTCCTGGTAGCCGGCGGCCTGCAGCCGGAACAGCTCGGCGTACGTGCCACCGCTCGCCATCAGCTCGTCGTGCGTGCCCTGCTCGACGATCACCCCGTCCGAGAGCACGATCAGCTGGTCGGCCGCCCGCACCGCACCGAGCCGGTGCGAGATCAACACGCTCGTCCAGCCGTGCCGGTGCTCGCGCAGGCTCGTGTGCACCTCGTGCTCGGCGACCGCGTCCAACCCGGAGCTCGGCTCGTCGAGGATCAGCAGGTCGCGGCGGTCACGCAGGAACGCCCGCGCCAGCGCGAGCCGCTGCCACTGCCCACCGCTGAGCAACACCCCGTTCTCGGGGTCGTCCCGCTCCGCCTCGCTGGTGAAGATCCGGCTCAGCATCGAGTCGTACCCGCTCGGGAACGTGTCGATCTTCTCCGCGATCCCGCCACGCTCGGCGGCCGCGACGATCCGCGGCCGGTCCTCGAGCGCATCGATGTCGCCGATCGCGATGTTCTCCGCGACCGTGAGGTCGTACTCCATGAAGTCCTGGAACACCGCCCCGATCCGATCGCGCAGCGCGGTGAGCTCCATCTCCTTGAGATCGACCCCGTCCCAGAGGATCTGGCCGCGGGTCGGGTCGTAGAACCGGCACAGCAGCTTCACGAGTGTGCTCTTGCCGGCGCCGTTGCGTCCGACCAGCGCGACCGCCTGCCCGGCGGGGATGAACAGGTCGACCCCGGCGAGCACCCACGGCTGGTCGTCGGAGTAGCGGAACCAGACGTCACGCAGCTCGATGCCCTTGCGCAGCTCCGCCACCGGCAGCGGCTTCGCGGCCACCGGCAGGTCCGGCTCGCTCCACACCACCGCGAGGTAGTGCCCGAAGAGCAGCAGCTGGTGGTGCAGCCCCGAGACCGCCATCGTCAACGTGGACAGCGCGCCCTGCACGCCCGTCACCGCGGCGACCAGCATCAGCACGTCGCCGGCGGTGATCGAGCCGGCGTAGGCGAGCATCACCGCCCACACCAGCCCGCCACCGGACACCGCAGCCGACAAGGTGCTCAACCCGCCTTGGGTGAGCAGGTCGCGGATGTCCATCTTGCGCCGCTCGGCGTCGGCGGAGCGGCGCGCGGCGAGCATCTTGTCGCGCAGGAATCGTGCCGCCCCGAACAGCCGGATCTCCTTCGCCGCCTGCTGATCGGCCAGCAGGATCCCGAAGAAGAACTCCCGCCGCTCAGCCGGGCCGATCGTCCACATCATGCCCATCCGCCGCCGCGACAACCGCAGCTGCGCGATCAACGCCGGCACCGCCGCGGCCGTCACGATCCCCGCCATCATCGGGCTGATGATCAGCAGCGATCCGAGGAACCCGACCGCGGTGACGACCCCGCTCGCGATCGACATGCTCGACGAGAGCATCTCCCCCGGCGACTGCCCGCCGCCCTGCTGCGCCATCCGCAAGCGGTCGCGGAACGCCGGGTCCTCGAACCGGGCCATGCCCTGCATCCGACCGACCGCGGTGTAAAGACGCTCCTGCGTCATCATCGCGATCGCCCGGCCGGTCTCCAGGTCGAGGAACCCGCCGATCCGCGGCAGCAGGGCCAGCAGCAGACCGGCCCCCATCAGGCCGCCGGCCAGCCACAACAACGGCTCGATCGTGGGTGGGCGGTCGGTCAGCGTGTCGACGACCAGCTTCGTCAACCACGCCACCAACACCGGAAGCGTGGCCGTCCCGACCGAGAGCACGATCTGGACGACCAGCTTCACCGGCGCCGCCGTGAACGCCATCCGAGCTCCGGCCAGCGCGGAACGCGCCATCCCCGGCCCGGCGGGCAAGGTAGAGCCCTGCACAGTAGATCTCGACACGCGTGCCCTACGCGGTTGCGCTGGCCGCGGCCACCGTCGTCAGCGAACCGGAGACCGCGACCGCGCCGCCGTCGCCCATCAACGCGAACGCCGGGTAGCCCGAGACGGCGAACGCCTTCTCGACGTCGTGTCCGTGCTCGACGACCACCACTCGCGCCACCGGCGACAGCGTCTGCACCTGCTCGACGCTGTCCTCATCGCGACCGGTCACGACCGCGAGCACCCGCTCCTGCCCACCGGGGTGCGACTTCGCCGCCGTCAGGAACGCCGGCATCTGCTCCGTGCACGCGCCGCAGCCGGGCGAGAAGAACCCGACCATCGTGCCGCCGACCAGGTCGGCGTCGGCGATCACGTCACCTTCCACAGTGGTTGCAGCAAACGAGCTGATCGTCGTGCCAGGGGCGGCAATGATGTCCGGCATCGACGGCCGCTGCGACAACAGCTCGGTGTGCTCACGCAGCCGGCGGATCACGCCGAAGGTCAGCAACAGGTCCAGCACAACGAGCAGACCAACCAGGATCACCCCGGCTACCAGATACGGCACAGCTATTTCCCTCCCTCATGGAACCGGCAGCGTGACCACGCGTGTTCGCGTACCCGACCCCACGCCGCCGGAGCCGTCACACCACGTGACGGCACTGCATACTCACCAGGAGTCAGATTCGGACCACGCCGATAGAACGTTCCACGATCCCCCGCCCCCTATACCGGTCCGCCGACGGTCCGATGTCGACCGCCCGGTGAACGTTCGGAGCCTAGCGCCGTCAACGTTCTGTGACCAGAGTCTGCCGAACAAGATGGAAGCTTGCCCGGAATCGATTCGTGGACGATCAATTCAACGCAGCGGCGAGGTCTGCCCAGAGGTCCTCTGGATGCTCGAGTCCGCACGCGATTCTGACCATTCCCTGACCGATTCCTGCCGCCTCCAGCGCGGCGTCGTCCATGCTGCGGTGCGACGTCGTCGCGGGGTGCATCGCGACGGTCTCGGTGCCCCCGAGCGAGCCGGCGTCGAGCACCAGCCGCAGGCCGCCGATGAAACGCAGCGCCCCTTCGCGGCCGCCGGCGACCTCGACGGCGAGCGTGCCGCCGTAGCCGCCGATCAGCGTGGTGGCCCGCTTGTGGCTGGGGTGCTCGGGCAACCCGGGGTAGTGCACGGCGTCGACCCCGCTGTGGCCGGCGAGCCGCTCGGCGAGGTACTGCGCGTTCGCGCACTGGCGTTCGAACCGCAGCGGCAGCGTCTTCAGCCCGCGCACCACCAGCCACGCCGAGAACGGGTCCATGATCGAACCGAACCGCAGCGCCTGCTGCCAGGCCTCGCGGTGGCGATCGGCGTCCGCGAAGACGGCGATCCCACCGACGACGTCGTGGTGGCCACCGAGGTACTTGGTCGCCGAGTGCACGACGACGTCGGCGCCGTGCTCGATCGGGCGGAAGAGCATCGGCGTGGCGAACGTGTTGTCGACGACGGTGGTGACGCCCGCCGCGCGGGCCGCGGCCAGCAGGCCCGCGATGTCGGGCACGAAGCTCGTCGGGTTCGCGATCGGCTCCAGCACCAGCACCTTCGTGGTAGGCCGCAGGACCGCGGCGAGCTCGGCCGCGTCGTCGGCGGTGATGAAGTCGGACTCGACACCCCAGTTCCGCGTGAGGTCGCCGATCACCGCCGTGGTGCCGCCGTAGAGGGCCTTCTGCGCCACGACGTGGTCGCCGGGGCGAAGCACGGCGTGCAGCACCGCGCTCATCGCGGCCGTGCCGCTCGAGGTGGCCAGCGCTGCGGCGCCGCCCTCCAGGTCGGTCAGCGCCTTCTCGAACACCCCGACGGTGGGGTTCGAGTAGCCGCTGTAGAAGTACGGTCCGCCCGGTCCCGCGATGGCCGACGCGACCGCCGTCGGATCATCGAATGCGTAGTTGGCGGTCTGGTAGATCGGCACCCCGACCGGGCGGCCCTCGACGTGGTCCGGCGCCGGCATCCGGACGGCTCTGGTCTCGCGGTGGTAGGTCACCGGACCAGACTTACCCAACGGGCGCCCGTCGACAACGACGTTATGGCGGTTCCCGGGGCCTCGGAACAGCCGAATCGTCGTTGTCGACGGTTCTGGGTCGAAAGCTCAGGTGAGCTCGTCGTCGCTGATCCAGTTCCCGTGGAAGCCGAACGGCACCCGACGTGGAAGGTGCACCCGCGCGACGGGGGCCGCGGTGATGTCGCCCGCGTCGAGCACGACCAGCTCGCCGCGGTCGGTGGTGGCGTCGTGCACGACCGAGAGGATCCATCCGTCGTCCTCCCCGGTGGCACCCGGCCGCGCGACGAACGCGGGCTCCATCGTGACCCGGCCCGGCCCGTAGTGGTGCAGCTCCGTCCCGCCCGTCGCAGTGTCGATCTTCACCAGCGGTCCGGTCTCGAACCCGCTGTCGGACGACCGGTCGACGTCGTCGGAGAGCACGAGCCCGTCGGCCCCGACGCCGGCGAACCATCCGTACCGGTGCGGCTGCCCGACCAGCGCGGGGCCGACGCGCGGGAACTCGACGCTGCGATCGGAGACGATCTGCTCGGTGACGGTGCCGCGGGCGGGGTCGACCGTCCAGCGGGCGAGCACCGGCAGCGAGTCGCTCGGGCCGCGCAGCTCGTCGCGGAAGACCGAGTCGTAGCGGACGACGTCGACGGTGACGGAGCCGTCGGGGTTGTCGAAGCCGTTGAGGACGTGGAAGACGTAGCAGCGCGGCGCCTCGAACCAGCGCACCGCGTCGCCCGTCGCGCCGCGCGGCAGCAAGCCGATCCGCGAGGTGTGGGCGTCGTCCCACCGCATCGGCAGCGGCGGGTAGCCCACGCTGCCGGCCGCTGCCCAGCTGCTCATCATGTCCATGGAGACCGTGACCGGGAGGTCGAGCACCACGACCCGGCTCTGCGTCAACGCCATGTCGTGCACCATCGGCCTGCCCGGCGCCGCGATGTCGGTGACGTGCTTCGCCGCGCCCGTCGCGTCGAGCACGACGTAGCGCAGCGACGGGGACAGCACGTTGTAGGTGATCGCGTGCAGCTCACCGGTGATCGGGTCGATCTTGGGATGGGCCGCGTAGCCGCTCTTCAGCAGGCCGTCGCAGTCCCACGTCGCCATCTTGTTCAGATCCGGGGCGATCGTCACCGGCAGCCCGCCGGCCTCGACGAGCGCCATGATGCGGCCCGCGTGAGCGAGGACATTGGTGTTGGGCGACTCGCCGGAGTCGCCGCGCACGAACCGGTTGCGGTACCACTCGGCGCGGCCATCACGCAGTCGAACGCCGTGCACCATGCCCTCGCCCATGAACCAGTGGTGGCTCGCGGCGTCGACGTTGCCGACCGGATTCGGGCCGATGCGCAGGTACCGGCCGGAAAGCTCACGCGGCAGTTCACCGGTCACGGGCAGGTCGACGGCGCTGACCTCGTCGTTAACGGGAAGGAAGTTCTCGCGGAAGTACGGGTTGCGGGCAGCGGTGGCGGTCACCGGACGGCTCCCAACGTCAGATTGAACGGTGCAACTTGTACCGTTGACGGTGCCCGCAACCGCTGCTCGCCCGCAACGGCGAGGTTCAGACCGTCCAGACCAGGGGTTGCCGATGCCGACGCTCTCCGCCAGCTCGTACGTCGTGCTCGGCCTGCTCGACCGGTACGGCCCGTCCACGCCCTACAAGCTCGACAGCACCATCCGGCAGAGCATCGGCAACTTCTGGGTCTTTCCCCGCTCGCAGCTCTACGCGGAGGCGGCGCGGCTCGTCCGCAACGGGCTGGTCGTCGAGCAGCGTGAGGAGGCCGGGCGGCGGCGCCGGCTCCTGTCGATCACGAAGGCTGGACGGGCGGCATTTCGGCAATGGCTCATCAGCCCGTCGTCCGGACCCACCGAGATCCGCGACGACGGGCTGCTGCGCCTGTTCTTCCACGACGACGATCAGGCCGATGCCGTGCGCAGGCTCGCGGCCGAGCAGGTCGCGGCGCACCGCGAACGGCTCGCCACGTTCGAGGCGCTGCGCACCACAGCCGGGCTCGAACCGGGATCACCGCCTGCCTCGACGCTCGAGCTGGGGCTGCGGTTCGAGCGCACGGTGGTGGCGTTCTGGGAAGAGGTCGAGCGCGAGGGCGGTGCGGCGCCCTCAACCGCAGGTCCGGGCGTTGACAGCACCGGTTACGGGACCGATGGCGCGGCCGACGTGCCGCTCGGCGATTGAGCGTGCACGGGGTAGCAGCGCGGTAGCCCTGCGTCACCACGCGCTGCACTCGAACGCGTAGGCCGATCGGGCGGTGGACCGCCGGCCAACGGCGCACCGCAGGACCCTTGTGACGGTGAGCGGTCGAGCGGGCACGTCGAGTGGTATTCCAGGAACGTCAGGAACGGCATCGGCGCATACCGAACGGCCTATGGCGGCCGGGTTTCCGCGGGCGTAGGAATCGGTGTCCCCCGAGAGCAGCACCCCTCTTGCGACGCTCGTCGCCGGAAAGGTCCGACCGTGTACCCGCCGCCGTCCCGCCGTCATGGCTCCTCGAACCCCGTCCCGGTCGCGATCCTCCTCGCGCGCAGCGCGGAGCTGCCCCCCGAGGTCTCCGAGCTCGTGGAGAACGAGGTCGCGGTGTCGGTCGCGGCGATCCTGCGCCGGGAAGGTCGTGGGCCGCACGCCGCCGCCGGCCGGTTGAAGCCCCGCAAGCATCGTGCGCTGCCACCGCTGATGCCCATGCTGCGACCGGCCCCGCCGCCGCCCCGACACAGCGTCCGCAAGGCCTCGACGGCGGCCTGCGCCCTGTTCGCGATCGGCGCGGTCTTCGGGCCGTCGATGATCCACGATTCGAGCCTCCCGCACGCCGACGCCGAGGCGGGCGCGCACGGGATCATCGTCGGCGGCGGCACACCGAAGGGGAACCTGAGCAGGGCCGGGCAGGACGACGGGGAGCTCGGGCTCGCCTTCGTCGACCCGGCCACCGTCGTGCTGCAGCCGGTGGGCTTCGCGGCTGCATCGGCGGCGATCGGCCCGGCCGGCCTGCCGTCGGGCGCCGCGGGGGCCGGGTTCTTCACGCCACCGGCGGTTCTCGGCGGCGCGAGCGCGCCCCCGCCCGCCGTCACGCCGGGGACCCCGCCGCCGGCGGCCCAGCCGGGTACGCCCCCGCCAGGATCAACACCTCCCGGATCGACACCAGGGACGACACCACCGGGATCCACACCGCCCGGATCGGGCCCGCCCGGCACCGGTGGCCCCGGGCAGCCAGGTCAACCAGGTCAACCGGGACAGTCGGGTGCGCCGGGTGCGCCGGGTGGGCCCGGCGGTCCCGGTCCTGGAGAGCCCGGAGGTCCGCCCGGCGTGGTCGTCCCCGGCCCGTCGATCAGCACGCCGCCCGTTGTCGTGCCGGGTGTGACGGTCCCGAACGTCCCCGTCCTCGGGCCCGTCGCCACGCCGTCGGTCGTGGCCACGGAGGCCGAGGTGAAGGCGCCGACGGTCACGGTGGCGCTCGCCGAGAAGGAGGTCGCCGTCACGACGTCGACCGCGGAGGTCGGCACCCCCGACGTCGGTATCTCCCCCGCGCGGGTCGGCCCGGCCCAGGTCTCCGGCACGACGGCGACCCTGCCCGACGTCGCCCTCTCCGAAGGCGGCATATCGCTCTCGGCGAAGGAGCCGCTCGACGTCGACCTGCCGGCGGTGACGGTCTCCGAGACCGAGCTGGTCACCCCGGACGTCAAGCTCGGCGCCGCGGAGCTCCCGCTGCCCGACGTCAAGCTGCCGGCCGTCGAGGTGCCGCTCGACGAGGTCGGCGACGCCGTCACCGAACCGGTCTCCGACGTGCTCGGCGGCGCGACCGACGCCGTCGGCGGCCTGCTCGGCGGCGGCAAGAGCCGCGAGGACGACCAGCAGCAGGACCGCACCGACACCACCTCGAACGACCAGAGCACGACCACCGAGGACACCAAGGCCGAACCCGAGTCCGAGTCCCAGCCTGAGTCGTCGGAGTCGGAGTCGCCGCAGTCCGGCTCCGAGTCGGCGTCGCAGCCGGAGTCAGCGACCGGGTCCGAGTCGGGATCCGGGGCCGACTCGGACTCGGCCGCGACCTCTGGCCAGCAGAAGTGACCCCAACTTCCCCACCGTTTTGCCAACCTGCACGCCCTGCAGGGTGTGCAAGTTGGCAAAACGGTGGGGAACTTCGTCAGCTCGTGGTGCTGATGAAGACGTTCTTGACGTCGGTGTAGGCGTCGAGGGCATGCATGCCCAGCTCCCGCCCGATGCCCGACTGCTTGACCCCGCCGAACGGCGTCGACACGCGCACCGAGGAGTTCGAGTTCACCGAGAGCCCCCCGGCCTGCACGGCGCGGGCCATCCGCAGCGCACGGCTCCCGTCGACGGTCCAGATCGAGCCGGACAGCCCGTACGGCGAGTCGTTCGCGATGGTGACCGCGTCGGCCTCGTCGTCGAACGGGATCACCGCGACGACCGGGCCGAAGACCTCCTCGCGGGCGACCCGCGCGTCGGGTGTCGGCAAGGCGAGCACGGTCGGGGGGAACCAGAATCCGTCGCCGTCGGGGACGGTCCCGCGGTAGATCGGCTCGGGGGTGTCGTCGAGGAACGCCGCGACCCGCGCCCGGTGCTGCTCGCTGACCAGCGGGCCCATGTCGGTGGCGAGGTCTTCGGGGTCACCGACGGTCCAGTCGCCGAGCGCCTTCGTGAACGCCTCGGTGAACTCCTCCAGCACCCCGCGCTGGACGAGGATGCGGGCGCGCGAGCAGCAGTCCTGCCCGGAGTTCCCGTACGCCGCCGGCACCGCGGACGTCGCGGCCGCCTGGATGTCGGCGTCGGCGAAGACGATGTTCGCGGCCTTCCCGCCCAGCTCCAGGGTGAGCCGCTTCAGCGTCGGCGCCGCGGCCGCCATGATCCCCTTGCCGACCGCGGTCGAGCCGGTGAACGCGATCTTCGCGAGGTGCTCGTGCTCCACCAAGCGGGCGCCGGCGACCGCGCCGGTCCCGACCACGACCTGCAGCACCCCGTCGGGCAGCCCGGCCTGCGCCGCGAGCGCGGGCAGCTCCAAAGCGGTGAGCGGGGTCAGCTCGGAGGGCTTGACGACGACGGCGTTGCCGGCGGCGAGCGCCGGCGCGACGTTCCACGCGGTGATCGCGAAGGGGAAGTTCCACGGCACGATCACACCGACGACACCGAGCGGCTCGCGGAAGGTGATGTCGATGCCGCCGTCGACCGGGATGGACTCGCCGAAGTGCTTGTCGACGGCACCCGCGTAGTAGCGGAACGTCTCGGCCGCCATGCCGACCTCGCCGCGGGCGTCGCCGAGCGGCTTGCCGACGTTGCGGGTCTCCAGCAGGGCGAGCTCGTCGACGCGCTCCTCGATCAGCGCGGCGAGCCGGAACAGGACGCCGGCGCGCTCGCGCAGCGGCATCTTCGCCCACTCCGGCTGCGCCGCGCGGGCCCGCCGGACGGCCTCGTCGACCTCCGCGGCACCGGCCATGGGCAGGTGCTGCAACACCGCCCCGGTGGCCGGGTTGAGGATCTCTGCTTCAGGCTGCTGCTCGTGCACGGACGCCATGCTCGCACCTTCTGCATGCGACCCGGATCCCCGCCCGGCACCTGCCCGTCGCAGCACGATTAGCCCGGTCGGGTGTTGAAGTGCGCGGTCGGTCACGAACGACGCCGGGCGGCCACCGTCCGCTACCCATTCATTACCCCATCCACGCCTTGTCCGCAGCGCGAGAGCGGAGAAAGCTTGCGTCTTGCCGTCCTGATCGGCGGGGAAGGGTGGGACGAATGGCCTCCGGCAGGGCAGCGCTCGCGTCGCGACCGGTGACGACGAGCGCAACCAGCTCTCGGCTCGTGGTGATCGGCAGGATGGAGACCCCCGTCCCGCCGTGGGCGCACGACTGGTGCGCGGACGTCGGATACGCGCTGATCAAGCGCTCGGCGCCGGCGGGTGCGGCGCTGGAGATCGGCCCGGAAGGCGGCGACGAGTGGTCGCGCCTGGCCGGCGACGTCGAGGCGATGAGTGCCGCCGGCAGCGCTGTCCTGATCAGCCGTGGCACGTGGCGGCGCGGTGGCCGCCAGCAGGTGGTCGCAGCGGTGCGTGACCTGCCGGGCGACGAGGCCGTGCTGGTCGACGCCGCGGCATGCGCGACGGCGATGGACGCGAGCCTGTTGCTGGTGCACGGCGTGCCGCTGTCGTTCGGGCCGCGCAGCATCGGGCTCGACGCCGCGGTCGACCGCGGTCTCGCCGTGCTCGACGAGGGTCAGGCGTTCCTCGCCGCACGCAGCGTCGAATCGTCGACGCAGCTGCTGCGGGTGCGGCCGCACGAACTGGTCAACGAACAGCTGGACGCCGACCTGCTGGTCGTCGGCGGTGCGTCACGCCGGCTCTCGGCGCAGCTCGGCCTGGTCGCGCTCAGCGCGCTGCAGCACGCCCCCTGCCCGGTCCTGCTAGCCCCCCGCACCACCCCCTGACCCAGAACTTGCCCACCGTTTTGCCGACCTGCACGCCGCGCAGCCCGTGCAGGTTGGCAAAACGGTGGGCAAGTCAGGTGTGCGGCAGCGGGTCGTCGAGGAGCTGCTCGACATCGCGCCAGGGCAGTGAGCGGGCGTAGAGCCAGCCCTGGGCGGTGTCGCAGCCGCCGGCGCGGAGCCGCTCGGCCTGCGCTGAGGTCTCGACACCCTCCGCCGTGACGTCGAGGCCGAGCGCGTGCGCCAGGACGATCATGCCGGCGACGATGGGCCCGGCGCCGGTCGTCGGGCTGTGCAGGCCCTCGACGAGCCCGCCGGCGAGCTTCACCGTGTGCAGCGGCAGCCGAGGCAGGTAGCCGAGGTTCGAGTAGCCCGTGCCGAAGTCGTCGACGGCGATCCGCACGCCCATCTCGGCCAGGGCCGTGATCGCCTCCACCGGCCGCCCCTCCGGTCCGAGCAGCGCGCTCTCGGTCAGCTCCAGCTGCAGCAGGTGCGGCGGCAGGCCGCTGCGCTTCAGGATCCGGGCGACGTCGTCGACCAGCTCGGGCTCCTGCGCCTGCCGGACGGCGAGGTTGACGCTCGTGAACAGCTCGGCCCGGGGATGGGCGTCGTTCCACGCCGCCGCGCGCTCGCAGGCCTCCACCAGCACGTGCCGCCCGAGCTGGACGATCGCGCCGGACTCCTCGGCGAGGCCGATGAACGAGTCGGGCCCCAACCGGCCGAGCGTCGGGTGCGCCCAGCGGACCAGCGCCTCCACCCCCGCCGCCCGCCCGTCGTCGAGCCGGACGATCGGCTGGTACTCCACCCGGAACTCGTCGTGCTCCAGCCCGTGCAGCATCGTCGCGGAGAGCGTGTAGCGGGTCATCTCGCGGGCGTTGCGCTCCGGGTCGAACCGCGCCCACCGGTTGCGGCCTTCCGCCTTCGCCCAGTAGAGCGTGACGTCGGCAGACTTCAGCACCTCCGCGGGTGTTGTCTCGTCCACCGCGCATTCGACGACGCCGATGCTCGCCGACGCCGTCAGCCGGTGCTCCCCGACGACGACGGGTGGTGCGAGGGCCTCCAGCACGGTCTGGGCGAGCAGCTCCAGCTCATGCGGCGGCGGGTCCTCGACCAGCACGACGAACTCGTCGCCGCCCATCCGCGCGACGAGGTGCCCGCGGGCCGAGACGCACGCGTCGAGCCGGGCCGCGACGGCCACCAGCAGCTGGTCGCCGATGTCGTGGCCGAGCCGGTCGTTGACGGCCTTGAACCGGTCGAGGTCGAGGTAGCAGACGCCGACGCGGGCGCCGGGACGGGCGAACACGGTGTTCAGCCGGTCCTGGAACAGCGTGCGGTTGGGCAGCTGCGTCAGCGGGTCGTGCAGCGCCTGCCTGCGCAGGCGTTCCTGCAGCTTGCGGCGGGTGGTGATGTCCTCGGCCATCGCCACCGTGTACAGCGGCACGCCGGTGGGGTCGCGGATCAGCGATGCGGTCAGGTCGGTCCAGACGAGGTGCCCGTCGCGGTGCCGGTAGCGCTTCTCCACCCGCGCGCTGTCCCGGTCGCCCTCGATGATCTGCTGGTACAGCTCCCACATGCCATCGGCGTCGTCGGGGTAGACAAAGTCGGAGACGCGCAGCTTGCAGAACTCCTCGACGGTGTAGCCGAGCATCGCTGCGAACGCGACGTTAGCGTCGACGATCCGGCCGGTCATGTCGGCGATCCCGATGCCGATCGCGGCGTTGGCGAAGATCGCGCGGAAGCGGGCCTCGCTGGAGCGCAGGTCGAGCTCGATCTGGCGGCGGGCCAGCACCTCCGCCCGGCGGATCGTCTCCTGCTCGTCGAGGATCCGGGCGCGCAACCGCGTGACGTACCCGTCGGCGACGGCGGCCGCGACCACCGGTGCGGCATCGAGCGGACGCGCGGCACCCGCCGACATCGCGAGCCCGCCGAGATGACGGCCCAACGCTCCGACCGTCGCCGGGAGCACCTCGGGGACGACGAGGTCGGCGTCGACCAGCGACGCCCCGACCTGCCGCGCCGCATCGGCGTCGACCGGCTCGGCAGCACATGCCGCGGCGAGCACCCGGGCGGCGGCGGTGAGGAACGAGCGCAGCTGGGCACCCGACATCGGCAGGTAGGCGGGCCGCGACAGGTCGGCCGTCCACGCGGCCACGAGCGCCGAGACGTCGCCGCCGGCCTCCCACGGCCGAACCTCGGAGACGCCCATGAGCTGCACTTTACGGTCGGTTACGCGCAGTATTCCCGTGGCGTCCTCGTGGCCGTAGGCTGCGCGCGGTCATCGACCCATTTCGACGACGAACGGGGAGCCATGGAGCGGCCGAGCTGGGCACCTGACGGCATCGATCTCGACCGGCCGAGCTCGGCCAGGGTGTACGACTACTTCCTCGGCGGGGCGCACAACTTCGCCATCGACCGCCAGCTCGCCGAGGCCATCTCGAGCATGACGCCCAACGTCGGCGACACCATGCGTGCGAACCGGTCGTTCCTCCGACGGGCCGTGCAGTTCCTGGTCAGCGAGGGTGTCACCCAGTTCCTCGACGTGGGATCCGGCATCCCGACCGTCGGCAACGTGCACGAGGTGGCGCAGGAGGCCGACCCCAGCTCCCGGGTGGTTTACGTCGACGTCGACCCCATCGCCGTCTCCCACAGCAAAGCGATACTCGACGGCGACGCCCGCACCGCCGTCGTGCACGCCGACGCCCGCGACGTCGACGAGATCCTCGCCGACACCGCCGTGCGCGACCTGCTCGACTTCGAAAGCCCGATCGCGGTGCTCCTGCTCGGCGTGCTGCACTTCGTGCCCGACTCGGACGACCCGGCCGGCATCGTGGCCAAACTGCGCGACGGCGTGCCCGCGGGCAGCTACATCGCGCTGGTCAACGTGACGCACGAGGACCAGCCGCCGGAGGTGATCGAGGCGCAGAAGCTCTCCGGCCGCACCGGCACCCCCATCCACCTGCGCTCGCGCGAGGAGCTGCTGGCCCAGTTCGCCGGCACCGAGCTCGTCGAGCCCGGGCTCGTGCACATCCCGCTGTGGCGGCCCGACTCGCCGCTCGACGTCGACGACCGCCCCGAACGCTTCGGTGCGCTGGCGGGGATCGGACGGGTTTAGGCCCAACACGCCGACCCGCACCTGCCGCCGTGAGGGCAGGAAAGCCACTTTCCTGCCCTCACGGGGCCTGAACGTGGGCTTTCCTGCCCCTCTCCGGGCGGCACCCGGTCGGCGTTACGCCACCAGCTGCGGGTAGAGCGCGGCCAGCTCGGCCGACAGGCCGCTGCGCACCCGGCGGCTCACCTCGTCGGCGACGACCTCCGGGGCGCCGGCGGCCACGCCGTCGAGCGCGAGCGCGGCGATGTCGGCCGGGTCGCTCTTGGGGTCGGTGATGTGCCGGGCCATATCGGTGTCCATGTACCCGACGTGCAGCGCGGTCGTCGTGATGCCCAGCGGCATCAGCTCGACGCGCAGCGCGTTGGTCAGCGCCCACGCCGCCGCCTTCGCCGCGTTGTACGCGCCGGAGTTCGGCGGGTGCACCCACGAGAGCACCGAGAGCACGTTGAGCACGGCGCCACCGCCGTTGTCGGCGATGATCGGTGCGAACTTCCTGGTCATCTCGAGCGTGCCGAAGAAGTGCGTCTCCATCTCCAGTCGGATGTCGGCGGGGTCGCCGCCGAGCAGGGCCGCGCCGGTCCCGCTGCCGGCGTTGTTGATCAGGAGCGTGGCGTCTCCCGCGAGCTCCGCGGCGGCCGCGACCGATGCGGGGTCGGTGATGTCGAGCTTCAACGGCACGACGCCGGGCAGGTCGACGCTCTCGGGGTTGCGGGCCGCCGCATAGACCTTCGCCGCTCCGCGTTCGAGCAGCGCCGCGGCGAACCGCCGGCCGAGGCCGCGGTTGGCGCCGGTCACGACGGCGACTGAGTCCTTGATGTCCATGAGAACCGCTCCCTCAGGCTGAGTTGGTAAACCCAACCTAGCGCTCCTGAGTTGGGAAAAACAACTCAGAGCTAGGATGGTCACATGCAGAAGCCGCAGACCTGTTCGATCGCGCGGGCGCTCGACGTGCTCGGCGAGCGGTGGACGTTCGTGATACTGCGCGAGGCGCTCTCCGGGACGTCCCGGTTCGCCGACTTCCGCGCCGCGCTCGGCGTGGCGCCCGACGTGCTCAGCGACCGCCTCGCCACCCTCGTCGCGGCCGGCGTGCTGGAGAAGCGCCCGTACCAGGAGCCCGGATCGCGGGCGCGCCACAGCTACCACCCGACCGAGGCGGGCAACGAGCTGCGGGTCGTGCTGGGCGCGCTCCAGCAGTGGGGCGACGCGCACTGCCCGTGGGAGGGCGGCCCCACCGTCGTGCGTCGCAGCGTCGAGGGCGACCGCCCGCTGCACGTGGCGTTCGTCGACGACACCGGCGCCGAGGTCCCCCTCGACGCCGTCGCGTTCGTCCGGACCGCCGCCTACCCCACGTGAACCCGTCGACAACGACGTTCTGGCTGTTTGTGAGCGCTAACAACAGCCATTTCGTCGTTGTCGACGGTCGGCCCCGAGCGGGCGCGTGAGGAACTCGCCCCCGACCCGCGTCGGCTCCGGCCCTTCGCGCACCAGCGCGGCGTAAGCCTCTGAGTCGTCGCGCGGGTGGTAGCCGAGCGCCCTGCCCTCGTCCAGCGAGAACACCCCGCGGGTGTTCGCCGAGACGCCCCACACGATCCGGAACCCCGGACGGGACGCGGCCAGGCACGCCTCCACCAGCCGCGCGGCGTCGGCGCTGGACTGCCAGGTGATCAGGCCGCGCACGTCGTCCGGCACCGGCTTGACCGAACCGAACCGCACGCAGACGACGTCCATGCCGAACCGCTCGTGGTAGAGCCGCCCGAGCGCCTCCACCGCGGCCTTGCTCACCCCGTAGAAGCTGTCGGGGCAGGGCGGCGCGGCCGCCGGGATGCACGAACCGATCGTCATGCTCCCCACGACGTGGTGGCTCGACGCCAGCACCACCCGCCGCACCCCCGCTGCGTGCGCGGCGTCCAGGACCACCCTGGTGCCGGTGATGTTGAGCTCGACGACCCGCTCCCACGGACCCTCAGTGCTCTGCCCGCCCAGGTGCAGGACGGCGTCGACGCCGGCGCAGGCCGCGGCCATCGCCGCCTCGTCGGTGATGGAGGCGGTCACGAGCTCGACGCCGACACCCGGCTCCTGCTCGGCGACGTCCAGCAGCCGCAGCACCCGGCCCGGCCGGGCCAGCAGCGGCCGCAGCTGCCGCCCGACCAGCCCGGCCGATCCGGTGACGAGCAGCCGCCCCCTGGCCGATGTTCCTGCCCAAGTTCCGCTCAGTGCCACTCCACCTTGTCGACGACGTTGATCAGCTCCTGACCTTCGGCGAACCGCCTCGCGTTCTCCACCAGCACCTCGAAGCGCCGCTCGTCCGCGTGCGGCCCCGCGCCGGCGACGTGCGGCGTGAGCAGAACGTCCGCCCGCTTCCACAGCGGGTGCTCCGCCGGCAGCGGCTCGGTCTCGTAGACGTCGAGCGCCGCGCCGGCGAGGTGCCCCGCGTCGAGCGCCGCGATGAGGGCGTCGAGCTGGACGGTCGGGCCGCGCCCGATGTTGATGAAGTACCCGCTGGGTCGCATGCGCGTGAACCGCTCCGCGTCGAACATGCGCTCGGTGACCGGCGTGTGCGGCACCGTGACGATCACGATGTCGACCTCGGACATCGCGTCGTCGAGGGCTTCCGGTCTGCGCAGCTCGGCGAACCCGGCCGGCGGCACGGTGTGGCGCGCGTCCACCCCGATGACGTGCGTGCCGAACGCCGCGAGCAGCCTGCCCACCTCGGACCCGATCGCGCCCACCCCGTATACCAGCGCCGACGCCTCCGCGAGCGGCAGCACCGCGCCCGGGTCCCAGTCGGGCGCCCAGTTGCTCGCCGCCTGCTCCCGCACGTACCGCGGCAGCCCGCGCGCCAGCGCCAGCACCAGCGCCAGCGTGTGGTGCGCGACGTGGTCGGTGTACGTGTCACGCATGTTGGTGACCTGCACGGGGTGGTCGATCAGCGCCTGGTGGTAGTACCCCGCCGGCGGCGCGGCCATCGGCGCCTGCAACCAGCGCAGCTGCTCCGCCTGCGCGAGCAGCTCGGCCGGCAGCGTCCCGTGCGCGGCGTCCGCCTTGCGCAGCGCCTCGACGGCCTCGTCGGGCGTCTCGGGGCTCAGCACCCGCAGACCGGGCACCGCGGCCTCCAGCCGCTGCGGCCAGTCGGCGATCTCCTCGCGCTGCGGCGGCAACATCACCAGCGTGTAGCTCATGTCAGCTCCTCGCCGGCGCTCGTCGCTGACATGGCATCGATGATTCGCTCGCAAGCGTCGCTCATGCGGTCCTCTCCAGAGCAGTACGGGTCACCTCGTGCAGCAACGGCTCGCCTGCGCAGAAGCGCTCCAGCTCCTCGACCATGAGCCGGCCGAGACGGCGGCGCTCGGAGCCGAGGCTGCCGGCGATGTGCGGGGTCACGACGACATTGGGCAGCGTGAACAGTGGCGAGCCGGCCACCGGCGGCTCCGGGTGGGTCACGTCGAGCACCGCGAACAGGTCCTCGCGCGCCCGCAGCGTCGCCACCAGCGCATCCTCGTCGACCAGCGCCCCCCGCGCGGTGTTGATCAACGTGGCGCCCGGCTTCATCGAGCCCAGCAGCCGCGCGTCGACCGTGCCGCGCGTCGACGCCAGCAGCGGCGCGTGCAGGCTGACCACGTCGGACGTCGCGAACAGCTCGTCGAGCTCGACGAGCGTCACGCCCAGCTCCTTCGCCACCGCCGGGTCCGCGTACGGGTCGCTGGCCAGCACCGTCACGTCGTGGTGGGCGAGCAGCTGCGCCGTCAGCCGGCCCGTGGACGACAGCCCCCACAGCCCGACCACGGCCCCGTACGCGCCGCGTTCGCGCCGCGACAGCGCCGAGCGCCCCGCCCCGCGGGAAGCGAGCACGTAATGCCACCCGTCCTTCAGCGAGAACAGGATCTGGCTGAGCGCGAACTCCGCGACGGGCACGGCGTTGGCCGCGGCCGCCGACGTGATCCGGACGCCGCGGTCGTACGCCTCGTCGGTCATCACGCCGCGCACCGAGCCGGCGCCGTAGAGCACCAGCGCGAGCCTCGGTGCGATCGCGAGCAGCTCGGGGGTGAGCTGTGGCGCACCCCAGGAGCAGACGAGCACGTCGACGTCGGCGAGGTGCTCGCCCGTCAGCCGGTCGGCCGGGACCACCGGGTGCGCGATGCGCAGCTTCGCCTCGACGGCCGCGCGCTCGACCGGCCCGTAGACGTCGTCGAAGCGCTCCGGCTTCATCGAGTAGAGGCCGGTCAGCACCTACCGCACCTCCTTCACCGCGGCACGCAGCGCCCCGAGCCGGGCCGGTGAGGCCAGCCCAGCGTGGTAGTACCGGGCCTGGCCCGCACCGGCGGCGGCAACCGCGGCGATCATCTCGGCGGTGCCGTCGGGACGGTCGCCGACCACCGTCGCGTTCGCCACCAGCGGCACGGACGTGCGGGCCGCCGTCGCGGCGATCCGGTCGGCGGCGCCCGCGGTCTCCCAGCACTTGAGCACGTACGCGTCGACCTGCTCGTCGAACGTGGCCAGGTCGAGCCCCACGTCGGGGCCGGTGGCCTGCGGGTTGTCGGTGACCATGAGCAGCACCTCACGCTCACCGGCCAGGGCCCTCGCGTCGCGGACCATCCCGGAGATCACGCCGGTGCGGTGCGCGTAGAGGGCCTGCGCGCGCTCGTCGCCGATCGCCTCGGCCACCGTCGCGCCGGCCGGCACGCCGCGCTGCTGCTCGCCGTCGACGAGCGCGCGGACGTCCGCGGCGAGCCGCTCGGCGTCGACACCGCGGTCGACCAGCGCGGCAGAGCACGCCGTGCACAGGCAGATCGAGAGCAGGTCGCGCCCGCAGGCCGACAGGTCCGTGCCCGAGGTCTTCTCGTGGTGGCTGCCGTGCTCGAACCCGAGCCAGCCGCAGGCCTCCAGCATCAGCGTGGGCACGTCGTACTGCGCGCAGACCTCCGCGACCAGCGTCGACGCGTACTCGCGGACCGCTTCGCGCGCGGGGCACAGCGCGTAGGGGTAGCTCTCGCCGAACGCGTTGCGCACCGTGAGCTGCGGGTTCGCGGTGCCGAGCGCGGACGAGTGCGTCAGCACCATCCACGCTTCGACGCGCAGCCCCGCCTCCGCCAGCGCCGCAGCCGCCGTGCCGAACCGGTCGGGGTCGTCGACGCCCCACTCCGGTGCCGGCGGCACCAGCTGCCGGCCCGCCCACGCCTCCGGCCGCAGCCGGAAGTAGCCGGCGGCGTGCTGCGCGTGCACTACCCGATGCCGCGGGTGCCACGCCGTGGTGGCCCGCACGGAGTGGTAGGACGCCTGCAGGGTCACGGTGTCGACCCCCAGCTCCGCGATCCGGTCGGCCGCGGCGGGGTCGCCGAGGACGTCCCACGTGTAGGCGAAGGTCCCGTGCCGGAAAGTCATCCCTTGATCGCTCCTGCCAGGCCGTTCACGAAGTACTTCTGGAAGATCAGGAAGACGACCAGCATCGGCGCGAAGGAGATCGTCATCCCGGCGGCGAACCCGGTCCAGTCCACCGCGTGCTCGCCCTTGAAGGAGAGCATGCCGACCGCGAGGTTCTGCAGGTCGGGCTGCGCGAGCGTGAAGACCAGCGGGATGTTGAACTCGTTCCAGTTGCTCACGAACTGGAAGATCACCACCACCGCGATGATCGGCTTCGCCAGCGGGAGCACCAGCCGGAACGTCCGCAGGAACCCCGCGCCGTCCATCTTCGCGGCGTCGAACAGGTCGCTCGGCACCGACGAGAAGAACCCGGTGAACAGCAGGACGTAGAGCGCGCCGGCCGAACCGGACATCGCGAGGATCACCCCGGCCCTGGTGTTGAGCAGTCCGAGCTGCTCGACCAGCACGAACTGCGGGATGATGATCGACGCGACCGGCACGAACAGCGTCGCGACGATCATCCGGTGCAGCAGCACCCGGCCCGGGAACTCGTAGCGGGCCAGCACGTACCCGCAGAGCGCCGCCTTGACCAGCTCGATCAGCGTCGAGGAGACCGAGTAGATCACCGTGTTGAGCAGGTACCGATCGAAGCCCGCGTTCACCCAGGCCCGCTCGAAGTTGCTGAAGTCGAGCTGGTCGGGAATCAGGTTGGCGCCGCCGCTGAAGAGCCCCGCCTGCGTCTTGAACGCGGCCGAGACCGTCCAGAGGAACGGGTAGATCCAGATCACCCCGACGACGATCAGGATGGGCAGTGCGATGAGGTTGGCGCGTCCGCGCCTGGTCACCGTCGCCATCAGACGCCGTACTCGTCGCGCACGCGCTGGGCGCGCCGCACGAAGAACCCCTGGCCGGTGACCAGGATGAACGCCAGCACGGAGAACAGCAGCGCGGCCGCAGACGCGTACCCGTAGTCGAACGGCACGGTGGCGAAAGCCTCCTGGTAGATGTAGTACGACATCACGTATGTGCTGGTCCCGGGGCCGCCGCCGGTGAGCGTGACCACCAGCCCGAACACGTGCATCGCGTTGACCAGCGCGAGCAGCAGGATCACCACGGCCACCGGGCGGATCATCGGCAGCGTGATGCGTGTGAGCTTCTGCCACTCGGTGGCGCCGTCGAGGTCGGCCGCCTCGTAGATCTCGTCGGGCACGTTCTGCAACGCGGCCATCCAGTAGATCATGTACTGGCCGAAGATCTGCCAGACCGAGACCAGCACGATCGCGAGCATCGCCGACCAGCGGTTGGCGAAGATGTCGAACGAGCGCTCGACGATCCCGAGGTCGCGCAGGATCGAGTTGAGCGCGCCGTTGGACGGGTTGAGCAGGTACGTGAAGATCAGCCCGGCCATCGCGACCGGAATGATCAGCGGCGCGAAGAACATCGTGCGGAAGATCCGCTTGCCGCGCAGCCACGTGCGGGTGAGCACGATCGCCGCGATCAGCGAGAGCGGCAGCTTGATCACCGTGGTGGCCACGGCGAACAGCAACGTGTTGCCCACCGCCAGCCAGAACAGGTCGTCGGTGAGCACGCTGCCGTAGTTCTCGCCGCCGACGTAGTCGTCGATCGGTCCCATGCCCGACCAGTCGAAGAACGAGTAGTACACGGTCGCGATCAGCGGCCAGAGGGTGAAGCCCAGGTAGAGCAGCAAGAACGGGGCCAGGAAGAGCACGATCCACAGCCGGTCGAGCCCGCGAGCCCGCTCGCGGTTCTCCGAGGCGCCGACGCCGCTCGGTCCTGATCGGGCCCGGATCCGGGGTCGGGCACCCCGGCCGCGCCGCTGGGACGGCGCGACCGGGGGTGTCGTGGGGGCGACCTGATCGATCGGAGCGACCATCAGCCGGTGTACTTGTCGAGGCCGTAGTCGGTGCGGTAATCCCAGTCGGGGAAGGTGTAGCAGTCCTTCGAGACCTTCAGCCCGGACGCCTGTTCCGCGGCCAGCTTGTCCTCGAAGGCCTTCTGCCGGGTCGCGACGACCCCGGCCGCCAGCGGCTGCAGCGGGCTGTTGTCCGCCAATGCCTGCAGCATCGCCTCGTACTCAGCGTCGGGCCGCTGCGAGGCGGCCTCGGAGTAGGCCTTGGACTTCGCGATGTCGGGGCACTTGAGGATGGGCAGCGGGATGTTCGCCCGGAAGCCCGGCGTCTCCGCGATCTCCATGATCTTCTTCAGCGCCGGGTCGGTGACGAGCTTCTTGCTGTCGGCGAAGGCCAGCGTGCCGAACCCGTTCTTGTAGTACTCCTGCACGAAGAACCCGTCAGGCCTGGTCATCCACTCCATGAACTTCCACGCGGCGTCCGGTGCGGCGCTCTGCGAGCTCACCCAGTACACGTTCTGGGACGGCTCGCGCACGAGCGCCCCGGTCGGGCCGGCATCCGGGTTCGGGTGCGCCGCGACGCTGTACTTGTCCGACGTGAACCCCTGGGTGGCCCACACGCTGGGCATCCAGGTGCCGTCCATGTAGATGGCCGCGCCGTTCGCGGCGAACTGCTGCCGTGCGAAGTTCTGGTCGATCGAACCCGGCGTGAGGTAGCCCGACTTCTCGAGCTTCTGGACGAACGCGAACGTCTCCAGCATCTTCGGGTCGTCGAGGGAGAACCTGCCGTTCTTGTAGTCGAAGAACAGGTTCGACATCGTGCCGCCGGTCAGCGCGTGCCACAGCCGCTGGAACTGGTTGCCCTTCTTCGGCGCCGCGATGCACTCGGCCTCGGTGGCCGCGACGATCTTGGCGCACGTCGCTTCCAGCTCCGACCAGGTCTTCGGCGGGTTGGCGGGGTCGAGCCCGGCCTGCTGGAAGACCTGGTTGTTCATGAACATGTAGCCGGGGCCCCAGAACAGGTTCTCCGTGAACGGGAAGCTGTAGGCCTTGCCCTCGGCGGTGTTGATGCCCTCGATGAACGAGCCGGCCGGCCAGCGCGACACCACGTCCTGCGGCAGCGGCTCGCCGCCGTTCAGCGGCGCGATCCAGCCCTGCTCGAGCAGCAGCGACTGGCGCGCCATGTTGCTCTCGCTCCAGTAGAAGATGTCCGGCGCCTGGCGGCTCTGGAACGCCAGCGGGAGCGTCTTCTTGTACTCGTCCTGCGTGATCGCCCGCCACTCGATGGTGACGTTCGGGTTCTCCTGGTTGTACTTCTCGGCGACCTTCTTGTGGAAGTCGACCTGCTCCATCGAGAAGTCCCAGATCCGCAGCGTGACCTTCCCGTCACCGCCACCGCCCCCGGAACCGGAGCCGCAGGCCGTTGCCAGCAAGGCAGTGAGAAGGAGCATCACGACCGCCGTCACGGCACGACGATGTGCGTACATGGAGCCTCCTGGTGGGGGCCGAGCTCGGGAACGAAAGCGCTTACGTGGAACGTGACCGTAACGCCAAGGCCTGTCCCCCACAAGGGGCTCTTGAAAGCGATTTCACAACCGTGCGTACCGCTGGTGGTCGTGTAACACTGCCTCCAGCAAACGCTTTCTTGTCTGATGTCTCGGCTGTACCACCCCCGACAGAGGTGACCGTGCGCGTACTGGCCTTCACGAAGCCCTTCGGCCCGATGACCGTCGAGCGGCTCGCCGACGCCGTCGTCGAGGTGGGCGCCGACGGCGCCGACCTGGTCGTCCGCGACGGGCACACCGTCACGCCGGCGCAGCCGGAACGGATCGGCGAGGTCGCCGCCGCGCTGCGCTCGAACGGCGCGGATCTCGACATCGTCACGACCGACCTGGTCGAGCCGGGCGCCGACGCCGAGCGCGTGCTCGGCGCCTGCGCCGACGCCGGAGTTGGCCTCGTGCGGCTCGGGTTCTTCCGATACGACGCCGCGCTCGGCTACCAGCGCTGCCTCGACACCGCGCGGCGCGACCTCGCGGCGCTCGTCGACACAGCGGCCCGCCACGGCGTGCGCCCGGTGCTGCAGCTGCACCACGGCACCGTGCACCCGTCCGCGGCGCTGGCGCTGCGGCTGCTGGCGGACCTCGACGGAGCCGACGGGACCGACGGCCCGGGGGTCTACGCCGATCCGGGCAACCAGTCCAAGGAGGGCAGCGAGAGCTGGCCGCTGCACCTCGACCTGCTCGGCGAGCGGATCGTCTGCATCGGGGTGAAGAACTCGGCGTGGCGCGAGGGCCCGGCCGGATGGACGTGCGACTGGCAGCCGTTCACCGACGGCGGTGTCGTGCCGTGGCCGGATGTGCTCGCCACGCTGCGGGAACGCGGGTACGCCGGCGCGCTCTCGCTTCACGTGCACTACACCAACCCCGACCCGGTCGAGGCGGTGACGCGCGACCTCGCGCACCTGCGGTCCCTGCTCGCCCCGCAGCACGTGCCGGCATGACGCAGGACCTGCCGGAGGTGACGGTGCGCCCACCGCGGGCGCAGCGGCCGGTGCGCGTCACGATCACCGACGTCGGCGCGGCGGCCGGGGTCTCCCCCGCGACCGTCTCCCGGGTGCTCAACGGCACCGCCAAGGTCGACCCGGCGCTTGCCGACCGCGTCAACTCGGCCGTCCGCGAGCTCGGCTACCGACCCAACGCCGCAGCCCAGGGGCTCGCCCGCGGTGAATGGGGCACGATCGGCGTGCTGGTGCCCGACCTGTCCAACCCGTACTTCCCCGACGTGCTGAAAGGCGTCTCCGCGGTCGCGCGGACACACGGGCGACGCATGATGGTCATGGAGTCCGACGAGGACCCGAGCGCCGAGCGCGAGCTCGTCGAGGACCTGATGCGCAGCTGCGACGGCGTCCTGCTCTGCTCGCCACGCATGGACCGCACCGAGATCGCCGAGCTGACCTCCCGCGACCACCCGGTCGTGCTGGTCAACCGGGTCGTGCCCGGCCTCACCATCCCGTCGATCTCGGTCGACTTCGTCGGCGCGATGACGATGGTCTGCGGGCACCTCGCACAGCTCGGGCACCGGAAGGTCGCCTACCTGAGCGGGCCGGCGGCGTCGTGGGCGAACTCCGAGCGCGTCCGCGCCTTCGACACGGCGAAGGCGTTCGGGCTGGAGATCACCGTGGTGCCGTGCGGCTCGACCAGCGAGCACGGCTATGAGGCGATCGGCGATGTCCTCCGGTCCGAGGTCACCGCCGTCTGCGGCTACAACGACCTGATCACGCTCGGCGCGCTGGCCCGGATGCGCGAGCTGGGCGTGCGGGTGCCGCGGGACATGACGATGATCGGGTTCGACGACATCTCGCTCGACCGCGTCACGCACACCAACCTCACGACGGTCGCCGTGCCGCGCGAGGAGCTGGGCCGGCTGGGCGGGGAGATGCTGGAGCGACTCATGACGGTCGGACAGGACAGCGAACCCCGCTACGCCCGGATGGAGCTACGGGTGCGCGACACCAGCGCGGCTCCGCGCACCACCCCACGCCTGAACCTGCCCGAGCAGTAGGAGGGACAGCTATGCGGTTCGCAGTACTGGGCTGCGGCGTCATCGGCGCCGTGCACGCCAGGACGATCAAGGCGTTGGCGCCACGCGCCGAGCTGGTCGTCGCCGTCGACGCGGTCGAGGAGCGGGCGCGCGCCATCGCCGACGAGCACGGCGTGGATGCGTCCACCTCGTTGGACGAGGTGCTGGCGCGGGACGACGTCGACGCCGTGACCATCTGCACGCCCAGCGGGATGCACTCCGACGCCGCCGTCGCCGTGCTCGACGCCGGCAAGCACGTGATCATCGAGAAGCCGCTCGACGTCGACCTCGACGCCGCCCGGCGCGTGCTGGATGCCGAGCGGCGGAGCGACCGGACGGCGATGGTGATCAGCCAGCACCGGCACGACCTGGCCAGCCGGGTCGTGCACGAGGCCCTCACCGCGGGCAGCTTCGGCACCGTCACGTCCGGGATGGCGTTGATGCCGTGGTGGCGCAGCCAGGCCTACTACGACTCGGGCGACTGGCGCGGGACCGTCGAGATGGACGGCGGCGGCGCGCTCATGAACCAGGGCATCCACACGCTCGACCTGCTGGTCTGGTTCCTGGGCGAGCCGGTCGAGGTGTTCGCCTACACCGGGCTGCTGGCGCACGAGCGGATCGCCGTGGAGGACACCGCGGTGGCGACGGTGCGGTTCGCGAGCGGCGCGCTCGGCATCGTGCACGGCACGACGGCCGCGTACCCCGGGCTCACGACACGGGTGCAGGTGCACGGCGACCGCGGCTCGGCCGTGATCGACCACAACCAGCTCGCGTACTTCCACGCCGCCGGCGACGGCGACGAGATCCGCGCGCACGGCGTCGCCGGCGGCGGCAACCAGGCCGAGGAGCGGATCGCGGCCGCGGCGCCCGTCGACCGGACGACGTCGCACTCCGAGCAGTTCGAGGACTTCCTGGACGCGGTGGAGCACGGCAGGCCACCGCTGGTCACCGTGGAGACGGCGGCACGCACGCTCGCCGTGATCCGCGCGATCTACACCTCGGCCGAAGCCGGCCGGCCCGTCACGATCAAGGAGCTGAGCGTATGAAGTTCGCCGTTTTCACCTGCAGCCTCCCGGAGTGGACGCCTGAGGAGGCGGCCACCACGCTCGCGGCGCAGGGCTGGGACGGGATCGAGTGGCGGGTCGTCGACCAGCAGGAAGGCGACGGCAGCATCGGGTTCTGGGTCGGGAACAAGTGCACGTGGCCGGCCTCGACGTTCGAGCAGGACGCGCCGCGGATCAAGGAGATCTCCGACGCAGCGGGGCTCGCGGTGCCCTCGATCGGGGCGTACGCGCGCTGCGACGACCTCCACGCCGTCGAGTCGCTGATGCGCGGCGCCGCCGCGGTCGGCGCGCCGCAGATGCGCGTGCAGGTCGGCAAGCCCGGCCCCGAGGGCTACCGCGCGACGTTCGAGCAGCGGCGCAAGGAGTACGCCGCCGTCGCCGACCTCTCCCGCACCTACGGGGTGAAAGCGCTGATCGAGCTGCACCACCAGACGCTCGTCTCCAGCGCGTCGGCCGCCGCCCGGTTCGTGGAGGGCCTCGACCCCGCGCACGTCGGCGTCATCCACGACATCGGCAACATGCTCATCGAGGGCTACGAGCACCTCCCGTGGAGCCTGGAGATCCTCGGCGAGCACCTCGCCCACGTGCACGTCAAGAACGCGATCCCGACCGCCACCGACGCCGGCAACCACACCGACTGGAAGTGGGGCTGGACACCCATGCGGCACGGGGTGGGCAACTACCAGCTCCTCTTCGACTCGCTGAAGGAGATCGGCTACGACGGCTGGGTGTCGGTGGAGGACTTCTCCACCGACGCGCCGCAAGCGGAGCGCGTTATCGACAACCTCGCGTACCTGAGGGAGCTCACGGGCTGACGACGGTCCCCGCCGCCTGGGCGACGTCAGGAAGGCCACTTTCCCGGCACACCCACCCCGCCCGCAGCCCGCCCTGGGAGGGCAGGAAAGCCACTTTCCTGCCCTGTGAGGGCCTGAAAGTGGCTTTCCTGCCCTCCCCCAGACGCGCTTCGCCGGCGGCCGCCGGGCTTCCGCCCGCCGGCCGTCGTCAGTTCGTCCGCAGCACCACGAACTGGAACCGGCCCTCGACGAAGTAGGTGCGGCAGTACGCCACCGCGCTCCCGCGGCGGCTGAAGTGCACCTGGTCGAGCAGGACGTAGAGGCCGGGGTCGGGCCGTTGCGGCCCCCAGCCGATCGTCTCGTCGCTGATGGCGTGCACCTCGGCGAGCGCACGGGCGGGCATGGTGCCGGCTTCGGCGAGGGTGGCGAAGAGGCTGCCGGTGCCGAGCTGGTCGACCAGCTCGGGTGGGAAGCCGGCGAGCGGGATCACGTCGTAGGAGAACGCGACGGCCTGTCCGTCGGCGAGGATCATGCGCTCCACCGCGAAGACGCCCGCACCCGCACCGATTCCGAGCTTGCCGGCCTCCACCACGGTCGCGGGCCGGCGGATCGCCGAGTGCCGTTCCATGCCGGGCTCGTGGCCCATCTCGCGGATGGTCTCGCTGATCGAGCGCAGCTCCTGCAACCCCGCGCGGATCCCGGCGCCGAAGTCGCTGACGAACGAGCCGGAGCCGTGGCGGACGTCCACCAGGCCCTGCGCCTCCAGCGTCCGCAACGCCGTCCGGACGGTCACGCGGGAGACCTGGTAGCGCCGCACCAGCTCGGCCTCGCTGGGTAGCCGGGCTCCGGGGGCGAACTCGCCGGACATGATCCGCGAGCGCAGCTCCTCGGCGAGCCGACGCGACAGCGATGTGCGCCCGCCCAGCGGGGTCGAGACCGTCACGCCGCGATCCTAACGGTTGACAGTCGTCCTACAACTTCCCTACGTTCGGCAAGTCGTAGGACGACTGACAATCCGGAGGCGCTTCATGACGGCGAGGTCAGTCACCTGGCTCGACGGGGCGGTGCCCGCGGTCCGGCTGCTGGACCAGACCCGGCTGCCCGCCGAGGAGGTCTACCTCGACGCCGCGACGGTCGACGCGCTCGTCGACGCCATCCGGACGCTCGCCGTGCGCGGCGCGCCCGCGCTGGGCGCCGTCGGCGCGCTGGGGGTGGCCGTCGCGCTGGCCCAGGGCGAACGCGAGGGCTGGGACGACGAGCGCACGCTGCGCGAGATCGATCGCCTGCGCACCGCCCGCCCCACGGCGGTCAACCTGGCCTGGGGCGTCGACCGCGTCCTCCCCCACCGCAGCGCCGGGCACGCCGCCGTGCTCGCCGAGGCCCGCGCGGTGCTCACCGAGGACGAGGCGGCCAACCGGAAGCTCTCGGCGAACGGCGCCGACTGGCTGCTCGCCCACACCACCCGTCGACCGTTGCGGCTGCTCACCCACTGCAACACCGGGTTCCTCGCGACGACGGCGTGGGGCACCGCGCTCGGCATCGTCCGCGAGCTGCACGTCCGCGGCCAGGTCGAGATGGTGCACGTCGACGAGACCCGGCCGCTCCTGCAGGGCTCCCGGCTCACCGCGTGGGAGCTGGATCGCGACGGGATCGACCACGTCGTGCAGGCCGACAGCGCCGCGGCGGGCACGATCCTGCGCGGGCTCGTCGACGCCGTCCTGATCGGCGCCGACCGGATCGCCGCGAACGGTGACACCGCGAACAAGGTCGGCTCGGTCGGGCTCGCGCTCGCCTGCGCCGACGCCGGCGTGCCCTTCATCGTCGCCGCGCCGTGGTCGACGGTCGACCTCGCCACCCCCGACGGCGGCGGCATCGAGATCGAGGAGCGGGCCGCCGAGGAGGTCCTCGCGCTCGCCGGCGTGCCCAGCGCCCCGGTCGGCAGCCGCGCGTTCAACCCCGCCTTCGACGTCACCCCGGCCCGCCTGATCGACGCGGTCGTCACCGAACGCGGTGTCGTCGAGCCCAAGTCCACCCCCGACATGCTGGCCAGCTGAGCTGAGAGGACCGTCAATGAAGACACCGCTCGCCCGAACCCGACTCGCCGCCCTCGCCGTGCTCACGTTGCTGCTCGCGGCCTGCTCGCAGGACCTCGGCCCGGAACCGGCGCCGGGCGCGTCCCCCAGCGAGACCGCAGGCGTCCAGGCGGCGAAGGGGCCTGCGCCGGCGCCGTTCGACACCGGCCAGCCCGTCAAGATCGCGCTGGTGCAGAACAGCGGCGCGGGCGACTACTTCCAGCAGTGGACGAACGGCGCACGCCAGCAGGCCTCCGCCCTGAAGATCGACATGCAGGTCTACGACGCGCAGGCCGACAACGCCCGGCAGGCGACGGACATGCAGACGGCGATCGGATCGGGCGTCAAGGCGATCATCGTCGACCACGGGCAGTCCGACACGATGTGCCCGCTGATCAACGACGCGCTCGACGCCGGCATCGCGGTCGTGATCTACGACGTCGAGATCAGCGCGTGTGCGCCGAAGGCGGTCGAGACCGCGCAGAACGACGCCGACCTCGCCAGGCTCATCCTCGGCAAGATGGCCACCGACGTCGGCAAGGGCCAGCCCGTCGGGTACGTCAACGTGCTGGGCATCGCGCCGCTCGACCGCCGCCACGCGGTGTGGGAGAAGGCGGTCGCCGAGAACGGCTGGGACCAGCGCTTCTTCGTCGGCAAGTTCACCAACGCGGTCGCGACGGACAACGCGCAGCTGGTCGACGCCGCGTTGAAGGCGACGCCGGGCATCTCCGCGATCTTCGCGCCGTACGACGAGCTCACGAAGGGCACGGTCTCGGCGGTCCGGCAGAACGGCCGGGAGGGCGAGATCAAGATCTACGGCGTGGACATCTCCGCGGCGGACATCGAGATCATGACCGCGCCCGGCAGCCCGTGGGTCGCCACCGCGACCACCGACCCGAACGCGATCGGCGCCGCTGTCGTCCGGACGACCGCGCTGGAGCTCGCCAAGGCGCTGACGTCGCGTGAGGTGGTGTTCCCCGGCACCCTCGTCACGCAGGAGTTCCTGCTGGAGAAGCAGATCAAGAACCTGGCCGAGCTGCGCAAGGCGATCCCCGAGCTGAACATGACCACGGTCTCGACGGCCGACTGGATCCCCGTGGTCAGCTTCTAAGAGACCACGGACATGGCAACCGTTTCGCTCCAGGACGTGCGGCACTCGTTCGGCGACAACGTCGTGCTGCGCGGGGTCAGCCTCGACGTCGACGCCGGCGAGGTGCTCGCGCTCATGGGCGCGAACGGTGCGGGCAAGTCGACGCTGATCAAGGTGCTGTCCGGGGTGCACCCGCTGCAGTCGGGCACGATCACGATCGACGGCCGGCCGTTGGTGGCCGCCGGCCCGCTCGACGCCCGCGCCGCGGGCATCGAGACGGTGCACCAGCGCATCGACGAGGGTGTGGTGCCCGGTCTGACGGTGGCGGAGAACCTGCTGTTCGAGCGGATCGCCCAGCGCGAGCTGCCGCTGGTCGGGTCGCTGCGCAGCCTGCTGCCCGCCGCCAGGTCGGTCGCGGCGGGGCTCGGCCTCGACTGGCCGGACGATGTGCTGCGCCGCGACGTTCACGAGCTGGGGATCGCCGACCAGCAGCTGGTGCTGCTGGCGAGGGCGCTCTCGCGCGAGCCGCGGCTGCTCGTGCTGGACGAGCCGACGTCGGCGCTCTCGGCGGCTGAGGCGGAACGGCTGTTCACGGTGGTGGAGGCGCTGCGCGCGGGCGGCGTCGCGATCATCTACGTGTCGCACCGGATCGGCGAGATCGAACGGCTCGCCGACCGGATCGCGGTGCTGCGCGACGGCAGCGTCCGATCCGAGCAGGCCAGGCCGTACGACTGGCCGGCGGCGATGCACGACATGCTCGGCGACCGCGGCGCGCGGCAGCTCGCCGAGCGCACCGAGCACCGCGGCACCGAGGTGGTGCTGGAGCTGCGCGGAGTGCGGCTGTTCACCGAGAGCCCGGCGTTCGACCTCGACCTGCGGGCCGGCGAGGTGACCGGCGTGATCGGGCTGCTGGGCGCCGGCAAGAGCGAGCTCGCGCACGGCATCTTCGGCGGGCAGCCGTTCGCGGTCGGCTCGATGCGGCTCGACGGGACGTCGTACGGTCCCCGCTCCCCCGCGGAGGCCGTCGCGCGCGAGGTGTACCTGGTGCCGGAGGACCGCGCGGCGCAGGCGATGCTGCCGGGCTGGTCGATCGCGCGCACGGCGTCGTTGCCGTTCCTGCGCGCGGTCTCGCCGCGCGGGGTGCTGCGCTCCGCGCAGGAACGCGCCGACGGGCGCATTGTGATCGAGCGGTTCGACGTGGTCGCGCGGGCGGCGACACAGCGCGTCGACGCGCTGTCGGGCGGCAACCAGCAGAAGGTCGTGGTGGGCCGTTGGTTGCGCGGGCAGCCGCGGGTGATGGTGCTCGACGAGCCGTTCCGGGGCGTCGACATCGGCGCCCGGCACGACCTGTCGCGGCGCGTGCGCGAGCTGGCCGCAGGCGGTTCGGCGGCGCTGGTGCTCGCGTCCGACGTCGATGAGGTCCTCGAGGTGGCCGACCGGGTGATCGTGCTGGTCGAGGGCCGCCCACGGCTCGACGCCTACACCTCGACCGTGACCCGCGACCAGATCGTCTCGACGATGGCGGAGGTGGCTTGAGAGTGGCCGACGAGAACGCGGCGGGTAATCCGGCTGGGAATCCGGTTGCCAGGGCCGGCTGGCGCGAGGTCGCCGTCCGGTACGGCTTCATCGCCATCACGGTCGCGCTGTTCGTCTACTTCGCGGGCACCGAGGAGAGCTTCCGACAGCCGAGCACGCTGTTCTCGATGCTGAAGTTCGCCTCGGTGGTGGCGATCCTCGGGCTCGGCGTGACGCTGACGATGGTGGTGGGCGGCCTCGACCTCTCCGTCGGGGCGGTGGCCGGCATGTCGGTCACGATCTCCGCGATGACGATGGTCATCTACGCGCAGGTCGGCGGTGTCGCGATCGCGCTCGTGCTGCTCGCGGGTGCGCTCATCGGGGCGGTGAACGCGCTGCTCATCGTGGTGCTGAAGATCCCCGACCTGCTCGCGACGCTGGCGTCGATGTTCGTCGTGATGGGGCTCAAGCTGGTGCCCGTCGACGGGCAGTCCGTCTCGTCGGGGATGACGCTGCGCGACGGCAGCCTGGCGCGTGGGCGGTTCACCCCCGACTTCCTCGCGATCGACCGCGCATTCCTCGGCCCCGTCCCGGTGCCGGTGGTGATCGTCGGCGTGCTCGCCGTAGCGACCTGGTTCTTCCTCACGAGGACCCGTTGGGGCCGGCTCATGTACGCGGTGGGTGCCAACCCGGAGGCGTCGCGCCTGGCCGGCGTGCGGGTGGGGCGCTACCGCGCGCTCGCCTACGTCCTGTGCGGGGTGTTCGCCGCGCTCGGCGGGCTGATCCTGGCCTCTCGGATCGGGCAGGGCGACATCAGCGCGGGCAACTCGCTGCTGCTCGACGCGGTGGCGGTGGCGCTGGTCGGCACGTCGGTGCTGGGGCTGGGCAAGCCGAACGCGTGGGGCACGGTGCTGGGCGCGGTGCTCGTCGGGATCCTGATCACCGGGCTGACGATCAAGGGATTCCCGTACTACGCACAGGACATCGTGAAGGGCCTGGTCCTGCTGCTCGCGCTGCTGTTCTCGTTCACCATGTCCCGGCGCCGGTCCCGGTACGCGCCGGCGGCCGTCATCTGAGGGAGGCGGGATGACCGAGTACGCCCTGCTCACGCCGGAGACGGCGGCCGAGCACCTGCGGAGCAGGCCCGCGCTGGCCGGGCGGATAGACCCCGACGCGCTGGTGTCGGTGCGCGAGATCGGCGACGGCAACCTCAACCTGGTGTTCGTGCTGGCCGACGCGGCCGGGCGTGGGCTCGTCCTGAAGCAGGCGCTGCCGTACGTCCGGCTGGTCGGGCCGAGCTGGGCGCTCACGCCGGACCGCGCGCGGCACGAGGCCGAGGCGCTGCGGCTGCACGGCACGCTCGCGCCGGGGCTGGTGCCCGAACTGCTCGACTACGACCCCGACCGGTTCGTGCTGGCCATCGAGGACCTCTCCGATCACACGGTGTGGCGCACAGCGCTCAACGACGGGCTGCGGCACGAAGGGGTTGCCGCAGCCATGGGACGTTACGTCGCCGCGGTGGCGTTCGGGACGTCCGTGATCGGGATGGACGCCGGCGAGCGTGCCCGCACGCTCGCCGGCGCCGTCAACCCGGAGCTGTGCCTCATCACCGAGGACCTCGTCTTCACCGAGCCGTACGTCGACGCCGGGCGCAACAGCGTATTGCCGGCGAACGAGCGGGACGCCGCCGAGCTGGCCGCCGACCAGGAGATGGTCGCCGAGATCGGTCGGGCGAAGTGGGCGTTCATGACCCGCGCCGAGGCGCTCGTGCACGGCGACCTGCACACCGGCTCGGTGATGGTGCGCAGCACCAACGGCGTGGCCGACTCGGCCAAGGCGTTCGACTCGGAGTTCGCGTTCTACGGGCCGGTCGCGTTCGACCTCGGTGCGCTCTGGGCGAACTACGTCATCGCCGCTGCCCGGGCGACCGCGCTCGGCGACGACGACCGCGCCGCGTGGGCGCTCGGGCTCTGCGGCGAGACGTGGACGGCGTTCGAGGCGGGCTTCCGCGGCGCGTGGGAGGGTCGGGTCGACCCCCGGATGTTCCGCGACGACCTGCGCGAGCACCTGCTGGCCACCTGGCGCTCGGAGGCGTGGCTCTTCGCCGCGGCCAAGATGACCCGCCGGATCGTCGGGCTCGCGAAGACCACCGACATCGAGACCCTGCCGGCGGAGCTGCGCGAGGGCGCCGCCCGCGGGGTGCTGCGGACGGCACGGCGCTGGGTGCGCGAACGACACGCCGACGCCGAGCCGAAACGCGCGCAGGAGATCGCCGGTGAGGTGATCGTTTCCACGCGCACGGGGTGATTGCCGGCCTACGATGCGGGGGTGGCTCCGGAGATCCCGACCGAACGGCTCGTGCTGCGACCGTGGCGCATCGACGACGCCGAGGACGCGCTGCGCGTCTATGGCAGCGTCGACGTCGCGCGGTGGCTCTCACCGGCGATGGATCATGTGAACGACGTCGGTGCGATGCGGCTGGTGCTGCAGGGCTGGATCGCCGAGGCCGAGCGGATGCGCCCGCCCAACGGGCGGTGGGCGATCGAGCGCCGCGACGACAAGCGACTGGTCGGCGGGGCGGTCCTGCTACCGCTGCCGCCCGGCGGCGAGGACCTCGAGGTCGGCTGGCAGGTCGACCCGGAGGAATGGGGCAAGGGGTACGCCAGCGAAGCCACCCACGCCATCGCGCACTGGGCGTTCACGCAGGAGATCGACGAGATCTTCGCCGTCGTCCGGCCCGGGAACACCCGCGCCGCCGCGACCGTCCAGCGCAGCGGCATGGAGTGGGTCGGCGAGACCGAGAAGTACTTCGGGTTGACGTTGCAGGTCTACCGGCTGCGCAGCGCCGACCTCGACGGCCCCGCCGACGAGGTCACCCCACCACCCGACGAGTAACTTCCCCACCGTTTTGCCTACTTGCACACCCTGAACGGCGTGCAGGTTGGCAAAACGGTGGGGAAGTTCGTCACGCGTCGGCGGTGAGCTCCGCGATCGCCTCGATCTCGACGGGCGTGTTCAGCGGCAGCGACGCCACCCCGATGGCCGAGCGGGCGTGCGCGCCCGCCTCGCCGAACACCTCGACGAGCAGCTCGGACGTCCCGTTCGCGACCTGCGGCTGCTGGGCGAAGTCGGGGGTGCTCGCGACGAACACCGTCAGCTTGACGATCCGGGCGACGTTGTCGAGCGAGCCCGCAGCCGCCCGCAGCTGCGCGAGCAGGTTCAGCGCGCACGCCCGCGCAGCTTCCTGACCTCCGGCGACGTCGATCTCGGCGCCGAGCTTCCCGGTCGAGACGAGCTTGCCGTCGGCGTCGGTGGCGATCTGACCGCTCACGTACACGGTCGAGCCCGTGCGGATGAACGGCTTGAAGGCGGCAACGGGCACCGGGGCCTCCGGCAGCTCGATGCCCAGCCGGGCGAGGCGCTGCTCGGTGGTCTCCGCTGTGCTCACGGCGATGCTCCTGTCGATCGACGGAATCCTGGTGATCACGATCGTAGGCTCCGGGGTTGCTGAGAGGTTCCTACGGTGAACCTCAGGTCTTTCCTAAGTTCCTGGACCGTGTCCTGCGCCACCTTTACCGTCGGATGCGCTGTCATGGGTGACAGCACGGGAACCTGGTGGGACGAGGAGTCGGACCATGACTGTCGAGGTCGAACCGATCGATATCCAGCCGGTCGCGCAGCAGCTGAGCGCGCGCGACCGGGCGATCCTGCGAGCCGTGGTCAACGGCACCGCCGAGTTCGTATGGGGCGCCGAGCCGGACCTCTACATCGACGGCCGCTTCTGCTGCGACCAGGCCGCAGCGCACCGGCTGGTCAAGGCAGGTCTGATCGGTCCGGTCGTCGAAGTTCCCATCACGCAGCGCGTACCTGCTCAGCTCACACCGGCGGGCGTTCAGGCGATCTGACCCGCTCCCCACGTCCATCGGGGCCCGGCACACCACGTGCCGGGCCCCGATGTGTTTCCCGGGCCGCGATTGGATTGCACACATGCGCATGTCGCCATACGATCCGATACGTGGGTGAGGGACATGGGCACGGTCAGGGACACGGGCATGGGCACGGGCACGCCCTCAGCGCCGACACCGATCGCAAGTGGTTGGGGATCGCGCTAGCGCTGATCCTCGCGTTCATGGCGGCCGAGGTCGTCGTCGGCTTCATCGCCGGCTCGCTCGCGCTGATCTCCGACGCCGGGCACATGCTCACCGACGCCGCCGCGATCGCGTTGGCGCTCGTCGCGATCCGCCTGTCGGCACGCCCCGCGCGCGGTCACTTCACGTTCGGGCTCAAGCGCGTCGAGATCCTCTCCGCGCAGGTCAACGGCATCACGCTGCTCCTGCTGACCGCGTTCTTCGTGGTCGAGGGCATCCGGCGGCTGATCGAGCCGCCCGAGGTCGAGGGTGCGCTGGTGCTGATCACGGCGCTGGTCGGGATCGTGGTCAACCTCGCTGCCACGTGGTGCATCTCGAAGGCGAACCGGGCGAGCCTGAACGTCGAGGGTGCGTTCCAGCACGTCCTGAACGATCTCTACGCGTTCATCGCGACGGCGGTCGCCGGCGCCGCGGTGCTGTGGTTCGGCTTCGCCCGCGCCGACGCGATCGCCGCGCTCATCGTCGCCGCGTTGATGGCGAAGGCCGGCTGGGGTCTGGTCCGCGACTCCGGGCGGATCTTCCTGGAGGCCTCCCCCGCCGGACTCGACCCCGACGTCATCGGCTCCGAGCTGGCCGCGCTGCCCGACGTCACGCAGGTGCACGACCTGCACATCTGGGAGATCACGTCCGGCCAGCCCGCCCTCTCGGCACACGTGATCGTCCGGCACGGGGCCGACTGCCACCGCGCGCAGACGGCCGTCGAGCAGCTCCTCCACGATCGCCACGACCTGACCCACACGACCCTGCAGGTGGACCACTGCGGCCCCGACCAGCAGATCGGCGCCGACCACTGCCGCGACCCGCACGGGAAGATCCACGAGGCGCCGGTGGCCGTCGACAACGACGTTCTGGTCGTTCCAGGCCCCGAAAAGCAGCCATAACGTCGTTGTCGACGGGTTACCCGCGGCCGGCGGTCAGCGCCCCGAGAACAGCCGAGACCGGCAGCAGCACGAGGTGCGCGAGGTCGTCGGGGATCGCCGGCATCAACTTGCGCAACGGCGCCGGCACGCACATCGCCTGACCGCTCGCCGCCGCGGCGAGCAGGCGCACCAGCAGCTGCTGGCCGCCTGGTTCGGCGCGGTCGGCGATCTCGATCCGCGCCGAGACCGTGCCGCCGTGCGACACGGTCTCCACGGCGCCGATGGAATCGAGCATCGCGAGCATGGTCCGGTTCTCGGCGAGCACCTCGGCCGTGAAGTACTCGACGCCCAGCTCGAGCGCCCGCTCGCTGAGCCGCTCCAGCAGCGCGGAGCCCAGCCCCCTGCCCTGCCACCCGTCGACGACGGTGACGGCGAAGTCGGCGGTGTCGGGTCGCTCCGCCGACCGGACGAACCGGCACTCCCCCACGATCTCCGGACGCAGCAGCGGCTCCGCGACGAGGGCCTCGTGGTCGACGTGGTCGACCTCCGTCGCCGCCCGCAGGACGGACTCGGGCAGCTCGGGGAGCAGTGTGAAGAAGCGCCGGTAGCGCGACTGCTCGCCGAGGTTCGTGTACGCGTCGGCGAGGCCGTCCGCATCGGCGGGACGTACCTGGCGCACGCACACCAGGTCGTTCGATCGGAGCCGGACAACGTGCGGCCAGCCCGCGGCGGTCATGCGGGGAATCCTCCCATCGATCCCGTTGCGCCGTCACGGCACACCCTTTCGGGTGTGCCGCCGACCCGCGGCCCGCGCTTGGATCGCCGTCATGGACGGACCCGGTGACATCCTGCCCCGCGCGGCCGAGCGCTTCGGCAACAAGACGGCGCTGGTCACGGCCGCGCGCTCGCTGACGTTCACCGAGCTGGACGCGCTCTCGGCCCGGGTCGCCGCCGCGCTCGTGCAGCGGGGTGTCCGGCCGGGGCAGCCGGTGTCGCTGTACGCGCAGAACAGGTGGGAGTGGGTCGTGGCCTACCACGGCGCGCTGCGCGCGGGCGCCGTCGTGAACCCGGTGAACGTCATGCTGACGCCCGAGGAGCTGGCGTTCGTCCTGCGCGACTGCAACGCGGCCGCAGTGTTCACGAGCGCCGAGCAGGCCGCCGGCGTCGTGGCGCTGACCCGCGACCTGCCCGCGTTGCGCACCGTCGTCGCGTTCGGGGACGACGTCCCGGAGGGTGCCACCGGCTTCGGGGACCTCCTCGGGGTCACGGGTCCTGCGCCGGCCGGCACCGTCGATGCCGATTCGGCCTGCACGATCGGCTACACGTCCGGCACGACGGGCCATCCGAAAGGCGCGGTGCAGAGCCACCGGGCCGTGCTGCTCAACTGCGCGCTCACCGCGACGATGCACGGCCGCGACGAGCGCGACGTCGTCGTCACGGCACTGCCGGCGCCGCACGTCTACGGCAACGTCGTGATCAACGGGACGTTCATCGCCGGCGGCACCGTCGTCCTCATGGAGCGCTTCGCCCCGGCCGAGGCGCTGCGGCTCATCGGTGAGCACCGGGCGACGCTCTTCGAGGGCGTCCCCGCCATGTACGCGACGATGCTGGCCGACCCGGCGCTGGCCACGGCCGACCTCTCGTCGCTCACCCGCTGCACCGTCGGCGGCCAGACCATCCCGACCTCGACGATCCGGCGCTGGGAGGCCCGCTCCGGCGCGCCGCTGATCGAGCTCTGGGGCATGACGGAGATCGCGGGCCTCGGCACGACGCACGCGCTGCACGCCCCTTCGGTGCCCGGCTCGATCGGAGTCGCGTTGCCGGGCATCGAGGTGCGGGTCGCCGACCTGGAGGACGTCACCCGCTCCGCGCCCACCGGGGAACCCGGCGAGCTGATGGTGCGCGGCCCGATCGTCATGCTCGGCTACCACGGCAACCCGGCGGCGACCGCCGAGACGATCGAGCCCGACGGCTGGCTGCACACCGGCGACATCGCGCGGATGGACGCGACCGGGCACGTCTTCGTCGTCGACCGACGCAAGGACATGATCATCACCGGCGGCTACAACGTGTATCCGGCCGAGATCGAGCGGGTGCTCGCCGAGCACCCGGCCGTCGCGATGGTGGCCGCCGGGCCGGTGCCCGACCCCGTCAAGGGCGAGCTGGCCTGCGCCTACGTCGTGCTGGTCGCAGGCGCCGACCCGACGACCGAGGAGCTGATCGCGTTCGCCGGCGAGCGGCTCGCCGCCTACAAGCGGCCCCGGCTGGTGCGGTTCGTCGACGACCTGCCGAAGACGTCCACGGGCAAGGTGATGCGCCGCGAGCTCATCAAGAGCTTCCAGGGGTGACCCACGGCGGGCACGATGGACGGATGGAGCCGGCAGAGCTGCGTGCGCTGCGGCAGGTCCACTCCGAGATCGTCGGTGCCCTGGACCGGGCCGCGGCGCTGCGCGCCGGCCTCGCGGCCCTGGCCGCCGACCCGACCGACGTCGCCTGGATCGCCGAGCCCGACGGGCCCGACCGGCTCGTGCTGGCACACCTGCACGGCGGGCGCACCGACGTCCTGCAAGGCCTGCTCGTCCCCGACGGCACCGGTCTCACCGGGCGTACCAACGCCTCCGGACGGCCGGGCTGGGTCGACGACTACTTCGCCTCCGGCGCGATCACCCACAACTTCGACTGGCACATCCGCACCGAGGGCATCCGGCGGCTGCTGGCGGTGCCGCTGGTCCGCGAGCGGGTCGTGATCGGTGTTGCCGCCCTCGGCGTGCGCACCGACGGCCGATTCGGCGACCGCGCCGTCGAGCACGCGACCGCCGTCGCGGAGAGCACCGCCCTCGCGATATCGGTGGCCGAGCGGGCCCGACTGTCGCGCGAGGTCGCCGTGCACGAGGAGCGCCGGCGGATGGCCGCCGACCTGCACGACAGCGTCGGTGCGTTGCTCTTCGCGATCGGGTCGGGGGTGGCGAGCCTCGCCGAGCAGGCCGATCCCGAGCTGCGTGCGCCGCTGGAACGCCTGCAGCGACAGGCCGCGGACGCCACGTCTGCGCTGCGCGAGTCGCTGCGCATGCTGCGCGCCTCACCGGCGGCGTTGGAGCTCGGGGTCGCGCTGCGCGCCGACTGCGCCGCGTTCGCCGACCGCACCGGGCTGCCCGCCGAGCTCGTCGTGCTCGACGACGACCCGCCGGCGCTGCCGGGCTCGCGCAGTCAGGTGCTGCTGGCCGGGGTGCGCGAGGCGCTGCTGAACGTCGAGCGGCACGCCCGCGCGAGCGCCGTCGTGGTCACGGTGAGCAGGCAGGCGCGCGACGAGCGGGCGTGGCTCGCGGTCGCGGTCACCGACGACGGCGCCGGCCTTCCGACCGATCAGACCCGCGGCCTCGGACTGACCAGCACGGCGGAGGCGCTGGCCCGCCTCGGCGGCACGCTCGACCTCACTTCCGACCCGGCGGGCGGCACGACCTGGCGGGCCCGGCTGCCGTGCTGACCAGCCGCTCGACGCGCGTGCTCGTCGTCGACGACCACCCGGTCGTCCGCGACGGCGTGACGACACAGCTGCGGATGTGCACCGACATCCTCGTCGTCGGGTACGCCGCAGGTGGCGGTGCCGCGGTGCGGGCGTGCGCCGAGCTGCGGCCCGACGTCGTCCTGCTCGACCTGCGACTGCCCGACGTCAGCACCGCCGAGCTGGTTCCCCGCTTGCACGCGGTCGTCCCCGAGGCCAAGGTGCTGCTGTTCACCGCCTTCCCCGAGCACGCCACCGTCGCTCCGACGCTGGCGGCGGGCGCGTGCGGCGTGCTGGTCAAGGACGCGTCCGGGGCGGCGCTGCGCGACGCGCTGCGCGAGGTCGTGCGCACCGGGCGGCTCAGCCCCACGCCGCCCGACCGCTCCTCCGCACCGATCACCCCACGCGAGTACGACGTGCTGCGGCTGGTCGCGAGCGGCCACACGAACGTCGAGATCGGCGTCGAGCTGGGGCTCTCGATCAACACCGTGAAGACGTACATGCAGAACGTCATGCACAAGCTGGACGCCCGCAACCGGGCGCAGGTCATCACCAACGCCAGAGCGCACGGGCTGCTCTGATCGTCCCCTTGAAGACTCGGCTATCATTCGATAGCCTGAGTTGGCTATCAGCCGATAGCCGAACGAGAGGGGTGCGGATGGCGAACAGGGTTGCGGTAGTAGGTTCCGGCATTGCCGGGCTGACCGCCGCGTACGAGCTCGACAAGGCGGGCCACGAGGTGGTCGTCCTCGAGTCGAAGGACTTCACCGGCGGCCGGATGAGCGCCGTGTCGCGCGGCGACTTCGAGAGCTCCACCGGTGCCGAGACGATCTTCGCGTTCTACACGGACATGCACGAGATCATCGACGAGGTCGGGCTGCGCGACCGCGTGCTCGAGCTGCCCGGCATCGAGGGCGGTGTGATCCACCGTGCCGACGGCGGCTCGCACACCTACGACGCGGGCTCGTCGATCGAGCAGCTGTTCACCACCGACGCGCTGAGCCTGCGCTCGAAGCTGCGCCTGCCCCGGCTCATCGCGGAGATCCACGAGGCCGGCAAGGAGATCGACGCCAACTTCGCGCACACCGCGGCGCGGTTCGACGACGAGTCGATGGAGGCGTACCTGACCCGCACGGTCGGCGCCGACCTGGTCGACAACTTCGCCGACCCGATGTTCGAGATGAACTGGACGTGGTCGGCCGACGAGATCTCCAAGGCCTACTTCCTGTCGTGGGCGAAGCACCTCGGGGAAGGGCTCGGCGTCGCAACCTTCCTCGGCGGCATCCACGAGCTGACGCGGGAGCTGGCGAGGCGGCTGACCGTCCGCACCGCCACCACGGTGACCGAGCTGGTGCCGCGGTCCGGCGCCGGCCGACTCGTGCGGTTCCGCAACGCCGACGGGACACTCGGCGAGGAGGAGTTCGACGGCGTCGTCGTCGCAGTGCAGGGCGATCGGGTCGCCGGTCTCGTGCCCGACCTGCTCGCCGAGGAGCGTGCCTTCCTGCAGAAGGTCCGCTACACCCGCTCGGTCAAGGTGCTCTACGAGCTCTCCGAGCCCGTGCCGGCGCGGCAGGAAATGTACGCGCGCACCCACCAGTCGCCGCTCTCGGTGATCGCGACCATGCCGGAGGAGGTCCTCACCGGCCGCGCGAAGGCGATGGTGTTGATCGAGGCCAACTCCCGCGGCATGCGCGAGTACCTCGAGCGCGGCGGCGGCCCCGGCGGCGTCGACGACTTCTACCGGCCGGTGTTGCGCAGGGAGTTCGACGGGTTCGACAGCAAGGTGATCGACGTCCACGAGACGTGGTGGGACGACATGCTCCCCTACTTCCACGTGGGCTACCACCGCGCCGTCGCCGACTTCCTCGTGCTGCAGCAGCACACGCCGCGCGCCGACCTCGTCTTCTGCGGCGACTACATCAGCCACGCCCACACCGGCGGCGCATGCGCGAGCGGCCGCAAGGCGGGACGGGACATGATCCGGCGGCTGGAGCGACGCAATACTGTCGCGCATGAGCCCGCGCCCCACCTCGTATGACGCAACCCGGTCGCCGTCGGCGGAGAACATCCTGCGGACGGCGGCCGGCCTCTTCGCGGCGCACGGGTACGCGGCGACGTCCACGCGTGACATCGCGGCGGCGGTGGGCATCAAGCAGCCCACCCTGTACAAGCACTTCGCCTCGAAGGACGACATCCTCGTCGCGCTCGTCCGGCTCGCGGTGCACCCGCTCGCCGACATGGCCGAGCGGCTGCTGAACGACCCGGCCGAGCCCGACGTGCGGATGTGCCGGTGGCTCCGCGCCGCCGGCACGCACCTCGCGGACTCGCCGCACTCCATCGGCTCGCTGCTGATCAGCCCGCAGCAGGGCAACTCCGAGGCGTTCGCCGCGGTGCTGCGCCGCTACGGCCGGCTCGAGGACGATTTGTCCGAACTGGTCGCCGCCGGGCAGCGGGCGGGCGTGTTCGCCGACGGCACCCCGCGGTCCGTCGTGCGGCTCACCCTCGCGGTGTTCGACACGCTCGCACTCCCGGAGACGACCGTCGAGGTCGGGGAGCTGGTGTCGTACGCGATGGGTGCGCTGCTCACCGACCGCACGCGGCTGCCGGCCGTGCTCGCCGCTGCCGGGGAAGATCCGTCTTTGTGATGACGACGGTGGCCCCGTCTGATTTCTACCGTTGGCGGATGAGTACGGAGGTCTCGTCGGCCCAGCGGCCGGCGTTGGGGTGGCGGATCGCCGCCGTGTTCGTCGGGGTCGTCGCGATCTGGCTGCTGGTGATCAAGGGCCTCGACCCGTTCTTCGGTCCCGCCTACGAGGACCGGTTGGGGCACGCGGTGCGTGCGGTGCTGGTTGCCGTGCTGGCGGTGCCGCTGGTCCTGCTCGCCCGCCGACACCTCGACCGGCGACCGATCGCCGGGCTGGGGCTCGCGGGGCCGCGGCTGCGGCCGCTCCTGTTCGGGATGGCGTGCTGGGCGGTCCCGGCCGCGTTGGGGATCCTGGTCTCGACGCTGGCCGGGTGGGGCAGCATCACGATCGGTGCGCTCGACGCCCCGACGCTGGTGCTGATCGTCGCGCTGCCGGTGCTGGTGGTCCTGTACGAGGCACTGCCGGAAGAGCTGATCTTCCGCGGCTACCTGTACCGCAACCTCGCCACCCGGCTCCCGCGCTGGGCGGCCGTCATCGGGCAGGCGGTGCTGTTCACGGCGTGGGGTGGGCTCATCGGGGCGGCCGACGGGTGGGAGCGCTACCTCCTGTTCTTCACCTTCAGCATCGTGCTGGGCGTGCTGCGGGTCGTGACCGGCAGCCTCTGGGCCACGATGGGCTTCCACCTGGCCTTCCAGTGGTTCACCCAGTGGCTCTCGGCCGCCCAGCAGGCCGGGGGCGCAACCGTCGAGGGTCGCGCCGACCTGGAGTTCGTCTCGTTCTGGCTGCTGCCCATCGTCATCGGCACCGTCGTGCTGCTCGCGGCGATCGGCCGCGGACGTGATTGGGCCCAGCGCGACCCGGAGTAGCCGGTGCCCCTGGGAACCGGGTGGGCGGAGTGTCAGTACCCCGCCGGTTGGGGAGGGCAGGAACGCGCGCACCCCGGTCCCGCTCCCGGGGCTCCAGCTGGTCCGATTCGTGCCCGCCCCGAGACCGGGAGTTGCAGCTCGCAGAGCTTGCTGTGTCCTCGCAGAGCGTGCGCGATCTGCGAGGACACACCAAGGTCTGCGCGGTGGTCTGCGCGGCCATGCCCGGGGGTAGACGCAACCAGGAGCCGGGGTGGCCGGGGTGCGTTGCACCGGCGCGCATGCTCGGCAGGTGCACCGCACGGTCACGGTGTGCACGTTCGACCCGGCCGCCGCCGCCCTGGGCGGGGTCAGGAAAGCCACTTTCATGCAACCTGGTTGCATGAAAGTCGCTTTCCTGACCTTCCGCGCCGGCCCGTCGCGCACGATGGCCTGCGGCGGACCGGGGAGCTCGGTCTCTGCGCCCACATCGCCCGCCCACCCGTGAGATGGGTTCGGGGCGCACACGTTGCCGGGAAGGTGGCTTTCCAGGCCCATCCCGGACGCACTTGGCCGGCGGACGGGCGACCGAGGGGTGCCGTTCGCGCAGCTACCCCGCCGGCTGAGCTGTGCGTCGCGGCCCCCGAGACGTCCGTCTAGTCCACGTCGATGATCTCCAGGTCCTTCGGCAGGATGCTCCCCGTCCGCACCAGCTCGCGGATGAGGTTGTCGTTGAGCTGGTTGCCGACCGGCGCCGGGACCTCCGCGGCCACCAGCCCCGACACCTTCTCCGCCATCCTGAGCCGCAGGTTGAGCACGACGTGTTGCAGGCGCTTGATCCGCCAGCGGCCCGTCGGGTCGATCAGCGCGAGCTCGTCGGTCGCCTGCTGCCACGGCAGCGGCTGCGGGTTCGGTTCGTTGCGCAAGTAGCGCTGGCCGAGGACGACGAGCGCCTTGTGCTCGTCCGTCGTGAGGTTCCACTTCACCGGCTGCACGGTCGCGTGGTCGGGCAGCGCGCGCGGGCGCTCGCCGTCGTTGCCGGCGATGTACACCTCGAGCAGGTGCACCCGCTGCTCCGCGCCGAGGACGAACAGCGCCGTGTAGCCGGTCGCGAGCGGCACGGGTTCGCCGTTGGACGGGAGCTCCCCCGATGGCAGCCGCACCGGTCGCCGGCCCACGTTGCTCAGCCACCAGCGGTTGTTCTTGCACGTCAGCACGCCGTGTTGGCGGCTGATCCCGAGGTCGTCCGCGCCGACGCAGACGTGCACGCCCTCGGCCTGCCGGCCGAAGAGGATCGTCCGGCCTTCACGCGACCTGACGGTGATGCCGCTGCCGATCGACTGCGCGATCAGCGTGCCGGCCGCGAGCGGCGCGGCACCTTGTGCCAGGTTGTCCCGCGCCGGATGCCGCTCCACGCCGGCCATGTCCGGTCCGTCGTCCACCGTCATCCCGTCCGCCCCGATCCTGCCGATCCGCCGGTGCTGGTCATGAGATCACGACCCGCCGCATGCCCGGGAGGGTGTCCGCAACGGCCGGGACCCCTCCCGGTCGAGGCCGATATGAACGACCCGTGAGGTTTTCCAACGGAGTCCCGGCATCAGGGCAGATCGTGGCGCGGCGGTATCTGTTGCACGAGCTGATAGGCGCCGGTGACCTCGGCATGGTCTGGCGGGCGACCGATGAGGTGGTCGGCCGGACCGTCGCGATCAAGCGGTTGTCGGGGACCGAACCTCCCGAACGGCTCATGAGAGAGGCGCGCCTGGCATCGCACGTCGAGCACCCGCGGCTGCTGCGGGTGCTCGACCTCGTCGACGAGGACGGGCCGTGGCTGGTGGTCCAGTACGTCGACGCGCTGCCGTGGTCCGCGTTGTGGATGCGGAATCGCGTCGGGCCGCGCGCCGCCGCCCAGGTCGCGGCGCAGGTCGCCGACGCGCTCGGCGCGCTGCACGCGGTCGGGCTCGTGCACGGCGACGTGACACCCGACAACGTGCTGGTCGACAAGGACGGCGAGGTCAAGCTCGTCGACTTCGGGGCGTCGCACATCCTCGGCGAGGACGGCGGCGACCCGGGCTCGCGGATGACCGGCACCCGGGACTACCGCTCCCCCGAGGTCTGCGCCGGAGCCGCCGCCGGCCCGGCCTCCGACGTCTACGCGCTCGGCGCGATGCTCCGCGACGCAGTCCGCTCCGGAGGTGCGGCGCTGACCCCCCTACTGGCCACGATGCTGGCCACGGACCCCGCCGAGCGCCCAGGTGCCGTCACCGCGCGCGACGCCCTCGCCGCGATCGCGGCCGGCCGCGGCCGGGCCGGCGCATGACGTGCGACCTGATCAAGTCGCAGGGAGCCGGCGGGCCGCCGCCTCGGCGATCGTCCTCAGCGCGGCGCAGGGATCCGCGACGGGGTCGTCCTGGATCAGCTCCATGCTGACCATCTCGTTCACGGTGTCGTTCCCCGAGTCGCGATACGTCCCGCCCTGCACTCCTCCGTCACACCCCGTCCCGTCCGACGCCTGGACGAACGCCGCCGCCCTGTCCGCGATGATGGTCGGAGGGCCGTCCACCGCGATGTCGACCGGGCGGCTGTCACGCTCGAACCGGAACTTGATCACCGACCGGCCCGATCCCGACCACTCGCAGTTCCAGTTGCCGAAGCCCGGATCGCCCGCGGCGCCGCCGAGGCCGGGGACCGAGGCGTAGTCGGCGGGCGTGAGCAGCGAACATGCGTCGACGTTCGCCAGCGACCCGCCGTCGAACGGGTGTGCGCGCCTCGGCACGACCCCCGCAGCGAGCACGGGCAGCGCCTCGTCGGTCGCCACATCGGCGATCTCACACAGGTCGACCGACGCCGGGAGCTCGTCGATGCGAGCCCGGAAGTTGACCTCGGCCCCGTCGGGCAGGCGGACCACGCGTTCACACGTGTCCTCGTCGAGTGGGAGGCGTAGCACGTCGAGCCGGCCGACCTGCTCGACCGGGCTGGTCGGGGGCGGCCCGCCGTCGTCGAGCCGCACGGTCACGACGATCTGCTGCGGACCCTCACCGAGCACGACGTCGCAACGCTCGAACCCGCCGTACGCCGGTTCCAACGCGGGATCGCCGAAACGGCCGAACGGCCCCGCCTTGATCAGCGAGCACGGGTCGGCGGTGTGGTGGTCGCCGAGTCCGAGCTGCACCGGGGCCCGCATGTTGATCACGATCGCCGTCGCGGCGAGCGCCGCGACGAGAACGAGCGCGGCGACCAGCACGATCGGCCCACGCCGGCGCGGCGGCTTCTTCCCGACAGCCACGTCGGCGAGCATCCGCTCGGCCAGCTCAGCCGTCGGCCGCGTCTTCGGTGTCCTGGTGAGCAGCCTGCTGAGCACCGGGGCGAGCGGGCCCGCGTTCTTCGACGGGACGAACGCGCCGTTCAGCGCACGCTCGTACAGCTCGCGCTCGTCCGTGCTCTCACCCCACGGCCCGGATCCGTCCACCATGTGCTGCAGAACGGCGCCGACACCGAACACGTCGGACCCCTTCGACGGCCGCATCCCTCTCGCGACCTCGGGCGCGAAGAACGCCGGCACGCCGGCGGGGCGGCCGCGGGTGCTCATCGTCTGCTCGCTCTCGACCCGGGAGATCCCGAAGTCGGTCAGCGTCACCCGGTCGTCGTCGGAGAGCAGGACGTTGCGCGGTGTGACGTCGCCGTGCACGACACCCGCGCGGTGCAGGTGCGCGAGCGCCCCGGCGAGCTGCGCGCCGATGCGCGCGGCCCGTTCGGGATGCAACATCGTGTCCTCGCGCACGACCCGACTCAGGTCGCGCCCCGGCACGTACTCCATGACCAGCCACGGCTCGCCGCCGTCTTCGACGAGCCCGTGCACGTCGACGACGTTGGCGTGGCCGCTCGCAGCCGCGGCGATGCCGGCCTCCCGGCGCAGCTGGGCGACCGCGTGCTCGCGGTCGGACTGCGTCATCCAGCGGTCGAACCGCACCTGCTTGACCGCAACCGGCGCATCCGACTCCACGTCGACGGCACGCCAGACGACGCCCATCCCGCCTTCACCGACCCGGTCCACCAGCCGGTAACGGCCAGCGACGACGGCACCTGCGTCCAACTCGAATCCCCCACCTGGCTGGGCATGTCAGGCCGAACGGTAGCGGGTCGGTTACACCCCGCATCACCGACCGGACGGTCCGTCTACCCGTCAGGGGGACCCGATCAGGGCCGCCTGGGGAACCGCTCGAACTCGGGCGACCGCTTGGCCTTGTAGGCCTCGCGACCCTCCTTGGCCTCGTCGGAGGCGTAGAAGAGCAGGTTGGCGTCGTGGGCGAGCTGCTGGATGCCGGCCAGGCCGTCCTCGGCGGCGTGGAAGCTCGCCTTCATCATCCGCAGCGCGAACGGTGAGAGCGACAGCATCCGACGGCACCAGGCCACCGTCTCGGTCTCCAGCTCGGCGAGCGGGACGACCGTGTTGACCAGGCCCATGTCCAGCGCCTCGGCCGCGTCGTACTGCTCGCAGAGGAACCAGATCTCCTTGGCCTTCTTCTGCCCGACCATCTGCGCGAGCAGGCCGGCCCCGAACCCGCCGTCGAACGAGCCGACCTTCGGCCCGACCTGCCCGAAGCGCGCGTTGTCGGCCGCGATCGTCAGGTCGCACACCAGGTGCAGGACGTGCCCGCCGCCGATCGCGTAGCCCGCGACCATCGCGACGATCGGCTTGGGCAGCCGGCGCATCTGGACGTGCAGGTCGGTCACGTGGAACCGGCCGACGGACGCGCCGTCGGCGGGGTCGGAGAGGTAGCCGGTGTCGCCGCGCACGCGCTGGTCGCCACCGGAGCAGAACGCGTCGGGCCCCTCCCCCGTGAGGACGATCACACCGACCGACGGGTCTTCACGGGCGAGCGTGAGCGCGTCGGAGATCTCGACGATCGTCTGCGGGCGGAAGGCGTTGCGGACCTCCGGGCGGCAAATGGTGATCTTCGCGATCCCGTCGCCGCTGTGCTCGTACCGGATGTCCTCGTACTCGGCGGCGGACTTCCACTCCACCGGCTCGCGTCCGCCCTTGACCGTCACCATCTGCACTCCCTCGTTCGCGCTCTTCCACCCCCACTCTTACACCCACCCGGACGAACCGGGCAGTCAGGGAGACGTGCAGCCCATCTCCGGGTAGTGATCGGCGGAGACCCGCCCCATCGCCGCGGCAGCGTTGGTGACGAGTGATCGTGAGCTGAAGAAGATGTCGCCCTTCACCTGCGGGATCGTGCGGTTGAGCGCGACGTGCTCGGTGAGCTCGGCGTCGTCCCAGGCGGGTGAGCTGCCGATCTTGTAGGCGGCCTGGCCGACGTAGAGGTCGACGCCCGTGCCCTCGACCACACCCGCCCACCAGCGCACGAGCGTCCCGTAGTCCGCGACCGGGTGGCCGGACTCCCAGTAGATCTGCGGCGCGATGTAGTCGACCCAGTCGTTCTTGATCCATTTGTAGCTGTTGGCGAAGATCGCGTCGTACGACTGGGTGCCGCCCGTGGCCGAGCCGCGGGGGTCGGCGGCCTGGTTGCGCCAGATCCCGAACGGGCTGATCCCGAAGTCGACCTCCGGCCGGGTCGCAGCGATCCGCTCGGAGAGACCGCGCACGAGCTGGTCGACGTTGTCCCGCCGCCAGGCCGCGATGTCGGTGAAGCCGCCGCGGTAGCGCTCGAACGTGGGGCCGTCGGGGAGCGGCTCCCCCGGCTTCGGGTACGGGTAGAAGTAGTCGTCGAGGTGCACGGCGTCGATGTCGTACCGCGTGACCGCGTCCATGATCGCTTCGATCACGAAGGCGCGGGCCTCGGGAACGCCGGGGTCGTAGTACAGCTGCCCGCCGTAGGCGAACGTCCACTCCGGGTGCCGGCGGGCCGGATGCTCCGGCACCAGCAGCGCGGGATCGGCCCTCGTGTCGACCCGGAACGGGTTGAACCACGCGTGGAAGTCCATGCCGCGCATGTGCGCCTCGTCGACGAGGAACGCCAGCGGGTCGTACCCGGGATCGCGGCCCTGGGTGCCGGTGAGCCACCGCGACCACGGCTCCAACCGCGAGGGCCACAGCGCGTCGGCCGTCGGCCGCACCTGGACGATCACGGTGTCGAGGCGCAGCCGCACCGCGTTGTCGAGGATCGCGCGGTACTCCTGCTGCTGCTCCGCGACGCCGATGCCGGCCCGGCTCGGCCAGTCGATGTTGGACACGACCGAGATCCACACCGCGCGCATGTCGTTACGGGTATCCGTGCAGGTCACCTGCTGGGCGGCGGCCGGTTGCGCCGCCGAGACCAGCCCGCCGACGGCCAACAGGAGCGCGACCACCCGGGCGAACGGCATGCGCACACCCTGGCCAGACCGACGGCGGCGGGCAAGCCTCGCGGTCGAAAAGCGCCCGGTCGGTTGGTGGCGCTCCCGGCTCCACCGGGAGGGCAGGAAAGCCACTTTCAGGCCCTGTGAGGGCAGGAAAGTGGCTTTCCTGCCCGCACTGGTACGAGCTCGCGGCTACGCCGGCCCGTCGGCGGCGGGGGCGGGTTCGGGGCGCAGGTCCGTCCACACCGCCCAGAGCCGCGCGTACGGGCCGGCGGCCGCGAGGAGGTCGTCGTGGGTGCCGCTCTCGACCACCCGCCCGGCGTCGAGGAGGACGATCCGGTCGGCGGCGGCGGCCTGGGTGAGCCGGTGCGCGACGACGAGCGCGGTCCGGCCCGCCAGCGCGGCGCCGGCGGACGCCTCCAGCGTCCGGGCCCCCGCACTGCCCGCCTCGGCGGTGGCCTCGTCGAGGATCGCGACCGGCGGGTCGGCGAGCACCAGGCGCGCCAGCGCCAGCTGCTGCGACTGCGTCACCGTCAACCGGCGCGCGCCCTCTCCGACGACCGTGTCGAGGCCGTCCGGCAACGCCTCGGCCCATTGCAACGCCCCGACCCGCGCCAGCGCCGCCCGCAGCTGCTCCGCGCCGGCGTCGGGGCGGGCGAGGCGCAGGTCGTCGGCGAGCGAACCCGCGAAGACGTGCACCTCCTGCGTGATCAGCGCGACCGCGCCGCGCTGCCCGTCGAGCGGCGTGCCGCCCAGCGTGATCGTGCCCTCCGCCGGTTCGTGGATGCCGGCGATGATCTTGGCGAGGGTGGACTTGCCAGCCCCGCTCGCCCCGACGAGCGCAACGGTCTCACCGTGGTCGAGCACGATGTCGACGCTGCGCAGCACCGGGTGGCCGGGCACGTACGCGTGGCCGATGCCGGACGCCTCCAGCTTGCTGCCGGCGGGTACGCCGGTCGGGGATCTCCGCTCCGACTCGGCCATGTCGGCCACCCCGACCAGGCGCGACAGGCTCGCCGCGGCCGAGACGGTGTCGTCGAACGCGCCGAGCGTCACGTTGATCGGGCCGAAGAGGTTGTGGAAGTACAGCGCCGCCGCCGTGACCGCGCCGATCGTCACGGCGTCGGCCCGCACCATCAGGAACCCGGCCACGAGCACCGCGGAGAGCCCGATGAACTCGGCGAGGTTGAGCCGCCCGTAGAACCGGGTGACCAGCCGGATGCCTTGCAGCGCGAGATCGACGGCGGCGTTCGAGCGGGCGGTGACGAGCTCGGTGTGCTGCTCGCCGAGCCGGTAAGCGCGCACGGTCGACGCGCCGCCGACCGAGTCGAGCAGCTGCTGTTGCTGTGCGCCGATCGACGTACGGTGCCGCGCGTACAGCGGCACGGCGGTGCGCACGTACCAGCGGGCCGTCTGCGCCTGGATGGGCACCGCGAGGAGCGCGACGGCGAAGAAGCGCCAGTCGAGCACGGCCAGCGCGCCCAGCGTCAGCACGATCGACATCGCGGAGCGGCTCAACCCGGGCAGGCCCTCGCGGACGATCTCGGCGATCACCGAGACGTCCCCGGTGACCCGGGCGGTGAGGTCGCCGGAACCGGCCTCCTCGACCTGCTCGAGCGGCAGGTGCAGCGCGCGGTCGACGAACCGCTCCCGCAGCGTCGCCAGCATCGTCTCGCCCAGCCGCGCGACCAGCGCGACGCTCGCACTGGTCAGCAGCCCGGCGACGATCGCGACCGCACCGATGAGGACGGCGGGCAGCGTGACGGCGTCCGGCGACCCGCCCGCGACGGCGATGTCGACGATCCAGCCGAGCAGCGGTGCCGTGCAGAGCATCACCGCGGTGCCGGCGACCAGCGCGATCAGCGCGCCCGCGGCCAGCGCGCGGTGCGGTGCCAGGAGCTCCCGCACAGCCGCCCACGTCCGACGGGGTGTGGCAACCGGGAGGATCACCCGCTCGTCGCTCACGGCAGCATCGCTCATGACAGCATCGCTCATGACAGCACCGTCGCCCGGTAGTCGGCATCGGTGTGGACGAGCTCGGCGTGCGTGCCGCTGGCCCGCACCCCGCCGGCATCGAGCACCACGACCCGGTCGGCCGCCGCGAGCAGTGCGGGGCTGGTGGTCACCAGCACGGTCGTGCGCCCGTTGCGGACGTCCCGCATCGCGGCGGCGATCCGCGACTCGGTGACGGTGTCGACGGCCGTGGTCGGGTCGTGCAGGACGAGCACCGGTGCGTCGGCCGCGAGCGCCCTGGCCAGCGCCACCCGCTGGCGTTGGCCGCCCGAGAGCGACCGCCCGCGCTCGTTCACCGCCGAGTCGAGCCCAGCGGGCAGTGCCTCCGCGACCTCGTCGGCGACGGCCGCCGCGATCGCGCCGTCGAGCACCTCGGGCGGGCCACCGGCCGCGACGACGTTCTCGCGCAGCGTCCCGGCGAACAGGTCGGCGTCGTGCGCCGCGACCAGCACCGCCGCCCTGGCCGCCTGCGGATCGAACGACGTGAGCGGGACGCCGTCGAGCTCGACGGTGCCCGCGGTGGGGTCGACCTCGCGGGCGAGGCAGGCGAGCAACGCGGTGGCCGTGCCGGGGGCGGGCGCAACGATGCCGAGCGTCTCACCGGCGTCGACGGCGAGATCGACGCCCTGCAGCTCACCGGCGGTCACACCGCGCAGCCGGACCGCGCCGCGCACGGGATCGGGAGCCCCGCCTTCGCCCGTCGTCACCGCGGGCGGCGCCTCCAGCACCTCCGTGATCCGCGCTGCCGACGCCCTCGCCTGTGCGAGGTTGGCGTTGACCCACGAGAACGCCCCGAGCGGGCCGAGCAGGAACAGCGCGAGGCCGACCGCGGCGACGAGCCCGCCGATGCTGATCGCCCCCTCGGCCGCCAGCCGGCCGCCGACCAGCGCGATCACGGCGATGAACAGGCCGGTGACGGCGAGCACGACGCCGTCGTGTGCCGCGAGCGCGTTGGCGGACCGCAGGGTGGCCGCGAGGGAGCTGCGGCTGGTGCGGCGGTAGCGCGCCTCAGCGGCGTCCTCGGCGCCGATGCCCTTCAGCACGCGGAGGCCGCTGACCAGGTCGGCGGCAACACCGGCGGCGTGCGCAGCGCGGTCCTGCTCGACCTCGGTGCGCCGCTCCAGCGGCCGCCCGACGAAGTGGATCACGACGAGCAGCGGCGGGGTGCCCAGCAGCACGAGCAGCCCGAGCGGCACGGAGATCCGCAGCAGCGCGACCGCGGAGACGACGATCGCGGCGATCGACGCGACCCCGAACGGCAGCGCCATGTGCGCGCTGCCGACCCGCCGGGCGTCACCGGTCGCGATGTTCACCAGCTCGCCCGACAGCCGGCCGGCGGCCGCTCCGCCGTGCGGGTCGAGCACCCGCCGGGTGAGCCGGATGCGCAGGTCGTGCGCGGTGAGCTCGGCCGAACGTTCCGCGACCCGCGCGCCGAACCGGTAGGAGTACGAGAGCACCGCGAAGTCGACGGCGAGCACCACGGTCCACAGCACCAGCTGCGGGACGGAGCCGGTGGTCACGGCGGTGTCGATGATCACGCCGATCAGGACGGGGACCATCGCCTCCCCCGCCTGGTGCAACGCCGCCAGCGCGGAGGCGAGAGCCACCGGCCCCCGGCGTCGCACGATCGCGGCACGCATCAGCGCACGCCCTGGTCGTCTGCTGGCCGCCGGCATGATCCGCAGCCTACTGCGAGTTAGGTGAGGCAAAGCAACTGGTGCGGCACCGTCGACAACGACCTTATGGCTGTTGTGAGCGCTCACAAACAGCCGGAACGTCGTTGTCGACGGCCGCCAGGGGCGGGGCGGGCAGTTCCGCCACGAGCTCCTTCACCGCCGTCGTGACCGGTGAGCACTGCTGGTCGGTGCGCCACCAGAGCGCGACGTCGCGGTGGCAGTGCGGGTCGGCGATCGGGACGAGCCGCACGCCGTCGAGGTTGGACGTGGTCATGGCGAGCGAGTTGGTGACCCCGACGCCGAGGCCCCTCCTGACGAGCGCGACGAGCGTCTGCGGCTGGTTGGTGCGGTGCACGATGTGCGGGTTGAGGCCGGCCTGGTCGAAGGACAGGGTCGTCTCGAACTGGGTGCTGACCGGGTCCTCGTCCTCCCCGATCGTCACGAGGTGCATGTCGGCCAGCTCCGCGAGCTGCACGAACGGCTCGCTCGCCATCGGGTGGTCCGCGGCGACCACCGCGACGAGCGGCTCGCGCCACAGCACCGTGTAGGCGACGCGGTCGCTCCCGATCTCGGGGTTCACCGGCCGGACGGCCAGGTCGGCCTCGCCGCTGAGCAGCATCTGCCCCAGCACCGTCGTGGCGTTCTCCCTGAGCACCACCCGCACGTGCGGGTGCGCCTCACCGAGCCGGACGAGCAGCTCCGGCACGAGGGACACCGAGGCGCTGGGGTAGATCGCGAGCCGGATCTCCCCGCGCAGCGTCCCGCCGGCGGCGGGCGCGCCCGCGGCCAGCTCCTGCAGGTGGTTGAGCATCGCCTGGGCGTGCGGCATCGCGGCCCGGCCCTCCGGCGTGAGCACGGCCGGGTGCACGGAACGGTTGAACAGCCGCACCCCGAGCGCCCGTTCCAGCTCGGCCACGTGAATGCTCACCCTCGGCTGCGACCGGTACAGCGCAGCAGCAGCGGCGGAGAAACCGCCGTACTGCGCGACCGCCACGAAACTCGCGATCCAGTCGAGCCGGAACCGGTACATCTGAGCCAGATCCAACGGGCACCCCCCGAGCGCGGCGTTGTCCCTCCCTAACGAACCGGTGGGGCCAGGTCAAGGTCGTTCCACAGTTCGTCCGGAATCGGGAAGGTGGCCCAGGTGTGGGTCTGCTCCAGCCGCTCCGGTGTCGAGACTCCCACGACGGTGGCGTCGATCCGCGGCTCGCGCAGCGAGAACTGCAGCGCGGCGGCACCCAGCGGCACACCATGCCGCTCGCACGCGGCCGCGATGGCGTGCACCCGGTCCAGCAGCGCGGGGTCGGCGTCGCGGTAGGCGTATCGCGGCACGGCCGCCGGCCCCTTGGCGAGGATCCCGCCGCCGAACGGGGCCGCGTTGACCACTCCGAGCCCAGCGGCCGACGCCTCCGCGACGAGCGGCTCCGCCGACCGGTCGACCAGCGTGAACCGGTTGTGGGTGAGGACGACCTCGAAGATCCCGGTGCGGACGAACCGCAACAGCAGGTCGATCGGGCCGCCCGCGACGCCGATGTGCGCGGCAACGCCCCGCTCGCGCAGCTGGACGAGCGCCGCGACGGGCCCGTCGTCGGCCATCGCGGCGTCGAATCCGATCTTCTCGGGGTCGTGCAGGTAGAGCAGGTCGAACCGGTCGAGGCCGAGCCGCTGCATGCTCTGCTCGGCGCAGCGGAGCACCTGTGCGCCGGAGAAGTCGCCCGTCTCAGGGTCGGGGTCGACCTTCGTCGCCAGCACGAACCCGTCGGGAAGGCCGCCGCGCGCGGCGATGGCGGCCCCGACCCTGCGCTCGCTCTCGCCGTCGGAGTAGCCGGCCGACGTGTCGAGGAACGTGAACGGCCCGTCCAGCGCCGCCCGGACCGTCGCGATGCCGCGCTCGGCCGCCACTTCGTACCCGAAGATCCCGGGCATCCCGCCGAGCACCCCGCACCCGACGCACACAGACGAGACCTCGAGCCCCGTCCGGCCCAGCTTCCGCCGCTCGATCATGGGCCCATCATCCCGTCGACAACGACGTTCTGGCTGTTGTTAGCGCTCACAAATGACCAGAACGTCGTTGTCGACGGTCACGTGGGTCGATGCGGGCCCGGATGCGGTCGACGTCGGCGCGCTCGCCGGCCGGCAGGGGCGCGGCGACGGACCCGCGCAGCGCCGCGGCTTCGGCGAGCAGGGTGCCGGCCTCGGCCGTGTCGCCGACGAGCGCGTGGGCGCCGGCCAGCCCTTCCAGGGCGAGCGCGACGGCGCGCGGGTCGCCGATCCGGGTGGCCGCGGCGTGGCCCTCGCGGTGCAGCGCGAACGCGGCCTCGGCGTCGCCGCGCAGCTCTGCGATGAACCCCAGCTCGGCGAGCACGAGCGCGAGCCCCGGCTCGCCCTTCACCTTCCGCAGCCAGTCGACCCAGCGCCGCAGCACGGCCTCGGCCTCGTCGAGCCGCCCGTCGCGGCGCGCCGCCAGCGCCAGCCCGACCTCCGCGTACTCCTCGACGACCCGGTCGAACTGGCCGCGCGCGACGTCGGCGGCCCGCCGGTGGAACCCGTCGGCAGCGGCGATGTCGCCGTTCATCAGCGCGATCCGGCCGAGCCCGGAGAGCTGGAACGAGACGTCCACCGGGAGGTCCAGCTCCTCCGCGATCCGCAGGCCCTCGCGGTGCAGCCGCTCCGCCGTCGCGTAGTCGCCTTCGATCTCGGCGGCGTTGGCGAGCGTGTTGCCTGCCTTCAGCCGGCCCCATCCGTCGCCCAGCTCGCGGAACATCGCGACGCTCGCGGCGGCGTCGCGGCGGGCGGCGACGATGCCGCCGAGCATCCGCGCGAGCGTCGCCCGCACGCTCAACGCCGCGGCGATCCCCCACCGGTCACCCAGCCGCTCGAAGGCGATGAGCGCGTCGCCGATGAGCTTCTCCGTGGTCGCGACATCCCCGAACCCGCGGTGGGCGAGCCCGAGGAACAGCTGCGCCCGCGCCCGCTCGCCCGGGTCGGCGATCGCGTCCGCGACCTCGAAGTCCAGCCGATCGTCCCCGTCGCGTTCGAGGAACGCGAACCCGGCCCGCCATGCGGCGGCGACCTCACCCTCGACGGCGTCCAGCGCGCGACGCCCCTCGCTGAGCCGCCCGCGCAGGTACCAGTACCAGGTCAGGCTGCCGGCCAGCTCGCGCGCGACGGCGGGATCCGCCAGCGCCACCCGCAGGTTCGCCGATTCGACGTCGAGCACCCGCAGCCAGTGGCTCTGCCGCGGACCGCGCAGCTCCTCGGCCGCCACCGCCGCCAGATCGGTGAAGTACCGGGCGTGCCGTCGCCGCGCGCCGGCCAGCTCCTCACCCGTGAGCTGTTCGAGCGCGTAGGCCCGGATCGATTCGAGCATGCGGTACCGCGGCGGCGTCCCCGGCACCACGACCACCAGCGAGCGCCGCGCCAGCCGCACGAGCAGGTCGGCCACGCCGGCTTCTTCGCGCACCGCCGCCCCGCACACGGCTTCTGCGCACACGGCTTCCGCGCACACGGCTTCTGCGCACACAGCTTCTGCGGCGTCGAGCGTGCACCCCTCGGGATGCACGGCGAGCGTGCGCAGCACCGCCTGCTCGGCGGGCGCCGCCAGCTCCCAGCTCCACTCGATCACCGCCCGCAACGTGCGCTGGCGCCCCGGCGCCCCGCGGTGACCGCTCGCGAGCAGCCGGAACCGGTCGTCGAGCCGCTCGGCCAGCGCGTGCGGTCCCAGCACCGGCACGCGCGTCGCCGCCATCTCCAGCGCGAGCGGGATCCCGTCGAGCCTGCGGCAGACGGCCTCGACGGCGGCCGCGTTGTCGGCGGTCAGCCCGAAATCCGGGTCGGCCGCGCGAGCTCTGGCGACGAAGAGCCGCACCGCGCCGGACGGTTCCGCGACCCCGGCGGCGGGGAGGTCCAGCGGCGGCACGGGCCACACCGCCTCGCCCGCAACCGCGAGGGGTTCCTGGCTGGTGGCGAGGATGCGCAGGTGCGGCCCCGCCGCCAGCAGGCGCTCGCCGAGCGCGGCCACCCCGTCGACGACGTGCTCGCAGTTGTCCAGCACCAGCAGCGCCCGCATCGCCGTGACCGCCCCCGCCAGTTGCGCGGCGATACCGGCCTCCTCGTGGGGCGCGCCCGGTGTGACGTGCTGACGCACTCCCAACGCTGCCGCGACCGCATCGGCCACCCCATCACGACCGACAGCACCCAGCTCGACGAGCCACACGCCGTCAGCCGTCATGGGGCCCAGCCGGCCGAGCTGCCGGGCTGCCTCCAGCGCGAGCCGGGTCTTGCCGACGCCGCCGGGCCCGGTCAGCGTGACAAGCCTGTTCGCAGCCACCGCCTCCCGCACCGCGACCACGGCGGCCGCGCGCCCGATCAGCTCGTCGGGAGCCGCCGGCAGGTTGCCGCGCACCCGCGGGACGGGCGGGGCGAGGGCGGGGTCGTTGCGCAGGATCGCGGCCTGCAGATCGGTGAGCTCGCCGCCGGGATCGATGCCCTGCTCGTCGGCGAGCCGGCGGCGCAGCTCGGCGAAGGTGTCGAGCGCCTCCGCGTCGCGGTCGGAGTGGTGGAGGGCGAGCATGAGGGCGCCGCGCAACCGCTGCCGCAGCGGGTGCGCCGCCACCAGCCCGCCCAGCTCCGCGACCACAGCGGCGTGCTCGCCCAGCTCCAGCCGGGCTCCCGCCAGTTCCTCGACGGCGGTGAGCCGCTCCTCCTCCAGCCGCGCGGCGGCGGCGTGCGCGAAGCGGGCATCGGCGAGGTCGGCCAGCGCAGGGCCACGCCAGAGCGCCAGCGCCGCGGCGAGCCCGGCGGCACGCGCCACAGGGTCAGCAGCGAGCCGCGCCCCATCGACGGCCTCGCGGAACTCGTCGGCGTCCGTCGAGACGTCGATCCGGTACCCCGACGCCTCCGAGACCACCAGCCCCCGCGCGCCCGGCTCGGCACCGTCGAGCGCACGCCGCAGCCGCGACACCTTCAGCTGCAGCGCGCCGGCCGGGTCGGCCGGCAGGTCGCCCGCCCACAGGTCGTCCACCAGCCGCAGCGCCGGCACGAGCGTCCCGCGGCGCACGAGCAGCGCGCCGAGCAGCGCCCTGACCTTCGCCTCCGGGATGCGCACCGGCTCGCCCGCCGCCGTCCAGGCCGCGAGCGGCCCGAGCAAGCCGAAGCGCACGCCGTCACGCTACCGATGGCCGGTCGACAGCGGGCCGACAGCGAACCGACAGCGCCTCCCGGTTGGAGCGGGCACAACCACCGCACGAAAGGCATGACATGTCCGTCACCAGCAAGGAGATCCGCCTCGCCGCCCGCCCCACCGGCGAGCCGCGCCCGACCGACCTCGAGCTCGTCACCACCGAGGTGCCGGCACCGGGCGACGGCCAGGTGCTCGTCCGCACCACCTGGATGTCCGTCGACCCGTACATGCGCGGCCGCATGGACGACGCGCCCTCCTACATGCCGCCGTTCGAGCTCGGGGCACCCCTGGAGGGCAGCGCGATCGGCGAGGTCGTGGAGAGTCGCTCGCCGGACGTGCCGGTGGGCGCGACCGTCAGCCACTTCCTCGGCTGGCGGGAGTACGCCGTGCTCGACGCCGCCGCCGTCACCGTCGTGGACACGACGATCGCGCCTCCGCAGGCGTACCTCGGTGTGCTCGGGGTGCCCGGGCTGACCGCGTACGTCGCGCTGACCGAGATCGCGCCGGTGCGGCCCGGCGACGTCGTGCTCATCTCGGCGGCGGCGGGTGCGGTCGGCAGCGTGGCCGGGCAGATCGCCCGCGCGCTCGGCGCGTCGCGGGTGATCGGCTCGGCCGGTGGCCCGCAGAAGGCGAAGAAGATCGTCACCGATTTCGGGTTCGACGACGCGCTCGACTACCGCGCGGCCCCCATCGGGGAGCAGCTCGCCGCGGTCGCACCGGACGGCATCGACGTCTACCTCGACTCGGTCGGCGGCGACCACCTGCAGGCTGCGATCGCCGCGGCCCGGCCGGGCGGCCGGATCGCGCTGGTCGGCGCGATCAGCGGGTACAACGCCGACGCCCCGGCACCGGGGCCGGACAACATGTACCGCGCGGCGTGGCGGGAGCTGAGCCTGCGCGGCATGCTGGTCACGTCCAACCTGCACCGGTTCGCCGACTACATCCCGAAGGCCGCCGGCTGGCTCGCCGACGGGTCGCTGCGGGCGGAGGAGACCGTGGTCGAGGGTCTCGAGCAGGCCCCGGCCGCGCTGAACGCGGTGCTGCGCGGTGGCAACGTGGGCAAGATGCTCGTGAGGATGTAGGGGGACCAGTGTGAAGGTGATCGTCGTCGGGGCGGGGATCGGTGGGTTGGCCACAGCTCTCCGGCTGCACCGGGCAGGCATCGAATGCACGGTGTACGAGCAGAGCGAGCAGGTCCGCGCGCTGGGCGTCGGGATCAACGTGCTGCCGCCCGCCGTCACGGAGCTCGCCGAACTCGGGCTGCTCGACCGCCTCGACGAGATCGCCGTGCGGACCAGCGAGCTCTTCTACACCCACCGGCTCGGCCAGGTGATCATGCACAAGCCGTGCGGGCTCGACGCCGGGTTCGCGGTGCCGCAGTTCTCGGTGCACCGCGGGCAGCTGCAGGGGATGCTCTACGCCGCCGTGTGCGAGCGGCTCGGCCCCGACGCCGTTCGCACCGGGCACCGGCTGGTCGGGTTCGACCAGGACGCCGACGGGGTCACGGCACAGTTCACCGACCGGTCCGGCACGGCGCAGCCGACCGCCCGCGGGGACGTGCTGGTCGCGGCCGACGGCATCGCGTCGACCGTCCGGTCGACGTTCTTCCCCGACGAGGGCCCGCCGCGCTGGAACGGCGTGATGATGTGGCGCGGGGCCACCGACTGGCCGACGTTCGGCACCGGCAGCTCGATGGTGATCGCGGGCGGCATCGCGGCGAAGCTCGTGATCTACCCGATCGCGAGCGGCAGCTCCCCCGAGACCCGGCTAACCAACTGGGTCGTCTGCATCCGCACCGGGAAGGACGGCGACCCGCCGCCGCGGCGTCAGGACTGGTCAGACCCAGGCGACCCGGCCGAGCTGCGCGTGCACCTCGACCGGTTCCACGTCGACCAGGTCGACCACACCGGACTCGTCACGAGCACGGCGGAGTGCTTCGAGTTCCCGATGTGCGACCGCGACCCGCTGCCGCGCTGGTCGTCCGGTCGCGTGACGCTGCTCGGCGATGCCGCCCACCCGATGTACCCGATGGGTTCCAACGGCGCCGGACAGGCGGTGCTCGACGCCGTCGTGCTCAGCGAGCAGCTCGTAGCGCACGCCGACCCCGCCGAGGCCCTGGCCGCCTACCAGGACCTGCGGCTGCCGCCGACCGGCGAGATCGTGCGGCGCAACCGCGTCGGCGGGCCGGAGAGCGTGATCGACGAGGTGGAGCGCCGCGCGCCCGACGGCTTCGAGCGGCTGGCCGACGTCGTCGAACCCGGCGAGCTCGATGCCATCGTGGCCGGCTACACGCAGCTCTCGGCGGCACCCCGCGACCGTTAAGCGCCCTCGACCGAACCGGGCGGCAGGAAGTCGACACCGTGCTGCGCCGACACCCGCACGACCTCCTCGGGATCGGTGAGGTCGTGCAGTCTGTCGAAAAGCTGCGCGAGCTGGCCGGCGGGGCTCACCCAGAACAGGCCGCGGGTGGGCGCATCGCTGCGGTTGTAGTAGGCGTGCGGCAGGTTCCGCGGCATCCGGACGGTGTCGCCGGGCCCGGCCTTCTCCCACTGCCCGTCGAGGTAGAGCGTGAAGACGCCCTCGATCACGTAGATGTGCTCGTCCTGCTCCGGGTGGACGTGCGGGGGCACGCCGGTGCCCGGCGGGTCGTACGTCTCGAACGCGAAGCTGGACTCGCTGCCCGCCTTCATCAGGTAGGTGTGCCCCAGCACGTTCCAGATCCGCTTGAGCTGGCCCTCCTTGGCGAGCGTGATGCCCTTGGGGAGAGCGCCGAGCACGATCTCGTCGCCGGTCATGATGCCTCCGATTCGCTGACGATGCTGATGCTGCTGCAAGCACACCTTCGCACGTCGACCACCCGTAGAACTTCCCCACCGTTTTGTGCATTTGCGCGCTTCTGGGGCGCGCAAGTGCACAAAACGGTGGGGAAGTTTCAGGTGTTGCGGCGGCGCAGCGCGAACGGCATCTTCATCGACTCGTACTTCACCGCGAAGCCCATCTTGCTCGAGCCTGCGAGCCGGTCCTCGAAGTGGATCGGCACCTCGATCGCGACGTGCCCGAGCCGGGTGCAGCGGTAGTTCATCTCCACCTGGAACGAGTAGCCGTCGCTGCGCAGGCTGGAGAGGTCGATCTCGCGGAGCACGTCGGCGCGCCAGGCCTTGAAACCGCCGGTGGCGTCGTTGATCCGCAGGTGCAGGATCGCGTTGACGTAGAAGTTGGCCCATGCCGAGAGGAACTTGCGGTAGCGGCCCCACTCCTCGCTCAGGCTGCCGCCGTTGACGTAGCGGCTGCCGATCACGACGCCGGCCTCGGTCGCGAAGAGCGTGCCGACCATGCCGGGGATCGCCTCCGGCGGGTGCGAGAGGTCGGAGTCCATCTGCACGACGACGTCGAAGCCGCGGTCCAGCGCGACCTGCATCCCGGCGATGTACGCCCGCCCGATGCCGGCCTTGCCCGGCCGGTGCAGGACGATCATCCGCTCCTCGGCAGCGCCATCCTCAGCGCCGTTCTCCGCCGCGGCGAGCTCGTCGGCGACGCGGCCGGTGCCGTCGGGCGAGTTGTCGTCGGCGACGATCACGGCCAGCCCCGGCAGCGGCAGCGCGAAGAGGCGCTTGACCAGCACGGGCAGCGTGTCGGCTTCGTTGTAGGTCGGGATCACCACCGCGACCTTGCTGCCCGCCCACTCCTCGGGCAGCTCAACAGCCTGCATGCTCCGTGGCACTTCTGACCCACCTACCAGCGACGACGATCGGGATGAAACGGATGCTCCCCCGACGGCGGGGCGTCCGAGCCTAGGGCACCGCTCGCGGCGGCTGATCGCCACCACCATCTCGTCCATATCAGACAAGTATGTCTACATATATGAACACGGGTTACGAATGTGACTCGTTTTTGAGGTGGGGTCTTCCGTCTCCGGCTGCACGTCCGTAGACCTACGACACATCCCTTCCGTGTGACGGCGGTCTCGCGCTGCCCGCACGGGACCCACAGCTGCGAATCGGAGGCCTCGTGGGCGCACTCGACTGGATCGTGGTGATCGGGTACTTCCTCGTGATGGTGGCCATCGGCCTCTGGTCACGCGGCCGGATCAAGAACATCGCGGACTACTTCACCGCGGGCGGCCGGATGCCCTGGTGGCTCTCCGGCATCTCGCACCACATGTCCGGCTACAGCGCGGTCATGTTCGTCGCGTTCGCCGCGGAGGCCTACCGGCTCGGCCTCACCGTCTACATCTGGTGGGCGCTGACGATCGGGCTCGGCGTCGGGATCGGCGCCTTCCTGTGGGCGCCCGCGTGGAACCGGCTGCGGTCCAAGCACAACGTCAAGTCGCCGCTCGAGTACGTCTCGCGGCGCTACAACGTGCCGACGCAGCAGCTGATGGCGTGGTCGGGGGCCGCGCTGAAGGTCGTCGACATCGCCGCCAAGTGGGTCGCGGTCGCGCTGCTCCTGCAGGGCTTCGCCGGCGTCGACGTCTGGCTCGGCATCACGCTCGTCGGCATCGTCACGATGGTCTACTCGGTGCTCGGCGGGCTCTGGGCCGACGCGCTCACCGACTTCGGGCAGTTCATCATCCAGGCCGTTGCCGGTGTCGCGATGTTCATCGCCGTCGCCGCGCACTTCGGCGGGATCAGCTTCATGTGGGAGATCTGGGACCAGCTGCCGCCGAGCCACAGCGAGCCGCTCTCCGGCCAGTACACGCTGATCTTCTTCATGGCGCTCTTCCTGATCAAGACGCTCGAGTACAACGGCGGTATGTGGAACCTCGCGCAGCGCTACATGGCCGCGCCCGACGGTGCCGCCGCAAAGCGTTCCGCGCTGCTGTCGAGCGGGTTGTGGCTGGTCTGGCCGCTGGTGCTGTTCTTCCCGATGTGGGCGGCGCCGCTGATCGTGCCGGGCATGCAGGACAACGCCGAGCAGGCCTACGTCGCGATGGGCCAGGCCATGCTGCCCGCCGGCATGATCGGGCTCGTTCTCGCCGGCTTCTTCTCCCACACCATGGCCATGGTGTCCTCGGACGCGAACGTGATCTCCGCCGTGATCACCCGGGACATGCTGCCGCGGCTGTGGAAGGGCGCGACGCGGATGACCGCGGAGGCCCAGCTGCAGCTGGCCCGGATCACCACGTTCCTGTTCATCGGGCTGAGCATGACGATCGCGCTCACCGCCGACACCAAGGGGTTCGTGCTCAAGGTCGTGATCGCGCTGGTCGCGGCGACGATGGGGCCGATCGCGATCCCGCTCATGCTGGGCATGCTCCCGCCGTTCCGGCGGATCGGCCCGACGGCGGCGATCGCGTCGATCGTCGGCGGGCTCGGCACGTGGGCGGTGCTCTACATCTTGCAGGTGAACAAGGTCGAGTGGGTCACGCAGGCCGTCATCGTCTCGTGGCCGCTGGTGGTCTCGGCGGTGCTCTACCTGGCGATCGGCTTCCTGAAGCCGGAACGCAGCGCCGACCGTGACGCGCTCGTGGACTCGCTGCAGAGCGACGGCGGCGCCGTCGACAGCATCAACGAGGGGGAGACGGCCAAGCCCACCCCGGCCTGACCCGAACTTCCCCACCGTTTTGCCAACCTGCACGCCCTCCGAGGTCTGCAAGTAGGCAAAACGGTGGGGAAGTTTACGTTCGGGTCAGGAGGGTGGCGACGGCTCGGCCCGTCACGGGGCCGAGGGTCATGCCGAGCGTGCCGTGGCCGGTCGCGACGACGACGTTGCCGGCGGCCCTGCGCAGCATCGGGATCCCGCTGGGTGTCATCGGTCGGGCGCCGCGCCAGGCCGTGCCGGCGTCCGGAATCTCGGCGAGGGCCGGCAGCACGCGCGTGGCCGCGGCGCGCAGTGCGGCGACGGCGCCGGGTGGCGGCGGGTCGGACGCGCGGCCGCCGAACTGCATCCCGCCGGTCAGCCGGACGCGATCGGGCCCCGCGTTGATCACGACGTGCTCGTCGGCGCACATCAGCGCGTGCACCAGCAGCGGGCCGCCCGCCGGCAGCGTGAGGCTCCAGCCGTACCCGGGCTCGACGGGCAGTCGCGCGCCGAAAATCCGCCCGACGGTCGCGCTCTCGGCGCCGGTCGCCACGACGAACGCCGAGGCACGGACCCAGCCGGCCTCCGTCCGGACCGCCTCGACGCGCTCTCCCGACCACCGCACGCCGATCACGGTCTGGCGCCGCAGCTGGGCGCCGTGCCGCACCGCGGCGTCGGTGTACGCGGCGGTGACCCGCTCCGGGTCGAGCGCGGCGTCGTCGGGAAAGCGGACGGCGCCGGCGATGCCGCTGACGTCCAGGCCGGGTTCGAGCCCCGCCACGGCGGCAGGGTCGAGCACCTCGTGCCGCACACCGAGCCGGGCCAGGCCCTTCGCGGTGCGCTGCTCCGACCGCAGGACGGCCGGGTCGCGCGCGACGTGCAGGAACCCCGCGTTCCGCAGCCCGAGGTCGACCCCTTCGGCCGCAGCGAACTCGTCGTAGAGCGCGCGGCTGCGGGTCGCGAGCCCGCGCAGCGTGCCGGCGTCGCGCCAGGCCCGTCCCGGCCGTGCCGCCCACGCGAACCGCAGCAGCCACCCCACCGTCCGCGCCGTGAGCGGCCGCGCCAACGTCACCGACGGGTCGCCGCCCAGCAACGCGCGCAGCCCGGAGAGCAGGACTGCCGGGTTCGACATCGGGACGCTGTAGCTGGGCACGACGAGCCCGGCGTTGCCGGCCGACGAGCAGCGTCCCGGCACCGGGTCGAGCACGACGACGCTCGCGCCGGCGCACGCCAGCTCGTAGGCCACCGCCGCCCCGACGATCCCGGCCCCGACCACAGCGACGTCGATCAACGTGCACCTCCCCGTCGGACAACGACGCTACGGCCGAACCGCAACGCGGAGAACAGGTTCGTGCCGCAATTGTCCACACGGGACCCGATGTCAGCCAGCCGGCTCCCCCGCCAGTCGCACAGCCAGCCGTACCGCTCCCGTCACTGGCGGCTCTGTGAGCACCGCGACGCGCGCTTCGGGGCACGCCGCGACGACGTGCCGCCGGATCACGGCCGCGTACTCGGGCACCCCGGTCGCCAGCCCGCCACCCAGCACGACGTCGCCGACCGGCACCCCTCTTCCGGCCAGGGTCGTCACCAGCGCGGCCACGCCGCGGGCCCCGGCCTCGAACACCGCCGCGGCGTCCGGGACGCCCGCGGCGGCGGCCGCGGTGACGGCGGGCGCGTGCCCGCCCCAGTGCTCCGGCCCGTCGCCCTCGGCCGCCGATCCCCAGCTCAGCCGGTGCGCCAGCGCGGCGACGTCCGGCACGTCGACGGAACGCAGCAGCGCGACGCCCAGCGCGTCGGGGTGCTCCCCCGCGTCGGCCCGCGCCAGCACGGCCCGCACGGCCTCGCGGACCAGGGCCGAGGCGCTCCCGTCGTCGGAGAACACCCAACCCCAACCGCCCGCCCGCAGCATCCGCCCGGAGCTGTCCCTGGTCACCGCGATCGCGCCGGTGCCGACGACCACGCCGATCCCACCGTCCAGCCCCGCGGCGGGGACGAGCAGCTCGGCATCGTTCACGACGAGCGCGGGCGCGCCGAGCCGCTCGGCGAGCGCCGTGCCCAGCGCGGCGCACATGTCGTCCTGCTCGCACCCGTGCGCACCGACGGCGAGCGCCGCGATCGACGTGCTGCCCACGACCTCCCGGACCCGGTCGGCCAGCCACTGCGCGCCCGCCTCGATCGGCGGCACCGCCCAGCCGAGCGAGGAGAGCACGACGTCGTGCCGTACCTCCCCGCGCACCACCGCCCTGACGTGCGTCTTCGTGCCACCGACGTCGACACCGACGACCAGCTCACCCGTCATGCGAGACGATCTCGAAGTCGCGCGGGTCGACGCCGCCGAGCTTGGTGTCGTTGTTCGCGAAGACGAACGACTCGATGGCGATGCCCCGCTCGTCCGCGATCGCCGCGACCAGCTCCTGCACCGCCACCACCTCCAGCACCACCCGCACCGCCGGCGGCACGTCCGGGAGCGCCACCACCGCGAGGTCGGGCCCCGCCACCACCGGCCGGGTCGTGAACAGCACCGTCAGGTGCCCGGCGGCCGACAGCGTACGGGCGAGCTCGGTCTCGCGGCCGTCGCCGAACACCAGGTGCAGTGTCCGTCCCGCCGACTCCATCTCCCCATGCAGGTGGTTGTGCGTCGCCGACGCGCTCGACGGCACCCGCGCCACCTCGCGCAGCAGCAGGGCGGCCGCTTCCGCCGACGCCAGCGACGCGCCGGACGCCACGGCGTCGGCGGCGACGCACTCCGCGGCGCGGGCGCGCAGCCGCGCGACCACCGCGGCCACCCGCTCCCCCATGTCGACGACCCGCGCGCCGATGCCGTCCCAGTGCGCCCCGCCGGCGCCCGTCACGACCCCGGCGAGCAGGTCCAGCGCGAGGACCGTGCCCGTGAACCCCACGGTCGACGCGAACGAGTCTGGTTCGTTGCCCAGGTCGAGCGACTGGCCGGCGAGCTGCGTGAGCGCCGAGGGCGCCACGTTCACCACCGCCAGCGTCGGTGCCTCCACCTGCTCGAACGCCGCAAGGGTCTCCGTGCTGCGCCCGCTCTGCGAGACCCCTACGAGCAGATCCGCGTCGAAGCCCGACGTGACCCGCGCGATCTCGTCGGCCAGCACGCGGTGGGTGGCAACACCGTGCTGGCGCAGCAGCTCCACCGGCAGGGCGAGCGCCGCGAACGAAGCCCCGATCCCCGTGAAGAGCGGGCGGCGGGCCGAGCGCAGCGGGCTGAGGTCGGCGCCGGCCAGCGCGTCCCGCACGTGCGCTGCCACCCGCTCCAACGCCGCCGGCTGGGCGGCCTGTCCCTCCCGGAAGGTGATGCGCGATCCGGCGGCGCCATCGTCAGGAGCCATGATCGATCGTTCGTCCTTTCAACGTTCAGCGTGCTGCGGCGACGGCGAGCAGGAACCACCCCGTGTGCGGGATCCACTGCTCCGACCAGCGCCATGTCTCGGCGTCACCCGCGTCGGGCGGCATGAACGCGATGTCGTTCTCGTCGGTCCAACCGGCGGTGATGCCGTTGGCGATGCCACCGGGGAGGTTCGGGAAGTCCGTGCGGTAGCGGACGTGGTTGCGGCCGCGGCCCTGCAGCATCGACGAGTCGAACGGGTTGCGTCCGGTGATCCAGGCCAGCTGGTCGGCGGCGAACGTGTCGAGCCGCTCCCGCTCGGCTGCGTCGAGCCCACCGAGCCCGTCGAGCGCCGAGCACGCGCTGGCGGCCGCCGACAGCGACGCGATGGTCGCGTTCTCGCCCTGCCACCAGTAGCCGGTCTCGTTGGCGTGCGGGAAGAAGAACGAGTCGCGCGGCGGCCCGTCCGCCGGCTGGACGCGCTGGCGCGGGTAGCCGAACGGGTTGGGCACGGTCGCGCTGCGGGCGAGCACGTCCTGCATCGCCCGCAGCGCGAGTTCTCGGGCCGGGCCCGCCTCCGGTGCGTCCGGCAGCAGCTCCGCGAACCGCAGCAGTGCCAGCACCGGCAGCCCGGCCTCCGCGGCGTGGAAGAACGGCCGGCCGTCGGCGTCGGCGACGAACCAGCCGGGCCCGTCGTCGGGCGCCGTGTAGCGCTCCGTCAAGCTGCGCGCCCGGTGCCGCGCCGCCCCAACAGCATCCACGGCACCTGCCCCGACGAGCTCGGCCGCCGCCAGCAGCGCGCAGTAGTCGTCGACGATGTTCTCCGCGCCGTCGTCGAGGTGCTCGACGTTGTGCTTCTCCAGGTAGGCGAACGCGTCGACCGCCGCGGAGAGGTACTCGGCGCTCGTGAACTCGCCGTGGTCCTCCTGGGTGGCCGCGCGAGCGAGCGCGGCGATCGCGAGCCCGCCGCCCTGCCGGTACGCGGCCTGGTACCGGTCGGTGCGCACGCACTCCGGCAGCGGCGCGTTGATCACCCGCTCCTCGAGCCGCTTGGTGAGCGCGTCGAAGATCCCGACGTAGAAGTAGCCCTCCGGCGCGCGGAAGCGGACCAGGAAGTCGGCGCCCCACAGCGCCTCGTCGCGCAGCCGGACACCGACCGAGCGCACCACGTCCGGATGGCGCGCTGCGAGCGCGTCGCGTGCGGCGAGCATCGCCCAGGCGCACAGCGGGATCTGCTGCGGGCTCATCGTGCGCGTGTAGGTGAGGTGGCTGAGGAACTTGCTCGTGTCGCCGCTCGCGTCGAGCCAGCCGCCGCGCGCGTCGACCTCCCGCCCGCTGGAGTCGCCCCAGAGCAGCGCGCGCCGGTCCTTCCGGTCGATCTCCCCGCTGGAGCGCATCGCCATGAAGTACGCCAGGACGTCCGAGAGCGTCTGGCGTTGCAGCAGGTCAGGGCCCAGCTCCAGCTCGGTCACCAGCTCGACGCCGCCGGCGAACCGCGCGCGCAGAACGTGTCGTCCCGCCCCGGACGGCAGCTCCACCCGCGCGTACGGGCCGGCCGTCCAGCCCGGGACGCTCTGGACGGGCCCGCTCGTGAGCACGGTGGCGGCGCCGTCGGGTGCAACCAGCTCGACGTGCTCCGGGGGCCGGGCGTCGGGCAGCACCAGCACGACGGCGCCGGCCGGCTCGCCGAGGTGGCCCGCCAGCACCGCGGGGCCCCGCACCGGCGTGCGCTCATCCTTTGACAGCACCTGCGAGCACCGCCCCTTCCATCTTGTCGGCGAACAGCGCGTAGACGACGTACACGGGGATCAGCGTGATCACGATGCCCGCGGCGAGCACGCCGTACTGCGAGGCGTTGGCCTGCGACAGCGTCGGCAGCGCCACCTGGGCGGTGCGCACGGCCGTGTCCGGGCCGGTGATCACGAGCGCGAAGAAGTACTCGTTCCAGAACGACAGGAAGTTGAGGATCACGACGACCGTGACGGACTGCCGGGCCAGTGGCAGGTAAACCGACCAGAGCAACCGCCAGCTCCCGGCACCGTCGATGACGGCCGACTCCTCCAGCTCCGCCGGCACCGCGCGCATGGCCTGTGTCAGCAGCAGCACCGAGAGCGGCATCGCCGAGGCCGGGAGGAACAGGACGAGGAACTCGCGCGTGTAGAACAGCTGCATGCTGATCGCCAGCAGCACCGTCGGCACGAGCGCGGCGAAGCCGGGGATCAGGAACCCCATCGCGAAGATCCGCTCGATCAGCACCCCGAGCGGGCCCCGCGCCCTGGCCAGCGCGAACGCCGCAGGCAGCGCAAGCACGAGCGTCAGCACACTCGCCCCGACGGTCACGTAGGCCTGGTTGAGGAGCGCGGGCCCGAGCGTCGCGTTGTGGAACGCCTGGGCGAAGTTCTCCGGCCGCAGGCCCGTGAACGGCGAGAACGGCGCCGTGAGGATGCCGGTGTTGTCCTTGAACGAGGAGATCAGCAGGTAGTAGAGCGGCAGCAGGAGCAGCAGGACGTAGGTCCAGACGCCGAGGTGGGCCAGGTAGCCGAGTGGGCCGGTGCGTTTCATCAGTGCGTCAGCGCCCTCTCAATACCGCTGCCGGAACAGCCGCCGGATGCCGACCAGCCCCAGCACACCCACGACGAACAGCATCACCGCGATGGCCTGGCTGTAGCCCACCTTCGACTGGTTGAACGCGTAGTCGTAGACCAGGAAGGACAGGTTCACCGTCGCCGTTCCCGGGCCGCCGCGGGTCAGCAGCAGGACGATCGCCGCCGACGAGAAGAGGGTCCAGAGGAACTGCAGGGTCGTCACCACGCCGACCGACTCACGGCACGCCGGCCACGCGATCAGCCACATCCGCCGCCAGTGCCCGCAACCGTCGAGCTCGGCGGCCTCGAACAGCTCGCTCGGCACGGTGTTCAGCCGCGAGGCCAGCAGCACCGCGGAGACCGACATCGACGACCAGATGATCACGATCATGATCGCGGTCGCGGCCGTCGACTCCACCGCCAGCCACGGCGTCGCGAGCTCGCCCAACCCGGCCGACTCCAGCGTCGAGTTCACCAGCCCCGACGGCGAGAACACCCCGACGAAGATCATCGCCAGCGCCGGCGCCGAGAGCAGGACGGGGGTGAAGAGCACGGCGCGGACGAACCGGTGGCCACGCGGCCGCAGGGCCAGGTAGTACGCGATCATGAATGCGCCCGCGATCACGATCGGCAGCGACACGACGAGCTGCACCAGCGAGTTCAGTATCGCGTGGTGGAACACCGGATCGTCGAGCAGCCGGGCGAAGTTCTGCCCGCCGACGAACGTGCGCGGCGAGAGCAGCCCCCGCCAGTTGGTCTGCGCGAAGTAGAAGAGGCTGACCAGCGGGCCGACGGTGAAGACGAGGAACCACACCAGCGCCGGGAGCGTGAACCCCAGCCAGGCCAGCTCCCGCCCCCGCCCGGCCCGCCGCGGAGCGGGCGCCGGCGGCGGCTGGGCCGACGCCGGCGGCGCGGCGATCATCACGGAGGAGGGCTGATCGACATCCCGGGGGCGGCTCACCTCACCGACCGGTACACCGCATCGACGGTCTCGCAGATCTTCCGCGCGTCGTTGCCCTTGGTGTAGGCGATCGAGGTGGCCCGGTACATCGGGTTGGACACGTCGGCCGGCACGTGCAGGTCCGGCATGACCGCGAAGTCGACCTTCGCCGGCAGGTCGTTGAACGACTGCGCGAGCAGCGGTGCCGTCACCCCGGTGGTGTCGACGTCGGTGGCGGTGGAGAGCACCACGCCGCCGTCGGCGAGCATGGAGTGCAGGACCTGCGGCTGGTACATGAACGTGATCAGCTTCTGCACCGACTCGATCTTCTCCTGGCCGTTCGGGCTGATCCACCACCCGGCCGACGTGGAGCCGCGGAACGCCGTCGGCTTGGCGTACGTCCCGCCGGGCGCGGCCGGCAACCCACCCAGCACGGTCGCGGCCGCCTGCTTCTCCGGCGCGGCGAGGTAGGCCCACGAGCCCAGAGGCGCGATCGCGGCGGTCCCGCTGAAGTACATGGCCTGGGCCTGGTCGGCGGACAGGCCCTCGACGCCGTCGGCGAACACGCCGGCGTCGCGCAGCTGCGTGAACAGCTCGATGCCGCGCACGGCGTCGGGGTTGGCGCAGGTGTTGCCCTCGTTGAACACCTTCACCGCGTCGGCGGGCGAGAGGTAGGTCTGCAGGAACTGCAGGAAGATCTTCTGTCCGGACCAGTCGTTGCCGCCGACCACCACGGGCTCGACGCCGCCGGCACGCAGCTTCGCCGCGGTCGCGACCAGCTCCTCGGTCGTCGTCGGGACGGTCGCGCCGTGCTGGGCGAGCAGCTCGGTGTTGTACCACCACGGCCAGGTGAACCCGGCGTACGGGAGGCCGCGCAGGTGCCCGTCGGGGTCGGTCCAGTCGTCGATGGCCTCGACGGGGAGCTTGTCGGTGAGCCCCCACGGCCCGACGTACCCCTCGAGCGGCACGACCGCGCCGTTCTTGACCCAGTCGAGCTGCTTCTCCAGCAGCCCGACCAGCAGCACGTCCGCCTCCTTGCCGGCCAGCAGCGAGGTTGCGTAGACGTCGTTCAAGTCGTCGCCGTTCTCCAGCACCTTGACCGTGATCCCGGTCTGCGCCGTGAACTCCTTCAGCGCCGCAGTGAGCGGCACGTTCTCCTGCCCGCCGGTGGTCCAGTTGGTCTGGAGGGTGAGCGTGTTCGAGTCGGGCGCTGCGCCCGGCGCGCCGCCGGCGCAGGCCGAGGTGAGGAGCAGCAGCGCCGCACCCGCGGCGGCGAGCCCGAGCGTGGCCAGTCGATGCATGAGGCGGAAAGGTACGCACTGGACTTCAACTGGTCAATAGTGGTCTACATTCTGGCCTGATTGGTTTCCAGTGGTACGGTCCTGCTCGTGAGCGCACCCCGCCGGGACAGCAACCCCGACCCGCTGTGGACGCAGGTCGCGGACCTGATCGTCGAGCAGGTCGAGCGCGACGGACTGGCCGCCGGTGCCCGGCTGCCACCGGAGCGGGAGCTGTCCTCGACGTTCGACATCTCGCGCGTGACCCTGCGCAAGGCGCTCAACCACCTCGTCGATCGCGGGATCCTGACCGCATCCCACGGCCGCGGGTGGTTCGTCGCCACCCCGGTGGCCGGGCGGGAGTGGCCCAACGACCTCGAGTCGTTCACGACGACCGCGCGCCGCAAGCACATGACACCCAGCTCCGTGGTGGTTCGGCACGACGTCCATCCGGCCGACCTCGACGTGGCGGAGCGGCTGCAGATCCCGGCCGGCACCCCGCTGATGCGGCTCGAACGGGTGCGCCTGCTCAACGACGTGCGCATCGCGGTCGACCGCACGACGCTCCCCCTTTCGCTCGCACCCGACCTCGTGGACGTCGATTTCACGACGGCTTCGTTGTTCGGCGAACTGGACGCCCGGGGGGTCGAGCTGCTGCGCTCGGTCGCCACCATCGAGGCACGCAGCGCCGACGCGGCGCTCGCGGAGCAGCTGGGCATAGCACCCGGCGCGCCGGCGCTCGTGCTGGACCAGACGATCTTCACGCGCGACCACCGGCCGGCGCTGCTCTCGACGGTCGAGTACAGCGGCGAGCGCTACCGCCTGCGGACGACGCTGCAGCCTCGCTGAGCCGGGCGAGCCCGGACGAACCGCGGCGCCCCGGGAGGCTCTCCCGGGGCGCCGCGGTGGTGGGGAGCTGCGGCCCCACCAGTGGTCAGCCGGTGAGCACCGACCACTGGTCGGACGGCCGCTGGGGAGCGGTATCTGCAGCGCGCGGCGTCGGGAACTCCGAATCACCAACGAGATCCACATCGGACCCATCGACGTCGATCGCCCCCGCGGCCACGAGCGCCCGGACGCGGGTCTGCCGTTCGTCCAGGTGGGAGCCCCGGACGGTGCTCGCGAGCGACTCGTCCACAAGGGAGATGAGCTCCGCCTGGGTGAACCCCTCGTCGAGCGCCCGCGCGATCGCATCCATCAAGCTGCAAAGCGTCTCGTCCTTTTCCCGAATCGACGAGACATTCTTGATCCGAATTGGCCGGCCCCGACGGAAATCGATGACTCCTTCATTGCGGAGCACCCGCAATGCGCGCAAAGCGGTCTTGGTGCTGACCCCGAACTGCTGGGCAATGACCGGCGCGGCATGCACGCGAGCGCCGGACACGTCACCGGACGATGCGAGTATCCGAGCCCTGAGGACGGCGGCGAGCTGCACGTAGATGGGTCGCGTGTAGTCGAACGTTCCTCCCCAGGTCGCCACCTGATCCGTCGGATGCGAAACCACAGGTCATTCCTCCTCAGAATGCACAGCAACCCGATCACATGGCTAACACCAGGTGATCAAAAGGTTGCAGCAGCGAGATCAACCACACCATAGCCGCTTCTTGACGGACGTCAAGACCGAATTGGACAGCCAGCAAAGCAAGTGGTGAACGTACGGACCTTTGTGTCCTTTGACTGTGGTAAGTAACAAACTGGTCCTACCAGCACGACCAGCTGATCGGGCTTCGCCGGTGTCGCGCAGGGCGCAACAGCACCCCTCATCAGGGCAGCGACCAGGCCATACTGCGCAACAGGCGGGGGACGAGCCGGGACAGCGGAGGTGTGCTCGTGGCCACAGCAGATGACCGCAGCCGAACGCCTTCCCATCTGCACAGGCTCGTTCGCACAGCCGACCTCGAGATCATCCCACTGCGCGGTGTGGAAGAACAGCTCGCCGACGTCCCGCGCAGCACCGGCCTGACGATCACGTGCTCGCCGCGGTGGGGCATCGACCGCACCCTCGAGTACACGGAGGTCGCCACCGCCGCCGGGTTCGCCGTGGTGCCGCACCTCGCAGCGCGCCAGATCGTCGACGAGCCCGATCTGCGGCGGATCGTGCGCCGCCTCGACGCGCTCGGCGTGCGCGGCATCTTCGTCATCGGCGGTGACGCGCCGCAGGTCGCCGGCCGCTACAGCTCGGCCGGCGAGCTGCTCGACGAGCTGGCCGGGATCGATCATCCCTTCGGTTCCATCGGTGTGGCGTGCTACCCGGAAGGGCATCCGAGCGTCGCGGACGACCGGCTCGCCGACGCGTTGCGACGCAAGCAGCGGCATGCCGCGTACATGGTCAGCCAGCTGTGCTTCGACGCCTCGACGATCACGCGTTGGCTGGAGGGCGTACGGCGCGCGGAAATCACACTCCCCTTGCGGGCAGGTGTCGCCGGACCGCTCGACACCGCGGCACTGACCGAGCTGTCGGTCCGGATCGGGGTCGGACCGTCACTGCGGTACCTGCGCAAGCAGCACGGGATGGTCTCGACGCTGCTCGGCACGCTGGTGCGCCGGGACGCGCACCGGCCGGAGGCGCTCGTCGCGGGACTCGCCGCACGAGCCGAGGAGCTGGGTATCGAGCGGATCCACCTCAACTCGTTCAACCGCGTGGCGGCCACCGTCGCGTGGCAGCGCCGCCTTCTCGCCTGACGAGCCGTAAAAGATCTTCGAGTAGTTTTCGCGGATGTGTCGAACGGGGCTGGTCCCGTTCGTGGCACTGATGCGAGAGCGAACCGAAGGAGCCACCGTGACGCAGTACCTGCTCGCCGTGCACATCGTCGAGGACGCGCCGGTTTGGGCGGACGACGAGGGCCGGCTCGCCCAGTACGCCAAGGTCGACCGCGTGAACGCCGAGCTGGTCGAGGCCGGCGCCTGGGTGTTCGGCGGCGGCCTGCTGCCTTCCTCGAACGCTGCGGTCGTCCGCTTCGACGGCGGGGCGGCGACCATGACCGACGGACCGTTCGCGGAGACGAAGGAACAGCTCGGCGGGTTCTGGGTGCTGAGCTGCGCCGACCGAGCCGAAGCGATGGCCTGGGCCGGGAAGTGCGCGGAGGCGTGCGGGAGCCCGATCGAAGTGCGGCCGTTCGAACCGGACCCGGACAGCACGGATCCGGAAAGCTGAGCGGCATGCCGGGCGTCGACATCGCCGGCGTCTACCGCGAGGAGTACGGCCGGTGCGTCGCCACGCTGACCCGCATGCTCGGCGACATCGGACTCGCCGAGGAGGCCGTCCAGGACGCGTTCGCAGTGGCGCTGCAGAAGTGGACGGAGCCACCGCCCAACCCGGGCGCGTGGATCGTGACCACCGCGCGCAACCGTGCGATCGACCGGCTGCGCAGGGAGTCGACGCGCGAGGCGCGCCATGCGCAGGCGCTGCTGCTGCACCAGCCCGACGAGCCGAAGGAGGTGGGACCGGTGCACGACGACCAGCTGCGGATGATCTTCACCTGCTGCCACCCCGCGCTCTCCCCGCTCGCCCAGACGGCGCTCACGCTCCGCCTGCTCGGCGGGTTGGAGGCGGCGGAGATCGCGCGGGCGTACCTCGTGCCGGAGCCGACCATCGCGCAGCGGATCGTGCGCGCCAAGAAGAAGATCCGCGACGCCGGGATCCCCTACCGGGTGCCCGACGACAGCCAGCTCCCCGACCGGCTGCCCCCGGTGCTGACGGTGCTGTACCTGATCTTCAACGAGGGCTACACGTCGACATCGGGGCCGCTGGTGCGCACCGATCTGTGCCTGGAGGCCGTGCGGCTCGCGAGGGCGCTCGCCCAGCTGATGCCCGACGAGCCCGAGGTGCTCGGGCTGCTGGCGCTGCTGCTGCTCACCGAAGCCAGGCGGGCGGCGCGGGTGGGCCCCTCCGGGGAGCTGGTGACGCTCGCCGACCAGGACCGGTCGCTCTGGGACGAGGAGCTCATCGCCGAGGGGCACGACCTCGTGCGCCGCTGCCTGCGTCGCGACCGGCCTGGCCCGTACCAGATCCAGGCCGCGATCAACGCCGTGCACACCGACGGGGACAGCACGGACTGGGCGCAGGTGCTCGCGCTGTACGACCAGCTGATGCAGCTCAACCCCACCCCGATCGTCGCGCTCAACCGGGCGGTCGCCGTCGCCGAGCTGCACGGCCCGGAACCCGCGCTGGCGAGCATCGAGACCCTCGACCTGCCCGGCTACCACCTGCTCCCCGCCACCCGCGCCGACCTGCTGACCCGGCTCGGGCGCGCCGACGAGGCCCGCACGGCCTACGACGAGGCCATCGCGCTCGCGACGAACACCACGGAACGGGAGTTCCTGGAGGGGCGCCGCGCACAGCTGGCGCGGTGAGGTGGTGCGGCCCGCCGCCGATGCGTGCGTTCCGCACGGGGGCAGGACAGCGTGGATCGGGGGCGCCTGGAAAGCCACTTTCCCGGCCTGTGGCGCTGGGAAAGTGGCTTTCCAGGCAACGTCTGCGGCCCCCTTGGCCGCACGGACTGCCCGCTAGCGGGCGAAGGTTGTCAGGAACCGGTCGCGGAAGGCGTCCATGCGCCAGACCGGGGCGTCCAGGGCGGGGCGCATGCCGTCCTGCCATCCCCAGCCGCCGACCCGCTGCAGCACGTCCTGGTCGCGCGTGACGATCGTGATCGGTACGTCCCGGCCGGCGCCGTCGCCGGTGATGATCGGGGCGGGCTGGTGGTCGCCGAGCAGGACGAGCACGAGGTTGTCGTCGCCGAAGTTCTCGACGTAGGAGACGAGGCTCTGCAGCGAGTACTCGACGGAGCGCCGGTACTGCGTCCGGACGTGGTCGGCGCCCTTGCTGAAGATCGCGTCGTCGCGCGGCCCTTCCGCCGCGGCGTTGTAGACGGTGCCGTCGCCGATCTCGTCCCAGCTCAGCAGCGGCGGCACGAGTGGCCACGGCGCGTGGCTGGTCACGAACGCGAGCTCGGCCATGAGCGGCGGATGCCCGGGCTTGCCGCGTTCGAGGCGCTGCAGCGCGGCGAGGGTGAACTGGTCGGGTGTGGTCGCCCAGCCCAGCTCGGGGCCGTGGTAGCCGAGGGTCCTGGCGTCGTAGACGGTGTCGTGCCCGTAGAACTCCGCCTCCGGCCAGTCGCCGGTCGTGCCCGGCATCAGCGCGACCGTCCGCCAGTCGGCCCGACGGAACGCGCTCGTCAGGGTGGTGCGTTTGCTCTCGACGAGGGTGCGGTAGCGCTGCTGGTTGTCGACCCACATCCCGGAGAGGAACGTCGCGTGGGCCAGCCAGCTGCCGCCGCCCGCGGTCGGCGAGGTGAGGAAGGCGCTGCGCGCGCCGAACCCGGCGGCGGTGAACCGGCGGGTGCCGTCGTCGAGAACGGCGCCCACCTGCGGCCCCATCTCCGGGTCCGCCACGGCGGAGCGGCCGTAGCTCTCGACGAACGCGAGCACGACGTCCTTGCCGCGCAGTGCCGTCAGCAGCTCCTCCGGCGCGGTGGTGCGGAACGCGTCGACGTCGACCTGCGCCGCGAACGCCTGCTGGTCGGCCAGTCCGGCGCCGACCTGCACGGCGCGGTCGTACGCGAGCGCTGTCGCGCTCTCCGACGCCACGGGGACACCGGGCACGACCTGCACCCCGAGGAGGCTGCACACGATCCAGAGCGGGACGAGCACGGCGAGCGCGCGGGTCGAGGCGACCCGACGCCGGACGACGACCCGCGCCACGCAGCGCACCGCGGCGACGAGCACCACCAGCACCGCGGCCGCCGCGAGCGCTGCGGCAGCCACGGCCGCGACCACGCCGATCGTTCCCGACTGCCCCTTCAGGAAGTCGAGTCCGGAGCCGACGAGACCCCAGTCGACGACCGGGTCGAACGGCCTGGCCAGCACCGTCGAGAACCCCATGTCGAAGGCCTTGAGGATGACCAGCAACCCGAGCAGCAGGCCGGCCACCGTTGCGGTCACGCGCGCCCACCGCGCCGGCAGCACGAGCAGCAGCGCCACCCCGAGCAGCCCCTCCACCGGGATCCGGACGAACGCGCCGGGGCCGATCGCGCCGATCTCGTTGGGCACCAGCAGCGCGAAGAGGACCAGCAGGAAGGCCGTCACCGCCAGAACGCGGTGCCGCCACGAACTCGACGCTTGCGGGTGCACGTCCTGTCTCACGTCTGCCGGCGGGCCGAGGTTCACCCGTGCCGGCTCTGCCGGGCGTATACATCACCCGAGCGGCCCAGCGGGCGGCGCCGGTCGAGCTCCCCGACCAGCTCGTCCGCGCTCAGCCAGCCGTCGGACGCGAAACGCATGGTCTCCACCGGCGAGTAGTTGTACTCGTACCCACCGAGCTTCTCGACGCGCTCCAGCACGGCGAGCGTCGCGTCGTGCGCCGGCGGGACATATTCGAACGACAACGCCTGCACCGGCTGGGTGAGACCGGCGAGCACATCCGCCTCGAAACCTTCGACGTCGATCTTGCAGAAGGCCGGCACGCCGTGCTTCGCGATGAGCTGGTCGAGCGTGACCACCTCGACGTCGACCACGTGGTCCCACCGGACCTTGGAGAAGCTGCGGTCGGCCGTTACGGAGCCGATCCACTCCGTCGACATCGACGAGACCGTCGGCGTCGCCGAGGAGATGCCGAGCTGCGCCCGTCCCGGTTGCGCCCCGACGGCGGTCGGTTCGATGGCGACCCCGCGGTCGCGGCCGAAGAACAGGCGCAGCACCCGCAGGCAGTCGGGCTGCGGCTCGACGGCGACCACCCGCACCCCGAGCGCCCGCCACGCGCGCACCCTGCTCCCGACGTGCGCGCCGATGTCGAACCCGACGTCACCGGGTTCGAGGAACTCCCCGTAGAACCGCACCATCCGGCCGTGCCGACCCGGTTGGCCGTGGTACATGACGAGAGACCTGGCGATGCCCCAGGCGCGGGCGAGCATGCGGTGACGGTAGCGCGGGCGCCACAGGGCACGACCTCGCAGACCCGGGTGCTCACGGCAACGCCAGGAAAGTGGCTTTCCTGGCACTCACCGGTTCTCGCCGACCCGACGGTTCAGGAGAGCCAGACGAGGCAGAACGGGTGGCCGACGGGATCGGTGTACACACGGAACCAGTCGTGGTCGTTGCTCTCGACGAGCGTCGCGCCCAGTTCGAGCACCCGCGGCTGGGCGGCCTCCACGTCGTCGACGAGCACGTCGAGGTGGAACTGCTGCGACCCGTGCGGGTCGGGGAACCGCGGCGGGCGGTAGTCGTCCGCCTTCTGGAACGCGATCCGCCGCCCGTCGGGATCGACGAGCACGACCCACGTCTCGTCGCCGCCGTCGAGGAACTCGCCGCCGAGCAGCTCCTTGTAGAAGGGCGCGAGCGCGAGCGGTTCAGGACAGTCGAGCACCACCGAACGCAGTCTGCCGATCATGGACAGCACCCTACGAGGACGACTCGCGATCCTCCAATCCGACGGCGGCGCGCAGCTCGCCCCGGGTGCTCTTGGTGTCGTTCAGCAAGAAGGCGGCGAGCGCGTTGAGCTTCTCCTGCACGGCGTCATTGCTGCGCTTCTGCGCGTTCTGCTGGAGGGCGACCAGCAGGAACGTCACGATCGTCGTCGTGGTGTTGATGATCAGCTGCCACGTGTCGATCGTCGGGAAGATCACGAACGACGGTGCCCACAGCAGCACCACCAGCACACACGCGGCGAAGAACCACGCCTTCGACGTGAAGCGGTCGACCGCGTCGGCGAACCGGTCGAAGACGTTGGGGCGTTGCTCGCCCTCCTCGGGCATTGTCATGGCGTCAGCGTGATGGAGAGCTCCGGCGCATACGGAGAGGCGCGCCGTCGGCGGGGAGGGCAGGAAAGCCACTTTCCGGGCCTCTGAGGGCAGGAAAGTGGCTTTCCTGCCCTCCCGGGACCTGCATCGACCTGCATCGACCTGCGGATCAACGATCTAGGGGATTGCGGCAGGTGGTGGCGGAGTGTTGCACTGTGGTGACGGTCCGCTCTGGACGTGCCACAACTGCAGGCGTCGGTATCGCGACGAACCCGCGCCGGCCTGGAGGCCGCGATGTCGCAATTCCCGATCCCCCAGCAGGCAAGGTCACGGCAGGTGAGATCACAGCCCGATCCCGAGTGCGACTGGTTCACCATCACGATCACGCACCCGCGCCCGGCGCTCTCCCTCGTCGGGGTGGGTGGGGAGATCGACATGGCCGCCACCCCGCAGCTGGACGTGAGTCTCGACGACGAGCTGCACGTCGGGAGCTGCCGCGGCCTGATCCTCGACATGTCCGAGGTGACCTTCCTCGACGCGCACGGCATCAGCAGCATGCTCCGCGCCCGCAGCACCGCGCGGTCGCGGCGGATCCGGATGGAGGTCGTGATCCGCTTGACCGGCAGCGGCCGCCCGATCGCGCTGCTCGGCCTCGACCGCCAGCTCCCGATCCAGCGCAGCCTGGACGCCGCGCTCCGCCGCATCCCGGAGGCACGTCAGCCGACCCGGTAACCGGGTAGGGCCGTCGCGACGCCGCCGCGCCGGGCGGGGTCAGGAAAGCCACTTTCATGCAACGTGGTTGCAGGAAAGTGGCTGTCAGGTGAATCGCCGCAGCCACCGCGGTGGACCGGCACCCTGGATCCAGGCACTGGCTGATCGGGAGTGTGCTCAGGGCTGTCGCGGCAGCCCTGAGCACACTCAACTCACGACCCCGCCCGCTCGGCGACCGCCGGGATGTGCGCGAACGGCACTTTCAGGCCAACCTATCGTTCGAAAGTGCCGTTCGCGCAGCTCACCCCCGGGTTGGGGAGGGCAGGAAAGCCACTTTCCTGCCCTGTGAGGGCCGGAAAGTGGCTTTCCTGCCCTCGCGTGCGCAACGCACACACCCCAGCCGGCCACCACAGCCCCGGCCCTGGCCGCGGGGTTGGTCGTGCACAGGTTCACCTCCCCGTGCACAGGTTCGAACCTCTGCACGGCGGCACCAACCTGTGCACGAGCGCCCGCCGCGTCCTGTTCGGGCACCCACCCCGGTCTGCGGTCGCGCACCCGAGCCGCACCCGGCACGGATTCTCATCCCTCGTGGCAGCCCGGAGGGCCATGGGCGACTTTCCTGGCACCACCCCGAGACCAGCACTGGACACCGCTGTCGCATGTGAGACATGCTTGTCTCATGATGGAGACGATGGCCGCCGAGCTCACGGCCCGACCGGGGGCGACGATGGCGCAGCTCGCTGCGGCAGCCGGGATCAGTAGGGCGACCTTGCACCGGCGCTTCCCGAGCCGCGACGCGCTGGTGGAGCACCTGGCCCGGACGGCGGCGGCCGCGGTCGTCGAGGCCGTGGCGGCGGCGCGGCCGGACGAGGGGCCCGCCGTCGCGGCGTGTGAGCGGCTGGTGGCCGCGCTCGTCCCGCTCGGGGCCCGGTTCGCGTTCCTCCTGCGGGAGAGCGGCGAGCTGGACCTGCTCCCCGACGTCGGTGCCGCGCGCGGCGCTCTCGACGACGCCGTGGCCGGCTTGGTCCGCCGTGGACGCGCCGACGGCACGTTCCGCACCGACCTGCCCGAGCCGTACCTCGCCCGCCTGGTCCCGGTGGCCGTCTTCACGGCGTGGGAAGCCGTGCAAGCTGGCGAGCTCGGCTGGTCGGTCGCCGCCGATGCCGCCGTCAGCACCCTCCTCGCCGGGATCACGCCGTGATCACCGGCACGACGACGAGCAGGTCGTACTGGCAGGCCGCCCTGCCCGAGTTCGAGCCGGGGCCGACGCCGGGGCCGTCATCGCGGCCACTGCCGTTCCCGGAGCGGGTCGACGTCGCCGTCATCGGCGCCGGGTTCGCCGGCCTCTCCATCGCCTGCGACCTGCTGGAGTCGGCACCGGGCATCGAGGTCGCCGTGCTCGACGCGCACGGGCCCGGGTTCGGTGCCAGCGGCCGCAACGCCGGCGGCGTGCTGCCCTTCGCCGTCCCGCAGTGGCTCCTGCCCGGCCGGGTGGGGCCGCTGACCGGCACCGAGGCGATCGTCGTGCTGCGCGGGCTGATCGCCGACCGGATGCGCCGGCTCGCCGCCGACCATCCGACGGCGGAGGTGCGCCCGACGACCATGCTGCTGATGGCCGCGCACCCGCCGGTGCACACCGGGCTGCGGTGGACGGTCGGGCGGATGGCGGCTGCCGGGCTCGAATCGGAGTGGTGGGACCGCGACCGGGTCGCCGCGACCGGCACGCTCCGCCGCCCGGCACTGACCTTCCCGGCCTGGACCGTGCAGCCCGCCGCGCTCGCAGCCGCGCTCGCCGGAACGCCCGGGCTGCAGATGCTCGGGAACCATCCGGTTGCGGCCGTCGAGCCGACGCACGGTGGGGTCGAGATCGTCCTGCGGTCCGGCGCGACGCTGAACGCCGACCGCGCCGTCGTCGCGACCGGCGCGTACACGTCCGATCTGCGCCTGCCGGACCGCATCGACGGAGCGGTCGTGCACGCCTCGATGCAGGCCGACCCGCCCGGTGTACGAGGTACCGACGACCTCTTCGCCGCCGCCGTCGGTGTCCGCCCGACCTACTGGCGGGTGCACGAAGGCCGGTTGCTGTTCGGCGGTGCCGACCGGAGCCGCCCGACGCCTGAGGCAGGGCGCGCCGTCCAGAGGCTGCGCGACCGCTACCGCCCCGGCGCTGCCGGCGCGACACCGGACTTCCGCTGGAACGGACCGATCCTCGTCCGCCGCGGCGAGCTCCCGTTGCTGGCGCACTCCCCCGCCTGCGCACGGATCACCTACGCCGTCGGGTTCGCCGGCAGCGGCGTCGCGCTCGCCACGTCGGCCGGCCCGCTCGTCCGCGACCTCGTCCTCGGCCCGGCGGCCGCCGACCCGGTCGGGGCGACGCTGCGGGCGGCGCTGGCCGCCACCCCGACCGTCCCGACGGCGGCACTGCGGGCGTTGCGCCCGAGGCGCTGAACAATCACCGGGCTTCGAACAGCGGGTCGTACTCGATCCACACGGTGTGCGGGTCGTCCCGCGACACCCGGACCGGCGTGACCCGGCCCGGTGCGAGGTAGAGCCAGCTCGTCTGCTCGACCCGCGTGACGTAGGGCGGGCGGCCGGGCACCTCGACCGACAGCGTGACGTCGTTGAGCGCCGAGCCGTCGTCGAACCGCCCGTTCGGCGTGACGTCGAGGACCCGTGCGACTCCGGCGATACCCGCCTCCCGCTGCCGGCGGCGGCGCCGCGCCTCCCCGGCATCGGCACCCCACCCGATGAGGAAGACGACCGTCGTCAACGCCGCCGCGACCAGGAGCAGCACGACGCCCGGCCCGACGACCTCGAAGATCGTGAGGGTGATGCCGGCACCGCCGAGCAGGACGGCGCCGACCACCAGCACGCTGCGCAGCAGCGACATGGTCCCGATTCTGGCATCACGTTCCGCGGGACGGGTGATCCAGTGCGCAAGCGAAACCTGTCACCCATGCCAGTGCACCGACCCGGATCCGCGCCTAGCATTCGCCGTGCGAAGTGGACGGAAGCGGAGGCCACGATGACGGCGTGGGACCAGTGCGATGCCTACGAGCGGTTCATGGGTCGGTGGAGCCGTCCGCTCGCGCAGCAGTTCCTCGACCAGCTACCTGCCGCGCCAGGTTCGACCTGGTGTGACGTCGGCTGCGGCACGGGCGCGCTCGCGCACGCCGTCCTCGCCACCCGGCAGCCCGCGGCGGTGCTGGGTGTCGACACCTCGCAGCCCTACCTCGACGCCGCCGAGCGGGGCGCGCCGGGCTCGTTGCTGAGACCTGTGCTGACGACCGCCCACGGCAACGCGACGGCGATCCCGGCAGCGGATGAGCGGTTCGAGCACGTCGTCGCGGGGTTGGTGCTGAACTTCGTGCCCGACGCGGCCGCGGCGCTCGCCGAGATGCGGCGGGTGTGCGTGCCGGGCGGGCTGGTCGGCGCATTCGTCTGGGACTACGCGCGCGGGATGCAGATGCTGCGCCGGTTCTGGGACGCCGCCGTGGAGCTCGACCCCGCCGCGCACGACCTCGACGAGGGCGTCCGGTTCCCGATCTGCCACCCGCAGCCCTTGCGCGATCTCTTCACCGCCGCCGGGCTCGCCGGTGTCACGGTGAACACCATCGAGATCCCGATGGTGTTCACCGATTTCGACGACTTCTGGACGCCGTTCCTCGGTGGCCAGGGCCCGGCCGGCCAGTACTGCTCCACGCTGGCACCCGACCGGCTCGCCACGCTCCGCGGCCGCCTCCGGGAGTCGATCCCGGAGGCGGCCGACGGCTCGATCTCCCTGGCCGGCTCAGCGTGGGCCGTGCACGGCACCCGCTGAGCGGACCGGTGGCTCTCGGGTGAGAGCCCTCAGATCACCTCGGCGAGATAGGCCTCGGTCTTACCGGGATCCATGAACCAGTGCCGGAAGTCGGACGGGTCGCTGAAGCCGTTGACCAGCCGGCGCGCCACGGTCTGGTTGACCTGCGCCGTGCCGAGGATCTTCAGCACGTGCTCCGGCGGCGGCTGCAGCATCGCGTTCGTCCAGTCCGTCACGTGCTGGGCGTACTCCCAGTACTGCTCGAACGTCGCTTCCATCCACTCCGGGTCGAACGGTTCCTCGCCGCGCTTCACGATGCGGTCGAGGTAGACCGCCGCGCACTTCGCCGCGTTGTTGGAGCCCTGCCCGGTGATCGGGTCGTTGGCCACGACGACGTCGGCCATGCCCAGCACCCGCCCGCCCGAGGGCAGCACGCCCACCGGGTGGCGCACCATCGGCGTGTACCCGCCGCTGAGCGTCGCGCGGGCGTCGGTCAGCTCGACCTCGCGGGCCCGGTCGTACTCCCACGGCAGGAACTGCTGCATCAGCGCCAGGATCCGGTCGAGGTGCTCCTGCGGGCTCGGCCGGTCGTCCCAGCAGTCCAGCGGCCCGCCCGGGATCCCTTCGAAGAAGAGGATGTCGCAGTTCCCGCTCAACGTGTACGCGGGAATGATGAACAGCTCCCCCACGCCCGGGATGATGTTGAACCGGACGGCGGAGTAGTCCGGGTGCTCCGGGCGCGGCGCGAGCCCGTGCACGTAGGCCAGCGACAGCGCCCGCTGCGGGCGCTCGTAGGGCGAGCGGTCGGGGTTGCGGTCGAACAGCTGCACCAGCTCACCCTTGCCGGCCGCGACGACGACGAGGTCGTACAGCTCGGTGAGCTTGTCGAGGTCGGCGGTGGTGGCGCCGTGCGTCACGACCTTGCCACCACGCTGTTCGAGCAGCTCGAGCCAGCCCGCCATCTTCACGCGCTGGTCGACCGACTGGCCGTAGGCGTCGAGCCGGGCCACCCAGTCCATCACCCTGGCCGAGTCGGGACCGGCGATGGATACGCCGATGCCCTCGACCTTGACCGTTTCGGCCTCCCACTGGTTGATCTCGTGGTCGCGCTCGATCTTCAGCGCATCGGCGAACATGCACTGGGTCGACATGACCCGCCCGCGGCGGATCTCGTCGGGCGTCCTCGCGGACATGAGCGTGACGTCGTAGTCGTGCTCCCGCAAAGTCAGCGCGAGCTGGAGGCCGGATTGGCCCGCGCCGACGATGAGGATCTTAGGCATGTGCGCGCACCTTCCCTGGCTGTGAGAGTTCCCCGAGGTTCATCACGTAGGTGACGAGCTCCCGCAGCGTCTCGACGGTCGAGGCCGCCTCGCGGGCGTCACAGGTGATCAACGGGATGTGTGGGGAGAGCGCGAGTGCTTCCCGCACGTCCTCGAGGTCGTGGTGCAGCTCGCCGTCGAACCGGTTCACGGCGACGACGAACGGCAGCTCGGAGTCGTTCTCGAAATAGTTGATCGCCGGGAACGACTGCTCGAGCCTTCTGGTGTCGACGAGCACGACGGCGCCGAGCGCGCCCCGCGACAGGTCGTCCCACAGGAACCAGAACCGCGCCTGGCCGGGGGTGCCGAAGAGGTAGAGCAGCAGGTCCTGGTGCAGGGTGATTCGGCCGAAGTCCATCGCAACGGTGGTGGTGGACTTCCCGGCATCGACCGGTTCGTCCACGCCCGTGCCCGCCTCCGTCATCCACGCCTCGGTGTTGAGCGGCGGCACCTCCGACACGGAGCTGACGAACGTGGTCTTGCCGACACCGAACCCACCAGCGACGACGATCTTCGCTGAGACCGTGAGCAGGCCGTCCGGCTCGCTTTCTCGTGTCACGGCCTGCGGCTCAGACCTGTAGCCGCTGGAGTCCATCGAGGATCCTCCCGAGCATCTCGCGATCGTGGTGGTAGGCGTGCGCCGTGGGGTGGACGTAGACCGCCCCTTGCGCCGCCAGGTCGCTCAGCAGCACCCGCACCACCCCGAGCGGGGCCGAGATCGCCACCGACAGCTCGGCGATCGACGCCCGTGTGCGGGCGCGCTCGTAGAGCATCCGGGACTCCGGCATCAGCGACTCGGGCAGGCTCGGGTCGTAGCGCGGCACCGAGACCAGCGCCTCGACCAGCAACTCGTAGCGGGGTCGGGTCCGGCCGCCCGTGAGCGCGTAGGGCCGGATCCGTTTGCTGCGCATCCTCCGGTTCTCCCCGGGGGACGTGCCGACAGACATCGTGGTCACCTCCCGAGGACGGTCAGGCATGCGCCCGCCGAGCGGACAACACGCGACGCAGATCGGCACGGACCTCAGGGGTCAGCGCATGACCTGTGTTGCGCACGAACTGGGTCATCTCGTAGGCCACGACCTTCATGTCGCAGTCCGGGCCGGTCAGTACTGCCAGGCCGGCGTCGGACCCGATGCCCATGAACAGGAAGTAGCCGTACGTCATCCGGATCATGATCTGCTCGCAGGTGCCCTTGTCGAAGAGGGCGGCGCTGCTGCGCGAGAGGCTCAGCAGCCCGCTCGCGATCGCGGCGAGCTGCTCGGCGTCGTCGCTGGCGACGGTGCGCGACGCGGTGAGCGGGAACCCGTCGGAGGACATGATCAGGGCGTGCGAGACGCCGTGCACATGTCCGACGAAGTCGTTGAGCAGCCAACCGAAGTCCTGTGTCGGTCCAGTGGCATGGCTCATGTCGTCGTGTCCCCGTCCCCGTGTTTCTCGCTGTCGTGCTGGTCGTGCTGGTCCCCGTGATCACCTGCGTGCTCTCCGGCACTGCCGGTCTGCTCGCCGGTGGTGTGGTCCTCGCTGTGGATTTCGGGGGTGTGGATCTCGGGGTTGTCCTGCTCGAGGGCCTGCTCGGGGGCGCTGTCGGGGGCGCTGTCGGGGGCGCTGTCGGGGATGGCGGCGGGAGCGTCGCCCGGCCGGTCGGCTGCGGCGAGCGCCGCTTCCTCACCTGCGGAGAAGTCGCCGAGGTCGGCGAGGAACTTGTCGTGGCCGTCGTCTTCGGGGTTGTCCCCGACGGGTGCCGGCGCCGACACGCTCGCTCCGGCGGAGCCTTCCTTGATGCTGCGCGACACGCGGCGGGGCAGCCCGCTCGCGGTGGTGCCGCCGATGGTCGGTGCGGACGGCCGCGGCCTGGGTGACGGGGCCGCAACCTCGGCCGGCGCGATCTCGGACGGCGTGACCTCGGTCGGCGCGGAGGACGTCGCCTGTGCCGTCTGGGTCGCCGGCTGGACGGCCGGCTCTGCGGGAGCGCCGGGCGGGCCGGGCGGCGGGGCGCCACGGCGGGGCAGGCCGGACGGTGTGAGCGGGCCCGGCATCGCGCGCGCAGTGTTGTTGGCAGCGCCGACTGTGCCAGCGCCGACTGTGCCAGCGCCGAAAGGCGCATCACCGAAGGGAGCTGCGCCGAAGGAGGCGGTCCCGGCCGCACGCTGCCCGGGCACCGGCGGCGTCGAGTTGCGGTGGCGCCCACCGTTGATCGGGACGGTCTGCGCGCCCGACCAGGTGCGTTCCGACAGCTCGGTGACGAGCGACGGCGGGACGAGCACGGTCGCGGTGGTGCCGTTGGGCAGCCTGCGGTGCAGCGACACCTTCAGGCTGTGCCGCTCGGCCAGCCTGCGGACGACGGCGAGGCCCATGTGCCGCACGGCGTCGTCGTCGAGCCGCAACGCCTCGGTCAGCCGGGCGTTGAGCTCGGTGAGGCGGTCGGGCGGCAGTCCGATGCCGCCGTCCTCGATGCGGATCAGCACGCTGCCCTGCTCGGTGAGGTGCGCGCTGACCCGCACCTGCTCGTCGGGCGGGGAGTGGTTGGCCGCGTTGTCGAGCAGCTCGGCGAGCACCCGGGAGACGTCGTCGGCCGCGAAGCCCACGACACCCAGGGGCGCCATCCGGCCGATGCCGATCCGCGCGTACTGGTCGATCGACGACATCGCGCCACGGACGGTGTCGAGCACCGAGATCGTGTCGCTGCCGCTCTCCCCCGCGTCCCGGTCGGCGAGCACCCGCAGGTTCTCGGCGTTGCGGCGCAGGCGCGCGGCCAGGTGGTCGAGCCGGTAGAGCTGCCCGAGCCGCTGGCTGTCGTCCTCCTTGCGCTCCATCTCCTCGAGCTCGGCGAGCAGCGAGTCGATGAGGTTGAGGTCGCGCAGCGCGATGCTCGAGCAGACGTCGACGAGCGACTCGCTGCGCGCTGTCCCGACCCACGCGCTCGGGGCGGCCTCGATCGCCTTCGGGGCGGGGTGTCTCGGCGGGTCGAGCAGGTGGGCGGCGACCACCCGCGACCGGTCGAGCAGGACACGTGATCGATCGAGAATGTCACGAGCGCGTGCTCGCGTCGCCATGCTTCCACCTTCGACTTTCGGTGACGGCCTGTTCCGGATCAGTCACTCCGCCGGGATCGCCCGTTATGGAAGCAGAGGCTCGGCGCCTTGTCGACGGCAGGTTCAGCTCCACCGTCCGGGTCACTCGGATGCCCTGCGTGGCCCATTCCCCCTTTGCGCAGGTCCCCCCGGCGCGCCCTTCCGGACCCCATCACGCTCTGTGATTTCGAGATCATCCGAATGGTCCAGCCCACCCTGGGAGAGTGGTCCGTCGAGCCGCGTGGGGTCCTAACCAGAACCGTCCTCCGGCAAGAACCCCACGCACCCCACAGGCCCCGCAGATCTCACTCAGATCTCACTCAGATCTCGTCGAAAATCCGCCCCATGTCGGCCCACACCTGCCGGCGTGCCGACCGCGTCCAGGCCGCCACGAGCAGACCCACGACCGCGACCACGAGGCAGATCCACGGCACGATCGCCACCTGCAGCGGGATCTCCGCGCCCGGCGCGGCCGGGGCGAACGAGTAGTACAGGCCGCCGAACACGGCCAACGCCCCGACCAGCGCCGCGACCACGCCCGTCGCGGTGAAACCGGTCCGCCCCGTGCGCCGGCCCTCCACCGTCCCCGCGATCCCGAGCATCAGGTATACGCCCATCACCAGCGGTGTGCCGACGCCGGCGAGGAACGTGAACAGGAAGACCCCTCCGGTGAGGCCGCTGTCCACCCCGCCGGCCAGCGCGACCTGGCTCTCCCTGCTCGTGACGGCCAGCGAGACGACGGCGAGCAGCACCCACACCACGATGTCCAAGGCGATCGCCCGCCACGGCGTGCCCCAACGCGGGTGCAGCACACCCAGCCATTTCGGTAGGACGCCCTCGCGGCCCATCGCGAACAGCACCCGCGAGACCGCGATGTGCACACCCAGCGCGCAGAAGAGGCTCGCCAGCGCGGCACAGGCCAGCACAACCGCGGCAACGGCGTCGTTCGGTGCCACCGCGGCCAGCCCCGCGACGGACGCCGGCCAGTCGCTGGCCGCCTGCCGCACGCCGAACCCGATCGCCGTCGCGTATGTGATGACCAGGTAGAACAGGCCCGCGACGACGATCGACCCGACGATGGCGCGCGGGATCGCACGCCGCGGGTCCCGCGTCTCCTCCGAGAGCACGGCGCTGGCCTCGGCACCGGTGAACGACAGCATCGCGAACGAGAGGCCGAACAGGATCCCGCCCCACGGGACCCCCGCGGCCGACGGCCAGAACGCCGAGAGGTCGAAGCTGCGGCCGGGGTCCTCGACCGGGGTGGTCCCGTCGATCACGCTCACCGCCGGCGAGCCGATCGAGATCACCGCGACCGCGACGACGAGCAGCGCCACCATGGTCACCAGCAGGATCGCCAGCTGTGTCCGGGTGGAGGCGCGGATGTCGAACAGGCTCATGAGCGCGATCACGACGAGCCCGGCGGCGGAGAACCAGTACCAGGCCGGGTCGGCGCCGGTGAGCAGCGCGACCAGGCTCGCGGTGAAGAACCCGAAGCCCCACAGCACCGCGCCGCCGAGCACGAGGAACGCCACCGCGTAGCACCAGCCGCCGAGGAAGCCGAGCGTCTTGCCGGCGCCGCGGGTGATGTAGGTGTACATCGACCCCGCGGACGACATGGACCGGGCGAACATCGCGACGGTCCCGCCGACGGCGAGCATCGCCAGCGTCCCGAGCAGGTACGCCAGCGGCGTGGCGCCGCCGGCCTTCGTCGAGGCCAGGTAGGTGAGGAACGCGCCCGACATCGCTGGGGCGATCACCGAGAGGCTCTGCGCGATGACGTCGCGCATCCCGAGCGTGCGGTGGAAACCCGCGGCGGTGGACGGCCCGCCGGGCGTGGGTGCGGCGTCAGTCGCCATCGCCACCACGCTCCTTCGCCGGGCCGTGGACGTCGGCCGAGTCCTGGTCGCCGGCGGGATCAGCACCGGCACCGTGGCAGTGCGCGCTCTGCGTCGCCGGGACGTCGAGCGTCGGGTTGCGGTCGAAGAAGCCGGCCGGTTTCAGCGTGAACCCGGTGTAGTCGACTGGCATGATCGGCCAGTCCTCGGGGCGCGGGAAGTGCGTCGTGCCGAAGGTGTGCCAGACGACGATGTCCTCGCCGTCGATCGCGCGGTCGGCCCGCACCCACGACGGTAGGCCGGCGCCGCCCGGGTTCTGGTTCACGAAGTCGCCGGCCGGGTAGCGCTCGGCGGGGTCGTAGCGGGTGACCCACAGGTGCTTGCTGGCGAACGTCGCGCGCGCGTGGATCGACGACTGCTCGTCGGCCAGCATCGTCGCCTTGCCCTCGGGCAGCAGCACATACCCGACGGGTTGCCCGAGCGAGTTGGTGACCTCGGGGTTCACGATGTGCCAGGTCCGCACGACCGACCCGTCGGCGTCGCGTTGCGCCTGCGACTCGCTGGTCAGGCGGGTGCGCCGCTGCCGGAACGCGTTGCCGTACGGGTTGCCCTCGCCGATGGGCAGCCGCTCGGCCTGCACCTCGTCGACGGCGTTGCGCACGCCGTCGACGGTCATGTCCAGGCGCGCGGAGAACAGGTGCTGGTGGTAGGGCGCGCCGAGGCCGGGCGCGACCTCGGTGGCGTAGTCGTTGCCGGCTTCGGGGTAGGCCGCGGTGAAGACGATCCCGGTGGCCTTGACCTCCAGCTGGATGGTGCCGTCGAGGTAGAGGTACCAGTAGAAGCCGTAGTCGTAGTTGCCGATCGGGGTGAAGAACGAGAACACCATCCGCCGCTGACGGCGGGTCTCGCGGGCGCCGGTGAACAGGTCGGAGTGCTTCCAGAGGACGCCGTGGTCCTCCTCGTGCATGCAGATCGCGTTCTCGATGGTCCGCGGGTTGCCGAAGTCGTCGGCGATCACGGCGTCGAGGTAGTGGATCTCGCCGAGGCAGTCGCAGCCCAGCTGCAGCGAGTCGGCGTAGCGGGCGAACATGTACTCGCCGCAGTCGAAGTAGTTCTGCCAGAACCGCACCGGTGCCGGGTCGGCGTAGGGCACCACCATCTCCGCGACCGACGCGCGGTACACCACGGGGCGCCCGTCGAACGAGATCTGGTGCAGGGTCAGGCCTTCACGCTCGTTGAACCCGATCCGCAGGTCCCACTTCTCCCACCGGACCCGGTTGCCCTCGACGCTGAACGACGGTCCTTCCGGCTGCGTGATCTCGATCGGCTTGAGCGTCGTGCGGGCCGGTCCGGCGAGCTCTGGGTCGTCGAAGTTGCCCGACGTCGCCGGCACGGGCGGGGCGTCCTGACCAGCGTCGACGACGTCGATGATGCGGGTCACGGCGCGCGCGGTGAGGTCGACGTAGGCCACGAGCCCGTCGATCGGGTGCGCCCACGGGTGGTCACGCTCGTGGTCCTGCCGGAAGCCGAAGGAGCGCACGATCCGCTTGCCGACCTCGTCCGGGTGGTCGTAGACGCCGGCCGAGAGCGGCACGGCACGCACGGACGCGGGCTCGATGCCGCGCCCGGCCAGCGCGGCGAGCCACCCCTCGTCGGCGTTGAGGATGTCCTCGATCAGCTCGAACTCGGCGTCGATGATCGGCGGCTGGCCGTCGCGCGGCGGGTCGAGCTCGCGCTGCGACACCACCTCGCGGGCCGTCGTCGAGACGACCGTGTCCCACGACCGGCCGGTGGCCAGGTCGAGCAGCACTGCCCGGAACCGCCGCTCCGGCGTGCCGCCGGAGTGCGCGAGCACGTCCGCCTTGGGCGGCTCCTCGGGCGTGAAGAAGGCGAACCGGACGGTCTCACCGAGCAGACCGGCCGCGGACAGCACCTCGCGCACGGCGTCGACCTCCGCCGTGGTGGTCATGTCGAGCGGATGGGTAGCGGCCGACACGGTCTGGTTGCGGTCTTCTAGAGTGGTCATGGGCGTCCTCCCGGCTGGCTGGCTCGGTGCTCGGGCCTGGTGCGGGACCGTCCCCCGCCCGACGGGCCCCGTCAAAGCACCGTCGCGGATGCCGCGAAACACCCCGCCGCGCGTTCTCACCGGGTGGGAATCCGCGGCCGGGGATTCTCATTCGGGCCCATCCACTCGTCACCGCAGCGTGCACGGGGTTACTTTCCTGCGATCACAGGCCCGATCACAGGCCCGATCACGGCCCCTGGGAGGAGGGCGACGTGCGCTACGGACCGCTCGCCGCGCTGCGCCACCGCTCCCCCGTGCACGGGCTCGACCGGCGCAACCTGGGTCCCGCGGAGGTGATCGCGCAGTCGGTGTCGTGCGCAGCGCCCGCCGCCGGCATGGCGACGGTCCCGGCGATCGTCGCGACCTCGGCCGGCTCGGCGACGGTGTGGTCGTTCGTGCTGGCCACCGTGCTCGCGGTGTTGGTCGCCGCCTGCATCGGCAGCTTCACCCGGCGGATGGCGGCCGCCGGCTCGCTCTACAGCCTCACCTCGAAGGGCCTCCCGCCCGGCGCGGCGTTCGCCTCGTGCGCCGCGATCGTCGCCGGGTACCTGGTGCTCGTGATGGCCGCGCTCACCGGCGCCTCGATCTACTTCGACGCGCTGATGGCCCGGTTCGGCTGGGCCGCGCCGCCCGCCGTCGGGGCCGCCGCGGCGCTCGCGCTCGCCGCCGTGGCGGGGGCGCTGGTGCTGCGTGGCGTGCGGCTCTCCGCACGAACCGTGCTGGCCGTGGAGGCCGTGTCGATCGCGCTGATGCTCGTGATCTTCGCCGTGCTGCTCGCCACGGCGACGCCGGCGCCGCCCGGTGGGGCCGCCGAACCGGGGCTCGCCGGTGTCGCCGCGGGCGTGCTGCCGGCGCTGGGCGCGTTCATCGGGTTCGAGGCCGCGACGACCCTCGGGGTGGAGGCGCGCCGGCCGTTCAGCTCGGTGCCGCGGGCCGTCCTGGGCACGGCCGCCGTGGTCGGTCTGCTGTCGATCGTGGCCGCCGTGACGCAGGTCCGCGGGTTCGACGGCGGTCTCGGCGGGCAGCCGGAGCCCGTCGTGACGCTCGCCGCGGCGCACGGCACGTCGTGGCTCGCGGTGCTGCTGGACGCCGGGATCACGACGTCGTTCGTCGCCTGCACGCTGGCCACCACGAACGCGCTGGTCCGGGTGCTGTTCTCGATGGGCCGCGACAAGATCGTGCCGCGGGCGCTCGGCCGGACGCACGCGCGCTACCGCACCCCGCACATCGCGATCGCGGTGGCGCTGCCAGTCGCCGCCGCGGTGCCCGCCGCGCTGCTCGGTGCCGGCACCCCCGGCCAGGACGTGCTGCGGATCCTGCTGACCATCGCGACGGCCGGGTTCCTCGTCGGCTACCTGCTGGTGTGCCTGGCCGCGCCGCTGTTCCTGCGCCGCATCGGCGAGCTGACCCCCGGTCCCGTGATCATCACGGCGGTGACCGTCCCCGCGCTGGCGGCGACCTGCATCGCGTTCCTGCTCTCCGCGCTCGACGGGCCCGTGCCGGTGGTGCTCGCCGGCCTGCTCGCCGCCGTGCTCGGCTGGTACGTGTGGCTCCGGCTGCGCCATCCCGACCGGCTGGCCGCGATCGGGGTGTACGACGAGACCTCCGCGGCCGACGTCCACCCGGCGCGCGTGCCGTGACCGACCCGCTGCCGCTCTCGGGACGCCAGCCGCGTGCGGTGCGCAGCGCGCTGGCCGTGTTGGAGGAGGTCGTCGCGGCCGGGCCGGGGATCACCGCGAAGGAGATCAGCGCGGCGCTGCGGCTCCCGCAGGCCACGACGTACCGGCTGCTGAACCTGCTCGTCGACGAGGAGTACCTGGTGCGGCTGCCCGACCTGCGCGGGTTCGCGCTCGGCCGGCGCGCCGCGCGGCTGGCCCTGCCGCTGACCCCCGTCCCGTCGACGGCCGCGCGGGCCGTCGTCGCGCACCTGCGCGGGATGGTCCGGTGGGGTGTGCACCTTGCCTCGTTCGCAACCGGGCACGTCGAGCTGGTGGACACCGACCCCGATCACCCGCCGGCCGAGCCCGCGCTCATCGCGCGCTACCCGCACGCCTCCGCGCTGGGCAAGCTGCTGCTGGCCGAGCAGCCGCAGTGGCGGGCCGTCGTGCGCGACCTGCGCCGTTTCACCGAGCACACCGTCGACGCCGCCGAGCTCGACCGCCAGCTCGCCGGCATCGCCGAGGTGGAGCTGGCCCGGCAGTGCGGTGAGCTGCGCGCCGACCGCGGCTGCCTCGCCGTGCCCGTCCGCAGCCCCGACGGCACGACGCTCGTCGCGGGGCTCGCGCTCGCCGGGCCGCCGAACCGGGTGGCCGAGCCCAACGAGGAGCTGGTCGCGCTGCTGCGCGAGCACGCGACCCGGCTGGCGCCGCTACTGGCCTGACGCGCACTCCTCGGCCGCGATGCGCAGGAAGTTCGTGATCAGTGGGGTCTCCTGGGACGGGCGCCACGCGACCCCCGACTGCCACGCCGCCGCCTCGTGCCCGACCGGCTCCAGCACGACGGGCGCCGACGCGATCCGGCCGGCGCTCGCCGGCACGAGCGCGACCCCGATCCCGGCGGCGACCAGCGCAAGGACGGTCTGCAGGTCGTGCGCCTCCTGCAGGGTGCCGAGCCGCAGCCCGGCCTCCGCGCAGTAGCGGTCGATCTGGGCGGCGAGCCCGGGCCCCTTCACCCTCGCCAGCCGGATGAGGTCGCGACCTTCGAGGGTCTCGGGCCGCTCGCCGGTGAAGGCCAACGCGAGCCGGTCGTCGTGCAGCGCGGTCCAGGCGAGCTCGGGGTCGGCGGGCAGCCGCGTGAACCCGACGCTGAGTTCTCCCGACCGCAGCCGGGCCTCCTGCTCCAGCGACGGCAGGTCGTCGAGCAGGACGTCGCACTCGGGGTGTTCGCGGCGGAACCTGGCGACGGCCCGCGGGGCCAGCTCGATGCTCGACAGGCCGAACCCGACCGAGAGCCGGCCGACCCCACCACCGGCGGCGTGGCGGACCCGACGCGCGAGCGCGTCCGCGTCGCGCACGAGACGCTGCGCATCGGGCAGCAGCACCTGCCCGACGACGGTCAGGAATGCGCCGTGCCGACCGCGGTCGAACAGCGCGGCACCGACGTCGGACTCGAGCACCTGGATCTGCTTCGACAATGCCGGCTGGCTGATCGACAGCGCCCGTGCGGCCTGACTGAAACTGGCGAGGTCGGCGACCACCAGAAACGTGCGGAGCAGCCTCAGATCCATTGTCACCCGGACTTATAGCATCCGGTTATGGGTGCATATCGAGGATTCATTGGACCCGGACCGAACACCGTGTTCTGCTGAATCGGCAAGTGAATTCGCACAACTTTCGGGGGAGCAGATGAAACGATTCACACGAGGCGCTGTGGCAACGGCGCTGGTGGTCTGCGGGCTGGTGGTCGGTGCAGGTACAGCACTCGCGGACGGCACCGACGGCACGCGCGTGACGTCGGTTCCGGACGGCACCCGGGTCACCTCGACGCCCGACGGAACACGCGTCACGTCGATCCCCGACGGCACCCGGGTCACCTCGACACCGGACGGAACGCGCGTCACGTCCGGCACCGATGGGACCCGCGTCACCGGCGGCCCCGAGCAGTAACCGCCACCGTTCGCCATTCCACCTCCGGCCGGTCGCCGGGCGATGCTGCGCCCGGCGATCGGCCATCGGAAGAGTTTTCGACGAACAACGAAGTGAAAATCCGGCCCACCAGTCAGTACTGGTTGTGCTTCGCCTCCAGCCGCAGTGCGGCGTCGATCACGCGGGCCGGCACCTTCACGCCGTGCTGGCTGCGGGCGATCTGGCCCGCGGTCGGCACGGCCTTGCGCTCGGGCCAGGTGGCGGCGTCCCACAGCGACGAGCGCAGGAACGCCTTGGTGCAATGCAGGAACAGCTCGTCGACGCGTACCTCGATCGACAGCTTCGGCTCCGAGTCGCGCACCGCCAGCCGCGAGATGTAGTCGGCGCCCTCGACGATCGACGCAGTGCCGTTGACCCGCAACGTGTCGCCGACGCCAGGCACGATGAACAGCATCCCGACCTGGGGCCGCTCGAGGATGTTCAGCATGCTGTCGAGCCGGCGGTTGCCCTTGCGGTCGGCGAAGGCCAGAGTCTTCTCGTCGAGCACGAGAACATTGCCGGGCGGGTCGCCGCGCGGCGAGACGTCGCAGCTGCCGTCGTCGGCCGTCGTCGCGAGCAGGAAGAACGGGCTGGCCTCGATGAACCGGCGGGACTCGCGGTCGATCGTGTCGGTGTCCTTCGCCGCGACTGCGGAGTTCGGCTCCTTGACGACCTCGTGCAGCTCGTCCCTCGATGTGATCACCCGACGCATGTCCTTAGGTTATCCTAAGTTCGATCTCGTGCGACGGAGCGCTTCACCCGTGAAGGTGCGGACGTACTCGCCCAGCCACGCGTCGAACGCCACCTGATCGGTCATCACCAGGTTGAAGTGGTCCAGGTAGTCGGCACGGGCCTCGGCCAGGAACGCGTCGTCGCCCTCGACGATCGCCATCAGCCGATGCGCGGCGTCGACCATGCGGAACGCCGCGAGCGACGGGGTCTCCTCCAGGCTCGTCGGCGCGCTCGCCACGAGGTGCGTGATCACCTCGAAGAGCCGCTCGTCCATCGACCGTTCCATCACGCCGCCCCGTTCGTCGAAGGAGCCCTGACCTCGAAGCCATTGCCCTCGAACGCCGTTCCGAACGAGTTCAGATGCAGCCGATGCACGAACCCGCGCGCGGCGGGCGGTGGGGACGCCGGTACGTACCCGACGGCCACCGTGACGTCCGGCCGGATGTGGCGGGGCAGCCCCAACAGCTCCTGCACGGCGGCGTCGGTCCAGCTCGTCACCGTGCAGACGCCGAGCCCCAGTGTCTGGGCCATCAACGCCAGGTGCGCGCAGGCCGCGCCGGCGTCGATGCGGGTGGCGGCGCCCACCCCGCGCCGGCCGAGCAGCCGCTCCGCATTCGCGAGGTCGGTGCAGTGCACGATCATCGCCGGCGCGTTGTTGATGAAGCCGGGCAGCACCTGGCGCGCAGTCGTCATGAGCGCCGGGTCGTCGACGACCACGAGGTGCCGCACCCCGGACCTGGCCTGCTGCCCGCGCGCCGCGGCCCACGCCATCCGGGCGAGGACGTCGCGCGGCACCGGCCGGTCCTCGAACTCTCGGTACATGCGCCGCCGGCGCATCGCTTCCGCGATCTCATCTCCCGCACTGCGCTCGACACCGGCGGGCTCGGCGCCGGCGGGCTTGCGCGCATCGAGCTCCATGGCGGCCTCCTCGGCGGTGAGCGACCTCCTTACCGTAGGAACGTCGGCGGTGGCCGCCAATGGGCAGATCGCGTTGTCACGCCGCACCGACAGGGCGATCTGCACTGTTTCGACAATCCAGCGATTGTCACAGTTCAATTGGTTGCGACCGAACACTTTGTAACACTAGCCTCCGACGGCATGACCACATTCGGAGCGCTGGTGTCCGTGAACGCCGGGAGCGCCGCGCCGATGGCAGTGCAGGGTGAGACCGTCGTCTCCGGGTTCGACAAGCGCCCGCTCCCCGACGCCGGCTGGGTGGACGTCGGCGGCCTCGCCGGCGACGACCACGTCGCCGACGCGCACGATCTCGACCGTGCGGTGCTCCTCTACCAGCGCCACCACTACGACAGCTGGTCGCGCGAGCTGGGCAGGGCGCTCGCGCCGGGGACGTTCGGCGAGCAGCTGACCGTCGAAGGGCCCGGTGAGGACGACGTGCTGATCGGCGACGAGCTGCGGATCGGCGGCGCGTTGCTGCAGGTCACACAGCCGCGGATCCCGTGCCGCAAGATGGCGGTGCGTCTCGACGAGCCGGACATGCCGGTCCGGTATCTGCGGTCGGGGCGGCTGGGGTTCTTCTGCAAGGTCGTCGAGCCCGGGCGCGTCCGCGCCGGCGACCGGATCGAGGTGGTGCGGCGCGCACCGGACGGCCTCACCCTGACCGAGCTGGCCGCCGTCCTGCACCACGACGAGCCCGACCCCGACCGGCTGGAGCGGGCGCTGGCGTCGAGCGTGCTGCCGGAGCTCATACGTGCGAAGCTCGCGCTGATCGCCGCCCGCGACCGCTCCTGGACCGCCGACCGCCCGCTGCTGGTCACGTCCCGCACCGCGCAGGGGGCGGACGTCGTCGCGTTCGAGCTGTCCGACCCGGACGGCGGCCGGCTCCCGAACTTCGCGGCAGGCCAGTTCCTCACCCTCACGCTGGACGTCCCCGGCGTCGAGCGGCCCGTCGTGCGGACCTACACCATTGCGGGCCGCAGCGCCGACGGGCTCGGCTACCGGCTCGCCGTCAAGCGCGAGCCGGCCGGACTCGCGTCGGGCCACCTGCACGACGGGGTCGCCGCGGGCGCGACCGTCTCGGCACGGGCCCCGCGCGGCCGGTTCGTCGTGCGGGCGGGCGCGCGGCCCGTGGTGCTGGTGAGTGCCGGCATCGGGATCACGCCCATGCTGGCCATGCTGGCGGAGCTGGCCACCGAGGAGACCACGCGGGACGTGTTCTTCGTGCACGGTGCCCGGTCGTCGAGGGAGCTCGCGTTCGGGCAGCACGTCCGCGAGCTGGTCGCGACCGGCAGCCGGCTGCACAGCCGCCTGCTCTTCAGCCGTCCGCAGCCGCACGACCGGGTGGGCGTCGACTTCGACCTCGTCGGTCGGGTCACGGTCGACGTACTCGACGAGGCCGTGCCCGGTCTCGACGCCGACTTCTACGTCTGCGGGCCGGTGCCGTTCATGACCGACGTCGTCGCCGGGCTGCTCGCGAAGGACGTCTCGCAGGAGCAGGTGCACTACGAGTTCTTCGGAGCCGGCACGTCGCTGTTCGAGCAGGACGGCGACGACGGCGCGGAGGTGCTCGACGGCGACGGACGGCCGATCATGGTGACGTTCGCCCGCTCGGGCCTCACCGTGGCGTGGCGGGAGAACAGCTTCAGCCTCCTCGCGCTCGCCGAGCGGGCCGGCCTGCGTCCGGAGGCGTCCTGCCGGGCCGGCGTGTGCAACACCTGCGTGGCCCGGATCGACGACGGCGACGTCGAGTACGCCATCGAACCGATGGACCCGGTCACCCCCGGTAAGGTCGCTGTCTGCTGCGCCCGTCCACGGAGCAGCGTGATGATCGACTTGTGAGGAGCAGCGGTGACGGTGTCGCTCGAGCTCCGCGACGACGGGGAGCCGGGTGATCCGGTCTACCGGCGCATCGCCGAGAGCATCGCGGAAGGCATCGCGTCGGGGCGGCTCGGCGTCGGCGACCGGCTACCGACGCACCGGGCGCTCGCCAGGCAGCTCGGGGTGGCCGTGCCCACGGTGAGCCGGGCCTACCGCGAGGCCGAGCAGCGGGGGTTGATCAGCAGCACGGTCGGGCGGGGGACGTTCGTCTCCGGCATCCCGACGCTGCGCGCCCGCCACGACCGCGGCGCGGGTGAGCGACCGCACGTCGACCTCTCCGTCAACGGGTCCTCGCGCGGCGAGCACGAGCAGCTGCTGCGCGAGGCGCTGGTCGCAGCCGCCGCCGAGCCGGATCTGGGCGCGCTGCTGAGCTACGCGTCAGACGTCGGCGAGCAGCTGCACCGGGAGTCGGCAGCGGCGTGGCTCTCCCGGAGCGGGGTCGCCGTCGCGCCCGAGCGGGTCGTGCTCTGCAACGGGGGGCAGCACGCGCTGCTCGTCGCGATGGGCGCCCTGCTGCGGCCCGGCGACGTGCTGCTCACCGACGAGCTGACGTTCCCCGGTGCGAAGTCGGCGGCGCTGGTGCTCGGCGCGCACGTCGTCGGGGTCGAGATGGACGGCGAGGGGATGGTGCCGGCGGCGCTCGAAGCGGCCTGCGCCGGGGCGACGCCGCCCGTCGCGCTCTACTGCATGCCGAACGCGCACAACCCGACCGCCATCACGCTCCCGGCCCGGCGCCGGGAGGCGATCGTGGAGATCGCCCGCCGGTACGACCTGCAGATCATCGAGGACGACGTGTTCGGGTTGCTCGTTCCCGACGACGAGCGCGGCATCCCGCTGGCCGCGCTGGCGCCCGAGCGGACGCTGCTGATCTCCAGCCTCTCGAAGACGCTGACCCCCGGACTGCGCTGGGGTGCGGTGACGGGGCCGGCGCAGCTGACCGACCGGCTGGGGGCGCTGGTCCGCGCAACCATCCTCAACCCGGCGCCGATGGCCGCCGGCATCGCCGACCGGTGGCTCACCGACGGCACCGCCGCCCGGCTGCTCACCTGGCAGCACGGCGAGATGGAGGCGCGGTTCGCCACCGCCCGGCGGCTCTTCGGCGACTGCTCCGCGGTGCGCGCGGTCCGGACCGCCGGCCTGCACGCCTGGCTCGACCTGCACGAGACCTGGACGCCCGCCGCGGTCGTCGACGTGGCCGAGCGGCTCGGCATCGCGATCGCCCCGACGTCGTTCTTCCACGCCGACCCGGCGAGCGCCACCCGTCCCGGCGCGCGCGGCGTCCGCCTCTGCCTCGGCAACGCGCCCGACCACCCCACCCTCACCGCCGCCCTCGCGGCGCTGGCGGAAGCCCTCGACCGCGGCCCGACCTGGACGGCGGGGAGCGGGGTCTGACGCAGCGCGGGCGCCGGGGGCTCCGCGTCAGTTGGTGGGGGCGATCACGAGCCGGGCGATGCGGTCGCCGCGGAACTCGAACGTCATCGGGCCCGTGCCGTTGTACCCGCCGCCCGAGACCTTCAGGGTCGCGACGACCCGGTCGGGGCTGTCGGTCGGTTCGATCCCGACCAGCTCGAAGTGGGACCGGACGCCGATGTTGTCGGTGCGGTTCCACGACGCCACACCCTCGTGGCCGTGGACCACACGCCCCCAGTCGTCGAGCACGGCGTCGTCGGTGAAGGCCGCGACGAAGGCCTCGGAGTCTCCGTTGTTGGTCGCGTCGATGAACGCCTGCAACGCGGCGGGGACGGGGGTGCTGCTCTCGCTCACGATCGGTTTCCTCTCGTGTCCGGGCGGGACGAGCCTAGCGACCCTGGAGCGTCCCCCGGCCGACCCGCAACTTCCCCACCGTTTTGTGTACTTGCGCGCCGTTTGGGCGCGCATCCACCCAAAACGGTGGGGAAGTTCGGGGCGTCAGCGCCCGAACGCCGCCGCCAGCGTCTCGACGATCACGCCGGCGTGCACGAGGTCCGGGTCGAGGTCGGGGTCGTATATCCCGATGTTCATCCCGACCGCACCGCCGATCGAGAGCAGCCCCTTCAGCAGCGCGGCCAGCTGCTCGAACGTGATGCCCTCGGGGTCGGGGCTGTCGACGGCGGGGAGCAGCTCGCCGTCGACGATGTCGACGTCGAGGTGGATCCAGAAGCCGTCCAGCTCCGGTCGCGCGAGCACGCCCGCGGCCGCGCCGACGGCGTTGTCGATGCCGAGCGTGCGGATGTCGTCGCTGGTCACGACGGTGATGCCCACCGCGCGCAACTCGTCGACGTCCTCGTCGGCGTCGCGGATGCCGAGCTGGACGACGTCCTCGTCACGCACGAGTGACCGCGGGACGCCGAGCTCGTCGGCGCCGCGGCCCGTCACCAGCGCGAGCGCCTCACCGCCGACGGCGATGCCGGCTTCCGCCGAGTTGCCGGGGTTGCGGAAGTCGCTGTGCCCGTCGAGGTACGCGAGCCCGTACCGCCCGGTGGCGTGCAGGTCCATCGCGGCGCCGATGACGTTCGAGCACTCGCCGCCCACCAACAACGGGAAGCCGCCTGCGCGACGGACCCCGTCGATGCGGCGGGCGAGCCGCACCGAGTACTCGACGATCGCCGCGCCGTTGCGCACCCCCGACTCCGGCGTCCACGCCGGCTCGTACCGCGGCGGCACGACGACCCCGCCCTCACGCGCCCCGAGCCGGTCGAGCAGCCCGGCGTCCCGCAACGCGCCGGGCGCCTTGTAGCACCCGGGCACGCAACCCGGGGCCGGTGGGCGCAGCCCGAGGTTCGACGGCGCGTCGATCAGCACGACGTTCCCCTCGATCGTCATGCGCCCAGCATGCCGCGCACTGATCGTCAGCGCACCCGGCCGTCCCACTGCCAGTCCCCCGCCGCCTTCCGCGGGAGGCCCGGTAGCGCGATCCGGCCCGTGCACCAGAGCATCGCCTCCCCCGCCGCGTGACCTTCCGGGGCGAGCGGGAACAGGCGCCCGACGACGGGCTCGCTCAGGTCGTCCGGTGGCAGCCAGTCGACGCCGAGCGCGCGCGTGATGTCGAAGGTGTGCACGAGGACCTCCAGGCTGCCCATGGCCGCGAAACCGGCGGCGTCCGACGTGCCCCACGGGTGGAACGCGCGCACGTCGGGGCCGGACCGCTCGACGGCCCACGACAGGAACGTCGCGGAGATCTCGATCGCTTCCAGCGCGATCGGGAGTGGCGCGCGGGCGTCGGCACCGGCGGCGATCCCCGCGGTGTGGCCGGTGGGCCGGACGACGAGCTGCCCGGCGTAGAACGTCTCGCTCAGGGTGATGTGGTCGAGCATGGATCGACAGCTGCGCTCGGGGTCGGCCAGGCGCGTCCAGTTCTCGCCGACCGCTGCCCGCAGGACGGTGAGCGCCGCTGCCGCGGCGGCGAGGGGCAGGCGGGCGGAGAGGGCTGACTTGGTCGGGGTTTCGGTCACGGGCGTATAGATCGCCGCGCCGCCGGGAATTCGTCGCGCGCCCCTACACGGGCAGCACGAACAGGCTGAGCGGTGTCGCCGCGACGACGAGCGCGGCGGACACGAGCGCGGCACACAGCAGCGGGTGCAGCGGCGGCAAAGCGCGTTCCAGCCGCTGGATGCGCAGCTCGGTGGCGCTGCCGGAGACGACGGCGAGCGCACCCGGTGGGGGGCGATCGCCGAGTGACCGGAACCGGCTCAGCGCGTCCACCAGCGCCGACGCACCATGCCTGCGGGCGGCGTGGTCGTCGGCACACATCTCGACGAGCAGCTCGATCGACGCGACGACCCGGCGCACCGTCGCAACCGGCAGCGCCGCGCGCAGCGCCTGGAACGGCGCCAGAGCCAGGTGGTGGCGCTGCCGCGCGTGGGTGCGCTCGTGCGCCAGCACCGCCTCGAGCTGGCCGGGTGTCAACGCGGCCAGCGCGCCGGAGCTGACCACCACGCAGCCCTCGCGTCCGGGCAGGTAGTAGGCGGTGGCAACGGGATGGTCCAGCACCACGGGCCGGTCGCCGTCCGGGTCGGTCCGGCCGACGAGGCGCAGCAGCATCTGGTGGCGGGCACGCTGGCGCCGCACCTGCCATGCCGAGTTGATCTGCACCGTGACGATCCACGCTGCGAGCAGGAGGCCTGCCGCGACCCCGCCGGCGCGCAGCACGTCCGGCTGCCCGGGCACACCGTCGGCGAGGTCGGCGGCGAAGAGCCCGAGGGCCGGCACCAGCCCGCGCTGGTACGGCATGAGTCCCACGCTCAGCAGCAGCCCGAGGGTCGCCGCGACCGCGCCGAGCGCTACGGCCTGCCACAGCGCGACGGCCACGTGCGGGCACCGGTAGAGCCAGCGGGCACGCAGCATGGCCGCCCCGGCCCCGACGGCGAGCGCGAGCACGAAGGCGTGGTGCCACAGGTAGACCACCCCGGCGGTCATCGCGGTCCGTCCTCCCGGTCCGGATCGAGCGCGGCACGCAGGACGTCGGCCTCCTCCGGGCTGACGGCCTGCGCGAACCTGACCAGCGCACCGTCACGGTCGCCGGTGCGGTCGAGGGCGGCGAGCATCAGCTCGGCGACGTACTCGTCGCGCGAGCCGGCCGCGCTGTAGTACCAGGTCCGCTCGACACTGCTGCGGGTGACGATCTCCTTGCGGGTCAGCCGTTCTAGCACCGTCTTGACGGTCGTGTAGGCCAGGTCGGGGTCGCCGATCGCGCGCAGCACCGTCCTGCCGGTGACCGGCCCGGTCTGCCGCCAGAGCGCCGTCATGACGGCCTGCTCCAGCTCTCCGCGCTGCCTCGGCACGTGCCCTCCTCCCGACGGTTCGGCTGATTCTCGGCCATCGGCACACCGGCGCCGCGCCGGGCTCCGACCCGGCTGCTACGTTTCATCACACTACAACTTGTAGCAGCAGCCCGTCTCGCCACGGCCCCGAGGAGCACGATGACACCGGACACCGCTCTCGCCGTACTCAGCGACCGCCTCTTCATGAGCGCGGTCGCCGTTTACGCGCTGGCCATGCTCGCGCACGCGGCCGAGTACGCCCGAGAACGCACCACGTCCCTGATCCCCGCAGGAGCGCCGACACCCGGTGCGGCGCGCCGGACCGCCACCGATCGGCTCGGCCGGGTGGCCGTCGCGTTGACCGTCCTCGGCGCGGTGCTGCACCTGGGGTCGATCGTGGCCCGGGGCGTGGCCACAGCGCGATGGCCGCTCGGCAACATGTACGAGTTCGACGCGGCGATCTGCCTGTTCGCGGTCGCCGGCTGGCTCGCAGCGGTCCGCACGGCGCCGAGCCTGCGCCGGCTCGGCGTCTTCGTGCTGGTCCCGGTCCTCATGTTGATGTTCCTCGGCGGGACGGTGCTCTACGCCGCGGCCGCGCCGGTCACACCACCGCTGCAGACGTTCTGGCTCGCGATCCACGTGACGACGGTGGCGTCGGCGTCCGGGCTGCTACTGGTGGCGGGGGCCGCCAGCGTCGCGTATCTGGTGTCACGTTCCGACCGGGCCACCACGGCGGCACCGCGGCTCGTCACGTTGCTCCCGCCGCCGGAGGCGCTGGACCGCGTCGCGTACCGGGTCACCACGGTCGCGTTCCCGCTCTTCACCTTCGCCGTCGTCGCGGGCGCGATCTGGGCGGAGGCAGCGTGGGGACGGTTCTGGGGCTGGGACCCCAAGGAGACCGTCGCCTTCGTGTCATGGGTGGTCTACTCCGCCTACCTGCACGCACGGGCCACCGCCGGATGGCGGGCCGAACGGGCGGCGTGGATCAACACGCTCGGGTTCGCCACGATGGTCGTGAACCTGTTCTGCGTGAACCTGGTGGTGGCGGGCCTGCACTCCTACGCCGGGCTGTAGCCCGAACCACCGGTTGGGACGTGCGGTCCGCGCGCGAGGGCAGGAAAGCCACTTTCCGGCCCTCACAGGGCAGGAAAGTGGCTTTCCTGCCCTCCCTCAGGCGCCCGCCAGCGCCGTTCGACGGCCGCCCACTCCCGGGCGAGCGCATCGGCGCGGCGGCGCTCCTCCCACGCGGCGGCCCGGCGGGCCAGCACGACGACGCCGGTGCGCACCGCGACCAGCGCCAGCAGCAAGCCAACGGCGTTGACTAAGGTCATGCGTCGAGCGTGGGGCACTCCAGCTCGATGGACAATGCGGATTCGTCCCGCCAGCCTTCGGCTCAGCCGAAGGCAGACCCTAGGGTGATCACGTGTCCTTCGACCTCGTCGACCTCCGGCTGTTCGCCGCCGTCGTGGAGCACGGCTCGCTGACCCGGGGCGCCGAGCAGCTGCCGCTCTCCCTCCCGTCCGCGAGCGCGCGGATCCAGGCGATGGAGAGCAGGCTGGGCGCGCCGCTCCTCCGCCGGCACCACCGGGGCGTCACCCCGACGGCGACCGGCGGGTTGCTGGCCGGCCACGCCCGCGAGATCATCGCGATGCACGAGCGCATGACCAACGAGCTCGCCGAGCGCACCGACACCACTGTCGTGCTGTGGGCGACCTACTCCGCTGCCGCGACGCTGCTGCCCGACCTGCTGATCGACTTCCTGTCGGCCAACATCGACGTGGCCGTCGACCTGGTGCCGCACCTGAGCAGGCGGATCGTCCCCGCCGTCGCGGAAGGCCGGATCGAGCTCGGGGTCGCCGCCGACAGTACCGATCTGGGCCGGCTGGAGACCACACCGCTGCGCTCCGACCAGCTGGTCGTCGCGGTCGCCGACGGGCACCCGCTCGCCGAACGCGCCGAGGTGGCGTTCGTGGAGTGCCTCGACCACCCGCTCGTCGGGCTCGTCGCGGGAACGCCGCTCCAGGAGCTGCTGCACGGCTACGCCCGCCCGCTCGGCGTGCGGCCCCGGTACCGCGCGCGCCTGGCCGACACCGCCTCGGTGCACCGCGCCGTCGCGGCGGGCGTCGGGATCGCGGTGCTGCCCGAGGCCGCCGCCGTCGCGCCGGGCCTGCGCATGGTGCCGCTCACCGACCCGTGGGCGCGCCGCAACCTCGTGCTCTGCCGCCGCCCTGGCGTCCCGCTCACGTCGGGCGCGGGACGGTTGGCCGAGCACTTGGTCGCACACGCACGCTGAGCAGAGGGGGATCATGCATACGGAGACGTTCCGCAATGGCGGGAACGAGGTGCGGTGGTCGAGGTGGGGCACCGGACCGGCTGTTGTCCTCTGCCACGGCACGCCGTGGTCGGCGGCGCTCTGGGCGCCGATCGCGGCGGCGCTCTCGGCCGAGTTCACCGTGCACCTGTGGGACATGCCGGGATACGGCAGCTCCACGAAGGCTGACGGGCAAGACGTGTCGCTCGGGATGCAGTCGGAGCTGTTCCCGGCGCTGCTCGCGGAGTGGGGGCTCGACGCGCCGCACGTCGTCGCCCACGACTTCGGCGGCGCGGTCGCGCTGCGCGCGCACCTGCTGCACGGCGCGACGTACAGCTCGCTCGCGCTCGTCGACGTCGTGGCGCTCGCACCGTGGGGTTCGGACTTCTTCCGGCTGGTCAGGGACAACGCCGAGGTGTTCATGCAGCTTCCGGGCTTCCTGCACGAGGCGCTGGTGCGGGAGTACGTGCGCGGCGCCGCGGCGCGGGAGCTGACCACCGACGACGAGCGGATGCTCGTCGACCCGTGGCTGGGTGCCGTCGGACAGGCCGCTTTCTACCGCCAGATCGCGCAGGCGGACCAGCGCTTCACCGACGAGATCGAGCCGCTGTACCCGACGATCGACATGCCCGTCGCGGTGGTGTGGGGCGCGCACGACACGTGGATCCCGGTCGACCGGGCGGAACGCCTCGCGTCGATCATCCCCGGCGCGGAGCTGCACGTCGTCCCGGGCGCGAACCACCTGATCCAGCTCGACGCGCCCGCCGCGCTCACCGCTGTCCTGCAGCGCTGGCTGCAGGCCGCCGCCCGCCGCTAGCCCCAACTTCCCCACCGTTTTGCCAACCTGCAGACCTCCGAGGGTGTGCAAGTAGGCAAAACGGTGGGGAAGTTCGGCCGTCAGTCCGTGCCGGACTCGATGGCGGCCTGGTCGAGCGCGTCGGAGTCGATCGGCACGGCCTCGCCGTCGTGCCCGCCCGCCGCGATCGCCTCGGCGCCGCCGGGCGGCAGCTCCCCGAAGATCCCGCTCCAGGCGGCGAGCAGCCCGTGCGTCGCGTACTGCTCGAGCTTGCTGCGGGTGTCGGCGATGTCGAGGTTGCGCATGGTCAGCTGGCCGATGCGGTCGTTCGGGACGAACGCCGGGTCCTGGCTGCGTTCCATCGACAGCTTCTCGGGGTGGTAGCTGAAGTGCGGGCCCACGGTGTCGAGCACGGAGTAGTCCTGGCCGCGGCGCAGCCGCACCGTGACGCTGCCGGTGACGAGGTTGCCCACCCAGCGCTGCAGGCTCTCGCGGAGCATCAGCGCCTGCGAGTCGAACCAGCGGCCCTCGTAGAGGAGCCGGCCGAGCCTGCGGCCCTCGTCGTGGTACATCGCGACGGTGTCCTCGTTGTGGATCGCGTTGAGCAGCCGCTCGTAGGCGACGTGCAGCAACGCCATGCCGGGTGCCTCGTACACGCCGCGGCTCTTGGCCTCGATGATCCGGTTCTCGATCTGGTCCGACATGCCCAGGCCGTGGCGTCCGCCGATGGTGTTGGCCTCCCGCACCAGCTCGACGTCGTCGGCGAACCCGCGCCCGTTGATCCGCACCGGCCGGCCCGCGGCGAACTCCACGGTGACGTCCTCCGCCTCGATCTCGACGGCCGGGTCCCAGAACGCGACGCCCATGATCGGCGACACGATCTCCAGCGACGTGTCGAGGTACTCGAGCCGCTTCGCCTCGTGCGTGGCGCCCCAGATGTTCGCGTCGGTGGAGTAGGCCTTCTCGGCGGAGTCGCGGTAGGGCAGCTTGCGCTGCGTCAGCCACGTCGACATCTCGTGCCGCCCGCCGAGCTCGGCGACGAACGCCTGGTCGAGCCAGGGCTTGTAGATCCGCAGGTCGGGGTTGGCGAGGAGGCCGTAGCGGTAGAACCGCTCGATGTCGTTGCCCTTGTACGTGGAGCCGTCGCCCCAGATCGAGACGCCGTCCTCGTGCATCGCGCGCACCAGCAGCGTGCCGACGACCGCACGCCCGAGCGGGGTGGTGTTGAAGTAGGTCTGGCCGGCCGACCGGATGTGGAACGCGCCGCACGCCAGCGCTGCCAGCCCTTCCTCGACCAGCTCGGCGCGGCAGTCGACGAGCCGGGCCAGCTCGGCGCCGTACGTCCGGCCGCGCTCGGGCACGTCGGCGAGATCCGGCTCGTCGTACTGCCCGATGTCGGCCGTGTACGCGTACGGCACGGCGCCGTGCTCGCGCATCCACGCCACCGCGACGGACGTGTCCAGTCCACCGGAGAACGCGATGCCGATGCGCTCACCGACGGGAAGCTTGTCCAATACCTTCGACACGCGCGTACCCTAACCGCCGCCTCGACGGGGTCCCCGCCTCGGGACCGCCGGTCGCCCTGCGGTTGAGCGCGATGCAGGTAGTCCGCTACCTGCATACCCGGCGTCCCGCGAACCGAGAATCGACCTCGTGGCCGATCGTCATCAGTTCCAGCACCTGTGGCAGCCGCACCGACAACGGGTGCCAGCACGGTGGCGCACCGGCCTGGGCCTTCCGACACTTCGTGGCATGAAGGTTCTGCCGACCTCGGCCTTCCCATGCACCTGAAGCCCTCATGCCCGTGAAGCACAGCAGCCGACCGGCGTTCCGGCACCCGCTGCTCGCCCCTGTGTACGCCGCCGTGCTCGCGTTCGGGACGGTGTCGCTCGCGGCGTGGGTGCTGCCGTCGCACCCGACCGGGACGGTCACGGTCGAGGGCGCGCCCGACGGCGTCCGGCTCGAGATCGTCGACGACGGCTCGGTGCTGGCGAGCGGCGAGCTCGGCGACGACGATTCCTGGACCCCGGAGGTCGCCGTCGCCGGCAACCAGATCTGCGTCCGCACCACCGCCGCGCTGCGGGTGGTCGGCTCGAACCCACCGAGCACGTGCACCGGACGCCAGCCGGCCGAGGCCGGATCGGGCGAGGTGAAGGTGGACGTCGAGCGGGTCAAGGTGCACGTGGCAGCGGCCGCCGGCGTGCAGGGCCGGCCGAGCGCGGAGCTGACCGTCGACAACGACGACGACATCCACCTGAACGACGACGGCGACTACTTCCCACCGACGCCGCTCGCCGGCCGCACGGTGTGCGTCGAACCCCGCGACGGCTGGGAAGTGGGCCCGCTGCCGGGGCTGCCCGGAGCACCGCGCTGCACCTCACCCAACAACCCCGCGGCGGACGTCGTGTTCACGCTGGTCCGGAGCAAGCCGTGAACGCGCGGGAGAGCGGTTCGTCGACGGCGGTGCTCGTCGCCACCGTCGTGCTCGCCGCCGCGGGTGGGGTCGTCGGCTTGATCGTGTGGCTCGACGACCCGGGGTTCCCGCTGAACCTCGGCATCGTGGTCGGCGCCGCCCTGCTCGGCACCGCTGTCGCGCTGCTGATCGCGCCGACGGCACCGGCACCCCCGGCACCGCCCGGCCGAGCCCCGAGCCGGACACCCGCCCGCACACCCCGACCCGCCGCGGACGGGTGGTGGACGGACGCGCCGGCGCGGCAGCCACCCGTAGAGCGACCACTGGCGGACCGGTCAGCGCCAGACCGATCACCGGCGGAGCACCGCACCCCGGATCCGTCGAGGCAGCCCGTGCCACCGAGCCCACCGAGCCCACCCGGCCCGCCTCCCGTCCCCGGCCAGGAGACCGCGCGGGTGGTGCTGCCCGTCGATGCGGCGCCGAGCTGGTGGAACCAGGGCCCGCACGACGCAACGAACCGTCGGCCCGCTTCCCGCGCTGCCCGTCAATCCGGGCCGGCCGCCCCGGACATGGCCGGCTACCGCCGGTCCGCGCGGATCGTCCAGTGCCCTCGGTGCGGGGCGTTCCGCATCGACGTCACCCATGTCGACGGCGCCGGGTACGCGTTCCGCTGCCGTGTCGACGACCACGAGTGGACGTGGCGCTCCGGCGCCGAATGGCCCGCCACGGTCGTCGCGAGCCGCCGCCGCACCACCACCTGACCAGGAGTCGGACACCCATGTACGAGCAGACGTTCTCCCGCACCAACCAGGGCTGCATCGTGTTCCTGCTGGACCGCTCGGACTCGATGAAGCACCAGTGGCAGTCCAGCGGGACGACGATGGCACAGGGCGCGGCCCGCGCGGTCAACAAGATCCTGCTGGACCTGTGCGTCAAGTCGGCGAAGGAGGTCGGCGGCACCGCACGCCACTACTTCGACATCGGCGTCTTCGGCTACGGCATCCGCCCGGGCGCGGGCGGCGAGGGTGTCGAGTCGGCGCTGGGCGGCGCGCTCGCCGCGAACCCGATCGTCGGGATCCCGAAGCTGTTCACCAACCCGCTCGCCATCGTCGCGGAGCCGTCGATCGACGCCGTCGCGACGTCCCGCGTGCCGGTCTGGGTCGAGCCGGTCCACGGCTACCGCACACCGATGTGCCAGGCGATCGCGGTGGCGGGCGAGCACGTCTTCGACTGGGCGTCGCGCCACATGGGCTCGTTCCCGCCGATCATCATCAACATCACCGACGGCATGGTCACCGACAGCCCGTACGACGGCGCCGACCTCACCGAATGGGCGTCGCGGCTGACCTCCATCGAGACCGACGACGGGCCGGCGCTGCTGTTCAACATCTTCCTCTCCCCCACCGGCGCCGCCGAGGTCATGTTCCCGACCAGCGCGAACGGCCTGCCCGACCCGGGCCCGGAGCTGTTCGGGATCTCCAGCCCGCTGCCGAAGACGATGGTGGCCAACGCCCGCGGCAGCCACGTCAGGGTCGACGACGGCGCCCGCGGGTTCGTGTTCAACGCCGGCCCCGGGACGCTGGTGAAGTTCTTGGAGATCGGCACCCGCGTCGCCGACCTCAGGGGTCGGTGAGGGCCGCCGATGATGCAGTCCCGATCGACGTGCTTCGCGCTGGAGAAGCTCGGCAGCAGCCCGCTGGAGTGGGAGGACGCCGCCGCGTTCCGCGACGGTTCGACGACGGCCCGGTTCGTCGTCGTCGACGGCGCCACCGAGGCCTACGACGCGCTGCGCTGGGTCGAGCACCTCGCGGGCTCGTTCGTCGCCGATGACGGGCCCGCGCTCGACCGCGACGGCCTGCGCGCCTGGTTCACGCAGGTGCAGGCGATGTGGGCGGCCGCGGCGCCTGACGTGTTCGCCAGCGTGATCGAGGAGCTCAAGTTCCGCGACGAGGGCTCGTTCGCGACGTTCCTGGGCGCCCGCCTCGTCGGCCTCGACGGCGCGCACCCGCGCTGGGAGGCCGCCGCGCTGGGCGACACCGTGCTGTTCCACGTCCGCGACCGGCGACTGCTCGCGCACTTCCCGCCGCTCGACGTCGAGAGCTTCGGCCTGTCCCCCGACGGCATCAGCACCCACGCCGCGTCCGTCGAACCGATGGCCCGCCGCCTCGAGTTCGCCTACGGCGACATCCGCGCGGGAGACCTGCTCTTCATGGCCACCGACGCGCTCGCGCAGTGGCTGCTGGTCGAGGCCCGGCGCAACCAGCACGTGCTGTGGGACCTGCTCGCCGACGTCGACCACGACGCGACGTTCGCCGCGCTCGTCGCCGACCAGCGCGCCGCCGGGCGGCTGCACAACGACGACGTCACGCTGCTGCGGGTGGCCGTCGACACCGCCGAGCCGTCGTCGCTGGTGGTGTGCCTGTGATGGAGTTCCCGAGCGGCGAGGAGTACATCAGGGCCGTCCAGCACCCCGAGCTGGTGTTCACCCGTCCCGAGCTCGTGGCGGCCCGGTTCGATGTGCACCCGCTGCTCCAGATCCCCGTCCCGGCCTCCGGCACCACCGCGGTCGTGTTCAAGGCGACCGTCGGCGGTCGCGCCCAGGCCTTGCGGTTCTTCACGCGGGAGGACGCCTCGACGCGCGAGCGCTACACCGCGCTCAACAGCTGGTTCACCGAACGCGGCCTCACCGACGACGTCGCGACCTGCGGGTGGATCGACGACGCGATCCTCGTCAACGGCCACCGCTGGCCGATGGTGCAGATGGAATGGGTCGACGGGAACACGCTCGACCAGCACGTCGAGGAGCTCGTCGAGGCCGAGGCACGCGACGAGCTGCGGTCGCTCGCCGGCTCGTGGCGCGACCTGGTGCGCCGAACCCAGAGCGCGCACTTCGCCCACGGCGACCTGCAGCACGGCAACGTGCTCGTCGACAACAGCGGACGGCTCCGGCTGGTCGACTTCGACAGCGCCTGGATCACCCCGTTCGCCCGCTCGGCGCCGCCGAACGAGGCCGGCCACCGCAACTACCAGCCGCCGAACCGGGTGTGGGGCCCGTGGATGGACACCTTCCCCGGCCTCGTCATCTACCTCTCACTGCTGGCGCTCTCCCGCGACCCCAAGCAGTGGGAGTACCTCAACGACGGCGAGAACCTGCTCTTCGGCAAGCAGGACTACAGCCCGCCGCACCGGACCCCGGCCTGGGGGCAGGTCGCGCAGCTGCACGATCCGCTCGTCGACCACCTCGCCGCCCGGTTGCGGGCGTGCTGCACACCCGGCTGGACGGCGACCGGCGACATGGAGTCGCTCCTCGGCGGTCCGGCGCCGTGGTGGACCCGCACGGGCACCCACAAGGTCCAGCCGCCGGCCGGCCAAGCTCCGGTCCAGGGCGGCCCGGTCCGGACGGCGCCGCGGCCGTCGCCCACGCCCCGGCCCGCACCGCCACAATCACCACCGCCGCCGTCCAAGCAGCAGACACAGCCGACACCCCGTCCCACGTCCCGGCCGCCTGCCGCGCCGCCCCGGCCCGCCGCCCCACCGCCTGCTACGGCCGCGGCCGGGCAGGGCAACACCTGGTGGCAGCAGACCGGCGCCCCACCGCAGGCCCCGGTACCGCAGGCCCCGGTACCGCAGACCCCGATACCGCCTGCGCCGGCTCCCCCGCCCCCGGCGGCTGCGCGGCCGGGCTCCGGGTGGCGCAAGATCGGCCGGTTCCTCGGGGCGGCGGCGCTGATCATCATCCTCTGGTACGTCGTCTTCATCGTGATGCTGGGCGCGCTCACCGCGAACGGGACGCAACCGTCGTCCGCGGTCGGCACGGCGGCCGTCCTGGCGCTCGTCCCGGTGCTGGTCACGCTCCACATCATCGCCAGGCGGAAGCAGAAGAAGCCGTGAGATCCCAGGAGAGACAGGCGATGGACCAGCGGATGTTCGGCCCGTACCGGATCGGACACCTCCTCGGACGTGGCGGTATGGGCGAGGTCTACCGGGCTTTCGACACGGCGCAGAACCGCATGGTCGCGCTCAAGCTCCTGCTGCCCAGCCTCGCCAGCGACGGGCACTACACGGCCCGGTTCCGCCGCGAGTCGGAGCTCGCCGCCCGGTTGCGCGAACCGCACGTCATCCCGATCCACCGCTACGGCGAGATCGGCGGCCAGCTGTTCATCGACATGCGCCTCGTCGAGGGCCGTGATCTTGCCGAGGTGCTGTCGAGCGGGCCGCTCGAGCCGGCCGCCGCCGTCGACGTGGTCGCGCAGGTCGCAGCCGCGCTCGACGCCGCGCACGCCGACGGGCTCGTGCACCGCGACGTCAAACCGAGCAACGTGCTCTGCGCCGGCTCGACCGCGGAGCAGGCCGCCGGGACGGACTTCGTCTACCTCGTCGACTTCGGCATCGCCCGCTCGATCGGCGGTGCGGGCATCACCACCGACGGCGCGGCGATCGGCTCCATCGACTACATGGCACCCGAGCGGTTCTCACAGGGCCCGACCGATCACCGCATCGACGTCTACTCGCTGGCATGTCTGCTGTTCGAATGCCTGACGGCTCGCAAACCCTTTGTGTCGCCGGAACGCCTCGGGGTGATCAGCGCGCACATGACCGCCCCGCCGCCCGCGCCCTCGCAGGTCCGGCCGGGGACGCCGGCAGCGCTCGACGAGGTGGTCGCACGCGGGATGGCGAAGGACCCGAACGACCGTCACGAGTCGGCCGCGGCGCTCGCTTCCGCGGCCCGTGCCGCGCTGGCCGCTCCCCCGGCCCCACCGGCGCCTCCCATCTCCGCGCCGGATCCGGATCCGCCGGCCGAGCGCGTACGGGCCGGTCGTGAGTGGTGGAAGGCGGCCGCCGCCAAGCAAGCGCCGCCCGAGCCGGCACGCCCTGCCCCGCCGCCCACCGTCCCGCCGACCGGTGGCTGGTGGACGCAGACGAACGCCGCAAGCAAGAAGCCGGCAGCCCGAACACCGGCGGCCCAGGCATCAGCACCGGCCGCTTGGTGGAAGGCCACAAAGAACGGTCGGTCGGCCGCGCCGGAAAAGCAGCAGCCGGCCGTCGTCGCCGAGCCGGTCAAGACACCGGAGCCGCGCAAGCCGCCTGTGTCGCCTCAGCCGTCCCAACCACCCCAGCAGCCCCAGCCACCCCAGCCGCGGCAGCCCGCGGAGCCGCGCAAACCTTCCGGACCGAGCCCGACCTTGCACTACACCGCCCGCCACGAGCCGGCGACCGCTCCGGCAGCGCCGCCACCGCCTCCGGCTCGGCCGGCTCCCGCGCCCGCCCAGGTGCCGCCCCGCGCACCCGGCGGTCCGGCCGCGTGGCAGCAACGGAAGGCGACCGCGCTGCACCAGCTGACGGCGGCGTCCGTCGTGATCGGCAGGGCGGCGGAGTGCGACGTGGTGCTGGCCGACCCGCTCGTCTCCCGCCGCCACTCCGAGCTGCTCTACGTCCACGGGTCGTACCGCATCGCCGACCTCAGGAGCTGGAACGGCACATTCGTCAACGGCCGACGCATCAGCGAGCCGACGACGATCGGGCCCGACGACGTCGTCGGCATCGGCCACTCGTTGCTGCACCTGCAGGGCGGCACACTCGTCGAGTACACCGACGAGGGCGACATCTCGTTCGAGGCCGACAACCTCGTCGTCACACGCTCGGGCAAGCGGCTGCTCGACGGCGTCGGGTTCGCGTTGTCGGAGCGGTCGCTGCTGGCGGTCGTCGGGCCGAGCGGGGCCGGCAAGTCGACGCTGCTCGGTGCGCTGACCGGACAGCGACCCGCCGACTCCGGCCAGGTCCGCTACGCGGGCCGCGATCTCTACGACGGCTACGACGAGCTGCGCCAACGCATCGGCCTGGTCCCGCAGGACGACATCCTGCATCCGCAGCTGACGGTGCGCAGGGCGCTGCGGTACGCCGCCTCGCTGCGGTTCCCCGCCGACACCCCGGCCCGGGAACGCAACGAGCGGGTCGAGGAGGTCATCACCGAGCTGGGCCTCAGCGAGCAGGCGACGCAGCGGATCTCGACGCTGTCGGGCGGCCAGCGCAAGCGGACGAGCGTCGCGCTGGAGCTGCTGACCCGCCCGTCGCTGCTCTTCCTCGACGAGCCGACGTCGGGTCTGGACCCCGGCTTGGACAAGTCGGTCATGCAGACGCTGCGCGGGCTCGCCGACGACGGCCGCACCGTCGTCGTCGTGACGCACTCGCCCGCGCAGCTGGAGGTGTGCGACCGGCTGCTCGTCCTCGCGGCCGGCGGCAAGCTGGCCTACTTCGGGCCGCCCGGTGAGGCACTGGCCTACTTCGGGCAGAAGGACTTCGCCGACATGTTCCTGCTGCTCGACCAGTCCCGTGACGTCGACTGGACGAGCCGGTTCCGGGCGTCGCAGGCCTACGCGAAGTACGGCGCCCCGGCCACGACGGCGCCGCCCGCCGCGCCGCGTTCCGCCCCGCCGCCCGCGCCCCGCCAGCAGCCGGCGCTGCGGCAGTTCGGGGTGCTCGCCCGCCGCTACCTCAACGTGATCGCATCCGACCGGCCGTTCGCGCTGTTCATGATCGGGCTGCCGCTCGCGCTGGCCGGGTTCGCCCAGCTCCTGCCCGGCCGGGCAGGGCTCTCGGCCGCGGAGTGGGGCCGGCTCGGTTTCCAGCCGAACGACGATCCGGTGCAGCTGCTGCTGATCCTCGTGCTCGGGTGCGCGTTCATGGGGTTCGCCGCGGCGTTCCGCGAGCTGGTGAAGGAACGCACCATCTTCGGGCGGGAGCGGGCCATCGGCCTGTCGTCCGGCGCCTACGTCGTGTCGAAGCTCGCCGTGCTCGGGGTGCTCGTCACGGCGCAGAGCACGCTGTTCGGGGTGCTCGCCGTCATGGGCAACCCGGTGCCGGACCAGCCGGTGGCGCTGGGCGACGGCACCGCGGAGGTGATCGTCGCCATGGTCGCGGTCGGTCTCGCGATCATGGTGCAGGGGCTGCTCGTTTCGGCGTTGATCGCCAATGCCGACCGCGGCATGCCGTTGCTCGTGCTCGTGCTGCTCCTGCAGTTCATCCTGTGCGGCGCCCTGATCCCGCTCTCCGGCAACCCGCCGCTCGAACAGCTCTCCTGGCTCGTGCCGGCCAGGTGGGGCTTCGCGATGGTGGCGGCCACCACCCGGTTCCGCGACGAGCAGTTCGCGACGTTCGACCCGCTGTGGCGGCCGGAGAGCGCCGTGTGGACGCTCGACCTGGTCGCGCTCGCGGTGCTCACCGTCGTCGGCGCGGTGCTCGTGCTGGTCGTCGTCCGCCGCCAGACGGCGCTCCGGAAGCAGCCCAGGCGCCGGTAGCGAGCTTGCCCGGCGAGCCCGAAACTTCGGTGAACTTCGAAGGAACTCGACGGCCCGATTTCGTCGTGATATTGGCTGCCGCAATCGATCCGAGCGCAATTCCTATCGTTTTGACTACCGCAGATCGCGGTTCGTAGACTCCGGCGGTGTTCCCGGCGATCGACCACCATCCACAGCTCGTAGCGGGGCGATACCGGTTGGTCGCCAAGATCGGCTCCGGCGGCATGGGCACCGTGTGGCAGGCCGTCGACCAGCTGCTCGGCCGCACCGTCGCGCTCAAGCGCGTCCGCCTCGACCTCGTCGACCCGGTGCACGTCGCCGTCACGCGGGAACGGACGATGCGCGAGGCCAGGATCGCCGCCGCGCTGCACCACCCGAACATCGTCTCGATCTTCGACATCGTGATCGACAACGATGAGCCGTGGCTGGTCATGGAATACGTCCCCGCCCGCACATTGGCCGAGCTGCTCACCGAACACAGGACGCTGCCGTGGGCCGACGTCGCCGCGATCGGCGCGCAGATCTCCGCCGCCCTCGCGGCCGCGCACCACGCGGGAATCGTGCACCGCGACGTCAAGCCCAACAACATCCTCATCACCCCACCCGGCCCGGGATCGTCGGTGAAGCTCACCGACTTCGGCATCTCGCACGCCGCCGGTTCCCCCGCGATCACCTCGACCGGCGTGCTCACCGGCACGCCCGCCTACTTCGCGCCCGAGACGGCACGCACCGGCGAGACCGGGCCCGCGTCCGACGTCTACTCGCTCGGCGCCACCCTCTACGCCGCGACGGAGGGCTTCCCGCCGTTCGGCGACGCCGGCACCAACCCGCTCGCGCTGCTCAACCGCATCGCGACCACCGACCTGCCGCCGCCGCGCAACGCGGGCCCCCTCACCGCACTGATCCAGCACCTCACCGCGCGCGATCCGGCCATGCGGCCGCCCGCCGCGCAGGCCCAGGCCGTGCTGCACGAAATCGCGATGCACCTGCACCACGGCGGCCGGTCCCCGACACTCGTCGCGCCCGCTGCGCGCAAGCGCCGCGGCCGCGCCCTGCTACTGGCCGGTGCGGCGTTGCTGACCGTGCTCGCTGTTGCCGCCGCGGCGATCGTGGTCGTCCAGAACCGGCCCACGGGCGCTGCACCCGCCGCGGCACCGACGACCACCACCTCAACGCCCGCACCGCTGCCGGTCGTGGGTCCACGCGCGGCCGATCCCTGCGGGTTGATCGACATCCCGGCGCTGACCAGCCAGTTCGGCCCGACCGAGATCGTGGTGGGGTTCGAGGACTTCGCAGAGTGCACCGCCGACGTCACCGTCGGCAGCCAGAGCTCCTTGCTGTTCGTCGAGTTCGAGACCGCGGAGCAGGCGAAGTCGGTGGGGATCGAAGCACCGACCGGAGCATTTCCCCAGGTCACACCGGGAGTTGTGACCAACCACAACGTGTGTCGCAGCCGCCTGTTCCTCGATGCCTCCACCTCCGTCGAGCTGTCCGCCTCGCCTCCCGAGGGTTCGAAGCTGGATTCGTGCGCGATCTCGTCGTTCAGCGCGTCGGCCGCGGAGGCGATCCTGCGCCGCGACGGCCTCCCGCAACGGCAGCCGGACAACGCGTCGCCGCTCGCCGGTCTGGATGCGTGCACGCTGCTCACGCCGGCCGAGGTCGACGGAAACGCGGCCGACCGCGTCGTCCGGTACAGCGGCTTCGCGCAGTGGACGTGCCTCTGGGAGATCGGCAACCTCACCGCCGAGGTCGTATTCGTCCGCGACTACGAGTTCAGCGGCTACTCCCAGCTGACCACCGTCGGCGCGCACTCCGCCGCGACCGACGCGGTGGACCCCGAGCGATGCGACATCTCGCTCCTGCAGCGCACGTTCGCCCCCGCCGGCGCCGGCGACAACCGGATCGAGGCGACCGAGCTCAGGCTCTTCGGGTCGAAGCCGGGCACCGCGGTGTGCGCCGAGGCGACCCGTCTCGCCACCATCATCGAGGGCCGCCTCCCGGCCCCGGTCAAGTAGTGGGCGGTCGATGACGGGCCGGACACGACGGCTGCTGCGCGGTGGGCTGGTGGCGCTCCTCGTGCTGGCCCTCGCGGGGGTGGTCGGGGTGGTGGTGGCGTTCCCCGCCGTCGCCGCGACGACCTGCCCCGGCTGCTACGGGATGGTGCAGCTCCGGCCGGGGGTGCACGTCGAACCCGGGCTGTCGAGCGCCGAGGAACAGCACGTGCTCGAGGTCGTGGACAGCGCTGAGCGGCAGGTGGACGGCTTCTTCGGCGGTCTGGCGAGTTCACCGTCGTTCCTCGCCTGCCGCACCGACGCCTGCTACTCGCGCATCGGCGGCGGTGGGGAGCGTGGCGTCGCCGTGCTGAACCGCGCGGTGATGCTCTCGCCGCGCGGGCTCGACCCGGTGATCGCGACCCACGAGCTGACGCACGTCGAGCTGCACACCCGCCTCGGCGGCGCCGCCGTCCCGCAGTGGTTCGACGAGGGACTCGCCGTGCTCGTGAGCGGGGACGACCGCTACCTCCGCGCGGACGGTGACCGGTGCCGCGTCGAGCCCGCCGGCCCGCTCCCGTCGACCCTGCCGGAGTGGCTGCGCGCAGCGAGCGCCGACCCGCAGGTGTACGCGCAGGCGGCCTGCCGCGTGAGCCGGTGGGCGGCGACGAACGACGTGCGGGCGCTCGTCGCGGGGCTCGCGGACGGGGCCCCGTTCCCGGATATCCCGTAGCTGCCCGACCTAGGATCGTGATCATGGCCGCTGCACCGGGACCCGTCACCGCCGACGACGTGACGGCGGTGGTCGCCGCTGCCGTCGCCGCACTCGCCCCCACCGCCGACGGCGACTGGACGGCCGCGGCAGGCGACCTCACCTGGGACTGCTGGGAGACCGTCGAGCACGTCGCCGACGACCTCTTCTACTACGCGGCGCAGCTCGGCGCCGGCGGGCGGCCCGGCTACCTGCCCATGCGGGCAGAGGCGAACCACCATGGCGGCGCGGAGAACACGGTCCGCGTCGACCCGGCCGACGGGCTCGACGGCCTCCTCGCCGTCCTGACGGCGATGGGCGCGCTGCTGGCGTCGATGGTCCGCACCACCCCGTCGACGGTGCGCGCCCACCACACCTTCGGCCCCGCCGACCCCGAGGCCTCGGCCGCGATGGGGGTGCTGGAGACGCTCGTGCACACCTACGACGTGGCCGGCGCGCTCGGGACGGCGTGGGACCCGGACCCCGACCTCTGCGCCCGGGTCCTCGCACGCTTGCTGCCGTCGGTCGACCGGACCACCGACGCATGGGCCGACCTGCTCTGGGCGACGGGCCGCACCGAACAGGACGGGCGACCCCGCCGCGAACGGTGGGGATGGAAGAACTGACGCAGCGACGAGCGAGTCGCGACCCCACTGCGCGCGAGGCGGGGCCACACCGCACGCGAGTCGCGGCCACACCGCACGCGAGTCGGGGCCAAGCCGTGCGCGAGTCGGGGGCGGCGGGTGAGTCGGGACCACACCGCACGCGAGTCGCGGCCACACCGCACGCGAGTCGGGGCCAGGCCGTGCGCGAGTCGGGGGCGGCGGGTGAGTCGACACTTCCGGCACGGTGAGTCGACACCTTCGGCACGGCGAGTCCCACCCTCCGGCGGGCGAGTCCGACGTCCCGGCAGGTGAGTCGCGCGTTCGGGAGCGGTGAGTCGCGCGATCCGGGGCGGTGGAGTCGCGCGGTCCAGAGCGGTGAGTCGACACTTCCAGCACGGCGAGTCCCACGTCTCCGCGGGCGAGTCCCACGTTTCGGCGGGCGAGTCGCGCGTTTTGGGTGGGTGGGGTGGGTTCTCGACGTGGTTCGTTGGGTGGGTTCGTGGCGGATGGTCTCGCGGTGGTGGTTCTGTCGGGCTTGGTGGTCGCGCGTTTTTGAAGGGCGCCCTCGCCGGGCGGGCAAGTCTCCGGGATGGGTTGGTCGTGCCATCCCGTCGACCTCCTTGGGGATACCACACGGCCGCCCGTGGGCGGAGCTTGCTTTGTTGCCTTGCGGTTTTGTTGAGGGCCGCCCACGGGCGGCCGTGTGGTGGGGTTTTTCCAGGTCGACGGGATGGCACTCTCAGCTCCACCCGTGGGTGGCGGGCACGCCTTCGGCGCCGGCCCGGGCTTGGGTGTCGACAACGACGTTTTGGCTGTTGTTAGCGCTCACAAACGACCAGAACGTCGTTGTCGACGCTTT
>NZ_JAJGSX010000002.1 GCF_021245725.1 Pseudonocardia sp. TRM90224 | reverse complement strand
AACCCGCCGGAACCCCTTCGCCACACCAAGATCATCCCAACCCCACCCGACCAAAACGCAACAGCCTCTGTGAGGGCCGGAAAGTGGCTTTCCTGCCCTCCCAGCCGCGCGGGCCTCAGTCGCCCAGCGCCCGGTACTGCCTCGCCGCGAGCGGCAGGAAGACGGCGGTGAGGACGGCCGGCCAGATCAGCGCGAGGGTGACGGCGTGCTCGGTCGCCCAGCCCTGCGCGTTCCAGACGGGGTTGCCGAACAGCTCCCGGATGGCGGTCGCCGTTGCGGAGAGCGGGTTCCACGTCCCGATCGCGCCGAGCCAGCTCGGCATCGTGTCCGGTGAGACGAACGCGCTGGACAGGAATCCGACCGGCCAGACGAGCACCTGCACGGCGACGGCCGACTCCGGTGTCTTCAGCAGCAGCCCGAGGTAGATCCCGACCCACGTGAAGGCGAACCGCAGCCACATCAGCAGCCCGACCGCGCCCAGCGCGATCAGGAAGCCGCGGTTCGCCGTCCAGCCGACGAGCAGCCCGGTGCCGACCATGACCGCGATCCCGACCAGCGAGTTGAGCAGGTCGGCGAGACTGCGCCCGGCGAGGATCGCCGTGGTCGTGACCGGCATCGCGCGGATCCGCTCGGTCACACCCTTCGCGGTGTCCGTCGTGACGGCGACGACCATCGACTCCAGCCCGAACAGCATGGTCATCGCGAGCATGCCGGGGATGAGGAAGTCCATGTAGTCGCCGTCGGGGACGGCCATCGCCCCGCCGAAGAGGTAGCCGAACATCAGGACCATCAGCACCGGGAACATCAGCCCGATCACGATGGAGACCGGACGCTGCTTCCAGTGCAGGAGGATCCGGCCGGTCAGGGTGACGGCGTCGCGGAGGCTGCTCGCCGCCGGCGTGCCTGGTCCGAGGTCGGTGGCGGTCATGGCGTCGGCTCCGTCCTCTGCTCCGTCTTCTGGGCGGCGGCGTGTCCGGTCAGGTGCAGGAAGACCTCGTCGAGCGTCGGCTTGCGGGTGACGGTCTCGACGCGGTCGGGCCCGACCTTCGCCTTGAGCTCGTCGGGGGTGCCCTCGGCGACGACCCGGCCGGCGTCGATGACGGCGATCCGGTCGGCCAGTTGGTCGGCCTCCTCCAGGTACTGGGTCGTCAGCAACACGGTTGTGCCGGTGCCGACGAGCGACCGGATCGAGGTCCAGACGTCGATGCGGGCCCGGTGGTCGAGCCCGGTTGTCGGCTCATCGAGGAACAGCACCGGCGGGGCCAGGATCAGGCTGGTGGCGAGGTCGAGCCTGCGCCGCATCCCGCCCGAGTACTCCGCGACCGGTTGGTCGGCCGCCTCGGTGAGGTCGAACCGTTCGAGCAGCTCACCGGCCCGCCGGCGGGCTGCCGGCGTCGGCAGGTGGTACAGCTTCCCGAAGAGCGTCAGGTTCTGGCGGCCGGTCAGGATCTCGTCGACCGAGGTGTTCTGCCCGACGAGCCCGATGCGGTAGCGCGCGCGGCGCGGATCGGTCCGCACGTCGTACCCGGCGACCGATGCCTGGCCCGCGTCCGCGCGGAGCAGGGTGCTCAGGATCCGGACGGCCGTCGTCTTGCCGGCGCCGTTCGGACCGAGCACGCTGCAGACCGTGCCGGCGGCGACGGTGAGGCTGAACCCGTCGAGCGCCGTCTTGTTCTTGAACCGTTTGTGCACGTCGACGGCACGTATCGCCGTCGAGCCGACGTCTTCGTATGCCATACGGAGAAGCGTAGCACCGAACTTCGTATGGCGTACCGAGTAATTCTCCTATGATGGGGCCATGGCGACGGAGATCAGCGGCAGCAGCGACCCGGCGCGGACGGTCGCGACCCTGTGGGGCACCCGGCAGCTCCCGCAGCGGGGCCCGAAGCACACGCTGACCACCGCGCAGGTGGTCGGCGCCGCGATCGGGATCGCGGACGCCGACCAGGACCTCGCGACGCTGTCGATGCGCAGGGTCGCCGAGTCGCTCGGAGTCGGGACGATGTCGCTCTACACGTACATCTCGTCCCGTGAAGAGCTGGTGGAGGCGATGCTCGACGCGGTCTACGGCGAGGCCGTCGAGCAGCTCGGCGAGCTCGGCCCGGAATGGACGGCCGGCCTTCGCCGCATCGCCCAGGTGAACTGGGACCTGCACATGCGCCACCCGTGGGTGCTGCAGATCTTCACCGGCCGCCCGGGCCTTGGTCCGCACGCGCTCGCCAAGTACGAACGCGAGCTCCGCGTGATCGACGGGATCGGCCTCACCGACGTCGAGATGGATGCGGTCCTCACGCTGGTGCTCACCCACGTCGAAGGTGTGGCCAGGCGGCGGATCGAGGCCGATCGTGCGGTCCGTCGCACCGGCATCACCGACGAGCAGTGGTGGGAGAGCGTCCGTCCGGTGATCGACGAGGTCGTCGATCCCTCCCGGTTCCCCGTCGCCGTGCGGGTCGGGCAGACGGCTGGGCAGGCCCACCAGGCGGCGCACAATCCCGAGCACGCCTACGCCTTCGGGCTGGAGCGGCTGATGCAGGGCGTTCAGGTGCTCGTCGAGACGCGGGCCGCCGCGATCCTCCATTGACCCGCCGGCCCTGCTGTTCAGCAGGGTTGTGACGGATCGCGTGCGCTGGAAGAACGGTCGCGTGCAGTCACTCCAGCAGCAGTCGGTGCAGCCCGTGCTCGGGGAGCGGGACGTACCCCGCTCTGACCAGCACATAGAGGTACTCGGGGTTGGTCGAGCCGAACGCGCGGGGCAGGCCGAGCCGCAGCGCCCGCTTGATGGCCCGGTCGAGCCGGTCCTGCACACCCGATTCGGTGATGCCGAGCCGCCGGCCCGCCGCAGCCAGCGTCCGCGCCTCGGCGGGCGACGCCGGCGGCCACCGGAGGTGATCGGCGAACACCGCCCGCAGCGCCGCCAGCTGCCCGTCGGACATCGGGGTCGGCCGCGCGGGCTGGTAGGTGCTCGTCCCGGAGCCCGCTGCGATGCGCGCGCCCGCGGTGGTGGGGGCGATCATGTCGGATTCGAGCAGCACCCAGTGGCGCCGCGGGTCGGTGCCGTCGGCGCCGGTGAGCACCCGGAACGCGATCCGCGGCCAGACGAGCGAGTTGTGCCGGCCGGCCAGCGTCGGTGGCTGGCCCCAGGGGTGCAGCATCGCGCCGTTGCGGTTGCGGATCTCCACCTGCCAGCCCTGTTCGGTGGCGGTGACCGCTGCCGCGACCCGCGACACCCCGCGGTCCTCGATCTCGACACCCAGCGGGATGTCGCCCTCGCGGCCCACGAGCACGGTCTGTCCCACCTGGACGGGCAGCCCGATCGGGATGCAGGACCGCACGCCATCATGGGCGGCCACCAGCACCCACCGCTGACCGTCCCCCTGACAGTCCAATGCTGACGCCACGCCCAGATCTTGGAGGAACCATGTCCGCCGGCGAGTTCTGGGTCGGGCCGCCCGATGCCCCCGACACGTTCCGGCTGGTCGCGCTGCTCGGCGCAGGTGGGGAGGGTGAGGTGTGGCGGGCCGTGCTGCCGCTCTCGGCGAGCGGCCGCCGCACCGTCGCGGTCAAGATCGCCCACCCCGCGTGGGACGACCCCGATCGGGAGCAGCGCCTCCAGCGGCTCGGGCACCTGCTGCGCAGCCTGTCGCACCCGGGGCTCGTCCGGGTCACCGACGTGTTCGTCGGCCCCGCGAAGCACCGCGAGGGCAAGGCCGAGCCGAGGTCGTCGGCCGAGTACGTCGTCATGGACTTCATCGACGGCCCGACGCTGCGGGAATGGTGCGACGAGAACCCCGACGCCACGGCGAGCCAACGGCTGCGGATGCTGCGGACCGTCGCCGCCGCGTTGGACGAGATGCATTCCGGCGCCGAGACCACCGTCCCCGTCGCGCACGGCGACGTGAAGCCGAGCAACATCGTCGTGCGCGACGGCGGAGCGGGCACCGTGCTGGTGGATCTAGGTCTCACCCGGCTCGTCGACGCGACGGGCGTGTCCGGCCGGAGCGCACCGTACGCCGCGCCGGAGCTGCGGGTGCTCGGTGCGCAAGCGTCACCGGCCGGCGACCGGTTCGCCTTCGCGGTCACCGCGGCGCACGTGCTCGTCGGGCAACCGCCGCCGACGGGCCCCGACGGGTGGCTCGACGAGCGAGCCCTCCAGGCGTTGCTGCGGGCCGCGCCCGCGACCCGCCGGCGCCCGCAGCTCGTGCGGCAGGTGATGGCGGCCATCACGGCGCCCGAAGAAGCCCGCCCGGGCCGGCTGCAGAGCTGGCTCGACGATGCTGCCGACTCGTTGTCGCAGGTCACGGACAGCGGGATGGCGCCGGCGCAGCTCGGGGAGGAGACGGTGGCGCCGGTCGCGGCGATGATCCCGCCGCCGCCCCCGGTGCCCGCCCGGCGCTCGCGGGGGCCGTGGATCGCACTGGCCGCAGTGGCGGCGCTGGTCGTCGTAGGCGTGGTCCTGTTCCAGGTGAACAGCCCAGCGAGCCCCACCACGGTCGTCCCCGGACAGACGACCACCGAGATGGCGGAGCCGCCGCCCGTACCCCCGGTCACCACCACCCCGTCAGCGGACGAGCAGGTGCACACCGGGAGCGTCGACGGCCTGGAACCGCCGGAGGGCTACGACTTCGAGTTCGGCGAGCGGCACACGCCGGAGGACTATCCGGGTCTCGACATCAGCGGGCGGAGCGCGGAGTACGGGTTCGACTCCCTCGCGACGACCGAGGGCGGCCGCCTTTCCCGCCTCCCGGCCGGCCCCGGCGAGCCCGGAAAGGCCGACTGCGACCGTCTCCCGGATACCGCGTGGACGAAGAACGTCCCCGGAGTCCCCGTCGGCCGGTCGGTTTGCGTGCGCACCAGCGAGGGCAACATCGCCATCCTGACGATCACCAAGGCCTGGACGGGCCCGAGCGAGGAACAACGGAAGATCGGCTTCACCTACCGGATCTGGGGCAACATCTGAAATCTCCCCACCGTTTTGCGCACTTGCGCGCTCCACAGCCGCGCAAGTGCACAAAACGGTGGGGAACTTGGGGTCAGGACGCCGCGACGCGGACGCGGTGGTGCGCGCCGCCGGAGAGGAACGCCGCGAGATCGCGGCCCTCTTCGGCGACGGCCGTCCGGTCGGCCCGCGAGAAGCGCCGCAGGGGCGTGACGGCGACGGTGCCGTCCTCGACGCTCCAGGTCGCGGCGACCCGGCCGTCGACGAGCACCGCGCGCTCGCCGGCCACCGAGAGGCCGCGGTGTGCGTCGTCGACGATCCGGCTGCGGTCGTCGTAGCCGAGTATCGCGTTGTCGAACGCCGGCAGGAACCGCACCGGCGCTGCCGTCTCCGGGTCGGGACGAGGGACGTCGGGCAGGTCGAGCAGCTCCCGACCGCGCTCGTCCCGGAAGGTGATCAACTCGTCCCGGACCGCGGCCACCGCCTTGGGCAGCCCGGCGAGGCCGCACCACGCGCGCAGGTCGGCGGTGGCGGCCGGGCCGAACGCCGCGAGGTAGCGGCGCACCAGCTGCTCCCCGACCGGATCGGTCCCGCCCTCGGCGAGCGGCTCGACGTCCCGGCCGAGCCACGCCGTAGTCGGCAGGTTCCGCACCCCGGCCGTCGAGCCCCACACGCCACGCGGCGGGAGCTGCACCATCGGGATCAGCGTCGCGACGACGATCTCGCCCAGCACCCGCGGGGCCACGGTCGGCCAGCGCTCGGCGAGCGTGCGCCCGAGCTCGCCGATCGAGCGCGGGGTGCCGTCCGACATGATCTCGGCGCCGGCCGCCCGCAGCTCGTCGATGTCGACCCCGTCGAGGTCGCGCCGGTACACCCCGAGTGCGCGCTGCTTCAGCATCGCGTCGTGCCGGGATCGCCAGGCGATGGCGTCGTCGGCGGTGACGAGGTGCACCGTGCGGCGCATCAGGTGGGTGCGCACCACCTGCCGTTCGACCAGCAGCTCCGAGAGCACCGCGGGGTCGAACGCCTGCAACCGCGACCAGAGCCCGAAGAACGGTTCCTGCGGCTCCTGCGCCTGCAGGCCGCCGAGGTGCGCGACGGCGTCGAGCACCTTGACGTCGGCCCGTTCGAGCAGGAACTGGCGGGCGAGTGCCGCGCGGTTGAGCGCACGGGCGGAGAGGACGGTCGGCATCGGCTCTGGTTGCTCTGTCTGCTCAGGTCGCGGTCGTGCCGTCGATCGTCTCGCGCAGGATGTCGGCGTGCCCGGCGTGCTGCGCCGTCTCCGCGATGACGTGCACGAGCACCTGGCGGACGCTGCGCACCGAGCCGGGCTCGTTCCACGGGGCGTCCGGCAGCAGGTGGGTGGCCGACATGTCCGGGACGGTGGCGATCACCTGCTCGCTCCTCGCCGCCACCTGCTCGTAGCGCTCGATGATCCCCGCCAGCGTGTCGCCGGGCAGCATGCTGAAGTCGTTCTGGTGGTCAATGGCCCACTGCGGGTACTCGCTCACCGTGCCGGCCGCGAAGTCGGCCCAGGTCACGCCGTCCGGCAGGGCGAAGGACATCGCCGATGGCCCCTCTACGACGAATCGCATCCAGGCCTGCTCCATCGCCGCCACGTGCTTGATCAGCCCGCCGAGGCACAGCGCGCTGACGGTCGGGTGTGCGCCGAGCTGCTCGTCGCTCAGCCCGTGGGTGGTGGCGACCAGCGCCGCCCTCGTGATCGCCAGCTCGGCGAGCAGGTCGGCCCGCTCGGGGTCGAGGGCCTGGCTGGTGGTGGTTGCGGTGGTCACGGTGGATCCGTCCTCTCGGTTGTGTTCGACCAGGATTTCGCCAGAAGAGGTCAGTTACGGTCCTCTTCTGGCGGCATCATCGACGGCGTGCTCAACACATCGGCGCGGCTGCTGTCACTGCTCTCGCTCCTGCAGGCCCGCAGGGAGTGGCCGGGCGCGGTGCTGGCCGAGCGGCTCGACATCAGCCTGCGCACCGTGCGCCGCGACGTCGACCGCCTGCGTGAGCTCGGCTACCCGATCCAGGCGGTCAAGGGCCCCGACGGCGGCTACCGGCTCGCTGCCGGCACGGAGCTGCCCCCGCTGTTGTTCGATGACGAGCAGGCCGTCGCGTTGGCGGTGGCGCTGCAGATCGCCGTCGGATCCGGGGCCGGCATCGGCGACGCCGCGATGCGCGCGTTGACCACCGTCCGCCAGGTGATGCCGGCCCGGCTGCGCCACCGCATCGACGCGCTCCAGGTCACCGCCGTCGACCGCGGCGGCCCGGCGCCGCAGGTTGATCCCGCGGTGCTCGTGACTCTCGGGGCCGCAGTACGGGCCCGCGAGGTGCTGCGGTTCGGCTACGGCGACGAACTGACGCCACCGCGCCGGGCGGAGCCGCACCACCTGGTGACCTGGGGTGGGCGCTGGTACCTCGTCGCGTGGGACCTCGACCGCGCCGACTGGCGGACGTTCCGCGCCGACCGGATCAGCCCGCGCACCCCGAATGGCCCGCGGTTCGTCCCGCGCGAAGTGCCCGGCGGCGACGTCGCGGCGTACGTTGCCGACCGCTTCCGCGGCACGACCGGCTACGGCTACTGGCCGTGCCGCGGTGAGGTCGTGCTCGCGGTTGCGGCCGCAGAGGTCCTGCCGTACGTCGGCGACGGGATCGTCGAGGAGATCGACGCCGACCGGTGCCGGCTCCTGCTCGGGTCATGGTCGTGGGTGGGGCTGGCCGCCGCCGTCGGCCGGTTCGACGTCGACTTCGAGGTTGTGGGTCCGGAGGAGCTGAAGGCGGCGATCGTGGTGCTGGCCCGCCGCTATGCCGCTGCGGAACTCCGGTGAAGGCTGCCTTTACAACCGCTCGCTCTCGGCGATGAGACCCCCGATCACCCGGTCCAGCGCCCAGCTGAAGTCCTGCTCCGGATCGCTGCCCGGCAATACCTTGAGCAGCCGGCTGAAGTGCGGGAGCGTCTCCGGGTTCACCGTTCGGATGATCACGTCGAGCTGCTCGGGGTCGGCCGAACCGCCGAGCGGCCGGTCGAACCCGACCGTCGAGAGCACCAGCGAGCCGTAGATCACGCTGTTCACCGTGCCGAGCGCGCGGCGGACGCCGTTGTCGTCGAACCCGGCCTCGAAGAGCGCGCCGACCATGTCGTCGATCGGTCGCAATGCGGCGAGCGTCCGCGGGTTCGCCTGGTCGGTGACGACCGCCCGCGGCACCACCGGGTGCTTGCTGAGCAGCCGGTACATCGCGTGCGCCATCGTCCGCACCCGCTCGTGCCACTCCTGCCCCGGGTCGGCGCGCGGGACCTGGGCGAAGACGCGGTCGGCGAGCCCGTCGAGGATCTCCGCCTTGTTCGCGACGTGGTTGTAGAGCGCCATCGCCTCCACGCCGAGCGCCTTGGCCAGCCGACGCATGGAGAGGCCGTCGAGACCTTCCGCGCCGGCGATCTCCAGGGCGGCGTCGAGGATCTTCTCTCTGGTCAGCGGCTCACGCCTGGCCATGGGTGCCCACCTTCCACGAGTTCGATGCTTGACGAATTTACACCGTACATGTTGCTATGTACGGCGTAAATTTACGGCGTAAGTATGCGAGGTGGCGATGAGCGACGTGATCGTGGCCGGCGGGGGCCCGACCGGCCTGCTGCTGGCGAGCGAACTGCGGTTGGCCGGCGCGGACCCGCTGGTGCTGGAGGCCGCGACCGACCCGGAGCGGCGGACCCGCAGCCTCGGCCTGCGTGGCATCAACGGCCGCAGCACGCAGACGTTGGAGCTGCGTGGCCTGTCAGGTGCACTCGAAGCGGGGATGCAGGAGGTGCTCGGTGAGCTGAGCCGCGACGCACCGAATGCGGAGGTCGTCGACGGGCTGATGCGGCTGCTGCGGGAGGGTCGGGCGAAGGGCCACTTCAGCGGGCTGCCGCTGATCGCGGAACCGGGTTCGACACCGCGGAACATGATCCTCAAGCAGCACGAGCTGGAGCGGGCGCTCGCCGCGCACGCCGTCGCGCTCGGTGTGCGGATCCTGCACGGCTGGGAGGTGGTCGACGTCGTCGAGGAAGCCGGATCGGTGCTCGTCAGCGCGGCGGACGGCCGCGTGGAACGTGCACCGTGGCTCGTGGGCTGCGACGGCGGGCGCAGCGCGGTGCGAAAGTGCGTCGGGATCGAGTTCCCGGGCACACCCGCGACGATGACCGGCCGCACAGCGGTGGCCGAGCTGGCCGACCCCGATGCTGTGACCTCGTCGATGCGCAGCCGCAACGGCACACTCACCTTCTCGCCGGAGCGCGGGGAGATCGCGACCATCGAGTTCGACGGCGGCCCCGGCGACCGTGACGTGCCGGTGAGCGCGGCCGAGATGCAGGCCAGCATCCGGCGGGTCTCCGGCATCGACGTCGAGGTCACGCGCCTGGTCGCCGGGATCCGCTACAGCGACAACACCCGGCAGGCCACGTCCTACCGGCGCGGTCGGGTGCTGCTGGCCGGTGACGCGGCGCACGTGCACTCGCCGATCGGTGGGCAGGGCCTGAACCTCGGGCTGCAGGACGCGGCGAACCTGGGGTGGAAGCTCGGCCTGGTGGCGCGCGGGCTCGCGCCGGAGTCGCTGCTGGACACATACCACGCGGAGCGCCATCCGGTGGGCGAGCGCGTGCTGCGCAACACCCGCGCGCAAGTGGCGCTCATGCGGCCCGGTCCGCAGGTCGACGCCCTCCGTGAGGTGATCGCGGAACTGATGACGGTCCCGGCGGTGAACGCGCGGTTCGTCGCGATGGCCAACGGGCTCGACGTCGACTACGCGCCCGACGATCAGTGCGAGCTGGTCGGCAGGTTCGTCCCGGAGCTCAAGACCGGGGAGTCGGGGCTGCAGCGCGACGGGCGGGGGCTGCTCGTGGACTTGACCGGCTCGGCGGCGGTGCAGGGTGCCGCGGCCGGGTACGGCGACCGGGTGCACGTGACCGGTGGGGTCGACGGCGAATGGGCGGCCCTGCTCGTCCGGCCCGACGGCTACGTCGCATGGGCGAGCACGGACGCCGACGCCGGGGGTCTCCCCGAGGCGTTGGAGGCGTGGTTCGGCTCAGCGCTCCCGGCCTAGCACCGGCTTGATGTCGATCACCGGTGTGCCGTCGACGGCTTCGAGGTCGTGCACGTCGAGGGTGGTGCCGTCGATGCCCGCGACCGTGACGACGTGCAGCCCGACCGGGTTGGGCCGATCCGCGGACCGGGTGGAGAAGACGCCGGTGCTGGGCCGGCTCGGGTCGTCCCGGGGGTGGACGGCCAGCACGTCACGATCTCCCTCGTGGAGCCAGGTCAGCACGATGACGCGGGTGCCCGCGGCGAGGTCGGCCATGGCTTCGGCGAGCTCGGGGCGGATGACGATCCGTGCAGGCGGCGCACCTTCGTCACCTTGCTTCGGGGCGGCACTGCGGTCGGTCAAAGGCGACCGGACCCAGCCGATCGGCCGCACGTCGTAGGTCTGCACGGCGCCCATCGTCCCCCGGGGTGGCCGCCGGTGACCGGGCGATCCGCTGACGACACCCAACCGCGGACGGGTTCGCGGGGTCTTGGTCCACGACGGCCGCACCGCGAGGGTGCGGTCAGAGTGAGATCGGACCACGACCATGCAGCCAGGTGCCGGCGACTTCGGCGGCTACTTCCGAGATGTCTACCACGGGCTCGTGCGACAGCCCGACGGCCTGCGTCGGCGCAGGTTCCTCGATGGGGAGCTGGCGCCGGCCGCCGCGCACCTCACCGAGCTGGAACCGCTCCGCGTCCGTGAGCGCATGCCCGCAAAGGGCCATTACACGCTCGCCGACGACCAGCTCCGGCGTTCGATCGAGATGTACGCGCTGAGCCGGATCAGCGACTACCTGCTGGAGTCGTCCTGCCCGGACGGTCTCGTCCAGCCCGGGTTCGGGGTGACCGGTGGCAGGCGGGTCGATCCTGAGGCGCTCGCAACGCACACCGGGTTCCTGAGGGGAATCGGCCTCACCCCGTTCGAGCACGGCGAATCGTTCTCCCCGTTCCACCACGAGGTGTTCGCTGTCGTGACGGACGACAGCGCCACGGCCGTGACCGTCGAGGAGGTGCTCTGGCCCGGCCTGTGGTTCGGCGACCTGCTGTTCTCGCGCGCCGGCGTGCGGATCCGCGCGCCGCGGCATCTGATCGATGCCGCCGCGACGACGACCTCGCCCTTGTACTTCACCTTCCGCCGGTATCCCCGCCGGACGAGCGACCCGTCACACGGCTGGGGCGCCAACTCCCAATGGAGCACCAGATTCGCGCGCTTCTACGCCGACGCCGATGGATTCCACTTCAACTGGGACGGCAGGACCGACATCGGCGCAGATCCGCCGGTGTCACCGGACGGCCATCCGAACCCCGACGCCGAGCGGTCGGTCGCCCGGCGGCGGGAACTGTTGCTGAACAGATGCTTCGTGCGGATGCCGCGCCCGATCGACGACGACGACTGGTACCCGTTCGACGGTCGGATGAGCGTCACCAACAGCGTTTGGCCGTTGCCCGAGGGCTCGATCGTGCACCCGACATGGAGTGCGTGTTAGTAACCGTTCTGATCCGGGTATTCGGTTACTCGACGAGCGCGGAACGTCCGCGACCGGGAGGACCGGTGAGGATCGAGATGAAGCGATCGGCGAAACCCCGCCACCTGTATCGCGAGGTCAACGGGTTGGAGATGCACTACAGGGAGGCGGGTGTCCCCGACTCGACGGCCGTTCTGCTCCTGCACGGCTTCCCGGCCTCGTCGCACTCGTTCCGCGAGGTCCTGCCGAGGGTCGGGGAGCACGCCTACGTCGTTGCACCCGATCTGCCGGGTTCCGGGCTCTCCGCCGCGCCGCCTTTGGACGAGTACGACTACACCTTCGAGGAGCAGTCGCGCGCCGTCGAAGCACTCGCGAAGGAACTCGGGATCGAGCGCTACGTCCTCTATTTCACCGATTTCGGCACTCCGGTCGCATATCAGCTGGCGATGCGGGATCCGGACCGGGTGCTCGGGCTCGTCGTGCAGAACGGAAACGCCCACGACGACGGGCTGGGCGAGGGCTGGGACGTGTCGCGCCGGTACTGGGCCGAGCCGACCGAGGAGCACAAGGCGGCCCTGCCCGATTGGTTCAACTTCGCCGAGACCCGCGAGCAGTACCTCGGCGGGTTGGCGCCGCCGCTGCGCGATCTGCATCCGCGGGACGCCTGGCACCTCGATTGGGTGCGCCTCGCCCGGCCGGGGCTGGAGGAGATCCAGTTCCAGCTCTTCTACGACTACCGCAATCACGTCGCCCGGTTCCCCGACATCGCCGATTACCACGATCGGCACCAACCGCCGTGCCTGATCGTGTGGGGTCGCCACGACCCGTTCTTCGAGATCGACGAGGTCATGGCCTATCACCGGCGGATGCGGACCCTCGACGTGCACCTCTTCGACGGCGGCCACTTCCTCCTGGAAACGCACGCGGCCGAGGTCTCGGATCTGCTCATCACGTTCGTCGGCGACGTGCGCGACAGGGCAGGTGCCGTCCGATGAGCACCAAGAAGCTCACGCTGAGCCCGCTGTCGGAGAAGACGTGGGCGGACTTCGAGAGCGTCATGGGCAGGAGCGGCGGCGCGAGCGGATGCTGGTGCATGCACTGGCGTCTCAGCATGCTCGAGTTCATGAAGAACAAGGGCCGCGGCAACAAGGCGGCGATGCGCGAGCTCGCGCTGGCCGATCGGGCCCCGGGTGTTGTTGCGTACCTCGACGACGAACCGGTCGCATGGTGCGGTTTCGGCGACCGGTCCGACTACCCGCGGATGCAGCGCTCATCGGTGATGAAGCCCGTCGACGAGGCGGAGGTCGTCTCGCTCTCCTGCTTGTACATCAAGAAGGGCCACCGCGGGGCGGGTCTATCGACGGCGCTGATCTCCGCAGTTTGCGACCACCTCGCCGGGACGTCGAGCGCCGACTGGGTGGAGGCCTACCCCGTCGAGCCGGCGCAGGGGCGCAAGGCGGGTGCCGACAACGCCATGACGGGGATCGCCAGCGCCTTCCTCGAGGTCGGGTTCACGGAGGTCGCCCGGCGCCGCCCCGATCGCCCGGTGATGCGGTTGCCGCTGCGATGACGTGGGAGGACGACCACTTCGTCGCCGGCGATGCCGCGCTGGACTTCGCCAACACGGTGTTCCGGCGCAGGCCCGAGCTCGGCAGCGACCTGCTCACCGACACCGCGGTGCTCGCCGAGTGGCTCCGCCGCGCCGGTGTCGTCGCGGGCGTCGTCGCCGGTGAGCAGGAGCAGGCGGACGGCGCAGGAGTCGACCTCGTCGAGGCGCGGCAGCTCCGGGCGCTGTTGTGGGAGCTCTTCGACGCGTGTGTGGAAGGGCGCGACCTGCCCGGTGCCGCGCTGGCGTCCGTGTTCGAGGTGCTCCGCCGTGGCCTCGGCGATGGTGGGTTGGTGGTCTCGGCCGAGGGTGTGCCCACCGTCCGCGGCTCCCGCCATGCGCTGGCGGCCGTCGCCCTGCGTGCGGTGAAGCTCATGGTCACGCCGGGTGGGCCGCCGATCCGGACCTGTGACCGCTGCGGCTGGTTCTTCCTCGACGCCTCCCGCGGGCGGCGGCGTCGCTGGTGCAGCATGAAGACCTGCGGCAACCAGGCCAAGGCCGCCCGCTACCGCTCCGCGCATGCGTGAACACTGAAGGTAGGCCACGGATCAGTGCGCTGACCACACGACTGGCGCATGGTCACGCTTCGTGTACCCTCGCCCCGAGTTCGGTCCATGCGAAACGACGAAGGAGATTGCCTTGTTCGGGGGATCCGGAATTACCGGTTGGGTCGTCGGGATTGCTGACCGATTTGTCGAGGTGCTCGTGCCGGGCCAGGAGGCTGCGGCGATGTTCTGCGCGGAGACCGTGATCTTTTGCGAGTGCAGGACTGATGGCAGCAATCCGCTGACGCGATTCCGGTACGTCCAGGATTGCTGCGCAGGGCATTGCACGCCCTGCTACCAGGACGGCCTCTGCTGATCCTGGTGTGATGTCGTGATCATCCCCAGCCCGCCGCAAGGTGTGTGGGAGATCGGTCCCGTCCCGATCCGTGCCTACGCCTTGTTCGTCGTGCTCGGGATCGTCGTTGCCGTCTGGTGGGGTCAGAAGCGCCTGTCGGAGCGGGGTGGCGCGGCCGGGACGGTGGGTGACGTCGCCGTGTTCGCCGTTCCGTTCGGTGTGGTCGGTGGTCGCCTCTACCACGTGATCACCGATCACCACCTGTACTTCGGTGCGGGCCGGGACCCGCTCCGGGCGTTGTACGTCTGGGAGGGCGGCCTCGGCATTTGGGGCGCGGTCGCGCTCGGCGCTGTCGGCGCGTGGATCGGGTGCAAGCGCAAGGGCTTGCCGTTGCCGGTCTTCGCCGATGCGGTGGCGCCGGCGATCGCGGTCGGGCACGCGATCGCCCGGCTCGGCAACTACTTCAACCAGGAGCTGTACGGCGCGCACACGACGTTGCCGTGGGCGCTGGAGATCTACCACCGGGTCGACGCCAACGGCGTGGCCGACCAGCTCAACGGCGTCTCCACCGGTGTTCCACTGCCGGGGAGCCCCGTGCATCCGACCTTCCTCTACGAGCTGTTGTGGAACCTCGGCGTCGCCGCGCTCGTGGTCTACGTCGACCGCAAGCAGCGCCTGGGCCACGGCCGCGCCTTCGCCCTCTACGTCGCGGCCTACACGCTGGGCCGAACGTGGATCGAGCTGATGCGCACGGACCCGGCCACCCCGGTCTTCGGCGTGCGGGTGAACGTCTGGGTCTCGATCCTCGTCTTCGCCGGCGCCCTCGCCTACTACCTCTGGGCGAGGAAGAAGGGCCCACGCGAGGTCGTGAGCGCCTCGCCCACTGACAGCGCGGCTGACCTCCCGCACCCCACGGGGGCCCGCCCGCGTGAGTAGAAGCTCAGCGAGGAGGCCAGCCGAGCAGCGTCTGCACCGCGGTGTGGGAGTAATCATCGTAGGTTTGCGCGGGGGTGGAACATGGCCAGCGACGAGCAACGGGCCCGGTGGGCGCGGTATTGGGACCGGTCGGCACCTCGCACGGACTCTGCGATGCAGGTCATGGACCGAGTTTTGTTTCGCGACAGCCGTGCATGGGTGTGCAGTCGCGCGGCCGGTGAGGTGTTCGAGGTCGCCGTCGGCACCGGGCTGAACCTGCCGCACTACCCGGCCGGGATGCGGGTTCGTGGTATCGACTTGAGCCGGGCGATGGTTGAGCTGGCCCGTGCCCGGGCGCTCGAGCTCGGAGGCGATATCGAGGTTCGGGTCGGTGATGCCGAGCACCTGGACCTGCCCGACGGTTCGGTCGATTCGGTGGTCTGCACGTTCTCGCTGTGCGGGATCCCCGATCACCGTCGCGCGCTCGCTGAGATGGTGCGAGTGCTGCGCCCCGGCGGATTGCTGCTGCTCGCCGACCACGTCGCGTCCACCGTCGCGCCGGTGCGGGCGGTGCAGTGGTTGACCGACCTGGCGTCGGTGCGGTTCATGGGCGAGCACTTCCGCCGCCGACCCGCCGACCTTCTTCCGCAGCTCGGGCTCGACATCGTCGAGATCGAGCGATTCGCCGGCGGCGTGGTGGAACGGCTCGCCGCCCGCAAACCGGCGTAACCGGCACGTTTGCCAGCGATCAACAACTCACCGGGACAAATACAACGCGAAGCGCGGCAGAGAAGACTCAGCGCGAAGCGCGGCCGGGGCAAGGTTCAGCGCGAAGCGCGGCAGAGAACGCTCAGCGCGAAGCGCGGCAGAGAAGACTCAGCGCGAAGCGCGGCAGGGGCAAGGTTCAGCGCGAAGCGCGGCAGAGGGAAAACGAACGAGACGCAACCACAGGAGATGGGGGTCCGGGGGCGAAGCCCTCCGGCCGGGGGTCTGGGGGCTCGGCCCCCAGAAGAAACGACGAAGACCGATGGGAAGGCCGACGCACAACAGTCGGCACACCTCACCCATCGGTCGAGTGCGCCCGAAGGGATTCGAACCCCTAACCTTCTGATCCGTAGTCAGATGCTCTATCCGTTGAGCTACGGGCGCTTGCTCTTCAGTTGTCCTACCCTGGCACAGTCGATGGTACCCGACCACGCCAGCGCGGAGGCTCCGGGATTTGAACCCGGGATGGGGGGTGACCCCAAACCGCATTAGCAGTGCGGCGCCATAGACCAGACTAGGCGAAGCCTCCCGGGGCCTCTCGGCCTCCAGCGCTCACCAGAGTACACATGCCGCTCCAGCGGTTTCACGACCCCCCGGCCAGTGCGATGAAGGGGGTCAGGGCGTCGGGGTTCTGGAGGGCTCCGCGGCTCACGGCCTTGTCGGGGTCGACCCCCGCGATGATCTTCTTGACGGGGACCTCGCACTTCTTGCCGTTGAGGGTGCGGGGGACGGCGTCGATGACGATGAAGCGGTCGGGGACGTGTCGCGGTGACAGTTCGGCGCGCAGGGTGCGGCGCAGGGTCGGTTCGACGTCCTCGAGCGTCGCGCCGGGGGTGAGGACCAGGAAGCAGAGGAGCGCGCCTTCTTCGCGGGCGCCGAGCGCGGTGGTGTCGATCACGAGTGAGTCGGCGATCTCGGGAAGGGCTTCGACGACGGCGTAGAAGTCGGCGGTGCCCATGCGGACGCCGCCGCGGTTGAGGGTCGAGTCGCTGCGGCCGTAGATGATGTACGAGCCGCGGGTGGTGCGGCGGACCCAGTCGCCGTGGCGCCACACGCCGGGGAAGTCCTCGAAGTAGGCCTCACGCAGGCGGCTGCCGTCGGTGTCGCCCCAGAACGACACCGGCATGGAGGGCATGGGCCTGGTGATGACCAGCTCGCCGACCTCGTCGAGGATCTCGTGGCCGTTCTCGTCGTAGGCCACGACGGCGGCGCCGAGCGATGCGCAGGAGATCTCGCCGAGCCACACCGGCACGTTCGGGGCTGCGCCGACGAATCCCGCGCACACGTCGGTGCCGCCGGACATCGAGCTGATCTGGATGTGTTTCCCGACGGCGTCGCCGACCCAGTGGAAGCCCTCGACGGAAAGCGGGGCGCCGGTCGAGCCGATCGCGCGGACGGCTGTGAGGTCGTACCGCTCGTTGGGGCGCAGCCCCGCTTTGAGGCTGGCCTGGATGAACGGCGCCGAAACCCCGAAGTACGTCACGTGGTGCTGCTCGGCGAGCTTCCAGAGGGTGCCGAGGTCGGGGTGGCCGGGGTTGCCGTCGTAGAGCACGATCGTCGCGCCGACGAGCAGGCCGCCGATGACGAAGTTCCACATCATCCAGCCGGTTGTGGTGAACCAGAAGAGGCGTTCGCCGGGCCCGAGCTCCAGCTGCAGTCCGAGCGCCTTGAGGTGCTCCAGCACGATGCCGCCGTGGCCGTGCACGATGCCCTTCGGCAGCCCGGTCGTGCCCGACGAGTAGAGCACCCACAGCGGGTGGTCGAACGGCACCGGTTCGAACTCGATCGGCGCGGCCGTCGCGGTGAACCCGCTCCAGGGCACCGTGCCGGCGAGTTCCGCCGATTCGTCCAGGTACGGGACGAGGACGGTTGCCTTGAGCGTCGGGAGCTGCGCCTGGAGGGTCTCGACGTTGGGACGGATGTCGTAGCGCTTGCCGCCGTACGCGTAGCCGTCGACGGCGAGCAGCACGGCGGGCTCGATCTGCGCGAACCTGTCGTGCACGGCGCGGGCGCCGAAGTCGGGCGAGCACGACGACCAGATGGCGCCGAGGCTGGCTGCGGCGAGGAACACGACGAGCGTCTCGACGCAGTTCGGTGCGAGCGCCACCACGCGGTCGCCGCGCCCGACGCCGGCGCGCACCAGCCCTGCGCGGGCCCGGCCGACGAGGTCGCGCAGCTCGGCGTGCGTGACCGTGCGTTCGAGGCCGTCCTCGCGGGCGAAGACGACGGCGATGTCGGCGTCGGCGCGGCCGGGGCCGTCGCGCAGCGCGTGTTCGGCGTAGTTGATCGTGGAGCCGGGGAACCACTCCGTCCCGGGCATCCCGGTCGCGCCGAGGACCGCTTTCGGCTGCTCGTGGAACCGGACGTCGAGGAACTCCGCGACGGCCGACCAGAAGCCTTCGAGGTCGTCGACCGACCAGGCGTGCAGCGCCGCGTAGTCCGCCGGCTCGAATCCGCGGTGCTCGCGCAGCCACTCGGTGAACTCCGCGAGCCGTCCGCGGTGGTCGGGATCGGGAGCCCACAGGACGTCGGGGGTCTCGGACGCAGCCATGCCGGTCAGCATGCAATCCGGGCGATCCCGGCGCCAGTGGCCGCCGCGTGTCCGGGGACACGTCGACAACGACGTTCTGGTCGTTTGTTAGCGCTCACAACAGCCAGAACGTCGTTGTCGACGGTCACCCCCGGGCTAGCGCAGGTGCGAGTCGAACCAGTTCAGGGTGCGCTGCCAGGCGTCGGCGGCGGCGTCGGGGTCGTTGTCGAAGCGGTAGCCGGTGTGCGGGTAGACGACGACGTCGGTGGCGACCTCCGACGACGCCGCGGCGTCGCGCAGCCGCGCGATCTGCGGGTCCTGCTCGCCCTCGGCTGCCTCGCCGTAGATCCCCAGCCACGGGCAGGTGAGCCCCGGGGCCGCATCGATGAGCGCGGGGAGGCCGGACGTCGGCGCGGTCGTCACACCCTCGCCGGCGACCGAGACCGCGGCCCCGAGCGTGCGTTTGGCGGCGACCAGCAGCGCGACCGAGCCGCCGAGGTCGAATCCGATGATGCCCATGCGGTCGGCGCTGATGTCGTGGTCGGCGAGCCAGCCGAACGCGGTGTCGGTGTCGGCCATGACCTGCTCGCCCTCGAGGCGGTCGACCTGTTCCTGGACCTGCCCGTCGTCGCCGTCGAGCTCATCGGCGCCGTCGCGGTGGTAGAGATGAGGTGCGACGGTGAGCCAGCCGTCCCCGGCGAGACCGTGCACGAGGCCCCGTACGGCGTCGGTGACCCCGCGAGCTTCGTGCAGTACGACGATCCCCCCGCGGACCGAGCTGACCGGTTCTGCGACCGTGAGTCGCAGCGCGCTTCCGTCGACCAGTGGCACGGTCTCCGTGCGGATTTCGGTCATGCGTCCAGAGTGTCAGAACATGCGTTCCTCCACCGACCGTAGATGCTTAGGGTGACGAGCATGACCCTGATCCGCCCCGACCTCGACGCCATCCCCGCTTACGTCCCTGGCCGCACGATCCCCGGGGCGATCAAGCTGGCGAGCAACGAGGTGCCGCTCCCGCCCACCGCGCCGGTGCTCGCGGCGATCGCGGAGGCCGCCGCCGGCGGCAACCGCTACCCCGACGCGGGCGTGGGCGCCCTGTCGGCACGGATCGCGGCGTCGCTCGGGGTCGATCAGTCGCGGGTGGCCGTGGGCTGCGGCTCGGTCAGCATCTGCCAGCAGCTCGTCCAGGCCACGTGCCTCGACCCGGCCGACGAGGTGCTCTACGCGTGGCGGTCGTTCGAGGCGTACCCGATCGTCGCGAAGGTCGCGGGCGCGACGGTCCGCACGGTGCCGCTCACCGAGGACTTCCGCCACGACCTCGACGCGATGGCAGCCGCCATCACGCCCCGGACGCGGCTGGTGATGGTGTGCAGCCCGAACAACCCGACCGGAACCGTGGTCACGCCCGCCGAGCTCGGCCGGTTCCTCGACACCGTCGGCCCGCGGGTGATCGTCGCGCTCGACGAGGCGTACCACGAGTACGTCACCGACCCCGAGGCCGCCGACGGGATGTCGCTCATCGACGCCCACCCCAACCTCGTCGTGCTGCGGACCTTCTCGAAGGCGTACCGGCTCGCGGCGCTGCGGGTCGGCTACGCGGTCGCGTCGCCGGAGGTCGCCGCCGCGCTGCGCAAGGTGTGCGTGACGTTCAGCGTGAGCGGTGTCGCGCAGGCCGCGGCGATCGCGGCGCTCGACGACGCCGAGAACCTCCTCGCGGCCTGCGCGGAGACGGCCACCGAGCGGGTCCGGGTGCGCGACGCGCTGCTGGAGGCCGGCTACACGGTGCCGCCGACGCAGGCCAACTTCGTCTGGCTCGCGCTCGGCGAGCGCGCGCTTGCGTTCGCGGAGCACTGCCTCGACCACAAGCTGGTCGTGCGCCCGTTCGCGGGCGACGGGGTGCGGGTCACGGTGTCGTCGCCGGAAGAAAATGATCTTTTCCTCGCGGCGGCACGTTCATTCGACCGATGACGAATTGATACGTGCATGGTGAACCACCGTGCGGTTCACTCACATGCATGAGCTATTACCCGCCGCCCGGTACGTCTCCGCAGGGCGCTGGGGCGCCCGTACCCACTAGCTCCGAGGAGCGGACCTGGGCCCTCGCCGCGCACGTCGGCAGCATCGTCACCGCGTGGTTCGCGCTGGGCGCGATCGCGCCGCTGATCGTGCTGCTGGTCAAGGGCAAGGAGTCGGCCTTCGTCCGTCGCCACGCGGTTGAGTCGCTCAACTTCCAGATCAACGCGCTGGTCTGGACGGTTGTGCTCGGCCTGACGTTGTTCCTGCTGATCGGGTTCGTCCTGCTGCCCCTGTACGGGATCTTCTGGTTGATCTTCGTGATCCTGGGGACGGTCAAGGCGTCGCAGGGCGAGGAGTTCCACTACCCGATGACCGTCCGCGTCGTCACCTGAGCCGCTACGACGAAGAACGGCCCGGTCCCGAGTTGCTCGGGGCCGGGCCGTTCTCTTGCCGAAGGTCAGCTGCTGACGCTGCGCCTGCCCCAGATCCCGGCGACGAGCGCGACGCCGATGGCGGCGACGATCACCTGGATGATCAGCTCGATCCAGTCGATGCCGTTCGTGTCGGCGACGCCGAAGAGGCGTGCGATGAACGTGCCGATGAACGCGGCGACGATACCGACCACGATGGTCAGCCAGATCGGGATGTTCTGCTTGCCGGGGACGATGAGGCGGCCCACGAACCCGATGATGGCGCCAAGGATGATGGCCTGGATGATATTGATGATCATGCGATCTCCCGACGTGTAGGCGAGCCGGTGCCCTGAGGACTCGCGTGATCACTGAGTAGCACGGAGTGACCAACGGCGCACGTCATAGCACGCCTTGACACCCGAAGCGTTATGGGGTCGTCGTCATCCGTTCAGCCCATCGGGCGAAATCGCTTCAGTAATCGAATTTCAGGATTCCAGGATGTAGCCCTCGCCGCGCACGGTCCTGATCCGATCCGGCCCGATCTTGCGGCGCAGGTACGAGATGTACACCTGCACGAGGTTCGCCGACGCCGGCTCCGACCACACCTCGCGGGCTAGCTTGCTCGGCGCGACGACCTCGCCGGGCGCGCCCATGAGCGCCAGCAGCAGCGCGTACTCCGTCGGCGAGAGCGAGACCGGCGCGCCGTCGACGACGACCTCGCCGAACTCGGTGTCGACGGTCAGCTCGCCCTGCCGCAGCAGCGAGCTCTCCGCCGGCGGACCGAGGCGCAGTCGTAAGCGGATGCGCGCGGCCAGCTCGTCGACGGCGAAGGGGCGCAGCAGGTAGTCGTCACGGTCGCCGCGCAGCATGCCGAGCAGCGCGGAGCGGCGCTCGCGGGGCGTGACCGCGATGACGGGCACGTTCGGCGCCTCCGACTGCACGGCGGCGAGCACGGCCGACTGGTCGGGGCCGGGCAGCTCGACGTCGAGCACGAGCAACGCCGGGTCGCCGGACCGCACGGCGTCGAGCACGCCGATGCCGTCGGTGACCGCGCTGACGCTCACGCCTTCCGAACGGAGGCTGCGCAGCACGGAGGCCGACGCCGCTGTGGGGGGCAGCGCCAGCAAGACATGATCGTTCGGGGGCGTGGACACACGCACCGACGACACGGGTGCCGTCAAGTACGAGGACGCACCCCCCGGGGGAGCGACGGGGAGCATCCCGCCCACTCTCTCGTGTCGGGCGTCCGATAACAATCGGCTAACGGAGCGAACACACCCGGCCGAGTGAAGGCGGATACCCGGAGCTGAGAGTGATGTTGGGCCGAACGGAGTACACGGGCTCGCCGCCAGGCCCGATGGAGTGCAATCCGGCGCGCATGAACGACCTGTCGGCGCGCCTACGCGTAAGTAGCTCTCAGGTTGACGATCACACGGCGCGTCTCTCTCTAAGGTTCCCGCCGACGCTGCGCGAGCCGGATGTAACGGAACCGCAGCCCTTGACCTGATCACTGCGCAGCACCCCTCGTCCCGCCCGGCGCTCCCCACCGGGCGGGACGAGTCGTTTCCGCGCACTTTCTCGGCTGACGACCCGCTGTGCACCTCTGGCAACTCACCGTCCATCGGCCTACCGTTGACGGTGCCCGGGTCCGGGCCGTGCCCCGGAAGGGCACGGGGGTGCGCCATGGGTCTTCTGGAGGTCCTGCTGGGTTTCGCCGGCGCGGGCGGGCTCTGGTTCCTCGCCGGTTTCAAGGTGGTGCGGCAGTTCGAGCGCGGGGTCGTCTTCCGGTTCGGGAAGGTCCAGCCGGCCGTGCGCGAACCGGGGCTCACCCGCATCAACCCGGGCGTCGATCGCATCCGCAAGGTCAACATGCAGATCGTGACGATGCCGGTGCCGAGCCAGGACGGCATCACCCGCGACAACGTGACCGTGCGGGTCGACGCCGTCGTCTACTTCAAGGTCGTCGACCCCGTCTGCGCGATCGTCGACGTGCAGGACTACACCTCCGCGATCGGGCAGGTCGCGCAGACGTCCTTGCGCTCCATCATCGGCAAGAGCGACCTCGACGACCTGCTTTCCAACCGCGAGCACCTCAACGAGGGCCTGGAGCTGCTCATCGACAGCCCGGCCCTGGGCTGGGGAGTCCACATCGACCGGGTGGAGATCAAGGACGTCGCGCTGCCGGAGGGCATGAAGCGCTCGATGTCGCGGCAGGCGGAGGCGGAGCGTGAGCGGCGGGCGCGCGTGATCAGCGCCGACGGCGAGCTGCAGGCCTCGGAGAAGCTCGCGCAGGCGGCTGCGGCGATGTCGCAGCACCCCGCCGCGCTGCAGCTGCGCCTGCTGGAAACGGTCGTGCAGGTCGCGGCGGAGAAGAACTCGACGCTCGTGCTGCCGTTCCCCGTCGAGCTGCTGCGCTTCCTGGAGGCCTCCACGGAGCGGGTGATCCGGGAGACGGAGGCCCAGGCCGTCGAGCAGCCGGCGGTCGAGCAGCCGGCGGTCGAGCCGAAGGGCAACGGCAAGCCGGCGACGCTCGGCTAGCCGAGTTCGACGACCGTCACGCCGGCGTGGGCCGGCACCGGCGCGTTCATGGCCATGAGCGCGGCCGGGACGTCGTCGAGCCCGATCCGCCGCCCGATCAACCGGTCGAGATCGAGACCGGCCTGCTCGACGACCTGGAGCATCTGCGGGTACTCGTGCGCCTGCAGGCCGTGCGTGCCCACGATCCGCAGCTCGCGGGCGATCACCTCGTGCATCGGGATCGGCGCGACGCCCTGCTGCGGTGGCATCAGCCCGACCTGGACGTGCGTGCCGCGCTTGCGCAGCGACGACACCGACGCCGCGCACGTCGCGGGCAGCCCGACGCAGTCGAGGGAGAGGTGCGCGCCGCCGCCGGTGATCTCGACGACCGCGGCGGCGGTATCGGGGACATCGAGGCCGTGCACGGTCGCGGTCGCGCCGAGCTCGACGGCGAGATCCAGCGCGGCGCGGGTGATGTCGATAGCGATCACCTTCGCGCCGGCCGCCGCCGCGAGCATGACCGCGGAGATGCCCGCGCCGCCGCACCCGTGCACAGCGACCCACTGGCCGGCGCGGACGTCGCCCTGGCGGAGCACGGCGCGGAACGCCGTGGCGAACCGGCAGCCCAGCGCGGCCGCGCTGCTGGCCGACAGATCGTCCGGGATCGGCACGAGGTTGATCTCCGCCATGTCGATCGCGACCCGTTCGGCGAACGAGCCCCAGTGCGTCGCACCGGGCTGGAACTGGCGGTCGCAGATCTGCTGCATCCCCACCGCGCACTCGGCGCACCGCCCGCAGGCGCAGACGAACGGCACCGTGACCCGGTCGCCGACGTGCCAGCCGTGCACCGCCGACCCCAGCTCGACGATCCGGCCGGCGAGCTCGTGCCCGGCGACGTGGGGCAGCGAGACGCTCGTGTCGTGGCCCTGCAGCGAGTGCCAGTCGCTGCGGCAGACGCCGGTGGCCTCGACGGCGATCACCACGCCGTCCGGGGTGGGCACCGGCTCCGGCACCGTCCGCACCACCGGCTCGACCCCGAACTCCTCGATCACGACAGCGCGCACACCGCAACCGTAGGCGAGGAGTTCCCCACCGTTTTGGGCACTTGCGCGCCGATTCAGCGCGCATCCACCCAAAACGGTGGGGAAGTCAGGACCGGAAGAGGGTCGCGAGGTGGGTGTCGGAGGCGCGGAGCGCGGCCATGTCGAACGTCGAGGTGGAGGCGAGCAGCTCGTCTGCTCCCGTCCGGGCGAAGAGGTCGTGCAGCTCGTCCGCGACCGTCGAAGGGTCGCCGTGGACGGTGCGGCCGACGGCGTCCTCGACGACCGTGCGTTGCCGCGGTGAGAGCGGCCGGTCGACGTCGACCGGCTCCAGCGCGGGGAACTGCCCCGTCGTGCGCGCGGCGGCGAGCGCCCAGGCCTCCGGCAGCGCCAGCTCGCGGGCAGCGGCGACGGACTCGGCGATGAGCACGTCGCGCGAGACCACCACGTACGGCGTGCTGCCGGCCGCGGTCGCCCGGGCGCGGTAGTCGGCGAGCGCGTCGCCGATCTCGGGGCCGTCGAGCACCGGCCCGCCGACGACGACCGGCAGCCCGGCATCGCCCGCAACCGCCAGCCCGCGGCCGGTGGCCAGCACGAACACCGGGACGGGGCGGTCGAGCTTCGGGCGGGCGGTCACGGCGGCGGTGCCGTTCAGGTAGGCGCGCAGCTCTTCGAGGTCGTCGACGAACGTGTCGGGGTCGGCCGCCCGCCGCAGCGCGTCGCGCACGGGAGGGGTGAAGCCGAGCGACCTGCCGACGCCGAGGTCGATCCGCCCCGGGTACAGCGCGTCGAGCATCGCGAACTGCTCCGCGACGACGAGCGGCTGGTGGTTGGGCAGCATCACGCCGCCGGAACCGACCCTGATCCGTTCCGTGCGTCCCGCGACCGCCGCGACCAGCACCGGCGGGCTCCCGCTGGCGATACCCGGCACGGCGTGGTGCTCGGCCACCCAGAACCGGTGGTAGCCGAGCTCCTCGGCAAAGACGGCGCGATCGACGGTGTGCCGCAACGCGACCGCGTCGGGTTCGCCGACGCGCGTGCGTGAGCGGTCGAGCAGCGAGAGGCGAACCGAAGGGAACATCAACCCGGGGAACGTGCCGCCCCGGGCCGGCATTCCGTCAGCCGATTCGGCGCTTCGTGTGGCTGCGCGGCCCGCGGCCCTGCTGGCCCTGGAAGCCGGCCTGTGGCCCGACGTGCGACGGCGCGGCCTTCTTCGCCTTCGCCCGGCGCGCGGCGCGGTTCAACGGCTCCTCGGGCTCGGCGGCCGTCTCCTCGACGCCGGTGCCCTCGGCGGAAGTGGACTCCGCGGTGGTGTCGGCGGTGGCGTTCGCGGGGGCGTCGGCGGGTGTTTCGGGGCGCTTCGACGATGACATGGGGACCTCCGAGAGGTGTGGGTGAAAGGGTGCGGCGGAAGCGGGCTCAGAGGATCACCGGCCGAGGATATCGGGCCGGGTCGTCGAAGACCGCGGGATTGCCTCCGCGTCAGCCGGTGAGGCCGCGCCGGGTCAGCAGCGGGCCGATCTCGGGGTCGCGCCCGCGGAACGCGCGGTAGGCCTCCATCGGGTCCACCGAACCACCGCGGGAGAGCAGCTCACGCCGGAACGTCTCCCCGTTCGCCCTGGTCAGGCCGCCGTTCTTGGTGAACCACTCGACGGTGTCGGCGTCGAGCACCTCGCTCCAGATGTAGGAGTAGTAGTTCGCCGAGTAGTTGCTGGCGAAGGCGTGGTTGAAGTACGTCGTCCGGTATCGCGGCGGCGCCGTCGGCACCGCGACGCCGGCCGTCGCGATCGCGTCGGCCTCGAACTGCTCCACGTCGGTGACGGTGTCGTCCGTCGTGATGCGGTGCCACGCCTGGTCGAGCAGGGACGCGGCGAGGTACTCGGTGGTCGCGAAGCCCTCGCCGAACCGCCGCGACGCCGCGAGCCGCTCGACCAGCTCCGCCGGCAGGTGCTGCCCCGTGACGTGGTGGCGCGCGTAGTTCTTGAGCACCTCCGGGTGCTCCAGCCACATCTCGTTGACCTGCGACGGGAACTCGACGAAGTCGCGCGGCACACCCGTTCCGGCGAACGTGGGGTACCGGACTTCGGAGAGCAGCCCGTGCAGGGCGTGGCCGAACTCGTGGAAGATCGTCCGCACGGAGTCGATCGAGAGCAGGGTCGGCTCGCCGTCGGCGGGGCGCGGGATGTTGAGCGTGTTCAGCACGACGGGCCGGGTGCCGAGCAGGTGCGACTGCGTGACGAACGAGTTCATCCACGCCCCGCCGCGCTTGGAGTCGCGGGCGTAGAAGTCGGCGACGAACAGGCCGATGTGCTCGTCCTCACGGAACACGTCGAAGACACGCGCGTCGGGGTGGTAGCAGGTCAGGTCGTCGCGCTCGTTGAAGTACAGCCCGTAGAGCCGCTCGGCGGCGAAGAAGACCCCGTCGTGCAGGACGCGTTCGAGCTCGAGGTACGGCCGCAGCATGTCGGCGTCGAGGGTGAACCGCTCGCGACGCAGCCGTTCGGCGTGGAGCGCGCGGTCCCACGGCTCGATCGGGTGTCCCGCCGCCTCGGCCAGCTCGTCGGCCTCCGCGCGGGCGTTGGCGGCCGCAACCGGGGCGAGCTTGCCGAGCATCGCGTCGACGGCGTCGACGGTCCCGGCCGTGCCGATCTCGACGACCCACGACGCATGGTGCGGGTGCCCGAGCAGCCGGGCCCGTTCCGCGCGCAGCGCCACCATCCGCAGGACGGTCTCGCGCGTGTCGTGCTCGTTGCCGCGCGCACCCCGGGTGACCGACGCCGTGTGCAGCCGCTCCCGCAGCTCCCGGTTGGTCAGCGCGGCGAGCGCCGGCTGGGCCGTCGGGAGCACGAGCGTGATCAGGTGCCCGGGCAGCCCTCTTGCCTGCGCGGCCTGGGCGGCGGCCGAGACGGCGTCCGGGGCCAGCCCGTCGAGCAGCGCGGTGTTCTCGACGTGCACGGCGGCGTCGTTCGCCTCCGCCTGCAGCTTCGCGCCGAAGGCCGTGGAGAGCGCGGAGAGCTCGGCGTTCAGCTCCCGCAGCCGCTCCTGGTCGGCGGGCCCGAGCAGCGCGCCGGCGCGGACGGCGTCGCGGTGGCGTCGCTCCAGCAGCCGCAACGACTCCGGGTCGAGGTCGAGGTCGGCGCGCTTCTCGTGCAGCTCGTCGATCCTGGCGAACAGCGCGGGGTCGAGCATGATCGCGTCGGAATGCGCGGCGAGCTGCGGCGCAACCTCGGCCTCGACGGCCCGGATCCCGGGTGTGCTGCACGAGCCGACGAGCGTGAAGAACACGCTCGACACCCTGGACAGCCGCCGCCCGGAGCGTTCCAGCGCGACGATCGTGTTCTCGAACGTCGGTGCCTCGCGCCGGGACGTGATCGCATCGACCTCGGCGCGCTGCTCCGCCATGCCCGCGGTGAACGCGGGAGCGAAGTGCTCCTCCCGGATGGCGTCGAAGTCGGGGAATGCGAACGGCAGCGCGCTCGGGGCCATGAACGGGTCGGCAGTCACCCGCGCGAGCATATGGCCCATGGCACACGTCCGGGTCGGAGTCGGGGCCGTCGTCCGCGAAGGCGAGCGGATCCTCGTGCTCCGCAGAGCAGGCGCGCACGGCGCCGGCACGTGGGGGCTGCCGGGCGGGCACCAGGAGTTCGGCGAGTCGCCCGAGGAGACGGCGGTGCGCGAGGTCGCCGAGGAGACCGGGCTGATCGTCGCCGCGCGGTCGCGACTCGGCTTCACCGACGATCCCATGCCCGAGATCGGGCGGCACTACGTCACGCTCTTCATCGGCTGCGAGCGGCTGACGGGGGAGGCGCAGGTAATGGAGCCGGAGAAGGCGACGGATCTGGCCTGGCTGACCCCGGACGAGCTGCGCGCCCGGCACGACGAGCTGTTCGCCCCGCTGCACCGGTTCCTTGACCTGAACCCGAGGTCAACAACAACGATGTGACGCATGGACGTCGACGCCTACCTCGCCCGGATCAACGCCGCCCGACCGGCCGCGCCGACCGTGGACGCGCTCACCGAGCTGATGCGCGCCCACATCCGCAACGTCCCGTTCGAGAACTACGACATCGTGTTCAAGGTGCCCCTGTCGTTGGCGGTCGACGACCTCTTCGACAAGGTCGTGCGGCGCGGTCGCGGCGGGTTCTGCTACGAGCTCAACGGTCTCTTCGCGGAGCTGCTGCGCGAGCTGGACTACGAGGTCACGCTGGTCTCGGCGTTCGACGTCGACGCCGACGGCAGGCGTGGGCCCGACTTCGAGCACTTGCGCCTGGTCGTCGGCACCGAGGCCGGCCCGATGATCGTCGACATCGGGAACGGGGCGCGGTGGGACCGGCCGGTGCCGCTGCGGGTGGGCGAGCACGGGCACTTCCGCGTCGAGCACGACGGCGAGGTGTGGTGGACCGCCACACGCGGCAAGGACGGGCAGTGGGAACGCGAGTGGTCGTGGACGGCGCAGCCGCGGGAGCTGGCCGAGTTCACCGAGCGCTGCCGGTTCCAGGAGACCGACCCCGGGTCGCACTTCTCCCGCACCCGCCGCGCCGTGATCGCCGTCGACGGCGGGCGGATCGGGCTGCGCGACGGTGTGTTCAGCGAGACCGGCCGGCCGGACCGGGTGGTCGGCACGGACGAGGAGTACGCGCTGCTCAAAGACCGCTTCGGCATCACGTTGAAGTCGCAGTGGGTCGTGTACACCCCCGTCCGCCCGGCGTAGCCCCCGATCGGGGAGTTCGGCGGCCGCCCCCGCAAGTTGCCCACCGTTTTGCCAACCTGCACACCCTGGAGGGCCTGCAAGTTGGCAAAACGGTGGGGAAGTTCAGCGGCCGCGCAGGACGTAGCGCTGGACCTTGCCGCTCGGCGTCTTCGGCAGGCTGTCGACGATGTGCACGGTGCGCGGGTAGGCGTGCGCGGCGAACCGGGTCTTGACGAGCTGACGCAGCTCCTCGCCGAAGCCGGGGCCGGGGTCCGTGCCGGGCTTGAGGACGACGAACGCCTCCAGCACCTCACCGCGCAACGGGTCCGGCATCCCGACGACGGCGGCCTCGGCGACCGCCTCGTGCTGCACGAGCACGCTCTCGACCTCGAACGGGCCGATCCGGTAGCCGGCCATGATGATCACGTCGTCGTCGCGCGACGAGAAGAAGTAGTAGCCGTTCTCGTCGACGCTGCCGGCGTCGCCGGTCAGGTACCAGCGCCCGTCCGCCGTGTATCTGGCGGCGGTGCGTTCCGGGTCGCCCGCGTAGCCGCCGAACCACAGCAGCGGGCTGCCCGGCACGTCGATCGCGACCCGGCCCTGCACGCCCGGCGGCGCAGGCTGGTCGGAGTCGTCGGCGAGCACGGCCGTGCTCCATCCCGGCAGCGTCCTGCCCATCGAGCCGGGCAGCACGTCGGCCCGCACCTCGTCGGCCCAGCCGTTGGCGATCACCATGCCGTGCTCGGTCTGTCCGTAGTGGTCGCGGACCTCGACGCCCAGCGCGCCCGCCGACCACTCCACGACGTCGGGGGTCAGCGGCTCGCCCGCACTCGACGCCCGGCGGAGCGCGAGCCCGGCCGGCGGCCCGTCGGCGTCCGCCGCGAGGGCCCGGTAGACGGTGGGCGCGGCGGCGAGGTTGGTCACGCGCAACCGCTCCAGTACCTGCCAGGTCAGCGGCGCGGAGAACCCGGCACGCAGCAGGACGCTGCGCCGCCCGGCCGCGAGCGGCGCGATGATCGCGTAGTACAGCCCGTACGCCCACCCCGGGTCGGCCGCGTTCCAGTAGACGTCGTCGGTGCGCACGTCGAGCCCGAGCTCCAGGTAGGCGACGAACGACGCGACTGCCCGCAGCGGCACCGCGACGCCCTTGGGGTCGCCGGTCGTCCCCGACGTGAAGAGCAGCACGAGCGGCCCGTCGCCGCCGACGGTCGCGACCTGCGTGTCCTCGTCCGCGACCGCCATCAGCGCGTCGAACGAGTGCTCGCCGCGCCCCGGCTCACCGCCGACGACGACGAGCTGCCACGACGGCGCGGCCGGGATGCCTTCGCCTGCCGCCAGCTTGCCGCGCTGGTCGGCGTCGACGACGACGAGCTTCGCCTCGGCGGCGAGCAGCCGCAGCGAGATCGCCGGCCGGGCGAACGCGGTGAACAGCGGCACGTGCACGGCGCCGCGCCGCCAGATCCCGAGCAGTGCCACCACGAGCTCGACCGACTTGCCCATCAGCACGCCGACCGCGTCGCCCTGGTCGATCCCGAGGTCGGTGAGCGCCGAGGCGAACCGGGCACTCTCCCTGCGCAGCTCGCCGAACGTCACATTGCGGGTGGAGAGGTCGCGCTCGACGACGGTGAACGCCACCGTCTCCTCGGGGTGCGTGTCGCAGAGCAGCTCGGCGGCGCAGGCGTCGGGGGCGGCGAACCGGGCGATCAGGGCATCGATCACCTACCCATCCTGCCGTCTAGCGGGCGCTGGATCGACGAGCGTGGCCGCCTTCTCACCGAGAGCGACGGCCGCGGCAGCCGTCCCGCGGCGCGGCGCCTGCGGCAGGACGGACGTGTCGACGATCCGCAGTCCGGCCAGCCCCAGCACGCGGAGCTGCGGATCCACGACCCTGCCGAGCGCCGCGCTGCCGCACATGTGCATCGACGTCGTGAGGTGTGCGGCGACCCAGCCGTCGAGCGTGCGGTCGTTCCCCAGCACCGCGCCGTCCGGTGAGGTGCGGCGCCCGAGCCCGGCGCGCAGCAGCTCGGCCGCGGTCCGGATGGCGTGGCGCAGCCGGCGCCGGTCGGACTCGGTGCGCAGGTAGTGGTAGCCGATCACGGGCAGGCCGGTGGGGGAGAGCGAGATCGTGCCCCGGCTCTCCGGCTGCTGCAGGGCGCACATCAGGTGCAGCTCGCCGCCCGGCACGAACGGGCGGACGAACAGCAGCACCTCGACGTCGCCGGCCGGGTCGGCGCCGGTGTCGAGGTGCAGCACGACCTGGCTGTTCGTCGCGTCCGGATGCGCCGGCGGATCGGTGTCGGCGAAGGGCAGGAAGACGGCGGGGTGGTCGGACCAGCCCGTCCCGACGCCCGGCAGGTCGTGCCGGACCTCGATCCCGCAGGCCCGCAGGTCGTCGGCCGGCCCGATGCCGGAACGCAGCAGCAGGTGCGCCGTGCCGATGGCGCCGGCGGCCAGCACCACCTCGCCCGCCTCGACCAGGCCCCCGCCGACGAGCTCGACGCCGACGGCACGCGTGCCGTCGAGCACGATCCGCGCGGCGGTGGCTCCCGTGCGGATCTGCAACCCGGGCACGTCCCTCAGGTAGGCGGTGGCGGCGTCGACCCGGATGCCGTCGACGACGTTGCCGGGCACCAGCCCGTACCCCGGCGGTGCTCCGGCGTTCTTATCGGGCTCCTCGGCGTAGCCGAGCCGGCGCGCGGCCTCGGCGAACCGCTCGGCAGCGGGATGCAGCAACGCGCCGGACGGGCGCCCGACCGGGATCGGGCCATGCGCCCCGTGCAGTGGGCCGGACATGTCGAGATCCGTCTCCGAGCCGACGAAGTGCGGCAGCAGCTCGTCCCACGCCCAACCGTCGGCGGGGGTCGGGCGCATCCAGTTGGCGCCGTTGACCGCGCTCGACCCGCCGAGCCCACGCCCTCTCGGCACGACGGCCGGGCTGCCGGCGCGCAGCTCGGCCGCAAACGCCCAGTTCTGCGGATGGCTCGGCCGGCTCGCCGCGAGCGACGACGCGCGCCGCAGCTCGGGCGCCCAGTCCGCGGGCCCCGCTTCCAGCAGTAGGACGTCCCCGCCCACGCGTGCGGCGAACGCGCAGCCCGCCGAGCCCGCGCCCACCACAACCGTGTCGACCACGTGAGGGAGGATGGCACCCGATGGACGATCTCGTGCACGACCTCGCCGCCTTCATCACCGCAGCGCCCACGCCGTACCACGCGGCGGCGGAAGGTGCCCGAAGGTTGGAGGAGGCCGGCTTCACCGAGCAGGACCTCGCCGGCCCGTGGGACGGCGGATCGGGCGGGCGCTACCTCCAGCGCGACGGCACGCTGCTGGCCTGGTTCGTCCCGGAGACGGCCGCGCCCGACACCCCGATGCGGATCTTCGCGGCGCACACCGACTCGCCGACGCTCAAGGTCAAGCCGGTGCCCGATACCGGCCGCGGCGGCTGGCGGCAGGTGGCCGTCGAGGTCTACGGGGGGCCGCTCTGGAACTCGTGGCTCGACCGCGACCTGGGTCTCGCCGGCCGGCTCGCGCTCTACGACGGCAGCACCGTGCTCGTCGACGTGCACCGGCCGCTGCTGCGGGTGCCGCAGCTCGCGATCCACCTCGACCGGCAGGTCAACCAGGGCCTCACCCTCGACGCGCAGCAGCACCTGCTGCCGATCTGGGGTCTCGGCGCGCCCGCGGAGGGCGACCTGCTGGAGTTCCTGGCCAGCGAGGCCGGCATCGACCCCGACGAGATCGCCGCGCACGACCTCGTGGTGCACGACGTCAACCCGCCTGCTCTCCTCGGTGAGGAGGAGGAGCTGCTCGCGGCTCCCCGGCTGGACAACCTCGTCTCCGTGCACGCCGGGATCGGCGCGCTGCTCGCCGCCGCCGCTCGTGATCTCGACGTGATCCCGGTCTTCGTCGGGTTCGACCACGAGGAGACGGGCAGCGAGTCGGCGACCGGCGCGGCCGGCCCGTTGCTGGAGACGGTGCTGACGAAGGTCGCGGGCGGTTTCGACGCGCGCGGTGCGGCCTTCGCCGGCTCGCGGTGCCTTTCGGTCGACGTCACGCACGCCGCGCACCCGAACTACCTCGAGAACCACGACCCCGGACACCGCTCGCTGCCCAACCACGGCCCGACGCTCAAGGTCAACGCGAACCAGCGCTACGCGACGGACGCGCCGGGCGCGGCCGCGTGGCAGCGCGCGTGCCGCGACGCCGGAGTGCCGACCCAGGTGTTCGTCGGGAAGAACACCGTCCCGTGCGGGACGACGGTCGGCCCGATCGTCGCTACGAGGCTCGGCATCCGGACCGTCGACGTCGGGATCCCCGTGCTGTCGATGCACTCCGCGCGAGAGCTGTGCGGGGTGCGCGACCCGGCCCACCTCGCCGCGGCGGCGACGGCGTTCCTCTCCGACCCGATCTGATCCGCCCGATCTGATCCGCCCGAATCGGATTTGATCCGAAGAGAACGTATCTACGCGCTGCCTCCCGCACTCATGATCCATGGCGGGTGGCGGTAGCCGGGGGCATCGCCACCCGCTCCGCGAGGGGCCCCGCTCCGCTGGAGGACGTCAGGAAAGGCATTTTCATGCAACGACGTTGCATGAAAGTGGCTTTCCTGACCTTCGGCGCAGGCGTCAGCGCGGCTGCACGTGTCGGAGCATGACGGTCGCCAGCACCGCGGCCGCCCCCACGACGACGGCCCCGACCACCGCTGTCACCTGCACCCCGCTGACGAACGCGAGGCGGGCGGCTTCGAGCAGCGGCTCGCCGATCGCCGCCGGCAGCCCGCCGGCCACGTCGACCGCCCCGCCGAGCGTGTCGGTCGCCACCTCCGCGGCCGTGGCGGGCACGCCGGCCGGCATCGTGGCCGCCAGCTCGCCGCGGTAGACCGCAACGCCGGCCGTGCCCAGCACCGCCATGCCGAGCGCCGCGCCGAACTCCGCCCCGGTCTCCGAGAGCGACGACGCCTCGCCTGCGCGTTCCGGCGGTGCGCTGGCCAGCACGAGGTCGGTCGCCAGCGCGGCGACGAGCCCGATCCCGCACGCCATCAGCGAGCTGGCGCCGACCAGCATCCCGATGCTGCTGTCGATCTGCAGCTGGGACAGCCAGCCGAACCCGCACGTCGCGACGACCAGCCCGCCCCCCGCCACGTAGGCCGGGCGGGTCCAGCGGGTCGCCACGGCCGCGACGACCGTCCCGATCATCATCGCCACGAACATCGGCACGCTCCACAGCGCGGCGACGAACGGGCTGAACCCGAGCACGAGCTGCATGTACTGCGACGACGCGATGCCGAAGCCCATGATCGCGAACAGGGTCAGCATGTTCGTCCCGATCGAAACGGCGAACTCCCGGCGGCGGAACAACGTGAGGTCGATCATCGTGTCGGGCCGCCGCTGCCGTCGCAGGAACGCCGCGCCGAACGCGAGGCCGACCACCACCGCCACGCCGTTGGCGAGGGTCAGGCCGTCCTCAGCGGTCTTCTTGATCCCGTAGATCACCGGCAGCACCGCGGCGAGCGAGAGCACCGCGCTGGTGATGTCGAACTTGCCGGTGCCGGTTCCGCGGTGCTCGGGGAGCAGCAGCGGGCCCGCTACCAGCAGCACCACCATCGCTGGCACGTTGATCAGGAACACCGAGCCCCACCAGAAGTGCTCCAGCAGGATCCCGCCGATCACCGGGCCGACCAGCGAGCCGCCCGCGAACGCCGCCGTCCACATCGCGATCGCCGTGGTGCGCTGCCGGTCGTCGGTGAACATCGAGCGGATCAAGGAAAGCGTCGAGGGCGCGAGGGTCGCGCCCGCGACGCCCAGGAGCGCCCGTGCGCCGATCAGCATCTCGGCGCTCGACGCGAAGGCCGCCAGCACCGAAGCCGCGCCGAACGCCGCTCCGCCGATCATGAGCAGCCTGCGCCGCCCGATGATGTCGCCGAGCGAGCCCATCGTGACCAGCAGCCCGGCCAGCAGGAACCCGTAGATGTCGGCGATCCACAGCTGCTGCGAGCTCGACGGCGCCAGGTCGGCCGCAAGCGCGGGGAGCGCGAAGAACAGCACGGACATGTCCATCGAGACCAGCAGGCTCGGCAGCAGCAGCACGACGAGTCCGAGCCAGACCCGCCGTCCGGCCTTCGGGGTGGCGTCGTCCACCAACGCATCAGTCATGCCGGGCAGCGTGCGCGGTGCCGCGCACCGATCACGCACCGAGCGCTGACGGCTCCACCCCGACGCTGGTCAGCGCCTGCGTCCTGGACAGCGAGGAGCCGCGGGCGTAGGCCACCGCGCACCGCGTCGCGCCCAGCCGGGACGTGCACTCGTCGAGCAGGCGGGCGCGGTCGGGATCACCCGCGATCGGGATGCCGCGCAGCGCGTGCCCCGTCCCGAGCAGCGTCGCGGCCCGTTCGGCATCACCGTCGAGCAGCGCGACGCCCGCGGTCGCCTCCGCCACGAGCGCGACGACGTGCAGGTTGGACGTTCTCATCGCGGACGCAACAGCACCTCGGAGCTGTTCCTCGGCCGCCGTCCGGTTCCCTGCCGTCAGTGCCAGCGCGCTGAGCCCGAGATGGATCCGCGCACGGATCTCCTCCGAGCTGAACAGACCCGACGGGCAGCCGGCCAGCGCGTCCCGGTAGAGCTCAGCGGCTTCGGCGGTGCGCCCTTCCTGGCGTGCGACGTCGGCGAGCCCGGCCACGGCCAGCGAGGCCATGTCCGGTGCCGCGGTGTGGCGTGCGATGTCGAGCGAGTGCCTGAACTCCGCGGCTGCCGCGCCCAGATCGCCGGATCGCCGGAACGTATCGGCCCTCCGGCTGCGCAGCTCCGCCGTCTCCTCGGTCGCGCCGGTCTGCGCCATCAACGTCATCGCCTCGTCGGTGAGTGCGAGCGACTCGTCCCACTCACCAAGCCAGCTCCGCAGCGCAGCGAGCTCCGAGAGTGCCAGCGCGAGCGCCCACCGGTCGCCGATCGAGCGGAACGCGGTGACCGCCTCCGTGATCTCGACGCGGGCCTTGTCCATCTCGGCGCGGTACATCGCGAGGATGCCGTGCCCGAGCCGGCTGAGCGCGCCGCTCCACGGATGGGAGGCCGCGACCGCGTCGCGCATCAGGAGCTGCTGCGCCAGGTCGTCGCTGCGCGGCAGCCCGCGCACGGCGCCCCACAACAACATCAGGAACGGCTGGCGCGGCACGTCCGACAGCCTGTTCACGATCTTGTGGGCGTGGGCGAGCGGTTCGCGCAAGGCGTCGGAGGGGACACCCCCGGTGGCGGCATGGCTCACCACGGCCAGGTACTCCTCGTGCAGCTGTGGCTGCAACTCCGCGAACCGCAGCTGCTCCACGAACCCCATTGCGAGCGCAGCGCCCTCGCTCTTGCGCCCGGCGAGCCACCAGTACTGCGCGAGCGCCGAGAACAGGCGAAGGCCCAGCTCCTCGTCGTTGCGCAGGGTCCACCGCACGGCGGCAACGAGGTTGTCGTGCTCGCTGTGCAGCATCGCGAGCCAGTCGAGCTGGTCGGCCGTCCGCAGGTGCGGGTCGGCGAGTGCCGCGATCCGCAGGAAGTGCTCGGCGTGTGCGCGCCCGGCGGCCTCGTGGCCGGGTTGCTGCAGGCAGAAGGCTCGGATCGTCTCCAGCATCCGGTAGCGGCCGTCGGCGCCGACCTCGATCAGCGACTTGTCGACCAGCCCGGCGAGCACGTCCCCGTCGCCGCACACGGCGGTGGCGGCGTCGAGCGTTGCGCCGCCGGCGAACACGGTGAACCGGGCCGCGAACCGGCGCTCCTCGTCGTCGAGCAGCTGCCAGCTCCACTCGACGACGGCGGCGAGCGTGCGGTGCCGTTCCTCGCCCGTCCGCGGGCCGCGGGAGAGCAGCGTGAACCGGTCGGCCGTGCCGGCGAGCCGGGCTGCTATCTCGTCGAGCGGGAGCGAGCTCACCCGCGCGGCGGCCAGCTCGATCGCCAGCGGCTGCCCGTCGAGCGCGCGGCAGATGTCGACGACGACCTCGGCGTTCGCCGCCGTGACGACGAACCCGGGGCGCACCGCCGCCGCTCGTTCCGCGAACAGCCGGACGGCCGGGAAGGCCAGCGGGTCGGCGGCAGGCCCCTCGGGAACGGCGAGCCGAGGCACCGGCCAGACGACCTCGCCGCGCACCCGCAGCGCCTCCCGGCTGGTCGCGAGCACGCGGATGCCGGCGCACGCCGCGAGGACCGCGTGCGCGAGCTGCGCCGCGGCGTCGACGACGTGCTCGCAGTTGTCGAGCACGAGCAGCAGCTTTCGGCCGGAGATCGCCGCGACCAGCCGGTCGATGCTCGGACGGTCCTCACTCGCGGGTCGCCGTCCCGGCAGCCCGCCCTCCCGCAGCCCGAGCGTGTCGAGCACGGCGAGCGCCAGGTCGGACGCGCCGTCGAGCGGCGCGAGCGCAACGAAGCAGACGTCATCGTCGTGCTGCTCGGCGAGCTGCGAGGCGAGACGGGTCTTGCCGGCGCCGCCAGGGCCGGTCACGGTGACGATCCGGTGCTCGGCGAGCAACCGGCCGACGGCCCCGAGCTCCTGCTCCCTCCCGATGAAGCTGGTCAGCTGCAGCGGCAACGTCCGCACAACGGCGACGGACGGGGTGCGGAGCACGTCGAGGTGCGCGTCGGCGAGCTCGGGCCCGGGATCGGTGCCGAGCTCGTCCGCGAGTGTGCGGCGGGCGGTCTCGAACTCGGCGAGCGCCTCGGTCGCCCGCCCCGCCCTGTGCAGCGCTCTGACCAGCAATGTCCGTGGCCGCTCCCGGAGCGGGTGCTGCCGGACGAGCGTCCGCAGGAGCGGGAGCGTCGCCTCGTCGTCGAGCTGCACTTCCGCCAGCCGCTCGACGGCCTCGACGCGCAGCTCTTCGAGGTCGGGCTGGTCCGACGCGGCTGCCCGCCAGAGCGCGAGCGCGGCGCGCAGGACGGTCGCCGGCGCCGGATCGCTCCTGGCCTGCGTGAGCAGCTGCTCGAAGCGGTGGGCGTCGACCTGCTCCGGGCTGATCGCCAGCCGGTAGCCGGTGGGATGCCGCTCCACGAGCTCGGCCGCGCCGAGCGCCTGGCGCAGCCGCGTGACCTGCGACTGCAGCGCGTTCGTGGCGCCGGCCGGCGGCGCGTCCGCGTAGACGGCGTCGACGAGCCGGTCGAAGCCGATCACGGCGCCCGGCTCGCGCAGCAGCGCCGCGAGCAGCGCGCGGACCTTGGGGCCGCCGATCTCGACGGGTGTGCCGTCGTCGCGGCTGACCTCCAGCGGCCCGAGCACGGCGAACAGCACACCCAGATCATCCCAAACATGTCCGTTGTCCTGAGGCGGCCGGACCGGTAGGCAGTGATCATGACTGCTCTCGGCGCGATGTACCGGCCACAGCTGCCTCCCGAGCGGCTGCGCGACGTCGCTCGCGCGGCCGACGCCGCGGGGCTGGAGGAGCTGTGGTTGTGGGAGGACTGCTTCTTCCAGAGCGGCTTCGCCAGCGCGGCGGCCGCGCTGGCCTGGACCGAGCGGCTCCGCGTCGGCATCGGTGTCGCGCCCGCGCCGATGCGCAACGTCGCGATGACGACGATGGAGATCGCGACCCTGCACCGCATGTTCGGCAGCCGGTTCATCCCCGGGATCGGGCACGGCAACCAGGAGTGGATGGCGCAGTCGGGGGTGCGCGCCGAGTCGCCGATGACGTTGCTGCGCGAGCACCTCACGACGATGCGGGCGCTGCTGCGCGGCGAGCGGGTCAGCGTCGACGGCCGGTACGTGAAGCTCGACGACGTGGCGCTCGACTGGCCGCCGTCGAGCGCGCCGCCGGTGCTCGTCGGGGCGGTCGGCCCGAGATCGCTGAGGCTCTCCGGCGAGGTCGCCGACGGGACCGTGCTCGAAGCGAGCACCCGGCCCGACACCGTGCGCAAGGCCCGGGCCCTGATCGACGAGGGCCGGGCGGCGGCGGGCCGCACCGAGCCGCACGAGATCGTCGCCTACCTGCACGCCGCCACGGGCCCCGACGCGACCGAGCGGGTCGACGCCGAGCTGCGGCTCTGGGACGAGCGGCCGATCCCGGAGTTCGCCGATGGCGTCACCGCCCAGTCGATCGCGAACGCCGTCAAGGGGCTCGTCGAGGCCGGCGCCGACACCGTCGTCCTGCAGCACACGTCGACGGAACCGGACCCGGAAGGCTTCGTCCGCTTCGTGGCCCAAGAGGTGCGCCCGCTCGTGCCGTGACCGTCGACAACGACGTTCTGGCTGTTGTTAGCGCTCACAAACAGCCATTTCGTCGTTGTCGACGGGGCGGGTGGCCAGCCACGCGGCCACCAGCATGATCGCGACCGTGAACGCGACGTTCACGCCGGCCTGGGCGGCTGCCGTTCCGGCGGCCACGTTGTAGGTCCCGTGCAGGATCGCGGCCGGGGTGACGCTGCCGCTGCGCTGGTACAGCCAGGTCAGCACGACCGACAGGCACGCCAGCCCGAACCAGAACACCGGCAGCATCGCCGGGTGCGACATCACGGCGAAGCTGGTGAGCACGGGCAGCAGCGGGAGGTGCCAGGCCGCCCAGATCAGCGAGACGATCAACGTGGCCGGCAGCGGCCGGAATCGCCCGAGCAGCTGTGCCAGCAGCCAGCCGCGCCAGCCGACCTCCTCGCCGAGCCCGTTCCACACCACGGCGTAGATCCACAGCAGGAGCACCGGCATCACCGGGAGCCCTGGCGCCACCCCGAACGCCGAGGGGGCCGGCAGCGGGACGCCCGCGATCGCCGTGCCGGCCAGCACCAGCGCCAGCAGCGCAGCCGGCGCGACGACCGCAACCACGCACCAGCGCAGCGGCGCCGAGAGCCGTCCGGCCAGCTCGCGGAGGCCGGTGCGGCCGTCCGTCACCGCGGTGACCACGACGGCGGCGAAAAGCGGCCCCGGGATGCCGGCGACGTACGCCAGGTCGAACTCGCCGAAACCGATCGGCCGGCCGGCCATCGTCAGCGGGAGCCACCACGCCCACGACCAGCCGAAGGCGAGGGCGACGAACGCCGCGAGCCGCACGTGATCAGCGCCGGCTCGGCTCGGCCGCAGCCGGGAAGAAACGGCGCCGCCACACCTCGATCAGGACGGTGCCGACGGCCGTCGGCGCGAGCCACGGCACCAGCTCGGCCACGCCGCGCACCGGCCCGTCGACGACGAGCGCCACCACGACCAGCGCCGTGACCTGCGCGATGTACGAGCCGCCCATCCCGTGCACGTAGCCGTGGGTCCAGCCCGCGAAGCGGCGCCGGGCCGACTCGACGGCCAGCACGACGAGCCCGACCGTCAGCGCGGCCACCGGGACGAGCCACCAGAGATCCGGCCGGCTGTCGATCACCAGCCCGGTCGCGGAGACGCACACGACGACCACCACGGCGAGGTAGATCGAGGTCAGCCGGCCGGTCGTGCGCTCGCCGCGCGCGAACCGCAGCCCGTCCTGGCGCATGGCGAACGGCCCGAGCGCCAGCCCGGCGGTCCCGCTGACGATGTGGACGACGAGGAGGACGGTGTGGGCCATCGTTGCACCTCCGCAGGTAACTTAGAAGTGCAAGTTAGCATGCTAATGTTAGGTGGTGCCAGGAGATTTGAGCTTCGACCTGCATGCGTTGACCGCCAAGCTCGACCGCTCGGCCGACCGCATCCTGCAAGACGGCTACGGCATCTCGTACCGCCGCTTCCGGCTGCTGCTGATCGTCGGACGGCTCGGTGCGGCCACCCAGCGGGCGGTGGCGGAAGAGCTGGGCGTCTCGGAGCCGTCGGCGAGCCGGATGACCGGCGTGCTGGTCGGGACGGGCCTGCTCGACGCCCTGCCCGACCCCGCGGGCGGCAACCGGCGCCGGCTGAGCCTCACGGTCGAGGGCAAGGAGATCGTCGAGCGCTGCCGGACGCTGCTGGAGCAGCGGTTCGCCGCGCTCGTCGAGCGCAGCGGTGTCTCCTACGCCGACTACGCTCGCGACACGCGGAAGCTGCTCGAAGCGCTGTAGGGGGTGCCGCCGTGCGGTCGGTGTACGTGATCACCGGCGTCCAGGCCGCGGGGAAGTCGACCGTGGCGCAGCGGCTGGCCGAACGGCTCGACGGCCCGGCGGCGCACGTCCACGGCGACCTGTTCCGCCGCTGGATCGTCAACGGGCGCGTGGACATGGGGCCCGCCGGGTCGGCCGAGGCCGAGCACCAGCTGCGCCTGCGCCACCGGCTCGCGGCGCAGGCCTGCAACACGTACGCCGAGGCCGGGGTCACGCCGGTCGTCCAGGACGTGTTCCTCGGCGAGTTCTTGAATTACACCCTCGCCGCCATCCGGGCCCGGCCCCTGCACCTGGTTGTGCTCGCTCCCCGTCCCGACGCCGTCGCGGCCCGGGAGTCCGGTCGGGGGAAGGTCGCGTACGACCGGTGGACCGTCGACGCGCTCGACCGGATCCTCCGCGACGAGACGCCGCGCATCGGGCTGTGGCTCGACACCTCGGAGCTGACGGTCGAGGAGACGGTCGATCGCATCCTGGCCGGCCAGGCCGAGTCCGAGATCGACGGCTAGACCCACCTGCTCCACTTGTGGTACGTTTCCTTACCGAATCTGAATCGATCCACCTCTGGAGGCGCATGTGTTCACAACGGTGAGGCGGGCGGCCGTGGTCGCGACGGTCGTGGCTGGTGCGATGGTGCCGACCGTGTCGGTCGCTGTCGCGCAGGACGACGTCGCGGCGGCCGGCGGTCGCATCGGCCCGTGGTGGTCGTCCGCGGAGTGCTACGAGGTGCGGGCCAAGTACGAGGGCCGGTACTGGGTGAGCGACTGCTACGAGAACGACAAGCGATGGTGGTTCAACTACGCGTGATCCTCGGCAGCCCGGCGACCACCTCGACGCACCGGTCCAGCTCCGCCTCCGTCGTGAAGTAGTGCGGTGAGAACCGCACGAGCGGGTGGACGCCGCGGTTCTCGGTGTCGAACTGGTTGTGCTCCGGGATCGTGGTGCTGACGTTGATCCGCTCGGCGGCGAGCGCCTTGGCGACCTCGACGGCGGGATGCCCCTCGACGGCCGCGGTGACGATCGCGCAGCGTTCGACCCCGAGGTCGTGGGTGAGCACACCGTCGAGCGCGTCCAGCCGGTCGCGCAGCATGGCGCCGAGCGCGCGGGTTCGCCGGCCGATCATGTCGAGCCCCAGTGCGAGGGCCTGCCGGACGGCGGCGCCGAGGCCGATGATGTTGACGTAGCTGTTCTCCCAGGTCTCGAAGCGGCGGGCGCCCGGGGCCCAGGTGAAGGAGCGGCCGCCGTCCCACTCGGCGGAGCGGATCTCCGCGACGAACGGGTCGAGCCGGTCGAGCGCGTCCTCGCGGGCCCACAGGAAGCCCGTGCCGCGGGGGCCGCGGAGGAACTTCCGGCCGGTCCCGGTCAGCAGGTCGCAGCCGAGCGCGCCGACGTCGATCGGGAACTGTCCGACCACCTGGGTGGCGTCGAGGAGGTAGAGCAGGCCGGCGTCGCGCGCGATGCGTCCGACCTCCGCGGCCGGGTTGACCAGGCCGCCGCTCGTCGGCACCCAGGTCAGCCCGATCAGGCGGGTCCGGCTGTCGATCATCCCGGCCAGCGCCCGCGTGTCGATCTGGCCCGACTCGTCGTCCGGCACGACGACGACCTCGGCGCCGGTGCGCTGCGCGACCTGCAGGTAGGCCAGGACGTTGCTGCCGTACTCGTTGCGTCCGGTCAGGATCCGGTCGCCCGGCCGCAGCGGCACCGAGTAGAAGGCCGCGTTCCACGCGTGCGTCGAGTTGTCGAACAGCGCGATCTCGGACGGCCGTCCGCCGACGAGCTCGGCGAGCCCGGCGTAGGTGTCGGAGATCCGTCCTTGCGCCTGCTCGGCCGCCTCGTACCCGCCGATCCGCGCTTCGAGGTCAAGCTGGTCGGTCATCGCGGTGAGGGTGTCGCTCGACATGAGCGCGGCGCCCGCGTTGTTCAGGTGCAGGCGGTGGGCACAACCAGGGGTCGCCGCCCGCAGAGCGATGACGTCCATGACGTCCAGTTCCCGCCCGGCCGCACAAATACACCCGGCGATCGCGATGACTCCGCGCCGTGGGGGCCGTCCTACTCGACGAACCCACGAGAGGAGAGCGCCATGACCGGCCTCGACCACACCTTCACCGCGCCGTTGGAGAAGAACGGATCGTTCGCCACATACGTGACCGTGCCCGGCTCCGCGGAGCTGCTCGGCACCCGGCGCGCCGTGAAGGTCGGCGGAACGATCGACGGCCATCCCTTCGCCGCCACGCTCATGCCCTCGGGCAGCGGCCCGCACTGGCTCCCGGTCAGGGCCGCGCTCTGCAAGCTGATCGGCAAGAGCTCGGCGGGCGAGCAGGTGACGTTCCGGCTGGAGCAGCGGTTCAGCTGAAGAACGCCGAAAGGGCCGCCGCACCGGAGTGCGACGGCCCTTTCGCGCGTGGAGATCAGTGCGAGATGAGGTACCGCACGGTCTTCAGCATGATCTGGATGTCGAGCCACAGCGACCAGGTGTTCGCGTAGTCGTTGTCGACCTTCGCGCGGTCCGGGATCGAGGTGTCGCCGCGAAGACCCTTCACGACCGCGAGGCCGGTGAGGCCGACCGGGACGCGGTGGCGCTGCGCGTAGCCGGGGATCGACGCCGAGAACTGGTCGACGAAGAACGGGCGCTCCGGCCGCGGGCCGACGAGGCTCATGTCGCCGATCAGCACGTTGACCAGCTGCGGCAGCTCGTCGACGCTGGTGGCGCGGATGAAGCGCCCGACCCGGCCGAGGCGGTTGTCGCGGTCGATGTTCCAGGTGACGTCGCCCTCGTCGGCAACCGGCTTGAGCGAGCGGAACTTGAAGAGCGTGAAGATCTCGCCGCCCTGGCCGACCCGGTGCTGGCGGAAGATCACGCCGGGGCCGCCCTCCATGCGCACCGCGATCGCGACGGCGAGCAGCACGGGCAGCGTGAGCAGGAGACCAACGAGCGCACCGGTGATGTCGATGCCCCTCTTGACCGCGCGGCTGAACTTGCCACCGTTGGCAGGGCCGAACTCCACGGCGCTGCCCTCGCCCGCGGCGATCGCCTCGACCTCGGCCATGGCGGGGTGCAGCTCAGGTGCAGGTGTGACGTCGGCCTGGAAGGCGACGACCATCGGCAGTGGCGACACAGCGGTCATACCCATACAGACGCTCGGGTCGCAGGGGGGTTGCACGGCTTCTTGAAATCTTTCGGAGTGATCGCGAACACACCGTTCGCGATCACTCCGTCGAGGCGTCAACGCCGGGTGCGCCGCCACAGTGCGGACGCCGTGAACCCCGAGACGACCAGGATGCCGAGACACCAAGCGACGGCTGCCCAGCCGCTGTTGCCGATCGGGTTGCCGAGCAGCAACCCGCGGATGCTCTCGTTGAGCGGTGTGAACGGCTGCGCGGTCGCGATCGGCTGCAACCAGCCCGGCAGCGTGTCGATCGGGACGAACGCGCTGGACAGGTACGGGAGGAAGAGCAGGAAGAACCCGAAGCTCGACGCGCCCTCCGGGGTCTTCGCGACCAGGCCGAACGCGGCCGACGCCCAGGACATCGCGAAGATGAGCAGCACGATCAGGCCGATCGCGGCGAGCCAGCCGAGCGGCCCCGCCGCCGCCCGGAACCCGATCGCGTAGGCCGTGGCGATCACGATCCCGACCGAGACGAGGTTGCGCGCGACGCTCGCGACCACGTGCCCGGTGAGCACGGCCGACGGGAGCACGTTCATCGTGCGGAACCGGTCGACGATGCCTTCCTTCATGTCCGTCGTGACGCTCATGGCCGTCATCGACGCGCCGTAGCCCGCGCAGAGCAGGAGCACTCCCGGCACGACGTAGGTGACGTAGTCGCCCGCGGTCCCGCTCACGGCGCCGCCGAAGACCGTCGTCATGAGCAGCAGCAACATCACCGGCAAGAAGATCCCGATGAAGAGGCTGTCGAAGTTGCGGGTGGTGTGCCGCAGGCTGCGGCCGATCATGACCGAGCTGTCGGTCAGCGCGTAGGCGCTCATGCTGCGACCTTTCCCGTGACCTGCTTCGGGCTCTTTCCCGTGAGGGTGAGGAAGACGTCGTCGAGGCTCGGGTTCCGGACGGTCACGTGCGTGGCGTCCTCGAGGCCGAGGATCGTGCGCTTGATGTCGTCGAGCGACCCGTCGGTGGGGTAGCAGGCGACCCGCCCGTCGGCGAACGTCGCCTCCACGATGTCGCTCCCCACGAGGCGCTTCAGCGCGGCCGGTGCGTCGTCGGCGACGATGCGGCCACCGTCGAGCAACGCGATCCGGTCGGCCAGGCGGTCGGCTTCCTCGAGGTACTGGGTCGTGAGGAAAACGGTCACACCCTCGCCGACGAGCTCGCGCACGAACTCCCAGACGCCCTGGCGGCTGCGCGGGTCGAGGCCGGTCGTCGGCTCGTCGAGGAACAGCACGCGGGGCATCGCCAGCATGCTGATCGCGATGTCGAGCCGGCGGGCCATGCCCCCCGAGTAGCTGCCGGACCGGCGGTCGGCGGCGTCGACGAGGTCGAAGCGCGCCAGCGCCTTCTCGACGACAGCGCCGATCTCGTGGCGGGGGACGCGGCTCAGCCGCGCCATCATCGTCAGATTCTCCCGGCCCGTGAGCAGGGCGTCGACCGCCGAGAACTGGCCGGTGACGCTGATCGCCGCGCGCACCGCGACCGGCTCGCGAGCGACGTCGTGGCCGGCGACGCTCGCCGATCCGCCGTCGGCGCGCACGAGCGTGCTGAGGATGTTGACCACCGTCGTCTTGCCGGCGCCGTTCGGGCCGAGCAGCGCGAAGACCGTGCCTTCCGCCACAGAGATGTCGACGCCGTCGAGCACCCGATGGTCCCCGAACGACTTCTGCAGATTGCTGGTTTCCACGACAGGCATCGCCGCTCCTTCGATGTGTATGACGTACGCAGCGTGTATAGCATACGCAGCAGCGTGTGTGGTACACATCCGTCGTGAGCAGCTCCCCGATCCCGCCGGAAGCCCGAGCGGCGTGGGCCGCCCAGGATCGGCAGCGCGAGGCCCGTCCCGAGCTGAGCCTCGAGCGGATCGTCGAGGCGAGCGTGCGGATCGCCGACGCCGACGGGCTGGCCGCCGTTTCCATGGCGCGGGTGGCGAAGGAGCTCGGCTTCGCGACCATGGCGCTCTACCGCCACGTCGGCTCGAAGGACGCGCTGCTCGTCCATATGCAGGACACCGCGTACGGCGAGCCGCCGGCCACATCCCCGAGCTCGCTCGGCTGGCGGGACGGGATGGTGCTCTTCATGCGCGGCCTGCTGGAGGCGCACTTGAAGCACCCGTGGGTGCTGGAGATCCCGCTCTCCACCCCGCCGTTGATGCCGCAGAGCCTCAAGTGGATGGATTGGGCGCTCGCGGTGATGACCGACCTGCCGCTCGAACCGTTCGAGAAGCTCTCGACGATGCTGCTGCTCAGCGGCTACGCACGCAACGAGGCCGCGACGGCGGCGATGATCGGCGACATGGCGTCGCCGCAGAACGAGAACGTCGACGTCGACTTCGAGGCGGGCCTGCGCACACTGACCGGCCCGGATCGGCTGCCCGCCGTGCACGCGCTCGTCATGTCCGGCCGGCTGTTCGAGATGCCGGCGGAGGCGACGAGCGACGACGGCGACGAGTTCATCCTCGACTTCGGCCTCGGCCGCATCCTCGACGGGCTGGAGGCCCTCATCGTCAAGCGGAAGCCAAACTTCCCCACCGTTTGACCAACCTGCACGCCCGCGAGGCCGTGCAGGTAGGCAAAACGGTGGGGAAGTTTGCTCGCTCGCTCAGTCGAGGTGGGCGAAGAAGGCGGCCAGCGTCTCGCCGATCTGCTCCGGCTGCTGCTCCTGCAGGAAGTGTCCGCAGTCGGGGAGCACGGTGATCTGCGTGCTCGGCAGGTCGCGTTTGACGCGGCTCATCGTGACCGCGACGTCCGGCAGGATCCGGTCCTGCGCGCCGTAGATCACCTCGACGGGCACTTGCAACTTCGGCAGCCCGGCCGCGATCTCGGCGAATCCGCGCTTGCCCAGTCCGGTCGCGGCCCTGGCCAGCGCGAGCCGGTCGGCCTTCGTCCCGAACGGCTCCTGGACGGCGGCGATCACCTCGTCGGGAAGGGTGAAGGACTCCGCGACGCCGAGCCGCATGATGTCGGCGAGCCCCTCCGGTGACGTCGCGCGGTCGCGCGAGATCGGCACGCGCATCGTGAGCACGAACTTGATCACCGCGGCCGAGAATTCCGGGTAGACGAGCGTGTTGAGCAGTGCGATCCCGGTCACGCGGGCCGGATTGGCCATCGCCCAGTGCAGCGCGACCGGCCCGCCGATGTCGTGGCCCGCGATGGCGACCTCGGCGACGTCGAGCTCGGCGAGCAGGTTGGTGATGGCGCCGTCGAAGAACTCGAAGTCGTACTTGGCGTTCGTCGGCTTCCCGGATCCGCCGAACCCGGGCAGGTCGATCGCGATCACGCGGTTGCGCTGGGCGATCGCCGGCATGACAGCGCGCCAGAGCAGTGACGACGTCGGCCAGCCGTGCACGAGCAGCACGGCGGGACCTTCGCCGAGCTCGCGGTAGGCGATGGCGGGGCCGGTGGCCGGGTGGATGGTCCGGAGTGGCGGGGCGGTGAGTGCGGAGCGGGTCACGGGTGCCTCCTGAAAAACCAACCGACTGTCGGTCTGATTTCTAACAGACCGACAGTCGGTTGGTCTAGAGTCCCGGCATGGTCGACGGACGAGTGGAGCGCGGCCGCACCACCCGCGAGGGTCTGGTGGCCGTGGCGCGCGGCCTTTTCGGTGAGCACGGGTACGACGGGACGTCGATCGGCGCGGTGCTGGAAGCCGCCGGCGTCGCGCGCGGGGCGCTCTACCACCACTTCGCGTCGAAGGAGGCCCTGTTCGACGCGGTGCTGGAGCGGGAGATCGCGCGGATCGCGCAGGAGGTCGCGAAGGCCGCGCGCGCGAAGGCCGCCGATCCGGTCGCCAGCCTGCGTGCGGGGTGCGCGGCGTGGCTCGACTCGATCCTCGAGACCGACGTCCAACGGGTGGTCCTGCTCGACCCGCCGGCCGTACTGGGCTGGACGCGCTGGCGCGAGCTGGACGAGAAGTACCTGCTCAGCGGCTTGCGGCTGAACATCGAGCGGATCGCAGCGGTTGGGCGGATCGAGCCCGCGCAGGTGGACGTGATGGCGCACATGGTGCTGGCCGCCGCGAGCGAGGCCGCGTTGCTGATCACCCGCTCCGACGACACCCGCGCGGCGGTCGCACGTGGTCAGGCCGCGCTCGACACCTTGCTCACGCGCTTGTTCGCCTGACGTCGTCGAACCGCGGCGCCCACGGCTCGCGCTCGACACCCGCGGCGTTGGCCGCGTAGCTGATGGCCTGGTACCAGCCCGTCAGCAGGCACAGGTCGAGGATCTGCGGCTCGTCGAGCTCCACCGAGAGCGCCGACCAGAGCGAGTCGTCGATCGCCGACGTCGCGAGCAGCGAGTCGACGGCCTCGATCACGATCGCATCGTGCCGGCTCCAGCACGGGTCGCCCGGTACGCCGTAGGTCAGCGAGGCGACCTGCTCTCCGGTGAGCCCGACGCGATCGGCGAAGCGCGCGATGTGGACGCCCCACTCGTACTCGCAGCTGCACCACGCCGTCGTGCGGTCGATGATCAGCTCGCGGTCGCGCATGGTCAGGGCGAGCTGTTTGCTGAGGTAGTACTCGCCCCAGGGCCGCAGCCCGGCCGTCATCGGCAGGTTCTTGGCGAACGTCCGGAAGAGCCGGATCGGCTCCTCGCCAGGTGGCATCATCGCGGCGAGGTGCGCGGCGGCCTCCGGGGCGTACGGCTCGGACAGCGGTGAGATGCGCTGCGGCACTGGGTCCTCCTGGTCGACTCGTTCGTTTCGGAAACCAGAACGACGGTATCGTTTCGGTTCCAGCAACGCCACACGGTTCGAGACGGTGATCACATGGGCCGATCGGAAGTGCCGAGGCCGGGGCGACCGGTGCGCGGATCCACCACCGGACGCCCGCTGATGGCGGCGCTCGACCTGCTCGGCCGCAGGTGGGCGCTGCGGGTGCTCTGGGAGCTGCGGGACGGCCCGCTCGGGCCCCGTGCCCTGCTCGCACGATGCGACGGCCTCTCGTCCTCCGTGCTCTACGAGCGGCTGCGCGAGCTGGAGTCGGCTGGACTGCTCGCGCGTTCCTCCGAGGGTTCGTACGAGCTGACGCCGATCGGCGGCTCGCTCAGCACCGCGATCGAGCCGCTCGACCGCTGGTCGCGGGAGTGGGCCGAGGTCGAGAGCTGACGGTCCGCGCGCCGCACCGCCCACACCGCGATCCCGAGCGCGACCGCCGACAGCGGCACGCCCATCGCGATCTTGGCGGCCGCCATCCAGCCGGCGAGGTCCTCCCCGTACAGCCAGGTCTGCACGACGACCCGGGCGCCCGCGATCACCGCTGCCGACGCGGTCGCGACGTCGTAGGCGAACCGCGCCCCGCGGTGGCGCCGCCAGTGCATCGGCGCCCGGTTCATGACGCTCCAGATGACGCCGACCAGCGGGAACCGCACCAGGATCGAGACGACGAGCACGCAGAAGCAGATGGTGCCGGTCCAGATGTCGGTGAGGAAGTAACCCGTTGCCGTTCCGGTCTGGTAGGCGACGAACCCCGAGATGCCGACACCGACGAACCCGCCGATCGTGGGCTGCAGCGCCAGCCGCCGCATTGCGCGGTGCACCACCGTCCCCACGGCGGCCGCGAGGGCGGCGACGATGCCGGCCGTCAACCCGAACATCGAGTTGACCAGCACGAACGTGGTGGGCGGTAGCGCCGAGACCAGGAGATCCGAACGGGCCATGCGTGGAGTGTTGCCGCAGCCGTGCCGTCTCCGGATCCTTCGGTCGGACCGAGCTGGATCAACCGATCGACGGATGCAGGTCCGCGAGCCTGCCCTCCAGGAAGGTCCGCTCCGCGGCGTTGTCGGCCCGGTCGAGCGCGGCGCGGTACGCGTCGGCGGCCTCGGCCGGGCGTCCGGACCTGCGCAGGAGATCGGCCCGCACGGCGTGCAGCAGATGCTGTCGTGCCATCGGCCCGGCCACGTCCGGCGCCTCGACGACCGCGAGCGCGGCGGCGGGCCCCTCGACCTCGGCCAGTGCCACCGCGCGGTGCAGCGCGACGACCGGCGTCGGCGTGAACCGCAGCAGCTGGTCGTAGAGGGCGAGGATCTGGCGCCAGTCGGTCTCCTCGGCTGCCGGCGCGTCCGCGTGGACGGCGTTGATCGCGGCCTGGAGCTGGTACGGGCCGGGCCGGTCGCGGCGCAGGCAGGCGCGGACGATCCGGTGCCCTTCCTCGATCAGCTTCCGATCCCACAGCCGGCGGTCCTGCTCGGCGAGCACCACCAGCTCGCCGTCCGCCGTGGTGCGGGCCGCCCGTCGCGAGTCGATCAGCAGCATGAGTCCGAGCAGGCCGAGCACCTCCGGCTCGTCCGGCATGAGCTGCGCGAGCAGCCGGGCGAGTCGGATCGCCTCCGCGCAGAGGTCGTCCCTGACGAGCCGGTCGCCCGCGCTGGCCGTGTAGCCCTCGTTGAAGATCAGGTACAGCGTGCGGAGCACCCCGCCGACCCGATCCGGCAGGTCGGCCTCGAAGGGGACGCGATACGGGATCCGCGCCGCCCGGATCTTGCCCTTCGCCCGGACCAGCCGCTGCGCCATCGTCGCCTCGGAGACGACGAACGCGTGTGCGATCTCCGCGGTGGTGAGGCCGCCGAGCAGCCGCAACGTGAGCGCGACCTGCACGTTCGGCGCCAGCGACGGGTGGCAGCAGGTGAAGATCATGCGGAGCCGGTCGTCCTGCACGGGTCCCTCCTCCGCATTCGCTTCCGCTTCTGTCTCCGTGGGAGCAGCGGCATCGAGCGACATCGCCGCGATGTGCCGCTCGGTGCGCTTCGACTCGCGCCGCAACCGGTCGACGGCCCGGTTGCGGGCGGTCGTGATGATCCAGCCGGCCGGGCTGGGCGGGAGGCCGTCGTGCGGCCAGCGCTGCACGGCGGCGGCGAACGCCTCCTGCACCGCCTCCTCGGCGATGTCGATGTCGCCGAAGACGCGGGTCAGCACCGCCACCGCGCGGCCGTACTCCTCGCGGTAGATCCGTTCGATCACGAGCCCTCGCACGATCCGTCGGCATCGTCGAAGAGCGGCCGCACCTCGATCGGGAGCGTCGTCGCGGCCGCGAGCTTGCGCGCCCACCCGAGCGCCGCGTCCAGGTCGGGCGCGGAGATCACGGTGAACCCGCCGAGGTGCTCCTTGCCCTCCGTGAACGGGCCGTCGGTCATCAGCTCGTCGCCGTCCTTCACCCGCAGGACGGTCGAGGTGCTCGCCGGGTGCAGGCCACCGCTGAACACCCAGGCGTTCGCCGCCCGCACCTCGCGGTTCCACGTCTCGACGTCGCGCATGACCGGTTCGAGGAACTCGGGGTCGGGGGCGGGGCCGTCGGGCTGGTAGATGCTGAGCAGGTACTGGGTCATCGTGGTCCTCTCGTCGGTAGGTGCACCCCCTACACGAACGGCCGCCGCCCGGATCGACAGAAACCAGGGATCGCCCGGAGACCTTCCGCTTCCGCTTAGGCGATGATGGACGCCGTGGAACCCCCGCTGCCAGAGATCCGTGTCGGTGACAAGGAACGCCGAGAGGTGGACTCCCTGCTCCAGGCAGCGCACGGCGACGGCGTTCTCACCCTCACCGAGTACGACGAGCGAGCGGCGAAGTGCTGGGCGGCGCGCACCCGCAGCGAGCTCGACGTGCTGATCAGGGACCTGCCGAACGCCACCGGCGTGCTGGCGGCCCAACAACCCGCAGCCGTCGCGAAGCCCGCTCGTCCGGTGGTGCCGATGCGCCAACGCCTCGGCGCCGGGGTGCTCGGGCTCGCGGTCATCGCGGGTGTCGTCTTCGCGGGCACGAGGGTGGTCGGCGCCGCCGACGGCTTGACGATTTTCGGGGACCGTCCGGTCGTGGTCGCGCCCGGTGACGACCGGGTCGAGGTCGGCACGCTGTTCGGGGAGACGACGGTGATCATCCCGCCCGACACCTACGCGCGCACCGAAGGCGTGACGATCTTCGGCAGCACCCACTGCGACCTCGCCTGCACACCCGCGGCCGGCCAGCGCGAGGTCGTCGTCGACGCGAAGGGCATGTTCGGCAGCTTCGACGTCATGCGGCAGGGCGAGCCGAGGCCGCAGGACAACGACCGCGACCGGGATCGCGACCGCGACGACGACGACTGACCCGAACTTCCCCACCGTTTTGCCAACCTGCACGCCCTCGGAGGTGTGCAAGTAGGCCAAACGGTGGGGAAGTTCGTGCGTTCGCAGCGAAATGTGTGCCGGACGTCGACGGACGGGGTCCTTCCCGATGGCGGCGGGGCACGGTGGAGCCCATGCGTCTCCTGCTGCTCGCAGCGCTGCTCGTACTCGCCGGGTGCGGCGGTGCCGCCGATCCCCCGGCCCCTGCCCCGGCAGCCGCGTCCGCCGATGGCGGTGGTGGTGGCCACGGTGGGCACGGCGGCAACGGGGTCGTGCTGCCCGCCCTCTACGCCGTGCAGAGCGGCCCCCTCGGCGTCATCGCCACCGACGGCGCCGGACGGCTGGTGTACCGCTCCGACGCCGACAGCTCCGCACCGCCGACCTCGAACTGCGCCGGCCCGTGCGCGGAGACCTGGCAGCCGCTGACCGTCGAGCCCGGCCAGGAGCCCGAGCTGCTCGGCGTCGCGAAGGCGGCGGTCGGCACGGTCCAGCGGGCCGACGGCTCGACCCAGCTCACGCTCGCCGGCTGGCCGCTCTACCGCCACCGCGACGACACCGGTGGGCTGGAGACGGCAGGCCACCACGGCGAGGGCGGCACCTGGTGGGCGGTGACCCCGACGGGCGACAAAGCAAAAGCCCCCAGCCAGTAGCGCGTCGACAACGACGTTCTGGCTGTTTGTGAGCGCTAACAACAGCCAAAACGTCGTTGTCGACGGTCTAGTAGTGGGTGGCGCCGCGCGCGCCGCCGCCCACGGCGACGGCGTCGCCGTTGATCGCGACGCTGCGCGGCGAGGCCAGGAACGTCACGACGTCGGCGACCTCGGCCGCGGTGATGAGCCGGCCGGTGGCGTTCCCGGCGACCAGCGCCTCCTCGGCCGCCTCGTGGCTCAGCCCGCGGGCCGCCGCGATGTCGGCGATGATCTGCGGCGTCCGCTCCGTGACGGTCACCCCCGGGTGCACGACGGTCACCGTGACCCCCTTGGGTCCCAGCTCGTCGGCGAGCGCACTGGTCATCGCTGCGACCGCGACGTTGCGCACCGAGCCGACGAGCGACGTCGACATGCGCGCGTTGAGCCCGCTGATGTTGATGATCCGGCCCCAGCCCTGCTCCACCATGTGCGGCGCGACCGCACGCGCGAAGCGGAGGTAGCCGAGCAGCTTGGTCTCCAGCTCCACGCGCACCGTGTCGTCGGCCGTCGCGCTCGCCGGGCTCTGCGGCGCGGCCGAGGCGGGCCGGGCGGCGGCGTTCACGAGCACGTCGACCCCGCCGAGCCGCTCGACGACCGTCGCGACGGCGGCGCGCACCTCCTCGTCGTTCGTGGTGTCGGCGGCCACTCCGATCACGCGGGTGCCGTGCGCCGCGACCTGACGCGCAGCGGCGTCGAGCGACTCCGGATTGCGGGCGACGAGCGCGATGTCGGCGCCCTCAGCGGCGAGCGCCTCGGCCACCGCGAGCCCGATGCCCCTGCTACCACCGGTGACGATGGCGCGCTTGCCGATCAGTTGGAGATCCATTGCTCCCACCGTAGCCGCGGAACCGGCAATTTCACTGGGCGATGACCAGGCCGTCGACCCTTGCCCGAACCGGTGTGACCGGGTACACAGAGGAGTACGGGAACACCGATTGGCCAAGGCCGGATCGGCAGAGAAGGTCCGTCCTCCCGATGGCGTTCCCCGGCACGAGCACCGGGCACCCACGCGGGGCATGCCGCGATGAGGCTGAAACGCCGTGGGTCTGCGTCAGCGGGCGGTAGTCGTCCGTTGCCGCCGAGACCACAATTCACGGCGAAAATTGCACGCTTGGTAACCCGATGTCTGGTGCCTTTGTGGGCGCCGCCACGAGGAGCCGCAACTCCTCGCGGCGGCGTCCGCCCCTTTTTCCGGCAGACTCCTCGGCATGACGCAGAAAGTAGCCGTCGTGACCGGCGCCGGGTCCGGGATCGGGCGTGCGGTGGCGGAGGCGTTGCTCGCCGACGGCTACGGCGTCGCGCTGGCCGGCCGCAGGGCCGAGACCTTGGAGGACGTGCGGGCAGGTCGGGACGCCGCGCTCGCCGTCGTGACCGACGTCACCGACCCGGCGTCCGTCGCCGCGCTGTTCGCCGCGATCCAGGAGCGGTGGGGTCGCGTCGACCTGCTCTTCAACAACGCGGGCACGTTCGGCCCGGCCGGGACGGTCGACGAGATCCCCGTCGACGGCTGGCTGACGACGGTCGCCACCAACCTGACCGGCTCGTTCCTCTGCGCCCGTGCCGCCTTCGCCGCCATGCGGCGGCAGGACCCCAGCGGCGGCCGGATCATCAACAACGGCTCGATCTCCGCCCACGCGCCGCGGCCCGGCAGCGCCGCCTACACCTCGACGAAGCACGCGATCACCGGTATGACGAAGTCGCTCTCGCTCGACGGCCGCCCGTTCCGGATCGCGTGCAGCCAGATCGACATCGGCAACGCGGCGACGGACATGACGGCCGGTATCGCGGTCGGCGCACGTCAGGCCGACGGGTCGGTGCGCCCCGAGCCGACGTTCGACGTCACGCACGTCGCGGAGGCCGTAGTGATGATGGCCCGCCTGCCGCTCGACGCGAACGTCCAGTTCATGACGATCACCGCGAGCGGGATGCCGTTCATCGGTCGAGGATGAGCGCGCGCAGCGCCGCGCCGACCGCCGCTTCCTTGATCACCTCGGCCGGCTCGTCCGGGAAGATCACCACGCAGTCCTGAAGGCCGCCGAGCGCGACGGTCGCGCGCACCAGGTCGGCCGGTTCCGTGCTGCCCACCAGTACCGCGTCGACCTCCGTGCGCTTGTGGATGATCGTGGTCAGCGCCTCGAGCTCGGCCGCGACGCCGGCGTCCTGCACCAGCCCGAGGAACAGCATCCGGTGCCGGTGGCAGAGGTCGAAGTAGGTCTCCAGCAGCGGGCGCGGGTCGTCGCCGGCGCTGTACTCCGCGGCCCGCTTCTGGAACGTCTCGAGGTCCTCGACCAGTGGCGCGACCAGCTCGCTGATCAGCTCGCCCTTCGAGGAGAAGTGGTAGTAGAGCGCCGCCTTGGTGATGCCGAGCTGCTCCGCGATCTCGCGGAGGCTGGTGCGCACGAACCCGCGTTGCGCGAAGAGCTCCAGCGCGGCGGCGCGGATCTCGGCGCGGGTGTCGGCGTTCAGGCGCGGCATCCGGTGATGCTACCTCCTTGCCTGCCGTCCGGTTGTCTACTTGCCTTGCGGTAGGTAAGTAGCCTACCGTGCGGTTAGTAAGCACGGCGGAAGGAGGAGATATGACCACCGTCCTGATCTCAGGAGCGAGCATCGCCGGCCCGGCGCTGGCCCATTGGCTGCGCGTGCGCGGGATGACACCGACCGTCGTCGAGCGCGCAGGTGCCGTCCGCAGCGGCGGGTACCCGATCGACGTCCGCGGTGTCGCCATCGAGGTGGCCGACCGGATGGGCGTGCTGCCCCAGCTGCGGGCTGCGCACGTCGCCACCAGCGCGCTGCACGTCGTCGACGCGGCAGGTCGCCGGCGGGTGAGCATCGCGCCGGGAGCGGTCAGCGGCGGTGCCGAGGCGCACGACGTCGAGCTGCCCAGGGGCGAGCTGACCTCGATCCTGTACGAGCTGACCCGCAACGACGTCGAGTACGTCTTCGGCGACACGATGACCGCGCTGCACGAGCACGACGGCGGGGTCGACGTCGAGTTCGCGAACGGGCCCTCACGGACGTTCGACCTGGTCGTGGGCACCGACGGCGTGCACTCGACGACCCGACGGCTGGTGTTCGGGCCGGCGGCGGACTACCAGCACCACCTCGGCTACCACTTCGCGGCGTTCACGGTGCCCAACCACCTCGGCCTCGACCACGAGGCCGTGCTGCACAACGTGCCCGGCAAGATCGTCGCGATCAACGCGGTTCGGACGTCGCCGGAGGTCACGGCGCTGTTCGCGATGGCGTCGCCGGAGCTGGCCTTCGACGACCGCGATCTCGATCAGCAGCGTCAGCTGATCGAGGAGGCGTTCACCGGGGTCGGCTGGGAGACGCCGCGGCTGCTGAAGGCGATGTGGGAGGCGCCGGACTTCTACTTCGACTCGGTCGGCCAGGTGCTGATGCCGGGTTGGACGCGCGGGCGGGTGGCGCTGCTCGGCGACGCCGCGTTCGCGCCGTCGTTCCTCTCCGGGCAGGGCACGAGCCTCGCGCTGGTCGGGGCGTACGTGCTGGCCGGCGAGCTGGCCGCGGCCGGGGGCGACCCCGCCGTCGGCCTGCCGGCCTACGAGGAACGGCTGCGGCCGTTCGTGGGGCGCAACCAGGCGCTCGTGGCGGAGGGTGCGGGCACCCTGATCCCGGCGACCCGCGGGAAGATCTGGCTGCGCAACCAGATGTTCCGGCTGGCCCCACTGCTGGGCAGGCTCAGCAGAGGAACCACGCCGATCGAGCGGGCGGCCAACTCGTTCACGCTGCCCGCCTACTGAAACTTCCCCACCGTTTTGGGTGGATGCGCGCCGAAAACGCGCGCAAGTGCACAAAACGGTGGGAAGTTCGGGTGTTCAGCTCGCTGGGGTGAGCCACACCGTCGTGTCGGTCGGCACCCGGTCCTGCTCGTCGAGCGGGCCGGACGTCAGCAGCACCCGCGTCCCGGACGGGAGCGGCACGGGTTCGCCGCCGAGGTTGGCCACCACGAGCACCTCGCCGCGACGGAAGGCGACCACGTCGTCGCCGCCGAGATCGTCGACCCACTCCAGCTCACCGAGCCCGAGCCCGAGCTCGCGGCGCAGCCGCAACATCTCGCGGTAGAGCTCCAGCGTCGAACCGGGCACGCCGCGTTCCTGGTCGGCGGCGTGCCCGGCGAACGACTCCGGCTGCGGCAGCCACGAGCGGCCGCTCGGGCTGAAGCCGTACGCCGGCGCGTTGCGCTCCCACGGGATCGGCACGCGGCAGCCGTCCCGACCCGCGACGGTGCCGCCGGTGCGGAAGAACGTCGGGTCCTGACGGGCGTCGTCGGGCATCGTGGTGTGCTCGGGAAGGCCCAGCTCCTCGCCCTGGTAGACGTAGGCGGAACCGGGCAGTGCCAGCATGACGGCCGTCGCCGCGCGGCCCCGCCGCAGGCCGAGCACCTGGTCGGGCTGCGGGTCGGTCGCCTTGATGCCGTTGGGCCGCTTCGGCCCCGAGAGCGGCAGCGCGAGCCGGGTGGTGTGCCGGACGACGTCGTGGTTGCTCAGCACCCACGTCGTCGGCGCGCCGACCGCCGCCGTCGCACTGATCGACGACGTGATCACCTCGCGCAGGTCGGCCGCGACCCACCGGGTGGTCAGGTACTCGAAGTTGAACGCCTGGTGCATCTCGTCGTGGCGGACGTACTTGGCCAGCCGTTCCGGCGGCTCCACCCACGCCTCGGCGACGAGCACCCTGTCGTCGTACTCGTCGAGCACCTTGCGCCAGGCGCGGTAGATCTCGTGCACGCCGTCCTGGTCCCACATCGGCGGCCGGCCCAGCTTCTCGGTGCTGTCGAGCAGCCCGTGGTCGTAGTCCCAGTCGGGCAGGCCCTCGGCCTTCACCAGCCCGTGCGCGACGTCGACGCGGAAGCCGTCGACGCCGCGGTGGAGCCAGAACCGCAGCACGTCGTGGAACTCCTCGCGGACCTCGGGGTTGGTCCAGTCGAGGTCGGGCTGCGTCACGTCGAAGAGGTGCAGGTACCACTGCCCGGGAAGCCCGTCCGGCCCCGTCACACGGGTCCAGGCGGGTCCGCCGAAGACGCTGCGCCAATGGTTGGGCGGCTCCTCGCCGTGCTCGCCCTTGCCCTCGCGGAATATGTACCTCGCGCGCTCGGGGCTGCCGGGCGTCGCCGCGAGCGCCGCCTTGAACCACACGTGCTGGTCGGACGTGTGGTTGGGCACCAGGTCGACGATCACCCGCAGCCCGAGCCGGTGCGCCTCCGCGACCAGCGCGTCGGCGTCGGCGAGCGTGCCGAACACCGGGTCGATGTCGCGGTAGTCGGCTACGTCGTACCCGGCGTCCGCCATGGGCGAGACGTAGAACGGCGAGAGCCACGCAGCGTCGACGCCGAGGTCGGCGAGGTGCTCGAGGCGTGCGGTGATGCCGGGCAGGTCGCCGATGCCGTCCCCGTCGGAGTCCGCGAACGACCGCGGGTAGATCTGGTAGATCACGGCCGAGCGCCACCAGGCGTCCAGTTGCTGCGTCACTCCGTCATGCTGCGGCACGCAGGTGAAATCGGTTCAGCCGGCCCCGGTCGGCGCCGCACGATCAGCGGCCCGCCGGCCGGTCGGGCCTGGCGCGCGGGAGGCCGAACGACGGGAAGACCGAGGTGTCCTTCACGACGACCATGCGCTGGATGCCGTCGGTGACCGCCAGCATGACGAGCGCGAACGCCACGGCGATCCCGGTGCCGGTGCGCCGGTACATGCCGAAGCCGGGCCTGCCGTCGACGGTGAACGGCACCATCCGGCAGTTGCCGAAGGCCGGGCACGTCGAGAGGTAGCGGGCGACCTGCTGGCGGCCGGAGTACATCTCGTCGACCGTCTCGCAGACCGCGTCGTCCTTCAGCAGCTCGACGAGCCCGTCGACGTCGCCGTTCTCCAGCGCGTCCGCGTAACGGTCGAGCAGCTCGCGCTCGCCGAGATCGGCCGGCTCGGCGACGTCGTCGGCCGACCGCGGCGCCCGCGCCAGCTGCGCGCGGGCGCGGCGCACCATGCTGTGCACGGCCGCGCCGGACATGCCGAGCAGCTCCGCGACCTCCGTCGCCGGCATCCCCAGCACATCGCGCAGCAGGAGCACGGCACGTTGCTTCGGCGGGAGGTGCGTGCCCGCGACGGCCATCGCGATCCGCATGCTCTCCCGCGACGTGACGACCGCCGCCGGGTCGGCCGGCCCAGAGGTATCCGGTACGTCGATCTCCTCGTCGTCGGCGAACCCGGCCGGCAGCGGCCGTCTGCCGCGGCTCTCCAGCGCCGCGAGGCACGCATTCGTCGCGATCCGGTACAGCCAGCTGCGCACCGACGAGCGGCCTTCGAAGTCGTCGAACGCCCGCCATGCCCGCAGGTAGGTCTCCTGCACCTGGTCCTCGGCGTCGTGCAGCGAGCCGAGGATCCGGTAGCAGTGCGCGAGCAGCTCCCTGCGGAACGGATCGGTGAGCCGCGCGAACTCGGCCGCGCTCACCTTCTCGACGTTGTACGTACTGGTCACGACCGCTCCTCGGGGCTCCACATCCACGATGCCATGTGGGTAGATCGGCGCGGCTCCGGAAATTCGTCGCGACGGCGTCGAATTCTCCCCGCGGGCCCGGTCAGACATGCCGTGACACAACAAGAGACCGAGCTCCACCAGTCGCCCACAGCACCCGACCCGCGTCGTTGGAAGGCGCTGGCGCTGCTGTGCGCGGCCTACTTCATGATCATCGTCGACTCCCAGATCGTCATACTCGCGCTCCCGTCGATCGAAGGGGAGCTGGCGTTCGGCCCCGGCGCGGTGCAGTGGGTGATGAGCGCCTACCTGCTGACGTTCGGAGGGCTGCTGCTCTTCGGCGGGCGCACGGCCGACCTGCTCGGCGGCCGCCGCATGTTCATGATCGGCACCGCGCTGTTCCTCGTCGCGTCGGTGCTCTGCGGGCTGGCCTGGACGGGAGTCGTGCTGGTCGCGGCGCGGGTCGTGCAGGGCATCGCGGCGGCGATCATGGCGCCGACCGCCATGGCGGTGCTGATGACGACGTTCCCGGAAGGCGCGGAGCGCAACAAGGCCGTCGGGATCTGGACGGGCACCGGCGCGTTCGGCGCGACCGCGGCCCTGCTCATCGGCGGGCCGATCACCGAGGGCCTCGGCTGGCCGTGGATCTTCGTCATCAACGTGCCGGTAGCGCTCGTCGTGCTCGGGCTGGGGCCGCGGCTGCTGCGCGAGACGCCGGTCCGGGCGGGCCGTCGCTCGTTCGACCCCGTCGGCGCGGTGACGATCACGGCCGCGCTCGTGCTGCTCGTCTACGCGGTCGTCGAGGCGCCCGTCGTCGGGTGGGCGTCGACGCAGACGCTCGTCATGCTCGGTGCGTCCGTCGTCCTGCTCGGGGTGTTCGTGCTGGTCGAGAAGCGCTCGTCGGCGCCGCTCGTGCCGCTGCGGATCTTCCGCTCGGTCACGACCGTCGGCGGCAACGTCATGACGCTGGTCGTCGCGGCGGTGACGTACGGCGGGGCGCTGATCATGTCGCTCTACGCGCAGCAGGTGCTCGGCTACTCCGCCGTCGTGTTCGGGTTGAGCACGGCGATCTACGCCGCGATGTCCGTCGTCGGGTCGAACTTCAGCGGATGGCTGACGACCCGCTTCGGCTTCCGGCCGGTCGCGGTGCTCGGCACGGTACTGCTCGGCGCCGGCGCGTTCCTGCTCTCGGGCATCCGGGCGGACGGCGGCTACTGGACCGACCTGTTCCCCGGCCTGGTCCTCTTCGGCGCCGGGATCGGCACCACCGTGGTGGCGGCCGCGATCGCGTCGCTCTCGCGCGTGGCGCCGGGCGAGAGCGGGCTGGCTTCGGGGATCAACAACTCGGTGTTCCAGATCGGCGCGGCGTTCGGGATCGCGATCTGCTCGACCGTTGCGGTGGCCAACGCGAACCCGGCGGCGTCGGACGTCCGGTTCGGGCTGAACGAGGGCTTCCAGGCCGCGTTCACCGCGACGTTCGTCGGTGCGGCGGCCTGCCTCGTGATCGCGCTCGCGCTGATCGCGGCCGGTCGGAAGGCCGCCCGGTAGGCGGGCCGCTCACGTCCGCCCATCGGTGCTGAGCACCACGACCGTCGAGCTCTCGTCGAGGCGCAACGCGGCGCGGAGTTCGGGCAGCTCGGCAGCGGCGAGGAAGCCGGCCATCGAGCCGCCGCCGCACGGCCCGGCCGGCACCCCGCCCCCGTCGAGCACCCGGGCCGCGGCGAGCGCGGCGGCGTCGTCGACCGCGACCGCGGCCGTCACGCCGTCGCGCAGCACGGGCCACGCGATCGTCGAGACGGTGCCGGCGTTCAGCCCGGCCATGACCGTCGTGCCGGTGCTGATCCGGCGCGGCTGACCGGCCCGGAGGCTGGCCAGCAGGCAGGCCGCGCTAGCCGACTCGACGGCGAGCGCGGTCGTCGACGGCGCGCGGTACGCGACCGCCGCCTGCAGGAGCGATCCCACACCCGCGGGCACGACGAGCACGTCTGCAGGCTCGGTGAGCTCGCTGAGCTCGGCGAACAGGGTGCTGTAACCCTCGACGACCCAGCCGGGGACATCTTCGTAGCCGTCCCACGCGGTGTCCTGCAGGAGCGCGGCGGACGGGTGCAGCTCGACGGCCTTCGCCGCGAGCCGCAGTGCCTCGTCGTAGTCGTCGTCGATCACCGTGACCTCGGCGCCCTCGCCCGCTACGGCGTCGGCCAGCTCGGCGGGTGAGGCTGCGGGGATCCACACCTTCGCCTCGACGCCGAGCAGCCCGGCGACACGTGCGACCGCACGGCCGTGGTTGCCTGCCGTTGCTGCGAGCAGCTGCAGCGGCGAGCCTGCTGCCAGCTCTTTCAGCTCGGCGAACGTCGACGGTGCGGGCACGCCCGCTTGCCGCGCGACCAGCCGGGCGATCGCCCATGACGCGCCGAGCATCTTGAAAGCCGGCAACCCCAAGCGCTGCGATTCATCCTTGACCAGCACCTTCCCGACCCGGGCCGACCGCGCCACCGCTGGCATCTCCACCAGCGGTGTGACGTCGTAGTCCGGCATCGATCGATGGAAGGCCGATATCTGCGACGGCACGGTGGTGCCGGGCAGAGCGGCGGGATCGGGGCGTGCCCACCAGTGCTGGTGATCGGGGGTCATGCCCTGATTGCATCAGCTGGCGCGGCGCGCCGGCATTCCGAGCTCGTTCCCGGGGGAGCGGGCGGGCTCGAACCAGTTCACGGTCGTCGTCGAGTTGTCGGCGGAGGTCGTGAAAGGAACGACGACCTTGCCGGCTGCCGGGGGAGCGTCGGCAGTGCGTTCCGGCGACTCGGCGTCGTCGGCGATGTCAGCGATGTCGATGTCGGCGATTTCGGTGGGTTCGGGGTGCAACAGCTCACTCGCGAGTGCGAAGCCGATCGGCTGCAGTGCGGGATCGAAGGGTGGAAGGTCAGTCTCGAAACAGGTCATGCCAACCCCTTTGGCCTAGGACCGCGTCGGGCTACCCGTAACCGAGGGTAACTCGGCTACTGCGGAGAGTAGCGCACTAGGCCATTCCGGGGAAGGGGTGATCGCGACGTGAGCCCGATCGCCACAACGAGAAGGATCGCCGAGTTCGGCGTAACGTAAGTACGTGATCAGCGCAAAGGCGCGGGTGCGCATGCTCAGATGGGGGTTCCGCGTCCTGTTCGGACTGCCCCCGTGGTTGAAGCGGGCGCTGGCCGGGCGCTCGATCCGGCTCGCCGGCCAGGTGCTCGATCCCGATCTCCAGCTGCTCGGCAAGGTCTCGGCGCTGCTCGAGAGCGGCGACGGCGGCACCGTCGACCAGGCAGCGCTCGCGGAGCAGCGCCGGCAGGCCGACATGGCCGCCGAGGTGGCCGCCGAGCCCGGGCTCGAGGACATCAAGACCACCGATCTCGAGGTGCCCGGCGCGACCGGACCGCTCCCCGCGCGGCTGTACGTCCCGCCGTCGGCGCCGCACGTCTCCGCGTTGCTCGTCTACTTCCACGGCGGCGGGTTCGTGCTCGGCAGCCTCGCCACCGTCGACCCGCTGTGCCGGCTGCTCGCCGCGCAGTCCGGGGTGCGGGTGCTCTCGGTCGGTTACCGGCTGGCGCCCGAGTTCCCGTACCCGGCGGCGCTGGACGACGCCATCGCCGCCTACCTGGGCATCCGCGCCGAGATGCCGGCGCTGGGCGCCGACCCCGACATGATCGCCGTCGGTGGCGACAGCGCCGGCGCGAACCTCGCGCTCGTCGTCTCGCACGAGATGGCCGTGTCCGGCGGACCGGTGCCGGCGTTCGCCATGGCGCTCTACCCCGTGACCGACGTGGAGCGCACGGGTGGGTCGCGGGACGTGTTCGGCACCGGGTTCGGCCTGACCGCCGACTTCATCGCCGAGCTGGAGCGGCTCTACCTGCCCGACGGGATCCCCACCGACGACACCCGCGGCGCCATCCTGCGCGCCGACGACCTCGCCGGGATGCCGCCGGTCTACCTCTCCACCGCGGGGTTCGACCCCCTGCGCGACGAGGGTGAGGAGCTGGCCGAGCGGTTGCGTGAGCAGGGCGTTCCCGTGGTCGCCCGCCGGTTCCCCGGCCTCGTGCACGGCTACGCGAGCTTCACCGCCGTCAGCGCGGCCGCCCGCGACGCGACCCTCGACGCGGCGAGCGCCCTGCGTGCCGCGTTGGCCCTGGCGGAAGCGAAATTGACGGAAGCAAGAAGGCAGCAGCCGGCGGCGTGAGCGAGCTCGAGCACGGAGGTCACGTGGACCGCAGGGACATCAGCCACACCCTTCCGCTGATGGGGGCCGGCACGGAGTTCTTCAACAGCGTTGTCGAGTCGCTCCCCGACGACGCGCTGCGGGCGCCGAGCGGGCTCGACGGGTGGAGCCGGGCGCACCTGATCGCGCACGTCGCGCGCAACGCCGAGGCCCTGATCAGGCTGGCCGAGTGGGCGCGCACCGGCGTCGAGAACCGGATGTACCCCAACCCGGAGAGCCGTGCGGCGGACATCGAGGCGACGGCCGTCAACGATCCCGGGACGTTGCGCCGTGAGCTGCTCACGACGGCCGGCGACCTCGACGCCGCCCTGGCCGCGCTCGACGAGAAGACGTGGGAGGCCGAGGTGCGCACCGCGGCCGACCGACCGATCCCCGCGACCGAGGTGCCGTGGATGCGGATCAGGGAGGTCTGGCTGCACTCCGTCGACCTCGACGCCGGTGTGGCCGTCGCCGACCTGCCGGCCGAGGTCGTCGACGCGCTGCTCGACGACGCCGCGCCGCTGCTGGGCAGCCGGGCCGCAGCGGGCTTCCGGCTGGTGGACAGCGAGCGGGACATGACGTGGGCCGTCGGCCTCGACCCGGCCGTCGAGGTGCGTGGCACCGCGGCGCAGCTGTGCGGCTGGCTGCTGGGCCGCACGAGCGGCGACGAGCTGACGGCCGTCGCGGACGGCACGCCCACCCGCCTTCCCGAGCCACCTCGCTGGCTCTAGCAGGCGTCAGAGGGTCAGCGCGGCCTTGGACGCCAGCGTGAAGAGCGCCGCGCGCGGGTCGCGGGCCTTCGTCCAGCTCCGGCTGTCCCAGGTCTCACCCGCCAGCGTGTCGCCGGCCAGGAGGAGCTGCGCGAACCGGACCCCGCGGTACCGGGCCGCCGCGATGAAGGACGCCGCCTCCATCTCGACCACCGCACAGCCCTCCTCGATCCGGCGCGCGACGCGGGAGCGGGTCTCGCGGTAGATCGCGTCGGTCGTCCACGTGCGTGCGGTGAGGTAGGCGACCCCCTCGTCGTCGAGCAGCGCAGTGAGCGCGGCAACCCCTTCCGGGTCGGCGTCGACCACCCGCCCGGGCGGCAGGTAGTGGAACGACGTGCCCTCGTCGCGCACGGCGCTCTCGACGACGACCGCGTGCCCGAGCGTCAGCTCCGGCAGCAGCGCGCCGGCACCCCCGACCGCGACGATCCGGCGGGCGCCCAGCTCGATCAGTTCCTCCATGTGCATCACCGCGAGCGGCGCGCCGACGCCGGGGTTCATCACGGCGAGCGGCTGCCCGTCGACCTCGGTGACCAGCACCGGCGTCCGTCCGCGCTCGGAGGACAGGCGCATGAGCACGCCGGCACCGGCAGCGATGAGCTCGTCGATCACCTCTTGGAAGAAGCACAGCACGGCGGTCTCCGGCATCCCGTCGCGCTTGCCGCCCAGCACGGCGGCGGGGTGCAGCACCCCGTCGGAGTCGAGATCGTCTTCCAGCAATGGCACGTCCACCGTGCCGATCCTGCCCTGCGGTGGGAGAGTGCCGGCCGTGGAGATCCGGTTCGTCGGGAGCGGCGACGCGTTCGGCTCCGGCGGTCGGTTCCAGACCTGCATCCGGCTTCGTGTCGACGGCGCCACCGCGCTCGTCGACTGTGGCGCCACGAGCCTCACCGCGATGAAGGCGCAGGGCGTCGATCCCGGTGAGGTCGACGTGGTTGTGATCAGCCACCTGCACGGCGACCACTTCGGCGGGCTGCCCTTCCTCGTGCTCGACGGCCAGTTCGCCCGTCGCACCCGCCCGTTGACGGTGCTCGGACCGGCCGGCACCGGCGAGCGGCTGCGCACCGCGATGGAGACGCTCTACCCCGGCTCGACGGCGGTGCAGCGCCGCTTCACCGTCGACGTGGTCGAACTGGACGGAACCGGCGGGCAGCGCAGCGCCGGGCCGTGGCAGGTCCGCAGCTGGGAGGTGGATCACGCGAGCGGCGCGCCGTCGCTGGCCGTTCGGGTAGCGGCCGGCGGCGCCGACTTCGGCTACTCCGGCGACACGGCGTGGACCCCTGCGCTGGTCGACGCCGCCGACGGCGCAGACGTGTTCGCGTGCGAGGCGTACACGTTCGATCGTCCGGTCCGCTACCACCTCGACTACACGACGTTGCGGGAGCACGCTGACGACCTGCGTGCGGGGCAGCTCGTGCTCACGCACATGGGTCCGTCGATGCTCGCGCGGTTGGACGACGTCGGTCATAGCGCGGCGCACGACGGGCTCGTGATCAACGCAGGAATGTTGTAGGTGCAACTACCGTTCCGTCGGTACGACGCTCCGAGGAAGGGAAGCTCCGATGCCACAGCCTGAAGGTGCCGAGCTGGAAGCCGTGCGAGCCCGCCGCACTGCGCTCAAGGAGAAGTACCTGCGCCCGCTCGACGAGCGGCCCGCCAGCACCGTGCGCGGTGTGCACCACCTCGCGCTGGTCGCCCGCGACGTCGAAGAAACGATCAAGTTCTACCAGGACCTGCTCGGGTTCCCGCTGGTGGAGCTGGTGGAGAACCGCGACTACCGCGGCTCCAGCCACTTCTTCTTCGACATCGGCAACCGCAACCTGCTCGGGTTCTTCGACTTCCCCGGCCACGACCACCCCGACTACTCCGAGACGATCGGGGCCGCGCAGCACCTCGCCCTCTCGACGTCGCCGGAGAACTTCGCGGAGATGCGCAAGCGGCTGGACGAGGCCGGCATCGACTACCTCGGCCCCGACCGCGGGGTCGAAAACAGCCTCTACATCCGCGATCCCAACGGTGTCGGCATCGAGTTCTACGCCGAGGAGCTGGGGCTCTTCGAGGGCGAGCGGCTGATGTCCGACTGAGGCGTGCGTCGCGCCCCGGAACCGGATCGGCCGCTCACACGTCTTTCACTGTGAAGCAGGAGGGGTGAGCCATGAACTGGAACTACGGGCCGCCCGGCCCGCCACCCCCGCGCAGGGGTGGCTCGCCGGGCTGGGGTCGGCCGCAGCAGCAGTCGCGTCGACCCCCCGAGACTGCCGTGCTCCCTCCTGATGCCTACCGCGGCGCGCCGCCGCAGCGTGGCCGTCCGGTGCGCAGCGGGCCGCCCAACGGAGCCGGGCGCGATGGGGCGAGGCGCAGTGGCCCGCCGCGCGGGCCCGGCAGGCCGACGCGGCCCCGTCCGGGGCGCAGGCCGCGCTGGGGCAGGCGGATCGGCATCGTCGCGCTGGTGCTGGTGCTCGCGCTGGTCGGCTTCGGGGTCTACATCGACGGCACGCTGAACCGCACGCCGGCCCTGCCGGCCGACAGCACGGCCGCGTCGGCGGGCACCAATTGGCTGATCGTCGGCTCCGACAGCCGGCAGAAGCTCACGCCGGAGGAGCGCAAGAAGTACGCGACCGGCGACGAGGAGTCGCAGCTCACCGACACGATCATGCTGCTGCACACCGGCAGCAGCGGCACGGTGCTGGTCAGCATCCCGCGCGACTCCATCGTGAGCATTCCCGGCCACGGCAAGGCGAAGATCAACTCGGCGTACGGGCGGGGCGGCGGGCCCGACGGCGGCGGGCCCGAGCTGCTCGTGAAGACGGTCGAGCAGGCCACCGGTCTGCGCATCGACCACTACGCGGAGATCGGCTTCCTCGGCATCGTCTCGGTCGGCGACGCCGTCGGCGGGGTCGAGCTCTGCGTGCCCGAGGCGATCAAGGACCCGAAGGCGGCGCTGGACATCAAGGCCGGCTGCCAGACCCTCGACGGCCCCACCGCGCTCGGCTACGTCCGCACCCGCGCGACGGCGTCGTCCGACTTCGGGCGGGTCGAGCGGCAGCGGGCCTTCCTCGCGGCGCTGCTCGACAAGGTCACCAGCCCCGGCACGCTGCTCAACCCGTTCCGGATCGTCCCGCTGTCCAACGGCCTCTCGAAGGCCATCACCGTCGACAGCGGCGACCACGTCTGGCACCTCGCAGGCCTCGGGCTCGCGATGCGCGGGCTCTCGACCGGCATCTCCACCACCGTCCCGGTCCGCGACGGTGAGGTGAACTGGGACAAGAACCGCGCCTCCGCGCTGTTCAAGGCCCTCGCGGAGGACCAGAAGCCGCCGCAGAGCGCGCTCGGCCCCTGATCGGACGAGGATCCTGCGCGAGACCCCGGACCGGCACACGTCGGGTCCGGGGAGGGCAGGAAAGCCACTTTCCTGCCCTGTGAGGGCCTGAAAGTGGCTTTCCTGCCCACGCGTGCGGAACGCACGCATCCGACCCGACTCGTGCACTGTATGGCCCCGACTCGCGCACGGCCCCGACTCGCGCACGGGCCTACCCCGACTCGCCGTCAGGCGGGCTTGCGCTTGCGGGGCTTGGCTGCCTCGTCGGCGTCGGCGTCGGCCTTCTTCGGTGCCCGTTTGGCCGGCGCCTTCTTCGCCGGCGCGGCCGCGGGCTCCGGTTCCTCCTTGCCCGACGCCGCGCGGGCGGCCTCGACGCTGCGCTGCAGCGCCGTGAGCAGGTCGGTCATGCTGTCGCCCTCGTCGCTGGGCTTCTCGACGACGGGCGCAGGGCGGGTGTCGCCGGTGGTCCGCTTGCGCTCGATGAGCGCCTCGACGGCGTCGCGGTACTCGTCGTGGAACTGCTGGGCGTCGAAGTCGGCGCCGAGGCTCTCCACGAGCGACGCGGCCATCTGCAGCTCCTGGGGCCGCAGCTCGACCTCCGTCTCGAGGATGTCGAACTCGGGCTCGCGCACCTCGTCGGGCCACAGCATCGTCTGCAGGACGATGGCCTTGTCGCGCACCCGCAGCAGCGCGATGCTCTCCCGCTGGCGCAGCGCGACCCGGACCACGGCCATCCGGTCGGTCTGCACGAGCGCCTCGCGCAGCAGCGCGTAGGGCTTCGCCGCCTTCGCCTCCGGTTCGAGGTAGTAGCTCTTGTCGAACAGCAGCGGGTCGATCTGGTCGGCGGGGACGAACTCGATCACGTCGATCTCGTGGCCGGACGCCTGCGGCAGCGTGTCGAGGTCCTCCTCGGTGAGCGTGATGAGCTCGCCGTCCTCGGTCTCGTAGCCCTTGACGATGTCGGCGTACTCGACCTCCTCGCCGTCGATCGAGCAGGTGCGCTTGTACTTGATCCGCCCCCCGTCGGCCGAGTGGACCTGGTGGAACCTGATGTCGTGGTTGGTCGTCGCCGAGTACAGCTTGATCGGCACACTGACCAAACCGAACGACACCGCGCCACTCCACATCGCGCGCATTCGTGCCCCTGTTCGTCCGCAGGAGATCGCCTTCAGTGACAGCATGACCGTGTGCAGCCCATGCTCGCCACCCCTGGAACCCTTCCGGCGGGGCCGGAATGGCTGTTCGAGGTGAAGTGGGACGGCGTTCGGCTGGTCGCCGACGTCGTCGACGGCGTGCTGCGCCTCACCGCCGCGGGGCGTGACGTCACGGCGACGTTTCCCGAGCTGAGCGGCATCGTGGCGCTCGCGCCGGACGTCCTGCTCGACGGCGAGGTCGTGATGCTCGAGGGTGGTGTGCCGAGCTTCGCCGCGCTCAACGAGCGCATGTACGGCCCGCTCGACCCGCGTGCCGTTGCGTCCCGGCCCGTCACCTACATGGTGTTCGACGTGCTGCGGCTCTACGGCGTCCCGCTGATGGAGCGCCCTTACGAGGAGCGCCGCGGAACGCTCGAGCGGATGGACCTCGTCGCGGTGCCGACGATGATGCTCTCGCCCGCGTACCCCGACGGCGAGGCGCTGCTGGTCGCGACCGCGCAACGCGGCATGGAAGGCGTGATCGCCAAGCGCCGGGACGGCCGCTACCAGCCAGGACGTCGCAGCAGCTGCTGGGTCGGCGTGACGCACCGCGAGGCGCAGGTGTGCGTGGTCGGCGGCTGGCTGCCCGGCCGCTCCCGGATCGGGTCGTTGCTGCTCGGCGTCCCCGAGCGCGGCGGCTTGCGCTACGTGGGCCGCGTCGGCGTCGGCGCCGCGTCCGACGTCGCCGTGCGGATGCTCGAGCAACGGCTGGAGCCGGCGAAGGGGTTGCCGTTCGTCGAGCCGCCGCCGCGCGCGGACAGCACAGGCGCGCGGTGGTGCCTCCCCACGGTTGCGGTCGAGGTGTCCTTCGACGGTCATGCCAGGTCGGGGACGTTGCGGCGGACGGTCTACCGGGGGGTCAGGGACGACGTCGAACCCGATCAGGTGGCGCGCACGTAGTAGCCCTCCGGCAGCGGGCGCGGCAGGATGTTGCCTCGTCAACGCTCAAGAAGGGGGCGCATCAGAGTGGACTTCAACGCGCTGGCCGGCAAGGCCGGAGAGCTGCTCAACGAGCACGGCGACAAGGTCGAGATGGCCGCCGAGAAGGTCGGCGACATCGTCAAGGAGAAGTACGGCCACGGCGAGCAGGTCGACATGGCCGTCGACAAGCTCAAGGACATGATCCCGGGCGGCGAGGGTGCACCTGCGGCGCCTCCCGCCGCGCCGCCCGCCGAAGCCTGATCCCGCCGCCGCCCCCTCACCCGAGGGGGCGGCTACGGAGCGTCGACTACCGTGGCGAACGTGACGACGATGGTGACGTGGCAGTCCGAGGACGGCCACGGGTTGGAAGGCACCCGGCTCAGCTTCGGCGGAGACGGCGGGCTCCGCGCGTTCGGCAGGCAGATCAGGGTCGAGCCCGACGGCGACTTCTCGGCGTCCTACCGGCTGGTCGTGACGGAGGGTGGCCGGTTCGAGCGCCTGTCGCTGACCAGCGCGAACGCCGAGCGCGAGCGGCATCTGACGATCAACCGCACCGAGGACAACTTCTGGTTGCTCGACACCGGCGCCGGCGGTGAACGCACCGACCTCGGCGGCGCGCGCGACGTCGACCTCGCCGGTTGCGTGCTCTTCAACTCGCTGCCGATCCGCCGGCTGAACCTGCACCGCGAGGCCGGCGAGCACACCCTGCCGATGGTGTACGTGTCGCTGCCCCAGCTGGAGGTGACACTCGTCGAGCAGCACTACCGCACGATCTCCACGCTCGATGCCGACGGGTTCGCCGTGATCGGCTTCAGCACGGAGGGGTTCAACGCCGAGCTGGTCGTCGACGCCGACGGGGTGGTCGTCCGGTACCCCGGTGTGGCGAACAGGCTCGAAGGCCGCGACGCGGTCGCGGTGAGCTGACGCGCGTCAGCGCTTCCAGCCGACGGCGACGTCGCCGCGCCGGCCGAGATCACGCAGCTGGGCGAACGTCTCGCGCCCGGTGATGCGCACCGCCTGCGGGTCGCGGGTGGCTGCCCACCGCTGCCTGCCCGCGTGACCTGCCTTGACCGTCGCCGCCAGCCCACCGGTCGAGGCGAGCGCGCCGCGCATCGCGCCCATCCGGCCGAGCGCGTCGTCGACAGCGGCGAGCAGCGCATCGCGGTTGCCCTCGCACATCGCCAGCACCAGCTCCGGCCGCGTGCCCGCGACCCTCGTGCCGTCGGCGAACGACGAGGCGGCCAGCGAGAGGGCAAGATCGTCCTCCCCAGCCGCGCCGACGGCCGCGAGCACCGCGGCCAGCAGGTGCGGGAGGTGCGAGACCTTCGCGACGGCCAGGTCGTGCTCGTCGGCGGCCGCGGGGACGACCCGGGCGCCGCACGCCCACGCCAGCTCGGCGACGTCGGCCCAGACCTCCTTGTCGAGCTCGTCGTCGGCGGCGACGACCCACGCGGCGTCGACGAACAGATCCGCGTTGCCGGCGCCCCAGCCCGACTCCGCGGTGCCCGCCATCGGGTGCCCGCCCACGTAGCGGGCGCGCGGTGCGAACCGGCTGATCGCATCGGCGGTCGCGACCTTGACGCTGACGGCATCGGTGAGCCGGCAGGTCGGGGCGACCGCGTCGACGCGGCGCAGCACGTCCGGCAGCGCCGGAAGTGGCACGGCGAGCACCACCAGCGCGTCGGCAGCGGCAGCCCGGTGCAGCGCGTCGTCGGTGTCCGTGGTGACCTCGAACCCGTCGGAATGCGCCTCGGCGGCGGTCCCGGCCGAGGCGCTCACCCCCCATACGGGGCGGCCCGCCTTCTCGGCGGCCCGCATCAGCGACCCCCCGATCAACCCGGCGCCGATCACGCACACCGCTCGTTCAGTCACGCTGTGAAAGGTACGCGAGCGGGGTCAGCCGTTCGCGAGCGCGCCCGCCACCCGCAGCACCCCGCGTTCCTCCAGCTTGACGCCGACCACCTGCACACCGACCGGGAGCCCGCCGTCGCTCGCGGCAGCCGGGACCGACGCCGCTGCCCACCCCGTGATGTTGAACGGCAGCGTGAGTGCCAGCAACGCGGGTCGCACGGGCACCGTGGTGCCGCCCATCTCGACCTCGCCGACCCCGATCGGCGTCGGGCGCAGGCGGGTGGTGGGCAGCACGAGCACGTCGACGTCGGAGACGGCGGCCCGCAACTGCGGCACCAGCCGGCGCCGGGTCCGCAGCGCGCCGATGTACTCGCGCGCGGACTGGTCGGCGAACGGCATCAGCCGCTCGCGCGTGCCGGTCTGGTAGGCCTCCGGCCGCTCGGCGAGCCACTTCCCGTGCGTCGCCCACGCCTCGCCGACGACGATCGGCGAATACACCGCGGCCAGCTCGTCGATCATCGGCGTCCGCACCTCGACGATGTGCGCACCGGCGGCCTGCAGCCGCTCGACGGCGGCCGCGACGGTCTTGTCGATCACCGGGTCGGCCGCGCGCCAGTACTCGTCGACGGGGATCCCGACCCGCACGCCGGCGACGCCCGGCAGCTGGATGCCGCCGCCGGTGCCGTCGGGGCGCGCGAGGATGTCCCACGCGACCGAGGCGGAATGCACGTCGGCGGTGAGCAGCCCGACGTGGTCGAACGTCTCCGAGAGCGGGAACGTGCCTTCGGTCGAGAGGTGCCCGAACGCCGGCTTGAGGCCCACCACGCCGCACATCGCGGCCGGTGTCCGCACGCTCGCCCCGGTGTCCGTGCCCAGCGTCAGGGGCAGGTGACCTGCGGCGATCGCGGCCGCCGAGCCCGACGACGAGCCGCCGGTGATCCGGCTCGGGTCGAGCGGGTTCAGCGCGGGCCCGGTCGCGGCGACGTCCCCGGTCGGGCCGAGGGCGAACTCGTGGGTGTGCAGCTTCCCGACGATCACGGCGCCCGCCTCGCGCAGCCGCGCGACCGTTGGCGAGTCGGCCGCGGCCGGCGGCGCGTCGGCGAGCACGTTCGAGCCGGCGCGGGTGGGCAGCCCCTCGACGTCGATTACGTCCTTCACGCCGACGGCAACACCGTGCAGCGGGCCGCGCCATCCACCCCGGGCGAGCTCATCGTCGAGCGCGGCCGCCTCGGCGACCGCGCGATCGTGGTCGAGGACGATCACGGCGTTGTGCGTGTCGGCGGCGAGCCGCTCGAGCGCCGTCGTGACGTGCTCCAACGCGGAGAGCTCCCGTGAGCGCAGTGCCATGCCGAGCTCGAGCAGCGAGGTAACAGGGGTGGCCACCAGGCCATCCTGCCTGAGCCTCAAACAGCCAGCGCGTCCAGCGCAAGCCCGGCGTAGAGCGCGACGCCGGCGGCCATGGCGGGTTCGTCGAACACGACGCGGTTGGAGTGGTTCGGCGGCGCGGTGGCCGGGTCGACGTCCGGCGGGCAACCGCCGAGGAACGCGAGCGCCCCGGGCACCTCGGCGAGCACGTAGGAGAAGTCCTCCGCGCCCATGATCGGGCTCGACATCGTCGAGACGACGTCGCGCCCCAGCACGGTGGCGGCCAGCTCGTCGACCCGGCCGGCCGCGCCGTCGTCGTTCACGGTGACCGGGTAGCCGGGGTCGATCTCCACCACCGCGGAGCAGCCGTACGCCTGCGCGGTGTGCGTGCAGACGCGCCGGATCTCGTCGTACATCAGCGCGCGCACCTGCTCGGAGAGCGTGCGCAGCGTGCCGGAGATCGTCGCGGTCTCGGGGATGACGTTGGTCGTCGTACCGGCGGTGATGTGCGCGATCGTGAGCACGGTCGGCTGGTGGGTGTCGACCCGGCGGGTCAGCATCGTCTGCAGCGCGCCGACCATCGCGGCGGCGGCCGGCACCGGGTCGAGCGCGTCGTGCGGGGCCGACGCGTGCCCGCCGCGGCCGTAGACGGTGACGGTGATCGTGTCGGCCGCCGCCATCAGCGGGCCCGGCCGGGTGTGCAGCTCACCGGACGGCATGGTCGCGCTGATGTGCAGCGCGTAGGCCGACTCGGGCCGGCCGGCAGGACCCGTGTGGTCGAGCAACCCCTCGTCGATCATGTACCGGGCGCCGTGGAAGCCCTCCTCACCCGGCTGGAACATGAACAGCACCCGCCCGGCCAGCTGGTCGCGTCGCTCGGCGAGCAGCCGCGCCGCCGACGCGAGCATCGCGACGTGGGTGTCGTGGCCGCAGGCGTGCATCGTGCCGTCGACGGTCGAGGCGAACTCCAGCCCGGTGTCCTCCGGCATCGGCAGCGCATCCATGTCGCCCCGCAGCAGGACGGTCGGGCCCGGCCGGTGGCCGTCGAGGACGGCCACGACGGACGAGACCGAACGCCCGAGGTGCACCTGCAGCGGCAGGTCGGCGAGCTCGGCGACCACCGCGTCGCGGGTGCGGGGCAGGTTCAGACCGAGCTCGGGATGGCGGTGCAGCGCCCTGCGCAGCGCGACCGTCTGCGGTTGCAGAGCCTCTGCCTGAGTGCGAAGGTCTGAGAACCGCCGTGCTGCACGGTGTGACATGCGCCTGATACTCGCACCCACAAGAGGTGTAGGGAGGGTCAACTTACGGTTGTGGTTTGGACCACAACCGTTTCGAGGCCTACCGTAGCCTCATGGCCGTGCAGAGCATCCAGGCGCCCGCGGGCGTGCGGGAACAGGCCCTGCCCGGATTTGCTGTTGCGGCGATCCGGGAGGACGGGCGATGGCGCTGCACCCGGTTGACACCGGATGCGCTCGTCGACCTCGATACCGCCATCACCGAGCTGCGCGAACTGCGGTCCACCGGGGCCGTTCTCGGGCTGCTCGACGTCGATGACGAGTTCTTCGTCCTGCTGCGGCCCACGCCCGGTGGAGTCTCGCTGATGGTGTCCGATGCCGTCGCGGCGCTCGACTACGACGTGGCCGCCGATGTGCTCGACCTCCTGCGTGTGGAGCTGCCGCCCGACGACGACGCGCTCGACGAGCCGTGGCCGGAGGGCGACCTCGCGATCCTCGCCGACCTGGGACTCCCGGCCGACGAGCTGGAGGTGCTCGCAGCGGAGGTCGAGCTCTACCCCGACGAGCAGCTGGCGGCGATCAGCCGGAGATGCGGCTTCGCCGACGCGCTCGCCGAAGTGGTCACCGAGGTCGGCTGACGCGTGCCCCACCCCATCGCCTCCGACGAGGCGCTGGTCCGGCGTGCCCTGGTCGTCGCCGCGGACGCGACGAAGACCGGCGACGTCCCCATCGGCGCTGTCGTCGTCGACGCCGCTGGGCGCGAGCTGGCCGTCGCCTGCAACGCGCGGGAGGCGCTCGGCGACCCGACGGCGCACGCGGAGGTGCTCGCCCTGCGGGCGGCGGCATCGGTGGTCGGGGAGTGGCGGCTCTCGGGATGCACGCTGGCGGTGACCGTCGAGCCGTGCACGATGTGCGCCGGCGCGATCGGGCTGGCCAGGGTCGACCGCGTGGTGTTCGGCGCGTGGGAGCCGAAGACCGGCGCCGTCGGCTCGCTTTGGGACGTGCTGCGCGACCGCAGGCTCGCGCACCGACCCGAGGTGATCGGCGGCGTGCTTGCGAAGGAGTCGGTGGCGCTCATGGAGGCGTTCTTCCGCGGCCATCGTTGACGCGCCGCAACGCGCGACATGGAACCCTGCGGCGGTCATACAACGATGAAAATCAACCACATGGTTCCATGTGGCGCCCGCACCGGCGCCGCATACGCTCGGCGCGTGGAGCCGACGGAACCGACGCGCGAGACCCGGATCGGTGCCTATGTCGTCTGTGTTCGCGACGATGCGCTGCTGCTGACCCGGTTCGCCGGCAGCGACCGGTGGACGCTGCCGGGTGGTGGCCTCGACCACGGCGAACGCCCCGAGGACGCCGCCGTGCGTGAGGTGGCCGAGGAGACCGGCTACCGGATCGAGCTCGGCGGCCTGGTCGGCATCGACACCACGATGTGGAAGCGCGCGCTCGACGGCAGCGCGATCGACGTGCACGTCCTGCGGATCCTCTACACCGGCGAGGTGGTCGGCGGGGATCTGCGCCACGAGACGGGCGGGAGCACCGACATGGCGGAATGGGTGCCGCTCGGCGCGGTGGGGGAGCGCGATCTGGCGAGCGTCGTCCGGATCGGGCTTTCGGCAGCCGAGGTCGGGTGACCCCCTCGCCTGGGACGAGGTCACCCCCCAGAGACCTCGGCCGCACGGCGGGAACCGCTCGCAGAGCCTCCGGCAGTGCGCCCGGTTCCGCCAGGCAGTTTGACCGGCAGAAGTCCTCCTGCCGGTGCTTACCCCGGCCCGTCTGAGGTGTAAGACTGCCCAGACAGGAGTTGGGCGGACAGGGGGTCGTCCGAACGGGCCGGCGAAAGGGGCGTCCGGGTTTGGCCGGTCCTGTAGCGGCCGTCGCGTTCGGCATGGTCCTGCGTCGCAGGCGGACCGAGGCGCTGCTCACCCAGGAACAGCTCGCCGAGCGGGCAGGCCTCTCCGTGCGCACGGTCCGCGATCTCGAACGCGGACGGGTGCGCTTCCCACGCACCGGTTCGCTCCGGATGCTCGCCGAGGTGCTCGGCATCGAGGGCGCTGAACGGGTCGAGTTCGAGTCGCTCGGGCGGCGCGACTACTGGGCGGAACGGGCGGCGTCCACCGCGCGTGAGGTGCCGGAGGTGCTCGCTCCCGGCCATCGCGCCCCCGCGCAGCTGCCGGCCGACGTCTCGGGATTCACCGGTCGCGCGGAGAACGTCCGCACGCTGGACGAGCTGCTGGCAGCCGCCGACCCGGCGGCGGCGAACATCGTGGTGCTCTCGGGCGCACCCGGCGTGGGCAAGACGGCGCTCGCCGTGCACTGGGCGCACGGGGTGCGTCAGCGGTTCCCCGGCGGGCAGCTCTACCTCAACCTCCTCGGCCACTCCGGTGCTCGGCCGCTCTCCCCGATGGATGCGTTGACCCGCCTGCTGCGCGGCCTCGACGTCGTCCCGGACCGGGTGCCGACCGACGTCGCGGAGGCGTCGGCGCTGCTGCGCAGCACACTGGCCGACACCCGCACGCTGATCCTGCTCGACGACGCCGGCAACGCCGACCAGGTGCGCCCGCTGCTGCCCGGCGGGTCGGGCTGCCTGGTGCTGGTGACGAGTCGCTCGTCGCTGCGCGGGTTGGTCGCCCGCAACGGCGCGGCGCAGCTCACCGTGCAGGCCATGGCGCCGGACGACTCGAACGCGCTGCTCACCCGCTTGCTGGGGCCCGCGGAGCCGGATGCGGTCGCCGAGCTCGCCCGGCTGTGCGGGCACCTGCCGCTGGCGCTGCGGATCGCGGCGGCCAACATCCTCGGCGGCGACCGGGACGTCGCGGCGTTCGTCGAGCGGCTGCGCAGCGGCAACCGGCTGGCCGAGCTCGCCGTCCCGGCCGACACCGACGCCATGGTCAGGGCGGCCTTCGACCTCTCCTACGAGGCGCTTCCCGGCGCGGCCCGCCGCCTGTTCAGGGTGATGGCGATCGCACCGGGGCGCGACGTCACGGGCGCAACCGCGGCGGCGCTGCTGGGCTCCTCCGTCGAGGACGGGCTGGGGCTGCTGGAGCAGCTGGCCGGCGCGCACCTCGTCGAGCAGCCGGTTGCCGGTCGCTTCGAGCAGGCCGACCTCCTCCGGCTCTACGCGGGCGAGCGGCTCACGAGCGAGGACACCGAGCAGGAACGGGCGGTCGCGTGGCGCCGGCTGCTCGCGCACTACCTCGCCGCGCTCGACGCCGCGGCGCGGCTCCTGTACTCCGACGTGCTCCGGCTGCCCGTCGACCCATCGGCCGCGGTGTCGTTCGCCGACCACCGCGAGGCGCTGGCCTGGATCGACGCCGAGATGCCCGCGCTGCAGACGGCGGTGCTGCGAGCCGCGGACGCCGGGCCCGCGCGGGCGGCGTGGCAGCTCGCCGACGCGTTGCACGGCTACCTCCAGCTCCGTGGCAGCGTCCTCCAATGGTGGTTGGTGGCATCCGCGGGGCTCGGCGCGGCCGAATCGGCGGGCGACCCGACGGGGCAGGCGGCGTCGCACCTGAGCATGGCGAGGATGTACACGCGGCAGGATCGCTACGCCGACGCCGTCCACCACGCCGAGCTGGCCCTTGCACTGAGTTCCGCGACGGGCTGGACCGAGTGCGTGGCCGCGTCCCACCGCGTCCTGGGCAACATCCACCGGCTCAGCGGCGACACCGAGTCGGCCGGCGTGCACCTCGAACAGGCGCTGGCGCTCGCCGATCCCGCCGACCGGGCCGGAGCCGCGTCGATCATCAACAACATCGCGACCGTGAACCACGAGCTCGGGCGGCTGGAAGCCGCCGCGACGCGCTACAGCCACGTGCTGGAGCTGCTCGACGAGTCGGGCGCAACGACCGTCATCGCGCAGGTGCGCACCGACCTCGGCGACGCGCTGAACGGGCTCGGGCGCCACGACGAGGCGCTGTGGCACATCGAGAAGGCGCTCCAGGTGCACCGCGAGCTGGCCGACCGCGCGCAGGAGGGGTACGACCTGCGGACGATGGCGGAGGCCCACCGCGATGCCGGCCGCCTGCAACAGGCGTCGGAGCTGGCCGAACGGGCCGTCACCATCGCCGCGGAGGTTGATGACGTCCGCCTCCACGGACAGGCCTGCGAGACCGTCGGGACGGTCCTGCTCGCCGGGGGGAGGTTCGAGGAGGCCATGCCGCAGTTCGAAGACGCGCTGAAGATGGCGACGGCCTGCGGCAACAAGTACGCGCTCGCACAGGCCCACATCGGCAGGTCGGGCGTGTACCTCGCGCGCGGCGACGTGGTGCAGGCCGTGGCCAGTGCCGAGAAGGCCGTCGACATCGCGGAGCGGGTGGGGTTCCTCGTGCCGGAAGGCCAGGGCCGCATCGCGGCTGCGGTGGCCAGGCTGGCGGCCGGGCAGAAGAAAGAGGCTCTGGCCATGGCGGAATCCGCCGTCGCCACGCATGCCATGACAGGATATTCACGCGGCCGCACCCAGGCCGAACAAGCGTTGGAAGCAGCGAAGCGCGCGGCCGTGGCGGTCGTGCGGCAGGGAACAGCTTGGGGGACGTCATGACTAGCGAGCGCAGGATGATGCGGGTGGCGGCGTCGGTCGCAGCGGTGTTCACGGCAGCGCTGCTGCTCGGGACGGGTCTGCAGTCGGTGAACGTCGGCCTCCCGACGCAGGGCACGGTGTTCCACCAGGCCGTCCCGGAGCAGGCGGACTGCTGCCGCCGCGGCGACAGCTGAGCCCGCCGGCCGAGCCGGGCTACGTGAGCCAGCCGGCCGCGATGACCCTCGCGAGGAACTGACGGGTCCGCGGGTGCGTCGGGTCGCCGAGCACCCGCTCCGGCGGCCCCGACTCGCACACCTTGCCTTCGTCCAGGAAGACGACCTGGTCGGAGACCTGCTTGGCGAAGCCCATCTCGTGCGTCGCCATCAGGATGGTCATGCCACCGCGGGCGACCTCCTTGACGATCGCCAGCACCTCGCCGACCAACTCCGGGTCGAGGGCCGACGTGATCTCGTCCAGGAGCAGGAGCCGCGGTCGAACAGCGAGCGCGCGGGCGATCGCCACCCGCTGCTGCTGCCCGCCGGACAGCCGGTCGGGGTAGGCGTCGGCGAATCCGTCGAGCCCCACCCTGTGCAGCAGGTCGAGCGCCTTCTCGTGCGCTTCCCCCGGATCGACCTTGTGCACGACGCGGGGCGCCAGCGAGATGTTGTCGACCGCCGTCATGTGCGGGAACAGGTTGAACGCCTGGAAGACGATCGCCATCCGGCGCTGCGCCGCGGCGGCGTCGGCACGTGGGTCGGAGATGTCGACGCCGTCGAGCAGGATCTGCCCGTCGTCGACCTCGTCGAGCAGGTCGACGCACCGCAGCAGCGTCGACTTGCCGGAGCCGGAGGCCCCGATCACGGTGACCACCTGGTGCGCGCCGACCGCGATGTCGATGCCGTCGAGGACGGTCGTCGTGCCGTAGCGCTTGACGAGCCCACGCACGTCGAGCACCAGCTCCGCTTGCTGCTCCTTCACTGCGCCTCCGTCACTGGGCCCCCTGCCGGCGGGCCGCGCGTGCCGCGACGGCGTCGGCGATCCGTCCCGTCGGGATCGCGAGCAGGACGAACAACAGCCCGGCCACGACGTACGGGGTGAAATTGAACGTCCGCGCAGCGTCGATCTGCGCGGCCCGGATGGCGTCGACGGCGCCGAGCACCGAAATGAGGCCGCAGTCCTTCTGCAAGGCCACGAAGTCGTTGAGGAGCGGCGGCAGCACCCGCCGCACGGCCTGCGGCAGCACCACCAGCCGCATCGACTGCCGGTGGGTGAGGCCGAGCGAGCGGGCCGCGGCGCGCTGGGAGGGGTGCACCGACTCGATGCCGGCCCGGAACACCTCGGCGACGTACGCGGAGTAGACGAGGATCAGCGCGACGCACCCGAGCACGGCCGTGTCGGTCGGGATGCCCTGCAGCCGCAGCGCCGGCAGCCCGAAGCCGATCAGGTAGAGCGCGATGAGCAGCGGGATGCCGCGGAAGAGGTCGACGTACCCCGTAGCCAGCGCCCGCACCGGGAAGAAGACCGGGCCGCGCAGCGTCCGCAGCACCGCGATGAGCAGGCCGAGCACCAGGATCCCGAGCTCCGCGACGACCAGCACGCGGACGTTGAGCCAGAGCCCTTCGAGCACGGTCGGCAGCGATCTCCACGCCGAAGCGGGATCGAGGAACGTGACCTGCACGCGCGGCCAGCCGGGTGACTGCGTGACCGCGACGCCGATCGCCGCCGCGACGACGACCGTGGAGAGCAGCGCGACCAGCGTCGAGCGCCGCGCCCGCGAACGGCGATAGGCCCGCCGCTCGCGGGCGAGCGGGCTCAGCGCATGCGTCACCGCAGCTCAGGCGCGGTTTCGGCGGAGGCGAGCCACTCGGTCTCCAGCGACTTCAACGTGCCGGCCGCGCGCAGCCGGTCGACGGCGCCCGAGACGCAGCTCGTCAACGCGCTGCCCTTGTCGAGCACCGCGCCGAACTGCTCGGGTGTCCCCGCACCGGCAGGCAGCTGCCCGATGATCTTGCCGCCGGTCAGCTCGGCCGAGGTGATGTAGAACGCCGTCGGGAGGTCGACCACGATCGCGTCGACCTGGCCGTTGGTCAGCGCCAGCTTCGCGTCGTCGTTCGTGTTGAAGACAGCCGGCTGCGACGTCGGGGCGATCTGCTGGGTGACCGCGTCGTAGCTGGTGGTCCCGACCTGCGCGCCGATGCGGGCGTTCTTCAGGTCGGCGATCGACTTCGCGCCGGCCACGCTGCTCGTGCCGAGCGTGACGACGGCCTGCTTGACGTCGTAGTAGGGCGCGGAGAAGTCGACGGCCGCCTTGCGATCCTCGGTGATGGAGAACTCGGTGAGGTTGAGGTCGTAGGTCTTCGGGCCGGGCTGGATCGCCGCGTTGAACGGGACCCGAGCCCACTTGACCTTGTCCTTGGCGTATCCGAGCTCGCCTGCGATGGCGTACGCGACCGCCGACTCGAAGCCCTTCCCCGAGGTGGGGTCGTCGTCGACGTACCACGGCGGGTAGACCGGCTGGTCGGTCCCGATCGTCAACGTGCCCGTCGCGAGCGTGGGCAACGCGCCGGGCGCGCAGGCCGCGTCCTGCGGCTGCGCCTTGGGGGTCGATTCGGGTGCCGGGGCGCAGCCGACCGTGACCAGGACGAGCGCGGCGGCGACGGTGAGACGGCGGAGAGACGAGGACATGGCCACCTTCGAGGTGTGGTGCCCGGGGCCGGGCGGGAGGTTCAAGGAGGGGTATACCGGACGCGAGCGCCGCAAGGGCTCTTGTAAGCTGGTCGGCGGTAGCGTGTCCGAGCGGCCGAAGGAGCACGCCTCGAAAGCGTGTGAGGTGCAAGCCTCCGTGGGTTCAAATCCCACCGCTACCGCCACCAGCAGACGCCGGGCCTCCTTGATCGAGGAGACCCGGCGTTTCTCGTTCGTTCACGCACGTCAGCGTGGCCGTCGGGCAATACACGCCCGTCTCAACCGGGTTTCACCGCTGGGGTGCGTCGAGGGCATACCGGGGGTACGGCGGGTCGCGGGGCCGGGTTCACGTGATCGCGGCGGTCGGGGTGGCGGATGCGGGTTGCCAGGAAAGTGGCTTTCCTGTCCTGTGGTGCCAGGAAAGCCACTTTCCTGGCACCACCTGGCACCCCACCTCCTCGGGGCTCTCGGGTGGTTCAGCCCGCCCCGCCTACCAGCTCGTCGAACTGCCGCGTGTCGTGTGCGACGACGATCTCGACCTCGTCGGAGTGGTCGCGGTGCAGCGTCGCGAGCCGCAGCACGGACTCGTCGTACAACGCCTCGTCCTCGGCGCCCGCGATTTCCATCTCCTCGACGAGCGGCGGGCAGGGGGCGAACTCGGGTGCGATCCGGCCGCGGTGGAACACCGCGTCGCCCGCGTGCAGCAGCCAGCGGCCGCCGGCGACCGGCACCGCGACGCCGGAGTGCCCGACCTGGTGCCCCTCCAGCGGCACGAACAGCAGCTCGTCGAGGCCGGTCAGCGGCGTGACGCCGGCGATGCCGAACCACTTGTCCGTCCCGGCCGGCTCGACCACCCACTTCGGCCCGTGCTCCCACTGCTTGGCGACGTACCGGGCGGCCTGCGTCGGCGACGACGGCTGCTGCATCCCCGCGTAGCCCGCGGCCGAGACGTGCACAGCGGCGTCGGGGAAGTCGCGGAGGCCGCCGGCGTGGTCGAAGTCGAAGTGCGTCAGCACGATGTGGCGGACGTCCGACGGTGCGAAGCCGAGCGCCTCGACCTGCGCGAGGGCCGGCTCGTCCGGACGTAGTTCGGGCGCGAGGTTGTCGCGGACGATCGGGTGGATGGTCTCCTCGGGCCGCGCGACGTCTCCCGTGCCGAGCCCGGTGTCGACGAGCACCAGCCCGTGGGCGGTCTCGACCAGCAGGTCGGCAGACCGTCCGGCCGTCGTCGGTGCTGCCCTTCGCCGGCGGGCGGAAGGTGGCGCAGTTCAGGTGGTGCACGCGGAAAGCCATGCGTCCATCGCTATCAGAGCGGCCCCGCCCGGCAACACGGCCAAGTTCACCCAGAGACCAGCGAGCGGAGCCGGTCGAGCCGCGCCCTGGCCGTGGGGTGGCCGGGACGGTCGCGGGCACCGCGCAGGTCGCTGATCCGCGCCAGCCCGGCGATCACGACGTCCAGCGGTGGCCCGCTCGAAGATCCGGCAGCGGGTGCCGAGGCCGCCGGCCGTTCGAGGAAGGGCTTGACCAGCCGATGGTGGTGGAACGTGTACGCCGCGGCGTGGGCCTGGCAGACGTCGAGGAAGAGCCGGGCGTTGGTCCGCAGCTGCGGGGTGCCGGGCTGGTCGGCGGCTTCCTCCAGGAATCCGTCCAGCAGCGACGACGCGCGCAGGCTCGCCGCGCGCAGCAACTCCTGGTCCGCCGGCGGGAGGAACGGGTACTTCTCGACCATCACCTGCTGGTAGAAGGCGTCGCCGGCGTCGAGGCCGAGGAGCAGGTCGATCTCGTTGATCGCGGCGAAGTCGCCGGCGTTCAGCCCGCGGTAGGTGACGCCGCCGACGTCATGGCCGGCGAAGTACGGCCGGACGTTCAGGAAGAAGCGCTCGGCGTCGAGCGTGTCGGCGAGCTCGCGGTTGAACCGCAGCACGTCCTCCAGCGCGCTCCGGGCGCCGTCCAGCAGGTAGGCCGTCATCGGGTGGGAAACGCCCATAGCGGGGATCGCGCGCAGTGCGTGCGCCGCGCGCTGGTAGGCCAGCACGCCGAGCCCGTTCTGCACGATGAAGATCCGCTCGTCGGTGAGGTGCGTGAACGTGCGGAAGCTGTCGCGGACGGCCGTGTTCGCGGTGCTCTGGTGCGGGAAGACGAGCCGCGGGGCGACGCCGAGCGCGAGGCCGAGCCTGCTGGCCAGCGGCCACGCCTCGGAGCCGTCGACCTCGTGCCGGCGGCAGGCGCTCAGGTAGTGCCCCACCAGCCCGAGCAGCTCGTAACGCTCGGCCGAGCCCGCCGGCAGCGCCGTGATCTCGCCGACGAGCTTCGCGCCGTCGCCGGCGATGGTCTGCTTGATCCGGTCCAGCTCGTCGCCGTGCAGGATCGTGGCCCGGGCGGCGAAGTACGCCTCCTCCAGCTCGGTGTTGAGATCGACGAGCCCGCCTCTGATCCAGGCGTCGAACCGGTCCATGGACCGCACCTTGCAACGGGAAGAGGGCAGCGGGCCAGGTCCAAACGCGGTCGGCCCATCCGGGCCTAGATCCCGACGGCCAGGACGAAGATCACCGAGCCGTGCGTCACCGTCGAGGCGAGCACCCCGGCCCGCTGCCGTACCCACGCACACGCGAGCCCTTCGACCAGCGCGAACAGGAGCAGCGGCCAGCCGAGCGAGGTTACGGTCGCAGCCAGGAAGACGTGGCCTGCCGCGAAGAACAGCCCGGAGAGGAGGACGACGCGCCGCGGCGCGATCCCGAGCGAGTCGAGGTGGCCCTGGAGCATCCCGCGGAAGAGCACCTCCTCCATCAGGTTCCCGCCGTAGGCGATCAGCAGGAGCGGCCAGATCACCGCGACGGCGACCGGCCCGCCCCGGTCCGCGAGCGGGACGGTGTCCATGAGCAGCAGCAACGGCACGAGGATCACGGCGGCGGCACCCAAAGCCGTCAGCAGCGCGCGGACGTCGAGCCGGCCCCACACGATGCCCGCCGCGAGGTCGCGCTGCGTCAGCACGGCGACCGCGGTCAGCGCCAAGGCCGCTCCCGCGAGCGCACTGATCACGAAGCCGTCGTCGAGGAACCGCAGCCAGGGCAGCCCGGCATCGGTGCGGCCGAACTGCCAGAAACCCATCGGCGTCATGAGGTCGCGCATCAGCACGAACGCCGAGATCAGCAGGCCGATCCGCAACGCGGGGGCGTGTCGTCCCAGCAGCGCGACGGCCACGACGATGACGGCGAGGCCCGGCGCGAGCCGCACCGAGTAGTCGATCAGCTGGGCCACCGGTCAGCCCGCGATCAGCGCCGCGAACCGGTCCAGATCGACGTTCCCGCCGCTGATCAGCACCCCGACCCGCTTGCCGGCCGGCGCGGCCCGGCGGGCTGCGGCGAAGCCGAGGCAGCCGGTCGGCTCCACGACGATCTTGAGCGTGGCCGCGAACACCCGCATCGCGTCGACCAGCTCGTCGTCGGTGGCGGTCAGCACGTCGGTCAGCTCGCGCTGGAGGATCGGGAAGGTGATCTCGCCCGGGTGCTGGGTCTGCGCGCCGTCGGCGATCGTCGACGGCGCCGGGATGTGCACGATCCGGCCGCTGCGGATCGACTGCCGCACGTCGTCGCCCGCTTCCGGCTCCACCCCGAACACCTGGCAGCTCGGCGAGAGCGCCCGCGCCGCGAGCGCCGCCCCCGAGCTGAGCCCGCCACCCCCGAGCGGCAGGTACAGGGCGTCGAGCTCGCCGACGTCCTCCAGCAGCTCCAGCGTCGCCGTTCCCTGACCGGCGATGACGTCCGGATGATCGTAGGGCGGGATGAGGGTGAGGCCGCGCTCGGCCGCCAGGGCGGCACCGATCGCCTCGCGGTCCTCCGTGTAGCGGTCGTAGCGGACGACGGTCGCGCCGTAGCCCTCGGTCGCGGCGATCTTGCTCGCCGGCGCGTCGTGCGGCATCACGATGGTGGCCGGGATGCCGAGGATGCGCCCGGCGAGCGCGATGGCCTGCGCGTGGTTCCCCGACGAATACGCGACAACCCCGTTCCGCCGCTGCTCCTCCTCGAACCGGGAGAGCGCGTTGAAGGCGCCGCGGAACTTGAAGGCGCCCATCCGCTGGAGGTTCTCGCACTTGAAGAAGAGCTGGGCGCCGACCTCGTCGTCCACACGGCGCGAGGTGAGGACGGGCGTACGGTGCGCGTGGCCGCGGATCCGGTCGGCTGCGGCCCGCACGTCCGCGAAGGTCGGGGCGTCGATCATCCGCCCATTGTGCGAGCAGCCGGGCCACCGTCCCGAAGGAGGTGGCCCGGCTGCCTGCTCGACGGGACCGGATCAGTGCCTGATCGACCGCCTCCCGTACATGGCGGCAGCGATGTAGACGCCGATCGCGGCCACGATGACCTGGACCAGTAGCTCCAGCCAGTCGATGCCGGACGTCGCGGTCGGGATGCCGAGCGCACGTGCGATGAAGGTGCCGACGAAGGCGGCGATGATGCCGATCACGATCGTGAGCCAGATCGGGATCGACTGCCGGCCCGGCACGACGAGCCGCCCGAGCACGCCGATGATCGCGCCGATGATGATTGCGGTGATGATGCCCGTGACGGTCACGGTGCCTCCCGTGTTGCGGGGGGTCGCAGAGATCGACCCGCTGCGGGGGTGTTCCCCGCGGGACCGGCCTCGAAGCATCGAACTCGCTACTTCACCTCAATGCAGGAACTTCAGGCCCGCGACGCCGGCCACGATCGCAACGAGGCAGAGCATCCGGGCCGTGGTGGCCGGTTCGCCGAGGACCGCCATCCCGTACGCGGCGGTGCCGACGGCCCCGATCCCGACCCAGATCGCGTACCCGGTGCCGACCGGGATCTCGCGCAGCGCGAACGCCAGCCCGAGCATGCTGAGCACGAGCGCCACGCCGAAGACCGCGGTGGGCAGCGGTTTCGTGAAGCCTTCCGAACGGCTCAACGCGCTGGCCCAGACGGTCTCCAGCACGCCCGAGACGATCAGTGCGATCCATGCCACGACACACCTCCGGTGGGCGTCGTCTTGGCGTGCCGGGTACGACGCACTCGTCCGGAGGTGACCGCAACCGCGGACCTTCTTCAAACAGTAGTGGCGATCGAGCGTCGTGGCCGTGATGGTGACCGGTCTGACCACGACGTCGACAACGACGTTCTGGCGCTTTGTTAGCGCTAACAACAGCCAAAACGTCGTTGTCGACGGTTACGGGCGGGCGAACGCGCCGGCCACGGCGAGGCTGTCCTCGTAGATGTGGTGGCGCGTGACCAGCCCGTCCTCGACCGTCACGTGCAGGGCGAACGCCGCCACGTAGCGGCGGCCGGTCGGCTTGGCGGTGTAGTGGAGCTCGCCCATCACCACGGCGTCGGCCCCGTCGACGAGCACGGTGCTGACGACCGCGGAGCTCTCGTCCGGCACGTGGTTCTCGGCGAGGAGCCGGAAGTGGTCGGCCATCCCGGAGCGGGTCGAGCGGTGCCGGATCCACGGGGTGGTCTGCGAGTAGTCGCCCTCGGGCCAGTTCACCATCCAGGTCACGTGGTCGGCGTACATCTCGGCGATCTGCTCCGGATCGCCCGCAGCGACACGGCGGAGCAGCTCGTCGACGGTCTCCCTGGTGTTCATGCGACCAGTTTTGCCGCGGTGCGGGCGCCGGTCGATGACCTCAGACGTAATGCAGCCGCCACGAACTCCGAGGTGGTAGGCGGGAGGCTGTCATGTGGCATGTGGACGGCTGGGACGTGACGTGGCGGCTGGGTGTGCTGACCCCGCACGCGGACGTCGGCCCGGAGTCCGAGCTGCGGGCCATGGCGCCGGCAGACGTCGGCATCCACGCCGCCAGGGTCCCGTTCGGTGCGATGGGGCCGGGTGGCGTGATGGACCCGACGATCCCGCTGGCGCCCGTGCGCGCTTTCGTCGAACCGCCCGGGATCGACGACGCCGTCGCCCTGCTCGGCGCCGCCCCGCTGAGCGCCATCGGCTTCGGGTTCACCAGCTCGGCCTACGTCGTCGGGGCGAGGGGCGAAGCGGCGATGGTCGAGCGGCTCAGCGCGCGGACGGACGGGATCCCGGTGGTCACGACCTGCGCAGCGGCGGCGACGGCGTTGCGCGCGTTCGGGGTGGAACGGGTCGCGGCCGTCCACCCGCCATGGTTCGACGTCGCGCTCAACGAGCTCGGGCACGACTACTACCGGGCCGCGGGGTTCGACGTCGTTCTCGCGGCGTCCTGCCCACTGCCGAGCGACCAGCGCAGCATCCGGCCCGGGGATCTGCACAGCTGGGCCGTGCGGACCGTGCCGGACACCGCGGATGCCGTGGTGATCGGCGGGAACGGGTTCCGCGCCGTGGGCGTCATCGACGCGCTGGAGGCGCAGCTGGGCCGGCCGGTGCTGACGGCCAACCAGGTGCTGCTCTGGGCGATGCTGTCGGCGGCCGGTGCCGGGCCCGGCACGGTGACCGGTTACGGGCGGCTGTTCGACCTGCGCTGAACGCACCGACGCCCGGCCGACCGCGAGAGCGACCGACCGGGCGTTTGTGCTGGTGACGCTGGCGGAGGATGCGGGATTCGAACCCGCGAGGGCGTGAACCCAACACGCTTTCCAAGCGTGCGCCATAGGCCACTAGGCGAATCCTCCGTCGACGAGCATAGCCGGGTCGATCCCGCGGTCTGCCGGGGGACTACACTCATCCACGGGCTCCGCGCGGCGTCCATCCTGTGAACTCCCCCAGGGCCGGAAGGCAGCAAGGGTCAACGGGCTCTGGCGGGTGCGCGGAGCCCGCTTACGCTCTCGGGCGAGGTGTGCTCGCGGCCCGCGCTCGCCGTTCTCGCTCCAGCGTGTCTTC